>CAWIWC010000007.1:0-103963 GCA_963839745.1 uncultured Actinomycetes bacterium
GACCAACGCCGAGATCGGAGCGACCCTGTTCGTGGCCGAGGCGACCGTGAAAACGCACGTCGGAAGCATCTTCGGCAAGCTCGGCGTGCGCGATCGGGCCGCGGCGATCGTGTTCGCCTACGACCACGGCGTCGTTACACCCGGCGTGACGCTCAAGTAAGGCGTCGCCTCCACCTCCGGTCGGAGTCGAACTCGGGCCTGTGGGCCGATGCGCAGGGGCGTCGCGGCCGCTAGAACCGAATCGATCAAGACAGCTCCGTATCCAAGGCCTCCGGTTGCGGCAACCCGGAAAGGACCGATGTCCGAAAGCACTCTTCCGCAGCCGGACCCCGCGCTGAGCCGCCTCGAGCGCCTCGTCGGCCGCTGGACGATGGAAGGCAACCTGGTCGGCTCCGACGAGAAGAACATCAATGGGGACACCACCTTTCGCTGGCTGCCGGGCGGCTTCTTCCTCGAGCAGCGCGCACACATCGACTTCATGGGCCTCTCGATCGACGCCCTGGAGTTGATCGGCTACGAGCCCGAGACCGACACCTTCCCCTCGAACGTGTTCTCCGGCTTCTCCCCGACGCCGTTGCCCTACCGGTGGGACGTCCGGGGGGACACCGTGACGATCGCGGTGTCGTACGGTCAACTGGACGCAACGTTCACCGGCACCTGGCGCGAGAACGGCACCTTCTCGGGCGGCGGACCAAACCCCGGCGCCGACGAGACGGTGAACGTCCCCTACGACATCAGCGGCCACCGTCTGGGATGACGCCGATGCAGATCATGAAGCAGTGGCGCACGGAGTTCGTGCAGCGGCCGCCTGAATGGGAGGAGGCAGCAGCGTGGTCAAAGGCGTCAGCAAGGTCGTGATCGAGGTCGACGATCAAGCCCGCGCGCTCGGTTCTGGATGGAGACTCTGGGCTTCGATCTCCACCAGGACACCCCTATGGTGAGGAGCGCTGGGTCGAGGTCGGAACGCCCGACAAGGGACTGATCCTCGTTCTCAGTCCGCGTCAGCACGGCCGGCCGAGCGCGTCCGACATGCTGCCAACCTCGAACGTCTTCTTCTGCTGCGACGACCTCGCCGAGACCTACGACGAGCTTCGCTCGCGCGGAGTGGAGTTCCCGCAGCCGCCGGTCGAGCTGAGCTTCGGCTGGTGGTCGATGTTCCAGGATCAGGAGGGCAACCGCTTCGCCCTCCACCCGCGCGAGCGAGGAGAGCGATGACCGAGAGTCTGGCTCGGGCGAGTAGTCGCCGGCCGTGGCTCGTAGTTGGTCTCTGGCTGATCGCCATTCTCGTCTCGTTTGTGCTGGTAGCGATGTTCCTCGCGTTCGAAGGGGAGGCCGAGATCACGAGGACGACGGAGTCGAAGCAGGCCGAGCAGATCCTGGACGAGGGCTTTCCGCAAGAGGCCGCGAGCGGACTGGCGATCACCGAGGTCGTCGTCGTGCGGGTCGAGGATGGCGAGGCCGAAGCGGCTGCGACGCGTGAGCGAGTCGCCGAGCTCGCGGACGAGCTGCGGGCGGCAGGCGCGGAACGAGTCATCACCTACGGCGAGGAGCGGCGCCTCGTCTCCCAGGACGGGGACTCGACTGTCCTGCTTCTGGCCCTCGGCAGGGACGGGGAGGATGACGTCGAGGAAGTGGTGGATGTCGTCGAGCGCCTCGACGAGGAGCCCGGCTACCAGGCCGCGGTGACCGGCGAGCGGATCGCGGACGTCGACGAGGACGAGGCGTCGCTGGAGGATCTGAAGAAGGGCGAGCTCTTCTTCGGCGCACCGCTAGCGCTGGTGGTCCTGCTGCTCGTTTTCGGCGCGGTCGTCGCGGGCCTCGTTCCGCTCATGCTCGCCGTTACGTCGATCGTGGTCGCGCTCGCGCTCGTGGCGCTCCTCGCGCAGGCATACGACCTTTCTGTCTTCACCCAGAACATGCTGATCGGCATGGGCCTCGCGCTCGGGATCGACTACTCGCTCTTCACCCTCTCCCGCTATCGGGAGGAGCGGCTCGCCGGGCGTGAGAAGCACGATGCGATTGCCACAGCGGGTGGGACGGCCGGGCGGGCAGTGCTTTTCAGCGGGGTCGCCTTCGTGCTCGCGATGCTCGGGCTCCTTCTCGTTCCGAGCACGATCTTCCGCAGCCTCGCCGCGGGCGCGATCCTCGTCGGGATCGTCTCCGTGATCGCCGCGCTCACGCTGCTCCCCGCCGTCCTCGCGCTGCTCGGCGATCGCGTGAATGCGCTTCGCATTCCCTTCTTCGGACGCGCGGCCGAGCGGGCGGGCAGTGAGGGCCGTTTCTGGGGCGCGATCGTCGACCGGGTCATGCGCCGGCCCGTGCTGAGCCTCGTGCTCGCCGCCGGCCTGCTGCTCGCGCTCGCCGCGCCCGTGCTCGCGCTCGACACGGGTACCTCGGGCGCTGCGACGCTTCCCGACCGCTTCGAGTCGAAGCAGGGCTACCTCCTCCTCCGCGCGGAGTTTCCGAAGGAGTCGACCGAGCCGGTCGAGATCGCGGTCGCCGGAGAGGTCGGCGGGTCCGCGGTGGAAGGCGCGCTTGCCCGGCTCGAGCAAGAGCTCGCGCGCCGTGCGATCTTTGGCGAGCCGATCGTGGAGACGAACGAGGCCGGCACGGTGGCCCGCGTCGCGGTTCCGATCGCGGGCAACCCGGACGGGGAGCGCGCGATCGCGGCCGTCCGCGAGCTACGCAGCCAGGTCGTCCCGCGCGCGTTCGCCGGGGTCGACGCCGAGGTGTACGTGGGAGGGGACACCGCCGAGGAGCTCGACTACCACGACACCGTCAACTTCTGGCTCCCGCTCGTGCTCCTGTTCGTGCTCGGGCTCAGCTTCCTCTTGCTCACGCTCGCTTTTCGCTCGATCGTCGTGCCCGCGACATCGATCGGCATGAACCTGCTCTCGGTCGGAGCCGCCTACGGGCTCCTCGTGCTCGTCTTCCAAGAGGGCATCGGCAACGAGCTTCTCGGCCTGCGCGAGGCCGAGACGATCGACGCCTGGGTGCCGCTCTTCCTCTTCGCCGTCCTCTTCGGACTCTCGATGGACTACCAGGTCTTCCTTTGAGCCGCATCCGCGAGCGCTACACGCAGACAGGCGACACCGACGACGCCATCTCCTTCGGCATCGGCTCGACCGCTCGGATCATCACCGGCGCCGCGCTCATCATCATCGCCGTCTTCTGGGGCTTTGCCATGGGCGACACGATCGCCTTCCAGCAGATGGGCTTCGGCATCGCCGTCGCGCTCCTGCTCGACGCCACGATCGTCCGCTCCGTCCTCGTGCCGGCGACGATGAAGCTGCTGGGCGAGCGCAACTGGTACCTGCCGGCGTGGCTCCGCTGGCTCCCCGACGTCCACGTCGAGGGCGCCGAGCGGCCGCCGCGGAGCGCCCTTCGGCCAATGCCGGGCGGAAGCCAGTGAGCAGCGAGGACCCCTCGGCCTACGGAGCAAAGGAGGAACTGTGATGTCCGACGCCTCCAACGAATCCCTCGAGGAAGCCCGGCGGTACGTTCGCCGCAAGAGGATCTTCTACACGGTTCTCGGGATCTGGATCGCCCTCTGCCTGATGTGGTTCACCATCGACATGCTCGATGACAGCAGCTCGTTCTGGTTCTACTGGCCCATGCTCGGCACCGGCATCGGCGTGGCCATCACCGCAATCGCGCTCCTGGGGATCGGCGGGCTCCTCGGCGTCGATTGGGAGCGCAAGCAGATCGAGAAGTACATCGACCGCCGAGGGAACGAGCCAGGCAGTTAGCCGATCGCACAGAGCGGATCGAGACGGTCGGACGGTGAAGACGAATTCGCGGCGGGTGCGTCGGTGGCTCCTCGTCGCGGGCGGCATCGTCACCCTGCTCATCGCGGCGCTGCTCGGCGTGTACGTCTGGGCGTGGTCGTCGACAGACGAGTCCACGATCGCCCGGGCGTTGATCTGGCGCGAGTCGGACGTGGGCGACCAGCACAGATTCCCGGCCCGACGCATACCGGCTGGTGCTCGCGCGAGTCCCCTTCCCTTCGGCGCCCAGGCAGACCTCGCCCTCAGCGGCGAACGGGCCGAGCTCGACGAGTTCCTCCGCGAGACGGACACACTGGCGTTTGTTGTCGTTCACCGAGATCAGCTCGTCTACGAGCGCTACCTCGGCTCGACTCGTCAGAGCCTTCAGACTTCATTCTCCGTCGCGAAGTCGTTCGTGTCGACGCTGGTCGGGATCGCGATCGACGAAGGACTGATCGGAAGCATCGGCGATCCGGTGACGGACTACCTGCCCGAGCTAGCGGCGCGGGACCGCGAGTTCCAAGAGGTCACGCTGCGGGATCTGCTCACCATGTCGTCGGGCATCCGCTACCGGGAGGGCGGCTTTCCGTCCTTCGGCGACGACACGTACACGTACTACGGAGTCGATTTGCGCGACGTCGCGCTGAACCGCACCCAAATCGAGCAGCCGCCCGGGATAACGTGGCACTACAACAATTACCACCCACTGCTCCTTGGACTGGTGCTCGAGCGCGCCACGGGAACGTCTGTGTCCGACTTCATGGCCACGAGGCTCTGGCAGCCGCTCGGAGCCGAGGCCGACGCCACCTGGAACCTCGACTCGGAGAGCTCTGGGTTCGAGAAGATGGAGAGCGGCCTCAACGCGAGGGCGGTCGACTACGCCCGCTTCGGGCTGGTCTTCCTCCACAACGGCGAGTGGAACGGCAGACGGATCGTCTCCGAGGACTGGGTGCGCGCGGCGACCGGCGCCGACACGGACATTGGCCCGGCGTCCTACCATGGTTACGGATACTTCTGGTGGACCGACGTGGATCGGCCCGGGCGCTTCTACGCCATGGGGAAGTACGGGCAGTACATCTACGTGGCTCCCGACGCGGATGCGGTGGTCGTTCGCCTCGGTCGCGACTGGGGGGTCGGCAACAGCACCTGGCTGGCCACCCTACGCGACGTCGCGGACCGGCTCGCACGTCGGCCGTGACCCGGACGCGCGGCCAGTCGGATCGCGATCTCGCCATCGGCGGTCCCGATCTCGCCGCCCAGGCGATCAGGGCCGGGTTGGTCGACGACTACCTGATGTTCGTCGTGCCGGTCGTCGTCGGAGCCGGCAAGCAGGCTCTGCCGCGTGATGTCCGCACGCCGCTTCCGCAACGGCAGGTGTTTCTGCGCTACCGCACCCGGACGTGATGATGGAAGCCCCGTAATCCGGGTTCTCAGCTTTCTGGGACGACGGCCTGCGCAGCGCTACGGCACTGCGCAGATCGCATAGGCGGTGTACGTCGCCGCCTGTCCCGGCTCAGGCGACCCGCGCACCCGCCTCGACCCCGTCCGAGCGGGCGAGAGGTCAGTACGAACGCGGCAGCCCGAGCACGTGGTGGCCGAGGTACGCGAGAACGAGGTTGTTCGAGACCGGGGCCACGGAGTAGAGGCGCGTCTCGCGGAACTTCCGCTCGACGTCGTACTCCTGCGCAAACCCGAAGCCGCCGTGCGTGTCGAGGCAGACGTTCGCCGCCTGCCACGACGCCTCGGACGCGAGGAGCTTGGCCATGTTCGCCTGCTCGCCGCACGGCTGCTCCCTCCTCGAAGAGCGATGCGGCGCGGTAGCGGACGAGGTCGGCGGCCTCGATCGCGGCGTACGCGCGCGCGATCGGAAACTGAACGCCCTGGTTCGCGCCGATCGGCCGGCCGAAGACGACGCGTTCCGACGCATAGCTCACGGCCTTCTCGATGAACCACCGGCCGTCGCCTATGCACTCCGCCGCCAGCAGGATGCGCTCCGCGTTCATCCCGTCGAGGATGTAGCGGAAGCCCTTGCCTTCCTCACCGACGAGCGCGTCCGCGGGCACCTCGACGTCGTCGAGGAAGACCTCCGTCGTCGCGTGGTTCATCATCGTCGCGACCGGACGGATCGTCAGCCGCTCGCCCGCCGCCTTCATGTCGATGAGGAAGACGGAGATGCCGTCGCTCTTGCGCTCGACCTCCTCGAACGGCGTCGTTCGCGCGAGCAGCAGCATGAGATCGGAGTAGAGCGCGCGAGACGTCCAGATCTTCTGCCCGCTGATCACATAGCCGCCGTCGACCCGGCGCGCGCTCGTCTGGAGGCGCGTGGTGTCGGATCCAACCGTCGGCTCGGTCACCCCGAACGCCTGCAACCGGAGCTCTCCCGACGCGATGCGCGGCAGGTAGCGCTGCTTCTGCTCCTCGCTCCCGTGCCGGAGCAGCGTCCCCATCGTGTACATCTGCGCATGGCACGCGGCGGCGTTGCCTCCCGAGGCGTTGATCTCCTCGAGGATGACGCTCGCTGCGGTGAGCCCGAGGCCGGCGCCGCCGTACTCCTCAGGGATCAGCGCGGCGAGCCAGCCGTGCTCGGTGAGCGCCTGCACGAACTCCTCCGGGTAGCGGTCGGGCTCGAGCGAGCGCCAGTACTCGCCCGGGAAGCGGCCGCAGAGCTCGGCGACCGCACCACGGATCTCGAGCAGCTCGTCTGGCGTCGAGGTCGTCATGACGCTTGCGGGGCCACGATATCCGTGGAGCGCGGCCCGACGTGACGCTCGATGCAGCTCGACCACTCTCTCGATAGGCGCACACCGCCAGTACAGTGCACGGCTTAGGGGAATCCAGGGGAGGAGTTTCATGCGCAGGATCATCACCGCCCTCGTGGCCATGCTCACGCTGGTGTTCGCCGGCTCGGCAGGAGCCGTCGTCTACGGCGAGCCTGACGGGAACCGGCATCCGAATGTCGGGGCGCTCCTGGCGCCGCAGGCGTACTCGGACGGGACGTGGGCGTCCTGCTCCGGAACGTTGATCTCGCCCACGGTGTTCCTGACGGCGGCGCATTGCGACTGGGGCCTCCCGCGGCTCGCCGTCACGTTCGACTCGGTCTACGACGCGGACACGGGCAAGGAGTACTGGGGCACCTGGCACGCGGACCCGCGGTACACCGGTGCACAGAGCGACCCGCACGACATCGCAGTGGTCGTCTTCGACAAGCCCGTGAAAGGCATCACACCGGCGCGGCTCCCGGCCGCCGGGTCGCTTGCGAACCTGCCGAGCAACCAGGGCTTCACGTCGGTCGGCTACGGCGCGCAGTCGGTGACGATCGACCACGGGCCGACGTTCCACTACGCGGACGTCCGTTTCGTCGGGACGAGCAACACGCTGTTCGCGACCAACAACGCGTGGCTGCGAATCTCGATGAACCCCGTGCTCGGCGACGGCGGGCCGTGCTACGGCGACTCGGGCGGCCCGAACTTCTTAGGTGCCGGCGCGACCGAGACCAACATCGTCGCCGCGACGACGATCACCGGCGACTTCATGTGCCGGGCGACGAACGTCGTCTACCGGCTCGACACGGCATCCGCTCGCGGCTTCCTGTCGCAGTTCGTCCAACTTCCGTAGCTCACGCGACCGCCCGTGAGCACTGGAGAGCAGAAGCCCTGGTGACCGAACAGGATCTCGGCGCCATCGCGCGGTCGATCGTCGACTCGAACCGCTTCATGACGCTCGCGACCGCAGATGAGAGCGGATTGCCGTGGGCGTCGCCCGTGTGGTATGCGCCGGCGGATTACCGGGAGCTCTACTGGGTCTCGTCGCCCGAAGCGAGGCACTCGCGCAACCTCGCGCAGCGCCCGCAGCTCGCGATCGTGATCTTCGACTCCCACGAGCCCGGCAGTTGGAAGGCGGTCTACATGTCTGCCGTCGCCGAGCAGCTCACGGACGTCGACGAGGGCATCGAGGTTTTCTCCCGCCGGTCGGTGGAGCAAGGTCTGCCCGTCTGGACGCGGGACGACGTCCTCCCGCCCGCGCGCCACCGCCTCTACCGCGCGACGGTCAGCGAGCACTTCGTGCTCGACTCCCACGACCAGAGGCTGCCGGTCACGCTCGAATGATCGAGGTTGGCGGCTGGGAGCCCGCCCGCGAGTGGGCTCCCAGCCGCTGACTCGCTATCGAAGCCAGCCGACCTTCGCTCCGGTCGCGCGCGTGCGCGCGGACGTGATCGCCGGCGGTGGGATGTCGCTCTCGAACCGCTCGAACTTCCCCTTGCACTTGCCGCTGAAGATCACGCCCGGGATGCGGCCGTCGGCGGCCTCGCCGCCGATCTGCATCGTCACCGCGCCGTTCGGCATGAACGTGATGCGGTAGTTCCCGTGGATCTCGCCTGCGCCGCTGGTCTCCTCGCCACCCGAGCCGCCGTCACGGACCTGGCCGGCGACAAGGCCCTGCCAGATCTCGGCGACGCCGGCGTCCTTCGCCTGCGCCTTGACCTTCGTGCGCCCGGTCTGGGCGTCCTGGATGCGGATCGTCCCGCTCTCGGTGCCGACGCCGTTCTCGACGTTGACGATCACGCGGACCGAGAACGTGACCTTCCCGGACAGCCTGGGGTCGCCCGTGGACGTGCCCGTCACCGTGACGAACTGCTCGGCGTACTCGCCGTCGATCCCTTCGCAGGAGCGAGTCTTCCCCTCGACGTGTGAGAAGACGACCGTCGCCATGACGCTGTCGGTGTCCGGCTGTCTTCCGCTTGCGGCAACTGCGGCCGCGACCACCCCCAGGATCCCAAGCACGACAATGACGGCGAGACTTCGCCTCGCTCGAAGCATCGCTCCTCCCTTCTCGACTGACGGTGAGCTGATCCTACGACGAGAGGGCGGCCTCGACAGCCTGCTCCTGGAGCCAGCTGAGGTAGGCGAAGACCGAGAGCTCGAAGGCCTGCGGGTGCTCGGGGTCGATGTCCTGGTCGTAGGTCTCCTCGCGTGACCTCGAGCCGGGTGCCTAGTGCGAGGCGGAGGTCGGTGAGAGCCCGGAGCCAGGCGTCCAGCTGCTCGGCGCTCAGGCGGTCGCTCTGCGCGGTCTCGGCGAGCACCTGCAGGGCCTCGCGTCGGCCGGCCAGGAGCTCCTCGTGCATCAGGCGGCGAAACTCGTCCTCGCTCTCCTCGTCGTGCTCGTAGGCGGGCGGGAAGAGGCGGCGGAGGCCCGGGTCCGTCGGGTCGGCCTCGATCAGCGCAGTGAGCTCGGCCGGGAGGGAGGCGAGCAGCTCCCGCTCGCCGTCCGAGAGCCGGAGGCGGAAGTCGCCGTCCTTCGTCCGCTCGATGGGCGACGGGACGAACATGCCCTCAATCCTGGCGCATCGTGGCCCAGAGGCCGTGGGAGTGGAGGCGCGCGACGTCGTGCTCGGCCTTCTCGCGCGTGCCGCCCGAGACGACCGCCTTGCCCTCGTTGTGGACCTGGAGCATGAGCTTCGTCGCCTTCTCGCGGCTGTAGCCGAAGAGCTTCTGCAACACGAAGGTCACGTAGGACATCAGGTTGATCGGGTCGTTCCAGACGATCACGATCCACGGCCTGTCCTGCTCGGGGACGTCCTGCTGCTCCGGCTCGCCGAGCTCGACCTCCGCCGGCTTCAGAGTCGAGGGAGACACGGGTCCAGCGTGCCACACACGGCGAGAGCGCTCTAGCCGACGTGCTGGAGCGGCGGGCCGACCGGCCCTGCCCGTCGCGATCGCCCGGCCGGCCCTGAGAGCCCGCGCGTAGGCCTCGGCGCGGCGTCGAGCCGCCGGCCATGACCTCGCCGGTCGAGCGCATCTCGGGGCCGCGGTCGGCCGCGCCGGCGAAGCGGTCGGACGGGAAGAACGGCCTCCTTCGCCCACGCACGTGTCGGGCGCGGCGCGCTCGGGAAGGTCGAGCGCGGCGAGCGGCTCGCCGAGCATCAGCCGGCAGGCGAGGTCGACAAGCGGGAGGCCGGTCGCCTTCGCGACGAACGGCACGGTCCGCGAGGCGCGCGGGTTGGCCTCGAGGACGTAGAGCTCGCCGCCGCGCAGCGCGAGCTGGAGGTTGAGGAGCCCGCGGACGCGCGAGCCCGCGCGCCAGCGCGGGCGGCGATCTCTCGGATCTCCGCGCTCGAGCGCCGGCGTCACGGACGGCGCCGGGATCACGCAGGCCGAGTCGCCCGGAGTGGACTCCCGCCGGCTCGACGTGCTCGAGGATCGCCGGCCACCCAGGCCCGTCGCCGTCGCAGAGCACGTCGACGTCGAGCTCGATCGCGCCCTCGAGGAACTCGTCGACGAGGCGAGGGCTCGTCGACGTCGAGCTCGTCCGGGCCCGCGCGCGACGCGCATGCCGCCGCCCGCCGAGCACGTAGTGCGGGCGCACGAGCACCGGGTAGCCGATCTCGGCCGCGAGCTCGCGCGCCTCTCGCGGTCGTCTCGGCGACGCCCCAGCGCGGCGCGCGCAGGCCGAGGCTCGTCGAGCAGCTCGCCGAAGGCGGCCGCGGTCCTCGGCCGCCTCGATCGCCGGCAGCGGGTCGCCGAGGAGCGGCACGCCCGCGTCGGCGAGCGCGTGCGCGAGCCGCGAGCGGCGTCTGGCCGCCGAGCGTGACGACGACGCCGAGCGGCTGCTCGAGCGCGCAGACGTCGAGCGACGCGCTCGAGCGTGACCGGCTCGAGGTAGAGGCGGTCGCTCGTGTCGTAGTCGGTCGAGACCGTCTCCGGGTTCGAGTTCAGCGAGCACCGCCTCGTACCCGAGCGCGCCGGAACGCCTGCGCCGCGCGCGACGCAGCAGTAGTCGAACTCGATCCCCTGGCCGATCCGGTTCGGCCCGGAGCCGAGGATCGACGACCGCGCGGCCGGTCGCGGCGCCTCGACCGGGTCGGCATCCTCGTACGAGAGGTAGTAGTAGGGCGTCCGCGCCTCGAACTCGGCCGCGCAGGAGTCGACCGCGAGCCGGCCGGGGCAGCCCGCGCGCGCTACGCACCTCCGCCTCGTCGAGGCCGAGCACCCGCGCGATGCGCGCGTCGGGGAGCCCGAAGCGCTTCGCCGCCGCGACGTCGCCGTCGCCGGCGAGCCGTCGCTCCGCCGCCCGGATCGACTCGAGCTCGCGCGTCGAAGTACGGGTGCAGGCCGGGGATCTCCGGCAGCTCGTCCGTCGTCCTCGCGCCCATCGAGCGCCTTCAGGAACGCCTCCGGGAAGGTGCGGCCGAGCCCGAGCGCCTCGCCGATCGCGCGCATCTCGGTGCCGAGCGTCGGCTCGGCGCCGGGGAACTTCTCGAAGTCGAAGCGCGGCGCCTTGACCGCGACGTAGTCGAGCGCCGGCTCGAAGGCGGCGCTCGAGCTGCCCGGTGATGTCGTTCGGGAGCTCGTCGAGCGTGTAGCCGACGGCGAGCAGCGCGGCGAGCTTCGCGATCGGGAAGCCGGTCGCCTTCGACGCGAGCGCCGAGGAGCGCGACACGCGCGGGTTCATCTCGATCAGCGACGAGCTCGCGCGCTCGCCGGCTCGTACGGCGAACTGCACGTTCGCGCCGCCGGTGGCGACGCCGACCGTGCGGGCGCAGGCGAACGCGGCCTCGCGCAGGCGCTGGTACTCCGCGTCGGGAGCGTCTGCTGCGGCGCGACCGTCCACGAGTCGCCGGTGTGGACGCCCATCGGGTCGAGGTTCTCGATCGAGCAGACGACGACGCAGTTCCCGGCCGCGTCGCACCATGACCTCGAGCTCGAACTCCTGCCAGCCGGCGAGCGAGCGCTCGACGAGCACCTGGCCGACCGGGCTCGCGCGCGAGACCGTGCCTCGACGCGCGCGCGCAGCTCCTCCGCGGTTCGCGGCGAGCCCGCCGCCCTCGCCGCCCGAGCGTGAACGCCGGGCGGACGACGGCCGGCAGCGGAGCCCCGTCCGAGCTCGGCGAGCGAGCGTGCACGACGACGCTCTCGGGCACCGGCAGCCCTGCCGCTTCCATCGCCTCGCGGAACGCGGAGCCGGTCCTCGGCGCGGCGGATCGCGTCCAGGTCGGCGCCGATCAGCTCGACCCCGAGCGCGCCGAGCGTCGCCGGCCTCCGCCAGCTCGACCGCGAGGTTGAGCGCCGTCTGGCCGCCGAGCGTGGGGAGGAGCGCGTCGGGCCGCTCCCGCTCGATGACCGCGGCGACCGCGTCGGCGTCGAGCGGCTCGAGGTAGGTCGCGTCGGCCCACTCGGGGTCGGTCATGATCGTCGCCGGGTTCGAGTTCACGAGGACGACCCGGTAGCCCTCGGCCCGCAGCACCCGGCAGGCCTGCGACGCCCGAGTAGTCGAACTCGCAGCCCTGCCCGATGCGGATCGGCCCGGAGCCGACGATCAGGATGCTGCGAAGGTCGGTGCGCTTCGGCACGCGGCCGCGATGCGGTCGAAGAAGGGCAGGGCGTCGAGCGGCCCGGGCGCCGCCTCCGGGTGGAACTGCAGCGTGGTGAAGTCCGTCGCCCTCGAGCCCCTCGACGGTCCCGTCGTTGAGCGACAGGTGGCTGACCTCGGCGGCGTCGCGCGGCCTCGACGGCGTAGCCGTGGTTCTGCGACCGTCACGAGCACGCGGCTCGCGCCCGCGCTCCCGCACGGGATGGTTGGCGCCGCGGTGGCCGAAGGGCAGCTTGAACGTCCGCAGGCCGAGCGCGAGGGCGACGAGCTGGTGCCCGAGGCAGATGCCGAAGAGCGGCACGCGCCCGAGCAGCTCCGCGCACCGTCTCGACCTGGCTCGACGAGCTGCGCCGGGTCGCCCGGGCCGTTGCCGACGAGCACCGCCGCCGGGTCGAGCTCGAGGATCGCGTCGGCGTCCGACGTGCGCGGGCACGACGACCGCCTCGAGGCCCGTCTCCGCGAGGCGCCGGAGGATCGAGCGCTTGCAGCCGAGGTCGAGCGACGACCACGCGGGGGCCCGAGCCGAAGCGAGAACGGCTCGGGCGTCCCGGCCTCGAGCGGCGAGCGGTGGCGTCGCAGGCCGGCACGGCGAGCACGCGCTCGCAGTCGAGGTGCGGCTCGGCGAGCGCCCGCGCGTGCAGCTCCTCGGGCTGGCGCGTCGCCGAGCGCGCAGCGCATCGGCGCCCTCGGTGCGGATGCGGCGGACGAGCGCGCGCGTGTCGACGTCGTCGAGCGCGGCGACGCCCTGCGTCCGGCGAGCCAGGCCGCCCACGCCGGCCGGGCCCGCCGCATGACGACGCCCGCGCGTCTAGACGCGCGACGACTCGACGCCGGCCCTGGTCGACGCCGTAGTTGCCGACGAGCGGATAGCTGAACACGAGCACCTGGCGCCGCATAGCTTGGGTCGGTGACGGCCTCCTCGTAGCCGGCCATCGCGGTCGTGAAGCAGATCTCGCCCGCGGCGACGCCGCCGGCGCGCCGACCGGCGCGGCCGGCGGAAGACCGTGCCGTCCTCGAGGACGAGATGTGCGCGCTGCATGCTGTCTTGCATACTTACGCATGATTCTGCATAATACGCAACCCATGGCATATGCCGCGATCCTCGGTGCCTCCGGCTACTCCGGACAGGAGACGCTCGACCGGGTGCTCGCGCATCCGGAGCTCGAGCTGGTCGCGCTCGGCTCGGACTCGCTGGCCGGGGAGCCCGCGAGCGCGCTCGACCCGCGCCTGGCGCGGAACGGCGCCGCCTACGCGCCCGCCTTCGTCCCGAACGACGAGGCGCTCGCGAGCGGCGCCGACGTCGTCTTCCTCTGCCTCGGCCACGAGCACGCCGCCGCGCTCGAGCCGCCCGCGACGCGGCGTCGTCGTCGACCTCTCCGGCGCTCACCGGCTCGGCGACCCGCTCGCGTACGACGAGTGGTACGGCTTCGTCGCATCCCGCGGCCCGACGATCTCGAGCGACTGGAGCGTACGCGCTTCCCGAGCTCCTGCCGCCGACCGGCCGGCTCGTCGCCAACCCCGGCTGCTACGCGACCGCCGTTCTGCTCGCGCTCGCTCCCGCTCGCCGGCGCGATCGACCCGACGAGCGTCGTCGTCGACGCGAAGTCGGGCGTCTCGGGCGCCGGCCGGGCGCTCAAGGCGAGCTCGCACGCCGGCGCGGTGCTCGAGAACGTCACGCCGTACCGGGTCGGCGCGCACCAGCACGCGCCGGAGATCGCGCAGGCGCTCGGCTTCCCCGTCTGCTTCGTCCCGCACCTGCTGCCCGTGCGGCGCGGCCTGATCGCCACCTGCTACGCCCACGCCGGTCGCGGACGACCTGCGGGAGCGGCTCGAGGCGGCCTACGCGGCGCTCCGACGGCGGTCACCGTGCTGCCGGAGGGCATCGCGCCCGAGCTCTCGCGCGTGCAGGGCACCGACGCCGCCGAGATCGGCGCTCTTCACCGACCGCGTCGACCGGGCCGCGCGATCGTCATCTGCGCGCTCGACAACCTCGGCAAGGGCGCGGCCGGGCAGGCGATCCAGAACGCGAACCTCGCGCTCGGGCTCGCCGAGACCGAGGGGCTGCGGCTGCCGGGGGTGCTCGTATGAGCGTCACCGCCGCCCAGAGGCTTCGTCGCCAGCGGCGTCGAGCGCGGGCATCCGGCGGTCGGCACCGCGACCTCGCCGCTCGTGCGCTCGCTCGTCGCCGGCGGTCGGCGCGGCGCATGTTCACGACGCAACCGCGTGCAGGCGGCGCCGGTCATGGTCTCGAAGGCGCACCTGGCCGACGCCGCAGCCGCAGGCCGTCGTGGTCAACTCGGGCGTCGCCAACGCGGCGACCGGCGAGCGCGGCGAGCTCGACGCGCATCGCGACCGCCGCCGAGGCGGCGAGGCTGCTCGACCTGCGGGCCGAGCAGGTGCTCGTCCTCTCGACCGGCGTGATCGGCGTCCAGCTGCCGCTGGAGAAGGTGCGCGCGGGCCTGCGCAGCGCCGCGGCTGCGCTCTCGCCCGGACGGCGGCGCCGACGCCGCGGAGGCGATCCTGACCACCGACACGCGGGCCGAAGGAGGCCGTCGCCCAGCGGGACGGGTTCACGGTGGGCGGCATGGCCAAGGGCTCCGGGATGATCCACCCGGCGCTCGCGACGATGCTCGCCGTCGTGACGACCGACTACCCGCTCGAGCCCGGCGAGGCGGACGCGTTCCTGCGTCCGGCGGTCGACGAGAGCTTCAACCGGATCTCGGTCGACGGCGAGTGCTCGACGAACGACGCCGTCGCTGCTGCTCGCGAACGGCGCCATCGGCTGCGCGCCGCGCGACGACGCACGCCTTCGCGGCGGCGCTGAACGAGGTCTGCGCCGAGCTCTGCGCGCGCCAGATCGTCGAGGACGGCGAGGGCGCGACCGTCCTGCTCGAGATCAACGTGGCCGGCGCCGTCGAGCGAGCCGAGGCCGACGCGATCGCGCGCCGGATCGCCACCTCGCCGCTCGTGAAGACGGCGGCCTTCGGCCGCGACCCGAACTGGGGCCGCGTGCTCGCCGCAGCGGGCTCGGCGCCCTTCAACGGCGGCTTCGCCCAGCTCGACCCGAACCGCCTCGCGCTCGCGCTTCAACGGGACGACCGTTTTCGGACGGCGCGCCGCTCGGCGCGGAGCCCGACGCTCGCCGGTCCGTCGCTGCCGCATCGAGCTCGACCTCGGCCTGGGCGCCGGGCGCGCCTCGCTACCTCGCCTCCGACCTCACCTACGACTACGTCCGCATCAACGCGGAGTACACGACGTGAGCCTCCTCGTCGTGAAGTGCGGCGGAGCCGTGGCGCGGGCCTCGGCCGCGCGCGGTCGCAGAGCCTCGGCGCCGGCTGGGCACGAGCGTCGTGCGTCGTCCACGGCGCCGGCCCGCAGATCTCGGCCGAGATGGAGCGCCTCGGCCTGCCGGTCGCGTTCGTCGGCGGCCGCCGCGTGACCGACGGCCGCTGCGCTCGACGGTCGTGCGCGAGTCGCTCGCGCGCGTGAACGCTCGAGCTCTGCGCCGCGCTCGGCCCGGGCGCCGTCGGCCTGATGGGCGACGAGATCGGCCTGGAGGCGACACGTGTTCCCGAGCTCGGCCTCGTCGGTGAGCCGCTCCCCGCGCCGCCCTGCGCGCGGTCGTGGACGCGCTCGCGGCGGGCCGGATCCCGGTGGTCGCGCCGCTCGCGCGGGGACCGCTGAACGTGAACGCCGACGAGGCTGCGGGCGCGCTCGCAGTCGGCCTCGGGCGCCGAGCGGCTCCTCTTCATCACCGACGTACCGGGCGTTCTCGTCGACGGAGCCCTCGTCTCCTTCGATCGAGGCCGACGAGGCCGACCGGCTGCTCGACGACGGCTCCTTCGAGGGCGGGATCGTCCCGAAGCTGCGCGCCGCCGTGCGCGCTGCACGGCTCGGGCGTCCGCGCGGAGATCGGCGAGACGGCGGTGCTGCCGTGACGCCGTCACCGCCCATCCGCGCCGTGCTGCCGACCTACGCTCGGCTCGGACGTCACCTTCGTGCGAGGGCGACGGCGCCTGGCTCGTCGACGACGACGGGCGCAGCGCTACCTCGACTTCGCCGCCGGCATCGCCGTCGTCGGCCTCGGCCACTGCCACCCCGCGCGTCACTCGCCGCCGCGCACGCCCAGCTCGAGCGGCTCTGGCACGTCTCCAACCTCTACTGGACGCGAGCCGATGTCCAGGCTCGCCGACCGGCTCTCCGAGCGCTTCGGCGGCGCGCAGGCCTTCTTCTGCAACTCCGGCGCCGAGGCGATCGAGGCCGCGCTCAAGTACGCGCGCAAGGCGACTGGCAGGCACGGCGTCGTCGCGCTCGAGGGCTCCTTCCACGGGCGTACGCTCGGCGCGCTCTCGGCGTCACCGGGCCAGCCCGGCGAAGCGCGCGGCGTTCGAGCCGCTGCCGCCGGCCGGTTCGCTTCGCGCGGCCGAATGACGTCGAGTCGCTGGGGGCGGCGTGTCGACGACGACACGGGCCTGCGTCCTCCTCGAGCCCGATGCTCGGGCGAGGGCGGGGTCATCCCGCTGGCCCCGGAGTTCATCCAGGCGGCGGCGCGAGCTCGCCGCCCAGGCACGGCGCGTTCCTCTGCCTCGACGAGATTCAGACCGGCGTCGGGCGGACGGGCACGTTCTTCGCCTTCGAGCAGCTCGGCGTCCGGCCCGACCTGGTCACGCTGGCCAAGGGCCTCGCGAACGGGCTCCCGATCGGCTGCCTGCTCGTCGCCGAGGAGGCCGCGGGCGCGTTCGAGCCGGGCGACCACGCGTCGACCTTCGGCGGCAACCCGGTCGCCTGCGCGGCCGCGTGCGCCGTCGTGCGACGCCGTCGACGACGACGCTGCTCGCCCGCGTCCGCGACGTCGGGCGCGCGAGCTGCGCGCCGGCCTCGCCGCGCATCGCCGCGCGTTCAGCGACGTGCGCGGCGCTCGGGCTCCTCATCGGCGCCGAGCTCGATCGGCCCGCCGCCGCGGTCGTCGCCGAATGCCTCGAGCACGGGCTCGCTCGTCGACGTCCGCCGGCGAGCGTGTACTTCGCCTGACGCCGCCGCTCGTCGTCGACCGCGGCGAGGTCGACGCAGGCCCTCGACGATCCTCGGGGAGGTGCTTGCATGAACCGACGACGACGCGCCAGGGCGCGATCCTGCGCCTCGTCCGCGAGCGTGACGATCTCGACGCAGAGCCGAGCTCGCGGACGCGCTCCGCGCTGCCGGGCCACGAGGTCGTGCAGACGACGGTCTCGCGGGACGTCCACGAGCTCGGGCTTGCGCAAGGTGCGCACCGGCGAGCGGCGGGCTCGTCTACGCGCCGCCGGATGCTCCCGACGCCGACGGCCTGCGCGCGCTCGGCGCGGCGCTCCGACGCTGGGCGCTCGACGTTCGAGGCGAGCGGCAACATCGTCGTCGATCACTCACGCCGCGCGGCTACGCGGACGCCGCTCGCGCGACGCGATCGACGCGTCCGGCCACCCGCACGTCGCTCGGGACCGATCGCCGGCGACAACACGATCATCGTCGTCGCCCGCGAGGGCGTCACCGGCGCCGAGCTCGCGCGACGAGCTCCGAGCAGCTACGCTGATGGAAGGAGCTGCATGACAGCACGGCGGTCCTCGCCTACTCGCGGCGGGCTCGACACGAGCTGCGCCATCGCCTGGCTCAAGGAGGACTACGGCTTCGACGAGGTCGTCGCCGTGCTCGTCGACGTCGGCCAGGACGTTCGACCTCGACGAGCCGGTCGCTCGCGCGGCCCGGCGGCCGGCGCCGACGACGTCGTCGTCGCTCGACCGGCAAGGACGCTTCGCGGACGAGCAGGTCGCGAAGGCGCTCAAGGCGAACGCGCTCTACGAGGGCAAGTACCCGCTCGTCTCCGCGCTCTCGCGGCCGGTGATCGCCGAGGCGGTCGCGTCGCTGGCGCTCGAGCTGGGCGCCGAGGCGGTCGTCCACGGCTGCACCGGCAAGGGCAACGACCAGCTGCGCTTCGAGCTCGCGTTCAGGGCGAACTACCCCGGCGTGCGCGTGATCGCGCCGCTCCGCGACACGGTCTGGACGCGCGAGGACGAGATCGCCTACGCGCTCGCCCGCCGCATCCCGGTCACGCAGACCGCGGCCTCGCCGTACTCGATCGACGAGAACCTCTTCGGCCGCTCGATCGAGGCGGGGATCCTCGAGGACCCGTGGGCGGCGCCGCCGGAAGACGCCTACGTGCTCACGGCTCGCCCGGACGACGGCGCCGGCGCCCGTCGGAGGTCGTGATCGGCTTCGCCGCGGGGCTGCCGGTCGCGCTCGACGGCGATCGAGCTCGGCCTCGTCGACCTCGTCGCCGAGCTGAACGAGCGCGCAGGCGCGTACGGCATCGGCCGGATCGACATGATCGAGAACCGCGCGGTCGGCATCAAGAGCCGCGAGGTCTACGAGGCGCCGGCCGCGCTGGTCGCTGATCGAGGCGCACCGCGCGCTCGAGGACCTCGTCCTGACGAAGGCCGAGCTCCAGGATGAAGCGCAGGCTCGAGGATGCGCTGGACGCAGCTCGTCTACGAGGGGCACTGGTTCAGCCCGCTGCGCGAGGCGATCGACGCCTTCGTCGACGCGACGCAGGAGCGTCGTCGAGCGGCGAGGTGCGGGTCGAGCTGCGGCCCGCGACGGCGGTCGTCGACCGGGCGGCGCTCGGCGCAGGCGCTCTACGCCGAGACGCTCGCGTCGTACGGCGCGGGCGAGACGTTCCCGCACGCGGCGGCCGAGGGCTACGTCCAGATCGCGGCCCTGGAGACCGAGCTGGCCGCTGCCCGCGCTCGGAAGGGAGCGCCGGTCTGACCCTCTGGGCCGCACGCGTCGACGGCGGCGCTCGCGCCGGAGGTCGAGGAGTTCCTCCGCGCGGACGACGCCGAGCTCCTCCCGTACGACTGCGACGGCGACGCTCGTGCACGCGCGTCGCCTGCACGAGTCCGGGCTCCTCTCCGACGTCGGAGCTGCGCGAGGTCGAGGCCCGTCTGGCCGCCATCCGCGAGGAGGGCGCCGCCTTCGTCGCCGGACGACGAGGACATCCACTCGACGCTCGAGCGTCTGCTCGGCGCCCGTCGGCCGCAAGATCCACGCAGGGCGCTCGCGCAACGACCAGGTTGCGGCTGCGTTCCGCCTCTACGTCGCGGACGCCTGCGCGCGAGGCGCGCGACGGCGATCGCGGCCTTCGCGGACGTCGATCCTCGGGCTGTGCGGAGCGCGAGGCCGAGACGCTCTTGCCCGGCTACACCCATCTGCAGCGGGCGCAGCCGGTCACGCTCGGGCACCACCTCCTCGCCTGGACAGCGATGCTCGAGCGCGACCTCGTCCGCTTCGCGCCACGCCGCGCGAGCAGGCGGGGCCGAGCCCGCTGGGCGCGGGCGCGCTCGCCGGCTCGACGCTCTGCCTCTCGCGCGCCGCCCGGAGCGCAGGCGTGCGGAACTCGCTCGACGCGGTCGCCGACCGGGACTTCGCCCTCGACTACCTCTATGCGTGCGCGGTCCTGCTTCGGCGCACCTCTCGCGGATCGGCGAGGAGATCGTGCCTCTGGTGCGACGCGCGGAGTTCGGCTTCGTGACGCTGCCGGAGGACGCGGCGACGGGCTCGTCGATGATGCCGCAGAAGCTCAATCCCGACGTCGCCGAGCTCGTGCGCGGCAAGGCCGGGACGGCGATCGGGCGGCTCACCGGGCTCCTCGCGGTCGTCAAGGGCCTCCCGCTCGCGTACAACCGCGACCTCCAGGAGGACAAGCCGCCGGTCTTCGCGGCGCGGCGCGACGTCGCGCGGCGCCCTGGGCGCGCTCACGGTGCTCGTCGACGGCCTCGAGGTCGACCACGAGCGCGCTCGCCGCGGCCGCCTCCGATCCCGCCCTGCTCGCGACGGACACGGCGGAGGCAGCTCGTGCGCGGAGGGCGTTCCGTTCCGCGACGCCTACGAGCAGGTGGCCGAGGCCGTGCGGGAGGGCCGTCTCGAGCCGCCGCACGACGCCGAGGACAGCGTCGCTGCACGCGGCGCTCCCGGCCCGGGCGGCGTGGCGACCGCGCTCGCCGCGGCCCGGGCGCGATTCGACAAGACTTAGGCTGTGCGCACGCTCGAGGATGTCGCCGGGGCCGTCGGCACGCCCTTCTACGCGTACGACGCCGATCTCTTCCGCGAGCGGATCGCGCGCTTTCGCGCCGCCTTCGGCGAAGACGCGCCGGAGGTCTGCTACGCCCTGAAGGCGAACGACGCCCTCGCCCTGGTCGCCGTCGCCGCCGGGGAAGGCCTCGGTGCGGACATCGTCTCGGGCGGCGAGCTGGCGAAGGCCCGCAAGGCCGGGATACCGGCCGGGCGAATCGTCTTCTCGGGCGTCGGCAAGACGCGGGCCGAGATCGCGGCGGCGCTCCAGGCGGGCGTGCGGGCGCTGAACGTGGAGTCGCTGGGCGAATTGGAGGCGATCGCGGAGGAGGCCGCCGCGCTCGGCGTCGTCGCGCCGGTCTCGGTGAGGCTGAACCCCGACGTCGAGGCCGATACGCACGCCTACGTCGCAACCGGCTCGGCGGCCAGCAAGTTCGGCCTCGGCCTGGACGATGCGCGGGCGGCGTACGAGCGCGCGGCACAGCATCCGGCGCTGGAGCCGATCGGCATCTCCTTCCACGTCGGCTCGCAGCTCCTCGACACCGGCCCGGTGCTCGCGGCGGCGGAGCGGGCCGCGGAGCTCTGGCGGGAGCTCGAGGCGGCCGGGATCCGGCTGCGGGACCTGGACGCCGGCGGCGGTCTCGGGATCGCCTACGACGGCGGCGCCGACGCGGACGTCGACGCCTACGCCACGGCCTTGTCGACGCTCGCCCGCGAGCTCGGAGCGCGCCTGGTGCTCGAGCCGGGCCGCTGGCTCGTCGGTCCGGTCGGGACGTTCGTCACGCGCGTTCTCTACGTGAAGGACGCTCCCGGGAGGCGGATTGCAGTCTGTGACGGCGGCATGAACGACCTCATCCGCCCGGCGCTCTACGGCGCCCGGCACCCGATCGGCCTGCTCGGCCCGGCCGACCGGGAGCGGGGGACGGTCGACGTCGTCGGGCCCGTCTGCGAGTCGGGAGACTTCTTCGCGCTCGGCCTGGAGCTGCCGCTTCCGGAGCCGGGCGACCTCCTCGCCATTGGGCAGGCAGGCGCCTACTGCAGGGTCATGTCCTCGGCCTACAACGCCCGGCCGCTGTGCGCCGAGGTACTGCGCGAGGACGGCGGCTACCGAGTCATCCGCGAGCCGATCGCGACCGACGCCTTGGCCTGGGCCGAGCGTCTCTAGTTAGGAGGGCTTGACGAAATAGTGGCGGTGCCGCCGGGCCGCGCTGCTCGCCCCGAGGTCTGCGTCCTCAGTCGCGCCCGTAGCTCATTCGCTACGAACGCTCCCTGCGTCCTTGCCTCGGAACGACCATCGCACCCCGACGGCGAGCACCATTCCGCCAAGCCCTCCTACTTCATTTCGTATAGGGCTTTACTTTCTGAAGTATCGCTGCTAGCGTGCCCGGCACGATGAGCGCGCGCACGTCCGCCACGCAGCGACTCAGCACGGTGGACATGCGTTGTACGGCCGGCGCCATGTGTTGCGCCGCCGTCGGCTAGCGCGCTCCCTCGCCCAGGCCCCGACCCGAGGAACGCGATGCCCGACGCCGCGACCGTTGCCCGTACCCCGAAACCCGAGCCCGACTGGGAGCTCGTTCTCAAGCGGAACCCGGTCGAGCGGATCAAGCGCGACAAGGACCCGCTCGGGATCCGCGACGAGCTCCCCGCCCTCATCGCCGCCGGCTACGAGGCCGTGGCCGAGGAGGACATCGTCCGCCTCCAGTGGTGGGGCCTCTACCACGACAAGCCGAAGATCGGGCGCTTCATGCTGCGGATCAAGCTCCCGAGCGGCCAGGTGAGCCCGGCGCAGCTGCGGGCGATCGGCGAGGTCTCCGAGCGCTTCGGACGAGGAGACGCGGAGCTCGCCACACGGCAGAACGTGCAGCTCCACTGGCTCGAGCTGGCCTCGCTCCCGGACGTCTTCGCAGCCCTCGACGCGGCCGGGCTCTCGACCGCCGGCGGCTGCGGCGACACGGTGCGGAACATCACCGGCTGCCCGGTTCAGGGCCTCGCACACGACGAGCTGTTCGACGCCTCGGCAGTCGTCGAGGAGGCGGCGGCGTTCTTCTACGGCAACCCGGACTACACCGACCTCCCGCGCAAGCACAAGATCACGATCTCGGCCTGCGCGCATGCGTGCAACGCGCCCGAGATCAACTGCATCGCCCTCGTCGGCGCGATCGTGGACGGGCGCGAGGGCTTCACGGTGCGCGTCGGCGGCGGGCTCTCGTCCGTGCCCCGGATCTCGCGCGACATGGGCGTCTTCGTCCCGCGGGACCAGGCGGTCACGGTCCTCGCCGCGATCCTCGACGCCTGGAAGACGGACCTGCGTTACCGGGTGTCGCGGGTCAAGGCGCGGCTCAAGTTCATGATCGACGACATCGGGCCCGAAGGGATGCGCGAGCGCGTCGAGGCGCTGCTCGGCTACCGGCTCGAGGACTACCAGCCGGACGAGCTCCCGCGACCCGTCGACCACCTCGGCATCCACGCGCAGAAGCAGGAAGGGCTCTCCTACGTCGGTGTCCCCGTCCATCTCGGCCTCGTGAGCGCGGACCAGCTCGTCGCCGTGGCGGACCTCGCGGAGGAGCTGGGTGCGGACATCCGCGTCACGCGCCGCCAGAACTTCATCGTCGCCGGAATCCCCGACGCGCGGCTCGACGATACGCTCGCGCGCCTGGAGGCGATCGGCTTCCCGCTGAGCCTGAGCGGCCTCCGGGCGCGCGGGGTCGCCTGCACGGGCGAGCCGCACTGCAACTTCTCGGTCACGGAGACCAAGAGCAGGCTCGGGCGGCTGGTCGAGCACCTGGAGCAGCGCTTCGGCGACGCCGCCGACGAGCTCGGCCTCCAGCTCGACGGGTGCCCGCACTCGTGCGCTCAGCACTGGATCGCGGACATCGGCTTCCAGGGCACGACGGCGCGCGACGACGACGGCAAGCGCCGACAGGCCTACGACATCTTCGTGCGCGGCGGCCTCGGTCCCGAGGCGCAAATCGCGACGCCGCTCTTCCGCCGCATCCCGACGGAGGAGCTCGACGCCGCGGTGGACGGGCTCGTGGCAGGCTGGCTCGACGGGCGGGCGGAAGACGAGAGCTTCTCGTCGTTCGCGCAGCGGCTGACGGACGACGAGCTCGGCGAGCTCGCGGGCCTGGAGCCCGCACGTAGCCGCGCGCGCGAGCGGGAGGCGGCCTGATGGCGGTCGAGCTGATCGACGAGCTGGAGGCGGGAGAGCTCTCCGTCGAGTTCGAAGGCGAGGAGCCGCAGGCCGTCCTCGAATGGGCGCTGGAGCGCTTCTCGCCGCGCATTGCCCTCTCGACGGCGCTCCAGATCGACGGCGTGGCCCTCCTGGACATGGCGTACGAGCTCGACCCGGAGGTCAGCGTCTTCACGGTGGACACGGGCCGGCTTCCCGAGGAGACGTTCGAGCTCGTCGAGCGGCTCCTCGAGCGCTATCCGGGGCTCGGCCTCGAGATCCTCGTGCCCGAGCAGCGGCACGTCCAGAACCTCGTGGGCAAGCACGGCCCGAACCTCTTCTACCGCTCGGTCGAGAACCGCTTGCTCTGCTGCCAGGTGCGCAAGGTGCAGCCGCTCCAGAAGCACCTGGCCGGCCTCGACGCCTGGATCACCGGACTGCGGCGCGACCAGTGGGCGACGCGCACGAACATCCGCAAGGTCGAGATCGACCACGATCACGGCGCCATCGTGAAGCTGAACCCGCTCGCCGAGTGGACCGAGGACGAGGTGTGGGACTACGTCCGCGAGCGTGACGTCCCGTACCACCCGCTCTACGACCGCGGCTACACGTCGATCGGCTGCGCGCCCTGCACGCGGGCAACGAGGGCCGGCGAGGACAAGCGCGCGGGCCGCTGGTGGTGGGAGACCAACGCGCCGAAGGAGTGCGGGATCCACTGCGCGATCGAGACCGGCGGCTTCGAGCACGAGCTGCACGCGATCCTCGGCGAGGAGCATGACGAGTGAGCGCCGTCCGGCTCAGCGAGGAGGCGCGCGAGGTCGCCCTGGCCGAGGCGCAGGCCGTGCTCGCGATGGTGCAGGACGAGGGCCGGCGCGACCGGCTCGCGGCGCTGGTCGCCGACGTGGACGAGGGCGAGGTCGAGGGCGCGAGCGCGGACGCGCTCGAGGAGCTGCTCGAGCTCGGGCTCGCCACGGGACGCCTGCGGGCGCTCTACGGCCCGGGCGGCGAGCAGGCCGCGCTGCTCGCGTTTCGCAAGCTTCCCCGCGGGGCCGAGCTCGCCGCGGGCGCGCGCGAGGTCACAGAAGCTCTCCAGGCGCTCGAGGGTAAGCGGATCGACTCGGTCTCGCTCGCGAACGTCGGCCCCGGCGCCTACGTGCTCTCGCTCGGCGCCGACGGGCTCGACCTGTCCATCCGCGTCGACCGCCAGGGCGCGCGCATCCACTCGGTGGGAATCTAGGAAGGCTGCTTGCCTGGCAGACCCGACAAGCGGTACTACATGGCCTGTCTCGACCTCGAGGGGCGGAGTTGCCTCGTGGTCGGGGCCGGCCCTGTCGGGCTGGAGAAGGCGACCGGGCTCGTCGAGTGCGGCGCGCGCGTGACGGTGGTCGCGCCACGCGCGGTCGCCGGGTTCGACGCACTCGACGTCGAATGGCTTGCGCGCGAGTACGACCCCGCCGACCTCGATGGGCAATTCCTCGTGATCGCCGCGACCTCGAACGAGGAGCTGAACCGCCGCGTCTTCGCGGACGCGGAGGCGCGCGGGCTGCTCTGCAACGTCGCCGACGTGCCCGAGCTCTGCAGCTTCATCCTGCCCGCGGTCCACCGCGAGGGGCCGATCGCGGTCGCCGTGTCCACCGGCGGCGCCTCGCCCGCGCTGGCGCAGCTCCTGCGGAGCCGGATCGCCGCGCAGATCGGGCCGAAGGAGGCCCTGGTCGCCGAACGGCTGCGGGCCCTCCGGCCCTGGGCGAAGCGGACGTTCCCGACGTACGAGGAGCGGCGGGACTTCTTCCAGCGCGAGGTCGAGAGGTCGCTCAGGTGACCGTCTCGCTCGTCGGCGCGGGACCCGGCGATCCCGGCCTGATCACGGTGCGAGGGCTGGAGCGCGTGCGCGCGTGCGAGGTGCTCGTCTACGACCGGCTCGTCGCGCGCGAGCTCGTCGCCGAGGCGCCCGGCTCAGCGATCCGCATCGCCCGTGACCGCCGCACGCAGGAAGCCGTCAACGCGCTGCTCGTCGCGCACGGCTCGCAGGGCCGCGCGGTCGTCCGCCTCAAGGGCGGCGACCCCTTCGTCTTCGGGCGCGGCGGGGAGGAGGCCCTCGCACTCGCCGCAGCCGGCGTTTCGTTCGAGATCGTGCCCGGCGTCTCGTCGCTCGGCGCCGTGCCCGCGGCGGCCGGCATCCCGGTCACCCACCGCGGCGTGAGCGGGAGCGTGACCGCCGTCGCCGCGCACGACCCAGGGCGGCTCGACTTCGCCGCGCTCGCGGCGGTGGGCGGCACCCTCGTCTTCTTCATGGGCCTCGCGCGCGTGCGCGAGGTCGCGGACGGGCTGGCCGGTCACGGCCTCGACCCGGCCACACCCGCGGCCGTCGTGGCGAGTGGGACGACCGAGGCCCAGCAGGTCGTGACGGCGCCGCTCGCGCGGATTGCCGCCTCGGCCGCGGGCCTCGAGTCGCCGGCGCTCGTCGTCGTCGGCGAGGCGGTCTCGCTCGCCGACCGGCTCAGGCCGCTGCGCCCAGCCGCTCCAGCAACGCGTCGGCGTCCGCCTCGATCTCGACGGGCTGCAGCAGCTCCGCGACCGGCTCCGGCGTCTTCAGCCCGTCACCGGTGACGAGCAGGACGACCTCGTCGTCCGGCCCCACGCGTTCGCGCCGCAACGCCTCCCGAAGCGCCCCGAGGGTGACGCCGGCCGCCGTCTCGCCGAAGACACCGGCGGACTCCGCCAGCAGGCCCATGTTGGCGCCGACCTCCTCCTCGGCCACCGCGTAGATCGCGCCTCCCGACTCGCGTGCCGTTCGTGCCGCGAGGTCACCGTCGGCGGGGCTGCCGATGGCGAGGGAGCGCGCGGTCGTCTGCGGCCGGACGGGCACGACGCGTCGCTCCTGTTCGAACGCCGTGGCGACCGGCGAGCATCCCTCCGCCTGGCCTCCGACCAGGCGCGGCGGGAAGCCCTCCAGGAGCCCGAGCGCGGCCAGCTCGGCGAAGCCCTTGTGGAGCTTCGAAAAGAGGGCGCCGGAGGCGATCGGCGCGACGACGACGTCGGGCGCCCGCCAGCCGAGCTGCTCGGCGACCTCGTAGGCGAGCGTCTTCGAGCCTTCCGCGTAGTAGGCCCGCAGCCCGACGTTGACGAACGCCCAGTCGAGCTCGAAGGAGAGCTCGACCGTGAGCCTCGAGCAGTCGTCGTAGGAGCCGTCGACCGCGTAAAGCGTTGCGCCGTACACGGACGTCGCCACGAGCTTCTCCGGCTCCAGGTCGCGCGGGCAGAAGACCGCCGCGTCGAGGCCTTCTGCCGCCGCCCGGGCGGCGACGGCGTTGGCCAGATTCCCCGTCGACGAGCACGAGAGCGTCGTCAGCCCGAGCTCCTGCGCCTTCGCGCAGGCCACGGCGACGACACGGTCCTTGAACGAGTGCGTCGGGTTGGCCGTGTCGAGCTTGAGCCAGAGCTCCCGGACGCCGACCGCCTCCGCGAGGCGCGGGGCGCGGACGAGCGGTGTGAGGCCTGGTGCGAGGAGTTGATCCGCAGGCGGGGCGACGGGGAGCAGAGGCGCGTAGCGCCAGATGGAGCTGGGCCCCGCGGCGATCCGCTCGCGGGTGGCGGTGCGCACGAGCTCGTCCTTGTCGTAGACGGGCTCGAGCGGCGCGAAGCACTTGGGGCAGACGCCGACGGCCTCGAGGGCGACATCGGTCTCGCAGACGCGACAGCGAAGGGCGGTGGCGGGCACTGGAATCCTCCTTTTCGTCTCGCTCGACATCCATCGGGCCGGGGCCCGCCGGGATTGGCACCTTGCCGCTGGGGCAGGTTGCCGAGGCTTCACAGGGCCGGTTCCCTCAGCCTCTCTCGATGCGGAGCGGGACGCGCCCGCTTCCGGGAGTGACTCTACCTCAGGCGGGCTTGGCGCGGCGGGCGAGCTCTTCCTCGACCGCGGCCGGGTCGAGGCCGCGGGCCGCGAGCGCGACGTACGAGTGGAACCAGAGGTCGGCGATCTCCTCGATCACGCGCCGGTCGTCCTCGGAGGCGACCGCCAGCGCCGCCTCGACGCCCTCTTCGCCGAGCTTCTGCGCGGACACGCCCGTGCCGGCGCGGAGGAGGCCGGCGACGTACGAGCCCTCGGGCATGGTCTCGGCCCGCTCGCGGATGCGGCGCCACAGCCAGGGCGCGAAGCAGGAGAGCGAGCCGGTGTGGCACGCCGGGCCGTTCGGCGAGACACGCAGCAGGAGCGCGTCGCCGTCGCAGTCGTCACGGATCTCGTCGACGCAGAGCGTGTTGCCCGAGGTCTCGCCCTTGTGCCAGATCTCCTGGCGCGACCGGCTGTAGAAGTGCGCCTCGCCGGTCTCGCGCGTGAGCCGCTCGGCCTCCTCGTCCATCCAGGCCAGCATGAGCACGCGGCCGCTCTCGGCGTCCTGGACGATCGCCGCGCGGAGCTCTCCCTGAGGCGTCACGAGACGCGTCCGTTTCGTCCGCCTCCCGGGGCCACCCCGGGCCACCACCCGCTTTGGACGCTAGCGGGGAGAAGCGCTCCCGTGGGGCGCGCAATGTGTCGAGTGTGTGTCAACGGCCTAGGCCGCATCGCGGAGCGGCACTCCGAGGCCGCGCAGCTCGGAACGGAGTCCGGCCAGCCGCGCGGGGTTCTCGTGGAGGATGGATGCCAGCAGCGCGGCCTGGGCGACCTCGAGCGCAGCCGCGACGTGGGCCGCCGAGCCGGCGCCGCCCGAGGCGATCACGGGCACCGACACGGCGTCGGCGACCTCCTGTGTGAGCTCGAGGTCGTAGCCGTCGCGGGTGCCGTCCGTGTCGATCGACGTGAGCAGGATCTCCCCGGCGCCTCGCTCCTCGCCCTCGCGCGCCCACGCCGCGGCGCGGCGGCCGACGGGGCGGCTGCCCGCGTGCGAGCGGACCTCGCCGCCGGCCGAGTCGACGGCGAGTACGACCGCCTGCGACCCGAGGCGCTCCGCGAGCGCCGAGAGCAGCTCGGGCTGGGCGAGCGCCGCCGAGTTCACCGCCACCTTGTCGGCACCGGCTTCGAGCAGCGCCTCCGCATCGGCGACCGTGCGGACGCCGCCGCCGACCGTGAACGGGATCGCCAGCCGCCCGGCCACGCGGCGCACGAGGTCGACGAGCGTCTCCCGCTCTTCCACCGTCGCCGCAATGTCCAGGAAGACGAGCTCGTCCGCGCCGGCCTCCGAGTACGCCTCGCCGAGCTCGACGGGATCGCCCATGTCGCGCAGCTCCTGGAAGCGCACTCCCTTGACCACGCGGCCGCCGGCCACGTCGAGGCACGGAATCAGGCGGGGGAGAGGCATCGCTCCAGGAAGCGCGCACCGGCGCGCCCGCTCTTCTCGGGGTGGAACTGCACGCCCAGGAACCCGTCGCTCTCGGCGACGGCGACGACCCCTTCCGAGGTCGCCGTCGCGGCCGGCGTGTCTGCCGCGAACGAATGCGCGAAGTAGAACTCCTCGCCGCCGGGCTCGACGCGTGCCCATCCGATGCGTGGAACGCGCCCATCTTGGAGCCGCACGGCGCGTCCTGTGAGGAGGGCTAGTCCAGGGACGCCACCGTCTTCGTCCGACCACTCGAGAGCCAGCTGGAGGCCCAGGCAGATCCCGAGCGTCGGCCTGCCCACGGAGACCCGCTCCCGGAGAGCAGCGTCGAGACCGCGGGCGGCGAGACCTTGCATAGCGGAGCGCGCCGACCCGACACCGGGGAGAACGGCCAGATCGGCGCGCGCCACCTCGTCGGGGTCGCCGGTCGCGCGCGCGTCTGCGCCGAGGCGCTCGCAGGCCACGAGGACCGAGCGCACGTTGCCCGCGCCGTACTCGCAGACGGCGACCCTCACAGCATCCCCTTCGTGGACGGGATCCCCGCGCCCTCGGCGCGCACGGCCGCGCGCAGCGCGCGTCCCACAGCCTTGAACGCCGCCTCGGCGACGTGATGCGCATCGCGCCCTTCCGCCTGGACGTTGATGCCGAGACGGCCGGCCTGCGCGAGGCTGCGCAGGACGTGGTCGGCGAGGCCGGGATCGAGCTCGAAGGCCAGCTCGGCGGCGGGCCGGCCGCCCAGGTCGACGGCCGCGCGCGCCAGCGCGTCGTCCATGGGCACGACTGCGTCGCCGTAGCGCGCGATGCCGCGGCGGTCTCCGAGCGCGCGGTCGAGCGCCTCGCCGAGCGCGATGGCGGCGTCCTCCGCGGTGTGGTGCTCGCCCGTCTCCAGGTCGCCCGCCGCCTCGAGAACGAGATCGAAGCCGGCGTGGAAGGCGAGCTGCTCGAGAAAGTGGTCGTACAATCCGGCGCCGGTCGCGACGCGCACCCTGCTTGCGCCGTCGAGGGCCAGGCGCACGCGGATGCGCGTCTCCGCCGTCGCGCGGGCATGGCGGACGCTCCTGCCGGACGACCCCGCGACGGGCGCCGGACGGTCGAGCGCGCGCGCAATGCCTTCGAGGAGCAGGTCGTCGTCCTCCGGGTCGCGAACGGAGGCCCGGATCCCGTCGGGGAATACGCGGACGACCAGCCCGGAGCCCAGGAGGGCCGCGCCGAGCCCTTGCGGGTCTTCGACCGGGACGAAGAGGAAGTTCGTGCGGGAGGGGAGAGGCTCGAGCCCGAGTGCCCGCAGTCCGCGGGCGAGCCGCTCGCGCTCCTCGACCTGCGGCGAGACGTCCGGCGGGTCGGCGAGCCCTGCGACGGCCAGCGCCGCGGACAGGGTGGAGATCGGCGCCGGCGACTGGCGGCGGTTGAGCTCGGCCGCGGTCTCGGCATCGGCGAGGGCGTACCCTGCGCGTCCGCCTGCGAGCCCGAACGCCTTCGAGAACGTCCGGATGACGACGATCCCGTCGTCGATCAGCCCCGCAGCGGTCTCGCCGGCGTACTCGTAGTAGGCCTCGTCGACGACGAGCGGCCGCGCGGCCGGAAGCTCGCCGAGCTCGCCCGTCGGGTTGTTCGGCCGGCAGGTGAACGTGACGTCGGGATCCGAGTCGCCGACGTCCGCGCCGGCCAGCTGCGCGGCGATGCGGAACAGCGGATAGGTGGGGTCGTTCGCGATCGCGACCCGGTCGCCCGGCCCTGCGAACGCCCTCGCGCACAGAAGGATGAGGTCGTCTGCGCCGGCGCCGAGCACGACGTTCTCCGGCTCGACTCCCGCGTAGCGCGCGACGGCTGCGGTCAGCTCGGTGTAGCCGCCGTGCGGGTAGTTCTGGACGTCCGCGAGCGCCCCGGCGAGCGCGCCCGGGCGGGACGAGGCGAGGGGCCAGGCAGGGACGTTGCCGTCGAAGCGGACGATCTGCACCGGGTCGAGCCCGGTGCGCGCCGCGAGCTCGGCGTTCGACGGCGCCCAGGCGTAGGCGGCGAACTCCGCGGGGAGCGCTCTCATCGCCGCACGGCCTCCGCGTGTGCAGGCATGCCCTCGACGGCGGCCAGCGCCTCCACGATCGGGCGCACGCCGGCGAGGCCCTCGCGGGTCAGGCGCTGCACGGTGACCGGCTTCAGGAAGGCCTCGAGCCCGAGGCCCCCGACCGCGCGCGCTCGCCCTCCCGTGGGCAGCACGTGGTTCCCGCCGGTCGCGTAGTCGCCCGCGGCCACCGGCGACCAGGGCCCGACGAAGACGGCGCCTGCGTTGCGAACCCGCGGCGCGAGCTTCTCCGCCTCCTCGCCGAGCAGCACGAGGTGCTCCGGGGCGAGCTCCTCCACGCGGGCGAGGGCGCCCTCGAGGTCGCCGTTCGCCTCCACGAGACGACAAACGGCGTCGGGCCCGTGCTCCCGCTGGGCGGCGAGCTCGAGCTCGGCGACCTCGAGATCGGCGCCGTCGGAGGCGAGCACGACCACCTCCGAGGGGCCCGCGGGGAGGTCGACCGAGACGTCGCGCGAGACGATCGCCTTCGCCTCGTTCACGAACGCGTTCCCCGGGCCGACGATCTTGTCGACGGCCGCGATCGTCTCCGTCCCGTAGGCCATGGCGGCGATCGCCTGCGGGCCGCCCACGGCCCAGACCTCCTCCAGCCCGAGCAGCTCGGCCGCGCGCGCGACGATGCCTGCTCCGGCGGGCGGCGTGGCGACGACGATCCGCTCGACTCCGGCCACGAGCGCCGGCACGGCGCACATGACGAGCGTCGAGACCAGTCGCCGCGGCACGTAGATGCCGACTGACGCGAGCGGGACCCAGCGCCGCTCCAGGACGACGCCCGGCGCGATCTCCTCGCGGAGATCCGCGGGGCGCTGAAGCTCGTGCCAGCGGCGCACGGACTCCGCGAGCGCGAGGAGTGCACCGTCGGCCGCGTCCCCCTCGGGCACCGCCCGCGCCGGCTCGACGCCGTCGAGCCGCAGCGACCAGTCCGCGAGGGCGGCGTCTCCACGCTCGCGGACGTCGGCGACGATGTCGGCAATCTCCGTCACGCCATCATGCGCTCGACGGGGACGAGCAGGATCGAGGTCGCGCCGGCAGCCTCGAGGCGGGGGAGAAGGCGCCAGACGTCGGCGGCGGGAACGAGCGCGTGCACGGCGACCATGCCGGTCTGGGCGAGCGGGATGATGCTCGGCGCGCCGGAGCCGGGGACGAGGGCGCAGATCTCCTCGAGCGCGCTCTCGGGGGCGTTCAGCATCAGGTAGCGGGCCTCGCGCGCCTGCACGACGCTGGCGAGGATGGGGGCGAGGCGGAGCGAGGCGTCGTCGGGCTCCTCGGCGGCCACCAGCACCGCTTCCGAGGAGAAGAGGGAGCCCAGCGAGCGGAGCCCGTTCGTGCGCAGCGTGTTCCCGCTCGAGACGAGGTCGACGATCGCGTCGGCGAGGCCGAGCCGCGGGGCGACCTCGACCGACCCGGTCACGTCGACGAGCTCCACGAACACGTCCCGCTCGGCGAGCAGGCGGCTCGCGAGGCTCGGGTAGACGGTCGCCACGCGGTGCCCGCCCAGCTCGTCGATGCTCTCGACCGGGGATTCCTCGGGCACGGCGGCTTCGAGCGTGCAGCTTCCGAAGCCGAGACGGAGGAGCTCCGTGACCCGGGCGCCGCGCTCGGCGACGAGGTCGGCGCCGGTGATGCCGCAGTCGACGACGCCGTCCTGGACGTACTCGGGAATGTCGGCGGCGCGCACGAGCAGCACCTCGACGGGCGCGTTCCGGCAGGGGAACGCGAGCGCGCGCTCGCCGGGCTCCTCGGGGCCGAGGCCGGCGTCCTCGAGCAGGCCGATCGCCGGCTCGCGCAGCCGCCCCTTGGCCGGGACGGCGATCTTCAGGAGGTCGGGGAGAGGCGGCCGCGACGGTCGAGCGCCGTGCGGTACCCGCCCTCGCCGCGGCGCAGCCAGTGCGCCACCCGCGTCACCGTCGTCGTCGAGGCGCCCGTCCGCCTGGCGATCTCCTGATAGGGGAGGCCCTGGTCGAGCAGCTTCGCCACCTCCCAGCGGTGCGCCATCGCCTCGAGCTCGCTCAGGGTGCACAGGTCCCTCACGAAGCGTTCCACCTCGTCCCGGTCCTCGAGGCTCAGGATCGCCTCGAAGAGGTCTTCCATCTCCGCTGTTCGCCATGGATGTGATTGGTCTGCCATCGTTGTCTGCGACAGCATATTATCATGTTAACATGACAGCGCAAGAGGAGGCCTTCCAGCTCGTGCCGGCGGTCGACGTCGTCGGCGAGGAGGCTGTCCGCCTGCGGCAGGGCGCGTTCGACAGCGTGGTCGCGAGGGCGGGCGATCCGGCAAGCCTGGTCGCGACGTACGCCGAGGCCGCGCCGCCGCTGATCCACGTCGTCGACCTCGACGGCGCCCGTACGGGCGCGATCCGGCCCGAGCTCGTCGGCGCGCTCGTGGAGGCCGCGGGATCGACACCGGTGCAGGCCTCGGGCGGGATCCGCTCTCTTGCCGACGCCGCTGCGCTTCTCGACGCGGGCGCGGCCCGCGTGGTCGTCGGGACGGCCGCGTTGGCGGGCGAAGATGCCCTCGGCGAATTCGCCCGAGCGCTCGGCGAGCGCCTCGTCGTCGCCGTCGACGCCCGCGGAGGCCGGGTGGCGGTCGCCGGCTGGAGCCGGACGACGGACCTGTCCCCGGAGGAGCTGGCCGAGGAGTGCGCGGCGGCCGGCGTGACACGTCTTCTGTGCACGGCGATCGACCGCGACGGGACGATGGGCGGCCCCGACCTCGAGCTGCTCGGCCGCGTCCGAGAGCGCTCCGGGCTTCCGGTCCTGGCGGCGGGAGGCATCCGTTCCGAGAAGGACCTGTCCGCCCTGGAGGCTCTGGGGCTGGAAGGCGCGGTCGTCGGCCGCGCGCTGCTCGAGGGCGCGATCTCGCTGCCGCGCCGCTAGGAGACCCGCACCGCGCGCGGCCGTGCCTCGGCCGGCTCGGGCAGGAGCAGCCCGATCAGGACGGTCTCGAAGACGTCGCGGCCGTCGAGCGAGTACGCGGCCGTGAACTCGGGCGCCCCGTTCACCTCGAGAACCGCGAGGCTCCCGTCCGGCTGCGGGATCAGGTCGACGCCCGCGAGCTGCGTTCCGGCCGCGGCGGCCGCAGCCACGGCGAGCGCGCACTCGTGCGGCTGCGGCTGCAGCGGATGACGGGCCGCGCCGAGGGCGACGTTCGTCCGCCACTCGCCGGGCGCCGCCACGCGTCGTACCGCGCCGACGACGCGTCCGCCCGCGACGAGCAGGCGGAGGTCGTAGCCGGCGGGGGGAACGAGCTCCTGGAGGAGCGCGCCGTGCCTGCGGAACCAGGCCTGGCGCCGGAGCGTGCGCAGGAGCATCCCGAGCTCGTCGGGATCCGCGCAGGCCGCCACGTGCTCGCCGCGGCTGCCGAAGCGCGGCTTGACGACGAGCGGGAAACGCAGGCGAGACACGTCGCGGCGCCCCGACGCCGCGCTGAGGTAGGCGGTCTCGGGGTGCGGGAGGCCCGCCCGCCCGAGACGGAGGGCCGTCACGAGCTTGTCGTGGCAGGCGCGCAGCGCGTCCGGGCCGTTGATGACCGTGACGCCGCGCGAGCCGAGCCCGCGGAGCTTCGCGATCCCCGGCTCGATCCCGTCCAGGGTGGGGCGGACGTCCAGGTAGCCCAGGACGAGGTCGTCGGTCGTCGCCGCCTTGGCCGCCTCGGGCGGGGTCATGACCTGCACGTCGAGATCGATCCGTCGGCCCGCCGCCGCGAGGGAGGACGGGACGTGGGCCTCGCGCCAGGCGACGACGAAGAGCCTCATTCCCAGATGCTGCGGGAGAGGAGGGTTTCGACGCGGAGAACGTTCGGTGTCGCTCTGGTGACCGGCGAGCCTGGTGGGCTCAGAGCTCCTCGAAGACGATCGGCTGCGCGCCTTCCCAGAGGACGATGCGACCCAGCTCGGGGAGCTGCTCGCGGCCCTCCTCGATCGTGGCGAAATGGTTCCCCGCGAGCTGTCCCATCTTGCTCGCGAAGCACGTCGCCCCGTACGGGAAGAGGATCTCGACCTCAGAGAGCCCGCCGGGATAGAGGAGGATCTCACCGGCCGCGGGGTAGCTGTTGGCGTTCTCCGGGCCGAGGTCCATATCGAGCTCCCAGCCCATCGGCACCCAGGCCGACTCGCCGCTCCACCGCGCTTGCACGAGCTGGCTGCGGAGCGGCAGCATCTCGCGCAGGACCGCGATCGTCCTCGGCGCGTCCTGCTCCAGGCGGGCCGTGAAGCGAAAGCTGCCGGCGGTGATGGCGAGCACGGCGAGACCTTACACGGCTGGTTTGCCGATTCCGTGGGCCGGGCACCACGGCCGCATGGCACCCTGGATCATCATTGCGGCCATCGGCGTGGCCATCGCCATCGTCATCGCCTTCCTCATCGAGCGCAGGGCCAGACGCCGGCGTGAGCTGGAGGAACGCCGCGTCGAGGCCGGCGAGCACCGCGAGAAGGCCGAGCTGCAGGCGCTGCGCGCGAAGGAGCGCGAGGACGCTGCCCGCGACGAGCTCGACCGCGCCGAACGGGAACGCGCGGCAGCGCACGCACACACGCGCCGGGCCGACGAGATCGACCCGGATCTCGAAGAGTCCCAATCCGGCTAGCGAAGACCGACCCGTAGCCGGTAGCGTCGGAGAGCCGTGAAGCTCTCCACCGAGTCGATCGCGCTCGCGTGCGCCCGGCACCCGTGGCGGACCATCGGGGCCTGGTTCGTCCTCGTCGTCGTGTCCTTCATGGTCATCTTCACGCTCTTCGGCGACCTGACGAGCGAGGGAGAGGTCACCGGCGAGACCGACTCCAAGCGCGTGGACGAGCTCCGCTTCGAGCGGTTCCAACCGACCGCCGAGGACTTCCGGCAGCAGGCCAGCGAGGTCGTCGTGATCAGCCTCGAGGAGGGGACCGATGGACGATCCCGCCGTCGAGGAGCGCGTGCAGGCGCTCGCCGACGAGCTGCGCGACGTCGGCGCGACGAACGTCGTCACCAACACGGACCAGGAGGGCCTGGTCTCGGAGGATCGCCGAGGCCACGGTCGTTCTCGTCGGGCTCGGGGCCAACGAGGACGCAATCGGCGACGTCGTCGAAGCCGTCGACCGGCTCGACGCCGAGCCCGGCTTCGACGCGGCCGTGACGGGCGAGGTCGTCCTCGACGAGGACTTCAGCGCGCTCTCGGAGGAGGATCTGCAGGAGGGCGAGCTCTTCTTCGGGGCTCCCGCGGCGCTGATCGTCCTCCTGCTCGTGTTCGGGGCGGTCGTCGCGGGCGTCATCCCGCTCGTCCTGGCGCTCCTCTCGATCCTCGTCGCCATCGCCCTGACCGCGCTCGTCGGCCAGGCGTTCGAGCTCTCGGTCTTCGTCACCAACATGATCTTCGGGATGGGCCTTGCGCTGGGGATCGACTACTCGCTGTTCATCCTCAGCCGCTTCCGCGAGGAGCGCAGGGAGGCGCGCGAGAAGGTCGATGCCATCGTCACCGCTGGCGCGACGGCAAGCCGGGCGGTGCTCTTCAGCGGCGCCGCGTTCGTGCTTGCGATGACCGGGCTCCTGCTCGTCCCGAACACGATCATGCGGAGCCTCGCGACCGGCGCGATCCTCGTGGGCATCGTCTCGGTGGTCGCGGCGCTGACCCTCCTGCCGGCGGTCATGAGCCTGCTCGGCGACCGCATCGACTCGCTTCCGATCCCGTTCTTCAGCCGCGCGTCGTCCCGGGGCGAGAGCCGGTTCTGGGGGAGGATCGTGCGGGCGGTCATGCGGCGCCCCGTCGTCAGCCTCGTCGCCGCCGTCGCGCTCCTGCTCGCCGCCGCGGTTCCCTTCCTCTCGCTCGAGACCGGGACGGCCGGCATCAGCACGCTTCCCGAGCGCTTCGAGTCGCGGCAGGGCTTCGAGCTTCTCAACCGCGAGTTTCCGGGGCAGACCACCGATCCCGTCCTCATCGCCGTCGACGGCGACGCCGACTCGGCCGAGGTGCAGGGCGGGGTGGAGCGTCTGACCGCCGCGCTCGGCGAGCGCGAGATCTTCGGCGAGCCGGAGGAGGAGACGAGCCCGGGCAACGACCTCGTCCTGATCACCGTCCCGGTGGCGGGCGACGCCGTCTCGGCCGAGGCGGTCGCCGCCGTCCGCGACCTCCGCGACAACGTGATTCCGGAGGCGTTCGCCGGCACGGGCGGCCGAGGCCTTCGTCGGCGGCGACACAGCCGAGGACATCGACTACTACGACGTCATGGACACGGTGGCTTCCGATCGTGATCACGTTCGTGCTCGGCCTGAGCTTCATCCTGCTCACGATCGCGTTCCGCTCCATCGTCGTCCCGGCGACGGCGATCGCCATGAACCTGCTCGCGGTCGGCGCGGCCTACGGCCTGCTCGTGCTCGTCTTCGTCGAGGGCGTCGGCAACGAGCTCTTCGGGTTCCAGCAGGTGGACATCATCGAGGCGTGGGTGCCGCTCTTCCTCTTTGCCGTCCTCTTCGGCCTCTCGATGGACTACCAGGTGTTCCTGCTCAGCCGGATCCGCGAGCGCTACTCGCAGACGGGCGACAACGACGACGCGGTGTCCTTCGGAGTCGGCTCGACCGCGCGCCTGATCACCGGCGCCGCGCTGATCATCATCGCCGTGTTCGCCGGCTTCGCCCGAGGCGACCTCGTCATGTTCCAGCAGATGGGCTTCGGGGTCGCGATCGCGCTCTTCATCGACGCCACGATCATCCGGTCGGTCGTCGTCCCGGCGACGATGACGCTCCTCGGCCGCTGGAACTGGTACCTGCCGTCCTGGCTCTCCTGGCTCCCGGACGTCCACGTCGAGGGCCACGAGGAGAGCCCTCAGCCCTCGGTGGAGCGAGCCGCTAGCTGAGCCTGTCCTCGTCCGGGTGGTGGCGGCCGTGGTACGAGATGAGCGTGCAGAGCAGGCCGGTGAGGGCGACGCCCGGGCCGACCTCGAAGAGCAGCCGTGACTCGTCGGAGCGCTCGACGCCCGTGACCAGGCCGCCGACGCCGATCCAGACGGCGGACAGGATCGCGGGCAGGAGGAGCAGGATCACCGTCCAGTCGTGCCACGGCCGGCCACGGATCTCCCAGAGCCGGTAGTCGACCAGGGCGAGCACGAGCACGACGAGCGCGGGGAGGACGCCGGTGAGGACCTCCCGGGAGCCGACGGCCACCCAGAGCGCGAGCGCGGCGGCACCCGCCGTGAGGTAGCGCGGCAAGCGCTACCCGGCGCGGTCGGCGCGGGTCAGGCGCGCGCCTCTCGGGGACTGCGGAAGCGGCGGAGCCGCAGCGAGTTGCTGACGACGAAGAGGCTCGAGCCGGCCATGGCTGCGGCGGCCACGATCGGGTTCAGGAGCCCGGCAACGGCGAGCGGCACGGCGGCAACGTTATACGCGAACGCCCAGAAGAGATTGCCCTTGATCGTGGAGAGAACGCGACGCGAGAGGCGGATCGCATCGGCTGCGGCCCGCAGGTCGCCTGAGACCAGCGTCAGGTCGCTCGCCTCGATCGCCACGTCCGTGCCGGTTCCGACCGCGATGCCGAGGTCGGCCTGCGCGAGGGCCGGAGCGTCGTTGAGCCCGTCGCCGACCATGGCGACGACCTGACCCTCCGCCTGGAGCCTGCGCACCTCGGCCGCCTTGTCGTCGGGGAAGACCTCGGCGACGACGTTCTCGATCCCGACCTCCGCCGCGACTGCCCGCGCGGTCTCGGTCCGGTCGCCCGTGAGGAGGACGGGCGTGAGCCCGAGCGCACGCAGCTCGGCGACGGCCTCGCGGCTCGTCGGCCGCGCCGTGTCGGCGACGACGAGCGTCGCGCGCAGCTCTCCGTCCCAGGAGACCTCGATGCCCGTCTCCCCGCGCCCGACGGTGACGTCGTGCCCGTCGACGCGTCCGGTGACGCCGATGCCGGGGCGGTTCGCGAAATCCTGGGCGACCGGCAGCGAGCCGAGCTCGCTGCGCGCCGCGGTGGCGACCGCGCGCGCAATCGGATGCTCGCTCGCGTCCTCCAGGGCGCCGGCGAGGCGAAGCACGTCCGCGCGGGTGGCCCCGTTGGCGGGCAGGACGTCGACCAGCTGCATGCGGCCCTCGGTCACGGTGCCGGTCTTGTCGAGGACGATCGTCGTCACGCGCTTCGTCTGCTCGAGCACCTCCGGGCCCTTGATGAGGATCCCGAGCTGGGCGCCGCGGCCGGTCCCGACCATCAGCGCGGTCGGGGTCGCGAGCCCGAGCGCGCAGGGGCACGCGATGATGAGCACGGCCACCGAGGCGGTGAACGCGTCCGCGACGTCGCCGTCGAGGACGAGCCAGCCGGCCAGCGTGGCGAGCGAGAGTGCGATCACGATGGGGACGAAGACGCCCGAGACGCGGTCGACGAGCCGCTGGATGGGAGCCTTCCCCGCCTGCGCCTCGGCGACGAGCCTGGCGATCTGGGCGAGCGCGGTCTCGGCGCCGACCTGCGTCGCGCGCACGACGAGCCGCCCGTGGGCGTTGACGGTCGCTCCCGCGACCTCGTTGCCGGGCCCGACGTCGACGGGCACGGGCTCGCCGGTCAGCATGGACTGGTCGACCGCCGAGCTCCCCTCGACGACGATGCCGTCCGTCGCGATCTTCTCCCCGGGCCGCACGACGAACAGGTCGCCGACCGCGAGCGCCTCGATCGGCACCGCGATCTCGACGCCGTCGCGAAGGACGCGCGCCTCCTTCGCCCCGAGCTCGAGGAGCGCCCGCAGGGCGGCCCCGGAGCGGCGACGCGCGCGAGTCTCGAGCCAGCGGCCGAGGAGGATGAGCGTCGTGATCACGCTGGTCACCTCGAAGTAGACCTCGGCGTCCTCGAGCGCGAGCAGCGCGACGACCGACCAGACGTAGGCGGCGGTCGTGCCGAGCGAGATGAGCGTGTCCATGGAAGCGGCCCCGTGCCGCGCGTTCGCGAGCGCGGCGCGGTGGAAGGGCCAGCCGGCCCACGCCCACACGGGCGTCGTCAGCGCGAGCGCGACCCATTCCCAGCCGTCGAAGCCGAAGGGCGGGACCATGGCGATCAGGGCCACGGGCACCGTCAGGATCGCGGCGACCGCGAGCCGGATGCCGAGAAGCGACCTGTTGTCTGCCCCGTCGGCGCTCTCGGTCCCTTGTGCCCTCGCCCCGTAGCCGACGCCCTTGACCGCCGCGACGAGATCCTCGATTGCGACGTTCGCTTCCGGGTAGTGCACGGCGGCTTCCTCGGTGGCGAGGTTGACCGTCGCGTCGACGCCGTCCAGGCGGTTCAGCGCCTTCTCGATGCGCGTCGCGCATGCGGCGCAGGTCATGCCTTCGAGCTCCAGCCTGACGGTGCTCATCCGCTGCGAATTATACCCGCTAGGGGTATAAGAAGACCTCGTCCAGAACGCGCCCCATCGGGCCGATCGCCCGCACGCGCAGCGATGTCGGGCTCGCGAGGAGGTGCACCCACCCCCGCACCGCCAGGGCCGCACGGCGCTTCGGGAACCCGCGCGGGCAGCCGCGCAGCGGATAGAGCCGTGCACCGCCTCCGCCGTGGACCACATAGGTGACCCCGTTGCGTGGTCCGAAGCGCTGGTAGTTGTGGTCGTGCCCGGAGAGGACGAGGTCGACCCCGTACCGTTCGAAGACCGGCGCGAGCAGCCGCCGCATCTCTGCAACCCCGCTGTACTCGCCGCAGCTGAAGGGCGGGTGGTGGAAGGCGACGACCTTCCACGGTGCGATCGAGCCGGCCAGCGCCTGATCGAGCCAGCGCCGCTGCGAGGCGACGCTGCGGTTCGAGTTGATCAGGAAGAGCGCGACCTCCCCGACCGCGCGCCGGTAGAAGTGCCCCCGGATCCCCAGGAGCTCGTGCTGGTAACGGCCGCCGTCGACCTGGACATCGTGGTTTCCGAGCGTGCCGGCGACGACGAGGCCGTTCTCCGCGGCCCACCCGAACGAGTCGAGCCAGTTGCGCCGGAAGGCGCTCGGGCTCTCCGTGTAGTCGTTGTCGCCGAGCGTGACGAGCGCGTCCGCCTGCGCGCCGGCGGCGAACTGCTCCATGGCCGCGCCCATGCGGCGCTCGGCAGCCCCGCCGACCCCGAAGTCGCCGATCGCGAGGATGCCTGTCTCCGCCCCAGCCGCAACGGGAAGGAGGGCGAGTGCAAACGCGGCGGCCCCGGCTGCAAGGTGTCTATGCGGTGTCCGGATGGTGAACCTGTACCATGCCGCCCGCGTTGATCGGACGCGTCGCGCGCTCGCCGGCGACTAGCCCAGGTCGCGGGGCGTCGTGCCGGGGTCGTGCGATGCGTCGGTGAACTCGCGGAACTCGCCGCTTACCAGGAAGGCGGTCTGCTCGCCGATGTCGACTGCGTGGTCGCCGATCCGCTCGAGGCACCGCGAGACGATGATCATGCGGAGGCCCCACTCGCGGAGGGCGAGGTCGCTCCCCAGCGAGAGGACGTGCCCGACGACGCGGCGGTTGGCCCGGTCGATCAGCTCGTCCAGGTCGACCAGCGACTCGGCCCGCTGCGCATTGCGGTCGCGGAATGAGTCGAGCGCGACGCGGATCATCTCCTCGGCCCGCGTTCCCATCTCTTCGAAGCCCTCGAGGATGGTGTCGTCGTGCGGCACGTCCTTCACGAGCTTCGTCAGCTTGGCGATCGTGACGCAGTAGTCCGCCATCCGCTCCAGGTGCAGGTTGTTGTGGAGGATCGCGAGCACGAGGCGCAGGTCGACGGCGACCGGCGTCTGCCGAGCGCGAGCAGCGACTCGAATGCCTTCCTCGATTGCGAGATAGGACTGGTCGATCTCGTCGTCGAAGGCGATGACCTCGTCGGCGAGCTCCACGTCCGACTGCTCGAGCGCGTTGAGGCACCCGCGCAATGCGCGCAGGACGAGCGCTCCTTCTTCCTGGAGGGCGGCCTCGAGCTGGTCGAGCTCCTCCTGAAGGGTGACCCTCATCCGAATCGCCCCGTCACGTAGTCCTCCGTCCGCTTGTCGTTCGGGTTCGTGAAGATCGTGGGCGTCTCGTCGTACTCGACGAGGATCCCCGTGCGGTGATCCTTCTCCTCGTCGACCTCGACGCTGAAGAACGCCGTCATGTCGGCGACGCGGGCGGCCTGCTGCATGTTGTGCGTGACGATCACGATCGTGTACTCGCGCTTGAGCTGGTGCATCAGGTCCTCGATCGCCGTGGTCGAGATCGGGTCGAGGGCGGAGGCCGGCTCGTCCATCAGGAGCACGTCCGGCTCGACCGCGAGGCAGCGGGCGATGCAGAGGCGCTGCTGCTGGCCGCCCGAGAGGCTGTAGGCGCTCGACTTGAGGCGGTTCTTGACCTCGTCCCAGAGCGCGGCGTTTCGCAGCGCGCGCTCGACGCGGTCGTCGAGATCCTTCTTCCAGCCCAGCACGCGCGGGCCGAACGCGATGTTGTCGTAGATCGACTTCGGGAACGGGTTCGGCTTCTGGAAGACCATCCCGATCCGCTTGCGAACCTCGACCGAGTCGACCTCCGAGCCGTAGAGGTCGGTGCCGTGATAGAGGATCTTCCCGTCCACGGACGCCGTCGGGATGAGGTCGTTCATGCGGTTGAAGCAGCGGATGAACGTGCTCTTGCCGCAGCCCGAGGGCCCGATGAACGCCGTGACAAAGTTCTTGTAGATCTCGAGCGAGACGTTCTTCAGCGCGGGCACGTCCGAGTACGAGACCGTGAGGCCGGCCACGTCGAAGAGGACGTCGCGGCGGGTCGAGGACACCGCCTCGCGGCGCTCGGTGAGGATTTTCTCGTCCATGCCGGCGATTCTCGCAGGTGCGGCCGGTGCGCTTTCCATGTCGGGCATCACCATCTTCTCTGGTAGCGGTTGCGGAGCCAGATCGCGAACGCATTCATCGTCAGCAGGATCGCGAGGAGCACCATGATCCCCGCAGCGGCGAGGTACCTGAACTCCTCCTGCGGCCGCGCGATCCACTGGTAGATCTGCACGGGCAGCGCCGTGAACGACCCCATCAGGCTCGGGTTCACGGTCACGTACGTGAGGGCGCCGACGAGGAGCAGCGGCGCCGTCTCACCGATCGCGCGGGCGAGGGCCAGGATCGAGCCAGTGGCGATGCCGGGGATCGCGGCCGGGAGAACCTGGCGCGAGACGACCTGCCACTGGGTCGCGCCGAGGGCGTACGCGCCCTGGCGGATCGAGTCGGGCACCGCGCGGATGGCCTCGCGGGCCGCGACGATCACGGTCGGGAGCACGAGGAGCGTCAGGATCAGCGCCCCGGCGAGCAGCACACGCCCGAGTCCCAGGCCGCGGACGAGGAACGCGAGCCCCAGGATCCCGTAGACGATCGAGGGGACCGCGGCGAGGTTCTGGATGTTGAGCTCGAGCAGGCGGTTGTACCAGCGCTCACGGTCCGCGTACTCCTCGAGGTAGATCGCCGTCCCGACGCCGATGGGCACCACGAAGATGAGCAGGAGCACCATCAGGTAGATCGTCCCCAGGATCGCCGGCTTGGCGCCCGCCTCCTGCGGGTTCGTCGGGTTGTTGGGCTCCGTGAAGAAGAGCGGGTCGAGGTAGCCGATCCCCTTCTGCACGACGTCCACGACGAGCGTGAAGAGCAGGATGAACCCGACCGCCACCGAGATGAGCAGCAGGATGTAGAAGAGCGTCCCGCGCACCTTGTCGCCGCGCGGCCGCCGGCCGATGGGGGAGGAGACGGCGCTCATCGGCCGGTCTCCGGCCGAGGTGGAGGGAGTGTGAGGGAACCGGGAGGTTCTCCATGGGGGAACCCCTGGTTCCCCCATGAACCCCCTCCTCAGAAGGTCTGAAGAAGGGGGCACGCGGGGGAAACATGGTTCCCGCGCTGGAAACATGGTTTCCCCCACGCGAGCGAGCCGGAGGCGAGCGACCCTCACTCGTAGATCTCCCGGTACTTCCGGACGAGCCGGATCGAGAGGATGTTCATGGCGAACGTGATCACGAAGAGCGTCAGCCCGACCGCGAAGATCGTCTTGTACTCGAGCGACCCGGTCGGCACGTCGCCGAGCCCCGTCGCGCCGATGAAGGCGGTCATCGTCTGGGCCGGCTCGCGCGGGTCGTACGTGATCTGCGCGATCCCGCCGGCGGCGATGAGGACGATCATGGTCTCCCCGATCGCGCGGGAGATCGCCAGGATGTAGCTGGCGACGATCCCGGACACCGCTGCCGGGATGACGATGCGCGTGGCCACCTGGAGCTTCGAGGCGCCGAGGCCGAAGGCGCCGTCCCTGAGCTCCCGGGGCACGGCGGCCATCGCGTCCTCGGAGATGGAGGCCACGGTCGGGATGAGCATCACGCCCATCACGAGGCCGGCGGCGAGGACGTTGAAGATCCCCACCCCGACCCCGAGATCCTGGAGCAGGGGGGTGAAGAACGTCAGGGCGAAGAAGCCGAAGACGACGGTCGGGATGCCCGCGAGCACCTCGAGCGCCGGCTTGAGCGTGTTGCGGACCCGAGGTCGCGCGTACTCGCTCAGGTAGACGGCGGCGCCGAGCCCGAGCGGCAGGGCGACGACGCAGGCCCAGAAGGTCACGGCGAGCGTGCCGACGAGCAGCGGGCGGACGCCGAACGAAGCAGGCTCGAAGAGCGGCGCCCAGCGCTCGCCGGAGAAGAAGTCGACGATCGAGACCTCGCGGAAGAACTCGATCGACGGCTCGAGCAGGGCGATGATGATCCCGATCGTCGTCGCCACGGAGACCAGTGCGCAGAGGGCGAGGAGCCCTTTGACGACATCCTCGCCCCAGCGTCGGCCTTCGGCGCGCAGCCGGATCGGCTGCGCGCCTGCGGTCGTGTCCTGCGTCGCCACTCGGTTAGGTTCCCCCGGCCGCCTCGAGCGCCGAGAGGTTCGTGTCCACCTGGTCGTCGGGCACCGGGATGAACAGCGCGTCCTCGGCGAGCTGGATCGAGTTGGTCAGGAAGTACTCGACGAAGGCGTAGACCTCGGGCTTCGCGAGCGACTCGTTCTTCACGTAGATGAAGAGCGGCCGCGAGAGCGGCGCGTAGCTCCCGTCGCGGGCCGTGTCCACGCTCGGGGCGACGCAGCCGTCGCCGCCGTCGATCTCGAGGGCCTTGAGCGTGTCCTGGTTCTGCTCGTAGTAGGTGTAGCCGAAGTAGCCCAGTCCGCCCGGGTCGCCGGCGACGGCCTGGACGATCACGTTGTCGTCCTCGCTCGGCGTGTAGTCGGCGCGGCTCGCGCCCTCCTCGCCGTTGATCTCGTCGGTGAAGTAGTCGAACGTGCCGGAGTCGGTGCCGGGGCCCGCGAGCGCGAGCGCCTGGTCGGGGAAGCTCGGGTCGATCTGGTTCCAGTTCGTGATCTTGCCCTCGGCCGCCGGCTCCCAGACCTTCTTGAGCTGGTCGGTCGTCAGGCAGGTGGCCCAGTCGTTCTCGGAGTTGACGACGACCGTGAGCGCGTCGACGCCGACCTGGAACTCGGTGTACTCGATGCCGGCCTCCTCGCAGACCGGGACCTCTTCCTCCTCGTCGATGCCGCGGGAGGCGTTGGAGATGTCGGTCTCGCCCGCGCAGAAGCGCTCGAAGCCGCCGCCCGTCCCGGACGTGCCGACCTCGATGTTGACGCCGGACTGCTCCTCGCGGAAGGCGGCGGCAGCGGCCGTCGTCAGTGGCCCGACCGTGCTCGAACCGTCGATAATGATGTTCCCGGAAAGCTCCTCAGCGGCGCCTCGCCGGTGGTCTCCTCGATGGCGGCGCCTCGGCTCGTCGCCGTCGTCCTCCGAATCCTCGCGACCGCACCCGACAGCGCCGAGCGCCAGGGCCGCGAGCGCCAGCAGAAGGAGGACAATCCTCGGGACAGGACGAATTCTCACCGTTCTCCTTTCGCGTCGTGTCATCGAGGCGAGTGTCGCCCTGTGCCTTCGCCTGGTGGGCTGAAAGGCTGTGAACGAGTGGTGAAGAGGTGGTGAACCACCGCGTCTGAACCCGCGTAACCCGTAGGGTCCGCGCGGGCAGATGAAGGCAATCGTCCAGGACAGGTACGGGCCACCGGAGGTGCTCGAGCTCAGGGACGTCGAGCGTCCGGCGGTCGGCGACGGCGATGTCCTGGTGCGCGTCCGAGCCGCCTCCGTCAATCCTCAGGACTGGCACCTCATGCGTGCCAGCCCCTTCGTCGTCCGCGCGACGGGGACCGGCCTGCGAGCCCCGACGAATCCGATCAGGGGAACGGACGCGGCCGGGGAAGTCGAGGCCGTCGGCAAGGACGTGACACGGCTCAGACCGGGCGACGAGGTCTTCGGCTGGTGTCAAGGCGCGTTCGCGGAGTACGTCTGTGCCGACGAGAGCCACTTCGTGCCGAAGCCTGCGGACCTCTCCTTCGAGAGCGCCGCCGCCCTTCCCCTGGCCGGGTGTACCGCGCTCCAGGGACTGCGCGACACGGGCGCCGTGGAGCCGGGCCAGCACGTCCTGATCATCGGGGCGGGCGGAGGCGTGGGCACGTTTGCCGTGCAGATCGCCAAGGAGCTCGGGTGCCGTGTCACCGGTGTCTGCAGCACGGCGAAGCTGGATCTCGTCCGCTCGCTCGGCGCCGACCACGCCATCGACTACACGCCGCGAGGACTTCACGCGCGGAGAGCAGCGGTACGACCTGATCCTCCAGCTGGCGGGAACCGCCTCGCCCTCAGCCTGCCGGCGCGCGCTCACCCCGACCGGGACGCTGGCGCTGAGCAGCGGAGAGGGCCGGTTCGCGGGAATCGATCGCGTCCTGCGCGCGCTTGTGTCGTCACCGCTCGTGCGCCAGCGGCTCCGCCCGTTCCTCACGAAGGAGACCAACGAGGACCTCGTGACCCTGGCGGAGCTCGTCGAAGCCGGCAAGGTCACGCCGGTCATCGACAGGACCTATCCGCTGAGCGGCGTCCCCGATGCGATCGCGTACCTGGAGGAGGGGCACGCCCGAGGGAAGGTCGTGATCACGGTCTGAGGCGGGGCTAGACGGCGCCGCTAGCGGAAACGCGAGCCTCGGAGCGGGAGCTCGGCGAGGGGCCGCGTGTTGACGATGTCGGCGGCGGTCGCCCAGCCCCGGCGAGCCGTGGCGATCGCGAGGCGCATGTTCCCGAGGCCGCGGACCGAGTGCGCGTCCGTCGAAGCGACGATGGGGACGCCGGCCTCGATCGCGAGGCGAACCTGGGGCCCGGCGAGGTCGAGGCGGTCGGGAAGGCCGTTGGTCTCCAGCGCGACGCCGGTCTCGAGCGCGGTCTCGATCACCGCCTCGAGGTCGAGCGCGTTGGGAGGGCGGCGGTTGATCATCCGTCCGTGCGGGTGGCTGAGGCAGGTCACCGCCGGATGGCGCATGGCCTCGGTGACCTTCCGCGTCAGCGGGCCGCGCGCTTCGCGCTGTCCTGCGTGGAGGCTGAGCTGCACCCAGTCGAGCTCGGCGAGGACGTCGTCCGGCAGGTCGAGGCTTCCGTCGCTGCGGATGTCGACCTCGGTCCCGCGCAGGACCCGGAACGGCGCCAGCTGTTCGTTGGCGGCCGCGATCTCCTCGGCCTGGCGGCGAAGATCGTCGGCGTCGAGGCCCGGCACGACCCGGACATTGGGCGTGTGGTCGCAGATCGCGAGGTACTCGTAGCCGAGGTCTCTCGCGGCGGTAGCCATCTCGATCACGGACTCCTTCCCGTCCGACCACGTCGTGTGGCAGTGCAGGTCGCCGCGCACGTCATCGAGCTCGACGAGCGTCGGAGGCTCCCCGCGAAACGGCTCCTCGCGCAGCTCGGGCGGGCACCAGGGCAGGCCGAGGGCCGCGTACGCGGCCGTCTCGTCCGCGGTCGCCGGGAGCGGGCCGAGGGCTTCGACGTAGGCCCGGCTGCCGGTCGCGAGCAGGAGCTCCGTCCCGAAGCGGTCCGGCTCGGCGACGACCAGCTCGAGCGGGACGCCGTCGACGGTGACGCCGAGCGCGCGCCGCGCTTCCCGCTCCACCACGGCCACGATCGCGGGAAGGCTCTCGAACCGCTCCAGGACCGGGCCGGGCTCGTCCGCTGCGACGACGACCGCGAGGTCGAACGAGACGTCCGCCCAGCGGCGCGGGTCGCCGGCCACCTCGCCGCCGAGCACCGCTGCCACCTCCTCGGTCACGGCGCGGGCCCGGTTGAGCGTGAGGCCCTGCCGGGGCGTCGCCGGATCCCGGTCCAGGCGCTCCAGGATCTGACGCTCGGTGTGCGGGCCGATGCCGGGCACCTCCTGCAGGCGCCCCTCGCGGGCCGCGGCGTGGAGCTCCTCGACCGTCCGCACGCCGAGCACGCGCCCGATCTCGAGCATCCGCTTCGTGGAGATGCCGACGAGCCGCCCGAGGCCGACGAGCTCAGGCCGGACATCCCGCTCGAGCTCGTCCAGCTCGGCGATCGTCCCGGTCTCCACGAGCTCGCTCAGCCGCCGCGCGATGCCCGGCCCGATCCCGCGCAGCTCCTGGGCTCGCCCTGCGCGCGCCAGCTCCGCGACGGGCGCGGGCGTCTCCCGGATCGTCTCCGCCGCGCGACGGTAGGCGCGGGAGGTGTAGCGCTCGGAACCGGCCAGCTCGAGGAGCACGGCGAAGGCGTCGAGCCGCTGCGCGATCTCCTCGTTGCCGAGCGGGGGAGTCACGTTGCGACTACTGTGCCAGCGCGGTGGAGAAGGAGCTCGACAGGCTCTACGCGGCGCCGCTCGACGAGTTCGTCGCCGAGCGGGACGAGCTCGCCAAGCGACTCCGCTCCGACGGAGACCGCGAGGCCGCCGACCGGGTCAAGGCGCTGCGCAAGCCTTCGGCCGCCGTGTGGGCGGTCAACCAGCTCGCGCGCAGGCAGCAGAAGGACTACCGCGCGCTCCTGAAATCCGGTGACAAGCTTCGCGCGACGCAGGAGAAGGTCCTCGGCGGCGAGTCGCCGGAGAAGCTCCAGGAGGCGGCCGCCGCCGAGCGCGAGCTCGTCGACCGGCTGACCGAGAAGGGCCGGGCGGTGCTCGAGGTCGCCGGGCACTCGCCGACCGAGGCGATGATCCGCCGCGTGAGCGGCACCCTCCACGCCGCCGCTACGAGACCCGATCTGCGCGAAGCAGCCGAGAACGGACGGCTCGAGCACGAGGAGGAAACGTCCGGGTTCGGCTTCGACCTGCTGAGCGGCGTGCCGGCCGCACCGAAGCCGAAGCGGAGCGAGGACAAGCGCACCCGCGAGCGCAAGGACGCAGCGCGTGAGCAAGTAGAGAAGGCCGAGGACGCGCTCGCGGAGGCCCGTCAGGAGGCCAAGGACGCTGCCGCCGAGGTGAAGCGGCTCACCCGTGAGCTCGACCGCGCCACGGCCGACGAGGCGCGGCGCGGCAAGGAGGTCGAGCGCCGCGAGCAGGCGGTCGAGAAGGCGCAGGCGAAGCTCGACCAGCTCGGCTGAGCTCAGGCGTCCGGGAAGAAGCAGCGGATCGTCAGGCCCTGCCCGCGGGTGCCGTGTGCCTCGACGGTCCCGCCGGCCGAGTTGATCACGTGCTTCACGATCGCCAGACCGAGCCCGGTCCCGCGCGAGGCCCGGGCCCTGTCCCCGCGGTAGAAGCGCTCGAAGAGGCGAGGCACGTCCTCTGCGAGGACTCCGACGCCGTCGTCGGCGGCGATGAACGCCACGCCGCCGTCCTCGTGGCGCAGGATCAGGGACAGGTGGGCGCCGGGCCCTGCGTAGCGCACCGAGTTCTGTGCGAGGTTCTGAACGATGACGCGGATCATCCTCGGTCGCATGGGGAGCTCGGCGTCCTCGTCGGCCTCGACCTCGATCACCACGCCGGCCCGCGCGGCCTGCTCCTGGAGGCTCTCGACGACCTCGACGATGATCGGAAATACCCGGGTCGTCCCCAGCCCCACGACCTCGTGGCCCGACTCCAGCTCCGAGAGGAAGAGGATGTCGTCGATCAGCTCGCGGATCTGGTCGACCTCGCCCTGCGCCTGCTCGACGAGCTCGATCACGTCGGACCCCGGCAGCGTCGCGGTCTCGAGGAGCGCGAGCACACGCGCAAGAGGCGTGCGCAGCTCGTGGGAGACCGCGGCCGTGAAGCCCGCGCGCAACTCCTCGTAGGCCGCCATATCGCCGGAGTCGCGCGCGTAGATGATCGTCTCCCGGCGGCCGTCGACCTCGTAGGGGATCGTCAGCGTGTCGGCCTGGCGCAACGCCTCTGGGGCGACCGCGCCTTCCTCGAGGCCGCCCAGAAGCTCGCGCGCCCGGCGGCTGGCGGCCACGACCCGATCGTGGTCGTCGAGCACGACGACGATCTCCCGGCTCTCCTCGACGAGGGCGCGTCCGCGCCGTGCTTCGAGGCGAAGCTCGTCGAGGCCCGTGTCCGCCCGCGGGCCGTCCTGTTGACGTCGGAGGAAGCTCCGCACCTCGGCGTGATCGTAGCCCGCGCGTCAAGGCGGGAACAAAGAGGCCCCAAATGCAGTCGAAGCTGACATGAGGTGGAAGCTCGGCCTCGCGCTCGCGGCCCTGGCGACCGCCGGCCTCGTGTTGGTGTTCGTGGCCCTGGCCGCCTCGGACGAGGCGGCGGCGTGGAGAGAGCTTCCCGCTCCGCCCCTCAGCCCGCGTGAGACTCCCACCGGCTTCTGGACGGGAGAGGAGGTCGTGCTCGTCGGAGGCAGCGACGCACCTCCGTGCCCGCCCACCGCCGCGTGCTCGGTGCCGAGAGTGGCCCCGCTCGCGGACGGCGCCGCCTACGATCCCGCGATCGGAGCGTGGCGCGCGATCGCGGACGCCCCTGTCGGCTTCTCCTGGGCCGAGCCCGAGCTGATCGACGGGAGCGCGTACCTCTGGATCGCGGGCGAGAATGGCCGGCCGAACGCCCCCAGCGCCTTTCTTGCGTACAGGATCGAAGAGGACCGCTGGGAGCAGCTCGATCTGCCGACCCGCGATCTGGGTTGGCACGAAGTCCTCGCCGCGGGCGACCGGATCGTCGCCCACACGTACGACGACTCCGACGGCGAGCGAGCCGGACTACGTCTTCGAGACCCAGACGTCCACCTGGAGGGAGCTTCCCGACGACCCGTTCGACGACCCGTACAGTCGTGAGCTTGCCTGGGACGGAGAGCCGCCTGCTCCTGTTCGACCACCGAGAGAGGGACGAGAGCAGCGAGGCGCCCCTGCGCGGGGCAGCCTTCGACTTCGAGCGGGACGAGTGGCAGCTCCTCGATGATCCCGAGGCCGCGCTCGAGAACCTGCCCGAGCGCGAGACGCCGCCGCAGACGGCCGGAGCTCGCGCCAGCGGCAGAGGCCTACGGCGGCACGACCGAGGTACTGGCCGGCGACGACCTCTTCGTCTTCCTCGGCTCGGAATGGAGCGAGCCCGAGGGCAGGCTGCACTCGCGGGCCTGGCTTTGGTCTCCTCGGTCCGAGTAGCTTTCACCACTTCTTCACCACTTCGCTACCTTTCCGGTACCCCCGTGTGCCCGTCCGGAGGGCAGAATCGAGGCAGCGTGTCGAAGGTGCTCATCATCGAGGACGACGACGTCATCGCAGAGGGCATGGCACGGCACCTCACCACGGCCGGCTTCGACCCGCTGTGGGTGAACAAGGGGGAGTCGGGCCTCGCGCGCCTTCGCTACGAGCGGCCGGATGTCTGCGTCCTCGACCTCATGCTCCCCGGCATCGACGGCTGGAAGCTGATCGAGACGGCGCGCTCCGAGGGGATCGGGACGCCGATCGTCGTCGTGAGCGCCCGTGGGACCGAGCACGACCGCGTGCACGCCCTCGAGATCGGCGCCGACGACTACCTCGTGAAGCCGTTCTCCATGAAAGAGCTTGTCGCGCGCGTGCGCGCGGCGGCTCGTCGCGGCGTCCGCGTGCAGGACGAGCGTCGCGGCGAGCCAATCGAGATCGAGGAGCTGACGGTCGACCCGCTCAACGTCCAGGCCTACGTCCGCGGCGAGAGCGCCGAGCTGACGCCGACCGAGTTCCGCCTCCTCTACGCGCTCGCGCTGGAGCAGGGGCGGGTCGTCACGCGCGACGAGCTCCTCCAGAAGGTCTGGGGCCGCCGGCTGACGCACCGCGATCGCACCGTCGACGTCTTCGTGCGCAAGATCCGGGACAAGCTCGAGTCCTTCGCCCCCGGGCACACGTTCGTCCAGACGCGTTACGGCGTCGGCTACAAGCTCGAAGCCGTTCCCAAGTAGTTTTTTCGGAGGGATTGACGGAACGCAGCCTGTGTCGAGCGGGTTCCGCAGCCCTCCCAGCCGACGAAGTGGCGCCGTCGCCTTTAGGATCGGCGCGTGCCCGTGATCGGGAATCACATGTCGCGCGACCTGCTGATCATCGATCCGGAGGAGCGGGTGGCCGAGGCCGTGCGGCGCATGGTCGGGCGCGGCGTGGGCGCCGTGCTCGTCATGGACGGCGACAAGCTCGAGGGGATCCTCACCGAGCGAGATATCCTCAAGGCGGTTGCGGCGGGACTCGCCGAGGACGCGCGCGTGCGCGAGTGGATGACGAAGCACCCGGAGACCATCGATGCTTCCGAGGCCACCGGCCAGGCCGCCTCGCTCATGATCCACGGCGGCTTCCGGCACCTCCCGGTCGTGGACGATGGGAAGGTCGTCGGGATCGTCTCGATCCGCGACCTCATGCGCGTGACGCTCGAGGACTCCGCCCCTCGCGGCGCCTGAGCCTCCTTCACCGCCCCGTCACCGTCCATTCACCGATCGGCCCCCCACGGTCGGTCGCTCCTCGCCGAGACTCGGCCGCAGCGCACTAGTCGACTCGGGGAGGTACGACACATGGACACGCTCGACCGTAAGACGCTCTTGCGCCGTGGCCTGCTCGCGGGCGGGGGAATCGCGGCGCTCGGCCCGCTCCACTCGCTCGGCGCGCAAGTCGCGCACGGAGCGAGGCCGCCGCGGGTGCCGGGCTACGGGCCACTCGTCAACAAGGGCGACCTCTGGCTGCCCGAAGACTTCAACTACACGGTCATCCAGCGCCAGGGCGAGATGATGAGCGACGGGAACCTCGTGCCCGGCATCTTCGACGGCATGGCCGCCTATCGCGGCAAGCGCGGCACGATCGTGCTCATCCGCAACCACGAGAACCGCCGCCAGGCCGGCGAGATCCCGGTGATCGTGCCCGAGGCGCTTCGCTACGACCCGACGCCCTCGTACGTCGCGGGAAACACGAAGATCGTCATCGACACCGGCCCGCGTAAGGGCACGTTCGAGGTCCTCGAGACCTTCGCCGTCCTCGGCGGAACGGACACGAACTGCGCCGGCGGCACGACCCCCTGGGACTCGTGGATCACGTGCGAGGAGGTCGTCAACCGGAGCTCGGCCGGTATCAAGCACGGCTACGTCTTCGACATCCCGTCCGGTGCGACGGGCCCGGTGAAGGCCGAGGCGATCATCGGCGCGGGCCGCTTCGTGCACGAGGCCTCGCTCTTCTTCGGCGGGGCGCTCTACCAGACCGAGGACCGCACGAAGTCCGCCTCGAACCCGGCCGGGGCAGCGTTCTACCGCTACATCCCGAACCCGCCCTACGGCGCCAAGAATCCCCTCTCGAAGACCACCGGCGTCCTCCAGGCGCTCAAGATCAAGGACGAGCCGCTCGCCGACATGGACCTGAACCGCGTGCCGCTCGACCCGATGCAGGTCGAGTGGGTCACGATCGACAGTCCCGACCACGAGGACGACACGGACAACGGCCCGAGCGCTACCCGCAACCAGGCGCGGGCGAAGGGCGCCGCCGCCTTCAACCGGCTCGAGGGCATGTGGGTCGGCGGGAAGAAGGTCTACTTCGACGTCACCAACGGCGGCGAGGCCGGCCAGGGCCAGGTGTGGGAGTACGACCCGGAGCGCGAGACGCTCACCCTCATCTACGAGTCGCCGAGCGAGGGCGCTCTCTCGTTCCCCGACAACGTCGTCATCGTCCCGAAGACCGGCCACATCCTGCTCCAGGAGGACGGCTCCGGCGAGCAGTTCATGCGCGGGGTCAACCTCAAGGGAGAGATCTACGACTTCGCCAAGACCGCGGCCAACTCGACCGAGTTCGCCGGCGGCTGCTTCGACCCGAACCGCCAGATCCTGTTCGTGAACCAGCAGGGAGACCGCGGCAACCTCCCGGGCGGCCCGGCCAACACCGGCGCCGTCACGTACGCGATCTGGGGGCCCTGGAAGTCCGTCAACTAGCTCGTCTTCTCCGCACGGGCCTCGCCCGCCCGCCTAGCAGCCCGCCTCCCTCACGGCGGGCTGCTGCCTTTTCCCACGACATTCACCAGTCCGTTGCCCACGCGCGGGCGCGCGCGCAAGACACTCTGGGCATGGGTCAGGGGAACGGGACGCGGACGCTCCTCTGCGAGCTCCACGCGCACACCACCTGGAGCGACGGGGAGCTCACGCTCCGCGAGCTCGTCGACCTCTACGGCGGCGCGGGCTTCGACGTTCTCTGCGTCACCGACCACGTCCTCCGCAGCGCCGATCCGTGGCGGGTTCCCGAGTCATGCGTCCACGAGGCGAACTTCTCGTCGTACCTCGCGGCGATCGACCTCGAGGCCGAGCGGGCACGCGCGCTCTACGGGATGCTGGTCGTCCCCGGGCTCGAGCTGACGCACAACCACCGCGAGCCCGATCTCTCCGCCCACGCGCTTGCCGTCGGGCTCAGGGAGTTCGTCACGCCGGACTTCGGCCTCGTGGGCGCGCTGCTCGCGGCGCGCGAGGCGGGCGCCGCGCTGATCGCGGCGCACCCCCACGGGCCGGAGGGCGATCCGATTCCCGCCAGGACGACCCGCCGCTTCTGGCGCGAGTGGGACACGCTCGCTCCGCTCCTGCACCGGGTCGAGCTCTTCAACCGCTCGGACGTCTACGGCTGGGCCGCGACCGGCGAGCTCCCGGCGATCGCGAGCGGCGACGTCCACTCGGCTGAGCACCTCTCCTCCTGGAAGACGCTCGTCCCCTGCGAGCAGGAGGAGCGGGCCCTCGTCTCGCACCTCCGTTCGGGCCGCGCCACCTACCTCGTGCCCTTCCGCGCGGCGGCGGTCGAAGCGTCCGTCGCCGCGGCCTGAGGGCGCAGGCCGAGCGCCAGAACGGCGAGCGCCACCGCCGCGGCGAGCGGGACGACGCCGATCCAGGCGAACGAGAGGCCCTCGGCCACGCCTCCGCCCGCAAGCGGGCCGATGAGATAACCGGCGATGCCGATCTGCGACCAGACGATCATCGCCGTGACAATCCGCTCGGTTCCGACGGCGTCCAGGAGGATTCCGACGGACCCGGTCTCGGCGAATGCGAACCCGATCCCTGTGACGGCGAGCGCTGCGATCCACGCCGGCACGCTGTCGGCGATGCCTACCCAGGCGATCCCGATGACGGTCAGAACGACGCCCGTCGGGACGACGACCCGTGGCCGAAGTTGCCCCGCGAGGACAGCGCCGCCGCCGAGCACGAACGCCAGGCCGACGAACAGGGCTCCGATCTCCGCCTGCCCGAGGCGGCTGTCGAAGTGGAGTGGCAGGACGCCCTCGACGATTCCCAGAGCGATGACGGCGAAGAGCACCGTGCCGCACGAAAGCCAGAAGCCGCGCACGCGCAGAGCGGCCCGGTCGGGGTGGAAGGCTTTCCTCTGTGCCGGCGTCGGGAGCAGAAGGGCCAGGCCCACGCTCGCGAGGACGAGGATGAGGTAGGCGGCGAAGGGCCCTCGCACGCCGCCGAGGGCGCCGAGGGCGGGCCCGATCACGCTGCCGACGGAGTAGGCGGCCAGCATGCGGCTCATGCCCGCGTACTCGTCGCCGGGGCTGCGCTCCAGGGCGGCGAAGGTGACGCCCATCCAGAGCCCGCCCGACCCGAAGCCCATCACGGCCCGGGCGACGAAGTAGACGGCCAGGTCGTCAGCGACGACGAACCCGACGCATCCCGCCGCGATCACGAGCAGCGAGGCAGCCAGTACCGTGCGCGTCCGCCCGCGGGCGATCCCCGGCGCGGCGGCGACGAAGCCGAACAGCATTCCCGCGGGAAAGGTCGCCACAAGTGCCCCGATGACTGCCGGTCCGGCTCCGGTGGCCTCGGAGATCCGCGGGAGGACCGGCGCGATGACGCTGTAGCCGGCCGCGTCGAGCCCGCTCAGGGCGAGGATGATCGGCCAGGCGAAACGCGCGCGTCGTGCGGCTCTTTCGCCCTCGAGGGCCAGGTCTCTTCTCCGCTTGTTCACCAAACCGTAACCCCGCCTGGCCCTCCGGACCGAGATCATGCACTCTCTGCACATGGGCATAGAGCTGGAAGCCGTTCCCAGGGGCGGCGATCGACTGCTCAACCGCGAGCTTTCGTGGCTCGAATTCAACGCCCGCGTGCTCGATCTCGCGGCCGATCCGGGCGTCCCGCTCCTCGAGCGCGTGAAGTTCTGCTCCATCTTCTCGGCCAACCTGGACGAGTTCTTCATGGTGCGCGTCGCCGGCCTCATGGGTCAGGAGGCCGCCGGGATCGGCGTCCGCTCGATCGACGGCCGGACGCCGACGGCAGCTCTCGCCGAGATCCGGGAGCGCGTGCTCGGGCTGACGGCCCGCCAGTCGCGCCTCTGGAGCCGGGAGCTCGTCCCGGCGCTCGCCGAGCACGGCGTCGTCATCGCGCAGGTCGAGGAGTGCCAGGAGAAGGAGCTCACCGAGCTCGAAAAGCGGTTCGACCGCGAGATCTACCCGGTGCTCACGCCGCTCGCCGTCGGCCCCGGGCAGCCCTTCCCGTACATCTCGGGCCTCTCGAACAGCCTGGCAGTGCTCGTGCGCGATCCGGAGACAGGGGAGGAGCGCTTCGCGCGCGTGAAGGTCCCCGAGGGTCTGCCGCGCTTCCTCGAGGTCGGGAAACGGAGCGCGCTCGTTCCGCTCGAGACCGTGATCGCGCACTTCCTCGCGCGCCTGTTCCCGCAGATGGAGATCGTGGAGCGCGCCGTCTTCCGCGTGACGCGTGACGCGGACTTCGAGGTCTCGGACGAAGCGGACGACCTGCTCGAGGCGGTCGAGCTCGAGCTGCGGCGCCGCCGCTTCGGCGACGTCGTGCGCCTCGAGGTCTCGGGCTCGGTCTCGAGCCGGATGCTCGCGCGCCTCACCGACGGCCTCGGCGCAGGCGACGACCAGGTCTACCCCATCCGAGGCCCTCTTGACCTCGCCGACCTTTCGCAGATCGCCTCGCTCGACCGGCCCGACCTCAAGGACGAGCCCTGGGTGCCCCGCACGCCGGCCCGGTTGGCACCAGGCGCGGGCGGGGACGACTTCTTCGCCGAGATCCGGCGAGGGGACATGCTCGTCCACCACCCCTACGACTCCTTCGTGACGACCTTCGAGCGATTCGTCCGCGAAGCCGCCCGCGACCCGGCAGTGCTCGGGCTCAAGACGACCGTGTACAGGACGAGCGACGACTCACCGGTCGTGCCGGCGCTCATCGAGGTAGCCGAGGAGGGCCGCCAGGCGGTGTGCATCGTCGAGCTGAAGGCGCGCTTCGACGAGCACCGGAACATCGAGTGGTCCCGCGCGATGGAGCGCGCCGGCGTCCACGTGGCCTACGGGTTCCCGAACCTGAAGATCCACGCGAAGACCACCCTCGTCGTGCGCCGCGAGGGCAAGACCCTGCGGCGCTACGTGCACCTCGGCACCGGGAACTACCACGCGCTGACGGCGCGCATCTACGAGGACTTCGGCCTCTTCACGGCCGACGAGGAGATCGCGGCCGACGTCGCCGACCTCTTCAACTACGTCACCGGCTTCGGCCGTCCGCAGCGATTCCGCAAGATCCTGGTGGCGCCGTTCAACCTGCGCCGCGGGCTCGTCGACGAGATTCGCGCGGTCGCCAAGGCGGCCGGGAACGGCGAGCACGCTCGGATTCGGCTGAAGACCAACGCGCTCACCGACCAGACGATCATCGAGGAGCTGTACTCGGCCTCGCAGGCCGGGGCCGAGATCGACATCGTCGCGCGCTCGATCTGCACCCTGCGGCCGGGCGTCCCCGGGCTCTCGGAGACGATCCGCGTCCGCAGCGTCCTCGGGAGGTTCCTGGAGCACAGCCGCTTCTACGTCTTCGAGGCCGGAGAGGAGGCCAAGACGTACCTCGGCAGCGCCGACCTGATGACGCGCAATCTCGACCACCGGATCGAGATCGCCGCGCCGGTCGAGGACGCCAAGATCCAGGCCCAGCTCGCAGGCGCGTTCGACGTCCTCCTGGAGGACAACACCGCCTGGACGCTGCTGCCGGACGGCGCCTGGAAGCGCCTCAAGCCCAGGAAGGACCAGAATTCGCGGGGCAGCCACGACGCGCTCATGCGCAAGGCTCACACCCGCTCCCGCCGCCGAGTCGCACGCCGCCCGCGCTAGCTCCGAGGGTTACAGCCGACGGTGACTGGAGAATGACGACGCTGTGAATGTTGCCGTCGTCGACGTGGGCTCGAACACCGTCCGCCTCCTCGTTGCGCGCCTAGAGGGCTCCGGCCTTCTGCCCCTGGACGAGGGCCGCGAGCACCTGTTCCTCGGCGAGGACGTCGAGCGCGACGGGCGTCTGTCCGCGGCGCGGATCGACGAGGCAGCCGAGTGCGTGGCCGGCTTCGTCCACACCGCGCGTCGGCTGAACGCCTCCGCGGTCGAGGTGATCGTGACCGCCCCGGGGCGTCAGGGCGCCAACGGCGACGAGCTCGTACGGGCGCTCGTGGCGGCCGGCGGCGCGCCGGTGCGCGTCCTCTCGGCCGACGAGGAAGGGGAGCTCGCGTTCGCCGGCGCGGTCTCCGCGGCGGGGCTGCCGGCGGGCAGCGTCGCGGTCGTCGACGTCGGAGGCGGCTCGACGGAAGCCGTCATCGGGACGATCGAGGGCGGCCCGGCGTGGTCGAAGTCCCTCGACATCGGCGCCGTCCGCCTCACTGCCCGTTTCCTCGCGGACGACCCGCCCGGCAAGCGCGCGCTCGCGGCCGCGAAGGACGAGGTCGAGCGGCATCTCGACGGCTTCGCGCCGCCGCTGCCGCAGTCGGCGCTCGTCGCCGGGGGAACCGCCCGCGCGCTGCGCAAGCTCGTCGGGAAGGAGCTCGACGCCGCAGAGTTCGACGCGGCGTTGAGGATCCTCGGCAAGCGCAACGCCGCGAAGACGGCGAAGACCTTCGGCCTCCACGAGCGGCGCGCGCGGACGCTGGCCGCGGGCGTGATCATCCTCGCGGCGCTCCACGAGCGTCTGGGCGTGCCACTCCAGGTCTCGCGGGCGGGGCTCAGAGAGGGCGCGGCGCTCGCGCTCCTGGGCGAGCTCGCAGCTTCGGCCGCGTAACCGCATCTTCACGCCCTCGTCACCCATCCCTTGCCGAGGGGTGGGCACGATGAGGCCATGGAGACCAAGGGGAAGAGAGACGGCCGCCGCGCGGGCCTCGCATGCTGCGAAGGCTTCGGCGTCTACGGCCCGGCGGCGCGGATCGGCGTCGTCGAGAGCGTCCGCTTCGACCCGGAGACCGGGGCTCCGACCGTGCTCGTCGTGCGCGCCGGGCTCCTCGGCAGCTGGCTCGTGCAGGTGCCGGTCGACCAGGTGCAGGAGGTGAGCCTGCTCGAGCGGAGGATCGCGCTGCGCTCGGGCGGCCTCCTGTCCGGGCCGCGGCAGGCGGCCTAGGCCTGCTGCGCCTCGGCCGTTCGCCAGAGTGATTCGAGGGAGCGCGCAAGGCGCTCGGGCTCGGCCCGGTGGGGCGGGTCGAAGTGATGACGTTCTTCGAACACCTCGAGCTCGAAGCTGGTGAAGACCCTGGCCAGTCGCCTCGCGATCTCCGCGTACTGATCCGGGTTGCTCAGGGCGCCCAGGGCGAGGTAGACCGGGCGATCGAAGGCGGCCAGGGCTTCGCGGTCGATGGAGCCTCGCCGGAACGCTCGGAGGATCGCGCGGATCCCCGCCGGCCTTGTCGCCATCCAGGGTGGAGGATCGCCGGGAGGGGGTGACGGGACCGGCACGCCGGGCCTCAGGTTAAAACGCACGAAACCCGGCATCAGCTGGTCGTCCGGGAGCTCGGCGAGCCGGTCGAGCTCGACCCATGCCGCCTGCTCCGCGGGGCTGAGATCCCACGTCCCGGCCCAGGCAGGGTCGAGCAATGCGAGGCTCGCCAGCCGCTCCGGCTGGGCCGCCGCGAAGGCGAGCGCGGCCGCACCGCCGCCCGAGTACCCGACGAGGTGGAAGCGGTCCCACCCGCGTCCATCCGCCTCGCGCCGGACGCCCTCCACCTCGAGCTCGAGGCCGTAGTCGTCCGGAGGCTCCGGCGCTCCGTAGACCTCCAGATCCTTCGCGACCGTCTCGAAGTCGGAGCCCAGCGCGGCGATGAGGCCGCCGTACGCGAGCTCTGCCGGGAGCACGATCCCGGGAAGGAGGATCACTTGAGCAACGGACAAGGCGGGACGAGTTGTGTCAGATGGCGGCGAGCGAAGCAAGCTCGCGGGCGTCCGGGTCTACGCCGGGGCGGCGATGTAGTCCCGTTGCTCGAATGAGCCGTCCTGGCCCACCTCGAGCACCCAGGTCGAGCCCTTCTTGCTCTCCTCGCCGAGCACCTCGGAGACGACGTCCCCGTGGGTGCAGAGGACGGCGGTCTCGCCGTCCAGCGAGTCCACGAGCCGGCGCACGTCGTCGGCCGTCGAGCCCTCGGCGAGCTCCGGCCGCTCCTCCACGGGCAGGCCGAGCGAACCGGCGAGCGGCTCGACGGTCTGGCGGCAGCGGACGTACGGGCTCGTGAGCACGCGCCGGATGTCGTGACCGGAGAGACCGGCCACGAGGCCCTCGGCCTGTCGGCGGCCCCGGTCGTCGAGCGGTCGCAGTTGATCGAGTTGATCGTCCTGCCCGTCGACACGGTGGCCGGCAGTGGCGTGGCGGAGGAGGAGGACGGTGGTCAGCGGGACTCCTCCTCCGCGAACGCGCTCAGGATCTCGCGGTCGCGGTCGTAGCTCAGCTCGGCGTCGGCCGCCTCGACGGGCAGCCAGCGGGCGTCGTCGACCTCGTCGTGGGGTCGGAAGCGCCCCTCCAGGGGCCGCATCGCCCAGTAGCGAACGACCTTCGGCCGGCCCTTCTGGTCGCGGTAGCGGCTCGAGGGCAGCTCGCGCTCGAGCTCGCATCGGAGGCCGGTCTCCTCCTCGACCTCGCGGAGCGCGCCCTCCTCGTGGCTTTCCCCGCGGTGCAGCTTGCCCTTCGGCAGCGTCCAGTCGTCGTAGCGCGGCCTGTGCACCAGCAGGACCTCGAGGGCCCCGTCGCCGTTGCGCCGATACACGACGCCGCCGGCCGCCTGCACGGCGCTCTCGCTCAGCTCCAGGCCCTCTTCCCGCTCTTCTGAAGCGCGTCCCAGGCCTCCGGGAAGGCAGCTCGGGCCTCCCGGCGCCGGATGCGCTCGCGCTCGATCAGCCTGCCCGCGGCGAGATGGGCCTGCGGGCTTCCCGTCCGGCCCAGGAGGCCTCGTATCCGCTCCTCGGCGACCACGGCATCCTGATGCTCGCCGATCACGTCCTGAAAACGTTTCGCGTCCTCCACGAATCTCCGCGCCGGCTTGCCGACCGCTCCCTCGGCCAGCTCGGCTGCGTAGCGCGCGCGCTTCCCGCGGATCCGCACGGCATGGAGCTCGTCGTCGGTCGGGTCGGGCGGCAGCGCCTTCACGGCCTTGCGGAGCTTGCGGAACTCGGCCGCCGCGATCTCCGCCAGCGAGATGTCGGCCTCGCGGGCACGCGGCGCCGCGGCGGCCGCCTCGAGGCGGCCGAGGAGCTCGTTGTACCGCGTCTCCGACATCGCCTCGAGCATCGCCGTGCGTGCCTGGTCGCGCTCTTCGTCCAAGAGCTGGAGGAACCGTCCGGCGGCCCGGCGCTCGCCCGGCTCCAGTCCGTCGATCTCCTCACGCAGCCGCTTCATGAGGACGTCGAGGTCGCGGACCGGCCCGAGCGCGGACCCCAGCCAGGACAGCTCGGCGCGCAGGGGCTCGCTCCATTCGGGGTCGAGGAGGTCGCGGGCGGCCCGGAGGATCGCTCGGAGGCGTCGCGTCGCGACGCGGAGCTGGTGGAGCTCCTCCGGGTCCTCGCCGAAGCGCGTCCCGGGATCGTGCGCGAGCAGCTCGGCGACCTGGCGCGCCAGGGCGATCCGGACGTGGTCGAGCGCGGGCGCCCAACGCGGAGGCGGCGCCGGATCGGCCGGGAAGAAGCCCATGGCCCGGAAGGCCTTCGGCCGCCCGTCGGTCGGCGTCGCGCCGGCGTCCTCGAGCGCGCGCCCGAGACCCGGGAGGGCGTCGGCGCCCCCGTCGAGCGCCTCGACCTCGACCTCGACAAACGACTCGCGGACACGGCGCCCGTCGAGAACCGCGAAGCGGTCGACGGTCACGTCGGCGACCGGGCGCCCGTTCTCGTGCGCGCGAATCCCCGTTCGCCGGGTGCGCAGGACGGCGGCGCGCTCGAGCCCTCGCCCTCGGAGGACGCCGACGAGGAGGTCGGCGAGGTTCGCGGGCGGGGCGGTCGACCCGCCGGGCGACTCGAGCTCGAGCCGCTCTCCCTTGCCTGGGAGCTTGAGCTGCCAGACGCCGCGCCGGTTCTCGACCCGGCGGCGGAGCGTCACGCCTGCGCGGGCAAGAGCCCGGTCGGGCGTGTCGAAGTACGTCGACGTGAGCGTTCGCGGCTCGAGCGGCTCGCCCGCGAGCTCGGGCAGGGAGAAACCTGCAGGAATCGACAGCTTCAGCTCGCGCTCGCGGGTCAAACGAGGCCGTGCCACCGTCGGATCCTAGCGCCGAAAAGAGTGTGGATAGCCGTATTCCCGGGCATTCACCTGTTTGTCACCATTTGAGTCCGCAATGGCAAATCGAGTCATCATCGTCGACGACCATCCCAGCTTCCGCGCTACGGCGAAGGAGCTGCTCGTCGCCGAGGGATTCGAGGTCGTCGGCGAGGCCGCGGACGGACGATCTGCCTTCGAGGCGATCATGGAGCTGAAGCCCGACCTCGTCCTGCTGGACGTCCAGCTGCCCGACACCGACGGGTTCAAGCATCGCCACCGAGCTCTGCAAGCACAACGGGAGCGGCCCGATTGTCGTCCTCACGTCGAGTCGCGACGCTGCCGACTTCGGCCCGCTCGTGGGCCAGTGCGGCGCCTCAGCTTTCGTGCCCAAGGCCGAGCTGACCGGCGCTGCGCTTCGCGCTGTGCTTCGATAGTCACATGCGACGACTGACGGTGGCCGGCGTTGTCGGCCTCGGGCTCCTGCTCTCCGCCGGCGCCTTGGCGCTCGTGCTTGCGAGCGACCACGAGGAAGACCCGATCTTCAGGGCCACGGCGTACCTGATCATGGCCTGGTCGTTCATCGGCGCGGGCATCGTCGCGTGGATGCGTCGTCCGGACAATCAGTTCGGGCAGCTCATGACCGCCGTCGGGATGACGGTCTTCCTCGGCGCGCTGGGAGCCGCCAACGACTCGATCCCGTTCACGCTCGGCTACACGTTCGGCGGCATCTTCATCGCCGTCTTCATCCACGCGCTGCTCGCCTTCCCGCGCGGGTACCTGGAAACGAGGCTCGTCTACGGGATCGTCACGACGGCGTACCTGATCCTGACCGTGGGCTCGCTGCTGACGGCCTTCTTCGACGACGTTGCGGACGACTGTGCACAGTGCCCGGCGAACGCCTTCCTGCTCGTGGACTCCCCGACGGCGGTGGCGGCCATCAACGCGGTGCTCATCGTCGTCGGGCTGCCGGCGCTGGCCGCATCGCTCTTCGTCTTCTGGCGCCGCTGGCACGCGGCGTCGCGTCCGATCCGGCGCATCCTCGCGCCCGTGTATCTCACGGCCGGCGTCACGCTCGCCTTGCTCGGGCTCACCCTGGTCGTTGCGTCGATCTCGGAGGACGCGGGCGTCGTCGCCTTCTGGATCGTCATCTTCAGCTTCGCCTCCGTCCCGTTCGCGTTCATCCTGGGTCTGCTGAGCGGCAGGCTCGCGCGCGCCGGCGTGGGCCAGCTCGTGCTCGACCTCGGCAAGCCTCATGCCCCCGGTGAGCTGCGCGACGCGCTGGCCCGCGCGCTCGGCGACCCCACGCTGCGACTCGCGTACTGGATCCCCGAGACGCGATCCTTCGCCGACCTCGACGGAAACCCGATCGAACTGCCGGAGCCGAACGGGGAAGAGTTGGTGACGATGGTGGAGCGGGAGGGGCGCACGGTGGCCGCGCTCATCCACCATCGCTCGCTCGAGGAGGATCCGCTGCTCGTCGAGTCGGCGGCCGCGACAGCCGCGCTCGCGCTCGAGAGCGAGCGGCGCCACGCGGCGCTCGCCAAGGCCCAGGCGCGCAACCGCGCCCTCCTGGACGCGGTCCCCGACCTCATGTTCCGCATGACGCGCGACGGCACCTACCTCGAGTTCAAGGGCCGCGCCGAGGATCTCGCCGTGCCCCCCGAGCAGCTGATCGGGTCGACCGCCCACGACATCCTGCCGAAGGACGTCGCCGACCCGCTCGTCGAGGGCATCCGGCGCGCGATCGACACGGGCGAGATCGTCACGGGCGAGTATCGGCTCGAACTCGACGGCAGCCTCCGCGACTTCGAGGCGCGGATCGTGAAGGCCGGCGAGGAGGCCGTGCTGATCGTGCGTGAGTTCACGGAGCGCAACACGGCCCAGGCCGAGCTCGAGCGCCTCCACCTCGAGCTGCAGCAGCGCCACCGCGAGCTCGAGCACGAGCGAGACTTCGCCAGCACGGTCGTCGACTCGACCCCGAGCCTCCTGTGCCTCGTGACGCCGGGCGGCTACATCGTCAGGTTCAACCACTCGCTGAACCAGATGAGCGGCCGCGTGGACGACGACATCACGAAGGGGAACGCGTTCTGGGACGTCTTCATCGCTCCCGAGGAGCGGGAGGCCGTCCGCCGGCGCCTGACCGAGGTCGCCGAGGAGGGCGGCGGCGGCGAGTACGAGAGCACCTGGATCTCGACGGACGGCAGCCGCCACACGGTCGCCTGGACGACGACCCCGCTCCGCGACGACAGGGGCCACCCACGCCTCCTCGTCTGCGGCGTGGACATCACCGAGCGCAAGGAGTACGAGGTCGAGCTCCGCCGCTCGCGGGCCCGGCTGATGGAGGCCAGCGACGTCGAGCGGCGGCGGCTCGAGCGGAACCTCCACGACGGGGCCCAGCAGCGCCTCGTCTCGCTCTCCCTGGCGCTCCGGCTCGCCCAGGCGCGTATCACCGACGATCCCGAGGGCGCCGACCGTCTCCTGGCGCAGGCCGCGGAGGAGCTGTCCCAGGCGCTCGAGGAGCTCCGCGAGCTCGCGCGGGGGATCCACCCGGCGATCCTGTCCGACCGCGGGCTCGGCCCGGCGCTCGAGGCCCTCGCGGCCCGGTCGCCGCTCGTGATCGACATGGAGCTCGTGGAGGAGCGGCTCCCGGAGCCGGTCGAGGCCGCCGCGTACTACGTCGTCTCCGAGGCCCTGGCGAACGTGGCGAAATACGCCGAGGCGTCCTCGGTGGCAGTTAGCATCGCGCGTGTGAACGGACGTGCGGTCGTGGAGATCGCCGACGACGGCATCGGCGGGGCCGATCCGACGCGCGGCTCCGGCCTGCGCGGGCTCGTCGACAGGGTGGAGGCCCTCGACGGTGGGCTCGAGGTCGAGAGCCCGCCCGGGAGCGGGACCCGCATCCGCGCGGTGATCCCGTGCGAGTAGTCCTCGCCGAGGACTCCGTCCTCCTCCGCGAGGGCGTCGCTCGGCTCCTCGAGGACCAGGGCTTCGAGGTCGTCGCGCAGACCGGCTCGGCCGAGGACCTGATGCTCAAGGTGCGCAGCTACTCGCCGAACGTCGTGATCGTCGACATTCGCATGCCGCCGACCCACACCGACGAGGGGCTGAGGGCGGCGCAGGAGATTCGCGAGGCGTTCCCGGACGTCGGCGTCCTCGTGCTCTCGCAGTACGTCGAGTCCGGCTACGCGATGGAGCTGCTGGCCGAAAGCGCCGAGGGTGTCGGCTACCTCCTCAAGGACCGCGTCTCCGACGTGGGCGAGTTCGCCGCCGCCGTGCGGCGCGTGGGGGAGGGCGGCTCCGCGCTCGACCCGGCGATCGTCTCCCAGCTCGTCGGGCGCCGCCGCCGCGACGACCCCATCGACACGCTTACCCCACGCGAGCGCGAGGTGCTCGAGCACATGGCGCAGGGCCGCTCGAACTCCGGGATCGCGTCCGAGCTCGTCGTCACCGAGCGAGCGGTCGAGAAGCACGTGACGAGCATCTTCGGGAAGCTCAGGCTCCCGCGCGCGGACGAGGACCACCGGCGGGTGCTGGCGGTGCTCACCTTCCTGCGCCAGTAATCGCCGCGCCGGGCTCCGCTTCGTGCGGGCCACTGGTCGTCCCAGGGTGGGGAAAACCGCACCGAAGGAAGACGGCTGCCCCCATATCCGTCTAGTTGGCGAGGAGGGAGAGTGTCCGCATGAAGACGAAGCTATTCATCAGCGCGGCGATCATCGCCATCCTGGTGTTCGCAGTGGGCGGCTGGACCGTCCGTGGCGTGCGCTGGGCGGTCACAGGCGTAGGCAGGCCGATGCAGCCTGCGCCCCGGATCGGACGGTTCCTGGGCGCTCTCGCGCTTCCTACCTTCGCGCTCGCGCTCGGGATCAGCGTCCTCACGACGTACGCGCCGCTCCTCCTCGGCGAGGCCACCTCGTCGGCGGGGGCGATCGGGATCGCCGTCGGCGCCGAGGGCGCCTTCGCGCTCTTTCTGCCGCTCCTGATCGGCTCGCTCTCCGACCGGACGCAGAGCCGCTTCGGCCGCCGCATCCCGTACGCGCTCGTGGGCGTGCCGCTGCTCGTGGCGCCGCTCGCCATCCTTCCCTTCGCCCACGGCTACGCGGAGACGGTGGCGCTCGTCTCGCTCTTCTTCATCGGCTACCACATCTACTACCCGCCGTACCAGGCGCTCTTCGCCGAGCTCGTGCCCGCGACCCACCAGGGGCGGGCGCAGGGCTGGCAGGGCGTCATGCGCGGGCTCGGCCTCGGCGTCGCGCTCGTCGCCGGCGGGCTCCTGCTCTCGGTGTGGACGCCGCTCCCGTTCCTCCTCGCCGCCGCTGCCGCCGTGCTCGCCACGGTCGTGCTCGTGCGCGAGGTACGGGGCAAGACCCTCGCGCCGGTCGCCGCGCCCGACGTGCCGCGGCTCCCCGGGCCGGGCGTCTTCAGGCTCGTGCGCGAGCGCCCGGACGTGCGCGCCTTCGTGGCCGCGAACGCGCTCTGGGAGCTCTCCTTCATGGGCCTCAAGACCTTCATCGTGCTCTTCGTCGTCAAGGGCCTCGGCGAGTCGGTCGGAACCGCCTCCGCCGTGATGGGCGTCGTCGCCGGCGCCTACGTGATCGCGGCCTTCGGGGCCGGCCGGCTGGGCGACGCAATCGGAGTCCACCGGCTCATGCGCGTCTCCATCTGGGTCTACGGCGTCGGGCTGCTGGTCGGCGCCGGGCTCTCGTCGTTCGGCTCGTTCCTGATCGGCCTGCCGCTCATCGCCCTCGCCGGCGCGGTCGTCATGACCCTTCCATACGGGATCCTCGTCGGGATCACCCCCGCCGGGGCCGAGGGAGCGCTCTCCGGGCTGTTCGGCTTCTCCCGCGCGCTGGGCGCGGTTCTCGGCCCGATCGTCGTCGGCGTCGCCATCGACGTCCTCGCGCCGGTCTTCCCGGCCACGAACGGCTACGGCGCCATGTGGATCGCCATCGGCGTCCCGATCCTCCTTTCGCTGCCGTTCCTCAACGCCATCAGGGCCGAGGGGCCGGAGGCCGTCGAGGCCGCCGAGCCGGTTGCGGCAGCGCTCGACGACCTCGCGCTGGCCGCCTAATCCGGCCTCGGGCTAGCACCACCCGAAGACGCCGGGTGGCCACATTCCGGTCTGGGGCCGTCGCTGCGAGCCTGGAGTCACGCACCCAAGACCCGAAGGACGTGATGCCATGACCCCCCTCGCCAAGTCTCAAAACCTCGCCGCCCGCATGGGCCGCTGGAGCGCGTCCCACCGCAAGACTGCGATCTTCGGGTGGCTGGCGTTCGTCGTCGTCGCCGTAGCGCTCGGCAGCGTTGTCGGCACCAAGTCCCTCGATCCCGCCGATGCCGAGGCCGGCGACTCCCGCCGCGCGCTGCAGATCGTCGACAACGGCGGCTTCGACGACACGGTCGACGAGTCCGTGTTCATCGAGCACGAGTCGCTACCCGCCTCGAGCCCCCAGTTCAAAGCAGTCGTCGACGATGTCGTCGCGGATCTCAACGCCGCGAGCGGCGTCTCCCGCGTGCGCTCGCCGCTCGACGACCCGAAGCTGGTCTCCCCTGACGGCCAGGCCGTGCTCGTGCAGTACGAGCTGGACGACACCGGCGTGGGCGCCGTCGACCGGATCGAGCCCATCCTCACGACTGTGGACGACATCGAGGCCGCCAACCCCGGCTTCACTGTCGACGGGTTCGGCTCCGCGAGCGGCGAGAAGTCGGTCGACGACACGATCGCGTCCGACTTCCAGCGGGCCGAGTTCACCGCCGTTCCGCTCACGCTCGGCATCCTGCTGGTCGTCTTCGGCGCCGCCGTCGCGGCCGGGATCCCTTTGCTGCTCGGCCTGTCGGCCGTTATGGCCACTCTCGGTCTGCTGGCGGTCCCGAGCCAGCTCGTCCCCATGGACGAGGCGTCCGCCTCGATCATCCTGCTCATCGGCCTCGCGGTCGGCGTCGACTACTCGCTCTTCTACCTCAAGCGCGAGCGTGAGGAGCGGGCGGCCGGCAGAGGCCCGGCGGCCGCACTCGAGGCTGCCGCGGCCACGTCCGGCCGGGCGGTCCTCATCTCCGGTCTGACGGTCATCATCGCGCTCGCCGGGCTCTTCTTCGGCGGGACGGCGATCTGGACCTCGATCGCGGTCGGCACGATCATGGTCGTCGCCATCGCGGTCGCGGGCTCGCTGACGGTCCTCCCGGCCCTCCTCTCCTGGCTGGGCGACCGCGTCGAAAAGGGCAAGATCCCCTTCTTGCATCGCCTGAGCCGCAAGGACGGCGACTCCCGCTTCTGGGGCGCCATCCTCGACCGCGTGCTCCGGCGCCCGCTCGTCTCGGCCGTGGCCTCGGCAGGCGTGCTCGTGATCCTCGCGCTCCCGGCGTTCGGGATGCACACGGCCTTCCCGGGCATCTCGAGCATGCCGCGCGAGATCCCGATCATGCAGACCTACGACCGGATCCAGGCGTCCTTCCCGGGCGGCCCGCTGCCCGCAGTGGTCGCCGTGGAGGCCGACAACGTCGCGTCGCCCGAGTTCGACGCCGCGTTCGCCGACTTCCGCCGCCAGGCCCTCGCCACGGGCCAGATGGAGGATCCGATCGAGGTCCAGGTGAACGACGCCTCGACGGTCGCCGTCATCTCCGTGCCGCTGGCAGGCACGGGCACCGACGACGCCTCGACCGAGGCGCTCCTCACCCTCCGCGAGGACGTCATCCCCGCCACGATCGGAGCCGTGGACGGCGCCGAGGTCGCAGTCGCGGGCGAGGCGGCCTCCTCGTACGACTTCAGCCAGCTCACGAAGGACAGGGCGCCGTACGTGTTCGCGTTCGTCCTGCTCCTGGCCTTCGTGCTCCTGCTGGTCGCCTTCCGCTCGCTCGTGATCGCGGCGAAGGCAGTCGTGCTCAACCTGCTGTCGGTGGCGGCGGCCTACGGGCTCCTCGTCATCGTCTTCCAGTGGGGCTGGGGCGAGTCGCTCCTCGGCTTCGAGTCGACCGGCGCGATCACGGCCTGGCTCCCGCTGTTCATGTTCGTGATCCTCTTCGGCCTCTCGATGGACTACCACGTGTTCATCCTCAGCCGGATCCGCGAGGCGTTCGACCGCGGGCTCGACACCGAGGCGGCCGTGACCCACGGGATCAAGTCGACCGCAGGCGTCGTCACCGCCGCGGCGATCGTGATGGTGGCGGTGTTCTCCATCTTCGCCACGCTCTCCACGATCGACATGAAGCAGGCCGGAGTCGGCCTGGCGGCGGCGATCCTGATCGACGCCACCATCGTCAGGGCGGTGCTCCTCCCGTCGGCCATGAAGCTCCTGGGCGACTGGAACTGGTACCTCCCGAGGTGGCTCGAGTGGCTGCCCGAGGTCTCGCACGAGACCGAGCGCTCGCCGCAGGGCGTGCCTTCCCCGGCGCCCGCCGGCCGGTAGGCCTCAACCCCCATCCGCAGACGGTTCCGCGCCCCCGCCACGGGGGCGCGGGACTTCCTGCGTCCGATGCGCGGCGTTACTCTTGGCCGGCGTACGCGAGGCGGAGCCCGTTGCGGCGGGGCTCCGCCTCGGCGTCCGTGGGCTACGAGCCGGGGGAGAGATCCGGGAGCCTGCGGCCAGCTCCGGGGCCTCCGGCCCGCTAAGTGCCAGAGAGTACGCCTCTCGTTCAGCTTGAAGGCGCAACGATTCCAAGAATTTGCAGAATCCTCACAATTGTTCGACAGGTTCTGACGGCTCAGGTAGCGCGGAAGCCGGTTAGGCTGGCGGCGTGCCCGACCTCGCCGACCTCGCCGAGCGGCTCCGGGAGCTGGCGCTCTCGTTCCCGGAGACCTACGAGGACGAGCCGTGGGGCCACCCGGTCTTCAAGGTGGGCGACAACTCGATGTTCGCCTCCATGTCCGTCGCCGAGGAGTGCGTCCGCCTCACGGTCAAGCTGACTCCCGAGGAGCGCGAGATCGCGCAGCTCCTCCCGTACGTGAGCACGGCCCGCTACGTGGGGCGCTACGGCTGGGTGACCGCCGAGGTCGCCGACGACGAGTCCCTCGAGGCGGCGCTCGAGTGGCTCCGCGAGAGCTACTGGCTGAAGGCACCGCCTTCGCTCCGGGCCGCGGTCGAGGGCGACGACTAGCCCTCGTCGTCGCCGAAGCCGCCCGCGAAGATGTCCTCCTTCTCGGGCACCGCGCCGGGGACGACCTCGATGCGCCGGCGTAGGTGCGTGTCCCGGCCCATCTCGTCGGACTTCACGTCGATCTCCCAGTAGAGCTCGCCGTGCTCGGAGCGATAGGCGGGCAGAGCGTCCGCCGGAAGCTCGAGTGCGAACGCCAGGGTCTGGCCCGTCTGGACGTCGCCCGTGTGGAGCGTCTCCGATTGGCTGACCGCCGTCTCCTCGTAGTCCGGGCTCTTCTCGTGGAACGCGAGCACGACCTCGAGGGCCCGCGAGCCGCCGCCCTCGGTCACGAGGACCGACCCGGCCACACGCTCGCCCGGCGCGAAGCTCTCCCGCTCGAGCTGCAGCTCGAATGCCGGGCTCACGGCCGGACCTCGAACGTGGCGCTCGCCACGGCGTCGGGGCGGAGTCGCGCGATCTCGAGCGCCTCGGCGTGCCACTCGAACGAGAGGCACGAGCCCTGGTAGCAGTAGGGCGCCTCGGCCGGAACGACGAACGAGAGGCCCTGCTGCGCCCCGAGGCCGAGACCTCGCGCCACTCCTCGTGCGCGAAGTCCTCCCGCGTCACGCGGCGCGAGCTCTGGCCCGTGTGGTCTCCGTGGACTCTTCGACGTCGTAGCGCTCGACGCAGACGATTCCGACCCGCAGGCGCACGCCCGTGTGCGCGCCGTCGCGGATCGTGATCGCGACGCGGCACGTCTTCGCCGCGCCGGACCTGGCCGGTCAACGGCGATCTTGACCTTGTCGACCGCAGGCCGCAGCTTGCGGCGGTAGCGCCGGGCGAGCCCGAGCAGCGTGAGCCCGCGACGGCCGCGAAGATGACCCAGAAGAGCTGCGAGAACGGAAGCTGCGCTCCTCGAACCGAAGGCGAGTGTAATGCTGGCGCCGATGGCGTACCCGGGCGATCCAGGAGCTTCGCCCCGGCCTGCACCGCTGGACCGCCGTCCATCCGGACGCCGAGCCGGTGCCGACGGTCGGCAGCCCCGACGACTGGGGGCCAGACGTCGCGTCGGTCGCCTATGAAGCGCCCGACGCGCTGCTGCTCGTCGACCCGCTCGTCCCCGAGGACCGGGCCGACGTCCAGGCCGAGCTCGACGCCCTCGTCCGCCGGCACGGCCAGCCCGTCACGATCGTGACGACGCTCCAGTTCCACCGCCGCAGCAGGGACGAGCTCGTCGAACGCTACGGCGCTTCGACCTCGCGCGCGAAGAAGAACCTCCCGCGCGACGTCGAGACCGTGGTCATCCAGGGAGCGGGGGAGACGATGGTCTGGCTCCCGAAGGTGCGCGCCCTGATCCCCGGCGACCGTCTCCTCGGCGACGACGAGCGGGGCGGCGTGCGCCTCTGCCCCGACTCCTGGCTCCGCTACCTCCCCAGCGGGATGCGCCAGAAGGAGCTGCGCGAGGCTCTGCGGCCGCTCCTCGACCTCCCCGTCGAGCTGGTGCTCGTCTCCCACGGCGAGCCGGTGCTCGAAGGCGGCCGGGAGGCAATTGCCAGAGCGCTGAAGGGCTAGGACGGCCCTGCAGCCGGGGTCGCAAGAGTCTGCCGCTCCGCCCGCTGCCAGGCTTCGTTGAGCTGGTCGCGGTAGAAGACCCAGAGGATCCCGCCGACGAGGAGCAGGACGGCCTCGTCGAACGGCCCCGGCACGGGTAGGAGCCCGAGCGTTCCTCCCCAGCGCAGCGGCCTCGGAATACGACCGTCGCGGACGACGAGCTTCACCGCTCTCGTCGTCCGAATCACGAACCGACGCACGGCTCCAGCTTAGTCCGCCGTCGGCACGTCCTCGGCGTCGCCGTCGGCCTCCTCGGGGTCGGGAACGGGTGTGCCTTCCTCGGTTTCCTCGGGCTCTTGCCCCGCAGGGGGCTGAGTATTCTCTGTCTCCATGCGGGTCATCCTTCCCGACGGCAAGAACCTCGAACTTCCCGACGGCGCCACCGGGCTGGACGCGGCGCGGGCGATCGGGCCGAAGCTCGCCGAGCAGGCCGTGCTCGTGCGCGCGAACGGAAGTGTCCGCGACCTCCGCCTGCCGCTCGTCGACGGCGAGGAGATCCAGATCCTCACGACCCGCGACCGGCAGGACCCCGACGCGCTCTGGGTGCTGCGCCACTCGGCCGCGCACCTGCTCGCCGAGGCGGCCCGGCGGCTCTATCCGGGGACGAAGGTCGCCATTGGCCCGCCGATCGAGAACGGCTTCTACTACGACTTCGAGTTCCCCGAGCCGGTGGGCGAGGAGGTGCTCGAGAAGCTCGAGGAGGAGATCCGGCGCGAGCTCGCCGAGGGGCGCTCCTGGGAGCGGTGGGAGACGAGCCGCGACGAGGCGAAGCAGTACTTCGCCGACGAGGGCGAGCCCTACAAGGTCGAGCTCGTCGACACGGCGGAGGGCGACATCTCCTTCTACAAGCAGGGCGACTTCGTCGACCTCTGCCGCGGCCCGCACCTCCAGGACTCGAGCCCGATCGGCGCCGTGAAGCTCCTCTCGCTGGCCGGCGCCTACTGGCGTGGGGACGAGAACCGGCCGCAGCTGACGCGCGTCTACGGCACGGCGTTCTTCGACCCCAAGGATCTCGAGGAGCACCTCCACAGGCTCGAGGAGGCGAGGCGGCGCGACCACCGGCGGCTCGGGAAGGACCTGCAGCTCTTCGACTTCTCCGAGTTGGCGCCGGGGATGCCGTTCTGGCACCCGCGCGGGATGGTCATCTGGAACGTGCTCGAGGACCTGCGCCGGAGCGAGAACGCGCGCCGCGGCTACCACGAGGTGCGCACGCCGCAGCTGTACGACTCCGAGCTCTGGCGCACGTCAGGGCACTGGGAGAAGTACCAGGAGCACATGTTCGCGGTCGAGATCGAGGGGCGCGACTTCGGCCTCAAGCCGATGAACTGCCCCGGGCACTGCCTGCTCTACTCGCTCGGCCCGCACAGCTACCGCGAGCTGCCGCTGCGGATCGCCGAGGCCGGCAACCTGCACCGCAACGAGCTCTCCGGCGTGCTGCACGGGCTCCTGCGGGTGCGCCACTTCGTCCAGGACGACGCGCACGTCTACTGCACGACCGAGCAGATCCAGGACGAGCTGCTCGCCTGCCTCGACTTCGCCTACTACCTCTACGACCTCTTCGACCTCGACATGCGCGTGGAGCTCTCGCTGCGACCGGACAACAAGCTGGGCACCGACGAGGAGTGGGATTTCGCCGAAGAGGAGCTGCGCAAGGCGCTGGCCGTCAAGGGCCTCGACTACGTCGAGAGCCAGGGCGAAGGCTCCTTCTACGGGCCGAAGATCGACCTGCACATGTCCGACTCGCTCGGGCGCAGCTGGCAGCTCGGCACGGTGCAGCTCGACCTCCAGATGCCGAAACGCTTCGGGCTCACCTACCAGGGCGACGACAACGCCGAGCACACGCCGGCGATGATCCACCGCGCGCTCCTCGGCTCGCTCGAGCGGTTCGTCGGCGTCTACCTCGAGCACACCGGCGGCGACCTGCCGCTCTTCGTCGCGCCCGAGCAGGTGCGGATCCTGCCGGTCGCAGCCGCGCATCTCGCCGACGCCGAGTCGCTCGCCGACCGGCTTCGCTCCGAAGGCTTCAGGGCCTCCGTGGACGAGCGGGAGGAGACGCTCGGGCGGCGGATCCGCGACGCCGAGCTCGCGAAGGTGCCCTACGTCGTCGTCTGGGGCGACCGCGAGTCGCTCGACTCCGTCGCGGTCCGGCGACGGGGCGGTGAACAATCTGCAACGAGCGCGGACGCGCTCCTCGACGAGCTTCGCAGCGCTGCTAGTATCTGACGCCTGCAAGCAGGAGCTTCGTTTCCTCACCTCCGGAGCCATGGGCTCATCGGAGGTTCAACCAAATCGGGGAATTGACGGGCTGCCTGCGTGCAGCTTTTCGTTTGTCTAAGAGGAGGACGCAGCACAACTTGGTGACGTATCAGTGAGGCCGCGGCGCAGGTTCGAGCAGTCCAGGCCGCAGCAGGACACGACTCGTATCAACGAGTCGATTCGTGTTCCGCGCGTCCGCCTGGTTGACTCGGACGGCTCCCAGGTCGGCATCAAGCCGACGGCCGAGGCGCTCGAGTACGCCTATTCCAAGGATCTGGACCTGGTCGAGGTCGCCGCAGGAGCAGACCCGCCGGTGGCCCGGATCATGGACTACGGCAAGTACAAGTACGAGCAGGAGCAGAAGGCCAAGACTGCGCGGAAGCACCAGTCGCAGATCCAGGTCAAGGAGATCAAGCTCCGCCCAAAGATCGGCGTGCACGACTACGAGACGAAGAAGGGGCACGTCGTGAGGTTCCTGGGCAACCGGGCCAAGGTGAAGGTGACGATCATGTTCAGGGGCCGCGAGCAGACGCATCCGGAGCGCGGTCGCGACCTGCTCATGCGGCTCGCCGAGGACGTCAAGGAGCTCGGGATGATCGAGTCGCCGCCGCTCCAGGACGGACGCAACATGGTCATGGTTCTCGCGCCTCACAGGAACGTCGGACGAGAGGTAGGAGCAGCTCAAAGTGCCTAAGCAGAAGACAAAGTCAGCCGCGAAGAAGCGGTTCAAGGTCACCGGCGCGGGCCGCGTCCTGCGGCGCCACGCCATGCAGAGCCACAATCTCGAGAAGAAGTCCGCCAAGCGCGGGCGGGATTTCCGCAACGACCAGGCCGTGGACGAGAGCAACGTCCGCGACGTCAAGCGCCTGCTCGGGCGCTAGCCGTAGGAGGAGGAAGCAATGCCCCGCGTCAAGCGATCCGTCCACGCGCGCAAGAAGCGCCGCAAGGTGCTCGATGCAGCCAAGGGCTACGTCGGCCAGAGCTCCGTCTCCTATCGCAAGGCGAAGGAAGCCGTCCAGAAGGCGGACAACCACGCCTACCGCGACCGCAAGCGCAAGAAGCGCACGTTCCGGAGCCTCTGGATCGTGCGGATCAACGCGGCCGCGCGCCAGGAGGGGCTCTCGTACAACCGGTTCGTCGCCGGCTGCCGGAAGGCGAACATCGAGCTCGACCGGAAGGCGCTCGCCGACATCGCGGTCAACGACCCGCCCGCGTTCACGAAGATCGCCGAGCGGGCCAAGGCCGCGCTCGAGGCCTAGGGAGAGCCCGGCCCTCTCCCGTGATCACGTCCGCGGCCAACCCGCGGGTCAAGCTCGTCCGGAAGCTCGAGTCGCGCCGCCAGCGCGAGAAGCTCGGGCTGTTCGCCTGCGAGGGCGAGGATCTCGTGGAGGCCGGGCTCGACGCCGGCCTCGAGCCCGTCGAGGCGCTCGTCGACGGCGAGCGGCCTGCGCTGGTCGAGCGCCTGTCGGGTGCGGAGCTCGTCGCGCCCGACGTCATGGCGGGCCTCTCGACCCTCGCCCACCCGCCGAGGGTCGTTGCCGTCTTCCGGCGCGCGGACTTGCCCGCCGGAGCCGATCTGCCGGTAGGGCTTGCGCTCTGGCGCGTCGCGGATCCCGGGAACCTGGGGACGCTCCTGCGGGCCGCCGACGCTCTCGGGCCGGCCTTCGTCGCGCTTTCGCACCGGTCCGGGGACGTCACGGGCCCGAAGGCTTTGCGGGCCTCGGCCGGCGCGGTCTTCCGGGTGCCGCTCGCGTCGTTCGACGTTGCGAGCGCCGGGCGCGTGGCGCTCGTCCCACGTGGTGGCCCCCCGCTCGCGGAGCTCGAGCTTCCCGACCCCGTCACGTTCGTCCTCGGCGCCGAGCGGGAGGGGCTGCCGGAGGACGTCCTGGCGACGTGTGAGACGACGGCGACCATCCCGCAGGCCGAGGCCGCCGAATCCCTGAACGTCGCGGTCGCCGGCGCGATCGCGCTCTACGAGTGGAGGAGACGGCGATGACGGTGCAGGACTGGGTCGAGGCGTACGGCCGCGCATGGCGCGAGAAGGACTCCGATGCCGTGGTCGGGCTCTTCACCGACGACGCCGAGTACCGCTCGAGCCCGTTCCGGGAGCCCCACATCGGCCCGGACGGGATCCGCGCCTACTGGAACAGCGCGACCTCGACGCAGGAGTGGGCCGACGTTCGCATGGGCACGCCGTTCGTCGCGAGCGACCTCGTCGCCGTCGAGTGGTGGACGACCATGGTGGACGACGGCGTGCAGATCACGCTCCCCGGCTGCCTGCTCCTCCGCTTCGCACCCGACGGCCGCTGCCGGACGCTCCGCGAGTACTGGAACCTCGAGCCGGGCCTCCACGACGCCGAGTACCGCTTCAGCCCGTTTCGCGAGCCGGTCGTCGGGTCGAAGGCGATCCACGCCTACTGGGAGGACGTGACCTCGACGCAGGAGGAGGTCGACGTCCGCATGGGCACGCCGTTCGCCACCGGCGACATCGTCGCCGCCGAGTGGTGGGCGACGATGGTCGAAGACGGCGAGGAGACCACGATCCCGGGCTGCCTGCTCCTTCGCTTCGCGGCGGACGGCCGCTGCACGGCACTCCGCGAGTACTGGTTCCAGAAGCCCGGCCGCCGCGACCCGCACCCCGGCTGGGGCGAGTAGGCACGTCCCCACCGGCCACGTCCCGGTGCCAGGCACCTGGACCTGTCCGGCGCGGACACCCTGTGGACACGCTCCGAACCTGGAGCCGGATCGCGGGCTCTCCGTTCACATTTCGTCCCCCGACAGACATGCCCCGGGGTCAGACCCCGGACCTGTCCGCTAGGGACGCCTCGCGAGCCAGATGGAGTCCTCGCCGCCGGCGTACGGGCGCAGGTCGAACCAGCCGTAGCACGCGATGATCTCGAAGCCCGTCTCCTCCAGGAGGCGGCGCCAGTCCTCCGTGGGGATCCAGGAGAGCGTCATGGCGGTCTCGGCCGCCTTGCCTCTCACCCGCAGGGTGAGCACGCGGCGCTCCATGTCCCAGTCCGCCCGCTCCCAGATGCCCGGCTCTCGCTCGAGCCAGCGGCCGTTTGTCTCCGCGACGTCCTCCGGGCTCGGCGCGAAGACGTCGAAGACGAGGCGCCCGCCGGGGACCAGGAGCCCGAACGCGGCCGCGAGTGCTGCGCGGCGGTCCTCGTCGCTCTCCGCGTGGAGCAGCGCGCGGAACGGCGAGGTCACCAGCCGCACCCGCTGGGTCACGGGCGGGTCGCGAAGGTCGCCCTGGCGGAGGTCGACCAGGCGCGACACCCCGGCCGCCTCCGCCCGCCGCCGGCACACCTCCAGCATCCCCTGCGAGGAGTCGACGCCGATCACCGGCACGCCCGCCGACGCGACCGGAACGGCGATCCGGCCGGTCCCGACGCCGAGCTCGACCACCGTCCCGCCGGCCTTGCGGGCCTCCGCGACGTAGAAGCCGACGTCCTCCGTGACGCTCCGGCTCCAGGGGTCGTAGAGCTCCGCGATGGCGTCATAGGACGACACAGGGCCGATGATACGCTCCGCCGATGGACCCGCAGGCCCTGGAAAGCGAGGCGCGAAGCGCGATTGCGGGCGCTTCGACCCTCGACGAGCTCGACGATGCCCGTGTCCGCTACCTCGGCCGGCGGAGCGATCTCAAGCAGGCGCTCCGCGAGGTCCGGGAAGCCGAGACGGGCAGCGTCCTCAACACGCTCCGCGAAGGCCTCGAGCAGGCGGTGGCCGAGCGCCAGGCCGAGCTCGAGCGCGCGGAGCTCGATCGGCGCCTCACCGAGGAGGTCGCCGACATCACGCTGCCGGGCGAGGCGAGGCCGCGCGGCAAGCTCCACCTCATCACCCAGATCCGCCGCGAGGTGGAGGACATTTTCCTCGGGCTCGGCTACGAGGTCGTCGACGGCCGTGAGGTCGAGACGACGCGCTACAACTTCGACGGGCTCAACTTCCCGCAGGATCACCCGTCCCGCTCGCCGCTCCAGTCGCTCTACCTCAACGGGGACGTGTTGCTGCGGACGGAGACCTCGCCGTCCCAGATCCGCGTCATGGAGACGCAGCCGCCGCCGATCTACATGGTCTCCCTCGGCCGCGTCTACCGCCGCGACACGCCCGACGCGACCCACACGCCGATCTTCCACCAGATCGAGGGCCTTGCGATCGACCGCGGGATCACCATGGGCGACCTCAAGGGAACGCTGCTGCACATGATGCGGGCGCTCTTCGGCGAGGAGCGCGAGATGCGCTTCCGCACCCACGACTTCCCCTTCACGGAGCCGTCCCTCGAGCCGGACGTCAGCTGCTTCCTCTGCGAAGGCCGCGGCTGCTCGGTGTGCCGGTACTCCGGCTGGATCGAGATCGCCGGCTCCGGGATGGTCGACCCGACGCTGTTCGAGTTCGTCGGCCTCGACCCCGAGGAGTGGACGGGCTTCGCGTTCGGCATGGGCCTCGAGCGCGTCGCCATGCTCCGCCACGGCCTGCCCGCGCTCGGGCTGCTGTGGGAGAACGACCTCCGGGTCCTGAGCCAGTTCTGAGATGAAGGTCCCCGTCTCCTGGCTCCGCGAGTACGTCGACGTCGACGCGACGACGGCCGAGATCGCCGACCGCCTCGCGATCGCCACCGGCGAGGTCGAGCGCATCTCCTTCCGCGGCGTCGCCGACGTGGACGGCAACTACGGCCGCTACCTCGTCGGCCGCGTCCTCGAGGCCGGCAAGCACCCCAATGCCGACCGGCTCCAGCTCTGCAGCGTCGACGTGGGGGAGGACGAGCCGCGCCAGATCGTGTGCGGCGCGTGGAACTTCGAGGCGGGCGCCACCGTCGCGGTCGCGCTCCCCGGCGCGGTGCTCCCGGACGGGCGGACGCTCGAGCGCGCGAAGCTCCGCGGCACGGTCTCCGACGGAATGATCCTCTCCGAGTCCGAGCTTTCGATCAGCGACGAGCATGCGGGGATCCTCGTCCTCCCGGAGCCGTGGGAGCCGGGCACGCCGCTCGGCGACGTCCTCCCGCTCGGCGAGGAGGTGCTGGAGATCGAGGTGACGCGCAACCGGCCCGACTGCCTCTCGGTCTACGGGATCGCGCGCGAGGTGGCGGCGCTCTTCAGGGGCGAGCTGCGGCCGATGCCGGGCGTCGACCCCGAGCCGGCCGGCGAGGAGCCGCTGGACATCTCCATCGAGGACTTCGAGGGCTGCCCGCGCTACGTGGGGCGCCTGTTCCGGGACGTGAGGATCGGCGAGTCGCCGCCGTGGATGAAGGCGCGCCTGACCGCTGCGGGGATGCGCCCGATCTCGAACGTCGTCGACGTGACGAACTACGTGATGCTCGCGCTCGGGAACCCGCTCCACGCCTTCGACTACGACACGCTCGCAGGCGGCCGGATCGTCGTCCGGCGCGCGCGGGCGGGCGAGGAGTTCACGAGCCTCGACGGCAACCTCCGTAAGCTCGACCCGTCCGACCTCGTCATCGCCGACGGCGAGCGCGCGATCGCCTTCGCCGGGATCATGGGCGGGCTCGACACGGAGGTGACCGAGAAGACGACCTCCGTCCTCCTCGAGGCCGCCAACTTCGAGCCGGGCACAATCCTCTGGAGCTCCGAGCGCCATTCGCTCCGCACCGAGGGCTCAAACCGCTGGGAGAAGGGCGTCGACCCCTACCTCGCTCCGCACGCCGCCCGGCTCGCGACGCAGCTCTTGGTCGAGCTCTCCGGCGCTCGCTGGATGGGCCATGCAGACGTCGTCGCCGAGCTGCCCGAGCCGCCGGTGATTTCGTTCCGCACCGAGCGCGCCAACCGGATCGTGGGCATCGAGATCCCCGAGCAGGAGCAGAAGGACGCGCTCGACGCGCTCGGGTTCGACGTCGCGCCCGGCTGGAAGGTGACCGTGCCTTCCTGGCGCGCCCGCGACGTCACCCGGGAGATCGACCTGGTCGAGGAGGTGGCGCGCGTCTACGGGCTCGAGCGCATCCCGTTCACGCTTCCGCTCCGCAGCGCGATGTTCGGCCGGTTGTCGAAGCACCAGCGCCTCCGCCGGCTCGTCGAGGACGTGCTCGTCGGCGCCGGGCTCTTCGAGGTCTACACGCTCAGCTTCGTCGGCGACGATCCCGATCCGGACGCGCTCAGGCTGCCGGACCCGCTCTCCTCGGAGCACGAGATCCTGCGGACGTCCCTGCTCTTCGGCCTGACCCAGGCCGCGCGCCACAACGTCAACGCGGGCAACGAGGGCATCGGGCTGTTCGAGATCGCCCGCGTCTACCTGCCGAGCGGGGAGCAGCTGCCCGACGAGCACTGGCACGTCGGCGTCGTCGTCGAAGGCGGCTACGCGCGGGCCAAGGGGATCCTGGAGACGCTCTACGGCGCGCTCGGCATCGAGCCGCGCCTCGAAAGGGCGAGCCGCCCGTTCCTCCACCCGGGCAAGGCCGCCGAGCTCGGGGCGGGCTGGGTCGGCGAGCTCCATCCGGCACTCCTCGAAGGCTCGTGGGGCGCGTTCGAGCTGGATCTGTCCACGCTGTTCGACCAGGTGCCGGAGCGCCGCGAGTATGAAGACGTGATCACGTTCCCGGCCGTGCACCAGGACCTCGCGTTCGTGGTCGCGGAGGACCTGCTCGCCGGTGACCTCGCCGAGGCGGCCCGCGTGGCGGCCGGCCCGGAGCTGCGCGACATCCGCATCTTCGACGTCTACCGGGGCGAGCCGATCCCCGAGGGCAGGAAATCCGTTGCGCTCCACGTCTCCTTCCAGTCGCCCGAGCGCACCCTGTCGGACGAGGACGCCCGCGAGATCCGCGAGCGCATCGTCGCCGCGCTGAAGGAGCAGTTCGATGCCGAGCTTAGGTAAGCCCCTTCCGCGACGAAGCCTGTGCCGCCGGGCCGACGAGGCGTCGCCCTGGAATGAGCTCTGCACCTGAACGGCTCGTCGTCGTCCTCGGCTACTCGCGCGGGCGCAAAGGCGAGCTCCATCCCATCTGCGCCGCCCGCCTCGAGCACGCCGCGGCGCTCGCGGGCGAGAACGACGTCGTCCTCCTCTCCGGCTGGTCGCGGCACCCGACGGCGCTGCCAGAGGCGGAACTGATGCGCCGCGCGTGGACGGGGGCGACCGAGGGCCTCGTGTGCGACCCCGACGCCAGGATCACTGCCGAGAACGCGGCCAACGCGGCCGCGCACGCGCGCGAGCTTGGGGTCAGCGAGGTCATCGTCGTCACGTCCAGGTGGCACGGGCGGCGCGCCGGGATCCTCTTCCGGTCGCTCCTGCCCGACCTGCGGGTCTCCGTCTCACCTGCCCACACGCCTGCGCCCCCTCAGGTGCTGCTGCGCGAGCTGGCCGTCTTTCCGCTCGTGCCGTTCCAGCTCGCCCGCGCGCGGCGCCGGGCGGCCGAGCTCAGCGGAACAGGTTCCGCAGGCGCGTGAAGAAGCCCCGGTCGGGCTCGAGGCGCTCGACGACGGGCTCCTCGTAGGGCGGGAGCGCCTTCAGGTCCGCCGCGGTGAGATCGACCTCCACGCGCCGCGGCCAGATCCCCTTCACGCGCTCGGCAGGCAGGTCGCGGTTCTTGTCGAGCATGCCGAGAGTCACGACGAGCCCGTTGAAGATGTCCGCTGCCGGGTCGCCCACGATCTCCGCGACCCGCGCGGACTCGTCGCCGTCGGACGTGACGACGGTCGCGTCCTGCTCGAGGGCCTTCCAGGAAACCTGGGGCTCGGGCTCGCTCACACCGAGCGGCCGTCCACGCGCCAGACCGGCCCCTGCGTGGAGACCGCGTTCGTGTCGGAGAGGACTCGGAGGACGCGAACGCGCCCCCTCAGGCCTTCGTCGTCGAGTCGCTCGAGCGCGCGGCGGGCCATGCCCGGGGCGACGCCGTAGCCCTTGCTGCTCGCGGCGCGGAAGCGAAAGCTCGACGAGCCGCCGTAGCGCGCAGGGTTGACCGGCGCGAGCAGCAGGGCCCCGCGCTCGAGGTAGTCCGTCGAGTCGAGCTCCACCTCGGCGTAGAGGTCCGACCAGTCGGGCGGGAGCCGGCGCAGCAGCCCGTCCCAGGCGTCCGCCAGCGCCGTCGGAGCCTCGCGCTCCGGCGCGGCAGGCGCCTCCTTCGCGGCCGCCTGCTCGTGCCCGGCGAGGCGGACGCGGCCGCGAATCCCTGCTTCGTCGAGGCGGGCGACGACGCGCTTCACGAGCCCGGCCGTGGGGGACAGCCCGCTCGCCCCGTCGTGGACGTAGAGCGTGAAGGCGCTGCCCGAGCGTCCGGGGGTCGCGGGGGCGAGGACGAGCGACGCGCGGTCGGCGTCCTCCGGCTCCTCCACGGTCAGCTCCAGGCGCGCGCGCTCCCAGCCGCGCGGGAGGCCGCGGACGATCTCGTCGACACGATCTGCGAGGGCCATGGAACGCGCAGATTATTCGCTCTGGCTGCTAGCTTGTCGGCGCCGTGGCAACGCTCGAGGAGAAGGGTCAGACCGTGTCCGCGGAACGCCTCAAGGACTTCCTCCGGGAGATGCTCCTGATCCGGCGTTTCGAGGAGAAGGTCGAGGAGCGCTTTCGCGCCGGCGAGCTGCCGGGCTTCCTGCATGTGGCCATCGGCCAGGAGGCCGTCGCGGTCGGCGTCTGCAGGGCGCTGGAGGAGAGCGACGTCATCGCCTCGACCCACCGCGCGCACGGCCACACGATCGCCAAGGGCACGCATCCCAACGAGGTCATGGCCGAGCTGTACGGGAAGGTCGAGGGCTGCAGCCACGGCTACGGCGGCTCCATGCATCTCTACGACATCGAGCGCGGGAACCTCGGCGCGAACGCGGTCGTGGGCGGCGGGCTCCCCGGCATCGTCGGGGCCGGCCTCGCGTTCAAGATGCGCGGCGAGCCGCGGGTCGCGGTCGCGTTCTTCGGCGACGGTGCGACCAATATCGGGACGTTTCACGAGTCGCTGAACCTCGCGCAGCTCTGGACGGTGCCGGCCGTGTTCGTCTGCGAGCACAACCGCTATGCGGAGTCGACGCCGGCCAAGCAGCACTTGCCCATCGAGGACATGACGAAGCGGGCCGAGGCCTTCGGGATGCTCGCCGTCACCGTCGACGGCCAGGACGTCGAGGCGGTCTTCGACACCGCCAAGAAGGCGCTCCGGCACGCGCGCGAAGGCAAGGGCCCGATCTTCGTCGTCGCCGACTGCGTCCGGCTTTCCGGCCACTACGTCGGCGACCCGCAGGTCTACCGCCCGAAGGAGGAGATCCACGAGCTGCGCAAGACGCGCGACCCGATCGAGCTCCTCCGTGTGCGCCTCGAGCTCTCCGACGAGGAGTGGGAGGAGATGGACCGCGAGGCGACGCGCATCGCGGAGGACTCGATCGAGTTTGCGAAGAAGGGCACCGACCCGAAGCCCGAGGACGCGCTCAAGAACGTCTATGCCTGAGCTGACCTATCGGGAGGCGGTTCGCGACGCCATGAGCGAGGCGATGCGTCGCGACGACGACGTTTTCATCATGGGCGAGGACATCGCCGAGATGGGCGGCTCGATGGGCGTGACGCAAGGGATGCTCGACGAGTTCGGGCCCGATCGCGTCCGCAACACCCCGATCTCCGAGATGGCCATCGTCGGCGCCGGCATCGGCGCTGCGGTCTCGGGCATGCGCCCGATCGTCGAGATCATGTACCAGGACTTCCTCACGCTCGCGATGGAGCAGCTCGTCCAGCAGGCGGCCAAGCACCGCTACATGTCCGGCGGGCAGACCAAGGTGCCGCTCACGATCAGGACGCAGGGCGGCGCCGGCTGGTCTCCGGGCGCCCAGCACGCGCAGCAGCTCGAGGCGTGGCTCGTCCACGTCCCCGGCATCAAGGTCGTCTTCGGGTCGACGCCCGAGGACGCGCGCGGCCTGCTCTGGAGCGCGATCTACGACGACAACCCCGTCGTTTTCTTCGAGCACCGCACCCTCTACAACCTCAAGGAGGACGTGCCGGACGAGATCGAGGGGATCGAGCTCGGCAAGGCGCGCGTCCACCGCGAGGGTGAGGACGTGACCGTCGTCGCCACCGGCCGGCTCGTCCACGAGGCGATCGCGGCCGCGAAGGAGGCCGAGGACGACGGGATCTCCGTCGAGGTCGTCGATCCCCGCACGCTCCTCCCGCTCGACGAGGAGGCGATCGTCGGCTCCGTCAAGAAGACGAACCGCTGCGTCGTCGCGCACGAGGCCGTCGTCCGCATGGGCTTCGGCGCCGAGGTGGCGGCGATCGTCCAGCACCAGGCGTTCGACTACCTCGACGCGCCGGTCGAGCGCGTCGGGGCGAAGTTCACGCCGATCCCGTTTGCGCCGGTCATGGAGCAGTACGTCATCCCGCACGCGGAGGACGTGCTCGCGGCCGATCAAGCGCACCGTCGGCAAGGAGTAGTCGTGCCTCTCCCAGCAATCAACGCCGGCTCCTGGCCCGCGATCACGCGGCGCCAGAGCCCACCCTCGCCCTTGCCAAGGCTGCCAGCCTTGGCCGCGGTCGAGTGCGAACTCTGGCTTGGTGCTCGCGACCCAGTAGCTCGGCGGGATCACTGGAAGAGGCACTAGTGTCGAACCAGGTCACGCTCCCGCGGCTCGGCCAGGGCATGGAGTCCGGGACGATCGTGCGCTGGCTGAAGTCCGAGGGCGACCAGGTCGAGAAGGGCGAGCCGCTCTACGAGCTCGACACCGAGAAGGTGACGCAGGAGGTCGAGGCCGACGCCTCGGGCGTCCTGCTCAAGATCCTGGCCGGCGAGGGCGAGGAGATCGAGGTCGGCAAGGCGATCGCCGTCATCGGCGAGGAGGGCGAGGACGTGCCCGACGCCGAGCCGGAGGCGAAGGAGGAGAAGGAGCCCGAGGTCGAGGACGAGGCCGAGGTCGCCGAGGGAGAGGGCCAGGAGGAGGGCGAGCCCGCGCAGGAGCGCGACGAGGACCGCGAGCGCGGCCGACAGGCCGCCGCGGAGCAGGCCGAGGCGGAGCCGCGGCCGGCCGCGGATGCAAACGGAGACGGCGCCCGCGTGAAGGCCTCGCCCCTGGCCAGGCGGATCGCGCGCGAGAAGGGGATCGACCTGCGCTCGCTGCGGGGGACCGGCCCCGAGGGCCGCATCGTGGCCGAGGACGTCGAGCGTGCAGAGGCTGCGCCGGCGCCGGCTGCGGTCACCGCCGCCGAGCCCGCCGGCGAGGTGGAGGTCATCCCGCTCACCGGCATGCGCAAGACGATCGCGCGCCGCATGACGGAGGCCTGGGAGGCGCCCGCGTTCCAGATCACCATGACCGCGGACATGACCGCCGCGATCAGCCTCCGCGAGGCGCTCGTGGCGAGGATGGCCGAGGGCGACGCGAAGCCGACCTACTCCGACATCCTCACGAAGGTCTGCGCGGTCGCGCTCATGCGCCATCGCGCCGTGAACGCGCTCTTCGCCGGCGAGGAGATCCACCTCCAGCCGACCGCGAACGTCGGCATCGCCGTGGCGATCCCCAACGGCCTGGTCGTTCCCGTCCTGCGGAGCTGCGAGACGAAGACGATCCCGCAGCTCGCCGCCGAGCGCGCAGACATCGTCGCGCGCACGCGCGAGAACAAGCTCAAGCAGGAGGATCTCGAGGGCGGCACGTTCACGATCTCCAACCTCGGCATGTTCGGCGTCGAGCGCTTCGTCGCCGTTCTGAACCCCCCGCAGGCCGCCATCCTCGCGGTGGGCGCGATCGAGGAGCGCGCGGTCGTCCGCGACGGCGAGCTCGCCGCCCGCCCCGTCATGGAGATGACGCTCTCCTGCGACCACCGTTCGGTCGACGGCGCCACGGCCTCCGAGTTCCTGCGCACCGTCAAGCAGTTCCTCGAAGAGCCCGGCCTCGCGTTGTAGTGCCTCTCCAGGCGCTACCAGCCACACTTCTGCCCCGCGATCACGCAGCGCCAGCGCCCACCCTCGCCCTCACCAAGGCTTCGTCAGCCTTGGCTTCGGCCGAGTGCGGCCTCTGGCTTGGTGCTCACGACGCAGAAGCGGGGCAGCAACGCCTGAAGAGGCACCCGTGAGCATCTGGTACCGCGTCCGGGATCTGGAGGAGGCGCGGGCCTTCTACCGGGAGCGGCTCGGCTTCGAGGAGGCCTACGTCGACGAGGAGGATCGCTGGGCACGGCTCGTGCGCGGGAACACCGAGCTGGCGATCGCCGAAGGGGAGCGTGAAGAGGCCGAGGCGGTGCTCACGCTCGACGTCACCGACATCAAGTTGGAGGCCGAGCGCCTGCGCGGGGCGGGCGTCGAGGTCGGGACGGTGCTCGAGATCCCGGGCACGATCCGCCTGTTGGACGTGTTCGACCCGGACGGGAACCGGGTGCAGCTCTCGGAGGAGATCTAGTGGGCGCCGAGCGGGCGGTGATCGTGCCGCCCGGAGAGGGCCACCGCGTCGGGAACGTCGAGTTCCTCGCCCGCACGCAGGACACGCCGCGCTTCAACCTCTCGATCATCACCATCCAGCCGCGGCGCGACGGTCCCCCGATCCACCAGCACGCGGCCGAGGACGACTCGTTCTACATGCTCGACGGCGAGCTCACGTTCATCGTCGACGACGAGGAGGTCGTCGCGGGCCCGGGGACGTTCGTCCTCGTGCCGCCCGAGGTGCCGCACACGTTCGCCAACCGCGGCGACGAGCCGGCGCGCTTCGTGAACATCCATGCCCCCGCAGGCTTCGACCTTCGCCTCGAGGGCGACTGACCCGCGCCGCACCCGTTCGAGGGATCGCCCGCAGCCCGCGAGCGGCCGTTAATTCGCCCGAGCCGGATTCAACCCCGGGTCACGGCGAGGGGCGGCCCAGGGGCCGCCCTCCCGTTTTTTGGGAGTGGCGACAGGCCCTGCGCGGATAGGATCGGTTAGGAACCGAACCGAACGGAAAGGGCCAGACCATGGATTTCGACGTCGCCGTCCTCGGTGGCGGCCCGGGCGGCTACACGGCTGCCATCAGGGCCGCTCAGCTCGGGGCGAAGACCGTCTGCATCGAGAAGGAAGACCGGCTCGGAGGCACCTGTCTCCGCGTCGGGTGCATCCCGACCAAGGCATGGGTGCAGACCGCGTTCGCGCTCAAGGAGGCGGAGGAGACCTTCGCCAAGATCGGCGTGAACGTGGGCGCCCCCGAGCTCGACTTCGCCAAGGCGAACGAGTGGAAGGACGGGATCGTCGACCAGCTGACAACGGGCGTCGCCGGGCTCTTCAAGGCCAACGGCGTCGAGTGGGTGAAGGGCGCGGGCCGCTTCAAGGACGCGAACACGATCTCCGTCGAGGGCGGGGAGGACGTCTCGTTCAAGACCGCGATCGTCGCGACCGGCTCCTATCCGCTGCGCCCGCCTATCGAAGGGATCGACTCCGAGCGCTGCATCGACTCCACAGGCCTCCTGGCGCAGGCCGAGGTGCCGAAGCGCATCGTCATCCTCGGCGGCGGGATCATCGGGTGCGAGTTCGCCTCCATCCTCCAGCGCTTCGGCAGCGAGGTGACGATCGTCGAGATGCTGCCGACGCTTATCCCGCAGGAGGACGAGGACGCGGCCAAGGAGCTCCTGAAGCAGTTCAAGAAGCGCGGCATCGCCGTCCACCTCGACTCGCAGTGCGACAGGATCGAGGACACCGGCAGCGGCCTGAAGGTGCACTTCGGCGGCGAGTCCGTCGAGTGCGACCTCATGCTCGTGGCCACCGGGCGCGGGCCCGTCACACAGGACCTCGGGCTCGAGGAGATCGGCGTCGAGCTCGACCCGAAGAAGGGCATCGCCGCCGACGAGCACCGTCGCACGACCGTTCCGCACATCTATGCGGTCGGCGACTGCGCCGGCTACTGGCAGCTCGCGCACACCGCGTTCCGCGAGGGCGAGGTCGCGGCCGAGAACGCCACGGGCCACGAGGCAGTCGTCGACAACCGCGGCGTGCCGCGGCCGATCTACACGGATCCCGAGGTCGCGGGCGTCGGCCTGACCGAGCGCGAGGCGCGGGAGTCCTACGGCGACGACGTTCTCGTCGGCACCTTCCCGTTCTCGGTCAACGGGCGCGCGATGATGCAGAACGAGACGGTCGGCTGGGTGAAGTCGATCCACGAGGCGCGCTACGGCGAGCTGCTCGGGATCGTCATGGTCGGCCCGCACGTGACCGACCTCATCGAGGCCGGCGTCGTCGCGCTCGACGCGGAGGCGACGGTCGAGACGGTCGCCGACGGCATGGCCGCGCACCCGACGCTGTCCGAGGCGGTCAAGGAGGCGGGCCTGCTCGCACTGGGCCGCGCCATCCACCTCCCCAACCGCAAGAGAGCAACCGCCAAAGCCTGAGAGGGGCGAGGAAGGAGGGACATGCTCAACAAGCGCAAGGCACTGATCGGCTACGGCGTCTACACGATCGCCAAGCCGCTCGCGAAGGCGAAGATCATGAAGAAGGTGCCTGAGCCGCCGAAGAAGCGCTCGAAGAAGCTGATCGGCGGGATCGCCGCAGCCGTCGCAGCGACCGGAGCCGCAGTCGGCGGCCTGGTCTTTTTGCGCAAGCGCCGCGGAGGCGCGGAGTCGACGGACTAGGCACCGCAGACACCGTCGTCGTCGGAGCGGGCATTGCCGGCTGCGCGGCGGCGCGTCTCCTCGCAGAGTCGGGCGAGAACGTCCTCGTCGTCGACCGGGGCGGTATCGGCGCGGGCGCGTCCGGGCGGAACGGGGGCTTCCTGTTCCACGACGCTGCCTCCTGGATCGAGGAGCTCCGGGACGAGGCCCTCGCCTGGTACCGGGGGCTCGGGGAGGAGGGGCCCGTCTCGCTCGACCTGCGGGAGTGTCCGCTGCTCGTGCTCGCCGTCGAGGAAGGAGAGCTTGCCGGCGCCCGCGCGCACGCGGACGCGGTCGGAGGCGAGCAGGTCGACGTCGCAGCGGACCCGTGGCTCGCCGACGACCTCGCGGGCGCCTTCCTCGTCGAGGGCGGCTGGGTGCTCGATGCGATGGGCGCCACGACGGCGACCGCGGAGGCCGCCCGCCGCGCGGGCGTGCGCTTCGCGCTCGGCTGCGAGGCGAAGCAGATCGTCCTGACGGGCGGGCGGGTCGATGGTCTCGCCACCGATCTCGGCGTCGTGCGCTGTGGTCGAGTCGTCGTGGCCGCCGGCCCGCGCGCGCGCTTCCTCCTGCGTACCGCGGGCGTCGACCTCCCGATCTCCTCGTCGCGCGGCTGGCTGCTCGAGACCGCCCGCGTCGAGTCACCGCCCCCATACGCGATCGAGCAGGCGGCCTGGCCTGAGCAGGAGGAGATGGGGCCGCTGTCGGCGGACCCCACGCTGGGCGAGGTCGCCTCGGGCGAAACCGAGCGGCCGGCGCTCGTGTCGCTGCTCCTGGGCGGCCGTCCTGCGGGCCACTGCCTCATCGGCACGTCGCTGGGACGCTCGCTCCTCGAGGAGCCGGAGGCGCCGGACACCGTCCGCCGCCTCGCCGAGCGGGCCGTGCGCGTCGCCCCGCGGCTCGCCGACGTGCCGGTCGTCGCCTCCTGGTCGGGCCGCAGGGCGATGACGCCGGACGGGCTTGCCCGTCGCCGGGCCGGTCGGCGGCATCGAGGGCCTCGACGTGCTCGGCGGGCTCTCGTCGATCGGGATGATCACGGCGCCGGGAATGGCCCGTCGGCTCGTCTCCGGCGAGCTCGGGCCGTTCGCTGCGGAGCGCCTCGCATGATCCGGACGTTCCGTGACGAGGACGCGCACGCGGCCGTGGATGTCCTGCGGGCGTCGGCGCGGGACTGGCTGCACTCTCCCGCGAGCCTGCTCCACCGCCTCGCCAGCCATCCGCCCCGCGCGCGGCAGCGCGCCTGGGTCGCGGAGGCGGACGGACAGGTTGTCGGCTTCGCCCGCGCCCGCCTCCGCTGGGAGGTGAGCGAGCGGAGCCTCGGCTGGCTCTGGATCGGCGTTCGGCCCGAGCACCGCGGCCAGAGCCTCGGCGGAGCGCTCTACGACCTCGCAGCGACGCACCTGCTGGCCTCGGGCGCCGAGCGCCTCGAGACCTACACTGCCGAGCCCGCGGGCCGCGCGTTCCTCGAGGAGCGCGGGTTCCAGGAGCAGGGCGGGGAGCCGGTCCTGCGGCTCGACCTGCCCGCCGCCGACGTCTCCGAGCTCCCCGCTCTCGAGCAGGCGAAGGCCGCGGAGGGCTTCCGGCTGGCTCCGCTCGCCGAGGTGCTCGATCGCCCGCGGGAGCTGCACGCCCTCTACGCGGTCGCGTCGGAGGACGTCCCCGAGGAGTCGACGGTCGACGACATCCGCTACGAGGAGTGGATCGCCGAGTGCCTCGAGGATCCGGACCTGTCGCGCGAAGGGAGCGCGGTCGTCCTCCACGAGGAGAGGCCGGTGTCGCTCGCGTTCTTCGTCTCCGACGGCGAGGGCCGGGCTGCGAACGACATGACGGGAACGCTCCCGGAGTTCCGGCGCCGCGGGCTTGCGCGGCTGGCCAAGCTGGCCACGATCCGCTGGGCGGCGGCGAACGGCGTCGAGTGGATGCTGACGGCGAACGCCGAGGCCAACACCGGCATGCGCGCGCTGAACGAGAGCCTCGGGTACCGGCCCGCGGGGACGCAGGCGTTCTACGTCCGCGACGCACTAAGCTAGTCGCATGGATCCGCTGACCCAGCCCATCGAGGGCGCAGACCACCGCGAGGTCGCGGGCGTCACTGTCGAGATCGTCAAGGTCGGGAACGGCCGCGTGAAGCGCGCCGTCTACCCGCCCGGCTTCCGCTGGTCGACGCACATGCGCCCGACCGTTCGCACGGACCACTGCATGCACGCGCACATCGGCTTTCTCGCCCGCGGCCACATCCAGGGCGAGTACGCGGACGGCTGCACGTTCGAGTACGTCGCCCCGCAGGTCGTGGCGATCGAGCCAGGGCACGACGCCTGGGTGGTGGGCGAGGAGGAGGCGGTTCTGATCCAGTTCGACTCCGAGGAGGGGACGGCCCGCCGCTTCGGCCTTCCCGCGGAGCACACGCACTAGCCCTGCTCGATGTTCGAGTCGCTGACCGAGTACGTCTCGGGGTCGCCGTGGACCTACGCGTTCCTGTTCGTGATCGCGGCGCTCGACGTGATCATCCCGCTCGTCCCGAGCGAGACCTCGGTCATCCTCGCGGGCGTCCTGGCCTCGACGGGCGATCTCCACCTCGTTCTCGTCATTCTCTTCGCCGCCGCAGGCGCGATCGTCGGGGACAACACCGCGTACTGGATCGGGAGGAAGGTCGGGCACCGGATCGTCGACCGCTGGTTCAAGGGGGAGCGGCGCAAACAGGTGGACTGGGCCCACAAACAGGTGGAGGAACGCGGCGGGTATCTGATCCTGATCGGTCGCTTCATCCCCGGCGGCCGGACGGCTGTCACGCTCTCGTGTGGGATGCTCGAGATGCCATGGCGGCGCTTCATCGCCTGGGATGTCGCGGCGGGCCTCGTCTGGGCCACGTACGCGGCCATGCTCGGGTACGTCGGCGGCCGCACGTTCGAGGAGAACCCGCTCAAGGGCTTCATCCTGGCCTTCCTCGTCGCGCTCGGCATCGCCGGCTTGATCGAGGCTTATCGCTGGTTCAAGAGGCGCCGTGTCGTCGCTGACAGCTGATCTCGAGGCCGCAGCGCGGATCGGCGGCGACGAGCGCGGCGGCGTCACGCGCTTCGCGTGGTCGCCCGAGCTTGCTCAGGCGAACTCCTGGCTCATCGATCAGCTCGCCGAGCTGGGGCTCGCGACCGAGCTCGATCCGGCCGGGAACGTGATCGGCCGCTGGACGGCGGGGGAGGGGAAGGCCGTCGCGCTCGGCTCCCACCTCGACACCGTCCCTGCCGGAGGACGCTACGACGGGGCGCTAGGCGTGCTCGCGGCCCTGGACGTCGTGCGCCGGCTGAAGGCCGAGGGCGTCGAGCCGCGCCGCCCGCTCTGGGTCATCTCCTTCAACGACGAGGAGGGCGGCCGCTTCCAGACCGGGATGCTCGGGAGCCGAGCGTTCTGCGGCGACTGCGACCTGGAGGACTGGGAGCGTCGGGGCGTGGCCGAGGCGATGGCCGATGCCGGATTCGACTTCGGGCGGCTGGGCGAGGCGGCGCGCGTGGGCGAGCTCGGCGCCTACCTCGAGCTGCACATCGAGCAGGGGCCCGTGCTGGAGCGCAACGGCGTCGACCTCGGCGTGGTCACCGCGGTCACGGGGATGCTCGGCTTCCGGGTGCGCTTCACCGGCGAGGCCAACCACGCCGGCACGACGCCGATGGAGCTGCGCCGGGACGCTCTCGCGGGCGCGGCGCGTGTGGTGCTGGCGCTCCGCGAGGTGGCACGCGGCCGCGACGACATGACCGCGAATGTCGGCGTCATCAGCGCGGAGCCGGGCGGCTTCAACGTCGTCCCCGGTGCGGCCGAGCTGACGATCGACGTCCGCTCGCCGACCGCCGAAGGATTCGCGTGGCTGGAGCCGTTCGTCCGCAAGACCCTGAAGCGAATTGCCGCCGAGGAGCACCTCGGCCTCGAGCTGCGGGAGACGCACCGCAAGCTGCCCATGGCGCTCGATCCGGCGCTTCAGGACACGCTGGAGGCGGCGGCGGACGAGGAGGGCGCGACGACGCTGCGCATGCCGAGTGGCGCCGGCCACGACGCGATGGTGCTGGCCCATCACGTTCCTGCGGCGATGCTCTTCGTCCCGAGCCGCGGCGGCCTCAGCCACACGCCCGACGAGTTCACGTCGCCCGAGCAGTGCGAGCTGGGCGCCAGGGTGCTCGCCCGCGCCGTCCGGCAGCTCGTGGCCTAAGCCGGTGCACGTCGAGCGGCTCGGCGACGGCCCGCCCGTCCTGTTCGTCCACGGGAGCGTGACCGGCGCGCGGCTGACGTGGCGCGAGCAGCTTCCGCTCGCCGAGCGCTGGACGCTCCTGCTCGCAGACCGTCCCGGGTTCGGCGCGAGCCCTGCGCTCGAGCGCAGCGACTTCGAGGCCGAGGCGCCGCTGCTGGCCGAGCTCCTCGACGAGCCCATGCACGTCGTCGCCCATTCCTACGGCGGCGTCATCTCGCTGCTCGCCGCGGCGATGCGACCGGAGGCCGTCCGCTCGCTCACCCTCGTCGAACCGCCTGCCTTCGGCGTCGCGCGGGGGCATCCCGCGGTGGAGGGCTTCGTTGCGCGCGGGACGGAGCTCTGGACGGAGGGGCCCGACGATCCCGCGGCGTTCCTCCAACGCTTCTTCGGGCTCGTGGGGAGCCGCCCGGTGCCCGGACGCCTCAAGCCCGAGCTGGAACGGGGCGCGCGGCTCCTGATGCGTGAGCGCTACCCGTGGGAGGCGCAGATCCCGTTCGACGAGCTCGCAGCGGCTCCGTTCCCGAAGCTCGCCGTCTCAGGCGCTCACGACGAAGCGTTCGAGGCCGTCTGCGACGTCCTCGAGGAGCGGATCGGCGCCGAGCGCGTCGTGCTGGCCGGACAGGGTCACGGAGTCCAGCGGACCGGAGCGCCGTTCAACGAGCGGCTGGAGCGTTTCCTGGCGGCTGCCGAGCGCGGCTAGCGGCTGCAGCGGCACACGGGCTCGCCGAGGTAGCGCCGCTCGAGCTTGCGGTTGCAGCTGCCGCAGGTCTGCGGCAGGACACGCGCGTACACGAGCACTGCGCGGGCGACGACGGCCCAGGCAAGGAACATGAGGAGTGCGAAGGGGAGGGGGACTTCCCAGGGCATGGCTCACTTATCGGACGAGGCCATGCTCTGCCTTAGACCCGGGTCTACAATGGGTGACGTGGGCTGGATCGCGATCGGGCTCCTCGTTGCCGCCGTCCTCGTGGTCATCGGGGCGGAATGGCCGAGGCTGTCCGAGCGCATCGGCGCCGACGCCTGGGCCCAGCGTTCACGGCGCCGGCGCAAGGAAAAGCTGACCCTGATCCGAGGTGACGAGGAGGACGACGAGTTCGTCAAGAGCGTCGAACGCGACCTCGCCGACCTCCCGGTCTGGGACGAGCACGAAGACCGCCCGAGACGCTAGCGCCGGGCTAGACTTGCTCTTCCGCGCGGATGTGGCGGAATTGGTAGACGCGCACGGTTCAGGTCCGTGTGGGCGAAAGCCCGTGGAGGTTCAAGTCCTCTCATCCGCACTAGGCGTCTGAGCAGGGGTTTCGGGCGGTTAGCGGCCCGCCTGGTCCACGGTCAGTCCACGAACGTCGTCGTAGGCGTCGAGGAGGCCGCGCAGATAGTCCTCGCTGTCGGGTAGCAGGTGCCCGTATGTGGCGTCGATCTGCGCGACGCTCGTCCCCATGATCCGCGCAAGGTAGAACAGTTGCACGCCGCCGGCTATCGCCCACGAGGCGAAGGTGTGGCGGCAGTCGTAGATGCGGCGGTGCTCGATCCCTGCGGCCCGGAGTGCGGGTGTCCAGACGCGCCAGCGCCACTTGTTGTCGTCGATGTAGCCGCCGCGGGCAGCCGGGAAGAGGAGGGGAGTGTCAAGACGCGGCGGCAGTGTGCGGAGCGCGTCGACGACGCGGGCTCGAAGCGGCACCCGCCGCCGCTGCCGTGAGCTCTTCTTCGGCTCCTTCAGCACGCGCTGCGTGTAGACACGCTCGATGCTGAGAACGCCCGCGTCGAGGTCGACGTCTCTGCGTTCGAGCGCGAAAAGCTCCTCGGGCCGCAGTCCGGTGCCGGCGAGCACGATCGGGATCGCCGCGTAGCGTGGGTCCATCTCGGCCGCGATCGCCTCGATCTCCTTCCACGACGCGAACGGGCGCTGCTCGTTGCGTGTGGCGGCACGGGTGTTCCTGATTCGGCTGCTCGGGTTCTGCTCGATCAGGTTCATGTCGACGGCGTAGGCGAGCACCTGACGGAAGGCCCGGACGATGTAGTGGGCCGAGAGTTCGGGCAGCTGTGCGCGCCAGAGGTCGAGCTCGATCGGCTGCAGAGTCTCGATGCGGCGCTCCCCGAACGCGCCGGTTGCGTGTCGGAGCCGGGAGCGAAGTGTGCGGAGCGTCGCCTCCTCGACGCGATGGCGCGCCAGAAACGCATCAACCAGTTCCGTGACGGTCGAGAGCGCCGGTGCGGGGGCGTGCGTGTCGCCGAAACGGACCAGCAGATCGATGTTGTCGTCTGCGGCCCGCCTTCGTTCCGCAGGGATGGAGGCGGCCGGGACGCTGCAAGAGGTTCGCGCCTTCCTCGACCTCGTCGGCGTCGTGCGACAGCTCGCCGGGAGATCGTTCCTGAACCTGCTCGTCCACCACGAGAACAAGGGCGGCAGGGTTTCGGGCGCGTGGGAGGGTGCAGGTGACACGCTCCTGCACGTCTCCACTCAGGGGCGCGGCCGCGTCCGCCTGCACTTCCAGAAGGCGCGGTGGGCGAGCGAGTACCACCTGAGGACGCTGCCGTTGCTCTGGGCGGACGGCGAGAGCTTCGAGGTCGAGAAGCAGCCCGAGACCTCACGGACGAGACGATCGCCGAGCAGATCGTCGACTTCATCAGCGCGAACCGCGGCACCGGCTGGACGCACGTCGAGGAGGCAACACCCGGCGTCGGCGTCGTGCGACGGCGGGCCGTGCGCGACGGGCTCCTCAAGGCCGGGCGGATCGTGAACGTCGTCAAGATCGAGGGCGTCGAAACGCTGTCGCCGAGGTTCCGGGACGACGCCCGGCCCGTCTCTACCCGGCCGACGATCCGACCATCGAACATCTGCGTCCGGAACGGGACGCAGACGGGACGCAGACTGCGTCGCCTGGGGGGACGGCGGCTCTGAACGTCCTGCGTCCTGCGTCCCGCCCTATAGGGACGCAGGACGTACGGACGCAGACCATCCCCCCGCATCTGACGAGCAGAACGCAGATCGTGAGTTGCCGCGGCTGGCAACCCCGCTCCCGGTGACGACGGCTTCCCTTGACTTCATCCTCGCCGCCCATCGCGCCGGCCACATCACCACGGCCGAGGCGCTCGAGCGCGAGCAAACACACAAGCTGATCGAGAAGGCGGGGAGGCGCGGTCGACGGCTGACGCTCGTGGGCGACTGGCCGCCGCCGGGCTTCTGGCGCGACGCCCGCACCGGCAGGGAGTGGCGGGCGACCGAGCGCGAGCCGCGCGAAGCGAACCGTCTCCTTGCCAAGCACCGCGATGTCGTCGCGGGTCGTGGCGCGAGAGCGACAGAGGTGTGAGCGCACCATGATCTCGACGATCGTGTGGACGCTCCCCGCGGCCGGCCAAGAGCAAGTACAAGGGCGCCTTCCCGCTCTACTTCGAGCAGAACCTCGGTCCAGCTGCTCGGCTACCCCGAGAGAGGTCCTCACCCGTTCGGGGGCATGGCCGAGATCGGGACCCGCGTCGACCTCAACCCGACCGTTCAGCCGGACGTCGTCGCCGACGCGCACGCGTTGCCGTTCGAGGACGAGGAGCTTCGACCTGGTCGTCCTCGACCCGCCCTACAGCGACGCGGAGGCGCTCGATCTCTACGAGACGCCGCCGGCTTCGCCCGAGCGTCTACACGAAGGAGGCGCTGCGGGTCCTACCGTGCGGGCGGCTGGCTGGCCGTGTACGGCGACCGCGAGCCGGGGGGGCCGGCGGGCACGAACCACACGCTGCGGATCATGGTCGTTCTCCAGGCCGAGACCACCGGCCGCGGATCTGCACGGGTCTTCCAGAAGCGAAAGCCGGGCATGCGCCTTCTACGGGTCCGAGAACGACGAGATCGAGGACATCGTCGCCGACATGGAACGGCAGGCGAAGACGGAGGATGCGGCCGGGGCCGGGCCGCATTCGGACCTGTTCCCGCTTCCCTGGGTGGAGCTGACCGAGCGCCTCCTCACCGCCCGCGAACTGGCCGAGGTCATCAGCCTTTCGCCGAATACCGTCCTCGACTGGTTCGAGGCTGGCCGGCTGCCCGGCTTCCGCCTCGGCGGCCGCAAGGGCGGGCCTGTCCGCTTCCGCCTCTCCGAGATCGAGGTCGTGCTTGAGTCCTGGCGAGCGGAGCCGGACGCCCGGGAGGGAAAGTGTCAGCGATCCACCGAAGCGCCCGGCCGGAGTAGGGTAAGTGCTGTCAGCGATCCCGAAGGAGGGGCGATATGCCTGCTAGGCAGCGAGGCTTTGCGCGGAAACGCGGCGACAAGTGGTTGGCCGGCTGGTACGAGGATGGCCGCCAGCGCACGCGGGGTGACTTCCCGACGAAGACGGCAGCGCTCGACTACGCAACCGAGAAGGCAGAGGAGGCGGACCTCGCGCAGGAGGGCCTGCTCGCGGATCGCCTCGGCCAGCACCTCACGCCAGACCTCGTGCGCGTAGCTGAACCTGCCCCAGGGCTTCTCGAGGACGAGGACGCGGTCGCCCAGGTCGGAGCCCGCCCAGGCGTCTCGCTTGCGTCGCAGCTTGGCGCGGAAGAGCGGCCGCGGCCCCTCGTTTTCGATGAAGAGGACGCGCAGCGGACGCGCAACGACGATCCCGAGCCAGTCGTCACCGGCGGCCAGGTGCAGGCCGAGGTCGAGCGTCAGCGTCGTCTTGCCTGGACCCGCCGTCCCCGTAGAACATGCCGTCGCTGTCGGCGCCGAAGACAACGTTCTCGGCGGTGCCGAGCACCGCCTCGGCGCCCTTCTCGGGCGTGTCGGCGAACGTGTCGAGCGAGACGATGCGGACGAGCGCCCGCTCGAGCGGCGGCTCGGGCTCGTCGAACTCGGACACGTCCACGGACTCGAACCGCTCGCGCCCGCTCACCACGACGCTTGCCTCTGCCGGGCTTCCCGCCGACGGCGCGTGCGCCCACAGCCGCGTCGAGGCGACCGCGGCAGCCCCCGACGGGCGGGCTAGGTCATGCGGATCGTCGTCTGAGCCTGATGGGGAGGGGTCGCCGCGGGCACCCGTGCGGACACTACGCCGGCGGGGTTCACGAGCGGCGATCCGAGCGCACCCGGACACGGTCTGTGTCCGCGTACCGCGGACACGTCGTGCGCGGTTGGCGTCGAGTCGTAGGAGCGTCCGGTGAAAGCTGCGCTCGCGAAGCAGGTAGAGCGGCATGCTCCGCCAGGGTTTTGGTTCGGAGTTCGGCAAGGCGGCGATATCGGCACGGATGGGCGCAAGCCTTTGCTTGATGCGTTCGCGCGCGGACGGCGTTCTCGGGGACCATGCTGCGACCTGTCCAGGAGTCACGTGCGTTGAGAGCGCGGACTAGGGCACTAACTTTGGTTGCCATCCGCGTGGGTGTCGAAGTGCGTTCATGACTGCACGTTTCAACCTGACTGGCGCCGGAGGACGGAAGCCCTCTAGGCGCGGCGAGAGCCCGGTTAGGGGGCTCCCGGATCCGCGCAGTCATGCAGCACCATCCGCCGACACCCATCAGCGAACTTGCCGCGCACGGTACCGCATCGCGAGGACGGCACCAACGAACCCGGAGGGCGTCCTCACTAGCAAGTAGACTTTTGCGCAATAGTGCATACGCTCAAAGAAACCAAGCTGCTGACCGTGGGGGAGGTCGCCCTTCTCCTCCGTCAGAGCGAGCGCGTCGTGCGCGACAAGATCACCGCGGGCGTGCTGCCGGCAGTCAGATCGGGGACCGGCCCAAGGGCGCCGCTGCGCGTCGACCGGGCCGAGATCGAAGCGTGGCTCGAGCGGGGCCGCGTTGACCCCCACGATCGCCGCGCACCGGAAGGAGCAGCACGAGCGAGGAGCTTCACGCCACAGGCACGCATCCCGGGGTTCGACCTCCGGGCGGCGGCCCGGGCTGTAGGCGACCTGGCACCATACCGAGGAGAGAGAGCCGTGGTCCTCTTCATGGAGCAACGGCGCGGGTGGAGCGACCTCGAGAAATTCGACGAGGAGATCAACGAGGCCGAACAAGCGTCCGGCCGCCCTCCAACCATGCCGGTGAAGGCGTGCCCCCACAACGGCCACGGCTACTACCAGGGCACCCGGTGCCCGACATGCCAAGCGACCCGCTATCGCGTCCGGCCCAAGACGGCGGCTCGAGGGCTCGGCGCCGACCACCGAAGTCGACGGGAACTGCTCCGGCGAGCGCAACCGACCGGGCCGTGTTGGCTATGCGGTCAGCCCGGGGACTCGGTCCCGATCCAGACGATCCGCTGACCGCCGATCACGTCGTGGCGCGAGCGGTCGGCGGAAGCGAGGCTCCGAGCTGCGGCCGGCGCATCGCTCGTGCAACTCCAGCCGAGGAGCGGGGGGGCGGCTTTTTTGAGGCGCGAAGCCGTGACCGGCCCAATCGGCGGCGAGTGAGAGGGACGTAACCCCCTGATGGCCAGGCCGACGGTGTCGCTGCTCGAGCTCGTCCAAGAACGCGGCTTTTCGGCCCGGAACAAGCGGCACAGGCGGAAGCTGCTCGAGGACGACTCGCTTATCGCGTTTGCGAATGGAACGTGGATACGCCGCCGCTGTGGCGGTCGCTGGTCGAGATCCAGCTGCGCTACCGGCATGACTACGGTTGCCTGGACAGGTCGTACACGGCGCAGGGGGCACGGTCGTTCGAGTCGCACCTTCGGCTAGTGGGCGAGGATGGGGAGCCGTTGGAGCGGCCGCTGCTGGTGCTGTGACTCCCTCGTCAGGCCTCTGGGCGGGCTACGAGTTCGGCGAGCCTGCGGTCATGCTTCCAGGGTCTGGCCGAGACCGTCGGCCTCGGCTCCGGACTAGCTTGCGGCTTCGAATCCATCCCGCTAAAAGAGAAATGACTTTCGCTCCGCTTCTCTCGGCCCCGGTCAAGTGTGGTTGCGAGGGTCTGTGGGGGGCCTGGCAGCTGGGCCGCAGAGCGTCGGGCCTCCCTCACAAAAAGGCGGGAGGCGCTGACCAGGCCGCTGACCCTCGCCCCCCCGAAGCGGTCTGCCCTGCGCGGAGCCCTCATAAACTCGAAGCGGCCGCTGAGCAGGGTCGCGCAGCTCATGGAGGAGACCCTGCGGCCCGCGCCCTTCTTAGCTATGGAACTGGGCAGGAGAGTGTCGAGCCCAGTGTAACTTGGGCCGTGCGGAGCCGGGCTAGCTTGGCCGCAGAGGCGCCGAGGCTGTTGGGACCCGGCAGCGCGGTGCCGGCCCGGCTCCGCTACTTCTTAAGACGCCGAACCTGAACGATTCTTGCGCTAGGAAGTCGTCGCCCTCGATCACGACTCCGTCGGCCGGCTCGTCCCGTTCGACCTTCTCGAACCGTGGCACCGGCCCGCCCGTGGGTGGAAAATCCAGCGGGCGAACGCGGCCGGGCAGCGGCGCGGATCTAAGGAGTGCGTCTGATCGGGAGGGAGGTGAAGTGATGGACTGGGCAGCCGTCGCAATCGCAAATCGGCTATGACGCGTTTGTGCCTAATGAAGTTCGTGTGAAGCGCTGGAGACCTGGCGCTACCCGAGGGAGCGCCTGTCTGAAAGGAGGCAGTTACGGCAGCCGCACGGCAAGACGGGAGACTCGGAGATCTGTGTCCCCCGCTGGCAGGGGGCGCTCGGTTGGGGCTAGATACACCAGGGCGCGGGCGATATGCTCCCGCGTCTTGTAACTACAAGCGCATGTGTTCCGGGACTATCTACGAGCGCATGTGGTCTGGGACTATCGAGGAGGGCTTTATGAGGGGAGTTTGGGCACTGCTTCGGCGCGGACGCGCCCGAGGCCTTGTGATCGCGGCTGTCGCATTGACGAGCCTGGTGTCCGCCAACACCGCGTTGGCACAGGTTCCGCAAAGCGACTGCGACGAGCGGGTGAACAACACGTACCAGAAGGTGCTCGAGTGCGTCCGTGTCTCCGGCGTGCGGGAACATCAGGCCGCGCTGCAGGCGATCGCCGACGCAAACGGCGGCACGCGGGCGGCGGGGCTTCCGGGTACAACGCGAGCGCCGACTACGTGGAAGACACGCTGGAGGCGGCCGGATGGACCGTCACCTCGACAAGTTCCCGTTCATGTTCATTCCCCTCCGGTGCTGCGGCAGCTGACGCCGGTGGCGCGACCTATGAGACGGGCGCCTACACCGGAAGCGGTATCGGCGCGGTGCAAGGGTCCGTCATTCCGGTCGACATCAATCTGACGCCACCGCGAGCAAGCACGAGCGGCTGCGAGGCAGCCGATTCGCCGGGCTCGACTGGAGCGGCCCGGCAACATCGCGCTGATCCAGCGGGGCACCTGCGCTTCGGCATAAAGGCGATCAACGCCCAGAATGCCGGCGCCGAAGCGGTGATCATCTTCAACCAGGGCGACACCCCGCTTCGTGAGGGCCTGATCGTCGGCACGCTCCTGCCCGACGGCGCTGCAGTCACCATCCCCGTCGTCGGCGCCTCCTTCGCCGACGGCGCGGCGCTCGCCCAGCCAGGCTCGACCGCGTTCATCGACGTCGCCCCGGCGGAGACGCGGCCGCAGGAGAACGTCATCGCCGAGCTTCCCGGCGTCAACGACGACAACGTCGTCATGGCCGGCGCGCACCTCGACTCGGTCCAGGCGGGCCCGGGGATCAACGACAACGGCAGCGGCTCGGCCGCTCTGCTGGAGATCGCGCAGCAGCTCGCCAGCTGAGGCCCCAGAACACCCTGCGCTTCGCCTGGTGGGGCGCCGAGGAGGCGGGGCTCATCGGCTCGACCGACTACGTCAACAGCCTGAGCCAGGCGGAGAAGGACCGGATCGCCCTGTACCTCAACTTCGACATGGTCGGCTCCCCGAACTACATCTTCATGGTCTACGACGGCGACCAGTCGGGCTTCACGGCCCCGGTGCCGATTCCGCCGGGGTCGATCGAGATCGAGGATCTGTTCGAGTCGTACTTCACGCTCGGCGGATGAGCCATACGACGACGCCGCGTTCAGGACGCAGCGACTACCAGGCGTTCATCCTCAACGGGATCCCGGCCGGAGGCCTGTTCACCGGGGCCGAGGTGCCCAAGACCGCCGAGCAGCAGGCGATCTGGGGCGGCACCACCGGGCCCCGTACGACCCCTGTTACCACCTGGCGTGCGACACGTTCGCCAACAACAACAACCACGCGCTCGAGCGTGAACAGCGAAGCCATCGCCTTCGCGGTGTGACGTACGCCTACTCGACCCAGACGGTCAACGGCGTCCCGGGAGCGGTCGTCCGGGCCACTTCACGATCCCGGCTCCGGCCGGCTCGCAACGCACCTTCGTGAACTAGCCTGCATCAGGATGTGAGGGGCCGGCCCTCAGTGGTGGGGCCGCCCCCTCACACCATCCCCACAGACTGCGCGGCGACCAGGCAGTATCCGGTTAAGGAGGCCCGCTTGCTTTCCCAAGGGCGAGCGGGCCTCCCACCGAACAGAACGGCAGTCGACCCGTCTCAAACGGCCATCTTGTTGCCGTCGCGACTACGGCCAGGCTCGAGTCGGGCCGGGCGGGGGTGTAGCCGATCGGCTCCAGCTAACCGCCCGGCCCGCCCACGCTGACAGCGGCCCGCCCCCCAGCTGCCCGATCCGTGCCCAAACGCCTCGGAACGGGCTCACGGAGCCATGCGGCCTCGGCTACCCACAAGTGGCCGCAACGCCAGGAGCCAAGCCACCTTGCGCCAGCGGCCGACACTCGCCTCCCGACCGCCTGACCTCCATGGTAAGGAGGGGGGTCGACGGTTCGAGTCCGTCAGAGGGCTTGAGGCGGGGAGTCCGGGATTGCGCTCGCTTCCCCGCTCAGACTCAAGCGCCCTCGGTGCCCTCTCCGTGCCCGAACCCGCCTTTTTCGGCCGGATCGAGTTCGAAGGTGAGGGAGTTCGGCCCGGTCATTCGAAGCTGGACAGCGTCGTACTTCGGCGCGTGCTCCGTCTTTGAGCTCCTCGGCGACGACGATCATTTCCACCGCGGTCGCGCCAGGCTCGTCGAAGAAGGTGCACGGCTCTCCACCAAGCGCCTGTTGGAAGCACTTCAGCACTCTGTCCCTGTAGCCATCACTAACTCGGCCTTTGCCTCGTTCGCCCGGGTTGGGGCCGTAGCCTTCGGTCGCTGGCCAGCGCCAGCCTTACGGGAAGCCTTGTCGGTACGCCCTCACACCGCCGGCGATGCCCACAAGCAGGCTCAGACCTATGAGCGCGAACAGGACGCCCGCGAGCAGGCTGTGCGCCGCCGAGCTCCCCTCGCCGAGCAGAGCTTCATCGTCGGCACTCGGCAGCGGGGAGGCGTCCCCGCCGTAGGCTCCCCTCGCCAAGGACTCCTCCGGCCGCGCCATTCGCGCCGCCGCCTGAAGAGCCGTCAGAGCGCGAGGCCGCGAGACCGGCCGCATCGCCGCTTGCCGCACCGTGAGGGCCGTTCTCCACGGGGCACTCGTAGTCCCCCGCGACCGGGTACCCGCTTGCGGATGCCGCGCAGGGACAAGAGTCCAATCCGGACCCTTCGCTAGACCCCGAGCCGCCACCGCCGGAGCCGCCACCGCCGGGAGCTGCCACCGCCGGAGCTGCCACCGCCCGAGCCGCCGCCGCTCCCGACACTCGGCGTTTCGACCGATGGAACTGGACTGCTGCCGCCTCCGTCATCGCCCGGTAGTTCGGGGGACTCCACATCCGGAACCTCGGGAACGGGCAGCTCGGGAAGCGGGGCCTCGGGAAGCGGGGGCCTCGGGAAGCTGTGCGGCCGCAGGAGCTGCGCCCACCCCAGAGAGACCCGCCACAACCACCAGGGATCGCCATCAGCCGCATGCTGACCCCCTAAGTCAGTTCTCTTGCGCCCCCAAAGCCTTCCCGTTCTTCGCCGTGGCAAACGTCGGCCCAGCGTCCTGGAACCCGACATTCACCAGCGACGGGAAGCCAGGAGCATCGGGGCGAGCCCGAAGCCCGCAAGACGGCCCGCCCC
>CAWIWC010000008.1:0-181159 GCA_963839745.1 uncultured Actinomycetes bacterium
CTCGAACCTGTGGCACATAGTTTGGAGATCCGGCCATGAGTCAAGATTTCGCGTGAATCCAAGCTTGACGGACTGACCGCAAGGGACCGACAACCCGCGAACATTCGCGAAATCCTCCGTGTCGGGAGAGTGCCGTGTCAGACGAGTGCCCAAGAACACAAAGACGGAAAGTCGGGACAAGCCCAGCGGCTGCGAACTTGGAACTGCGGTTCCTTCAGCTGCCAATTCATGCCAGTGGCACTTCGACACCTTGTCAGTGGCAAATCCGCCTGGCACTTCTCTTGGGCCGAACAGACTCTTGGGGCCCTTGCGCCGAAACGCAACTCGGTGCCGGTTCTCGTACCGGCCGATCGTCTTCGGCACATGGCGGAGGATCGAAGGAATCAGCCACTCGTGGGGCATGTCGGGGCCGGGTCGGTAGTAGCTAGCCTCTGCCCTGCCGTTCGGCATCCGCGCCTTCACAGGAAGACGGCGCAATCGCGGCGATCGAGACCCGCATCATCGCGTGCGCCGTCCCAGGCGCGTCCGGGCGACCTTGTCGATGAGCACGACGTGGTCTCCAGGCGAGAGCCCAGGGTCGCCGAAGCGGGCCCCTTAGGGCGCGAACTCTGGTGGCAGCCCGAAGCGCGGGAAGATCCGGGGCGTGACGAAGGCGGTGATCTCCTTCATCTTCACTCCCTCGAAGGTGATGACGTCGATCGCCGCGGGGGTGTAGCGGCCCGTGTCCGAATCCTTGTGGTAGTAGGCGATCGCCACCTGCCCGTTTGCGCGGGTGGGAAGGGAGGTCGACTCGGCGCAAAACTCGTGCGCGGCCGCCGCGAAGCCGGCAATGGTCTCGCGGCCGTGCCACCAGGCTGCCCAGGGAGGCATCGAGAAGGTGGCGTCCTCCGCCAAGAGCGCGCGTAGTGCCTCAACGTCGCCATTCGCCCACGCGTCGACGTAGCGCTCGACGATCTCCTGGATCTGCTCGTTGCCGAGCGAGCGCAGCGTCTCCTGCTGGCTCTGCTCGGGCCGCCGCTCGTCGACCGCTTTTCGGGCACGCTGCAGGGCGCTGTTCACTGACGCAACCGTGGTTTCCAGCGCCTCGGACGTCTCGCGGGCCGAGAAGCCAAGCACCTCCCGAAGGATCAGCACGGCGCGCTGGCGCGCCGGCAGATGCTGCAACGCTGCGACGAAGGCGAGCTCCACGGCCTCACGCTGCTCGTAGCGCGCCGCGGGCGCGGCATAGCCATCCTCGAGCCCCAGCTTCTCATCCGGATAGGGCTCGACCCACACCGACTCGACGAGCGGCGGGCCAGGATCCGCCTCCGGAGTGGATGACGGGCCGTAGTCGATCGGGAGAATGCGCTTGGGCCGCCGCGCGAGAGCGTCAAGGCAGGCATTCGTCGCGATCCGGTAGAGCCACGTCCTGGTCGAGCTTCGACTTTCGAACCTCGCCAGGCCGCGCCAGGCGTGCAGGAGGGTTTCCTGCAGCGCATCCTCGGCGTCCTGCAGCGAGCCCAGCATGCGGTAGCAGTGGGCATGAAGCGCGGCACGGTGAGGTTCGACGAGGCGACGAAAGGCGTCCTCGTTGCCCTCCCGAGCCGCTTCGAGTAACCCTTGCTCCGCCAGCGAGCTCGTCGAGGTGGCAGTCATCTCACCAGCTTAGACGGACGGTGCGAGGCGAACTCATCGCGCCGGTCGATGAGTTCCTCGCCCGGCGACTGTCGAAAGGGACAGGGATGACGCGAGCTGCCACCAACCCCGTCGTCCACCTGGAGCTCCACACGGGCAATCTGCCGCGTGCCTGCGCCTTCTACACCCAGCTGTGCGGCTGGCGCGCTGAACGGATCGTGGTGGGCGGCGGATCGTACCTCGCGCTCGAGCTCAGCAACGGCGTCGAGGGCGGCGTCGTCGAGCGCGACCTGGAGGGCTCCCTCTGGCTGCCGTACGTCAAGGTCGCCGACGTCGCGGAGGCGACGGAACGGGCGCGCGCACTCGGTGCGTCGGTCCTGCTCGATCCACGCGAAGGCCCCGCGGGTTGGCGAAGCGTCGTCGCGGCGCCGGCCGGCGCCGCGATCGCGCTGTGGCATCCGAAGGCCTGAGCGCAGTGTCCTACCGCGCGGACACCGGCTGGTTGTAGTAACGCCGGACACTCGATCCGATCCGAGCGACGTCGGTCCCGTAGACGTGAAGCGAGATCGCGGTGCGGTCGCCCACGTTGCGCACACGATGGATGTCACCCGGCGGCGCGAACCCGCTCACGTCGCCCTCTCCGCTCGTCTTGGCTCCTGCTTCGATTAGACATCCTCGCTCCTCGTCGAGCTCGAAAAGCTCTTCGTGCTCCTCGCCCTGGATCACTCCGAACACGCACCAGGTCACGTGATCGTGGATCGGAGTCACCTGACCGGGACGCCAGACGAGAGCGACGATCGAGAAGGCTCCACCAGGCTCCGCGTAGAGAAGGTGACTGCGATAGCTCTCCGGGTGACCGATGCGCTGCTCGGGTTCGAGCACCTCGGACGTCGGAAGATGGCGATCCAGCTCGTCCGCAACGAGTCGAGCTGTCCGATGCCAGTCAGCGTGCTGGCTGACGACAACGCGCACGGCAGTCACTAGCTCCTCCAGCCCGGACGGGACTGCCGGGAGTGGACTGGCGTCCCGCTCGTCCGCCAAGGTGATCGATCGGCTGTTGGTCCTCATGACTCGGGTCTCACTCAATTAGACGGCGAAACGGTCGAAAGCTCATCGCTGTCGTCGGCGCGCGTGCCCAATCAGCTCGCCGTAGCCGCAAGACCTGGAGCTCGATACCACAACCTGCCGCGAGCGCCTGCCAGTCGCGGTGACGTCGCCTCGCTGACGAGTCCCCCTTTTGTTGGAAGGTGGACTAGGCTCTCGTCGGCTCCCGGCGGACGGCGCCGGGTGGGACGCCGACGATGCGCTTGAACGCGCGCGCGAAGGCCGCTTCGGATCGGTAGCCGAGCGCGTGGGCGAGCTCCCCGACGGTTGCGCTCCCGTCTCGCAGCGAGCCGACCGCTACCTGCATGCGCCAGCGCGCGACGTAGTGCATCACGGGCTCGCCGACGAGGTCCGTGAAGCGCGCCGCAAACGCAGAGCGCGACATTGCCAACTCGCGAGCGAGCGCCGCGACGGTCCATTTTCGCTCCGGCTGCCGATGGATCAGGGCGATCGCGCGGCCGATCTGCTCGTCCTGCAGGGCGCCCAGCCAGCCGCGCTGAGCGGCCGGGTCGGTCTCGAGCCACGAGCGGATCGCCTGGACGACGAGGATGTCGGCGAGGCGGGTGACGACGGCCTCACCTCCGGGCCTCAGTTGCCTCGCCTCGGCGGCCATCAGCCTGAGGGTGGCCTGCAACCACTCCTGCTGAGGCGAGGCGGACGCTTCGAGTCGAATGGTCGCAGGCAGGACGTCGACGAGGTCGCGCGCCGCGGGGTGATCGAAGCGCACCGCCCCGCAGACCAAGATTGTCGGCGCCCCGCCGCCTCCGTGGCGAAGGAGCTCATATCGGTCGCTGACGACCTCGCGCTCGAGGTCGAGAATCCCAGGCGCCGACGCTCCGGACTCGCTCCGAAGGGCATGTCCTTCGCCGTGGGGCACAAGTGCGAAGTCTCCGCGGCGAAGGACCTCTGAATCGGCGTTCTGGGTCTCGAGCAGGGCCTCGCCCGATGTCGGGACGTGGAACCACATGTAGCCCGGCATCTCCGGCAGCGTCAAACCCCAGGGCGCGCTCAGCTCCGAGCGGCAGTAGAAGGCTCCGTTCATCCGCAGGAAGTGGAGCGCCTCTCCTAGCGGGTCGACCGGTGCCCAGGGATCCGTCGTGTCCATCACCGCCAGTGTGCCTGGGCTTGTCACCTTCGTCCAATGTGCTGGACGGACGAGCATGAATCAAGGGTTTTGTGCCATAGACAGTCCGCAAATCAGCGGCAAGACTGGACGAAAAGCAAGAACCCAGGAGGCAGACATGGCAGTTCCAGGACAGACACTCGTGAACCCGGCCAGCGGCGAGCGGATCACCTTTCGGGCGACCGCGGCGGAGACGAACGGGGAGCTCGTCGCGATCGACCTCGAGCTCCCCCCGGGTGGGCGCGTTCCCGGCCCCCTCCACCTGCACCCTCTTCAGGAGGAGCGCTTCGAGGTCGTCGAGGGAACGATGCGCTTCCGGCTACGACGAGAACGCGTCGTCGCCGGACCCGGCGAGCTGGTCGTAGTCCCGCCCCGCGTACCGCACGACTTCGCCAACCATGGAGACGAGCCGGCGCTCGTACGGGTCGAGATCAGGCCCGCGCTCGAGATGGAACGGCTCTTCGAGACCGCCGTCGCGCTCGCCGAGCAGGGTCGCACCATGCTTGGCGGCATCCCCAAGCCGTTCGAGCTTGCGCTCTTCACGCAAGAGTTCGATCGAGAGGTACAGACCGCAGTCGTGCCGCGCTGGCTTCAGCGCCTCGCCCTCGCACCCCTCGCATGGGTGGCCAGGCGCCGCGGCCGCAAGCTTCTACAACCCCGCCCGCAGGCACCCGGCGGAGCGACGAAGGGGGCGCCGGTCGAAGGAAACGCGTGAATGCCACGATCCTGGGATCTTCCAAACGGCTCGTTGCTAATTCGGAACCCGCGTTGGTCGTGGCGCCTGGCCGCTCGCGGTTGAGAATCAGGCGCGGATGTAGGGTGAGGGCGTTACGGCACGCCAGGGATCACGCCCACTTGGCTGACGTCTGCACGCATCTCGACACGATTCAGGTGACCTCGCTCCCGGAGAGCGTTCCGGGGTGCGAAGACTGCCTGCGGATCGGCGGCCGGTGGGTTCATCTGCGCCTCTGTCTCGCCTGCGGGCATGTCGGATGCTGCGACTCGTCGCCGAACCGCCATGCCACCGCGCATGCGGGCTCGTCCGGCCATCCGATCATCCGCTCGCTCGAGCCGGGCGAGGACTGGTGCTGGTGTTACGAGGACGAGGTCGTGTTCCGAGTCGACCTCCCGCGGGTGGACGCATGAGCGATCTGCCGGAGCTTCCGCTCGAGCCGTGGGAGGCGACGAAGGAGACGCTTCACCTCTGGACGCAGATCGTCGGCAAGGCGCGCCTCGCATCGACGCCGCCCCAGAATCACTGGTGGCACGCCCCCTTGTACGTCGACACGCGAGGGCTGACGACGCGCCGACTGCGCTCCGGGAAACGCGATTTCGACGTCTCCTTCGACTTCGTCGCACACGAGCTCATCGTGCGTACAAACCAGGCGGAGCCGGAGTCGTTTCGGCTCGCCGACGGGCTCTCGGTCGCGGCCTTCCACGACCAGCTCTTCGCTGTCCTCACCGGGCTCGGCATTCAGGTCGACATCAACGCGGAGCCATACAGGATCCCCGTGACGACACGCTTCAGCGAGGACACCGAGCATGCCTCCTACGATCGGGAGGCGGTCGAGCGCTTCTGGCAGGTGATTCGGTGGGTCGACTGGACGTTCCAGGAGTTCGCGGGCTGGTTCTGCGGCAAGACGAGCCCCGTGCACCTCTTCTGGCACGGTTTCGATCTCGCAGTGACCCGCTTCTCGCACGCACGCTCGCCCGAGAATCCGAACGCCGACCCCGTCACGCGTGAGGCCTACTCGCGCGAGCTGATCAGCTTCGGCTTCTGGCCCGGTGACCAGAAGGTGCAGGAACCGACGTTTTATTCGTACACCGCGCCCGAGCCCGCAGGCCTGGCTGAGCAGCCGCTCCGTCCAGGCGCGGCGAGCTGGCAGCAGCCGTACGGTGAGAGTCACTTCGCGCTCCTCCCCTATGAGGCCGTGCGAACCTCGGACGACTCGCGCGAGACCCTGCTCGCCTTTCTCCAGAGCGCCTACGACGCCGGCGCCACACTCGCCGGTTGGGATCGCGACGCGCTTCGCTCGACCTGGTGCCCGCCGGTCGCCGCCCTCGGCTGAACCGAGTCGTTGCTACGGACGGCGCCTTCGAGGTCGCCACCAGGTGACTAGCCGCCTCGATCGGGAGCATCCGCCCGCCGATGGGGTCAGGCGGACGTTCTTCACGACCTCGGCCGCGTCACGCGGGATCTGCGGGAGTCGCTGCCGGCTGCGTCGCGTTGGCGAGCGCCCATTCCAGGGCGTAGTCGGCGACTTCCTCCCAGCCTTCCTGCGCGGGGAGAAGGTGCGCCCGGTCCTCGTACTCTTTGATCTCGGTGATGGTGTTCGACTTGTAGTGCTTGACATTCGACCGCTGGACGCTCGGCGGCATGAGGTGGTCCTCGCCGCCCGAGATGAACAGCAGCGGAGCGCGGCTGTCATTCTTGTAGTCGACCCACGAGGCCTGGTGGCCAGGTTCCAGGTTGGCGAGCACGACATTTTCTACCTCCCTGGACTCGGGCGCGGAAGGATAACTCCGTCGCCCAAATGCGTCCAGCGGAAACGTGCGCCGGGCAGTAGGTCCGCCCGCGCCCGTCGGCTTAGACGGCGTCTCCTCCGAGCTCGGCGATCAGTGCTTCCACCCGGCGATCGATGTCGTCGCGGACGCGGCGAACCTCGTCCACCTGCGCTCCGGAGGGATCGCCCACGCGCCAGTCGATGTGCCGAGTGCCGTCGGGAATGTCGACGGCTCCGACGCTCCGTCCCATGGTCACGACGATGTCCGCGGCATCGAGGACTTCGGGCGAGAGCGGCTTGGAATAGGCCTCGGCGAGGTCCACCCCGATCTCGCCCATGACCTCGATCACGGCCGGGTCGATCGCGCCCTGGGCCGTGTTTCCGGCCGAGTGCGCGACGATGCTCCCCTCAGAGCGAAGAGTGAGGAGCGCGGCGGCCATCTGGCCGCGGCCCGTGTCGCCCAGGCCGACGAAGACGATGTCGGGCAACGCGCTCTCCGGCCCGAGCGTCCTGCCAAGCGCCTTGAGACGCTCACGCGCGAAGCGGTGCGCGAGCGTCGGGACGAAGTCGTCGACTTCGGCATCGCCGACGAGCTGCCCGAGCGAGTCGTCCATCACCCGCTGGATCGTCTCCCGCGACTGAAGCTCGCCGAACTCCTCGACGAGCGAATCGACGGCCTTCTCGACGTGCAGGCGCGTCACGTCGCTGAGCTCGGTCCCGCCGCTCACGCCCGAGATTGTGCGGCCGCCCCGTGTTTCGATGTGGTTACCGACCGGTGACGGCGGGGCGTGCGAGCGACTCTTTGACCGTCTTCACCCAGTCGACCAGTTGACATGCAAGTCTCTACTTGCATAACATCGATGGGTGAGCGACCTATTCAAAGCGCTCGCCGACGACACGCGGCAGAGGATCCTCGACGAGCTGACAGAGAGAGATGGACAGACACTCTTCGAGATTTGTTCGCGACTCGCCACGAAGCACGGCCTCGGCTCGTCTCGGCAAGCGATCTCGCAGCACCTCGAGGTGCTCGAGGCGGCCGGTCTGGTCGAGACTCGGCGAGAAGGCCGTTACAAGTTCCACCACCTCAACACGCGACCGCTCGAGCACCTCGTCGATCGCTGGCTACACGGCACGAAGGAGGAACCGAGATGAGAATCAACGTCACGAGTGTCCTAGTCGACGACCAAGACAAGGCGCTTCGGTTCTACACCGAGGTGCTTGGATTCGTAAAGAAGACGGAGGTCCCCCTGGGCGAGGCTCGCTGGCTGACGGTCGTGTCACCAGAGGAGACCGGGGGAACCGAGCTAGTGCTCGAGCCTGACGGACACCCCGCCGCGAAGCCATTCAAGCAGGCGCTCGTCGAGGACGGCATCCCCTTCACCTCTTTCGCTGTCGACGACATCGACCTGGAGTTCGAGCGACTTCGCGGACTCGGAGTGCGATTCACCCAAGAGCCCGTCGCAATGGGCGCGGTCACGACGGCCGTGTTCGACGACACCTGCGGCAACCTGATCCAGATCGCGAGCACCAACTAGCCGGCTTCGCCCCGCTTGGCGAGTGTCACGCCCGGCAAGTAGAGATCGGAGATCAGCTCAGGGCGCTCGGCTGCACCGACGTCGCCGACGACCTACGCGTCTTGCATTCGCTCCAGGCGACGCCCGACCGTGCGGCGTCGCGGCTCGGCGACGAGCTCGTTCGCCAACCGCGCATTCTTGTTGCTCGCGTAGTCGGCCAGCACGTCGTCCGCCGCCTCGCGGCTCAGCCATTCGCTGACGACGAAGAAATGCCCAGGGTCGTCAAGGTCTTCGATCAGGACGTGCCGGAGGTAGCCGGGAAAGTCAGGCATATCCAGCCATATTGCCTCCGTCACCTCTCGACCCCGCCCGGCGTGCTCGGGCGGGAAGCGCGACTCCCAGATCGAGAACACAGCCATGCCGTTCCTCCTTCCTGGCTAACGGACGGACGCCGAGTCGTCAGCTCCTCCGAAGCGGATCGGTGTTCGGGTCGGTCGTAGGGAGCGAAGTGGTCACTCGATCGCTGGCCGGGCGATGGTGGGCGGCTCCCGGCCGGCAAGCAGCCAGCCGGCCGCGGCGGCCGCCGCTGGGATGCCCACGACCATCAGGACGAGGAAGAGCACCGGGATCCGACCGAGATAGTCGAGCTTGTCGAAGTACGTCGCCGCGAGCATGAGATAGGCGCCGGCAACGCCGAGGAGCGTGCCGAGGAACGCGAGTCCGCCGGCGGTGACCGCGGTCAGCGTCCGGCGGATCCTGCTCGTGGCGCCGGTGGCGGTCAAGGTGCGCAGGTCGCCGGCGGCCTCGCTGCGGATCAGCCCGATGGTCATGGCGAGGATGGCGAGCGCCAGGAGGGCGCCGGCGGCGATCGCGACCGCGATGAGCGTCGTGAAGGAGGTGCTCTCTCGCCGTGTCTCGATCGTCAGGCCGGCAGCGGCGGCGCGGTCCCGGGCATCGGCGATCTGCTCGCCTGTCAATGGCTTGCTCGACTCGATCAGCCAGCCAGACGGGATCTGTTCCCACCCGAGCCGACGAAGACCATCGAGCGTTACGAACGAGGTCGGCGCAAGGTCGGTTTCGTTACTCGGAGCGCCGAAGAGCTTCCGGCTGTCGATCGTCTGGACGTTGGTGACGGCGCGTTCGGTCACCTTTGGTTCTCCGCGTGCCCCGGACGTCGTTTCCATGCTGAGCGTGACGAGCTCGTCGGTCTGGACGGTCGGGTCGACCAGGAAGTCCGTGCTCGGATCGACCGCGGTCGGGTCGACTCCGAGGTACCTGAGCAACTCAGGCGTGGCGACGTAGAGGCGCGATTCGGTGCCGTAGCAGCTCGCCGGTGGAGGGGCAGGGCAGAAGACGATTGATCCTCCTCCCCGCTCTCGGGATTGTCGATCATCCGTGAGAGAACCTCCGCGTCGAGGACTCGGACGCCGTCGATGAGTCCGGGCTGTTCGCCCCGTTGGACGGCGCTCTGGAGCGGGACCACCGCCGCGTCGTCCAGGTCTGCCGCCAGTTGAGGAACGCTACGGGCCAGCCGTTCGAGCTCCGCCTGGGTCTGGACCGCGATGATCCCCGGATCCGGCGTTTCACCGGTGTACACGCGCATCTGCCGGTCGGAAAGGTTCGCCGGTACGGCCGCTGACTGCTTCTCCTCGGCCGCCGCAATGATGACGACCGCCGCGGCGATGCCGAGAGCGAGGGTGATGGCGGCGAGTGCCGCCCCGGAGCGGGCCTGGTAGCGGGCGAGGTCCCGTAGCGCCAGGCGCACCACGATCGGGGCGTGCCGGGCCGTGCGGGCGGAGAGACGAATCGCCAGTGGGCCCAGGAGCAGTGTGCCGAGGATCGTCGCCAGGATCCCGGCGACGATGAGCAGCATGGTGCTTCGGTCGGAGAGGGCGAGGCTGCTGATTCCCGCCGCGATCAGCACGACTGCGACGATTGCCGAGTGGTGTGCTGGTTTCGGCCTGGGCGGCCGTGCCGAGAGGGCGAGCGCGATGGGGACCCGGGCCACGGCTCGCCCCGGCCACCACGCAGCGGCGGTCGCCCCGAGCATCGCGACTAGGACGATCATGGCGAGCAGTGGCCAGGGCAGGCTGAGCCGATCGAGGCGATGGCCGAGCGCCGGCTCGAGCGTTGGGGCGATTGCGAGCCAGAGGGCGAGACCGGCGATCGTGCCCGCCAGGGCGCCGATCGCGCCGACGATTGCGCCGTTCGCGAGCAGCACGAGTCGAAGGTGCTTCTCGGTCGCGCCGATCGCGGCGAGCATGCCGAGCTGGCGGAGCCGTCGCAGAGCGATGACAGCGAAGCCTGCGGCGGCAACGAGCGAGGCCAGGAGCAGGAACACGGTGGCTACGGAGAACATCAGCAGTTCGTCTGCCGGGAGGTCGTTCCCTCGAATGCGCATCGACATGACGGCCGGCAGGTCGCCTTGGCCCAATTGGACACCGCCGGCCAGGACGGTGACGTGGTCCGGTGCCACCGCGGACGAGGGCGAGACGAGGGCGAACTCGTCGCCTAGTTCGGCGGGGTTCTCGACGATGCCGACGACCGTCCGGCGATGTCCGTCGGCGGCCAGAGTCCCCCGAGCTCGAGCCCGAGGACCTGGGCGACGCCGTCAGTGACGGCGACCTGGCCACGGCCTTTCGGGTAGCTGCCTCGATGGAGTGCGAGGCGCGGGCCACCATATGGTCCGCGCGGGTCCTGAGCGCGGTACTCCACCTTCTCGACGCCGCCGGGGACGGTGAACGAGCGGTGGCCGATGACGTCGATCGTTCCGAACTGTTGCCTGGCGGCGGCGAGACCTGCCTCCAGCTCGCGAGGATTGGCGCCGTCGAAATCGAGTAGCTGACTGGCCGAGCCGAACTCGGCCTCGTTCGACGTGTCTGCGCCCGAGTTGGAGGCGATCGTGACGCTCGCGATCGCGGCCGTGACCGCGACGGTGAGGAGTGCGATCACCAGGATCTGCTGGCGCCACTCGCGGCGAAACAGCCGCCAGGCCCAGCGGACGACGGCGCGGCGCGCGGCCACGCCGCCGTCCGCTGGGCCCCGCAGCGCCGAGCCGTGCGCGACCGACGTCATCGCCGGTCACCCGCAGCGAGGAGCGACTCCGGCCCTGGCGGCGCGACCGTCTGGTCGACAACGTGGCCGTCGCGCAGGAACACGACGCGGTCCGCCCAGGACGCCAGCTGCGCCTCGTGGGTCACGACGACGCCGGCGACGCCCCGCTTCGTGGCGGCCCGGAGCAGTCGCATGACCGCCTCGCCGTTGACGGAGTCGAGGGCGCCGGTCGGCTCGTCCGCGAGCAGCAACCCGCGCTCGCCGACGATCGCCCGTGCGATCGCGGCCCGCTGGCGCTCGCCGCCCGACAGCTCGTCGGGGTAGCGATCGGCGAGGGACGCCACATCGAGCTCCTCCATCGCCTCGAGCCCGGTCTCGCGCGCGGCTTTGGCGCGGATGCCGTCGAGCTCGAGCGGCAGGGCGACGTTCTCGACTGCCGTCAGCCCGGGAAGCAGGTTGAAGTCCTGGAAGACGTACCCGATCGACCTGCGACGCATCTGCGCCTGCTCCGAGCGCGAGACGCTCGCGAGGTCGACGCCGTCCACCAGCACTTGTCCGCTGGACGGCCGCTCGAGGCTGCCGGCGATCGTCAAGAGCGTGCTCTTGCCGGAGCCGCTCGGCCCCATGATCGCGACCAGCTCGCTTCGCTCGACCGAGAGATCGACGTCGCAGAGCGCGTGCACCTCGGTCGGCCCGGAGCCGTAGACCTTCGATACCGCGCGCAGTTCGAGTGCGCTGGTCATTGCGAGACCTCCATCTGGTGAGTTGGTTCGGAAGTGGCCCCGGCCACTTCGACGGGCGTGAGGTGTGGCCGCTGCTTCAAGCGGACGTCGGCGGCATCGAGCCAGCGGACGATCCCTTCGAGCCGGAAGAGCTCGGCGTCGGCGACGAGCGCCAACGCCGTGTCCGCCTCGTCGCTCGCCGCCTTCACCTGCGTGTAGCGCTGCATGGTCTCGATCACGTGCCGGCGGTGCACCTGCAGGATCTCGTGGACGTCGGTGCCGGGGACCTGCAGGGCAACGAGCACCTTGATCACGAGCTCGTCGCGCGGGGGAGGCACGAGGTCAGGCGGTGTGCGAAGCCAGTCGGCCAGCTCGCGAGCGCCATCGGCGGTGATCCGGAAGCGCTTGCGCGATCGCTCGTCCTCTCCGTCGTCGGTCTCGACGAGCCCGTCCCGTTCGAGGCGCTGAAGGGTCGTGTAGACCTGTCCGACGTTGAGCGGCCAGACCTCGCCCGTCCGGGCCTCGAACTCGCTCTGAAGCCGGAGGCCGTACTTTGCCCCCTCACTAAGCAGGGCGAGCAGCGCGTGGGGGACACTCATGAGTGGCTCCGCGGTAATAGCATACCGAGTACTATACCGGGTATAAGACGCGGACGCAAGTCTCCCTCTACCGGGGCCGAGGTTCGAGAAGATCGAGCGGGAGCCGCCGGCGGACTGGGTTGTGATCAGGGCGACGACCTCTAGGCGCCGGGCTCGTCCCTCGGCGCGGGCTCGAGCGGCGATGCGTGCTTCGGTTGGTAGAGCCCGAGGTCGCCGCCGCCGGGCAGTCGGATCGCGGTCTCGAGCCCGAAGCCCTCGTCGCTGATGGCCCGGGCGAAGTCGACTCCCTTGGCCTTCAGTTCTGCGACGGTGGCGTGGACGTCATCACACATGAGGTAGAGCTCGTGCTGGCCGCCCTCTTCGGCAGGATGGGCCGCCAGTTCCGCGGGTGGCAGCGCGAAGATCAGCCAGCCGCCACCGGCATCCACCGAAGGGAACTCCAACACGTCGTGGAAGAAGGCGCGATCCCCCTCCGCGTCCGTCGTGAAGATAATTGCGTGCACGCCTGTGATCATGTCCGCTCCTTCCGGCCCTGGCTTTCGAATCGTCGCTGTCGCATAAACGACGAACAGGACTCGCGCAATGCGACAGCTCCGACCGCGCACTGCCGGGCCGCGGCCTCGCTCCTCGGGCCTCGTACCGCGTCTCCTCCGAGCTCGGCGATCAGCGCTTCCACCCGGCGATCGATGTCGTCGCGGACGCGGCGAACCTCGTCCACCTGCGCTCCGGAGGGATCGCCCACGCACTAGCAACCGAGTCCGTCCAGGAGAGGCGGAGTCCGAACTGGACGATCGACAGAAGCGTCGCGAGGAGCTGGACATTCGGCCGCTCTCGTCTGACGGCGGCGAGGTCATCGCAGCCTGCAACGCCCGGCTTCCAGGGTTTCGGCGCGCACCCTAAGCGTTTCGTGTGAGGCTCCGCAGGCATCCACCTCAGGTCTAAGACGAGGCCGTCAATCATTCGCCTTGGGTCGGAAACGAAGTTCGGCCCGCGCGCCGATGCGCGCGAGAGGATCGTGGCCGATCCTGTCTGCATGAAGACGCCTCACATTTCACAAGTGGTCGCGCCGATCGTGGTCGAGGGACTGACGAAGCGGTACGGCTCGGTGAAAGCTGTCGACGAGCTGTCGTTCGCCGTTCGCGCGGGCGCAGTCACGGGCTTTCTTGGGCCGAACGGCGCCGGCAAGACGACCGCGCTCAAGATGATCGTCGGGCTCGCGCGCCCGGACGGAGGGCGGGCGCTAGTAAACGGCAGCCCGGTCACGTCCGTAGCAGCAGACGCCGGCATGCTCGGCGTCTACATCGAGCCCTGCGGCGCCCATCCGGGCCGATCGGCGCGTAATCATCTGCGCTCGCTCGCGGCCTTGGCGGGGCTGCCGCGGAGCCGCGTCGAGGAGGTGCTCGCGCTCGTCGGGCTCGAGCAGGCAGCTGGCAGTCGCGTCGGAACGTATTCGACCGGCATGCGTCAGCGGCTCGGGCTCGCCTCGGCCTTGGTTGGCGACCCGCAGATCCTGGTCTTGGACGAGCCCCTGAACGGCCTCGATCCGCAGGGAATCCGCTGGTTGCGGACGTTCCTGCGCGAACACGCGGCGAGCGGCAAGACGGTCCTGCTCTCGAGCCATGTCCTCAGCGAGGCCGCGCAGACGGTCGACGACGTCGTTGTCATCCACAAGGGCCGGCTCGTGCGCCAAGCGTCGATCGACGAGCTGGCGCAGCTTGGGAGTGGCAGCGTGCTCGTCAGCACGCCCCAGCGCAAACGTCTCGCGGCGGCCGTGCAGCAGGCCGGCGGCCGGGTCGAGTACCAAGACGGTGGCGGCAGGCTCCTGATCGAGGGTCTCGACGCCGCGCGGGTGGGCGAGCTCGCCCACGACGAGCGAATCGTCCTGCACGAGCTGGCACCGCACGGGAGCTCGCTCGAGGAGGTGTTCTTCACCCTGACGGAAGAGGAGGCCGCATGACCGCCCTCATGAGAGGCGAGCTGATCAAGACCGTGACCACCCGTACTCTTTTCGGCTACGCGGCACTCGGAGTGGCGCTGGCGATCGTCAACGTCCTGATCTTCACCCTGTCGAAGGACCTCGTCACGGTGGCGGACAAGCAGGAGGCGATCGCGGGCCTCCCGATGTTGCTCATCCTGTTTGGGCTCGTGGGCGCTGCTGGCGAGTACCGCCACCGCACCGCCGCCCCGGCCGCACTCGCGGCCGGAGGTCGCCGCGGACGGTTGCTGCTCGCGCGAGCGGGTGCCTACGCGCTGACGGGGCTTGCGCTCGGGACGCTCGCGGTCGCGGTTGCACTGGCACTCGGCCTTTCGCTCCTGAGCGGCGAGCCGGGTCCGGGCCTCGGCTCAGGCAAGATCGCCGCCGTGGCCACGGGAAGCATCCTCGGCGCGGCGTTGTGCGCGATCATGGGCGTCGCCGCCGGCGCGCTCGTCCGTAACCAGGTCGCGGGCGTGGTCGGCGCGCTGATCCTGATGTTCGTCGCGACGCCCCTGCTCAACATCGCCGACGCGACCGCGGCCGAGCTTTCGCCGTTCGGCTCGGCAATCGTGCTGGCTGGCGATCCCACAGCCGACACGCTCTCCTCAGGCGAAGCCGGACTGGTGCTCGCCGCCTGGACTCTTCCGCTCCTGCTCGCGGCGATCGTCGTCGAGCGCCGACGCGACCTGGCATGAGCGACCCAACGCGAGCGCGCCTGGACGAGCGCCGGCCGCGCGGCCCGCGCTCGTTCGCGTTCGACCTCGCGCTCGCGTCGGTCGCGATCGCGGCGGAGCTCGCGCAGGTGATCGGTGCCACTGGGACGCCGAGCGCGCCGGCGCTCGGACTAGCGGTCGTCGCCGGCGGCGCGCTCGTGGCGCGTCGGACCGCGCCACTGGCGGTGCTTGCGGCGACGCTCGCGGCGACGGTGGCGATCGTGGCCCTGGACAACGATCCCAGCGGCGTTTCGGTAGCGATCGCGCTCTACACGACCGCCGCTCTCCGCGAACGGCGGGTGTCGCTCGCGGCGCTCGTCGTGACGGCCGCGATCGCTGCGACGGGCTCCGCGGTCACCGCGGACACCCCTGGCCGTGAAACCTCTGCGTGGTTCGGCGCGATCATCGCAGTGATTCTCACGGTCGGCATCTGGGCCCTGGGCGCCTACGCCCAGACGCAGCGGCGCTACCGCCGCGAGCTCCAGGAGCGCGCTGCCTCGGCCGAACGCGAGCGCGAGCAGCTCGCACGCATCGCCGTCCACGAGGAGCGGGCGGCCATCGCCCGTGAGCTTCACGACATCGTCGCCCACTCGGTGAGCGTCATGCTCGTCGGCGTGCGCGGTGCCCGCGACGTGCTGCGCGCGTCACCCGAAGTCGCCGAGGAGACGCTCGCCCGCGTCGAGCGAAGCGGCGAGCAAAGCCTGACGGAGCTGCGGCGCATCCTTGCGCTGCTGCGAGAACCCGAGCGGACGGCCGAGTCGCGACCGCAGCCCTCGCTCGCCGAGCTGAACGAACTCGTCGCGAGCTATCGCGCCGCTGGACTCCCCGTACGACTGGAGGTGATCGGTAAACCGACGCCGCTTCCCGGCGGCGTCGAGCTCTCCGTCTACCGCATCGTGCAGGAGGCGCTGACGAACGCGCTCAAGCACTCCGCCCCGACCAACGTCACGGTGACACTCGGGTATCGCGACTCCCGCCTCGATCTCGAGGTCGTGGACGACGGCACGCCTGCCGCACTCGGGGCTGCGATCACCGGGCAGGGCCTCATCGGAATGCGCGAGCGCGTCGCCCTGCTCGGCGGCGAGCTCGAGACCGGACCCCGGGACGGCGGCGGCTTCCGGGTCGCGGCACGGCTGCCGGTGGGTGGTGACGCGTGAACATCCGACTCTTGATCGTCGACGACCAGGAGCTCGTCCGGACCGGCTTCCGCCTCTTTCTGGAGACGCAAGACGACCTCGAGGTCGTCGGCGAGGCAGGCGACGGGGCCGAGGCGATCGAGCGCGCACGCGAGCTGCGACCGGACGTCGTCCTAATGGACATCCGCATGCCCGAGATGGACGGCGTCGAGGCTACAGAGCGGTTGATCGCCGCCGGGATCGAGCCGCCACCGCGTGTGCTCGTGCTGACGACCTTCGACCTCGACGAATACGTCTTCGGCGCCCTGCGGGCCGGAGCCGCCGGATTCCTGCTCAAGGACGCACCGCGCCAGCGCCTGCTGGAGGCTATCCGGGTCATCCACGGCGGCGAGGCGCTGCTCTCGCCCTCGATCACCCGCCGACTGATCGAGGATTTCGCCGCCCGCACTGACCCGCTCGAGCCGCCGACGGCGGTGCTCGGACAGCTCACGCAGCGCGAGCGCGAGGTGCTCGTACTGGTAGCACGCGGGCTGTCGAACAGCGAGATCGCGCAGCGGCTGGTCGTGACCGAGGCGACGGTCAAGAGCCACGTCGGCAGCGTCCTGATGAAGCTCGACGTGCGCGACCGAGTACAAGCGGTCGTCTTCGCCTACGAGCACGGCATCGTCGCCGCGGGTGACCCCAACTAGCCTGCAAACTCGGGTGATATTCCCGAACACTGGCCTGGGCGAGGGTCCTTCGCCCGACGACGGCGCAGACGCCCCTTGACCACGACCCCCGTTCCGGTCCCGTTCGAAACGACCATTAGGCCGACGCGGACGGCCGTTGTAGCGTGACCGAGCCAGCTTGGGCAGGTGCCGGGCATTTCGTTTGCGCCCCGGGGGTCGAGGCGTCGGCAGCCGAGCCTCGGCTCCGCAGTTCCTTCTACTCGCTCCCGGCGTGCGGGAGCGCGGCGTCGCGTCGGTGGTACTCCCACTCGCCTCCCTCGACCGCCACTCCGATCTTGCCGGTCTCCGGGTACTCGGCCACGTCGGGACTAGCGTTCGACGAGACGATCAACACCCGCGCCACCTCGGTCGTCTCGTTTCGTATCTGATGGCCACCTTTGTGACCCCTCGGGAGCGGCACAACGTCTCCCTCGTGTAGTTGGCGGTCACCGTCGTGCAGCCGGACCGTGGGCTCGCCACGGAGGACGATGATGAGCTCTTCGCTTCCGTGGTGGAAGTGGTAGACGAACTGCGAGCCACCCGGCTGAAACTCCCACAGCGAACCGCCCAGCGACCCGTTCTCGGCTCGGACGAGGCGTCGCGCACCAACTCCGCCCCAGTCGGGAACGTCCGCCCACACGTTCTCCGCCTCACTCGACATCCGACATCAACCTTAGGGGACACTGAACCCGGCCGCGCTCAGGGTCACCTGGCGGCGGTCACGAACGCTCGCCGGCGCGATGATCCTCAGCCTGTGCCCGTCCGCTTCTGGTCACGTACTGGGATGCGCCCCATCCTTCGCCGGACGACGTCGTCGTCTTGGGGGATGGCCAGAACCCTCGGCGTCCTCGCCTAAGGCGAGTGACCACGAGGTCGCCGGCGAGTCCTGGCCGGCGTTTCGCCTGTTTAGGGGGCGCGTTTGGGGTTCGCCCCGACGCGAGGCGCCTACGTCCGAATGCAGTCTCTACGACGAGATGATCGCTGGTCGCCGTCAGCTGCCGATCCGAGCACCCCGGCAGCGATACGTCGGCAACTCGGCCCGCAACCTAGAGGAGGCTCAAAGTGGCTCGAACCCGATACTACTGCGCTGCCTCGCTTGACGGATATATCGCAGAGGCCGACGACACGATCGAGTGGCTCACCGGCTACGAAGGCCGCTACGAGGGAAACGGCGCTCAGCCGCTCGAGGGCGGCTACGACGACTTCTACGCCGGGATCGGGGCGTTGGTCATCGGCTCGGTGACGTACGAATGGATCCTCCGACACATCGGAGGCGGCGGCGACTGGCCGTACAGCGGAAAGCCCTGCTGGATCCTCACCTCGCGGACTCTGCCCGTGCCGGAGGGCGAGGGGGTCGACGTGCGGATGGTGAACGCTGCCGTCTCGGACGTGCACGGCGAGATGGTTGCCTCAGGCGGCAACGGCGACCTGTGGATCGTCGGAGGCGGGAACGTCGCCTCCCAGTTCGCGGATACCGGGCTGCTCGACGAGGTCGCGGTGACGATCGTGCCGGTGGTGCTTGCTGCGGGCAAACCGCTGTTCGACCGCCGCCTGCCCAGCGGCGCGATGCAGCTCACGGGCGTTTTCCCCCGGGCGAACGGGATGGTCGAGCTGCGCTACGCAATCAGGAACTAACAGGCGGCGCACGGCGTGGGCAGGGTAGTCCTAGGGTCACCTTGCGGCCTGCGCCTCGGCCTTCCACAGCGGAAAGACGTGGGCGCTGATGGGCGGGTGGTGCTCGTAGGTCTCGACAATCGGGACGGCGGCCTCGGTTGGTATGCCGAGCCGAGCGGCCGCCGCCGCCGATGAGTTTCGCGCGCTTGCGGGGTCCAAATCGGTGCAGCCTGGTCCGACCGAACGACGACCAACCAACGAGAAGGGAACCGCGACCATGAAGCTGACGACCATGACTCAGGTCACCATCGATGGAGTGATGCAGGGAAACGGCGCCGCGTCGGATGACCGCAGGAACGGATTCGAGCGCGGCGGATGGGCCCGCGGGAAGGGCGACAAGGACACCGTGACGTTCATCAACCAGACCTACCAGCGCGCCGACGCGTTCCTGCTCGGCCGGCGGACCTACGAGCTTTTCGCCGGCTCGTGGGGGTCCTTGACGATCGAGGATGTCCCTGGCTGGGAGCCCGTCTGGCAGGCGTTGGACACCCGGCCCAAGTACGTGGCATCGACCACCCTCGCCGATCCGGCGTGGTCGGGCACCACCGTCCTGTCCGACGACCTTGCGACCGCCATCGCGGACCTGAAGGCCAAGCCGGGGGGTGAGCTGCAGGTGCACGGCAGTGGCACCCTGACCCGGTGGCTGCTGGAGAACGATCTGGTCGACGAGATGACTCTGATTGTCGTTCCCGTGGTTCTCGGCCAGGGCGCGCGGTTGTTCCCGGACGCCGGCCCGGATCTTGCGCTCGACATGGTCGAGTCGCGCGTCGACTCGAAGGGCGTGACGATCCAGGTCTTCCGGCCCGCCGGGCGCCCGCAGTACGGAACGTCCACCGCCGACTGAAGAAGGTGAAATAGGCCCCGGACACACGATGAACGCCCCTACCTCGATCACCATCACGCCAGTCTTCGTTGCCGACCTTTCCGTCGAGGGCGAGCGGATGCCGGTCTACGTGCACGTCATCGACCATCCCGATGCGCGCGTGCTGGTCGACACCGGCATGACGGAGCTGCACCCGGCGATGGCCGACATGGATCCCCGCCTCCAGCCGCTGAGCGAGCAGGACTTCGATCTCGCCGGCATCGACATCGTCGTCAACACACACCTGCACGCCGACCACTGTGGCGGCAACCACCTCTTCGCCGGCAAGCCGATCTACGTCCAGCGTCGGGAGCTCGACGACGCGCGCAGCGAGGACGACTACACCATTCGCGAGTGGGTCGAGGCGCCCGGCGTGCAGTACGTGCCGGTCGACGGCGAGCACGAGCTGCTGCCCGGGCTCCGACTCGTCCCGGCGCCGGGCCACACACCCGGCATGCAGATGGTCGTCGTCGAGACTGGCGGGCGCCCGCTCATCGTCGGCGGCGACGTGGCGGTGTGGTTCGGCGAGTTCGACGAGCCGCCCACCGAAGGCCGGCAGCGGGTCCTTGCGCTCGACCCCGAGCTCGTCTGGCTCACGCACGAGCGCGAGCCATGGCGACCCCCCACCGTCTGAGGCATCACGCCGGCGCTCTCTGAGTCGTCGAGTGGCATGTAACGAGGAGTCTTGTCGAAGAAGACGAGAATGATGGGCGCGGAACCCGAGAGGCCCAACGAGCTGTCCCCGATCACAAGGATCGATACAGCCCGCGTGCGACCCGTTCAAAGCGCGGCCGGCCGCAGCTTCATCAAGCCGGGCTCGCCGTGGCAGAACCCGTTCGGGGAGTCGTTCGGCTCCGCCCTCAAGGAGCCTCGAAACCGAGGAGTGGAGGCGGCGGGAATCGAACCCGTGCGCGAGCTGAGACGACAAATCACGCTGATTCAATAAGCCTGCCGCTTCTTGACAGGTTCGGGTCGGTGCATGCGGCAAGGTTGAAACAGCAGGGCCGTCGCTTCCCGCTCTTCATTTTCGAGATACTTACTTCGACCCGTCGTTTGCGCGTATCAGGGTTATGGGTTGCATTGACCCAGCGAACCCATTCCCAGCGTGCCATCGGCGTTATGTCTTCCCATAGGTCTTGGATCTTCTGAGGCGCCGCTCCCAGAGCTGCCTCAAGATCCTGTGGCACGTTCGGCTCCGGCCAGTTTTTGAGTGGCTCGATTTCGACCGTGGCGGTGTCACCCGCGCGTACAGCAGCGGCTCGTTGTAACGTTCCATCAATCCTCATCCAGTGGCCAAGGTAGCCGTCTGGTTCCAACACCGTATGGAACCCATGGCCATTGATCGTTCCTTGTACTGCCACCTGCCCGCGCGACGGCAGTTTCCCGCTTGCTTTCTCAGGCAAGCGCAAAATAGTGGATTTTTCAATCGTGTACAGCGTGGCGTCGAAACGAATGGTGGCACCCCTGTGCGCTGACTCATTGTAGTCAGTGTGCCGCGGCACGCCCTGCCGACTCCAAGTCACGCAGCGTGGCCACTGCCTTCTCGATCCGCCGTACGCGCGTCTCGGGCTTCGGGCGTTGGGGACCGACCCGATGTCTGCGCAGCAGATGGCGAGCTTCACGGAACGAGCAACGGGGGGTCACCCCAAGCGCGCCCCTAATGTTCTTCCGCGGCCCGACGGTCGGGCGGCGAGCAACTAGGCGGCAGCGGGCGTCGTGCTCGGTGCGGGAGTCAGGAGGGCCGGGTCGAGTTGCGCGCGGGAGCTGATCTCGAGCTTGCGATAGGCGTGGCTTAGGTGCACCTCGACCGTCTTGATCGTGACGAAGAGCGTTTGGGCGATCTCCTTGTTGCTCATGCCGTCGGCGGCGAGCTGGGCCACGCGCCGCTCGCTCGCAGTGAGTGCGTCGAGCCCGGTCTGGACGACCTTTCGGGGTCTCGCGCCGGTGGCGGCGATCTCGTCGTTCGCCCGCTCGGCAAGCCCGAATGCTCCGACCTGTCGCGCGAGGTCGACACCCTCCCGGAGCCACTCGCGTGCCTCGGTGCGCCGGTTGGCGCGGCGGAGCGCTGCGCCGAGATCGACGAGGGCGCGTGCGTGCTCGAGCCGAGCCTCTGAGCCGGCGAGCACCTCGACCGCCTCCCGGAGCAGCGCGATTCCCGCCCCGCCACCCTCGACCAGCCCGCGCACGCGCAGCGAGGCGCCGATGGTGGGCGGGTCACCCCAACGTCGAGCGAGGGCGAGCTCCTCCTCGGCGAGCGCACCCGCTTCCTCGTTTCGGCCGAGCAGTCGAAGGCCTTCGGCCGCCCAGCTACGCCAGGGGACGCTGCTTGGATTGTCGAAGGGGACGAGGCGAACGGTCTCGCCGACCTGAAGCAGCTCCTCGACTCCCCGCGCGGGGCTTCCGGTCTCGATACGGAGACGGCCGCGGATGAGCCGAAACCAGATGAGGTGGACCTGGTCGAGCGGGAGCTGCTCCGGGAAGTCACCCTCATCCATGACTCGCGCCGCCTCGTCCGCATCCCCCTGCTCCAGCAGCGCCTGCGCCAGGAACCCGATGTTGTACGGCCAGGCGACGAGCATCCCGTGCGCGACGCTGAGATCGAGCGCCTCGCGCAGGTCCGCGACCGCCGCTCGAAGATCGCCGCGACGGGTCTGCCAGTAGCCGCGCCACATCAACATGAACGCGACGTTGAAGATGTCGCCGCGTCGGCGAGCCTGAGCGATCGCCTGGTCGAAGATGGAAACCGCTTCATCGAGCAGCCCCGTCTTGGGTAGTACATTCACCGCGTAATAGAACGCAATCGAGCCGCTGGCCAGAAGGTTCCCGGGCGCGAGCGCGCGCCGGGCGAGCTCGATCGCGAGCTCGCGGCGCAGACCCAGCCGGTGCTCGTAGTGCGCCATCGTCGCGAGCAAGATCTCGCTGCCGAGGCCCCCTTGGAGGGCGTCCAGGTCGAGCTCGCCGATGGCTGCTTCGGCGATGGGATAGGTCTGCGCGTCCCACCACGCGGAACTGATCAGCTCCGCCACGAGCAGCTCATAGAGGTCCGGATCTCGCTCCCGATTCATCTCGTCGAGCGCCTGCTGGAAGACCGCAAGGGCATCCCCGATCCGATCCGTGAACCAGAGCGCGCGGCCGAGCTCGAGCGCGACCGCGCAGCGCCGCGACCGGTCGGCGAGGAGCTCGAGCCCTGCGCGCAGGTGGTCGGCTGCGGCCGGGCCGTTCGTCCGCCGCTCCGCAAGGCCGAGCTCGACGAGCACCTCAGCCCGCCCAGCCGAATCGATCTGCTCCTCGAGCGCACGGCTCAGATAGCCGACCGCGGCCTCGGCCGCGCCCCGCTCGAGGGAGCGCTCGGCCGCCTGGCGAAGCGCCGAGACCACGAACGGGTCGGCCTGCGGGGCGACGCGAATGAGGTGCCCTGCTGCGCTCTCAGGCCGGGCGCCGTCCTGGAGCAGCAGCTCAGCGGCCGTGCGGTGTGCGGCGTCTCGTTCGACGACATCGAGCGTCTCGTAGACGGCGCTGCGGACGACCGGGTGGGAGAACTCGAGCGGATCCTCGCGCCGGAGGAGGTCGAGCCGAACGAGGGCGGCGGCGGCCGGCCCAAGCTCGCCTGCGTCGACGCCGGCGAGCGCGGCCGCGTGGCGCAGCTCGGCCCCGTCGCCGAGGATCGAGGCGGCACGGAGGAGGGCAAGCGCCTCCGACGGCAGGCGGGCGAGGCGAAGCCCGACCGCGCGAGAGACGCCCTGGGCTCCGATTTCGAGCAGCCGAGGCGCCTGCTCGGCGGTCGGGCTGGTTCCCTCCCGAGCCACCGCGTCGAGCACCGCGCGCACGAAGAGCGGATTTCCGCCCGTCGCCGCTTCGAGGGCAGCACAGAAGGCTTCGTCCGGCTCCAGACCGTGCAGCTCCCGCGCGAGCACGGCGATCGAACCGCACCCGAGCGGCTCGGGGCGAATCGCAACAACCTCCGGATCGGCGATCAGCTCCGCAGCAAGTGCGGGATCGCTTCCCTCTCCCTCCACCGGCCGCGTCGCCGCGGCGACGAGCAGAGGTACTCCCTCGAGCCTCCGCGTCAGGTAGAGGAGCCAGCGCAGGGAAGGGGTATCGGCCCAGTACAGATCGTCGATCGCGAGCAGCGTCGGCTGCTGCAAGGCGACATTGGCGGCGAGCCAGTAGAGGCCGTGCAGGATCGCGAAAGAGCCCTCTGCGGCCTCGTCCTCTGAAGCGGCGGGACGCGAGACTCCGACGAGCGGCTCCACCAGCGCGGCAGGCCCCGAGAGCAGCTCCTGGCGGAGATCCGAAGCCGCGGACGCGAGCAGCGGCTCGAACAGCTGACGAACGATCCCGTACGCAAACTCGCGCTCGAACTCGCCGCCGCGGGCGGCCAACACGCGCATACCCGCCCCGCCGGCGATCGCCCGCGCCTCGGCAAGCAGGCGTGTCTTGCCGATGCCGGCGCTCCCCTCGATGACGACGAGGCGGCCGCCGCCGCTCCGCGCCGCGTCGGCCAATGCCCCGAGCGCCGCGACCTGGGTCTCGCGCTCCAGGAGCAAGCTGGTGGTTCCGCCCGAAGGAAGTACACTCGCCGGCGCCATTACGACCGAGCCGTAGTTCGCGACGCGGGTCGTCACGGGAGTCTCCCAGCCGGCTCGTCGTGGGGGCGCAACGGGATGCGAGCAAGGATGGTCGTCCCGTCGCCGGGGGAGCTATCGACCTCGAAAGTCCCGCCGATGGCGCTCAGCCGGTCAGAGAGGCCCCGCAAGCCGGAACCTGCCGTGACGCGCGCCCCGCCGACTCCGTTGTCTGCGATCTGGGCTGTGAGCGTGCCGCCCTCGGCGTCTATCTCGACGCGAGCGAGCGTGGCGTGCGAGTGCTTGGCTACGTTCGTGAGCGCCTCCGCGACCGCGAAGTAGATCGCCGCCTCTGCCGCGGGCGCCACGCGTCCTGGCAGGACACGCAGGTCCACGGGCACGGGCGAAGTGGCGACGAGGCCCGCGAGCGCGGCCGCCAGTCCGCGCTCGCGCAGCGCTGCAGGGTGAATCCCCCGAGCGAGATCGCGCAGCTCCGCCAGGGCCTCCGCCAGTAGCTCAGACGTCTCGGAGACGAGGTGCTCCGCGGGTGTGCCGCGCGCCTTGGCTTCGGCCTCCTTCAACCTCAGTGTCGCAACGACGAGGCGCTGCTGCGCGCCGTCGTGCAGATCGCGCTCCAGCCGCCTTCGCGCCTCGTCGGCTGCAGCGACGATTCGAGCCCGAGACTCGTGGAGCTGAGCGCTTGTCAGAGCGCCGGCGCTCAACCCCTCGTCAGTGTGGAAGACCCTTGCCGACTGCCTCACGGCGTCGCGCCTCCTCCCGGACTCGGAAAACGTGCCGGTGAGAAAGGAGGCCGATCAGTGTCTTCCCCGAGCGACCGATCCAAGAAGTCTGCGATAAGTCCGATCAGCTGCCGAAGGGTCGGGTGGCCGTCGTGCATCCATTCGCTGTGACCGGCGCCGTCCAGCAGGTGCAGCTCGCGCGGCTCTCCGGCGAGCCCGTACAGGCGCCGAGCCTCGTCAGGTGAATAGAGATCGTTCGCGGCTCCATGGGCGAGGAAGAGCGGGCGCGGGGCGATCCGTCCAACGAGATGTTCAACGGAGAAGCGAAGCAGATACTCACTCGCCTGGCAGGTGATCGGGAACCCGAAACGGGAGTCCTTGGAGAGCTCGGACTCGACGTAGTCGCGAGTCGAACCTCGGAGACAGACAACGTCAAAGGCGGGGATCAGCGCCGAGCGCCCGTGACTAAGGCGTTCGACGCGGTCTCGCTCGAGCCGCTCCATCAACTGCGCCCACGAGGTGTCGTCGTGCAGGGCGCGGGTCGTGCGGTAGCCGTCGGCGATCGCGTTCAGGGCCACAACCGCCGCTACGCGCGAGTCGTCCGCGGCCTCGGCGATCACCAGCGCCCCACCGAGCCCCCAGCCGAGCAAGACGACCGGAACCGCGGCGGTGTCGTCGCGGCTGCACAGAAAATCGACCCCGGCCCGAATGTCCTCGACCTGCTCGCCGGGAACAAGCCGCCCGCGTTCACCATCGCTGAAGCCGAAGCCGCGATAGTCGAAACAGAGGCAAGCGTAGCCGCGAGGGACGAGCGCCCTAGCGAAGCGGGCGGGCTGCAGGCCCTTCAGACCCAGGTAGCCCGAGCAGGCGATCACGACCGCAGAAGCCGCGGAAGGCGGGTGCCAGAGCTCGCCATCCAGCCGTAGTCCGTCGCTGAAAAAGCGGACTGGTTCGGGATCACTCACGCCGGAGCACCCGATGAGTCGCGTGAGGGAGCCCTGTAACCCAGGAGGCCCGAAAGCTCCGTTGCGACCGCGACGAGACGGGGCCCCGCGGCTGCCAGGGCTTTCCCGGCACGGAACTTCGGGGCGGAGAGGTTGAGTGCGGCGATGACACGGCCGTCGAAATCGAAGACTGGAGCTGCGATACCGACCAAGCCGGGCTCGAACTCTTCGTCCACGTAGACCCAACCCTGACGCCGCTCGCGTGCAAGCCGTGCGGCGAAATCGGCGAAGCTGGTCGGCCCCTTCGGGCCGGGCGGGCGGAACTCGAGGTCGCCGAGCAGCGCGGCGAGCTCTTCCTCGCTGTGCCCGAAGAGAAGGGCGCGCCCGGCCGACGTGCAGTAGGGGTACGGGTGGCTGCGGCCGAGCCACCCGGCCGACTGCAGCGTGTGCGCTGGCGACTCCTCCATGATCGTCAGCACCTCGTGGCCGTCGAGGACCGAGAGGTAGGCGCTCTCGCCGAACTCGTCGGTCAAGAGCCGCACGAACCCCGCGGCCGCACTCCGAAGCTGGGGCTGGCCCGCGCGCGCGGCCAGCGCGAAGAACCGCCACCCAAGACGGTAGGCGCGGCTTGTCGGATCACGATCGACGAGTCCCGCCTCGGACAGCACCTCGAGCGTTCGGGAGACACGGCTGATCTCGTTTCCCGTCAGCTCGGACAAGCGCTTGACACCAAGACCACCCGAGTCAAACGCCTCGTCCCCGCCAAGCGTCAGCAGCAGCGCCACTGCCCGGCGTATCGCTACGGCCGGCTCCCGCTCCATGTCGCGATGATAACGAGCTACCGAAGGATCCGCAAATCAAGTTTCGTAATTCGTGCAACTCAATTTGCGATACGCAAACGCGTGGGAAGATCGAGCCGAGCGATAGTCTCGCCGCATATGCAAGCGGCGGCGAACTACCGGCCCGGCGACGCTTGCGACGACGTCGCCGCCGAGCTTGCGCGCTACCGCATCCAGGGACGTCAATGATTCGCAGCCAGATCGCGACGAGCCGGACGGAAGTGGTCTCCGAACGGGGCGTCGTCGCGTGTGGCCATATCCAGGAAGCAGAGGCCGGGGCATGGATGCTCGAGGAGGGCGGCAACGCAGTCGACGCCGTCGTTGCGGCCGCCTTCACCGGTCAAGTCGTCGAGCCGGTCAGCTGTGGGCTCGGCGGTTACGGCCACATGGCGCTCTTCGTGGCAGAAACGGGGCAGCTCGTCTCCGTCGACCACTCTGTCCGCGCGCCTACCGCAGCCAGGCCGGATATGTTCGAGGTCGATCCGAGCCGGCCGACCAGCTACTACGGGTGGCCGCGCACGGTTGACCGGCAAAACGAATGGGGAGCGATCTCGGTGGCCGTTCCGGGGGCGGTTTCCGGTCTGTGCGCCGCCCACGAACGGTGGGGGAGGCTGCCTCTCGGGCAGGTGCTCGAGCCTGCGATCGAGGCGGCCGACGCCGGCGTTCCCGTCACCTGGGATGTCGTCCTCGCCATCGTCGGGCGGCTGCAGGAAATCGAGTCGCTGCCCGCCGCCGCCCACCTGCTTCTCCGCGACGGCCGGCCACCAACGATCCCCGAAGATGGCGGCCTTCCCGACGGGACCGACGAGCGAATCGATACCTCCCGACTCGCCGAGACCCTGCGAGAGATCGGCCGCCACGGAGCCGCAGGCTTCTACCGCGGCTGGGTCGCCGAGTCGATCGAACGAGAGGTGAAGACAGGCGCCGGCATCCTCACAGCCGACGACCTCGCCGCCTATCAGCCGAAGATCGCCGTCGAGGCAGGAGCGTGGTACCGCGGCATCCGCTATTCAACGGCCAGCGATCCCGTCGGCTACGAGGCGCTGAACATCCTGGCCTGCTTCGACCTAACCGCCTATGGGCCTGAAAGCAGCGAGTACCGACATCTGATGGCCGAGGCGATGGGCCACGCCTTCGTCGACAGCATGCGTCACTACGGCGATCCCGACATCGTCCCGAGCCCGGTCGCCGGACTTGCGAGTTCCGAGTTCGCCGCGTCCCGGGCGGCAGGCATCCGCCTCGACCGAGCTGCGCCCCGACCGATCCCGCCCGGCGATCCCTGGCCATACCAGCGGGAACTGCCCGTCGCCGCACCAGTCGCGACGAGGCCGTCTGCATCCGGTCTCTCCGGCACCAGTCAGATGGTCGCCGCGGATGCCGACGGCAACGTCGTAGCGCTCATCACCTCGCTCACTTCCGCCTTTGGCTCACTCGTCCTCGTCCCCGACGGCGGCTTCTTCCTCAACAACGCTATGCGCAACTTCGACCCGCGACCCGACCGGGCGAACTGCATCGCCCCCGGCAAGATGCCAATCTTCGCCGTGCCCGCGATCACGGCGGAGCGAGACGGCGTCGGGTTCTTCGGAGCCGGGGGTTCCGGCGGCTACCGGATTACGAGCGGCGTCCTTCACGCCCTCATCAATCACGTCGACTTCGGCATGCGAATCCAGCAGGCCGTCGACAGCCCACGTGTGCACTGCCAGGGCGAGGAGACGTACGTCGACAACCGCATCCCGGAAGCAGTGCAGGAGCAACTTCGTAAGCTCGGACACATCGTCGTGCAACAGGACGAGACGCCGGCACCGACCAACTTCGCCCGCGTCAGCGCTGTCGCACGCGATCCCGCAACGGGCGAACTTTCCGCCGGGTCGAGTCCGCCATGGAACACAGCAGCCGCAGGCATCTGAGGCGTGCACAGTGATGATCCGCGGACTTGACAGATCGCCGCCGAAGACACGGCCGATGGCCCCGGGAGTCATGGGGAATCGGCGGAGAAGTGTTGCTGGTGACGTAGACGTTGCGCCGCGTCGAGCGCGACGTCCCCAGCACTCTCCGTTTCCGTTCCACCGAGGAAGGTGGGTAGACGTGCGCCGAGCCGCTCGGTTCAGCGTCCAGGACAGGTCGGCGGTGGGGCCGACGATCCTGCGGCACGGGCCGGTCGTTCGGCTCCGCGTCGTTATCGTGAAGGAGACGTCACTTGATCGGCTGCACCAGCTGCGTGCGCCACTCCGAAGGCGCGGGCCAGGCCGATGGGTCTGGCTCCAGGCCGGGGTCGATCCACGTGTAAACCTCCCAAGCGGCGCCATCCGCCTCGCGTTCATGCCCTTTCAGCCAGGCGTCGAGGCGGGCGTACGCGTCCCCAAGTCCATCGTGTGATCCGAGGTGCCACGTGGTGACGGCGGCTCCCCCCGGTAGCTCTCCGGCCGCGACCTGCCCTTCGCCGGACGAGGCCTCGACAACGGGCACGCCCACCTCGAGATCCGTCTCCGTCTCGCCGAAGGTGTGATAGCGGACGAATGGAGGACCCGCGGGCTCCACGCCGCGTCGCTGGATGGAGCCCCAAAGCTCGCGCAAGCTCTCGCCCTGAGCCTCGCTCAAGTGAGCGAGCTCGACGGTACGCCTGATACTCAAAACGGGCTGCGGTTCACGCTCCTCGACGACCAGAGTTTGGGGAGTCTGACCTGGGTCCATCAAGTTTCTCCTTCCTCAACTCGCGGCGAAACCGCACGTTTTTTCTCCCTTTCGTAGCAGTCGCACCCCGCTCTCCCGGATGGCCGGTTACTCGAGACGGTGCCCACCGATGTCGTAGGGGAAGTTCACGGTCTCGTCGGCGCCGGGGTTCGGGCGCCAGCCGCCCGAGAAGCTGCCGTCCTCGCGCCACGAGCCGGTGAAGGTCGCGTCCAATGGACCGTACGACACGGTGATGGTTACCGCGTCGCCCGCGACCTCCCACCTGTAGGGCAGCGGGGCGGGTGACATGTTCGAGAACACGGTCGACGGAAAGGCCTCGGTCTCGGGGTCGTAGCCGATCAGTTCCAAGCTTTCGATCTCGAGTCCCATGAAGTCCAGCTGCATGTGCTGCTCCAAGAAGAAGCCACCCGGCAGCCAGCGAAACGTCGTCTCACCCTTGATGTTCTTCTGGTCGGAGCCGACCAGGTTGCCTTCCATGCTCCAGCGGCCGACCAGGCGGTCGAGCCGCCTCAGCGCGAGGTCTGGCTGAGGTGTGGTCGGGTCTTCGGCCATGAGGTTCCTCCTTAGGTTCGCGTCAAAGTGGCCCCGGGGCCTCGCCCGCGTAATCGCGCGCGGGCAGACGGTTCGGACCGCGGGGGGTGGTGCGCACGGCACGACTCTGCCTCCGGCCGAGCCGGTTCGCGTCGGAGGTGACCCCAAGCGCGCCCCTAATGTTCTTCCGCGGCCCGATGGTCGGGCGGGAGTGACTAGGTGGGAGCGGGCGTCGGGCTTGGTGCGGGAGTCAGGAGGGCCGGGTCGAGTTGCGCGCGGGAGCTGATCTCGAGCTTGCGATAGGCGTTGCTTAGGTGCACCTCGACCGTCTTGATCGTGACGAAGAGCGTTTGCGCGATCTCCTTGTTGCTCATGCCGTCGGCCGCGAGCTGGGCTACGCGCCGCTCGCTCGCGGTGAGTGCGTCGAGCCCCGTCTGGAGGATCTTTCGCGGTCTCGCGCCGGTGGCGGCGATCTCCTCGTTCGCCCGCCTGGCGAGCCCGAGTGCGCCGACCCTTCCCGCCAGGTCGACGCCCTCCCGGAGGCGCTCGCGTGCCTCGGTGCGCTGGTTGGCGCGGCGGAGCGCTGCGCCGAGGTCGACGAGGGCGTGCGCGTGCTCGAGCCGAGCTTCCGAGCCTGCGAGCAGCTCGACCGCCTCCCGCAGCAGCGCGATTCCTGCCTCGCCACCCTCGACGAGACCGAGCACGCGCAGGGAGGCGCCGATGGCGTACGGGTCACCCCAGCGTCGAGCGAGGGCGAGCTCTTCCTCGGCGAGCGCACCGCGCTTCCTCGTTCCGGTCGAGCAGTCGAAGGCCTTCGGCGGCCCAGCTACGCCAGGGCAAGTCGCTTGGGTTGTCGAACGCGACCAGCCGAGCGGTCTCGCCGACCTGCAGCAGCTCTTCGACTCCCCGCTCGGGGCTTCCCGTCTCGATGCGCACAAGGGCGCGGTAGAGCCGAAACCAGACGAGGTGGAGCTGATCGAGCGGGAGCTGCTCGGGGAAGTCACCTTCGTCGATCACTCGCCCTGCTTCGTCCGCGTCGCCCTGCTCCAGGAGCGCATGCGCCAGAAACCCGATGCTGTTTGGCCAGGCGACGCGCATGCCGTGCGCGACGCTGAGATCGAGCGCCTCCCGCAGATCCGCGACCGCGGCGCGAAGATCGCCACGATGCGTCTGGCAGTTGCCGCGCCACATCAACATGAACGCGAGGTTGAAGATGTCACCGCCCTTGCGGGCCTGAGCGACCGCCTGATCGAGGATGGGAACCGGTTCGTCCAGCAATCCGGCCCGGAATAAGGTCACGACCGCGTAAAAGAACGCGATCGAGCCGCTCGCCAACAGGTTGCCGGGCGCGAGCGACCGCCGGGCAAGCTCGATCGCGTGCTCGCGGTGCAGCCCCAGCCGGGACTCGTGTTGCGCCATCGTCGCGAGCAGGATCTCGCTGCCGCGGCCGCCGTGGAGTGCATCCAGGTCGAGCTTGGCGATCCGCACCTCGGCGATCGGATAGGTCTGTGGGTGCCACCACGCCGAGTTGATCAGCTCCGCCAGAAGCTGCTCGTGGAGGTCCGGATCTCGGGCCCGGTCGACCTCGTCGAGCGCCTGCTCGAAGACCGCAACGGCATCTCCGATCCGGTTCGTGAAGTAGAGCGCGCGGCCCAGCTCGAGCGCGACCTCGCCGCGGCGTGCCGGGTCGGTGAGGAGCTCGAGACCGGCGCCCAGGTGGTCGGCCGCGGCCGGGCCGTTCGTCCGCCGTTCCGCAAAGCCGAGCTCGACGAGCACCTCTGCCCGGGCAGCCGGCTCGATCTGCTCGTCGAGCGCGCGGGTCAGATATCCGACCGCGACCTCGGCCGCGCCCTGGGCGAGCGAGCGCTCAGCCGCTTGGCGAAGCGTCGAGACCACGAACGCGTTGGCCTGCGGGGCGACGCGGAGGAGGTGCCCCGCCGCACTCTCCGCCGGGGCGCCGGCCTGGAGCAGGAGTTCAGCGGCCAAGCGGTGGCGCCGCATCCCTTCGACGACATCGAGCGTCTCGTAGACGGCGCTGCGGACGACCGGGTGGAAGAACTCGAGCGGATCCTCGCGCCGAAGGAGGTCGAGCCGAACGAGGGCGGCGGCCGCCGGACCAAGCTCGCTCGCTTTCACGCCGGCGAGCGCGGCCGCGTGGCGCAGCTCGCTCCCGTCGCCGAGGATCGAGGCGGCACGGAGGAGGGCAAGCGCCTCCGGCGGCAGGCGAGCGAGGCGAAGTGCGACGGCGCGAGAGACGCCCTCTGCTCCGATTTCGAGCAGACGGGGCGCTTGCTCGGCGGTCGGGCTGATTCCCTCTCGCGCAACCTCGTCGAGCACCGCCCTCACGAAGAGCGGATTGCCGCCCGTCGCCGCTTCGAGCGCAGCGGAGAAGGCTTCGTCCGGCTCCAGACCGTGCAGCTCCCGCGCGAGCACGGCGATCGAGGCGCGGCCAAGGGGTTCGGGACGAATCGCGGCGGCCTCCGGAGCGGCGATCAACTCCGCGACGAGCGTGGGATCGCGGCCCTCTCCCTCCGGCGGCCGTGCTGCGGCGACGACGAGCAGCGGCACTCCCTCGAGCCTCCGCGTCAGGTAGAGAAGCCAGCGCAGGGAGAGCGTGTCCGCCCAGTGCAGGTCGTCGATCGCGAGCAGCGTCGGCTGCTGCAAGGCCGCGTTGGCGGCGAGCCAGTAGAGGCCGTGGAGGATCGCGAAGGAGCCCTCTGCAGGCACCTCCTGTGAGGCCTCCTGTGAAGGGGCGAACCGTGAGGCACCGATGAGAGGTTCGATGAGCGCGGCGGGCCCCGAGAGCAGCTCCTGGCGGAGATCCGGAGCCGCGGACGCGAGCAGCGGCTCGAACAGCTGACGGACAATCCCGTACGCAAACCCGCCCTCGAACTCGCCGCCGCGAGCGGCCAGCACCCGCATCCCCGCCCCGCCGGCAATCGCGCGCGCCTCGGCAAGCAGGCAGGTCTTGCCGATGCCGGCGCTCCCCTCGATGACGACGAACCGCCCACCGCCGCTCTGCGCCGCCTCGGCCAGTGTCTCGAGTGCCGCGACCTGGGTCTCGCGCTCCAGGAGCAACGGGCCGCCCGAAGGAAGCACACTCGCCGGCGCCATCACGACCAATCCGTAGAAGGCTCTGAACTGACAGTTTAGGGGCGAGGTTGGGGTTCGCCCCGACGCGAGGCGTGCCCAGCCGAGTCCAGACTCTACGACGAGATGATCGCTGGCCGCAGTCTCGCCGCACCTCGCTCAACCGATGTCGGCGACTCCGTAGGCGGAGCCGGATCATGAGGCTCTCGACCGGACCGCTCGCCGCCTCCAGCGCACGCCATCCCTGGCCGGTCGTCGGTGCGTGGGTCACCGTCGCCATCCTCGCGATCATCGCGATCGCGATGTTCCTCAGCCTTACGACGGAGGGCGCTCCGACGAACGATCCTGAGTCGCAGCGCGCTGATGAGGTTCGGCTGGCGGCGTTCCCGCCGCGTCCCGGGACGGCGGTGACAGATGTCGTGATCATCCGCTCGGACGTGTACGAGGTGGACTCGGCGCGGTTCGAGGCGTTCGTGCGCGACTTCGTCGACGACGCCGAAATCACGGCGCTCGGCCGCGCTCGCACGTACCTCGACGACTCGGACGGCGGGCTCGTCTCAGAGGATCGCCACGCGACGATGATTCCGGTCGCACTCGAAGACGACGACGATGAGACAGAGAAGCTGGTCGAGAAAGTGGAGGCGCTCGCGGTTGGCGCGTTCGTCGTCTCGGTAACGGGGCAGGAGACGCTCGACCACGACTTCGACCTGCTCTCGCAAGAGGACCTGGAGAACGGGGAGCTCAAGTTCGGGTTGCCCGCGGCGCTGATCGTCCTGCTGCTCGTTTTCGGCGCGGTAGTCGCCGGGCTCGTGCCACTGCTGATGGCAATGGTCTCGATCGTCGTCGCGCTCGGGCTGACGGCGCTCCTCTCACAGCAGTTCGAGCTCTCGGTGTTCGTCGTGAACATGCTGACGGGGATGGGGCTCGCGCTCGGGATCGACTACTCGCTCTTCGTCGTCTCGCGGTATCGCGAGGAGCGGGGACGGGAGAAGGGCGAGCTCACCGCGATCGAGGCGGCGGGGGCGACCGCGAGCCGGGCGGTGCTCTTCTCGGGCAGCGTGTTCGTCATTGCCATGTTCGGGATGCTGCTCGTGCCGAACTCGATCATGCGCAGCCTTGCGGTCGGGGCAATCCTGGTCGGGATCGTCTCGGTGGTCGCGGCCCTGACGCTGCTTCCGGCCGTGCTCGGCCTGCTCGGGGACAAGGTCAACGCGCTCCGTATCCCGGTTGTGGGACGCGGGTCCCTGCAGACCTCCAACTCGGAGGGTCGCTTCTGGGGCGCGATCGTTCGCCGTGTCCTGCGCCGTCCGGGGTTGAGCCTGGCCCTCTCGGTGGGTCTGCTCCTGGCGCTCGCCCTGCCCGTGTTCCGGATTGACACCGGCACGAGCGGCGTCTCCGTGCTGCCCGACCGCTTCGCCTCCAAGCAGGGCTACCTCGCGCTCGAGCGCGCCTTCCCCGGCACGACCACCGATCCCGCCGAGATCGTCGTCTCGAACGCCTCCGCCACCGGCGTCCCGGCGGCACTTGTACAGCTGCGGCGGAGCCTCGCGGCCGATCCACGCTTCGGCGAGGGCGAGCTCGTTCGTTCCGCCGACGGCGAGGTCGCGCTCCTCTCCGTCCCCATCGCCGGCGACCCCTCCTCGACGCAGGCAACCGACGCCGTGCGCGACCTTCGCTCGGAGCTCATCCCGGAAAGGTTCGCCGGCACCGACGCGGAGGTGCTCGTCGGCGGGCAGAGCTCGGAGAACATCGACTACTTCGACTCCGTGATCGACCCTGCCCCATGGGTGATCGCCTTCGTGCTCCTCCTCACCTTCGTGCTGTTGACCGTCGTCTTCCGCTCGGTCGTGGTCGCGGGGACGGCTGTCGGTCTCAACCTGCTCTCCGTCGGCGCCGCCTATGGGCTGCTCGTGCTCGTCTTCCAGGAAGGCGTCGGCGCCGACCTGCTCGGCTTCCAGCAGACGGACGCGATCGAAGCCTGGGTGCCGCTCTTCCTCTTCTCCGTGCTGTTCGGCCTCTCGATGGACTACCAGGTGTTCCTGCTCAGTCGGATCAGAGAGCGTTACGACCAGTCGGGGGACACGACCGACGCGGTCACCTTCGGCGTCGGCTCGACCGCGCGCATCATCACCGGCGCCGCGCTGATCATCGTCGCCGTCTTCTCCGGCTTCGCCCGCGGCGACCTGATCATGTTCCAGCAGATGGGCTTCGGCGTCGCGATCGCACTCCTGATCGACGCCACGATCATCCGCTCCGTGCTCCTCCCGAGCGCGATGAAGCTGCTCGGCGACCGGAACTGGTACCTGCCGCGCCGGCTCGAATGGCTTCCGCGGCTCCAGCTCGAGGGAGCGGGCTCAACCGGCGCCGCCGCGCGCGAGTCCTCGAGCAGCGGATCCAGCTCGACTTCGCCTGCTTCGCGTTCGACGGGCTCGACCGAGTGATCGGAGAGCTCGAGCGTTGAGCACTTCGGAGGAGCACCAGGCGGCACTGCCCGGCGGCCTCCCTGGGCTCGCCGCATTCGAGGCCGCGATCGAGGGGAGCGTCGTCCTTCCCGGCTCGCCCGACTACGAGCTCGTGCGCAAGCCCGCTTGGGCGCAATACGAGGACGTACGGCCGGCGGCGGTCGTCCTCTGCGAGACGCCGCAAGACGTGGCCGAGACGATCAGGTTCGCACGGCGACGTCGGCGCGGAAACGGCCGCGCGGGGCGGCGGGCACTGCTTCGCCGGTCGCTCGTCGACCCGCGGAGTCCTGATCGAACTCGGTCGGATGAGCTCCGTGTCCGTCAACGCCGGCATCGCCACAGTGGGCGCTGGGGCGCTGCTCGGTGACGTCTACGAGCAGCTCGACAAGCTCGGCCTCACGATCGCCGGCGGGGCCTGCCCGTCGGTCGGGATCGCGGGGCTGACGCTCGGCGGCGGGCTCGGAGTCCTCGGCCGCAGGTACGGGCTCACCTCCGACCAGCTCGTCGGGGCGCAGGTCGTCTTGGCCGACGGTCGCGTCGTCGACTGCGACGAGCACCGAGACGCGGATCTCTTCTGGGCTCTGCGTGGCGCCGGCGGCGGGCACTTCGGTGTGGTTACGAGCTTCGCGTTCAGGACGGTTCCGGCCGACGATCTCACCTGTTTCAAGCTGACCTGGCCGTACGTGCGCGCAGCAGCGGCAATCAAGGTCTGGCAAGCCTGGGCGCCCGACGCGCCGGACGAGCTCGCGGCGAGCCTGCTCGTCAATGCGCCCGGCAATGACGAAGACCCGGTCGTCACGCTCTTCGGCGCGATGCTTGGCAGCGAGACGGAGACCGCCGACGCTCTCGACCAGCTAATCGTTCGTCTCGGGTCCGAGCCGGCCTCGACGACGCTTCGGCAAGAGTCTCACAGAGCCGCCAAGCGGTTCCTCGCCGAGCACGCGCCAGGCGCGGAGCATCAGGGCGTCGCGTCGCAGGTCGAGCCGTCGCGACCGAGCGTGATGCTCAGTAGATCGGAGTTCTTCCGCCGGCCGCTACCCCCCGACGCGATCGCGTCACTGGTCGATGCCTTCGCAGCGGGCCAAGAGCCGGGTCGCGCGCGCGAGCTCGACTTCACGCCCTGGGGTGGCGCGTATAACCGCACTCGCGTGGAAGCGACCGCGTTCCCCCACCGCAGCGAGCGTTTCCTGCTCAAGCACGCCGTCGTTCTCGACGCGTCTGCTTCGGCGAGAGCACGAGATGGTGCCCGCGAGTGGCTGGCACGGTCGTGGGCGATCGTCCATCCGCATGGCTCTGGCGGCGTCTTCCCCAACTTCCCCGACCCCGACCTCCCCGATTGGGCACGCGCGTATCACGGCGCCAACTACGAACGCCTCACGCGCGTCAAGGCACGCTACGACCCGGACGGCATCTTTCGCTTCCACCAGTCGCTTCCGTCCGCAAGCCGCCTATGAGATGCCGGGCGCGGTCTTAGCGAACGACGCCGCTCATTAGCAGCTCCCCGTCGCAACAGCGCTCCGTGCTGGTGCCGATTCGTAAACGGCGCTCAACCGCTCCTTCCGCACGCGCGCCCGGCGTTCGTGCGAGGGCCTCGACTGCGTTGCGTCCTCCCTGATGAGCGACGTGAAGGCATCGATGTCGTACGCCTCGAACGCCTGGAGGTAGCGCGCGAGGAGCCCGCGTTGCTCGTCGTCCATTTCCGCTGGCGGGTCGGTCGAGCGCATTCCGCTCGCCGCGAGCGTCGCGCGTGCCCGCTGAAGCGCGCTGTTCACGGATCCCACGGTCGTATCCAGGAGCTCCGCGGCCTCGGTCGCCTCCCAGCGCAGCACCTCACAGAGGACAAGCACCGCCCGCTGCCGGGCCGGGAGGTACTGGAGGGCGGCCATGAACGCAAGGCGAATCGTCTCCCGGGCCACCGCCACCTCGGCCGGGTCCGGCGCGAGAGTGTCCGGGACGGGCTCGAATCGTGTCCCTGTGAGCCGGAGGCCGAAGCTCGCCGCCTCCCGGGCCTGTGCAGGTCTGAGGTCGATCGGGCGAGGGCGGCGTTGCCTGCCGTTCAGCAAGTCGAGGCAGACGTTCGTCGCGATCCGGTAGAGCCACGAGCGAAACGACGCCCGGCCCTCGAAGCTCTCGGAGCTCCGCCAGGCGCGAAGGAGCGTCTCCTGGACGGCGTCCTCGGCCTCGAGCCGCGAGGCGAGCATGCGAGCACAGAACGAGGTGAGCTCCACCCGGTGCTGCTCGAGACAGCCTTCGAGGTCGGCGCTCGGTTTCGCCGCCCTCACGCTCGCCTCGCCGGCCCCTCGCTTTCCTGCTGAGGACGGGCCGTTGCTCATGCTCTACAGACGCTACGTCGTCAGGATTCTGATGTGCGTTCGTCACGGGCAGTGGTTCTTCCTGGGAGTGGGTTCACGCCGTGACGCGCAGCTGCGCTGCCGGATGGGCGTGTGGGTGATAGCTGTGGCGGCTCCGAAGAAGCCACTCCGTGTCCCGTCGTTCTCGCGGTGGTGGAGCTCCTCCGTCGCCCCGGCTTCGGCGAGCTGGGTCACTCCTTCGTCCATCGATTTCGATCCACTGGTACGCGTGCATGGCCACGACTCTGCCTCCAGGCCGAGCTGATTCGCGTCGGAGGTGACCCCAAACGCGTCCCTAATGTTCTTCCGCGGCCTGAGCGTGGGCCGCCGGCGACTAGGCGGAAGTAACGCCGGGCTCGGTACGGAGTTAGGGCGCCTCTGCGGCGGTCCTTGGGCCTGGGCTGGGTGAGCTCGCGCGATGAGCTCGATCACCTGGCCCTTCGTCACGATCAAGACGGTCGAGGTGCCACCTGAGCCACGCCTATCGGAAGCTCGAGATCAGCTCCCGCGCGCAGCTCGACCCGGCTCTCCTGACTCCCGCACCGAGCCCGACGTCCGCTCCCGCCTAGTCGCTCGCCGCCCCACGGTCGGGTCGCGGAAGGACATTGGGGGCGAGTTTGGGGTCACCTCCGACGCGAACCGGCTCGGCCGGGAGGCAGAGTCGAAGAGACCGCAGCTTCGCCGCAGGACGCGAGGACATCAGGCACTGGACTCCAGAGGAGATGTGATGCAGGCACCAGCACTACAAACGGCACCCGACCCGCGACGCTGGTGGGCTCTGGCGCTCCTCTGCGGCGCCTTCTTCATGGTGATCCTCGACGCGGCGATCGTGGCCGTCGCGCTCCCCTCGATCCAGGAGGAGCTCAGCTTCTCGGCACAGGGGCTGCAGTGGGTTGTGAGTGCCTACGCCCTCACCTTCGCCGGACTTCTCCTGCTCGGAGGACGCGCGGCCGACCTCCTCGGCCGCCGGCGCGTCTTCATGGTCGGGATAGTCGTCTTCACCGTGGCCTCGCTTCTCTGCGGGCTCGCCTGGTCGGACGAGGCGCTGATCGGCGCCCGCGCCTTCCAGGGCATCGGTGCGGCGATCATGACCCCGAGCGCCCTCTCGATCATCACTACGACCTTTCCCGAGGGCTCCGAGCGGAACAAGGCGCTCGGGATCTGGGGCGCGCTCGGCGGAATCGGCGCCACGACCGCCTGGCTGATCGGCGGCCCACTCGTCGACGGGCCCGGCTGGGAGTGGATCTTCTATATCAACATTCCCGTCGGTCTCGCCGCGCTCGCGCTCTCGCCCGTGCTTCTGCGCGAGAGCCGGGCGGCGACGGCGAGGCGGAGCTACGACCCTGCGGGAGCGCTCACGATTACGGGTGCCCTTGCCTTGCTCGTCTATGCGCTCGTCGAGGCGCCCGAAGTCGGCTGGGGTAGCGCACAGACGATCCTCCTCTTCGCCGGCGCGGCCGCCCTGCTCGGAACCTTCTCGCTGATCGAGTCGCGCCACCGGGCTCCGCTCGTGCCGCTTCGCATCTTCCGCTCGCGGACGATAGTGGGGGCAAACGCCGTCATGCTCGTCTTCGGCACGCTCCCATTCGGGCTCTCGTTCACGCTCACGCTCTACGCCCAGGAGGTGCTCGGCTACTCCGCGGTCAAGTTCGGCCTCACCTCGATCGTCTTTCCGGCCATGGCGGCTATCGGGTCGATCTTCGGCCAGGCGCTCGTCCTCCGGGTCGGCTTCCGACCCGTCGCCGCGGTGGGCATGGCGCTGATGGGCGGAGGGGCGCTCATCCTCACACAGGTCTCCGTAAGCGGCAGCTACTTCGGCGACATCTTCTTCGGGCTGCTCGTCTTCGGCCCCGGCGTCGGCCTCGCCTTCGTCACGGCCTCGATCGCCGCCCTCGCCGGCGTCCCCGACCACGAGTCGGGGCTCGCCTCCGGCCTCAGCAACACCAGCTTCCAGATCGGAGCGGCACTCGGGGTGGCCATCGTCACGACCGTGGCCGTCTCGCGCACCGAGGACTACCTCGCCACGACCACCGGCGCCAACCCGCTCGTCGCGCTGACCGAAGGCTTCCAGTCGGCCTTCCTCGCCGTTGCCATCCTCGCCGGAATCGGTGCCGCCTTGGCGCTCCTCCTGCTCGGCCGGCCGCGCCGAGCCCAGCAGGAACTGCTCGAGACCGCGCCCGCACAGGCTGCGGACTAATCCACCTCGAGGGCGCACACGATGACACCGACACAAAGGAACCAGAGATGATGCTGACGGACAAGGTTGCCGTGATCTACGGAGCCGGAGGCGCGGTCGGCGGGGGTGTCGCACGCGCCTTTGCGAACGAGGGCGCCAAGCTCTTTCTCACCGGGCGCCAGCTGGCGCCGGTCGAAGCGGTCGCCGAGGAAGTCGATTCCGCCGGCGGATCCGCCGAAGCGGCGGCGGTCGACGCTCTCGACGAGCAGGCCGTGGACGAGCACCTCCAGTCCGTGATCGACAAGGCGCGCCGCCTCGACATCTCGTTCGACGCGGTCGGGATCCCGGGTACGAAGCTTCTGGGTGTGCCTCTGGTCGAGCTGGAGGTCGAGCAGTTCTCCCTGCCGATCACGACCTACACGAGGTCGTACTTCCTGACCGCACGCCTGGCCGCCCGGCGGATGGTTCCGAACAGGTCGGGGGTGATCATGACCGTCACCACCCTCCAATCGCGGACGGGCTTCCCAACGGCGGGAGGCTTCGGTCCGGCGATGGCCGCCAAGGAGGCACTCACTCGAGAGCTATCCGCGGAGCTCGCACCTCACGGCATTCGGGTGGTCGGTCTGCGACCGCAGGGCATCCCGGAGACTGACTCGCTCAAGGAAGCCTTCGAGCCACGCGCCAAGGCATCAGGAATGACCTTGGAACAGTTCCAAGAGTTGGGCGCGAGCAGGACCCACCCGCGACGGCTTTCGACGCTCGCGGAGCTGGCAAACACGGCGGTCTTCATGGCTTCCGAGAAGGCGAGCGGGATGACGGGAACGACCGTCAACTTGTCCATGGGGAGCCTGGACGACTAGCGGCTAAGCGACCGATGCTTTGCTTAGGAGGACGATCATGAGTGCGTTGACGGGCAGAACAACTGTCGTCATTGGCGCTAGCCGGGGCCTGGGGCGTGGGATCGCTCGCGCCTTCGCCGAGGCTGATGCTTCGGTGGTCGCGGTCGCCCGGAGCGGCCAGGCGCTCGCCGAGCTCGCCTCGACCAGCGCGAACATTCGGACCGAGGTCGCGGATGCGGCCGACGAGACGGTTGCCTGGAGCCTGCTGGACCAATATGAACCGGAGGTTCTCATCCTGGTCGCCGGCGCCAACCCCGTGATGCGTCCGCTCCAGGACCAGACGTGGGAGACGTTCTCCGTCAACTGGCATACCGACGTCAAGATCGCGTTCACCTGGCTGCGCGAGGCGTTGCTGAAGCCGCTGCCGCCTGGCAGCAGGGTGGTGGTAGTGAGCAGCGGCGCCGCCCTCAACGGATCACCGGCCAGCGGAGGGTACGCCGGGTCGAAGGCCACCCAGCGGTTCATCGCGGCATACGCCCAGGATGAATCGCGCCGTGCCGGGCTGGACATCACCGTCACGGCCGTGCTGCCCAGGATGACTCCATTCGGAGACGTAGGCCGGCGAGGCGTTCGGGCGTACGCGGCCCGCGACGGCCAGACCGAAGAGGCATACCTGCAGCAGCTGGGCGAGCTTCTGACCCCCGACATCGCCGGGTCCGCCCTCGTGGATCTGGTACGAGCAGACCCGGCGACCACTGCCCCCGAATACGTGCTCACCGGCGCTGGGCTGCAGAAGCTGCCGTGAGCGGCGACGCCGCCCCGGGCGCCCATCCGACAGATTAGGGGCGCGTTTGGGGTTGGCCCCGACGCGAGGCGCGTGGGTGGAGTTCAGTGTCTGCGAAGAGATGAGCCCGTCTTCGCGCCTCACGACAACACCGCGCCTGTGGGCGGTCCCTGAAGCGATCACATGACCGCGACAAACGAGGTCAGCGAGTTGGCCGGCATGGGAGACGAGCACGAGGCGGCCCACGTCTATACGGAGACCTGGTGCAAGCGCGGGGAGATCGACTACGTCGTGCTGAGCGGCGGCGCGCGCGTCCGCTTCCTGTGCGTCGGCACGGGCCCACCCTTGATCTTGATGCACACGGTGCGCACGCAGCTCGACCACTTCCAGCTCGTCATCCCGCAGATCACGGACGCGTTCACCGTCTACGCGGTCGACTTCCCAGGCATGGGCTGGTCGGACATCGTCCCCGGCGCCCGCTACGAGGAGCCGGCGCTGCGCGCCGCGATCGTCCGGGTCGTCCGGGAGCTCGACCTTTCGGACGTCACGCTGGCGGGTGAGTCCATTGGCGCGACAATCGCCCTGACCGCGTCCATCGACCTCGGCGAGCGCGTGCGCCGAATCGTCGCCATAAACACCTACGACTTCGCCGGTGGCCTCAAACGGGCCAGTCCGTTCGCGCGCGTTGTGGTGGGAAGCATCGAGGCGCCGGTGGTAGGCCCGATCGTGGCGCGCCTCGAGAACAAGCAAATCCTCAGGGGTGTGATGCGAGGCGGACTGCAGGACCCTCGTCGTCTCCCCGACCACTACCTCGATGAGCTCCGTCGGGTCGGTCGGCGCCCCGGATACCCAGCGGTGGCCCGGGCGATCTACCTCAGCCTGAACAGCCTGATCGCGGCCCGCGAACGGTATGCGCGCATCGACGTCCCCGTCACTCTTGTCTACGGCGAACACGACTGGTCGCGGCCCTCGGATCGGCAGGCGAACATCGAGTCGGTTCCCGGCGCGCGTTACATCGAGCTGCGCGACACCGGGCACTTCACCGCACTAGAGGCCCCCCACGAAGTGGCGCGGATCTTGCGCAATGTCGCGACAAAACAGAAAGGAGACCGCAAATGACTGTGATCACACGATTGGAACCCGCGAGGAATGGCTCGCCGCGCGTGAGCAGCTTCTCGTTCGCGAAAAGGAGCACACCAGGCTCGGCGACGAGCTCGCGCGGCAGCGACGCGAGCTGCCCTGGGTCCCGGTGGAGAAGGAGTACCGCTTCGACACGGACGACGGCGAACAAACGCTCGGCGAGCTCTTCGACGGGCGATCCCAGCTGCTCTTCTACCACTTCATGTTCGGCCCGAGCTACACGGCCGGCTGCCCGGTGAATTCGTCAATTGCCGACTCGATCGACGGCGTGGTCCCGCATCTGCACGCGCGGGACGTGACGATGCTCCTCGTCTCACAAGCGCCGCTCGAGAAGCTGCAGGCATACAAGCGCCGCATGGGCTGGAGCATCCCCTGGGTCTCGGCCGCGCACACCGAGTTCAACTTCGACCTCGGCTTCTCGTACACCGAGGAGCAAGCCCGCGAGGCCGTGGCGCAGATGAGGGCGACCGGGCTCGAGCGCCAGGGCTCGAAGTCAGTAACGGGGACGGGCCTTCCGCCGATCGTCGAGCAGAACGCCAGGGCGACAGGCACCGACGCCGCTGGTTACCTGACCGAGAGCCCCGGATTCAGCAGCTTCGTCAAGGACGACGGGACCGTCTACCACACCTACTCGACGACGTGGCGGGGATTGGAGTTTGTCATGGGCTACTACCCGATCCTCGACCACGCACCGAAGGGCCGCGACGAGGGTGAGGCGTGGCAGCTCTGGATCCGCCGGCACGACGAGTACACGAGCGAGCGACCCGACGGTCGGAGTGATCGGCACCGGGGCGTCGAGAAGGCCTTCAGCTGAGAGGAGCTGACATGTCTCCACATCCGACCATCCATCGCTTCCCGGCCAAGGCCGAAGGCGCATTCGTCAATGCCTGGCTTGTCGAGACCGCGTCGGGCGTCGTTGCCGTTGACGGGCTGCTTCAGGTCTCAGCGGCCAGGGAGATGCGCGCCGGGATCGAGCGGCTTGGGAAGCCGCTCCTGGCCGCGCTCGTGACGCATTCGCATCCCGACCACTACGCGGGACTCGGCGAGATCGTCGCCGGCGCGGATGTTCCCATCTACGCCCCGCAGGGCGTCATTGACACCATCGCCGCCGACGATGCGCTCAAGGATCAGATCATCGGTCCCATGTTCGGAGAAGACTGGCCCGCCAATCGGGTCTTCCCGAACACGCCGATCCGGGACGGCGAGAGCGTGACGTTCGATGGCGTCCAGTTCACCGTCGTCGATCTCGGGCCGAGCGAGTCGCCCCATGACAGCCCGTGGATCCTCGGCACGGACGAGCGGATCGTCTTCCTCGGCGACCAGATCTACGACCACAGGCACTGCTTCCTCGGTGACGGGTTCTACGAGCAATGGCTGGCGAACATCGAAAAGCTGCGCTCGCGCTTTCGAAGCGACGCCGTCTTCTACATCGGTCACGGCGGACCCGTCGGAGGCGAGATGTGGGACTGGCAACGCGGCTACCTCGAGACATTCGTCGCCGCCGTCGGCGAAGCCGACTGGGCGGAACCGGAGCAGGCGAAGGCGGCCGTCGTCGCTCGGATGAAGGAGTACGAGCCGACCGACGAGCTGCAGTTTCTCATGGAGCTGAGCATCGAGCCGGTCGCTCAGCAATCTGGACTCATGCGGACGGCGGCCGACAGCTGAGCGATGGACCCCCTGACCGCCTTCGTGCTCGACCCGGCCTGAGAGGAGGTTCGCGATGTTGCTCGAGAACAAGAACGCGCTCGTCTACGGCGCCGGTGGCAAGATCGGGGCTGCGGTCGCCCGTGCGTTTGCCCGGGAGGGCGCGACCGTCTTCCTCGCCGGACGGACGCTCACGACACTCGAGGGCGTGGCCGCCGAGATCAGCGCCGCGGGAGGAACCGCCGAGACCGCCGAGGTCGACGCACTCGACGAGCAAGCCGTCGATGAGCACGCAAACAGCGTGGCCGGCCGGGCCGGGAGCATCGACGTCTCCTTCAATGCGATCTCGCTCGGTGACGTTCAGGGCACGCCGCTCCTCGAGATGCCGCTCGAGGACTACAGCCGTCCGATCCTTGTCGGCACGACCACCCACCTCCTGACTGCGAGGGCGGCGGCGCGGCACATGCTCGACCGAGGAGCGGGCGTGATCCTCACGCTCTCGGCCTCGGGAGTCCGGATTGCCGACCCGGTAATGGGGCCACCGCTGATGGGGGGCTTCGGCATCGCATGTTCGGCAATCGAGGCGCTCACGATGAATCTGGCGGGCGAGTTTGGACCGCGCGGCATTCGAGTCGTTTGCCTCCGGGCCGAAGGGATCCCAGAGAGCTGGCGCGAGTACCCAGAGGAATCGAAGCAGTTCGCGGATCTGAAGGAGTTCCACGACCTTCTCGAAGGCAGGACGCTGCTCCAACGGCTGCCGACGCTGGCCGAGGTAGCGAACGTGGCGGCATTCATGGCATCCAACCAGGCCAGTGCGATGACGGCCACCGTCGTGAACCTGACCTGCGGCTCAATCCCGGAGTAAGGGAGAAACGGAGATGGATGTGCAATCTGATCGACTTCGCCCATCCGAGCGAGATCCGCACGTTCGCCAAGGGGCGGCAGGGGCGGCGTGACCGGGATCAACGAGCAGCCGGAGAGGAGGCCGATCACCATGGGGGCTGACAGCCGTCCGGTCTCTCGCCGTCTCGAGGAGATCGTGGTCGCCGTGAGGGCGCTTGCCGGCGACCTCGCAGGCGGGGTGGCAGGCCAGGCGGAAGCGGATGGGGATCTGCTTGGGGACGCGGCGGCGCGCCTGCGTCGGTCGGTGATTGGGCCGCTGGAGCGGGCCTCGGCCGTGCCCCAGGCGGGCGCCGAGGGGGGCACCGAGCGGGCACGGGCACCCACGGGCCGTGACGACGGGGAACCTGCGCGTTCGCCGCGAGACCGTCTGTGGGAGTTGGCGAGGGAAGCCACCGTGCTGCGGACGGAGCCCGGGGCTTCCAACGAGCTGCTGGAAGCGACCGCGGCGTTGCAGGATCTCGCCTACCGCTTTGCGCTTGCCGCCGACCCGGAGTCCGCCCGAAGTCGGCTGGCCGAGCTGCGGGCGATCCAGGCCGAGCTCCCGGGCGCGGTCCGGGCCGCCCACAACGGTCCATACCTCGTGACCAACACCGAGCGGCTCGTGAGCTGGCTGGGCGTGCCGCTGCCGTCGTTGCCGCAGATGGCGCTCTGCCGCTGCGGGGCCTCGGCGCTCAAGCCGTTCTGTGACGGGGCGCACGCCGAGGTCGGGTTCACGGACGAGAAGGACCCGGACCGCGTGCACGACCAGCGCGACACCTACGTCGGGCAGCAGGTAACGATCTTCGACAACCGCGGCACGTGCGCCCATTCGGGCTTCTGCTCGGACCGGCTTCGGACCGCGTTTCGGCCCGATCAGGAGTCGTTCGTCGCGCCCGAGCGGCGGTCGCATGGACGAGATCATCGCTGCCGTACGGGCGTGCCCCTCGGGCGCGCTGAGCTTCGCCTTGGGCGGCCACGAGGCGCGCGAGCAGGTCGACCAGGAGCGCGAGCAGGCGATCGAGGTCTCCAAGGACGGCCCCTACCGGGTCACCGGCGGGCTCCCGCTCGAGGATGCCGATGGCAACCCGGAGCGGCGGAACGAGGGCGCCTCGCTGGAGCACTACAGCCTCTGTCGCTGTGGCCACTCGCGGAACAAGCCGTTCTGCAGCGGCAGGCACTGGCAGATCGGCTTCCGCGATCCCGTTCCCGACCCGGAGCAGGAGCCGACGCTGTTCGAGTGGGCGGGCGGCTTCCCCGCGCTGACCCGGATGACGAGGATCTTCTACGGAAAGTACGTGCCGCAGGATCCCCTTCTGTCTCCGCTGTTCGCGAACATGTCCCCCGACCACCCCGAGCGCGTCGCCGCCTGGCTGGGTGAGGTGTTCGGAGGGCCGAAGGCTTACAGCGAAACCTACGGCGGCTACGAACGGATGGTCTCCCAGCACCTGGGCAAATCGCTTCGCGAAGAGCAGCGCGCCCGTTGGGTCGAGCTGCTCTCCAAGTCCGCCGACGACGCAATGCTCCCCGCCGACCCCGAGTGGCGCGCCGCCTTCGTCGCCTACCTGGAATGGGGCTCGCGGATCGGGCTCGAGAACTCCCAGCCCGGCGCCCATCCGCCGCCGCACATGCCGGTGCCGCGCTGGTGGTGGGTCTGCGACGCGACGCCGAGCAGGCGGGTCTCCGCCCTGGCCGCCGAGGAGCCTGAGAAACCGGTCGACCTTCCCGGCCCCGACGAGCCCGTCAGCTTCGAGCGGCACGTCAAGCCGCTGTTCCGCGAGCGTGACCGGCAGTCGATGCGCTTCGCGTTCGACCTCTGGTCGCACGACGACGTCGGCGAGCACGCGGACGCGATTCTCGATCGCCTCCAGGCCGGGACGATGCCCTGCGACGGGGCCTGGCCCGAAGAGCGGGTCGAGGTGTTCAAGCGCTGGCTGGACTCCGGCAAGGCCGCGTAGACGAAAGGAGCTACGAAATGTCCGGAACGATCGACATCTTGAATCCAGACAACCCCAAGCGCATCCTCGTCCTTGCTTCGAACCCGGCTGTGTCCGAGCAGACGGGCTGGCCGATCGGATTCTGGTGGTCGGAGCTCACCCATCCGTACTGGGAGTTCGTCGAGCACGGCTACCAGGTCGACGTCGCCAGCCCGGACGGCGGCCCACTCAAGGCTGACGCCTGGTCGGATCCGCGCGACAACAGCGGTTACTCGGCCGACGACCTGATCTCGCTCGGCTTCATCAACTCGCCCGAGCACGTGAGGCTCGTCGAGGAGTCGAAACCACTCGGAGCCGTACGTGTCGACGACTACGACGCGCTGTTGGCGATCGGGGGGCAGGGGCCGATGTACACATTCCACGGCGACGAGGCCGTGTACGGACTGCTCCGCGACTTCTACGAGGCGGGAAAGCCGCTCGCCGTCATCTGCCACGCCACGTGCGCGCTTCTCGAGACGCGTCTCTCCGACGGCAGGCTGCTCGTCGAAGGGAAGACGTGGACCGGGTTCGCCAACTCGGAGGAGCGGTTCGCAGACGAGTTCGTGGGGCAGAAAATCCAGCCGTTCTGGATCGAAGACGAAGCAAGCAAGCTCGACAACACCAACTTCATCGTCGCCTCGCGTTTCAAGTCGCACGCAGTCCGCGACGGCCTCCTGATCACGGGCCAGCAGCAGTACTCAGGCGCTGCTGCGGCGTGCCTCGTGATCCAGGCGCTCGGCCAATGACGAGCACCGTCGAAGAGCGCCCAACTGCGCCGCGCGGCGCGCCGGCCATGCCGCCCCGTTGGAAGACGGCGGTATTGATCTGGCTCGCCATCTATCCGTCGATCACGTTCCTCCTCTGGCTAGCCGGACCGCGGATCGCGAGCTGGCCTCTTGCCGCTGCGCACACTTGCGCTCACGGCCGTGTTGGTGCCGCTGATGGTCTTCCTGCTGATCCCCGCCATCCAGCGTCTGCTCGCGCCATGGTTACGGCCACGCCATCCGAGCAACGCCGGGCGCTGAGGGACGACGGGCGTGCGTCCGCCGCTTCTTCACCTGCCACTACCGCTGCCGGCCGGCGAGCAAGTCGTGTAGTTGCGGTCGGGCTCGCCGACCGTCTGTTCGCCGTGAAGGAATCACGGCCCGCCACTGTCTAAAGCCTCGCAAGCAAGAAGGAACGACAGGAACGACTCGCTCATGACGACACGGTTGACAGGCGGCCGCGTACGGCTTCTCGTTCCGCTCGCGCTCGCCGCCGGCATCGCGCTTGTGCTCGCGTTCCAGGGGCAGGCCAGCGTGGAGACGGCAGCGACCGCGACAGAGCAGCGGTGATCGGAACGGCGGTCTCGAACGGGTTCCGCGTCCAGGTGACGGCGATTCGCGCGCCTGAGGGCGGCTCCGCACCGGACACGGCCACCGTCAGGATCGCAGCGTTCAGGCGCTCCGGAAGCTCATGGGACCGCCTCGGCCGGGTGGTTACCGTCGGTCAGCGCTCGGGCTGGTTCTGGAACACGGTCACGCGCCCCTATGGGGTCCGCACGCTGACGCTCGCCCATCCGGGCGGCAGATACCCCAGCCGGATCGCGCTCAGGCTGCTGCTGTCGCCCTCGCTCGGACCCTCCGCCACCTTTCGCATCGTGGTCGACCGGGGCCGCCTGGTGCAGGTAGACGTCTAGCGTGGACCCGACCCGAGTCGAGACAGTGATCGCTGTCGCCGGCCTCGTGGGTAGTGGGCCCGTGAAGAGAATCGCGAACCGCGCGAGGACTACCGCCGCGGCCGCGCCGATGTGGAGGAAGACGAGCCCGATGTAGTGCGGGATCGCGAGCAGCCACTTGACGAGGGGGAGCCAGCGGTTCAGCCCTTGCTTCGCATCCGGGTAGCGAACCTAGAGCGAGACCGATCGGCGCTCGTCGGTCGACGGATACCGGTCGTCCATCAACGCCGGGTAGACGCCAATCCGGTTCGCGAAGCGAAGCAACTCGACGTTTCAGTCGTACCACCAGCGCGGGTACTTTCGGTGGAAGACGATCATGTGAGGAGCGGAGGCAGGAACGGGTCACCGAGGACGAGCGCAGGTGTTGCCGCCGACGATGCCGAGGTTTTCCAGCCGAGGTGGGTGAGGCCAGCGGCTCCGATCCGACAACCCGGTAGGCGCAGACGGAACGACCGTCAGCCGACCTTCGGCTTGGCGTTACAGCTCGTAGCGAACGAGCGGCTCCAGCTGGCGGCGCTGAGCCCATTCGGGCAGCCGGCGGACGATGGCGTTTCTGAATCGCCAGCCGAGTGGGCTCGCGAGCTGGGCGGCCTTGTCGGCACGACGGGACAGCTTGAGCACCGCCTCGGCCCGCGGCCGCCGGATCGTCTCGTACTCGCCGAGCGCGGTCGCGAGGTCGCCGCCGGGTGCGAGCCGGTCGGCGAGCACGACGGCATCCTCGATCGCCTGGGCCGCGCCCTGGCCGATGCCCGGGGTCGTCGCGTGTGCGGCGTCGCCGACCAGGACGACGCGGCCCTCGCTCCAGCGCGGAAGCGGCTCGAGGTAGTAAACGTCGTTCCGGAGAATCGCGCCCTCGTCGGCCGACTCGGCGATTGCAGCGATCGGCTCGTGCCAGCCGGAGAAGCGCCGCAGGATCTCCGCCTTCTTCCCTTCCGGCTCATCAGGCTCGCCTTCCGGAGCGTTCTTCGTCGCGAACCAGTACGTGCGTCCGCGCCCGATATGGACGAGTCCGAAACGCTCGCCGACGCCCCATGACTCTGTGAGGCGGCCGGGCTCCACCGGCACGGGGGAGACCCCGCGCCAGGCCGTGTACCCGGCGTAGCGGATCGGCCAGTCGGCAACCGCGCGACGCACGACCGAGCTCAGCCCATCAGCGCCGACGAGAAGATCGCCCCGCTCCTCACTTCCGTCGGCGCCTCTGGCGACGACTCCGTCGTCGTGCTGATCGACGGCGGTGATCTCCGCTCCGAGGCGCACTTCCCCGGCGGCGGTTGCGAGCTCGCGTTGCAGATCGGCTCGATGGATGGCGATCGTGCCCTTGAGCAGATCCCGGGGGATCTGGGCAAGCTCGCGGCCCTGCCAGGTAAGGATGGCGCTCCGCTTCGCCGGTGCGCCCCGAGCCGCGACTACGTCTCGCATCCCGAGCCGATCGAGCGCGCTCATCGCGTTCGCGAACAGGGTGAGGCCGGCGCCGACCGGGTCGATGCGCGGCGCCCGCTCGAGCACGATCACCTCATTCCCGCTTCGGCGCAAGCCGATCGCTGCGCTCAGGCCGGCGATCCCTCCCCCGACAACGATCACGCGCACGCCGAGATGATCTGGCTTCGAGCTATTCGGCGCAACTGATGAACGTTGTGACTGTGCAATCATTGGCGCAGCGGCCGTGCCGCCAAAGAGCCGGTCGGGTGCCGGCACCGTGACTGCCCGGCTCCCTCGCTGGCCCAATATCGACCCGCTACGGCCGGCACTCAGTCACATGTTCCCGGACACGGCGCTGAGCCGGCGTTGCCCGCCTCGTCTGTCGGCCTAGACGTCGTCTCCTCCGAGCTCGGCGATCAGTGCTTCCACCCGGCGATCGATGTCGTCGCGGACGCGGCGAACCTCGTCGACTTGCGCTCCGGAGGGATCGCCGATGCGCCAGCGACGCAGGCGATCCGGGCCGCCAGGCGCTGAGGCCCGACCTGCGAGTGACTGCACTCAGACGAACCTTCCGGCGAATCGTCCATTTCCGACGCTCTCGCGCGTGCGCTCTGAACCTGACGGCTCGATAGGGCTCCACACGGTGGGCGAGCGCCGCGGCCTTGGCCCGCTCGAGCGCCGAGCCGGTGATCGGGGTGTCGGTGGCATCGTCGTCTCCGCCGGCGGCGGCGAGCGCGGTACCGCCACCGACCGCGCCGAGTCCGAGGACAAGTGCGGCGATGACGGCGACCTTGCGGTTGGTGAAGCGATTCATGGTCTGGCCCTCCTTTCGTGGCCACCACGCTAGAGGCGGGAGATGGGAGAGCGATGAGTCGTCGTTAAGAGAAGGATAAGAGTCTCAGCGAGCGGCTCCCACAGGGGAAAGGCGAGGTGCGACCCGCTGGCGCTTCCGTCGGTGACTGACTCGGTCGGCCCCTGCGCGGAGCTCCCCACGGCTCACCGTTTACGTTGACTCTGCGGCCGCCGACGCGCAGGTGTGAGCCGGGACTTGCGCCCAGCGACTATACCTGGTATACATACTCAGTATGTTTGTCTCGAGGAGCTGTTCATGAGCGTCCCGCACGCACTCCTTGCCCTGCTGAGCGAAGAGCCGAAGTACGGCCTGCGGCTGCAGAACGAGTTCGAGTCGCGGACGGGCGAGGTCTGGCCTCTGAACGTCGGCCAGGTCTACACGACCCTTCAGCGGCTCGAGCGCGATGGTCTGGTGGAAACGGACGACGGGGAACAGGAGCGATCGCAGAAGCGGTTCCGGATCACGTCCGCCGGCGCCCGCGAGCTGGCCGACTGGCTTCGAACCCCGCCCGAGCTCGTGCCGCCGCCTCGCGACGAACTCGTCATCAAGGTGCTAGTCGGCCTGCAGGTCCCCGGGACCGACATCCACGAGCTCCTGCAGGTGCACCGCCGGCACGTGATCGAGGTCATGCAGCGCTACACCCGGGTCAAAGCCGCCGCCGGCCAAGATGATGTGGCGCTGGCGCTCGTCGCCGACGCCCAGCTCTTCCGGCTGGAAGGGATCGTCCGGTGGCTCGATGCCGCGGACGTTCGCTTGAAGCAACTGCCCTCCGCCGCGCTGGTGGCACCGGTCGACGTTCCCCTTGAATCACCCCGCACGAGGGAGGTCTCGCAATGACCAACGCACTCGAACTCCGACACGTATCGAAGACCTACGGCTCCGGGCCGACCGAGGTGCGCGCGCTCCGCGACGTCGACCTCTCGGTCGAGCCCGGCGAGCTGGTCGCGGTCATGGGGCCGAGCGGCTCGGGTAAGAGCACGCTCCTGACCATCGCCGGCAGCCTCGAGGAGCCGACGAGCGGCGAGGTTCTCGTCGACGGCGTCGACCTCGCGACCGTCTCGCGCTCGGATCGGGCGAGGATGCGACGCCGGTCGATCGGCTACGTCTTCCAGGACTTCAACCTGCTTCCGGGGTTGACCGCGCTCGAGAACGTCACGCTGCCCCTCGAGCTCGACGGCATCCGCTCGAGAGCGGCGCGGACGACCGGGCTGGAAGCGCTCGAGGAGCTCGATGTGGCTGAGCACGCCGATCGTTACCCGGACGAGCTCTCGGGGGGCGAGCGCCAGCGGGTCGCGATCGCACGTGCGATCGTCGGCGAGCGCGACCTGCTGCTGGCCGACGAGCCCACCGGCGCGCTCGACTCCGTGAACGGCGAGGGTGTGATGCGCCTGCTGCGGGCCGCCACTCACCGTGGTGTCGCCGGTGTCGTCGTCACCCACGAGGCGCAGCTGGCCTCCTGGGCCGACCGCGTCGTCTTCCTCCGCGACGGTCACGTCGTCGACCAGACAACTGCGCCGCCGGGCCCGGAGTCGCTGCTCGCGGCAGGTGATCGGCGATGAGTGCCGTCGCACATCCACCCGCGCTGACCGGAGCCAAGGGCGGGGGCGTCGCCGCGCGCCGCGCGGTGATCCGTTGGGCGCTTCGCCTGTTCCGCCGCGAGTGGCGACAGCAGATCCTGATGCTGGCCCTCCTCACCGTTGCTGTCGCGGCTGCGGTCGGCAGCATCACGATCGTTCACAACACGGGCCCGGACCACAACTCCGAGTACGGCTCGGCCAGCGTCGTCGTCGAATTCGACGGATCCGATCCGCGCAAGCTCCAGGCCGGCCTCGCGCATGCCGAGGAGTCGTTCGGGACGGTCGACGTCGTCGCCCATCGCTTCGTCGCCGTTCCCGGCGGCGTCGAGACGGTGGACTTCCGCGCGCAGGATCCGCACAGCGCGTTCGGAGTGCTCGCGCTCCTCCAGGGCAGCTACCCAACGGGCACGGACCAGGTCGCCGTCACTGACGGGGTGGCCGAGCTCCTGGGGCTCGACCTCGGATCGACCCTGGCGCTCGACGGTCACCGGCGGACGGTCGTCGGCATCGTCGAGAACCCGTACAAGCTGAGCGACGAGTTCGCCCTCATCTCGCCCTCGTCGGCGGGCTCGGCAGAGCACGTGAGGGTGTTGGCCCAAGCGGAAGAAGACGACCCGGCGATGCAGGCCTTCTTCGCCGACGACGACGGCCCCCCGGCGATGGCCGGCATGCAGATTCAGGGCAACGACAACCCGGCGGCGCCGACGCTGGCGATGTTCTCCGTGACCACCGTCTTCCTGCTCCTGGCCTCGCTGGTCGCCGCCGCCGGCTTCGCGGTCGTCGCCCAGCGGCGGCTCCGGCAGCTCGGCATGCTCGCGGCCGTCGGCGGCACGCAGAAGCACGTTCGCCTCGTGCTCGTCGCGAACGGCGCCATCGTCGGGGCGATTGCTGCAGTCATCGGGACGGCCGTCGGCCTGGCGGCCTGGGCCGTGTTCACCCCGACGCTCGAGTCGGCGGTCGACCACCGCCTCGATCGGCTCAGCCTGCCGTGGTGGCTGATCGCGACGACGGTCCTGGCCGCGATCCTGGCGGCAGCGGCAGCCGCCTGGTGGCCCGCGCGAGCGGTCGCCCGCCTTCCGGTCGTGCTCGCCCTCTCCGGACGGCCGCCGAGGCCGAGGCCCGCCCGCCACTCCGCGCTGGCGGCCGCGGTGCTCGTTGCGGTCGGTATCGGCTGTCTCGCACTGTCCGACCGGGCGACGGAGCTGCTCATCGTCGTCGGGATCGTGGCCACGATCCTCGGCGCCCTGCTCCTCGGCCCGCTGGCTATTCGGGTTTTCTCCGGGCTGGCCGGGCGAGTCCCGATCGCCCCGCGGTTGGCCCTGCGGGACCTCGTCCGCTACCAGGCTCGCTCCGGAGCGGCGCTCGCCGCCGTCACGCTCGCCCTCGGCATCGCGGCGACCGTCGTCGTCATCGCCTCGGCCGAGGCGGCGAAGGTGACAGACGAGCCGGCCAGCCTCTCCGACCGGCAGGTCCGCGTGTATCTCGGTCCGCCCGAGGATCCAAAGGTCACCCCGGTCGACGCGCCTTCCGAGCTCGACCGTCTGACGGCGGGCGCTCGTGGCATCGCCGCCGAGCTCGACGGGGCGACAGTGCTTCCCCTCCGTAAGGCCGTCGAGCCGGGCGCGGAGCCGGCGGTCCTCGGCGAGACCCGATTCCTTCCCACGATCGAGTTCACGAGGGTGTTCACCTCCCCCGAGGGCGGAAGGAACTACCGCAACGAATCGGAGCTCTATGTCGCCACGCCGGCAGTGCTCCGCTACCTCGAAATCGACCCCGCCACCGTCGATCCCGGAACGGACTACCTCGTCGACCGCAGCATCGCTACGGACGAGCTCATCGTCTTCAGCGAGACGGGCGGCGAGGAGCTTGCCATCACCAACGTCCAGAGGATCGAGACCGGCCGGCACCTGTTCGGCGGCGACAGCGGGCGGACGCCACCCTCCTTCATCACGCTCGACGGTCTTCGCCGTCACGGCTGGCAGCAGCTTCCGGCCGGCTGGCTCCTCGAGTCGAGTCGGCCCCTGACGAGCGGCCAGATCGCGGAGGCCCGCCAGGCCGCGGCCGACGCGGGCCTCGCGATCGAGGTCAAGGAAGAGGGATCCTCCAACGCGGAGACGATGGCCATCGCGACGGCCGCAGGCGCGATCCTGGCGCTGGCCATCCTGGCGATGACCGTCGGCCTGATCCGGAGCGAAGGCGCCGGAGACCTCCGCACCCTGGTCGCGACCGGAGCGACCTCCCGCATCCGGCGCACGCTCACGGCGTCAACTGCCGGCGCACTCGCGCTGCTCGGGGCGCTCCTCGGCGTCGCCGGCGCTTACGTCATGCTCGTGGCTCTCTACCACGACGACCTCGGCTACCTGAGCGACGTGCCGATCCTCTATCTCGCCCTCGCCATCGTCGGCGTGCCGCTGGCCGCAGCCGCGGCCGGGTGGCTCCTCGCCGGCCGCGAGCCGGCCGCCATCGCCAGGCAGGTGATCGAATGACGGGCCATCGGATCCGTATCGTGGCCTTCCTCGTCGGGCTCGCCGCCTTGGCAGCCGCGGTTGCGGGCTGTGGCAGCGGGGACGGCGACGACGCGGACGCCGTCTCGACCATGACGTGCTCAGCCCCGAGCAGCGGGTCGGCGATCCGGAGGGCTACCGCAGCCACCTGCTTCATTCGGAGCCCGGCGGGGCCTTCTCGATCGTTGCGCTCGTGTGGCGCCCCGGTCAGGTGACGCCGATCCACGATCATGTGACCTGGTGCGTGTTCGGCGTCATCCAGGGCGAGGAGCACGAGGAGTTGTTCGTGCTCGACGAGGAGCGGGGCTGCCTCGTCGAGGCGGGGGCGAAAGACGAACGGAAAGGGCGATGTGAGCGGGTTCGCGCCGCCGGGTGACATCCATCGTGTGCGCAACGTCGGCGACCAGACTGCGATCTCGCTCCATGTCTACGGCACCGACGTCTCCCGGATCGGCTCGAGCGTCCGGCGCCAATACGACCAGCCGGTCCTGGCACTGCCCTGAGGCCCGGCGCTCTAGTCTGAGTTCGAAACCCAGGGAGGCGGCAATGACAAACGAGCAAAGAGCGAGCGAGAGGATCACCGAAGTGGTCACCTCGTGGCCGGGTGTGACGGCCGGCCCCGGACGGCGGGGCGAGTTCGCGTTCACGGTGGGCCGACGCGGGATCGGTCACCTGCACGGCGACTACTCCGCCCACTTCGGCTTTCCGAAGGAGCTCTGGCACGCCCTGTACGAGGAGGGGCGGATCGACTACCACCCGGTCTTTCCGGGGAAGCCCGGCTTCGCCGCCCGCCTGATCGAGACCGACGGGGACGTCGAGGACGTGATCGCGATCCTCCGGCTCAACTACGAGCGCGTCGTCGCACGCCACGGAGTCCCGGGGCGGGAGGCGGCGTGATGCCGGACAAGCAGCGCATCCACCGTCACTCCACCGAGCCGCACGGGGCCCTCCTCAACTCCTGACGTCGCCCCTGAAGGGAGCGGGAAAACGCGGAAACCTTCGTCGACGAAGTCCGCGGTGCCCAGCGATGTCCGCTTCGAGTTCGACCTGGTGGACGAGCGCCCCGTTGGCAACGGCAAGACCTACCTACTGCATCAGAACATGAGCAGCGCCGCTTCGCCGCCCCGCCACAGGTCGAGCGTCGTCGCGGGGAGGAGAACGAGGTCGACGAACGGCGTCGCCACGAGCAGCGCGAGACCCGCTTCGGGACGCCGGAGCAGGCACCTCAAGGAGACCCGCGAGAAGGATGAGCCAGAACGCGAGCTCCGCGACCACGATGAACCTCGCCGCGCAGGTTCCTGCCTGTCGATCATGCTCTTGCATGCGGCGGAAGCGGAGGCGGCGTGTCTAAGCCTATGCTAATATTAGCAACCACTACTATAACGGAGAGGTCTTCAGCATGACGAACGTGCTCGGCGACGCTGTCCATCGCGTGGAGAATCGCGAGCATCTGGGCAAGCCCGCGCTGGTGGCGATCGCGGGACGAACGTACGAAACGACGGTGGAGGATCTCTGGGACGCGCTCACAACGCCGGAACGTCTGGCCCGCTGGTTCCTCCCCGTCGAAGGCGACCTGGAGCCGGGTGGCCAGTACCAACTCAAAGGGAACGCCTCCGGCACGATCGACCGCTGTGAGCCGCCGCGAGCGCTCGATCTAACGTGGGAGACGGGACAAGGCACGACCTGGGTCTGCGTTCGCCTGGCTCCCGACGGTCAGCGAGCGCGGCTGACGCTCGAGCACATTGCGCACCGCGACGCGATCGGCGAGGAGTTCCTCGCGCAGTTCGGCCCCGGCGCAGTGGGGATCGGCTGGGATCTTGCGCTCCGGGCTCTGGCTATGCACCTGGCCGATCCGGAGTCGGCACTCGATCCCGCTGAGGCCGAGGCGTGGGTGCAATCGCCCAATGGGCACGCCTTCGTGCGAGCGAGCGGCGAGGCATGGGGCGTCGCACATGCCGAGTCGGGAGAGGAGCCCGCTGAGGCCCAGGCGAAGGCCGAGCGAACCATCGGCTTCTACACGGGTGGCTGATGCATGCGTTCGACGTTCTGAGCGACCCGGTTCGGCGCCGGATTCTGGAGCTCCTCGCCGAAGGCGAGCATTCGTCGGGCGAAGTCGTTGCGGTCATCGGCCGGGAGTTCGGGATCACGCAGTCGGCGGTCTCTCAGCATCTCAAGGTCTTGAGAGAGAGCGGCTTCGCAACAGTGCGAGGTGACGGCGCCCGGCGTCTTTATGCCGTCGACGTGCAGCCGCTTGCCGACGTGGATGCGTGGCTCGACCGCTTTCGCCGGCTCTGGGACGGGCCGCTCGACGCGCTCGCGACCGAGATCGCCCGCGGCAAGCGAGCGCGTCGGCAGCAGACCTGATCGGGTGGTCACCCCCAGGGCGGTTCGCGAGCTCCTCCGGCCCGTCGCCCTGCGCACCCCAACCCGGTGCCGGTCGGGAGACGTGGGAGCCGCCTAGCGCGTTCGCTACGAACCGGATGCACTCGCTTTCCGATGTCGCTCGTTCACGGTGCAGACGGTTTCGGTCGGGCAAGCGAAATTTCAGGCGGGCGGCGCGTAGCTCGCCATCCTGATCGGAGGATTTCGGGTCGGCGCTCCGATCGTGCGGTCAGCTGACATGGGTTCGCACAGATCGGGCGGAGCCTCGGACGCGGGTTCGATTCCCCCAGTAATGTCTTGCAGGTGCGAATTGACTCGCGGACCGAGCTCGTGATCGCGACCGATATCGCGAAGCGCCTTGGGATCTCGCCGCAGCGGGTCTACATCCTTTCGGCAGGGCCTGGCTTCCCGAGTCCGCTCGGCACGCTCGGCCGCTCCGCTGTCTGGCGCTGGAGCAGTGTCGAGCGGTGGGCGCGCGAGACCGGGCGCCTGCCGGCGCCCGCCGCCGCCGCCTAGAGCGACTCAAACCGGAGAAGGGCACAGGTTCACCCTGCGGGTGGAACGGCTGGCCGTCGGCGGCTTTCGCTCGTCGGTGCGGTTGGTTCAAACCAACGGAAGGGAGGAGGCATGGAGTACCGGATCGACCGCGAGGCGCTCGACGACTTCATCCGCCGTCAGGTCGAGCTTGTCGAAGCCATCTCGATTCCGGAGCTGCTGGCCCACGTCGTCGAGGTGGGACGGCACGAAGGCGCCAGCCAGGACTAGCCATCGTCGAGACACTCTGTTGGCATGACGCGATGCAGCGCATGATGCCCGATCTGGTGCGCCCTGACAGACCGCCGCCTACCACGAACGGCTGCTCGCCAGGGGCAGAACCGCACGAGAAGCACGCCGCTGCGTCAAACACGCCCTCGCCCGCTACGTCTACCAACGCCTGCGCACGCTACCCACGCGCACGCTACCCACGCTCACCTTGACAACATAGAAGCGTCGGCTTTCGGCCGTTCGCGATTCGATTTCCGCGTCGTTTGGCCAAGCCGATTTCGACGTTTGCTGCCCGATTGCTGCCCGGGACCGAACTCGAGACGGGCAATTGACAGCTTTGAAGAACTCAGCTAGCCAGACTCTCCGGGGGCGACGATGCCGTGCTCGTAGGCGAAGACCACGGCTTGGACGCGGTCGCGGAGATCCAGCTTCATCAGGACGCTGCCGACGTGGCTCTTGACGGTGGCCTCGGTCACGGTGAGTCGCTCCGCGATCTCGGCGTTTGAGAGTCCGCGGGCGACGAGCACGAGCACCTCCCGCTCGCGCGGCGTTATCTGCTCGAGCACCGCCGCTGGCGGCTCGAGGGGGTCGGTGCGGGCGGCGAAGTTCTCGATCAGGCGGCGCGTGATCGAGGGCGAGAGGAGCGCCTTGCCGGCGTGGACGACGCGGATGGCCTCGAGCAGGCGCTCGCGGGGGGCGTCTTTGAGCAGGAAGCCGGCGGCGCCGGCGCGGAGGGCGCCGAAGACGTACTCGTCGAGGTCGAAGGTCGTGAGGACGAGCACGCGCGGCGGCGGCTCGATTCCCGCGGCGGTCAGCCGTGCGGTGGCCTCGACGCCGTCCATGCCGGGCATGCGGATGTCCATCAGAATGACGTCGGGTCGCAGCTCGCGTGCGCGCTCGATCGCCTCGGCGCCGTCGCCTGCCTCGCCGACGACCTCGAGGTCGTCTTGCGTCTCCAGGAAGAGGCGGAAGCCTGTGCGGACGAGCTCTTGGTCGTCGACGATCAGGAGCCGGATGCTCATGCGTCACCACCCACGGGCAGCCGCGCCGCGACGCGGAAGCCGCCGCCGTCTCGCTGTCCGGTCTCGAGCTCGCCGCCGAGTAGCGCGACGCGTTCGCGCATGCCGACGATGCCCTGCCCTGTCGTCGCCGCGCCGCCCGTGGGGGGCGTGCCGTCGTCGACGATCTCGAGCTCGAGGCTGGAGTTGCGAAACGTGAGCGTGACCGCGACCTGGGTCGGCTCGGAGTGCTTGACCGTGTTCGTCAGCGCCTCTTGCACGATGCGGTAGACGGAGAGCTCGACGCCGCTGGGGAGCGGCACTGGTTCACCGATCACCTCCAGTCGTACCGGCAGCCCGGCTGCGTGGTAGCTGGCGACGAGTTCGTCCAGCTCGGCGAGCGAGGGCTGCGGGTGCGACTCCGCGGTCTGTTCGGGCTCGCGCAGCAGCGCGAGGATGCGCCGCAGCTCGGCCAGGCTTTGCTCGCCGCTTTGCTCGACGCGGGCGAGCGTGTCCTCCGCCGTGTCGGGCGCGGTGCGCAGCACGTCGCGGGCGCCGCGTACGCCGAGCAGCATGACGCTGACCGAGTGGGCGACGATGTCGTGCAACTCACGGGCGATCGACGTTCGCTCCTCGTGGACGGCGATCCGCGTGAGCTGCTCGCGCTCCCGTTCGGCAGAGGCCGCACGCTCCTGGAGCTCACGCATGTAACGGCGCCGCGTCTGGACGTAGGCGCCGAGCGCCCAGATGCCGATGCTGAGACCGGCGGCGATGATCGCACCCGACGTGGCGGAAGCCTCCCGACCGGGCGCGTCCACCGTGAGGGCGGACAGGGTCGCGGCGGTCGCGGCCGTCGCGGCGAGCGCCACGAGCGACTCGCGCAGCTCGCAGTAGGCGGCGGTCGTGTAGAGCGCGATCAGCACGGACAGGCCGCTGGGATCGTCGCCGAGCGCGACGATCGCCACCGTCGCCGCGAGCGTCGTCGCGAGCACGGCCAGTGGCATGTGGCGACGCAGGACGAGCGCGCCGCCGGCGAAGACCGCGAGGGCGAGCGCCGGCGCCGCCGGCGCGCCCGTTGCGCCGATCACCTGCGCGAGCTCCGCCGCCGCAGCGACCAGCGCGAGCGCGAGATCGAACGCGAACGAGCGCCGGCCGCGCGGCCGGCGCTCGTCGACACGGGCTCGCTCTGGGTCGCTCATGCCAAGTCGCGGCGGCGCTCGATGACGCCGGCCGCGATCAGCAGGAGAACCGCCCAGCCGGCCAACACCAGCCCGGCCTCACGCCGAGGAGATCCTGTCCGCGGTCGGATCGCCCGCCAAGCGTCACCGACGCGCCGAACGGCGTTAACTCGGCGGCCGTCTCGCTGACGTGGATGAGCAGTGGGGTCGCGACGAACATCAGGATCAGCGCGCCGACCACCCCTGCGACCTGGCTGCGAACGAGCGTGCCGGCGGCGACACCCATGATCGCGCACAGGCCCGCGCCGACGACGCTCCCCGCGGCCACGGCGGCGATTTCGCCGGAGCCGAGTCCCGGACCCGGCTCGCCACGCAAGAGCGGGAGGCCGAGTGCCAGCGAGACTGCGGTCGCGAGCGCTCCGAGCAGGAGGCCTGTGAGGGCGTAGGCGCCTGCTCGTGCGAGTAGCAGCCGCCCGCGACGACCGCTGGCCGCGAGCGCGGCCGGGGCGGCGGTGCGGTGCCGGTACTCGCCGGCAGCGCCGACGAGCCCGAGCAGGATGAGGAGCATCGGCAAACCCGCGATCGCCCCCTGCTTGTCCTCCACCGTTGCCAGATCCCCCGACAGGCTCATGATCAGAACGTTCGCTATTGCCAGCGCCGCTCCGAGCGCCGCGTACGCGAAGACGGTACGCGCGGTCACGGTCTTGAGCAGCTCGCCTCGTAGCAGGGCGGTCATGCTGCCTCCTCTTCGGTCAGGTTAAAGAACACTTCCTCGAGCGAGCTGCCGCGCGCCGCCAGCTCGTGCAGGACGACCCGCTCATCGTGGGCGAGCTCGCCGACTTGCGCGGCGTCCAGGCCTTCGACCAAGAGCCGGCCGCCGTTCTCCACGACCTCGGCCCGCCCGCCGGCCCGCTGTACGGCCGTCGCGAGACGCTCGCGGGTGGGAGTGCGCACCAGCACACCGCCGCCGCCAAGCCGAGCGAGCTCGTCGATCGAGCCCTGGCGCACGAGGCGCCCTTTGTGGATGACGACGACGTCGTCGACGGTCTGCGCCGCCTCGCTCAGGACGTGGCTCGAAAGCAGGACGGTCCGGCCGCTCGCTGCCCGCTCGCGCAGGAGGATGCGCAGCCAGCGGATCCCCTGCGGATCGAGGCCATTCAACGGCTCGTCGAGAACCAGGATCTGTGGGTCGCCGAGCAAGGCCGCGGCAAGCCCGAGCCGTTGGCGCATGCCCGTCGAATACGTTCCCACCCGGCGTCCGGCGGACATGCTCGAGGCCGACGATCTCCAACACGTCGTCGACCCGGCTCCGCGGCAGTCCTGCCAGAGCCGCGAGCGAGCGCAGATGATTGCGCGCCGAGCGACCTGGATGGGCGCCGCAGGATTCGATGTAGACGCCGAGCAGGTTGGTGTCCGCTGCCACCGACGCGACCGGGACGCCGTTGATGAGCGCACGCCCGGCGGTCGGGTGGGCAAGCCCAACGATCAGCTTGAGCGCGGTCGTCTTGCCGGCGCCGTTCGGTCCGAGGAAGCCCGTGACGGCGCCCGCGCGAACGGCGAACGACAGATCGTCGACCGCCTGCACCTTGCCGTAGCGCTTCGTCAGGCCCTCGACCACGATCGGCGCGTCTACTGGGGAAACGGGAGTCGTTTTCATGCAGACAGCATCGGCCACGATCTTCTCCCGCGCATCGGCGCGGAGAACGAACTTGGTCTTCGACCCGGGATGGACGGCGACTCTCACCGATCTCCAACCAGGGGTTGATCAGCGTCGCCTCCACAGCCGACGCGTTCCGCTACGAATGACCCGGCCTCGGAGCGCAAGATCTTGCAGAGGCCGCGTGAAGGAAGATGGCGCCTCCCGGCCAGGGCGATCGGGAACCTTCCGCTCATGTCCGGCGCGTCGTTCAAGACGGTCGTGCCGGTCAAGACCTATCCCGGGCCCGGGACGCTCCACGTGTCCGTTAAGACGTGGCTCGCAAGGGTGGCATGGTGGGCCCTGAAAGATCCTGCGCACTGGTTGAAGGCTCCGAACGTGGGCGGCCAGAAGTTTCAAATCGTCGCGTTTCCCGCCGGGGCCGAAACGGTCGAGGAGTACGACCTGACGAAGGGCCCCGGTGCGATGCAGATGTTGAACTGGGCCGGCCCGAGGGTTCGTACGTGGCGCTGCCCTGGTCGAACGAGTTCACGTGGAGCTTCTCGGTCGATTTCGCGACCGGACAGGTGGTACCGGCATGAGCTCCGGAGCTGCATGGGGCGGCGCGGCGGTCGGGAACCCCACCGTCGACGTCGGGAACATGAGCTTCCCGTTCGACCGGGTGGCCTCCACGGTCCTCGATGTCATCCCGGACAATTTCGTCGCAGCTCCCGAAGTGCTGACCGAGTTCCTCGACCCGCCCGACGAGCGCGGCGACTGGTTCTCCAACGAGGCGTGGCAAGAGGCATCGACGCTCCTTCGCACAGACGATGCGATCACAGGTGACGAGTACATGGATCTGATCGCCCGGTTCAACCGGATCCAGGACGCGCTCATTCGGTGGACGGATCTCCGCCCGGACATTTCGAAGGGATACGCCGAGACGCTGTCCACCGACATGCGCAAAGCGGGCGCGGACGCCTGGACCGAGATCCGGAACCTGTCGCGAGGGCCGCTCGCGGAGATCGGCGCGCGGGAGCGCGTCGGCGCCGATACGAAGCAGGCCGCCGCGAGCTTCGGTCAGGTGCTCTGGGAATTCGTCCGCTGCATGGCCTTCGAACTGGAAGCGTCGCACGACGAGATCGACGTGCAGGGCGTCCGCGACCGCTTCGTGCGGGAGGCCACGGACCCGTGGGAGCCCGGGGTCACGCCCGACAACGTCGCGGACGGAGGCATCACGCTCGGCGCTCACCGGCTGCCGGCGCTCCCCGACGCGCCGGGCAGCACTGCGCCGCCCGTCGAGGTCGAGCCGCCCGTCGAGGTCGAGCCGCCCGTCGAGGTCGAGCCGCCCGTCGAGGTCGAGCCCATCGAACCGACGTCGGGCGAGCCAGGGCGAGGCGAATAGGCCTGCTGCGAGGCTCACCGTCAACCTGGAAAGCTTGACCGGCAGCGATCGAAGGGTTCGTCCTTCGCCTCGGCTTCGATGACGGCTCGGTGCGCGACCGGGGCGTAGGACCGAAAGGCCCGGGCCCTGACCTGCGCCCCGGCCAGGTCAGGCTACGGCTTGGCGGCGAGCTCGCCTAGATGTCCTTTCGGCCGCCTAGACGAACGCGAAGATTGGGCTCCCGCTTGGCGGGGTCTACGCTCCGACAGCAATCAGCGACCCACAAGAGGCAGCTTGCGCCGAGCGACACGCTTGGTGACCTTCCAGGCCACCCAGCCGAAGAGCGCATACAGCCACTTGTTCATGCGCGACAAGGTTCCCCAATCGCCCTGACAGAAAACGTCACCGGCGGGCGCTGAGGGCCGGGGCGCGGGCTGCAAGGTGACCCTAGGACTACCCTGCCCACGCCCCGGCGAGGGTAAGGCAACGGGCCATCACCGAAGCTGCCGGTGGAAGGTCGGCGGGAATCGGCGCCGTCACTACAGAGCTGCGATTACAGCCGACTTCGCTCAAGGGACAGGAATGCGTGATGCCCGCGCTCCGAGGTTCGAGTCCTGATCCCCGCCGATGAGTTCTGGGCTTGATCTCGGTCAACAAATGAAGCCCACGACTTAGAAAGGTGGATGAGATGGGATCGATCGTGCTGTACATGTCGATGTCGCTCGATGGCTTCATCACGGGCCCTGACGACGGACCCGGCCAGGGGCTGGGCCTCAACGGCTCCCGCCTCTTCCGATGGCTCGACGAGCGCAACACGCCCGGCCCGAACAAGGACGTCTTCGACGAGGCCCTGGCCACCGGAGCCGTCATCGCAGGCCGCCGGACCTACGAGAACGCCGACCACTGGCATGGCGACCACCACGACGGGGTTCCGGTCTTCGTTCTCACGCACCACCCACCCGAGACCCCGCCGCCGGGCTCGGTCCGCTTCGCCACGGACGGCGCCGAGGACTGCGCCGCGCAGGCGAAGGCCGCGGCCGGAGAGCGAAACGTCATGGTGCACGGCGCCGGAGCGGCGCAGTCGATGCTGCGAGCCGGTGTGCTGGACGAGCTCGAGCTCCACCTCGTCCCCGTCCTGCTCGGCCAGGGCCGGCGCCTATTCGACGCCCTCGGTCCCGACCACATCGAGCTCGAGCTCACCCGCGCGATCGAGGCGCCCCACGTCACCCATCTGCACTACCGCGTCATCCGGTAGGCACACCGACGTCGAGAACGGCGCGGACCATCGACACGATCACGATCACGACCACGGTCACGGATATGGGTACCGAGGTCGACGGTGCCGTGCAAACGCTCGAGGATGCCGACCCCAGCGGCGAGCTGGTGAGCGCGTTCGCCGACGCAGATTCCTGCAAAGAACTGCACTAACTCCGCATCCACACATCGGCTGGCTGGCGGGCGTCGGAAGGGATGTGAGCCTGCTGGTTGCGGCTACCAGAAGGCTCTCCCAGCTCGGCACCCGCCGCGTCGAGTGTCGCAGGCTCCCCGGTCATCCATAGGAGACCTAGAGGTTTGGCGGGCAGGCGGGCGGGAAAAACCGACGCGTTCGCGGTCGTGGAATGCCAGGCGCGGAGACCGCAATAGAACCGGGCGCCGCTCATTGCGGCAGCGGCGCCCGGTTCTCTCTGGTTGGGAAAGACTCAGGGCTGGGCGCCCACAGCCCGGCCCTGAGTTGACGGTCGCGGTGCGGGGGACAAAGAGAGCGTCGACCCCGGTGCCGTGGCCCCAGTTCGTCTCCACGGTCACCTTGCCTCCGGTCCGTCTGACCGCTCAGATTCCCGCGCTGGGCCTAGCGGCTTAACCCGACGGCCTCGCAGGGGTTCGATGCTGGCCTGCGGTGGGTATCTCGATGTCGAAGCATCCGAGGACGGGGGTCATGATGTGGGGTGACGGGACAAGCGATCTTTGGGGGCATCTTGAGTGGGAGGAACATGACCGCGAGCTCGAGATCCTCGAGGGGAAGCGGGAACCCCTCGAAGGCGATGTGAAGCCGACGGATCGAGAGACGGACGAGGCGATTGGGGCGGCCGGTCTGGACCCAGGCTAAGCGGCGGCTTTCCGCTCGTAGTCGGCGATCACTAAGTTGAATGTCGGGCGGGCCGGGCAAGCAGCTCAGGTGGCTCTTCTCCGGCCGGCGGTTCGGTTCCTCACCAAACAGCGTGCCCGGCGCTGGCGCACGACCCGGTCGATCCGGGCAATAGGTAGGGGGAGGACTGATCGCCCTCCCCCAAACTGGGCGCACTAGCGCCGCCGGTCGACCGCGGCCTTGAGCTGACCCTTGTTCATCTTCGAGCGACCCTTACAAAAAGGCCATTTGCTGGCCTTTTGTGAAGCCCTCTGACGGACTCGAACCGTCGACCCTCTCCTTACCATGCGGCGACCAGTCGCAACCCACAAGCGATCGAGTTGCGAGGGTCAAGTGGCCTCACGAGCCGCGCGAGGGTTTCGAGGCTTGTGGCCGATAGCCGCCATGTCCGCTCGCACCGTCGCCAGCATGAGTCGTCGCTGCCGCGACGAAATTGCCGGCCAACAGGCATTGAGCAACGGTCGCCGTCGAGAGGTCACACGCTGGACGTCGGTCGGCTCAGCGGCCGGTCGCCGATCCAATAGCGCGGACCGGAGCCGAGCCGGGCGGCGCGGTCGCCGGGGTTGGCGAGCTGGCAGCGATCGAGCGAGAGGCAGCCACAGCCGATGCACTCGGTGAGCCCGAGCCTGAGGCGCTCGAGCTCGGCGATGCGCTCGTCGATCCTCGACGTCCACGTGGCCGAGAGGCGCGACCAGTCGCGACGGGTGGGGGCCTGCTGGGGAGGAAGCTTGGCGAGCTCCTGCCCGATCTCCTCGAGCGTCAGCCCGATCCGCTGGGCGAAGACGATGAAGGCGATCCGGCGCAGTACCGGGCGCGGGTAGCGGCGGTGGCCCGAGCCTGCTCGCTCGGAAGTGATCAAGCCCCGCTCCTCGTAGAAGCGAAGCGCCGAGGAGGCGACGCCGCTGCGGCGTGCGACCTCGCCGATCGTGAGCAGGTTGGACATGTCGGAGGCGAATGGACTCGCAGGCTTGACTTCAAGCTTACTTTAACTTGTAGTCTAGCTCGGGTCAAGATCACGGCGTGCGAGGAGGCAGTCATGGAGAGCAGACAGAGGGCGAGCGAGCGGATCACGGAGGAGGTCACCTCCTGGCCGGGTGTCACGGCGGGTCCCGGGCGGCGGGGAGAGTTCGCGTTCAGAGTCGGCCGGCGCGAGATCGGTCACCTGCACGGCGACCGCGCCGCGCACTTCGGTTTCCCGAAGGAGGTCTGGCACGCTCTGTTCGAGCAGGGGCGGATCGACTACCACCCGGTTTTCCCCGGCAAAGCCGGCTTCGGCGCGCGCAGGATCGAGACTGACGAGGACGTCGAGGACGTGGTCGCCTTGCTGCGGCTCAACTACGAGCGCGTCGTGGCTCGCGACCGCGCGCCGGCAAATACGGCGGCGTGAGCGCATCGCCCGTCGGGATCGTCACCGGCGCATCGCGCGGCCTCGGCCTCGCCCTCGTCCGCGCGCTCGTGGAGCGCGGGTGGCGGCTCGTCGTCGACGCCCGAGGAGCGGACGCGCTCGAACGCGCCGTGTCCGGCCTCGAGAGCGTGGTGGCGATCGCGGGCGACGTGGCCGATCCCGGGCACCGGCGGGCGCTCGTCGAATCGGCAGGAGATCGCATCGACCTGCTCGTCAACAACGCGGGCGTGCTCGGGCCGAGCCCGCAGCCCCCGCTGGCCGCGTACCCGCTCTCGGAGCTCAGGCGCGTCTACGAGGTGAACGTATTTGCGCCGCTCGCTCTCGTCCAGGAGGCTCTTCCAGTCTCACATCCGGGGCGGCCATCCTCGACATCACGTCGGATGCGGCGGTCGAGCCGTACCCCGGCTGGGGTGGCTACGGCTCCTCGAAGGCTGCCCTCGAACAGCTGACGGCGATTCTGTCGGCGGAGGAGCCACAGCTCCGCGTCTACAGCGTCGACCCGGGCGACATGCGCACGCAGACCTACCAGGAGGCGTTCCCGGGTGAGGACATCTCTCACCTGCCCGAGCCGGAGGCGAGCGTGCCCGGTCTGCTCACGCTGATCGAGGGCTCGCTTCCCGAGCGGCCGCTACCGCGCGCGCGAAGTGTTGGCGTGGCCGCATGAGCGCGCTCGAGGCCCCACTGCGGCTGGAGGCGCGCGAGCCGCCGGAGGTACGCGGGGAGGGCCGCGACGACGTCGCTTTGCTCGTCGCAAGGCGTCATGATCTCGACCTCGTTCACGTCCGCTTCCGGGAGCTTCCACGGTTCCTGTCCGCGGGCGACCTGCTCGTCGTCAACGTCTCGGCGACGCTTCCCGCGGCGCTCGAGACCCGCCTCGGCGGGAAACCGCTGCAGCTCTGGCTCTCGACCCCGACACTCGACGGGACGTGGCTCGTCGAGCTGCGAACGAGCGACCGGCGGCCCTTCCCGCGACCACCCCTGCCTGCCCGACTCGAGCTTCCCGGTGGCGTCGACGCCGAACTCGTTGCACGATTCGCGGGCAGCGATCGACTCGCCGTCGCCCGCATCGAGCTCGGCGAGCCGCTCGAGGACTATCTGCGCCGATACGGGCAGCCGGTCCGGTACGGCTACGTGCCCGAGCGGTGGCCGCTCGCTGCCTACCAGACCGTCTTCGCCCGCGAGCCCGGGAGCGCGGAGATGCCGAGCGCCGGCCGGCCCTTTACGGCGGAGCTCGTGACGGCGCTCGTCGCGCGCGGGATCCTCCTTGCCCCCGTGATCCTGCACACGGGCATCTCCTCGCCCGAGCGCGACGAGCCGCCCTCTCCCGAGCGTTTCCACGTGCCGGCCACGACCGCCGGGCTCGTCAACGCTGTCCGCAGCTGGAACGGCCGCGTGATCGCGGTCGGTACGACGGTCGTGCGCGCGCTTGAGACCGTGGCCGCGGCAGACGGCAGTCTGTCCGAGGGGCAGGGCTGGACGAGCCTCGGCGTGACGCCGGAGCGCGGCCTGCGCGCGATCGACGGTCTCCTCACCGGTTGGCACGAGAGCGCCTCCTCGCACCTCGAGCTGCTCGAGGCTGCTGCCGGCGCCGAGCTTCTCGAGCGCTCCTACCGGGCCGCCCTCGAGCACGGCTACCGGTGGCACGAGTTCGGCGACCTCCACCTGATCCTGCCGTGACACGCCTCGTCGGGATCAACCACGTGGCACTCGAGGTCGGCGACGTCGAGGAAGCGCTCGCCTTCTACGGCCGCTTCTTCGAGTTCACGCTGCGTGGTCGCGCAAACGGCGCGGCGTTCATCGACATCGGCGACCAGTTCCTCGCGCTCATGGAGGGGCGCTCGGCCCCGCGGACCGCGCCCGTCACTTCGGGCTCGTTGTCGACGACAAGGAGGCGACACGGCGCGCTCTCGAGTCGGCTGGCGTCGCGATTCGCCCCGGCCGCGGTCTCGACTTCCTCGACCCCTGGGGGAACTACCTCCAGGTCGTCCAGTACGACGAGGTGCAATTCACCAAGGCTGAGCAGGTGTTGCACGGCATGGGGCTCGACCTCGGCAAGACGGAAGCGGCCCTCGCCGAGCTACGAGTCAAAGGCCTCGCCTAGCCGTGCCCACGATCACGCCGCACATCGTGGTTCGCGGCGCGGCAGAGGCCGCCGAGTGGTACATGCGCGCACTGGGGGCAGTCGAGCACGGCCGGGTTCCCCTCCCGGACGGGAGGCTGTTGAGCGTCGAGCTCCGCTTCGGCGACTCGACGGTGATGGTCGCCGATGAGTTTCCGGAGTTGGACGTCCTCTCCCCGCGGACCATCGGGGGGACGGCGGTCGTCCTCCATCTCTCGACCCACGAGGTCGACGCACTCTGGCAGCGGGCGCTCAACGCCGGGGCCGAGGTGCTGCATCCGCTGGCCGACCAGTTCTGGGGCAACCGGCAGGGGCAGATCGCCGATCCCTTCGGTCACCGCTGGAATCTCGCCCAGCCGTTGCGCGAGATCTCCCCTGACGAGCTTGCCCGCGCCGCCGCAGCCGCGTTCGGCTGACGAACAGATCTACGAGGCTAACCCAGCCCCTCCGTGGCAGGGAGGTGCTCTTACGCACAGCGACTGCCGGCCATGTTGGCCGGTCATCCGGTTTGCGGGTTTGTCCGGCTACAACCCGCTCCCTCCGGGGATTCCCGTGCGGGATGTGTGCGGGACGAAAAAGAGGCCGGCGGTCGTCTGCGCCTCGGTGGGCAACAAGACATGCCAATTTGCAGGCTTTTTGTAGAGAATACACGGGAGCGACGGGACTCGCACCCGCGACCTCCGGCGTGACAGGCCGGTCATGGCGCTTCCGACCCCGGCGTTGCGGGGATTGGCGGGTGCGGGCGGGGGACGGCGTGCACTTCGTTGCCTGCCAAGCGATGGCCGTGGTCGGGATCGTGCTCAGCGAGGTCGCTGAGGCAATCGACGGGGAGCGGGACGAGCACGCGGACGCGTACTGACGTCCCGCTCGTCACTCACTCGCCATGATCGCGGCCGGACGGTGGCGACTCGGCGGATCGAGCTTCGTCCGTGGCGTGGGCCGTCTCTGCCTGGTCGAGCGTCGCCGGGTACTCACGCTGCGGCGCACGACGTCCTCGAGAGTCCGACGGTCCCGAGGATCCGCTGGTCGTGCTCTTCGCCGCCTGGTCGACCTCAGCGGCTCCCTGCCCTTGCGACGTCGCGACGGAGTGCGTCGTTGCTTGGTCACGGTGTCGACGATGACCTCGGCTCGCGACCGGCCGAACTGCTCATACCCGATCCCGAGGGCGTGGGTGAGCTCGATCCAGATACATCCGATGCGGGGAGCACGTCTCCGTCATGACGTTGACTCCGCGCTGTTGCGTCAGGCAACGGGAGCAGCGATGGGAGAGACACCTTCCTTCCATGCTCCGGGGCGCACGGCTGCGGGCGGCGGTTGCGCGGCCAAGATGCGCCCGCCGCAGTTCCGAGGACTGACGGCGTAAGACGACCTGGCGGCCCGTCCGCCCTTGCGTCGGCGATGCTGTGACGCGTGGAGTACGTGTCCAGAGTGCCGCGACCGCCGCTGGACGGGCTGATCGACGACCTCTACTACCTGGCGGGCGCGCCGCCGTACCCCCGGCTGACGCTGCCACCGACGCCGGCGGCGGTGCTCATCGTCAACCTCGGGGCGCCGTTCCGCATCCGCGCCGGCACCGACATCGAGGCGGCCGAGTACGCCGACGGCGTCGTGGTCACCACGCCCACCCGCGCCTTGGAGTTCGGCTACCCGCCAGGGACCCGGTCAGTCGGCGTGCACTTCAAGCTATGGGGGCCGGCGCCGTTCCTGCCGATGCCCGCGGGCGAGCTGTGCGACCGGCCGGTGACGCTGGAAGACGTCTGGGGCCGCCCCACCGTCGCTGAGTTGCGAGATCGGCTGGCCACGGCGGCCGGGCCGCACGAGATGCTGACGCTGCTCGAGGACCAGCTGATGCGATCGGTCTGCGAGACCGCCGGCCTGGGGCTGGTCCGCCACACGAGCAGCGTCATCGCGGCGGCCACGGGAGCGGTGGCGATCGGCGACCTGAGCGTGGCGGCCGGCGTCAGCAGCACGCACCTGGCACAGCGGTTCAAGGAGGTCGTCGGCGTCACGCCGAAGCGGCTCGCCCGCACCTATCGCTTCACCGCCACCGTGCTCGCCATCGACCCCGCCGGACCCGTCGACTGGGCCGAGCTCGCGGCTCGCGCCGGCTACTACGACCAAGCCCACTTCGGCCATGACTTCCGGACGTTCACGGGGCTGACGCCGACCCGCTACCTCGACGTCCGGCGGCGCTTCCTGCGTGAGCATCCCGGCCATCCGCTCGACGCCTGGCCGCTGCCAGCCGATTGATTTTCTACAAGACTTGCCACTCCCGAGACGCCAGAATGGGCACTTCCCGAGCAGAGGAGAGAGCCCATGGGCAAGGTGGTCATGTACAGCACGGTGTCGGTGGACGGCTTCATCGCGGACGAGAACGACCAGCCCGGGCCGCTGTTCGACTGGCTGTCGAGCGGCGACGTCCCGCTCGACGAGACCGGGCAGCTGACGGTGTCGCAGGCGTCCTACGATCACACCCGGGCGTACTGGGACCAGATCGGAGTGACGATCGTCGGCCGCCACGTCTTCGACCTGACGGACGGCTGGGACGGCAAGCCGCCGAGCGGGATCGACCACGTGGTCGTCGTGTCGCACCGGCCGGCGCCCGAGGGCTGGCACCCCGAGGCGCCGTTCCACTTCGTCGACGGCGTCGAGGCGGCCATGGCCAAGGCACAGGAGCTCGCGGGCGACCGCACGGTCGAGGTCGCCGCCGGCGACGTCGGCGGCCAGATGCTGGCCGCGGGGCTCGTCGACGAGGTAGCCATGGACGTCGCGCCCGTGGTGCTCGGGTCCGGCAAGCGCTACTTCGGCTCGGTCGACGCACAGCACCTGCTGGAGGACCCCGACGTGGTGATCCAAGGCAACCGGGTGCTCCACCTGCGCTATCGGGTGCGCCGATGACCGATCCGAGCGGATACGCGAAGACACTCGCAGTGCCGGCGGGCTTCGGTCCCCTGTCGATATTTCCGCGCGTTCGGGGGCACGGCCAGCGCGGGGCAACGCGACCCCGAGCCGTCGTTCAGTCGCGAGGGAGCGGCCAACGTGCCAGAACAAATCACGTCAAGCCGGAACTCGCGTGGACCCGGTATCGCAGGGCGATCGCCCCCGACCGGAACGCATGGCGGTCCACGAGCTCGACCTGGATGCGCTCGCGCAGACCGGCGAGCAACGTCGGCCCGTGTCCGGCAAGGACCGGCTGCACAAGGAACTCGTACTCGTCGATCAGTCCCAGATCTGCCAACGCCAGGGGGAGCGTCACGCCGCCCACCCACAGGCCCTCGCCTGGCTCCTGCTTGAGCCGCTGAACCGCTTGCCCCAAGTCGCCTCGCACCAGCTCGGCATTCCAATCGACCCCGCTCAGCGTGCTCGACACGACGTACTTCTTCGCCCGGTCGATGGTCTCGGCGAACGGGATCTGCCACTCATTCATCCAGTCAGGCCACGTGCCCGTGGCCGGCTTCCGCCACGCCGACTCCATCATCTCGTAGGTCACCCGGCCGAATAGCAGGGCATCGGCTCGTTCCATCTCAGCGGTCCAGTGGCGCATCGACTCCTCGTCCGGCGGGAGCCCTGCCTCGTGATGGCAGCAGCCGTCGAGCGTGACGTTGATCGAGTATCGAAGTGGTCTCATCTCGTTGCTCTCCCTTGATGCGCGCCCCGCGTTCACCGGTCCGTATTTAGACGACTGCCGGCGCCATTTCTCATCGGCGCCCCGATCGGACCTACTCAACACCGTCGTGATGCGAACCAGACCGCAGACCGAGCGCGCGACCGATTCGGCGCTCGGGGCGTTCAGGTTCGCAACCGGACGGCGCCCATAACGCTCGACTTCGATGCACGGTGCCACGTCACCTACCGCCGGCTCAGGGTCAACGACGAACGTCGCAAACGTTGCCTGACGCGGCACTAGCGCGTCGCGTTAGTGGTCCAGAGCAGGCGCACAAGTTTCGCGAGATGCAGATCGGGGTCTCGAAACTGGTCAGCAGTGGCTCGCAGACGATGGGCAACTACCGTGTGCCGACTTTGGGCGTTGCTGCGACCGCCGTTGCCACGCTGGACGCTGGCCCCAACGGGATGGCCTGGGTGATTCTCGTTTCGCGACAGGGTTTGGTCTTCTCTTTGCCTTCGGCGCGATTGCTCCCACCCACGTAGGCGCCAAACGATCCGCCCGCTCTCGGCTACGCGTGACGATCCTCGTCTTTACCGTCTCGGCACAGCCGGATTTGAACCGGGTGACCTTGGAGGAGTGCGGGGCCAGGCGGGATCCCGAAGCTACACCGAGCGGTCCGCCGTTACGGGCGCGTTGCCTGCGCGTTTCCGCGCGGTCGCATGCTTGCTCGAGATCACTCGAAGCGGAGGTGACGAGATGAACGTCATGGCTATCACACTGGTGATCGTGATGGCCGGGTTCGTGTGCGCGGCGATGGGTGTGGTGACCTGGGGCTCGTTCTCGAGGCTCGCTCCAACCGGGGACTGGCGTGAGCGGGCGCTTGCGCGGTGAGGGAGTACCCTTGCGGCGTGGCCGACTCGGCCGGTGATCCGGTCGGCGCGACGCTCGCCGGCTATCGGATCGAGCGCAGGCTCGGGCATGGGGGGATGAGCGTCGTCTACCTAGCGGAGGATCTTGCTCCAGGCCGCAACGTTGCGCTCAAGATCCTCGCGCCGGAGCTCTCCGACGATCCGAGGTTCCGCGAGCGCTTCCGGCTCGAGTCGCGGCTCGCCGCCTCGATCGACCATCCGAACGTCATCCCGATCTACGAGGCGGGAGAGGCCGAAGGCCAGTTCTTCATCGCGATGCGCTGCGTCGCGCGCGCAGGAGGCGGAGGTGCTCAAGCCGTCGCTCGAGGAGGCAGCGTAGGCGTGCTCGCCGACACGGACTGATGCACATGTTCCGAGCCATCACCCAACGGGCTCATCGCACTACGGAAGCTGCAATAGTGAACTTAATGGTTCAGTATCAGACGACCGTCGACCGCGCCTTTGCAGCCCTCGCCGACCCGACCCGCCGCGCCGTCCTCGAACGGCTCGGCGCCGGCAGCGCGACGATCAGCGAGCTCGCCGAGCCCTTCGGCATGTCGCTGACCGGGATGAAGAAGCACGTCCGGCTGCTCGAGGAGGCGCAGCTCGTCACGACGGAGAAGGTCGGCCGTGTCCGCAGGTGCATGCTCGTGCCCTACGCCTTCGAGGGCATCAGCACGTGGCTGCAGCGGCTCGACCGCTTCGCGCAGGTCGTCGAACGCACGAAAGGAGCACGATGAGCACCACCACCAACAAGAGCACCACCAAGAAGGACAAAACGTCCAAGGGATTCACGACCGAGGAAAAGGCCGCGATGAGAGCGCGCGCCAAGGAGCTAAAGGCGGCCGCGGAGGGGGAAGAGGCCGTGCACTCCGCGCTCGCGGCGATGTCGCCTGACGATCGCGCCCTCGGCGAGCGGATCCACGCGATCGTCAAGGAGACCGCCCCCGACCTCACGCCGAAGACCTGGTACGGGATGCCCGCGTACGCCAACAAGGACGGCAAGGTCGTCCTCTACTTCCGCAACGCGGAGAAGTTCAAGGAGCGCTACGCGATGCTCGGCTTCAACGACACCGCCAACCTCGACGACGGGTCGATGTGGCCGGTCGCCTTCGCGTTGACCAAGCTGACCAAGGCCGACGAGGCCAGGATCGCGAAGCTCCTCAAGCAGGCGGTGAGCTGAAGATGAACGAGACCACGGTCACCACCCCGAACGAGCTCGAGATCCGCGTCGAGCGGGTCTTCGACGCGCCGCCCGCACACGTCTTCTCCGTCTGGACGGATCCGCAGCTGATCCCCGAATGGTGGGGCGACGGCACGGTCGTCGAGGAGATGGACGTCCGCCCCGGCGGCAGGTACCGCTTCCGCACGCCGATGGGCGTCGTCGAGGGCGAGTTCCGCGAGGTCGACGCGCCCGAGCGGCTCGTGCAGACGTTCCAGAATCACCTGCAGACGCTCGAGTTCGAGGATCTCGGCGAGCAGACGAAGCTGACGCAGACGATGCGCTTCGCCACGACCGAGGAGCGCGACACCACCATGCAGTACGGCGTCGAGGACGGCGCGAAGAACGGCTTCGCGCGGATCGACGCGGTGCTGGAGAGGATCGCGGTGTGAGGCCGGTGCCGCGGTCGCGTGCACAGCGCAAGGCGGACACGCTCCCTGGCGCACGGAGTACTGCTGGTGCCGCGCGATGGAGTCCACGTCCGCTCTCACTGGGACGGCGCGGCGCGTTGTGCTCGCGACGCGCGTGTGTAAAAAAAAAAAAAATTTTTTTTTTTTTTTTTTTTTTTTTTTTTTTTTTTTTTTGGGAGAGGAGATGTCGGCAGGATCTCGTCGGTCAGTGGTTTGAGGGCGTTTGACGACCGGTGAGCGCACTGGAACGGATATGAGGGAGAGGAGATCATGAAGTTCCGAACCTACGTCGAGACTCGGAGCTTATGAGGGGGCTGGAAGTTCTAGCGGAGGTTGTGGAGTCGCTTGGTCAGGGCAAGCGGCTGAGGGTCACGATCACGATCAATGGGCATTCATGGAAGAGCAGAGTCGCGCATCGACGAGAAGAACAGCGACGCGTAAAGCGAGGGAGAGCTTAAGGAGAGAGAGAAGCGTAAGCGTCGGGATTAATTCGAACGAGGGCTTGTGACGAGCCGGTAATCGCGGAGATTCGAGTTCGTCGCGAGTGTCAGAAGCGATAAGACTCGTCTGGTTTGGCAGATTGCGACCTTACAGCTCGCAAGCGAGGCTCTTTCTTGTTGAAGACTCTCGCGTGGCTCGTGCGCTTGTTATAAGACATTCACGAAAATAGGGCGTCGCGCGGCGCGGCTAAGACGAGCTACGGGCTCGATGCCGATGAGGCGAAGGCGCAGGCTCGCTGGCTAGGCGCGGCGAGACGGTGCGCGGAGCGGCTCGTCGCTGATCGCGCAGGCCGACTTGGGCTTGCGGTTCCAGACCCCTAAGACGCACGGGACGGAGGTCGGCGAGCGACTACGAGACGCTCCTTCCGGCTGATCGCGGCCAACTTGAGCTTCCGCCTGGTCGACGCTGCTCACCTCGAGCGTGGCTGCCAGGCGCGCGCCTGGCCGTGGCCTTCACCGGTCAGGCTGGCTCGAGCTTGCGGAGCAATCGTCGCAGGGTCCGAGCCTTCGGCGGGGGTCAGGCGTCACAGGGTGGCCTACGTTGAACGGCGATCGCCTTGGGGATGAGCTCGTCTCGCAGCGATACGACACGTGGGTGAGGTGGACGGGTGAGGCGGCGTGCCGGATCGAGGACGCGGCACGGGAGGCGGCGCGGGACGGAGCGAGCACGCGATCAGGCTGCGCGACACCTTCGAACGCGCCGTGGACGCTCGTGAACGCACGGGATGCCGACGGGGCGAGCCGGCGGCAGCTCTGAAACGACAGCGATAGCTGAGCAGGAGGAGTAACGAGGCCTCTACGACTCGAACGGTCGACCCTCCACCAACGCCGTGCGCTGCGACGGATCGTCCAGTTCAGGAGCGGCGCTCCCTGCCGACTCCAAGTCCCGCAGCGTGGCCAGTGCTTTCTCGATCCGCCGGATGCGCGTCTCGGGCTTCTTTGCGCTCTCGATCTCGCGCACGTGCTGCCGTTTGCGACCGTCGGGCAGGCGGTCATAGGCGGTGCGGGCGATTGGATCGGCGCTGAGGGCGCGGGCGAAGTCCGCGGGCTCGACCACGACACGGGGCTCGGGATCAACTCCAGCTCAACTCAACCTGCTCGCCGGTCTCCAAACCGGCGGCTTGTCGTCGGCTTTGCTCAGGCCAAGCAGGTCGCGGCCACGCATGACGGCACGATGCCTTGCGACGCCGCCTGGCCCACGGAACAGATCACAGCCTTCAAACGCTGGCTCCAGGCGGGAATGTCACCCTAACACCGAGCGAACCTCCCCAAACCGAAAACGCCTCCGAACCAACCAAACCATGTCGGCCCCAAGCAATCGGGCTCGCTCCCTCGGATCTTGTATTTGGGACCCATACGCTTCCGATGCGTCGTTGTGTCTTCGACCTACCGTCGGGTTTCCACGCCGCGATCGGGCGCGGCTGAGGCGCTGGTCGCGGAGGCTGAGCAGCCGACGGGAGCGCCCGCCTCGGCGCGCTGCGACAATCGAGGGGGTGAACACCGAGCCCACCCGCGGGCCGCGTCTCACCGCGGCCCTCCGGCAGACCGAGCGCGTCACGCCGCTCGAACTGTTCTTCGACCTCGTCTTCGTGCTGGCGCTGACGCAGTGCACGGCGCTGATGGCGGCCGAGCCGACCTGGACTGGGCTCGTCAGGGGCCTGCTCGTGCTCGGCGTGCTCTGGTGGTCGTGGGTGGGCTACGCCTGGCTGACGAGCGTGGTCGATCCCGAAGAGGGCGCCGTGCGCCTATCAATGTTCGGCGCGATGGCGGCGCTGCTGGTCGCCGCACTCTGCGTACCGGGTGCCTTCGGCGACCAGGCACTGCTCTTCGCCTGCGCCTACGCGGTCGTGCGTGCGGGGCAGATCGCGCTGTTCCTGCTCGCTAGCCGCGACGATCCCGGGCTGCGCAGCTCGGTCGTCGGCCTCGCGGGGAGCTCGGCGATCGGCGTCGGTCTGCTCCTCGCCGCCTCGGGCACCGACGGCACTCTCCAGGGCGCGCTGTGGGCGCTCGCGCTGGCGCTTGACATGGGCGGCCCGTACTTCTTCGGCTCCGAGGGCTGGAAGCTCGTCCCCGGTCACTTCGCGGAGCGACACGGCCTGATCGTGATCATTGCGCTGGGCGAGTCGATCGTCGCGATCGGCGTCGGCGCAGAACGAGGTGTCGACGCTGGCGTTGTCGTCGCGGCCACGTTGGGGGTAGCCGTGGCTGCGGCACTCTGGTGGCTCTATTTCGACGTCGTCGCGCTCGTCGCTGCACGGCGCCTGGCGCGGGCCGCGGTCGGCCGCGAGCAGAACGAGATGGCGCGTGACTCGTACTCGTACCTCCACTTCCCGATGGTCGCCGGCATCGTGCTGCTCGCGCTCGGGGTCAAGAAGACGCTCGGCGACGTCGGAGAGCCGCTCGACTCCGTTCCAGCTGCCGCCCTGCTCGGGGGAGCGGGGGTCTACCTACTCGCGCACGTCGCGTTCCGTCTGCGCAACCTCCGCACGCTGAACAGGCAGCGGCTTGCGTGTGCCGGGCTGCTCCTCGCGCTCATTCCCGTGGCTGCCGAGCTGCCAGCGCTGGCGACGCTCGGCCTGCTCGCGGCAGTGCTGGCCGCATTGATCGCGTACGAGACACTGCGCTTTGCGGAGGCCCGCGAGCGCGTCCGTCACCAGCTCGCGGCGGAGCTGGGGGAGCCTGAACCCTCGTGAAGCGGCTTGACGCTGTCGTCGTCGCACGGTAATGACTTCGGCTGGTCTGGAGCTGCCGCGACCAGCGCCTCCATCGGCATTGGCCATCCGGCTCCCGTTTGAAGCGGCGGCGCGTTCGGCTCGTACGCCAGAGGATCGAGGACTTCATCGCATTAGAGAGACAAGAAACCGACGTGGCGCCTCCAGACGGCGATGGCGCGGTGGCCGAGGTGGGGGTCACTGGTTCGAGTCCAGTACGGCTCACTAAAATACCTGCAAATCGGTTGTTTTGTTGTCAGCCGAAGTGACGATGTGGCAGACGTGCGGACTCGAGCCTGCCCGGCCAACCACCAGTGCTCGAGTGGCCTCGCAGGCGACTTCGAACGGATCCTTTGGGGGACATCTACGAGCCAGAGCGCGGATGTCGCAGTCGCGGGTCGGAAGCGTCTGCGCACAAGGCGCTAGCAATTTCCACGAGTTCTCTGGCCGCAGGTGCGTATTCGCGGTCTCGATGCCGGACGAGCGCAATCAACCTTGCCGGCAAGCCGGCTCCGACCTCGAGCTGGACGACGTCCTCGCGTGCCGGATCGACGGTGAGTCGGGGCACCAGCGCCACTCCCATCCCGGCGGCGACGAGGCCCACCACCGTCTCGTTGTCGTCGCTGCGGAAGCGGACTCGCATAGAGATTCCATGGACCTCGAGGAACTCCTGCGGATAGGCCTGCGTGTGACGAAAGGCGATCAACGGCTGCTTTGCGAGCTCGCGAGGCTGCAGCGGACGCAGGCGCGCGGCAAGGTGCGACTTCGCCGGAACGAGAACGACATAGGGATCGCGCAGCAACTCCGTCGCTGCGAAGGGTCCCTCCCTCAGCGGCAGCATCGCGAAGGTGAGGTCAAGCTCGGCGGCTTCGACTTGATCGAGCAGCTTGCGGTCGGACGGATCCTCGACCAGCTCGACCTCCGCGTACGGCCAGCGCTCGGCGAGCCTCTGCAGAAGAGCCGGGACGACGCGGGCGCCGACGCTCGGGAAAACCCCGAGTCGCAGCGTCCCAGCAGCCCCGCTCTTGAGTTGGTGCAGCTCGGCTTCGGCTGCCTGCGCGCGGGCCAAGATCGCCGCGGCGTGCACGAGCACGAGCCGGCCCGCGTCGGTCAAGCGGGCTTCGCGCAATCCCCCGCGCCGCTCGACGAGCCTCGCCTCGAGCAGCCGCTCGAGCACGGCAAGCTGCTGGCTCACCGCAGGCTGGCTGTAACCGAGCCGCCGCGCGGCGGCGGCCAGCGAACCCTCCTCAGCCACGGCTCGCAGAGTGATCAGGTGGCGTACGTCAACCCCCGCCCATCCAAAAGAGTCTCTTATATCTGCCAACGTAAACACAAGTTTGCCTTAGAAACACATCCTCGGGTATTCCTTCTGCAAGCGATGCTGTCGCGACTGTTCAGACGGCGCACGGCCCCGTGCGTAGCGCGTGCACCCGGCCGTATGGCGACAATCACGCTGCGCCTCGCCACCGCCGAAGACACCGCAGCCCTCGAGCGACTCGCCGCGCTCTACGATCGACCGCCTCTCACCGGGCCGGCGCTCCTGGCCCTCGTCGATGGCGAACTGCAGGCTGCACTCACGCTCGCCGACGACGGCGACGGCGAACTGATGGAGCCATTCCTTCCGACCGCCGGGCTCGTCGACCTGCTGGCGTTGCGAGCGCAGCAACTCCGGGAGCAGACTGAAGCTCCGATCGCCCGCGAACGCGTCCTGGCTCCGAGGACTGCGCCAACGTCCCGAGTTATCTGTCCCAGATCGTCGAGGCGACGAGGCGCGGTTGCCATTGCGGTCGCATCTACCGCATCCCGCTTCCGACTCGGTGACACCGACGTGCGTGTGACGCGAGCACGCATCGGCGCCGTAGACAAGATGATGCGATAGCAGCGACGAGATGGTTCGCGCGCAGGGCGCCTCGTGGATGCACTGATGACGACTATGAACTCCTGTGAGTCCAGGGCCCCAGGCGAAGAGCGCCTCGCGGGGGGCCAGGTTCTCCACCGCCGGAATCGCCCAGCTTCTGTTGTGCTCGACTTCCGCTCTGTTTCGGAGTTGAGAGCGTCGACCCGTCGGGACGGCAGCGGCGTCGCAGCGCTGAGGCGTCGTGCCGCGACGCGACGGTGGCCGCGAACTGCTGCGCAGCCTCGGGATCGACATCGAGGAGGTGGTCACTCGACTGGATCGTTCGTTCGGTCGCTCCGCGGTCGACGAAGCGGCTTGCCGTGTCGCACGTCGGCGCCGGTGGCGCCGCAGTCGGAGGGGCATCGCCCCGTTGGCGAAGCCCGTACTCGTGAAGCGCGCGCTCGAGCTCGCCGAACGGCACGCGCACGCGGCCGGACGCGAGCAGGCGGCGATCGACGACGTCGTCGTCGGCATCCTCCGCGACGCAAAGGATCCCCTCGGCACCTAGCTCAGCCGCAGTGGCAAGCGGTCGCTCCTGCAACTCGATCTCGTCCCGGGGAGCCCGGCACCCGTGCGTCTGATCGTCGAAGCGCGCGGACTCAAGCTCGAGCAGCTCGACCGAGAGCTGACCGCGCACGACCAATCCGGCGGCAGCTAATTCCGACCCGACCGCCGTTTCGCGCGCTGCGGCAATCGTGCAGGCCGCTGCTCGCAACCGTCCGTACGACGGTGTGCCGGGGTTGATTGGCGGCGAGGCGCCGGCGACGAGCGCGAGCGAGATCGGAATGGAGCTGATCCTCGCTCCTCCTGACCCGCGGCTCCCATGGCTGAGAGCCTTGGAAAGGGTACGCGCCGAGTCCTCGCCGACGCGACTACGGGCCGGTGCGTCCCTCGCGGGCGAGCACGATGAGGCCTTCGTAGTCTTCGGCGCAAGCCGGGCAGTTGTGCAGGTGCGCGGCGACGGCGGGGAGCAGCTTGTGGACGTCCCGCCCGTCGAGTTCGCGCTCGACGTACTCCGCAAGCAGCGCCAGCGCTCCCTCGCAACCGGTGTCCTTGCCCGGAGTGCCGAGCAGCCGCGTCAGCGGATCGCGTTCGCTCATCGCGCCTCCTCCTGCTCGAGATGCCCTTCCCGTTCGAGGCGCAGACGGAGCTTTCGTCGTGCGTCGTGGAGCACCTTGTAGACCGCGCCGCGGGTCGATTGCAGCTGCTCGGCCACGACGTCGATCTGCACGTCGTTGAGCGCGACGGCGATGAACACCTCGCGCTGTCGTGGTGTCAGTTCCTCGGTCACTGCGCGACGCAGGGCGCGCAGGAGCTCGGTCGACTCGATGCGCGTCTGGGCAGCGGTCGCGCCGCTGCCGAGCCGATCCCAGGTGGCGTCGTCGTCGGCGGTCGGGATGCTGCGTCCACGCCATGCGTGCCGTCGGAGCTTGGTCGAGACTTCGAAGATCGCGAAAGCGTACGCCCAGGTCGTGAAGCGGCTGGCGCCGCGGTAGCCGTCGAGCTTTCGAGTGACTGCGACCACTGCGTCGTCGGCGGCCTGTCGGCAGAGGTCGTCGAGCTCGACGCCGTCGATCTCCGGGTAGAGGTGTCGGCGGCGCTGCGCTTCGCTGTAGGCAGCCCGGCGCAGGAGATCGTGGAGGCGCTCGAGCGCTCGGGCGTGCTCGGCTCCCGTCGCTCGTAGACCTTCGATCCAGCCGCGCGATTCAAGGTCGAGCTGTGCCGAGCCAGGGGGGATCTGCACGCGCTCCGGTTCCACCGCGACCGTCAGCCTAGTCATCGCCGCGTCTGCGTCCTGGGCGACGGTGTTCTTACGACCTCGACGTAAGGACCGCGCTCGCGCGGATGCATACGGGCCGACACCAAAACATCACGACATCCGGAAGGAGCCAAGATGGTCACTCATCGGACAGCCCAGGTGGACGGGCTTTCAGTCTTCTACCGCGAGGCCGGAGATCCGGCGAACCCGAAGCTGCTGCTGCTCGGCGGCTTCCCCGCCTCTTCGCATCAGTTCCGCAACCTGATCCCGGCGTTCGCCGACCGCTTCCACGTCCTCTCGCCCGACTATCCCGGGTTCGGTAACACCGACATGCCCGAGGACTTCGAGTACACGTTCGACCGTCTCTCGGAGATCGTCGAGGGCCTGCTCGAGCAGACGGGCTTCCACCCCTTCGGGCTCTACCACCAGGACTACGGCGGCCCGATCGGCAATCGCATCGTGGGGCGCCACCCGGACTGGCTGGAGTGGCAGGTGATCCAGAACTCGAACGCCTACGAGGAGGGCTTCACCGCCGCCTGGGATGGCGATCCGGCACGCGCTCTGGGTCGATCGCAGCCCCGAGACGGAGGCGCCGCTGCTGCCGTTCCTCGAGCTCGACGGCGTCAAGCTCGTGTACACGCACGGGCACCGCGACCCCGAGCGAGATCAGCCCCGACAACTGGAACATGGACCTGCACTTCCTCGAGCGACCTGGTGCGCGCAAGGTCCAGCTCGATCTCCTCTACGACTACCGGACGAACGTCGCGCTCTATCCGCAGTGGCAGGCGTTCCTGCGCGAGCGGCGGCCGAAGACGCTGATCCTCTGGGGCGAGAACGACATCTTCTTCACCCCCGAAGGCGGGCGGGCCTACCTGCGCGACCTCCCCGAGGCCGAGCTGCACATGCTCGACAGCGGCCACTTCGCGGTCGAGGACTCGCTCGAGGAGATCGTCGAGCACATCAAGCGCTTCCACGACGAGAAGGTCGACGGCCGCGCGGGCATAACAGCGGTCGAGGCGGTGGGGAGAACCCGATGAGGGTGCTCTCCGTCAACGTCGGCCTTCCCCGCGAGGTGATGTGGCGGGGGAAACCGGTCACGACCGGGATCTACAAGGAGCCGGTCACGGGCCGTGTGCCGATCCGCGCGCTCAACCTCGAGGGGGACCGTCAGGCAGACCTGCGCGTCCACGGGGGTCGGGACAAGGCCGTGTACGCCTACCCCTCCGAGTTCTACGAGCTCTGGTCGCGCGAGCGGCCAGAGCTCGACCTTCGCCCCGGCCATGTTCGGCGAGAACCTGACCACCGAGGGCCTCCTCGACAGCGACGTCAGCGTCGGCGACCGCTTCCGGGTCGGAACCGCCGAGCTGGTCGTGACCCAGCCACGACTTCCCTGCTTCAAGCTCGGGATCAAGATGGGCCGCGACGAGTTCGTGACCGAGTTCCTCGAGCGCGGGCTCTACGGGTTCTACCTCGCCGTCGTTCGCGAAGGCGAGGTCGAGGCGGGCGACCTGATCGTCGAGCTCGGCCGCGACCCGCGCGGCTTCCGGGTCAGCGAGATCGCGCGCCTCTACGCCCGCGACCGCGACGACATCGAAGGCGCGCAACGCGCAGCCGACCTCGATGTGCTTCCGGAGAGCTGGCGCAACTACTTCCGCAAGAGGGTCTACGGGCAAGCGGCGTAGGGAGGCAAGGAGCGGGCGGCCTCGGACCGCGCATGCAGTCGAGCATCTCGTTCGTCGGCAGTGTCATGGGGCCGAAACGTCGTCGGCACGTATTCGAGGATCTGGCCGAGGTCGCGGAAGCCGACGGAGGCGTAGACGCGCTCGGCCATCGCCGTCGACTGCGGGCTCGCCGTCCGACACCCGCGCGCGAGCGCATCGTGCAGATGGATGGCTGTCAGGGCTGTGGCTAGCCCTCGCCACCGGGCGTGTTTCAAGGTTCCGACGTTGTAGATCCCGCAATCGCCATGGTGATCGAACCGCCATCGCCGTCGCGACGTCTGCGTCATCCACTCGTGCGAACAGGACGTGAAGGCGGCCGATGCGTGCGGCTCATCTTTTACAGAATCGATACCTAGCTGGCCGTCGAGCGGGTCAACGTTCATCCGCCCGCTCGAGCCCGCGCCGACGTACGAGCTCGGCCAGTACGGGGCTGACGACAAGGGCCGGCCCGCTGCGACGAACGAGCTCGGCCTCGGAGTCGTCGCCTACGGCCGGGCGGCGAGGGCGCCGGCCAAGCGGGAGCCCATGTACGCCTTCGTCTAGTCGGCCGAAAGAGCCATCTAGGCGAGCTCGCCGTCAAGGCGTAGCTTGACCTGGCCGGGGCGTGGGCAGGGTAGTCCTAGGGTCACCTTGCGGCCCGCGCCCCGGCCTTGAAGCGGGCGCGTGAAGCTGTCGCATTGCGCGAGTCCTGTTCGTCGTTTATGCGACAGCGACGATTCGAAAGCCAGGGCCGGAAGGAGCGGACATGATCACAGGCGTGCACGCAATCATCTTCACGACGGACGCGGAGGGGGATCGCGCCTTCTTCCACGACGTGTTGGAGTTCCCGTCGGTGGATGCCGGTGGCGGCTGGCTGATCTTCGCGCTGCCACCCGCGGAACTGGCGGCCCATCCTGCCGAAGAGGGCGGCCAGCACGAGCTCTACCTCATGTGTGATGACGTCCACGCCACCGTCGCAGAACTGAAGGCCAAGGGAGTCGACTTCGCCCGGGCCATCAGCGACGAGGGCTTCGGGCTCGAGACCGCGATCCGACTGCCCAGCGGCGGCGACCTCGGGCTCTACCAACCGAAGCACGCATCGCCGCTCGAGCCCGCGCCGAGGGACGAGCTCGGCGCCTAGAGGGCGTCGCCCTCGATCACGACTCCGTCATTGCCTGCCTGCGCACTCAATGCGTGGCTACGGGCCTTTGTCCCCTTCCCGGTAGTGGTCATTGGGCACGACCAGGTGGAAGCTTGATTGCGATGCGGAGAAGGGTGCGCTTCAAAGGGGTAGAAGAAGTGCCCTGGCGGGTCGGTGACGCAAACGCACCGCTCCCTCCCGCCTGCGACAGCGGCAAGGGCAGCGCTGGCCCAAACCCCAGGGAGCGATACCGCCGAGCACACCACACCATTGACCGCTCGTGGACGCACAGTGAGGCCCGTGCGTACCAGCTGGGCGCAAAGTGAGGGCCGCTTCACCCCGCCCGTGGTAACCGGTTCTTCACAAGCGCCTAGCGGCAGTACACTCGCGCCGCCAACGCCCATCCGACGGAAAGGCAGGGGCCCGGATGCCCACCCTCATCCAGTTCGTCAGCGGGGATTCGATCGTCGTGGAGGAGGACTTCTACCAAGTAACCTCCCGCGCCCACGGCGACAACCCCTCCGACCAGTTCAAGCGCGTGGACAAAGGAATGGACAACGTGCGAGTAACGGTCTTCACCGCGAGCATCGCCTACATCCAGGAGTACCAGGGGCCCAGCAGCGGTTCGGTCGCCCCGTAACTTGCGGACTTTGGACGCTCTTGTCTTAAACCAACTGATTCCGGTAATGTCTTGCAGGTGCGAATTGACTCGCGAACCGAGCTCGTGATCGCGACCGATATCGCGAAGCACCCCGGGGAAGTGACGCCATCGGAGTGCCGCCGGTTCCTCTCCCGCTGGAACGACGCCGCGCCGGCGACCCTTGCGCTCTACGTCTCTTGCCTCAAGCGGTTCTTCGAGTTCCTCAAGGACGAGGGATGCATCGAGACGAGTCCGATGGAGCGAATCCGCCGGCCGCGGCTTCTTCCAGCGGAGGAGCGCGACGTCGTGACGGTTTCCGATGACGAGGTCGCCCGGATGTTCTCCGCCTGCGAGGACTGGCAGGAGCTCCTGACCATCGCCGTACTTGCCTATCTCGGGCCAAGGCGACGCGCCGCGGCGCAGGTGCGCCAGCGGGACGTCGACCTCAAGCGCGGCACGATGCGCTTCCAGGAGAAGGGCGGCAAGGTTGTCGTGAAGCCGATGCCGGACGAGCTCGTCGCGATCCTCCGCGCCGCGTGGGAGTCGAGCGAGGTCGCCGTCGGCCCTGACGAGTACGTGATCCCGAACCGGCGCCCCGCGAGCGTCCGTACGGCCGAGCGCTCACCAAAGGTGATCTGGGAGACCGTGCGCCGTGTCGCCGCTCGCGCCAAGGTCCGCTCGCACGCTCACGCGTTGCGCGCGGCGTTCGCCGTCCGCTTCGACGAGGCCCATCCGGATCAGCTCCTCGCGCTCAAGGACCTCCTCGGCCACTCCCGGCTGGAGACGACTCTCGTCTACCTCCGAAGGCGCAAGAAGCAGCTCGCGATGGAGCGTGTACGCGACCTCTCATGGGGGAGCGTCGGCGGCTTCGTGTTACAGCCGAATGCAGTAGAGGCGCATACGGGATTCGAACCCGTGCTACCGCCGTGAGAGGGCGGCGTCCTAGGCCACTAGACGAATGCGCCGTGCCGGGACAGAGTAGCCGATCGCTCGAAACGTTCGCCTCGTAGCGAGAGAGGCCGGGCCGCCGACCTCTCTCCCCTGCGCTCGCTTCCGACGGACGATCCGAAAGCCTTCGTGCGCACCGGCGATTGTGCGGATTTGCGCATGAGATTCAAGGGGCCTGACCGCGTCCGGAACGAGGGCAGAAGGAGGCCCGGCGTCCTGCGGCCCGAACGCCGAGCCTCCCTATCGTGCCCGAGTCCTTCCGCCGTGCTCCCCTCACGCGGCGAGTCCCGAAGGCGCTCGGGAACGGCACGCTTATCTCACACGCCGGCCTGGGCCGACAACGCGTCCGAGGTAGAGGCTTTACCTAGCCCAAAGTTTGGAGTAGTGGTGGGGGCGGACGCCGCTCGAGGCCCCGCCCCCTGCGGAACGGCCGCGAGCTACGGCCCGACGCAACCGCTCCCGCCGGGGCCGCCTGGCTGACCCCGACGGTCTCAGAATCACTCACCTGCCAGGAACTTGCGTGCTCACGAAGGGGGAGCGTGGTTGACGCCGTGCGGCCCGAGCGGGACACTGCTTTCGACCCGCGGGGAGCGCCACCTAAACGCGGCCGACACAGAGGGCCGCCATCGTGCTCCGGCGCGGGTCATCTTTGGTCCCGGCTATTCGAGCGTGGAGATCGCGAACGCGAGTCCGAACCCGAGTGTCGTCGCCAGGCCGACCAGCTTGCCGCCCCGTGCGAAGGCCTCGGGCATCATCGTGTCGGCGAGCATCGTCAGGATCGCACCGGCCGCGAACGAGAGGACGAACGCGATCGTGTTCGGCGAGGCGTCGTCGAAGAGGCCGTAGCCGGCGAGAGAAGCGAGGGCGGACACGAGCATGACGCCGAGCCAGAGGGCGAGAACGTCGCGCGTCCGCCACCCCGCCGTTCGCAGGCCGGCCGTCGCTGCGATGGCCTCGGGAAAATTCGAGAGGAACACCGCGACGAGCAGTGCGGCGCCGACGCTCCCGCCCTGGACAAGGGTGAGGCCGATGACCGCCGACTCCGGGATGCCGTCGAGGACGATGCCGAGCACGATCGCCAGCGCCGTGCCGGCCTCCTGCTTTCCGTCCATGCTCTTCCGGCCCGAGCCACCCATGCGATCGATGATCTCGTCGCCGATGAAGAACACGAGGGCCCCGGCGGGGAGGCCGAGGGCGAGGCCCGCGCCACGGCTCGTCGTGAACGCCTCTTCGACGAGCTCGTAGGCAACCGCGCTGATCAGCACGCCGGCGCCGAAGGCCATGATCAGCCCAAGGAGCCGGTCGCCGATGCGGACGCGTAAGACGAGCAGCCCGCCGAGGAGAAGCGAGGAGGCCGCGAGCAGGCCCCAGCCGAAGGCTGCGCCCATTCAGCCGCCGTCGCGCACGATGCAGCGGAAGCCGAGGTGACCCGTCGAGGTCTCGATCATCTGGGACTGCCTCGCCGACGGCCGGTAGCGGAGGCAGTAGTTCGGGGCGCAAAGGTGCGAGCCGCCCTTGATCACGCGGCGTGGGAACCGCTCGCCGGGCTCGGATGCGGGAGCGCAACACGGCGATTCGATCTCCTCTGCGGGCGCGGAGTCGAAGAGGTCGCACGTCCACTCCCAGACGTTCCCGGTCATGTCGTAGAGGCCGTAGCCGTTCGGCGGGAAGCTCCCGACGGGCGATGTGCCCTCGTGCCCGTCCACCTTCAGGTTCTGCCAGGGGAACTCGCCCTGCCACGTGTTGGCCATGGCCTGTCCGCCGGGGAAATGCTCGTCTCCCCAGGCGAACACGGCGCCCTCGAGACCGCCGCGGGCCGCCCGCTCCCACTCGGCCTCCGTCGGCAGCTCTTTGCCGGCCCACCCGGCGTACGCCTGCACGTCCTCGTAGGCGACGTGCACCACCGGGTGGTGGTCCCGTCCGTTGATCGTGCTGCCGGGGCCGGCGGGCCTCTTCCAGTACGCGCCGGGCACGTACTCCCACCAGTTGCGGTAGTCGTCGAGCGCGACCGGGCCGGTGCTCTTGCGGAAGACGAGCGACCCGGGCACCAGGAGGTCAGGGTCGGCGTCCGGGTAGTCCTCGGCCGGGAGCGGGCGCTCGGCGAGCGTCACGTACTTCGTCTCGCGCACGAAGCGGCGGAACTCGGCGGCTGTCACCGGCCGCTCGTCCATCCAGAAACCCTCGACCGACACGTGCCGGACGGGGCGCTCCTCGGGATAGAAGTCCTCGGAGCCCATCGAGAACTTCCCGCCGGGAATCCACGTCATCCCCGGCAAGGGCGGTGCGTGCGCGTCGACTGCTATACGCGTCCTTCGTCCGGATCGGGCCCCACGACAAGGCCGTAGACCACCGCGATGCACAGGGAGATCGTGATGAGCCCGAAGATCGGGAAGGCGACGAGGAAGGCGATGTGTAGGACAGCGCTCATCATCGCGAGGGCGACGCCCACGAGACGTGCCCAGCCCCGGTTCTTGAGGATGCCGGCGCCGGCGATCAGCTGGACGAGGCCGAGGATGAGGAGGAACCAGCCCCAGGCCGTGTAGTCGGTGACCAGCAGCTTCTCGCCGTCGACGAGGAAGAACTCCTCTTTGAAGATCGCCGCCAGGCCCCCGATGACGTTGAAGGCCCCGACGAGATAGAAAATGATGCCCGCGAAGGTGCGCCAGCCCCGCAGCTGGGTGTCCATCTGTCTCCTCTCCTCGGCTCTGTGCGGCCGATTGTCACACCTTCCGTCGCGCGCTGCACCTCGAGAGGCTCGCGCCTCGATCCGGAGCGGCGCCGACGGCCTCCGGGCGTACCTCGCCGAAGTCCCGGAAGACAGGCGGGAGATCGTTGTGGCAGTCCGCACGCCCCGCAGGTGTGAAAAACCCCGCCTGAGCGGGGCTTTTACGAGGCTGCGGGGCAAGGATTCGAACCTTGACTACCCGGTCCAGAGCCGGGCGTCCTACCGTTAGACGACCCCGCAACGGCCCGGCCATTGTAGCCGCACGGCCGCGCGGCGACCGGTCTCAGAGCTCGAGCCGGTAGAGCGGGATGAGGCTCTTCTCGGCCTCGGTGTCGATGTGCGCCACGACCTCGACGTACGGTTCGAGCCCCGAGCCGCGGAGCTTCGCCTTGAGGAGCTCGTCGACCTGGTAGATGCCGGACGAGTTGTTCATGGTGATCTCGATCAGGACGGGAGCGCCTTCGCCGTCCTTGATCTCGACGCCCTCGATTGCCGCCGCCGAGAGCGAGTGGATGGAGACGCGGCCGTGCTGGAAGGGGATGCGCGAGCGGCCCTCGGCCATGTCCAGCGCGTCCGCCACACGGATGACGCCGGCCTCGAGAGTGAGCGGACGCCCGTCCTCGCGGTGGCTCGTGATCGCCTGGAGCACCTCGGACTCGATCACGGTCAGTTCGGGCTCCTCGTAGAGGCCGTCGAGGAGCTCGTCCATCTTCGGCTCCGCGAGGAAGAGGCTCCAGTCTTCGTGGCGCTCCCGGTGGACGGCCATGCCGATGCAATGCAGGAACGCGCCGAGCGCGACGACGACCTCCGCGTCGTCCTGGCTCATCCCGTAGTCGCGGACCATGCCCGGCTGGACGCCGTTCTTGGCGAGCTGGCGCAGGAGCTTGAGCGCCAGGTTGGCGACGATCTGAATGTGCACCCAGGAGTGGTCGTTGATCTGCAATCGCTTGACCGCATTCACGTTCGCGACGTGCCACCACGCCTTGAGCTGCGTGTCGGCGTTGACGCGGTCGACCAGGACGCGGAGCTTCTTGTTGGCGCGGGGCGGCACGCGGATGCGCATGCGCTCGATCGCCTGCGCGGGCGTCAGCAGCGTCTCGCGCTCGGCCTCCTGCGAGACGGGCTCCTCGATCCGGCCCTCGGTCTTCGGGTCGAGCTCGGCCATCGCGACCGGAGCCTACACCGGAGCCGAGAGACCTAGGCCGCTGCGGCCCAGTCGCCGTAGAGCGAGCGGTAGCGCCCGGCGAGTGCGACGAGCTCGTCGTGCGTCCCGAGCTCGACGACACAGCCGTGCTCGAGGACGACGATCAGGTCGGCGCCGCGGATGGTGGAGAGCCGGTGGGCGATGATGAACGCCGTCCGGCCCGCCAGAAGCCGGCGCAGCGCCACCTCGATGCGCTGCTCGGTGCCGATGTCGACGCTCGAGGTCGCCTCGTCGAGGATGAGGATTCGCGGGTCGGCGAGCAGCGCCCTTGCGAAGGCGACGAGCTGGCGCTGGCCGAGTGAGAGCCGGCTGCCGCGCTCGGCGACCTGCGTCTCGTAGCCGTCCTCGAGCTGGAGGATGAAGTCCTCAGCACCGACCGCGCGGGCCGCGGCGGCGATTTCCTCGTTCGTCGCGTCGGGGCGGCCGAACGCGATGTTCTCGCGCACGGTCCCGGCGAAGAGGAAGCCTTCCTGCGGCACGATGCCCAGCTGCCGGCGGAGGCTTTCCTGGGTCACGTCCCGGAGGTCGTGGCCGTCGATCGTGATCCGGCCCTCGCGCGGGTCGTAGAAGCGGGCGAGGAGCTTCGCGATGGTCGACTTGCCGGCGCCGGTATGCCCGACGAGGGCGACCGTCGTCCCGGCGGGCACGGCGAGGTCGATGCCGTGGAGGATCTCCGGCCCGTCGCCGTAGCCGAAGCGCACGTTCTCGAACGCGACGTTCCCGGCGATCTCGGGTAGCGGACGAGCGCCGGGCTTGTCGACGACCTGCGGCTCCTCGTCCATGACTTCCATGATCTTGTCCAGCGCGGCAGTGGCCGAGAGGAACGTGTTGTAGAGCTGCGACAGCTGCTGGATCGGGTCGAAGAAGTTCGAGAGGTAGAGAAGGAAGGCGAAGAGCGTGCCGACCGTGACCTCTCCCTCGAAGGCGAGCCAGCCGCCGAAGCCGAGCACCGTGGCGGTCGCCACCGCCGAGAGGAAGTCGACGAACGGGAAATAGAGGCCGTTGAGGACGACGGTCTCCTGGTTCGACTCCCGGTAGTGGTCGTTCACCGAGCGGAACTGGCGCTGGTTCGTGCGCTCCCGCGTGAACGACTGAACGACGCGCATGCCCGCGATGTCCTCGGCGAGCGTCGCCGTGACGAGCCCGAGCCGCTCGCGGACGTTGCGATACGCGCGCGAGGAGCGGACGCGGAAGACCTTCGTCGCGATCGCCATCAGCGGGAAGACCGCGAGCGCCGCCAGCGCAAGGCGCCAGTCGAGGAAGAAGAGGATGACTGCCGAGCCGAGGAGCAGGAGAGTGTTCTGGAAGAGGCTGGTAACCCCGTCTGTGACGAGCTGGTCGAGTGCTTCCACGTCGTTCGTCAGGCGGCTGATGATGACGCCGGCGCGGTTCCGCTCGAAGTAGCCGAGCGACAGGCGCTGCAGGTGGCGGAAGAGCGTATTGCGGAGGTCGGCGAGGATGCGCTCGCCCGTCCAGCCCGTGAAATACGTCTGCGCCGCGCTCGCCAGGAGGTTGGCGAGCCCGGCGGCGACGAAGAGCGCGACGATGACCGTGAGCGCTTCGACGTCGCCCTTGCTGATGCCGTCGTCGATGGCGAGCTTGGCCAGGAGCGGCGGCGCGAGCGCGGTCAGCGTGGCCGCGACGAGGGAGCCGATCGCGAGCCCTGTTCGGAGGCGGTACGGCGCGGCCAGGCGGGCGAGCGTCGAGACGCGCCTCACGGTGCGCGCCCACGACCAGTCGTTCACCTCGGCGCCGCGCTGCATCGTGAGGTGGGATCCGGCCTGCCAGACCCTCATCGCAGGCTCCCGTCAGTGCCGGTCGCCGGGTCGACCCGTTCTCCACGCGCGTGCGCGTCGAGAACGGGAGACCCACCTCCCCAACCCGATGGCTCGAGCCTAACGCCCAAAACCGCGCGCGTGGGCGCCCGAAGAGTGCCGGGACTGTGCCGAGTCGCGAGACTCACGCGCCCGCCGCCTCCTGCAGCTCGCCGCTCGCCTCGACGCGCTCGGAGAACTCGCGCTCCAGAAGGCCGTGCTCGTAGATCTCGCGGAAGACGGGGCTCGTTTCGAGCAGCTCCTCCTGCGTCCCGCGCGCTGCGATGCGTCCACGGTCGAGCACGACCAGCTCGTCGGCGAGCGCAATCGTCGAGAGCCTGTGGGCGACGATGAGCGTCGTCCGGCCTTTCATGGCCTCGCGCAGGCCGAGCCGGATGCGCGCCTCGGTGGTCGCGTCGACCGAGGCGGTGGCGTCGTCGAGGATCAGGATGCGGGGATCGAGGATGAGCGCGCGTGCGATCGCGATCCGCTGCCGCTGCCCGCCCGAGAGCGTGATGCCGCGCTCGCCGATCACCGTGTCGTAGCCGTCCGGCAGCTCCTCGATGAACTCGTGCGCCTGCGCGAGCCGCGCGGCGCGGACGATGTCCTCTTCGGTCGCATCCGGCGCGCCGAACGTGATGTTCTCGCGGACGCTCGCCGAGAACAGGAACGGGTCCTGGGCGACGATGCCGATCGCGCGCCGCAGCGAGGCGAGCTTGACCTCGCGGACGTCCGCGCCGTCGATGGTCAGGCGCCCGGCCGTGACGTCGTAAAACCGCGGGACGAGCGAAGCCAGCGTCGTCTTGCCCGAGCCGGTGTGCCCAATGAGGGCGATCGTGCGACCCGACGCGACCTCGAGATCGATCCGCTCGAGCACCGGTCGGTCAGTTGTGTACTCGAAGCCGGCCTCCTCGAACACGATGTGGCCGTCGCCGGGCGGCAGGTCGCGTGCGTCCGGCGCGTCGGTGACGTCCTCGGCCTCGTCGATCACCTCGAAGATCCGCTCCCCGGACGCGGTCGCGCGCTGCGCCTGGCCGATCCACATGCCCAGCATGCGCAAGGGCATCACGAGCATGAGCACGAGAACGTTGAACGCGAAGAACGCGTCGAGCCCGAGCGAGCCGTTCGCCACCATGCGTCCACCGAAGAGCAGAACGGTCGCCTGCGCGACGAGCGGGAGGAAGGAGAGCAGCGGCACGTAGAGCGCGCGCTGGCGGTTCGCGTCGATCGAGCGGCTGAAGACGCTCTCCGTCCGGGCCGAGAACTTCGCGGACTCATTGCGCTCCTGGGCGAACGACTTCACCACGTGGACGCCGACGATGTTCTCCTCGGCGACCGTCGCGACGTCGGCCATCTTCTGCTGCACGTCCCGCAGAATCGGGTGCGAGACCCTCGAGTAGCGGTACGCGAGGAAGACGAGCACGGGCGTGAACGCCGTCGCGGCGAGCGCCAGTCGCCATTCCACGACGAAGAGGACGATCGTGACGCCCACGATCGTGAGGATGTGCTGGAAGAAGAAGATGAGGCCGTAGCCGAGGAAGAAGCGAACCGACTGGAGGTCGACCGTGGCCCGCGACATGAGCTGGCCCGTCTGATGGCGGTCGTAGAAGCCGAACGAGAGGCGAAGAAGCTTCGCGTAGATCTCGTCGCGCATGTCGTACTCGACGCCGAGCGCCTGGCGGCCCGAGATGAGCCGGCGGCCGGCCATGAAGATTGCCCGTACCAGGCCGACCACCAGAACCGCGATCGCGATGGTCCACAGCTCGTTCCGGTCGCTCGAGTTCACCGCGCTCTCGAGTGCGGCGCCCGTCAGGAACGCGATTGCAACCGCGGACGCCTGCGAGCCGATCGCGAGCACGACCGACACGGCCAGCGACCAGCGATACGGCCGCAGGAAGCCGAGCAGCCGGACGAACGTTCGGAGGTATGGGTGGGAATCCGCCACTAGAGCACCTAACGTCGAGTCTAGTCCCGGCCATCCCGGCTCCCGCGCGGCCGCTCTCGTAAGCTCAGCGCGTGCCGCTACCGCTCGAGTCGGTCCCGAACGTGTCGGAGGGCAGGGATCCCGAGGCGCTCGCGGCGCTTCGGGAAGCCTTCTCGGGCCCGGCGCGCCTGCTCGACGTCCACACCGACTGGGATCACCACCGCTCGGTCTTCACCCTCGTCGGGAGCGGGGAGGAGCTGGTCGACACGCTCTTCGCCGGCATCCGCGCGGCGGCAAACCGGATCGACCTCACGCGTCACGAAGGGGCGCACCCGAGGATCGGAGCAGCCGACGTCGTGCCGCTGGTGCCACTGGAGCCGGACGCCGAGCCCCGGGCACGTGAGGCTGCGCTCGCGCTCGCCGACCGGGTCGGGAACGAGCTCGAGCTACCGGTCTTCTTCTACGGCCGTCTCACCGAGGACGGCCGCGAGCCGGCGTTCTTCCGGCGCGGCGGGCCGCACGAGCTCCAGCGCCGGATCGACGCGGGCGAGCTGCGGCCCGACCGCGGCCCCGACCGCCTGCATCCGACGGCGGGCGGGGTGCTCATCGGTGTCCGGCGGCCGCTCGTCGCCTTCAACGTCAACCTCCGCTCCGACGACGTGGGCGTCGCCCGCGAGATCGCGCGCCTCGTGCGGGAGCGCGACGGGGGCTTCCCGGGGGTGCGGGCGCTCGGGCTCGACCTTCCGCGTGCGGGGTTCGTGCAGGTGAGCATGAACGTGACCGACTGGCAGGCGGCCGCACTGCACGAGATCGTCGCCAGGATCGGCCGGGAAGCCGACGCGCGCGGCGTCGAGGTCGCCGGATCGGAGCTCGTCGGGCTGATGCCGGCCGGGCCGGCGGTCGCCGCGGCAGGGGAGATGCTCAGGATCGACGGGTTCGACCCGTCGCATGTGCTGGAGCTGCGGCTCCTCGAGTCGTAGCCAGCGCCCACGCGGCACAGCTCATGCCGACCAGCGGGAGGGCGAGCGCGGCGCCGGCGAAGACCGTCTCCGGCTCGACGGCCACGAAGAGCGGGGCGATGAGGAGCAGCCCGGTCGCGTGGGCGCCGCGGTGGACGAGCGAGATCACCCCCATGACCCTGCCCAGAACGCGATCCGGCACCTCTTCCTGCGCGGCCGAGTTGAGCAGGACGACGGCCGTGCTCTCGCCCAGCGCGGCGAGGAAGGCACCGGCCATGGCAACCGGCAGGGAGTCGGCGAACCCGATCACGAGAAACGCCGGGAGGTAGAAGCTCCAGGCGAGCAGGCTCGTGAGCGTCTTGCGCCTCACGGGCCGCCTGGCCAGGAAGGCGCCGGCGGTGATCGCGCCGATCGCGTAGCCCGTCATGACGAGCGAGAAGCCGCCTGCTGCCCGGTCGAGGTTCTCACTGACCAGCTGCGGTGTTCCGGCGATCCAGGTGCCGGCGGCGATCGTGACGGCGAGGCCGAGCGCGACGACGGATGCAGCGAGAAACGGGCGGGCCCGGATCGCGTGGAATCCCGCGGCGATGTCGGCGAGCCTGCCGGCGTCCGGGTCGGCCGGCCTGCCTCCGGCGGAGCGGACGGTCGCGAGAACCGCCGCCGAGAAGATGAACGTGGCCGCGTTCAGGGCGAAGAACGCGCTGACCGGCAGCACGGCCAGCAGTCCGGCGGCGACCGCCCACCCGCCGACGGAGAGCGCCTCGGCTGTCGCCCGCACGAGCCCGTTGGCCTGCTGGACGTTCTGCCGTTCGACGAGACTCGGAAGGAGGGCGCCGTACGCGGGGTCGAAGTAGCTCGTCGCGGACGTGAGGATGAACGCGGCGATGACGAGGCCCCAGAGCGGGAGCGCTCCCGCCAGCCCGGCTACGGCCACGGGGACGAGGACCGCCGCGCGCACGAGGTCGGCGGCGACGAGGACGCGCCTTCGATCCCAGCGGTCGGCGACGAGGCCGCCGTGCAGCCCGAAGACAAGCGCCGGGACGCTGTCCGCGAGGCGCACCGCGAGCACCCCGAGCGGCCCGCCGGCCTCGAAGGCGAACCACATCAGGGCGATGTACTGGAGCGCGTCGCCGAGCTCGCTCGCAGATACCGCGACGTACACGCGCCGGAAGTCGCGCCGGCGCAGGAGCGCGAACGCCCCGCGCGGAGGCGGGAGCGCGTCGACGCGCGCCTCTTCGGGCGCACCAGAGACCGGATCGGCCATGAGGTCTAGATTAAGCAGCGGGCATGAGCGTCATCCCGGAGAGCGCACGAGAGGTCCTCGAGTCGGACGCGCTCGCGCACCTCGTCACGCTGAATCCGGACGGCAGCGCACAGGTCTCGATCGTGTGGGTCGGCCTCGAAGGCGACGACATCGTCTCCGCCCACCTCCGCGAGCAGCAGAAGCTTCGCAATGTCCGGCGCGACCCGCGCGTGGCGGTCTCGCTCGAGACCGGACACACGAACGCGATGGGCCTGCGCGAGTACCTGGTAGTCCACGGCCGCGCCACGATCGAGGAAGGCGGTGGGCCCGAGCTCCTCCAGCGGCTTGCCTACACGTACATCGGCCCCGGCGTCACGTTCCCGCCCATGCCCGACCCGCCGCCGGGCTTCCGCCTGCGCATCGTGCCGGAGCGCGTCGGTGGGATTGGCCCCTGGGCGCAGGGCGGCTAGGCTTTGAAGCTCCCTCCGCGGGGGAGCACGGGACAACGACGAGGGAGGACGGGGTGCGGAGGCTGCGATCGCGGTGGACGGTTGTCGCGCTTGTGCCTGCCTTCTTCCTGGCGGGATTCGGCATCGTCTCCGCCCTGGCCGGCGGCTCCGACGACGATCCTGCGCCTGCCGCCGTGCAGGAGCAGACCACCGCGGGCGGCGAGGGCGAGGGGGTCACCATCGCCGGCACGACCACCGACGGGAGTGCGACGGCGACCGCTCCCACCACGTCAGCCGTCACGTCGACGACGGGGCCGACCACGACGGGCTCCAACGGCGACAACAACAACAACGGCGGGAACGGCGGCGGACGGCCTCCGGCGCCTCCTCGTGGGACGATCGCCATCGACTACGGCCCCTGGGAGGGCATGTTCGAGATCGCCTCGCCGGAGATCGTGCCCGACTTCGCCATGGCGTCGGTCAACGGTGAGCTCCGGTACTTCGGGGGCATCGACTGCCAGATCCACAGGATGGTGGTCCGCGGCTGGTTCTACAGCGCGAGCGGGCAGTTCATCGGGACCGCGCTCTGGGAGAGCGCCTACGCGACCGGAGACGGCGGCGAGGTCACAGGCCGCGAAGGGCTCCCGTTCGAGGCCTACGGCAACGTGAGCGAATTGCCCGAGTCGGCCGCACTGAGGTTCGCGAAGGTCGAGTGCTAACCGCCGCGGGCAACCAGGTCGCAGAAGACGAACCCGTCCCGCTCGACCGTCTCGCCGACCGAGACGTCCACCGGTGCCGCGAGCACCGGCCCCGCATGGACGAACGTGTGGAACTCGCCGCGTTCGCCGCACGGGTCGACGTCCTCCGGTAGGTCGGCGAGGAACCCCGCGTCGTACGAGCGGCCCGCAAAGCTCGCGTCGAGCTTGCGCGGGTCGAGGCAGCAGACGACCGCCTCGAAGCCTGCCTCGACGAACTCGTGGGCCAGCGCCGTGGTGTCGCGGCCCCAGAGGGGAAAGAGGGCATCCTTGCCGGCCGCCGCCAGGCGCTCCTCACGGTAGGCGCGGACATCTTCGAGGAAGAGGTCTCCTGAGGCCATAGCGGCTATCCCGTCGAGCGGCGGCGTGCCGAACGCGGCGGCCATCCGCTCCTCGTACGTGGCGTTGACGCAGTCGGGAGGGATCGTCACCTCGACGAGCGGCACGCCGGCGGCGGCCGCCTGGCGGCGGACAAGTTCCCGCCGGACCCCGTGCATGCTCACGCGCTCGTAGCCCTCGGTGATCGTCGTGAGCAACGCCGCCACGCCGACGCCGTCCCGACGGAGCTGGTGCAGGGCCAGGGCCGAGTCCTTCCCACCGCTCCAGGCCAGGCCGACGGAGCCCGCATAGCGTGGCCGACCGCTCAATACACTTGGCTCGATGGCGCTCACGACCGCCGTGTCGCTGACCGGGGACGACCTGACGCTACAAGACGTCTGGGCCGTCGCGGTCGAGGGGGGACGCGCGGAGCTCGCCGACCGGGGGAGGGAGCGCCTGCGCGCCGCCCGCGAGCTGGTCGAGCGCGCAGCGGCGGAGAGCTCGGGCGAGCACACGTACGGGATCAACACCGGCTTCGGGCGGTTCGTGTCCAAGACGATTCCGCCGGAGCTCGCCGAGGAGCTGCAGCTTCGCCTCCTCCGCAGCCACGCGTGCGGCGTGGGGAGCCCGTATCCGCCGGAGGTCGTGCGCGCCGCCATGCTGCTGCGCGCGAACACGCTCGCGAAGGGCTACTCCGGCGCACGGCCGGAGACGGTCGAGCTCCTGCTCGAATGCCTCAACCGGGGCGTCACGCCCGTGGTGCCGAGCCGTGGCTCGGTCGGTGCGTCCGGCGATCTCGCCCCGCTCGCCCATCTCGCGCTGCCGCTCGTCGGGGAGGGCACCGCCGTGTTCGAGGGCGAGACGCTGCCCGGCGCCCAGGCGCTCGAGCGCGCCGGCCTCGAGCCGGTCCGGCTGCTCGCCAAGGAAGGGTTGTCCCTCATCAACGGCACGCAGTTCATGGCCGCCGTGGGGGCGCTCGTGCTGGTGCGGGCGCTCCGCCTCGTCAGGACCGCGGACATCGCCTGCGCGCTCTCGCTCGAAGCGCTGCAGGGATCGCGAACGAGCTTCCTTCCCGAGATTCACGCGCTGCGACCTCTGGCCGGCCAGCAGGCCTCGGCGGCGAACGTCGTTCTGCTCCTCGAGGGCTCGGCGATCCTGGAGGCGCACCGCTGGTGCGACAAGGTGCAGGACGCCTACTCGCTCCGCTGCGCGCCGCAGGTGCACGGCGCGAGCCGCGACCTTCTCGCCTACGCCGAGACGACCGTCGGCGTCGAGCTGAACGCGGCGACGGACAATCCCCTGGTCTTCGTCGAGCAGGGCGAGCTCGTGTCGAACGGGAACTTCCACGGGCAGCCGCTGGCTTTCGCCCTCGACGGCGCGGCGATGGCGCTCGCCGAGCTCGCGTCCATCTCCGAGCGGCGCGTCGAGCGGCTCACGAACCCGTCGCTCTCGGACGGGCTGCCCGCGTTCCTGACCCACGACGGCGGCCTGAACTCGGGCTTCATGATCCCGCAGTACGTCGCGGCTGCGCTCGTCAGCGAGAACAAGGTGCTCTGCCACCCGGCCGGCGTCGACTCCATCCCCACGAGCGCGGGGCAGGAGGATCACGTCTCGATGGGGAACGCGTCCGCGCTCAAGTGCCTCCAGGTGCTGGAGAACGTCGAGCGGGCCCTCGCGATCGAGCTGCTCGCCGGCGCGCAGGGCATCGAGTTTCTCGCACCGCTCGAGCCCGGGATGGGCGTCCGCGCGACGCACGACTTCCTTCGCTCCCTGTCGCCCACCGTGATCGAGGACCGTCCGCTCGCCGACGACATCGAGGCCGTCGCCACCGCGATCCGCACCGGCGAGCTCGTGGCGGCGGTCGAGCAAGAGGTCGGGGAGCTCGCGTGAGCAGCGCCGCGGTCACCGACGCGCGCGTCGAGGAGCTGTGCGGCGATCTCACGTCCATCCGCGCGCCGCGCGGGACGGAGCTGAACGCGCGGTCGTGGCAGACCGAGGCGCCGCTCCGCATGCTGCTCAACAACCTCGACCCCGAGGTCGCCGAGCACCCCGAGCAGCTGATCGTCTACGGCGGCTCCGGCAAGGCCGCCCGCAACCACGACGCGTTGCGCGCCCTCGTCCGCAGCCTCCTCGAGCTGGGGGAGGACGAGAGCCTGCTGGTCCAGAGCGGCAAACCGGTAGGCGTTTTCAGGACGCACCCGGCCGCCCCGCGCGTGCTCATCGCCAACTCGCTCCTCGTGCCACGGTGGGCGACCTGGGACGAGTTCCGCAGGCTCGAGGCCCTCGACCTGACCATGTTCGGCCAGATGACGGCCGGGAGCTGGATCTACATCGGCACGCAGGGGATCCTCCAGGGGACGTACCAGACCTTCGCCGCGGCGGGAGAAGCGCACTTCGGCTCGCCCGACCTGCGAGGGCGGACGATCCTCACCGCGGGCCTCGGCGGCATGGGCGGCGCCCAGCCGCTCGCCGCGACGATGGCCGGCGCCGCGGTGCTGTGCGTCGAGGTCGACGCGACGCGGATCGAGCGCCGCCTGGCCACGCGCTACCTCGACGAGGCCTCCACGTCGCTCGAGGACGCTGTAGGGCGGGTGCGGAGCGCCGCGGCCGAAGGGCGGGCGCTCTCGGTCGGCCTCCTCGGGAACGCGGCGGAGGTCGTGCCCGAGCTCGTCGCGCGCGGTGAGGCCTTCGACCTCGTGACCGACCAGACGGCCGCCCACGATCCGCTCAACGGCTACGTCCCCGTCGGCCTGTCGGTCGACGAGGCGGCTGACCTGCGTGCGTCGGACCCCGACGAGTACCTGAGGCGGGCATCGGAGTCCATCGCGCGCCACGTCGAGGGCATGCTCGGGTTCGTCCGGGCCGGAAGCTATGTTTTCGATTACGGCAACAACCTTCGGGGGGAGGCACAACAGGCAGGCATCAAGGACGCTTTCACATACCCGGGCTTTGTCCCGGCCTATATCCGGCCGCTCTTCTGCCGCGGCATCGGCCCGTTCCGCTGGGCCGCGCTCTCGGGGAATCCGGACGACATCGCAGCGATCGACGGGGCGCTGCTCGAGCTCTTCCCGGACGACCTCCTCCTGCAGCGCTGGCTCGAGCTGGCCTCGGATCGCGTCGCGTTCCAGGGCCTCCCGGCGCGCATCTGCTGGCTCGGCTACGGGGACCGCGCCAAGGCCGGCCTCGCTATCAACGAGCTCGTGCGCGACGGGCGGGTAACGGCGCCGGTCGTCATCGGGCGCGATCATCTCGACGCCGGCTCGGTCGCCTCTCCCTACCGCGAGACGGAGGCCATGCAGGACGGCTCCGACGCGATCGCCGACTGGCCGATCCTCAACGCGCTCGTGAACACGGCGGCGGGCGCCACCTGGGTGAGCGTGCACCACGGCGGCGGCGTCGGCATCGGCAACTCGATCCATGCGGGGATGGTCGTGGTCGCCGACGGCACGGCGGACGCGGCGGAGCGCCTCGAACGGGTGCTGACGACCGACCCGGGCACCGGCGTGATGCGTCACGCGGACGCCGGCTACGACGAGGCGCTCGCGGCTGCCCGCGAGCACGGGCTCCGGCTGCCCGGACGCGGCGACTCGTAGCGCGGCGATGCCGACGCTGCTCGTCCATGACCTCGACCAGGTCGCCACCTCGGCGGGAGGTCCTGCGCCCCTGCGCGGAGCGGCGCTGGGCGAGGTTCGGGTGCTCGAGCAGGCGTACGTCCTTTGCGTCGACGGGATCGTGAGCGAGGTCGGGGCGATGGCCGAGCTCGACCGCTCGGCGCTGCCCGACGGGCTCGTCGAGGTCGACGGGCGCGGACGGGTCGCCGTCCCCGGTCTCGTCGACTGCCACACACACGCGTGCTTCGCCGGCGACCGCGCTGGAGAGTTCGACCTGCGCGCGCGAGGGGCGACGTACGAGGAGATCCACGCTGCGGGCGGCGGGATCCTCTCCACGGTCGCCGCCACCCGCGCGGCGGACGAGGCGGGGCTCGTCCGGGCGGTCGAGCGCCATCGCGGGTGGATGCTGGCGCACGGCACGACGACGTTCGAGGGGAAGTCCGGCTACGGGCTCGACCGCGACACCGAGCTCGCGCAGCTTCGCGCCGTCCGGGAGGCCGGCGGCGTCCCGACCTGGCTCGGCGCCCACGCCGTGCCGCCCGAGTTCGACGACGGCGATGCGTACCTGGACTTCGCGCTGGCCGAGGTGCTCCCGGACGCCGCCTCGCTCGCCGAGGCCGCGGACGTGTTCGTGGAGCGCGGCGCGTTCGACGTCCCGCAGGCCCGCCGCTACCTGGAGGCGTGCCGCGAGGCGGGGCTCGCTCTTCGCCTGCACGCGGACCAGTTCACGGAGCTGGGTGGAATCCCGCTCGCCGTCGAGCTGGGCGCGCGCAGCGTCGACCATCTCGAAGCGACCGGCGACGAGGGCGTTCAGGCCCTGGCCGGAAGCGACGTGGCCGCCGTCCTGCTGCCCGTTGCGGCGCTCTTCCTCGGTCGGCCGATGCCGCCCGGGCGGGCGCTCGTCGACGCGGGAGCGATCGTCGCCCTGGCGACCGACTTCAACCCGGGCAGCGCGTTCTGCGAGAGCCTGCCCGTGGTGATGAGCCTGGCCTGCACACAGCTCGGCCTTGCGCCGGCCGAGGCCCTCGCAGCCTGCACCGTGAACGCCGCTCACGTGCTCGGCCGCGCCGACCGCATCGGTCGCCTGGAGCCGGGGTACGCCGCAGACCTCGTCCTGCTCGATGCTCCGGACTGGCGCTACCTCGCCTACCATCTCGGAGGAGAGCACGTGGTGGTCGTGGTCAAGGAGGGAGAGGTCGCATGGGAGCGGTGAGGCAGTGAGCTGGTGGGTCCCGCTCGCGTTCGTGGGCGCAGCGCTGGCCGGTCTTCTGATCGCCTGGAGCCTGACGGCCGGACGCCCGCGCTCCGACCCCGCCGCCCAGCCGGTGGTGCACGGCCACGGAGCGCCGAGGAAGTCGCGCTACCGCCAGGACAACGACCTCGTGTGGAACCCCAGCGCCTTCGTCACGGCGGTCGGGCTGATCGGCGTGCTCGTCCTCATCGCCGTCCTGATGAAGGCCCTCTAGCCGTGCCGAGCCGCAAGCAGCGCCGGAAGCGCGAGAAGCTCCAGCGTCACGAGTACGAGTACGTGCTCGAGACCGAGGAAGGCGAGGAGGTCATCGAGGGCCCGCGCGCCGCGGAGGTGAAGAGCGCGGCGAACGGGAAGGCGGAGAAGGAGCCGACCGGTCTCGTCGACCGGCGCGGGCGGCCGATCCAGAAGCCGTCCCTCCAGCGAGTCCTCAAGCGCACGGCCATCTTCGGGCCGTTGATCGCCGTGTTCATCCTGTTCACGTCCGACGGCCTGACGGTCGCGGGGATGATCTTCAACGTCGCTCTGCTCCTCGCCTTCTTCATGCCGTTCAGCTACATGGTCGACCTGTTCGTCTACCGCATGCTGCTGCGCAGGCACGAGAAGGATCGCGCCGCGCGCAAGGCTCGCTAGCCGAGCGCCTTCGCCTTCTCGTCGCCGCGGTAGTGGCCCGGCCCGGGCCACGGCGCCAGAAGCAGGAGGATCTTCGCGCCGGCCTCGGTGCTGACGGAATGGCGCTCGTCCGGCTCGAAGCGGGCGAGCGTGCCCGCCGGCGCCTCGATCTCCTCGTCGCCGGCCCGCAACGTCACCGACCCGTGGACGACGATCAACCAGGCGTGCTCCTTGACCTGGTGGTCGCCGAGCTTCTGCCCCGGATGGAGGCCCACGAGCACCGCGCGCGCCTCGTCCTGGCTGCGGAGGACGACCGGCGAGCGGCTCCCGGCCGGCGTGTCGATCTCCGGGAGAATCCAGGTCTCCATCGGAGCGCCAGTCTAACTCCTGGAGGCGGCTAGACTCCGGCCCCGATGCCCCTCGAAGTGCAACAGCTCACCCTGGGCCCGTTCCAGTCCAACTGCTACGTCGTCCGCCGTCCGGGCGCGGACGAGGCGGTCGTCGTCGATCCCGGCTGGCCGGGCGAGGTCGAGCGCATTCAGGCCGCGCTCGCGGGCGCCCGCTGCGCGGCGATCCTCGTCACGCATGGTGACATCGACCACATCGGGGGCGTGCCGGAGCTCGTCGAGGCGACCGGGGTTCCTGTGCACATGCCCGCGGTCGAGCGTGGCCGCCTGGAGCGGCCCGGCGACTACCTGCCGTACGGCGTGGACGTGTCCCTTCCGGGCCACACGCCCGAGGTGGTGCTCGAAGGTGGGGAGGAGCTCGAGCTCGCCGGCATCACGTTCGCGGCCTTGAGCGTCCCCGGCCACACCGAGGGCCACCTTGCCTTCGCGGCCGAGGGCTGCGTCTTCTCGGGGGACGTGCTCTTCGCGGGCTCCGTCGGACGAACCGACCGCGAGGGCGGCGACTGGGACGCGCTGCTCGAGTCGATCCGGCTGCTCGTCGACAGGCTGCCGCCCGAGACCGTCGTCTACTCCGGCCACGGCCCGGCGACGACGCTCGGACAGGAGCTCGCGACCAACCCGTTCCTCGCCGAGCTCCGGGCCGCCGCGCCGTGAGGATCGAGGCGCCGCGGGGGACGCTGGACGTCCTTCCCGCCGACCAACCGCGCCGGCGGACCGTCCTGCGCGCGGCCGACGAGGTTGCGGACCTGTACGGCTACGGCCTCATCGTCACGCCGACGTTCGAGGACACGGAGCTCTTCGCGCGCACGTCAGGCGCCGGATCCGACGTGGTGCACAAGGAGATGTACACCTTCGAGGATCGCGGCGACCGCTCCCTGACGCTCCGGCCCGAGGGAACGGCCGCCGTCGCGCGCGCGTATCTCGAGCACGGCCTGCACCGCGAGCCCCAGCCCGTGAAGACGTACTACATCGGGCCGATGTACCGGTACGCGGCGCCTCAGAAGGGGCGGTACCGCGAGTTCTGGCAGATCGGCTTCGAGGCGATGGGCACCGACGACCCTGCCGTCGACGCCGAGCTGATCGAGCTCTTCACCGCCATCGAGCGGCGGGCAGGGGTCACGCACACGCGGCTGGAGCTGAACTCCATCGGCGACCGCGAGTGCCGGCCGGCGTACGTCGAGCGGCTCCGCGCCTTCCTCGCCGAACGGCGCGACGAGCTCGACGAGGACACGCGCCGCCGCGCCGAGGTGAGTCCGCTCCGCGTCTTCGACACGAAGAACGAGGCCGTTCGCCGCGTGCTCGCCGAGGCGCCGACGATCGGTGAGTCGCTCTGCCCGTCATGCGAAGAGCACTTCGCCGAGGTGCGGGGGTTCCTCGATGCCTACGGCGTCGAGTACGAGCTCGTGCCGACGCTCGTGCGCGGGCTCGACTACTACACGCGCACGGTGTTCGAGTTCGTGAACGAGGGCCTCGAGGCGGCGCAGGCCTCGATCTGCGCAGGCGGGCGCTACGACTACCTGATCGAGGAGATCGGCGGCGACCCGACGCCGGGAGTCGGCTGGGCCGCCGGCGTCGAGCGCATGGCATCGTCCAGCACGGCCGACCCCGACGCGGCCGGCATCGACCTCTTCATCGCGTTCGAGGACCGCTCCCGCCGCCGCGAGATCCTCCCGTGGCTCGGTCTGCTGCGCGAACGCGGGCTGCGCGCGGACACCGACTACGCGTCGCGCTCCCTCAAGGGCCAGCTCACGCAGGCGAAGCGCCTCGGGGCGCGCGGGACGCTCGTCGTGTCCGAGAGCGGCCAGGTGCTGCGGCGCGCAGGCCAGGAGGACGTCGAGGTCAGCTCGCCCGACGAGATCGAGGAGCTGCTCGCGTGACCTGGCGTGACCTCATGTGCGGCGAGGTCAGGCCCGAGCACGTCGGCGAGCGGCTGACGCTCGCGGGCTGGGCGGACGGGCGCCGCGACCACGGCGGCCTCGTCTTTGTCGACCTCCGTGACCGGGCCGGGATCTGCCAGCTCGTCGTCAACCCGGAGCTCGCGCCCGAGGCGATCGAGGCCGCGCACGCGGTGCGCAACGAGTTCGTCCTGCGGGCCGAGGGGGAGGTCGTCCGTCGAGCGCCGGAGAACGTGAACCCGGAGCTCCCGACGGGCGAGGTCGAGCTCCAGGTCGACAAGCTGGAGATCGTCTCGCGCGCGCCTGCGCTCCCGTTCCAGCTCGAGGAGGAGAACGTGGACGAGACGCTGCGCCTGCGCTACCGCTGGCTCGACCTGCGCCGGCCGAGGATGCAGCGCAACATCGCCCTGCGGGCGCAGATGGTCTCGATCATCCGCCGCGAGATGGAGGCGGACGGCTTCCTCGACATCCAGACGCCGATCCTCTTCAAGCCCACGCCTGAGGGCGCGCGCGACTTCATCGTCCCGAGCCGTCTCCAGCCGGGCCGGTTCTTCGCGCTGCCGCAGTCGCCGCAGATCCTCAAGCAGCTGCTGGTGATCGGCGGCTTCGATCGCTACTACCAGATTGCCGTCTGCTTCCGGGACGAGGACCTGCGTGCCGACCGCGTCCAGGAGATCACGCAGCTGGACGTCGAGATGGCGTTTCCCGACCAGGAGTTCCTCTTCGCGCTGATGGAGCGGATGTGCGCCGCCGTGTGGCGCGAGGGGATCGGCGACGAGCTCACGACGCCGTTCGAGCGCATGACGCATGCCGAGGCGCAGGCGCGCTTCGGGAGCGACAAGCCGGACCTCCGCTTCGGGCTCGAGATCGAGGACGCGACCGACGCCACGCGCGGCTCGGAGTTCGGGGTGTTCGTCAACGCCCCGTGCGTGCGCTTCATCCGCGTGCCGCAGGCCTTCTCGCGCGCGGAGCTGGAGCGCCTCGAGGAGGTCGCGAAGGAGTGGGGGGCGAAGGGCCTCGCCTACCTCGTCTACGGAGAGGAGGGTGACGTTCGCTCGCCGATCGCCAAGTTCCTCTCCGAGGAGGAGCTCGCGCTCTTCCGCGGCGAGCCCGGCTCCACCGTGCTCTTCGCCGCTGCGGAGCAGGCGGTCGCGGCGCGGGTTCTCGGCGCGCTCCGCCTGCATCTCGGGCGAGAGCTGGGACTGATCGACGAGACCGCGTGGCGCTTCGTCTGGATCACCGACTTCCCGATGTTCGAGTGGGACGAGGACGACGGTCGCTGGACGGCCGTCCACCATCCCTTCACGCGGCCGGCGCCCGGCTCGGAGGAGCTCGTGGCGAGCGACCCGGGCGCGGCGACGGCGCTTGCCTACGACCTCGTCGTCAACGGCATCGAGATAGGCGGTGGCTCCTTCCGGATCCACGAGCAGGAGCTGCAGGCGCGCGTGTTCGACGCGCTCCAGCTCTCCGCCGAGGAGCAGCGGCGCAAGTTCGGCTTCCTGCTGGACGCGCTCGCCATGGGCGCGCCTCCTCACGGCGGCATCGCGTTCGGGATCGAGCGCATGCTCATGGCTCTCGGGCGCGAGCAGAACCTGCGGGACATGATCGCCTTCCCGAAGAACCAGGCAGGCGTCGATCCGATGAGCGGCGCGCCCTCCGACGTGGAGCAGGAACTGTTGCGGGAGCTTGGAATTCAGCTGCGTGTGCAGCCTGATTAAGGAAGCCTTGCGAACCAGCCGATGAGGAAAGGCATACTTGTGTCGAGCCCGCGGTCAGAACGCGGAGGGGAGGCGTAGCGAACATGTCCACGCAAGAACCGGGTCGGGTCCAGCCGGGCCTCACACCCCTACCTCGCCTCGAGGACCTTCCGAGCGCGTCGGACGGCTTCGATCGCGCCAAAGTCCAGGAGGCGTTCGACGCCTTCAGGCGCCATGTCACGTCCCTCCAGGCCAATCTGCGCGTGCTCCAGGCTGCTCCGAAGAGCGCCATCACCGAGGCCTCGGGCCATGCCGTGCGCATGGACGCGCTGCACATCGTGCGCGCCGCCGCCGAGTTCGCCGACACGATCGAGCGCGATGCCCAGGACGCGGCGGCGAAGCAGATCGGCCGTGCAGAGGTGGAGATCCGCGAGAAGCAGATGGAGCTCCAGCAGCAGGAGGCCGAGATCGCGCGCATTCGCCAGGAGACCGAGCGCCAACGCACCGAGATCCTGAGTGCCGCGCGCAAGGAGTCCCGCGAGATCCTCACGAAGTCGAACCGCGACGCGACCGCCGAGCTGCGCGAGGCCGAGAACCGCGGAAATCGCCTCACCGAGCAGTCGCGCCACCAGGCCACGGAGCTCACGAACTCCGCCCGGGCCGAGGTCGAGCAGACCCTCGAATGGGCGCGTGCCCAGGCCGAGGTCATCGTCCAGCGTGCCCGCATGGGTGCGGAGCAGCTCCTCTCGGCCGCCGGTCACGGCGACCCCGCGATCCAGGAGGCGGTCGATGCGATCGTCCGGGCAGCCGAGGCCACGGTGGCGACGCAGCGGGGGCAGCAGCAGCCTCAGCTGCGCACCTCGGCCGCGCCGGCTCCGGACGTCGACGAGCCCGTCGCCGAGGAGCCCCCGGCTCCCGAGGAGGCGGTCGACGCGGAGGACGTGGTCGAGGAGGCCGGCGAGGACGAGGACGCAGGCAGCGGGGCCCGGGGGTCCAGCGAGGACGAGGGCACGGCGCCTTCGTAGGCGGGGTGCCGGCGCCGGAGCGTGCCTGACAGGCGCTCGATCTTCCGTCTCCTCGCGCTGGCGGGCTTCCTCCTGACGGTCGCCTTGGCCCTGTGGCTGGCCGAGGTTCGTCCACTGTTCGTCGTCATCGTCATGGCTCTCGCGCTCGGCGTGGCGTGGGCCGTCAAGTGGTTCTCGTGGCGCCAGGAGGTGCCGCGGGACGTCGTCGTCGAGGCCGGAGCGCCGGTCGAGGCAGAGGAGGGCGTCGCCGTGCTGCCTCCGGTGGAGGCGCCGGTCGCCGAGCCGCCCGCGCCGGTGCCCGCAGAGGTCGCTCCGCCTACGGCCCTCGAGCCGGTCGTGGAGGCCGAGCCCACTGTCGAGCCGGAGCCGGAGCCCGTGGTGGAGGTCCCGGCGCCCGTCGTCGTGACGCCTTCGCCCGAGCTTCCGCCCGCCGTCGAGCCTCCGGCTCGGGAACCCGAGCCCGTGGCGACGCCGGCGCCCCCGCCTCCTCCGGCCCCGGAGCCTGCGCCGCCTCCGCAGCGTCCGCCGCTTCGGCCCGTGCCGCCGCCTCCGCCCGAGCCCGCGCCTCCGCCGCCGCTCCAGCCGGCCGCCGAGCCCGTGCGCCCGGCGGCGTCGTCCGACGTCGTCGACCTGCGCATGCGCGCCACGATTCAGCCGCGGTGCTGGAATCTCTGGGACCTCGAGCGCCGCGCCCGCGACGAGGTTCCGCGCGACCCGATCCGCTACGAGGAGTGGTCGTACCTCTTCGTCCACCTGCGCCAGTTCGCAACGCCTGACGGTTCGCTCCCAACCGAGTTCGACGGCCTCGTGCGCGAGTCGTTCGGCGAGCTGCTCGAGCACGCCGGCTGATGAACGCGGCGCTCGCGCGGCGACAGGCCGCACTCGCCGGTGTCGCGCTCGCAGGAGCGCTGGGGGCGATCGCGCTCACGCACGTCGGCGACGGCTCGAGCGAGCCGCCCGCGCGCCAGGCGGTGGTCGAGTGGGAGGAGGCGCAAGTGGCCACGTTCGCGGTCACCGCGGAGCCGACGGCCTGCGGCGTCACCCTCGCACCGAACTCGTTCGGCGTCGCCCATCCCGTCCTCCCGTGCGGCGCGAAGCTCCTCCTCGACTACCAGGGCCGTCGCGCCGAGGCCGAGGTCGTCGACCGCGGCTCGGTCGACGCGGGCCGCTCGTTCGATCTGACGCCCGCCCTCGCCCAGCAGCTCGGCATCGCCGGCGAGGCGACGGTGCGCTGGCGCTTCGCCGACTAGCCCGACCGGCCACGTCCCGGTGCCAGGCACTCGGCCGTGGCCGTCGCGGACGCCGGACGCGCCCGTTCGGGCCATGACCCGGGGTCAGACCCCGGGCGTGGCTCCGCCGGCCCTGTCCCGTCGGCGTGAGCAGGGCTTTCGGCCGCTGCACGGCCCGGCAAGGCCCGGCCACTTCGGCGAGCGGGCGCGTCCCCGCAGGACATGTCAGGGGTCAGACCCCGGACGTGGCCGGCGAGGGCATGGCCCGGTGCCTGGCACCGGGCCATGGCTGCCGCGCTACAGTGATCTCAGTGCTCGACCCCGTGCGTGGCACCGTGCGCACATGTAGAACCAACACCTACTGAGAGGGAGCCCGAGTCCGGCCTTCGGGTCGGTAGGGCACCCACCTGGCAAGGCCAGGTTCCTCACGCTCGGAGCATCATCGGCGGGGTGGAGCACTATTACTTTCATGGCCTCGCGAGAGCTGATCGGCAACGCCGCGCGCGACTGCGACCTCGCATGGGTCGCACTCACCGTCGCGCGGGGGAAGGTCGTCGCCGCCCGGGGTGAGGGCCGCGGAACGCCGGCCCTGTGCCGCGAGGTGACGGGGCTCGGGCTGCTCGAGGCCGCCGCCGTTCCGGGCGAGCCGCTCGCACTCGACGCGCTCCACGACGCGCTCGGCCCCGCGGTCTCCGCGCAGCCGAGCCCGAGCCGCGTCGCCGTGGCCATGAGCGGAGGCGTGGACAGCGCCGTGGCGCTCCTGGAGGCGCGGGACGCCGGCCACGAGCCCGTCGGTGTGACGCTGCGCCTCTGGACGGACCCCGCCGGGCCGGACGGCGAGCGTGTGTGCTGCTCGCCGGCCGCGGTCGTCGCGGCCCGCGAGCTGTGCCACGGCCTCGGCGCGCCGCACGTGACGCTCGACCTGCGCGAGGGCTTCCGCCGCGCAGTCGTGACGCCGTTCGTCGCCGGTTACGGGCGCGGGCGAGACCCCCAACCCGTGCATCCGCTGCAACGGCAGCTTCCGCTTCGCCGCGCTCCTCGCCTTCGCCCGCCGGATCGGCGCCGCCCGGCTCGCCACGGGGCACTACGCGCGCGTCCGCGAGCATCGAGGCCGGCTGCTCCTCGCCCGAGCCGCCGACGCCGCGAAGGACCAGTCCTACATGCTCGCCCGCCTCGATCCCCGCCTGCTCGACCGGGTCTGGTTCCCGCTCGGAGCGAGCACCAAGGAGGAGACGAGAGAGCGGGCCAGCGCCGCCGGGCTCGCCGCGGCGCGCCGGCCCGAGAGCCAGGAGGCCTGCTTCCTCGCCGGGGGCGACTACCGCGACTTCCTCGTCCGCCACGGCCTCGACGCCGCGGAGGGCCCGATCGTCGACGAAGGCGGCCACGAGGTTGCGCGCCACGACGGCTTCTGGCGCTTCACGCCGGGCCAGCGCCGCGGGCTCGGCGTCGCCACCGGCGAGCCGCTCTACGCTCTGCGGACCGAGCCGGCGACGAACACGGTCGTCGTCGGGCCGCGCGCCGCGCTCGCGCGCACGCAGATCGCCGTCCGTTCCGGCCGGCTGCACGTCCCCGTCGAGCGCGCCGAGGCCAAGCTCCGCTACCGGTCCCCCGGCGCGCCCGCCTCCGTCGAGCCCACGGCGCGCGGATTCCGACTCGCGCTCGACGAGCCCGCCTACGGCGTCGCGACCGGCCAGGCCGCCGTCCTGTACGAAGAGGACGTGGTCGTCGGAGCGGGCGTGATCTCGGCGGTCGCCTGAGTAGAATCCTGCGATGCCGCTGGCGAGCTTCGAGCCGATCGACGCCCTCTGGATCGCCCTCAGCGTGTTCTTCGTGCTGGTGGGCGTGGCATTGGCGTACCTGCTCGTTCGCATGGGCGGAACCGTTGGACGGCTTACATCGTTTCTCCAAGGACTGGAACGGGAGGTGCTCCCGGTGATCAACCAGGCCGGAGGAACGATGGAGCGCGTGAACGCGCAGCTGGACAAGGTCGACCTCGTGACCGACAGTGCGGTCGACGTCGCCGACAGCGTGGACACAGTCGTCCGAGCGGTGACGCTCGCTCTCGTGCGGCCCGTCCAGAAGATCTCCGGCCTGGCCGAGGGCATCGCCCACGGGCTCGCCTCGCTGCGGGTGCGCAAGAGCCCGCGGACCGCCTACCAGGCGGGCCGCGAGGCCGCCTCGCGGCGCGAGCAGGAGATTGCGGACGAGCTGCGGCGAGAGGGCAGCGATCGTGAGCGCTGACGCGATCACGCTCTCGATTCCGCACGAGAAGCCGTTCCACGGCGTGGCGCGGCTGGTCGTCGGCGGGCTCGCGGCCCGCCTCGAGCTCTCCTACGAGCACCTGGAGGACCTCCAGCTCGCGCTCGCAAGCGTGCTCGAGCGCGACGGCTACGTCGCGGGCGAAGAGGTGACCGTCCGCCTGCTCGTGGGCCCGTCGTCGATCGGCATGGCGATCGGCCCGCTCGATGCCAACGAGCTGCGCGCCGATCTCGAGCGCCAGACCGAGGGCGGCGTCCCGCTCTCCCGGCTGCTCGACACGCTCGTGGACGAGATCGCGCTCGAGGAGGGGGAAGGCGGGCAGTGGCTCCGCCTCGAGAAGCAGGTGCCGATGAGCCGGCCCGAGCCGAAGGGTGAGCTGTGAGCACGACGGGCGGACGGACCGATCGCGAGCTCCTGCGCCGCTACCACGCGGACGGCGACCTCGAAGCGCGGCAGCAGCTCATCGAGCAGTACCTCCCGCTCGTGCGCTCGCTCGCACGCCGGTACGCCAACCGCGGCGAGCAGCTCGAGGACCTGGTGCAGGTCGGCTCCATCGGGCTGATCAAGGCGATCGACCGCTTCGACGTCGACCGAGGAGTCGAGCTGACGACCTACGCCACCCCGAACATCATCGGCGAGATCAAGCGCCACTTCCGCGACAAGGGCTGGTCGGTGCGAGTCCCGCGCGGCCTGCAGGAGCTCAACGTCCGGCTCTCGCAGCTCCTGGAGCAGCTCACGGTCCAGCTCGAGCGCTCGCCGACGATCCCCGAGCTGGCCAAGGCCGCCGGCGTCACGGAGGAGGAAGTCCTGGAGGCGCTCGAATCCGGGCAGGCCTACACGACGGTCTCCCTCTCGGCGCCCTCCGGCCACGGGGAGGACGGGGCGCTCGACCCGCTGGAGTCGCTCGGCGAGCTCGAGCACGAGTACGAGGTGAGCGAGGACCGCGCGGTGCTCGCGCCGGGCCTCAAGGCCCTCGACGCGCGCGAGCGGCGCATCATCCACCTTCGCTTCTGGGAGGGCCTGACGCAGTCGCAGATCGCGCAGCAGGTCGGCATCTCGCAGATGCACGTCTCCCGCCTGATCCGTCGCTCGCTCGAGAAGGTCCGCGACGAGATCGCCACCGGGCAGAACGTCCGGTAGCCGCTTCCCGGCCCGCGCGGGAATCTCCCTAGAATCGAGGGATGCGCACCTCCGCGGAGCTCCGCGAGGGCTTCCTCGCCTACTTCGAGTCGAAGGGCCACAAGCGGCTGCCCTCGTGGCCGCTCGTCCCGCGCGCGGACGACCACTCGACGCTCCTCACGTCGGCGGGGATGCAGCCGCAGATGCCGTTCTTCCTCGGCCGGGAGCCGCCGCCGGCGCCGCTCACCGCGACCGCGCAGAAGTGCTTCCGCACACCCGACATCGACGAGGTCGGGCTCGACGGCCACCACCTGACGTTCTTCGAGATGCTGGGCAATTTCTCGTTCGGGCAGTACTTCAAGGAAGGAGCGATCGAGCTTGCCACCGAGTTCATCCGCGAGCACCTCCGAATCGACTGGGACCGGATCTGGGCGACGGTGCACGCGGGCGACCCGGAGCTCGGGCTCGGTGCGGACGAGACCGCGATCGCGCTCTGGGAAGCGATCGGGCTGCCGCGCGAGCGGATCGTGGAGCTGCCGAGCTCGGAGAACTTCTGGTCCGTCGGCGGTCCCGGGCCGTGCGGGCCCGACTCCGAGATCTACTACGACTGGGGCGAGGAGTACGGATGCGGCGATCCCGGCTGTGCGCCCGCGTGCCCGCGCTGTGACCGGTTCCTCGAGTTCTGGAACCTGGTCTTCATGGAGTACGAGCTCCACGTGGACCGGACGCTGACGCCGCTGCCCACGCAGAACGTCGACACCGGCATGGGACTGGAGCGGCTTGCCGCGATCATGCAGGGCGTCCGCTCGGTCTACGAGACGGACGGCTACCAGGCGATCATGGCCTGGATCGAGGCGGAGAGCGGGGTCGCCTGGGACGCCGACGAGACCGCCACGAAGGCCCACCGCGTGCTTGCCGACCACGGCCGCGGAATGACGTTCCTCGTCGGCGACGGCGTCACGCCGTCGAACGAGGGCCGCGGCTACGTCCTGCGGCGGATCGTGCGCCGCGCCGTGCAGCAGGCGCGCAAGATCGGCCTCGACGACCTCTGGCGGCTCTCCGACGTGGTCGTCGAGCAGATGGCGCCCTGGTACCCCGAGCTCGCGGAGAACCAGGACCGCATCCGGGATGTCCTGCGGGGCGAGGAGGAGCGCTTCTCGGAGACGCTCGCGCGCGGGATGCGGCTCTTCGAGGAGGTCGCGGCGAAGGGCGACATCTCGGCCGAGGACGCCTTCGCCCTGACCGCGACCTACGGTTTCCCGGTCGAGCTGACGACCGAGCTTGCCCGCGAGCGCGGCCTGGCAGTGGACGAGGAGGGCTTTGCCGAGCTCATGGTGGAGCACCGCGAAATCTCCCGCACGGGCGCGCGCCGCGGTATCGAGCGGGCGGCCGAGCTCGCGCGGGAGGCCGGGTTCGCAACGGAGTTCGTCGGCTACGAGAAAACCGATGTCCTGACCCAGCTCGGCGCACTCCAGCCGCTCGATGACGGGCTCTTCCTCGGAAAGCTCCGCGAGTCGCCCTTCTACCCCGAGGGCGGCGGCCAGGTCTCCGACCAGGGCTGGATCGAGAAGGACGGCGCGCGCGCCGAGCTGGCGAGCGCCTTCCGGTTCGGTGAGGACCAGGTGCTGCTCTTCGAGGGTGAGGGCTTCGCCGAGGGCGATCGCGTGCGCGCCGTCGTCCCGTGGAAGGTGCGCTTTCCGACCACGGCCAACCACACGGCCACGCACCTCCTGCACGAGGCGCTTCAGGACGTCCTCGGCGACCACGTCCGCCAGGCCGGCTCCGCGGTCCGCCCGGACAAGCTCCGCTTCGACTTCACGCACGCGCAGGCGCTCACGCCCGAGGAGCGCGAGCGCGTCGCGGAGCACGTCAACGAGCGCGTCTTCGAGAACCATCCGGTGCGCGCCTTCCTGACGCCGATCGACGAGGCCCGCAAGCTCGGCGCGATGATGCTCTTCGGCGAGAAGTACGGCGACGTCGTCCGCGTGGTCGAGGTCGACGGTGTCTCTCGCGAGCTCTGCGGCGGCACGCACGTCCGCACGACCGCCGAGATCGGGCCGTTCGTGATCCTCTCCGAGGGCTCGGTCGGCTCGGGCGTCCGGCGGATCGAGGCCGTGACCGCGGGGGACGCGTTCGCCTACCTGCGCGGCAAGGCACATGAGGCCGAGGAGCTGCGCGTGGAGCTGGAGGCCGCACGCAAGCAGGCGGCGAAGAAGGCTGCCCCTGAGGCGGGGCCGCAGGTCGTGGACGAGCGCCGGAGCAAGGCGGGCGAGGTCGAGGTGATCGTCATGGAGCTCGCCTCCTCGACGCCGGACGCGATGCTCGAACTCTCCGACGCCCTCAAACAGAAGCACGCGCCTGCGGCCGTCGTGCTCGGAACGCGCGAGGACGGGCGCGTCCACCTCATCGTGAGCCTCGACCGCTCGCTCGAGGACCGCGGCCTGGACGCCGTCCAGGTCGTGAAGCAGGCGGCGGCGCTGGTCGGCGGAGGCGGTGGTGGGCGGCCGACGATGGCCCGCGCCGGGGGCAAGGACCCCGAGAAGCTCACCGAGGCGCTCGCCGAGGCGGAGAAGGTGCTGCTCGATGCACTCGCATGAGGCCGAGCTCGAGGCCCTGAAGCGCGAGAACGAGCGTCTCAGGCTGATCGGAGCGCGCGACCGGCGCCTGCTCGACATCGTCCTCGAGCAGAGCCCGCACGGTGTGATCATGAGCGATGCCCAAGGACGGCTCATCCTTCAGAACGAGGCGGCCGAGCGGATCTGGGCGGGCAGCGCGACCGCCGAGAACGTGAACGAATGGAGCCGCTATCGCGGGTTCCACTCCGACGGGCGCCCGTACGAGGGTCACGACTGGGCCATGGCGCGCTGCCTGGAGTCTCGCGAGGTCGTCGGCCCGGAGGAGTTCCACATCCGTCGCTTCGACGACACCGACGGCTGGCTTCTCGGCAGCGCCGCGCCGCTCGTGGACGAGGGCGGCCTGCTGGTCGGCGCGGTCGCCGTCTTCGCCGACATCACGGACATCAAGCAGAGCGAGGCCGCCAACCAGCGCCGTGCGCTCGAGATCAACGACGACGTCGTCCAGAGCGTGAGCGCGGCGCGGATGGCGCTCGACCTCGACCGGGCCGACGACGTCCGCGAAGCGCTCACGAACGCGCTCGTCGCGGCCCGCAGGGTCGTCAACGACCTGCTCGCCGGCGACACGGAGGAGAACGCCCTGCGGCCCGGAGGGCTCAGACGGAGAGACCCGGCGGCGCACGAGTGACGCGCGTCCTGCTCTGCGACGACTCTCCGCAGATACGAGAGCTTCTCCGCATCGTCCTCGAGCTGGAGGGCAACGAGGTCGTGAGCGAGGCCGGAAACGGCCGCGAGGCGGTCGAAGAGGCCGAGCGGCTCCAGCCCGACGTCGTCCTGCTCGACCTCTCCATGCCCGTGATGGACGGGCTCGAGGCCCTGCCCGAGATCAGGCGGGTCGCCCCCGAGGCGCGGATCATCGTCCTCTCGGGGTTCGACAACGACCGGCTCGTGTCGCAGGCACTCGCTCTGGGCGCCGATCACTACGTCCCCAAGGGCGGGGACCCGGACGAGATCGTCGACGCGGTGGCCGGCAAGGCGGCGTAGGCGTCGTTCCCCCGAACTAGAATCGCGCGTCGATGAAGGTCTTGGCCCTCGACTACGGCTCCGCGCGGACCGGCGTCGCCGTCTCCGATCCGACCGGCACGGTCGCCCGGCCGCTCGAGATCGTCGAGCGCGCCGCGTCCGAGGCCGGCATCGCCCGGCTGCTCGAGCTCGCGGACCGCGAGGGCGTCGAGCGCATCGTCGTCGGCCTGCCGGTGACGCTGCGCGGCGAGCTGGGGGCGCAGGCGATCGAGACCGAGCGTTTCGTGGAACGGCTCCGCGAAGCGACCGACCTGCCCGTGGAGAGCTTCGACGAGCGGTTCACGACCGCGCTCGCGCGAAGCAGCGGCGACACGCGGGCCGGGGAGGACGCAGTCGCCGCCGCGCACCTGCTCACGAGCTACCTGCAGTGGAAGGCCAGCAGCCGCCCCGCGTGAGGCACGACTACCGCCGGAGGCGCGGCGGTCGGCTGGCGGCGCTGTTCGGCGTCCTGGTGGGCTTCGGCCTGCTCGCCGCGATCGCCTGGGCGGTCGCAGGAGTCGGTTTCGGGACGGAGGCCGGCGGGTCGTCGGAGGTGGACACGAGCGCCGTCGACACGGCGCCGCCCAAGCCCGTCCTGCGCGTCATCTTCCCGGAGGGGTTCACGCGGAAGCAGATGGCGGCGCGCATCGCGGCCGTCAACAAGATCGCGCGCGACGAGCGCGGGATCTCGCCGTCCCTGCGCCCGGGGCAGTACCTCGCCGCGACCGAGGACGTCTCGCAGCTGCCGGCGGGCTTCAAGAACTCGAAGGCGCCCCACCTCGAGGGCTTCCTCTTCCCGGCGACCTACGACTTCAACGAGGACACGACGTCCGCCCAGCTCGTGACAGACCAGCTCGAGGCCTTCGAGCGGGCCTGGGGCCAGATCGACATGGAGTACGCACGCTCGAAGAACCTCACGCCCTACGACGTGCTCATCATCGCCTCGATGGTCGAGAAGGAAGTGCAGGTGCCGCGGGAGCGCCCGCTCGTCGCCGCCGTCATCTACAACCGGCTCAAGGCCGGGATGCCGCTCGGGATCGATGCGACCGTCCGCTACGGGTTCGACATCCCGCCGACGCAGGCCATCCTCCAGAGCCAGCTCGACTCCGACAACCCGTACAACACGCGCAAGCTCCCGGGGCTCCCGCCGACACCGATTGCCAACCCGGGGCTCGCCTCGATCCAGGCGGCGGCGCACCCGGCCGAGGTCGACTTCCGCTACTTCGTGCGCAAGCCCGACTGCCGCAGTCATTTCTTCACCGCAAGCGAGGCGGAGTTCAACAACTTCCCGCGGGGCGGCCTCCAGTGCGGATAGGCGGCGAGACGCGCCTCGTCGGGCTGCTCCGGCACCCGCTCCGAGACTCGCTCTCGCCGCCGATGCAGAACGCGGCCTTCCAGGAGGCCGGCCTCGACTGGGCCTATGTCGCGCTGCCCGTCGAGCCGGAGCGCCTCGAGGCCGCGGTCGCCGGTCTCGTCGCGCTCGGCTTCCAGGGCGCGAACGTCACCATCCCGCACAAGACCGGCGTGCTCGCGTTCTGCGACGAGCTCGACGAGGTCGCCTCGCGCGGCGGCTCCGTGAACACACTCGTCATCCGTGAGGGACGCGTCCTCGGCTCGAGCACGGACGGGCTGGCGGTCACCGGCGCGGTCGAGGCCGAGGGCGCGGATGTGCTGGTCCTCGGCGCCGGCGGCGCGGCGCAGGCCGTTGCGACCGCGCTTCTCGATGCAGGCTGTGCCTCCCTCCGGGTCGCCGCGCGCTCGCCCGAGAAGGCGCACGCTCTCGCCGCGAGGCTGCGCGGCCTGGGCCCCGACCGCACGATCGAGGCCGACGACGCGTGGCCGCCGCCGGCCGGCGGCGCCGACCTCGTCCTCAACGCGACCCCCGTTCGCGATGAGCTCCTCGTCGACCTGGGCGGCGTCCGCCAGGTCGTGGACATGGCGTACAAGCCGGACGGGAGCGAGACGGCGCTGATCGCGGCGGCCCGCAAGGCAGAGTGCGAGCGGGTCGTCGACGGGCTCGACGTGCTCGTAGCCCAGGGCGCCGCGTCGTTCGAGCGCTGGACCGGCGTGCCGGCGCCGGTGGACGTCATGCAGGCGGCAGTCCGCGAGCCCAAGTAACAAAGTGTTACTTGGGAGGGTTCCGGCGCAGCGAGAGATTTCGGCCTGGGCAGTCCGTAGTCTTTCGCCGTGACCCTGACGCTCACCACGGCGGGCGAGTCGCACGGGCCAGGGCTCGTCGCCATCGTCACCGGCCTACCGGCCGGCCTCGAGCTCGACCGCACCGCGATCGAGGACGACCTCCGGCGCAGGCAGCAGGGCTACGGGCGCAGCCCGCGCCAGCAGATCGAGACGGACGAGGTCGAGGTGCTCGCCGGCCTCCGGCACGGCGTCACGCTCGGCACGCCGCTCGCGCTCGTCGTCCGCAACCGCGACCACAAGAACTGGACGTGGGGGATGAGCCCGTGGCCGCCCGAGGGCGAGCCGACGGGGAAGGGCAAGGAGCCCGTGACGCTCCCGCGGCCGGGTCACGCCGACCTCGCCGGCGTCATGAAGTACGGCCTCTCCGACGTCCGCAACGCGCTCGAGCGCGCGAGCGCGCGTCACACGGCTGCCATCGTGGCGGCGGGCGGCGCGGCGAAGGCGCTGCTACGCACGATCGGCGTCGAGGTCGGGAGCAGCGTGGCCACCGAGCAGCTGGAGGAGAAGATCGACGGCGCGCGGGCCGACCGTGACACGGTCGGTGGCGTCGTCGAGGTCCGGGCGCAGGGCGTCCCGCCCGGCCTCGGCTCGTACGCGACGAAGGAGGAGCGTCTCGACGCGCGCTTGGCCTGGACGCTCATGGGCACCCAGGCGGTCAAGGGCGTCGAGATCGGCGAGGGGTTCGGCCTGGCCGGGCTGCGCGGCTCCGAGGCCCACGACGAGATCCTGCGCGACGAGGGCGGCTACCGGCGCGAGACGAACCGTGCGGGTGGGATCGAGGCCGGCGTCTCGAACGGGGAGGAGATCGTCGTCCGCGCCGCGATGAAGCCGCTGCCGACGTTGATGAAGCCCTTGCGCTCGGCCGACCTGGAGACCGGCGAGCCGGCTCAGGCTCTCGTCGAGCGCTCGGACGTGGCCGCCGTCGAGGCACTGGCGGTCGTCGCGGAGGGGTGCGTCGCGTTCGAGCTCGCTCGCGCCGCCAGGGAGAAGTTCGGTGGCGACGCCCTCGAGGACTTCGTCGGGGCCTGGCGCGCGTACGTGGAGCGGATCCCCTGGTCGGCGCACTAGGCCGCCACCTCGCGATCTCGGGGTTCATGGGCGCCGGGAAGTCGACGGTCGGGGCCCGCGTCGCCACGCTGACCGCTCGGCCCTTCGTCGACCTCGACCGGCTGATCGAGAAGCGCCACGGCCCGATCCCCGAGCTCTTCGAGAGCCGGGGAGAGCCTGAGTTCCGACGCATCGAGGAGGAGACGCTCGCCGAGGCGCTGGCAGGCCCCGACGCAGTGATCGCGCTCGGCGGCGGCGCCGTGCTCTCGCCGCTCAGCCGCGAGCGCCTGAGCGCTCGTGCCTTCACCGTCTATCTGGACGTCGGCGTGGAGACCGCCTGGAAGCGCGTGGGCGGCTCGGACCGTCCGCTGGCGCAGCGCGAGGCCGAGTTCCGCAAGCTCTACGAGTCGCGGCAGGCCGTGTACGCGGAGGCCGCGGAGGCGACCGCCCAGAGCGTCGAGGACGTCCTGCTCGCGGCCCTGGTGATCGCAGTGCCGGGTGGGATCTTCACCAACGGCCCTGCCGTTGTCGTGGCGGACGAGCGAGTGCTTCAGCTCCATCCGCCGGCTCCGGACAGGCCGGTGCTCACCGTCCCCGCAGGTGAGGCGGCCAAGTCACTGGCCGTCGTCGAGCGACTCTGGCGCGAGCTTCCGCTCGGCCGGGACGGCACGATCATTGCGCTCGGCGGCGGGTCGACGACGGATCTCGTGGGCTTCGTCGCCGCGACCTACCTGCGCGGGATCAGCTGGATCGCCGTCCCGACGACGCTCACAGGCCAGGTCGACGCTGCCATCGGCGGCAAGACGGGGATCAACACTCCGGACGGCAAGAACCTCGCCGGCGCGTTCCACTTCCCGGAGTCGGTCGGCATCAACCCGAGCGTCCTGACCACGCTCCCCGAGAAGGAGCGGCGCGCCGGGATGGCCGAGGTGGTGAAGACGGGCCTCCTGGCCGGCCACGACGTCTGGAAGCTCAAGGAGGTCGACATGATCCGCGCCTGCGCCGCGTACAAGGCCGGCGTCGTCCTCTCCGACCCGTACGAGACCGAGGGACGGCGCGCGTGGCTCAACCTCGGGCACACGTTCGCGCACGCGCTCGAAGCGGGCTCCGGCTACCGGGTCTCCCACGGCGAGGCGGTCGCGCTCGGGCTGCTCGCGGCGCTGCGCCTCTCGGGGCAGCCCACCGACGCGGTCGAGGAGCTCCTGCGCCCGCAGCCCGTCGAGGCCGACCTCGACGTCGCGTGGGCAGCGCTGAAGCGGGACAAGAAGGGAGAGGGCGTCTTCGTCCTCCTCGAGGCCCCGGGCAAGCCCGTCGTCACGACCGTGCCGGACGCCGAGGCCCGGGCAGCCCTGGCAGCGCTCGTCCGGCAGTAGACTCGCCGCCATGCAGGTGGCCGTCCTCAACGGCGTCAATCTCGACGTGCTCGCGCAGCGCGACCCGGAGCTCTACGGCGGACTCAGCTACGGCGAGCTCGAGACGCGCATCTACGGGTGGGCGCGAGAGCTCGAGTTCAGCGCGCGCTGCTTCCAGACCAATCACGAGGGCCAGTTTGTCGAGTGGTGTCACGACTCCACGCGGTGGGCAAACGGGCTGATCGTCAATCCGGGCGCCTGGAGCCACTACAGCTATGCGATCAGGGACGCGCTCGAGATCTGCGGTGCCCCGGTGGTCGAGGTTCATCTCTCGAACATCGATGAGCGTGAGGATTGGCGGCGGCACTCGGTCATCACCGACGTCGTCGCCCACCGCATCGTCGGCAAGGGCCCCGACGGCTACAAGGAAGCACTCATCTATCTCAAGGAGCAGGGATGAACGACCGCATCGCACGGCTGCGGGGGGAGCTGGACTCGCTCGGCGTGGCCACATTTCTCGCCACGAACTCCGTCAACGTCCGCTACCTGACGGGCTTCGACAGCTCGAACGCCGCCGTCCTGGTCGACGGCGAACGCATCCTCGTGGCCACGGACGGCCGCTACGCGGAGGCCGCGCGGGTGCTCGAGGGCGTCGAGCTCGTCGAGGCCGACCGCGACATCTTCGGCTTCCTCGGCCCGCGCCTCGGGGAGCTGGTCTCCTCGCCGATCGCCTTCGAGTCCGACTTCGTCACCGTCGCTGCCCACGGCGCGCTCTCGGCGAACGGCTCGACGCTCGTCCCGGCCAAGGGCGTCGTCCTCGGGCTCCGTGCCGTCAAGGAGGACGTCGAGCTCGACGCCATCCGCGCCGCCGCACGCGTGACGAGCGCCGCGTACGAGCGTCTGGCCCGGGAATCCGTCGTCGGGCGCACGGAGGCAGACGTGGCCTGGTGGTTCGAGAAGACGCTGCGGGACGAGGGCGCGGATGGCCTCGCGTTCCCGGTCATCGTCGGCGCGGGCCCCAACGCGGCGCTCCCGCACCATCACCCCGGCGACCGCAAGATCGGGCCCGGGGAGACGATGATCGTCGACGCCGGCGCGCTCGTCGACGGCTATTGCTCCGACTGCACGCGCACGTTCGCCACCGGCGAGCTCCCGGAGCTGCTCCAGCAGGGCTACGACCTCTGCCGTTCCGCGCAGGCGAACGCGCTGGCCGCGGTGCGCCCGGGCGCGACGGGGGCCGAGCTCGACGCCATCGCGCGCGACGAGATCGAGGCATCGGGCCTCGCGCCCGTGCTCCACGGGCTCGGTCACGGCCTCGGCCTGGACGTGCACGAGCTTCCGGTGCTGCGCCCTTCCTCGACCGACACACTCGTCGCCGGCAACGTCGTCACGGTCGAGCCGGGCGTGTACTTCGCCGGCCTGGGTGGCATCCGGATCGAGGATCTCGTCATCGTGGGCGAGGACGGGCCGGAGGTGCTGACTACCTTCACGAAGGATCTGGTCACGATCGACTAGCCACTAGACTCCTGCCGTGGCCGAGACCGTCTCCACCAACCAGTTCAAGAACGGCATGCACGTCGAGCTCGACGGGCAGGTCTGGCGCATCGTCGAGTTCCAGCACGTGAAGCCCGGCAAGGGCGGCGCGTTCGTGCGCACGAAGCTCAAGAGCCTCGAGTCCGGCTCGGTCGTCGACAAGACCTTCCGGGCGGGCGAGAAGATGCCGCGGATCCGTACGGAGACGAAGAACGTCCAGTACCTCTACGACTCCGGCGACGAGGTCGTGTTCATGGACGAGGAGACGTACGAGCAGTTTTCGCTCCCACGCAACGACGTGGCCAGCGAGCTCGACTTCCTGCAGCCGTCGGCCAGCGTCCAGCTCCTGACGGTGGACGGGCGTCCGGGCGGGATCCAGCTGCCCACCTCGGTCGAGCTCGGCGTGTCCGAGACGGAGCCTGGCGTGCGCGGCGACACGGTCTCGAACGTGACCAAGCCGGCGACGCTGGAGACGGGGGCCGTCGTGCAGGTACCCCTCTTCGTCAACGTCGGCGACCGCATCAAGGTCGACACGCGCGAGCGCCGCTACATCTCCCGGGCCTAGCCGTGCCCCAGCTGGTCGACACGACGATCCGGCTCCTGTCGCAGGAGCCGCTCGCCGAGCGGGTGTCCGCCGCGGGACTCTACGAGCTTGCCGGCGAGCTGGACAAGGCGGGCTTCGCCTGCCTCGAGGTGTCGGGCGGCGGCTGCTTCGACAGCGCCGTGCGGCGCGGGGTGGAGAGCCCCTGGGAGCGCATCCGCTCGATCCGCGCGCGCTGCTCGACGCCGCTCGGGATGGCGCTCCGCGGCCGGTTCCTCGTCGGCGGGCGCCCCGTGTCGGGGGACCTCGTGCGCCGCTTCGTGGCGACGGCGGCGGGCAGCGGCATCGACGTCTTCCGCATCCACGACCCACTGAACGACCTCTCCAACCTTCGCGAGGCTGCGGACGCGATCCGCGATGCCGGCAAGGAGCTCTCGGTCGGGCTCGTGCACAGCCCCGGGCCGACGGGCGAGACGGAGGTGCTGCTCGAGCGCGCAAACCAGCTCGCCGGACTCGGCGCGGCGCGCGTGCTCATCCACGACCCGGCCAGCTCGCTCCACCCGGCCAAGGCCCGCGAGCTCGTCGAGCGCGTGCAGGAGGCCAGCGGGCTCCCCGTCGGGCTGCACTGCCAGGGCGCGGGCGGCGTGGCGCTCGCGGCCGCGATCGAGTCGGTGCGCGCCGGCGCGGAGTGGATCGCGTGCGCGCTCTACCCGGTGGCGCTCTCGCTCCACCGCGTCTCCGCGGAGGCGCTGGCGCAGGCGCTGGCCGGCCTGGGGCACGACGCCGGGGTCGACCTCGACGTGCTCTGGCGGGGCTCGGAGCTCGTGGACGAGGCGCTGGGCGACGAGCCGGTGCCGCCGCTCTCGCCGCGCGTCGCCGTGCGCGCCGCGGAGTACAGCCTTCCCGCCGGTCTCGTCGCGGAGCTCGACGCCAGGCTGCGAGAGCACGCCTCCGCCGACCGGCTCGACGAGGTCCTCGAGGAGCTCACGACCATCCGGCGCGAGTGCGGCTGGCCGCCGCTCGCGTCGCCGATCGGGCAGGTGCTCGGCTCCCAGGCGCTCTTGCACATCCTCTCCGCCCAGCGCTGGCGCTTCGTTGTCGACGAGCTGCGCGACCTGGTGGAGGGGCGCTACGGCTCGCCACCCGCCGAGGTCGACCCGACGGTCAGCCGCGCCGTCGAGCTGCTCGGAGACGGCGTGCCGATCCTCGACAACGGCCCGAAGGCGCTCGACGAGCTTCGCGAGGACGCGGAAGGGCTCGCCTCGAGCGAGGAGGAGCTGCTCCTGCTCGCGCTCTACGACGAGGACGCCGAGCCGCTGCTGCGCGCCGTGCGCGGACGGGGCCGCCGCGACGAGTCCGACACGGCAGGGCTGACGCCCACCGAGGCCGAGCGGCTCCGCGAGATCATCCGCGTCGTCCAGGAGTCGGGCATCGGCGAGGTGACGATCGAGGAGGGGGAGATGCGCGTCACCGTGCGGCGCTCGGACGAGCGCGCCGACGTGCCCCTCGCGAGCGTCGCCGTGCCCACCGCGCCCGTGCACGAGGAGCCGGAGGGCGCGACCGAGCCGCTTGCCTCCGACGTGATCAGGATCGAGTCTCCGATGGTCGGCACCTTCTACCGCGCGCCCGAGCCGGGCGCGGCCCCGTTCGTCGAGGAGGGAGACACCGTCGAGTCCGGTCAGACGCTCTGCATCCTCGAGGCGATGAAGCTGATGAACGAGGTCAAGGCTGAGTCCGAGGCCGTCGTGCGGCGCATCTGCGTCGACAACGAGACCGCCGTCCAGTACGGCGACCTCCTCTTCGAGCTCGAGCCCCTGAACGGCCGTCCGCTCGACGCGTTGTAGTGGAGCCGTGTTCCGCCGCGTCCTGATCGCCAACCGCGGCGAGGTCGCGGTGAGGATCGTGCGCGCCTGCCACGAGCTGGGGGTCGAGGCTGTGGCCGTGTACTCCACCGCCGACCGCGACTCGCTGCACGTCGAGCTCGCCGACCAGGCCGTCCACGTCGGGCCGCCGGCGGCCGCGCAGAGCTACCTCAACGTCCCGTCGCTGGTCGCCGCGGCTACGACCACCGGCTGCGACGCCGTCCATCCGGGCTGGGGCTTCCTGGCGGAGAACGCGGCCTTCGCCGCGGCGTGCGAGGACAACGACCTCGCCTTCGTGGGCCCGCGCCCGGAGTCGATCGAGGTCATGGGCGACAAGATCCGCGCCAAGGAGGCAGCCGCCGCGGCCGGGGTGCCGCTCGTCCCCGGCTCGGACGGCGCCGCGACCCTCGAGCAGGCGCGGTCGCTCGCGGGCGAGATCGGCTTCCCGCTCCTCCTCAAGGCGGCGGCGGGGGGCGGAGGGCGCGGCATGAGGCTCGTCCCCGACCCTGACGAGCTCGACTCGGCCTACCGAACAGCCTCGGCGGAGGCGCAGGCGGCCTTCTCCGACGGCTCGCTCTACGTCGAGCGCGCCATCGTGGGGGCGCGCCACGTCGAGATCCAGGCGCTCGGTGACGGCGAAGGGCGCGTGCTCACCCTCGGCGAGCGCGACTGCTCCATCCAGCGCCGCCACCAGAAGCTCGTCGAGGAAGGCCCCTCCCCGGCGGTCACCGAGGAGATTCGCGCCCGGATGGAGGAGGCAGCCCGCCGGCTGACAGAAGCCCTCCACTATCGCGGGGCCGGGACGATCGAGTTCCTGCTCGACACCGAGGGCCGCTTCTACTTCATCGAGATGAACACCCGGCTCCAGGTCGAGCACCCCGTCACCGAGCTGCTCACCGGCGTCGACCTCGCGCAGGGCCAGCTGAAGGTCGCGGCCGGCGAGGGCCTTCCGCACGAGGGCAGGGCCGAGCTGCGCGGCCACTCGATCGAGCTCCGCATCAACGCCGAGGATCCGGTCCACGACTTCCGGCCCGCGCCCGGGACCGTGACGCGGTTCCGGCCGCCGCTCGGCCCGGGGGTCCGCGTGGACACGCACGTCGTCGACGGCTACGTGATCCCGCCGTACTACGACTCCCTCGTGGCCAAGGTGATCGTGTGGGCGGAGGACAGGCCGGCCGCGCTCCGCCGCGCCATGCGGGCGCTGACAGAATTCCAGCTCGAGGGAGTGCCGACGACACGGGAGCTGGCCATCGACATCCTGGGGAGCGACGAGTTCGCGAGCGGCGACTACACGACCGCGTTCCTGGGCGACGTCGGCGGGTCGTTCGGGTCCATGGCCGGGGAAGCCGCGTGAGCGGCCGGCGTGCGGCCAGGCGCACCGCGCTCGAGCTCCTCTACCAGTGGGATCTCACCGGCCAGCCGCTGGCCAGCCTGCACGAAGGCGACGTCGACGAGTTCGCGCTCGAGCTCGCCGAGGGCGTGGCCGGGCAGGCGCCCGAGCTCGACGAGCGCATCAGCGAGGCCTCCGACGAGTGGCGCGCCGACAGGCTCGGCGTGGTCGAGCGTAATGTCGTGCGCATGGGCCTCTTCGAGCTCGACCGCGGCGACGTGCCGGTGGAGGTGGCGGTCGACGAGGCCGTCTCGCTGGCCAAGCGCTATGCGAGCGAGGACGCGGGCCGCCTCGTGAACGGCATCCTCGGGCGGGTCGTGCGGGAGGCGAGGCAGTGAACGAGCCCGATTCGGTCGTCCGCCTCCAGGAGCTCCTCGAGAAGGTCGAGGCCGCCCGTGCGCAGCTCGAGCGCACCGAGGATCCCGAGCAGGCCGTCCAGGTCCTGCAGGAGCTCGCCGAGCTCGCCAAGGAGGTGCAGGCCGAGGTCGAGCGCGCGCGCAGGGAGACGGATGAACAGCCCTGACGACCTGCGGCAACTGACGGAGGACTTCCTCGGAGGCCTGCCCTTCGCGGCCGAGCTCGGCAAGCTCGAGGCCGCGCTGCGCTACTCGCTCCTGGGCGGCGGCAAGCGGATCCGCCCGGTGCTCTGCCTCGCCACGGGCGAGGCCCTCGGCCGGGACGCCGAGGAGCTGCTCCCCGCCGCGTGCGCGCTCGAGCTCGTGCACACGTTCAGCCTCGTCCACGACGACCTGCCCGCGCTCGACGACGACGACCTGCGCCGCGGGCAGCCGAGCGCCCACGTTCAGTTCGGCGAGGACGTTGCCATCCTGGCCGGTGACGCGCTCCTGGCGGAGGCCTTCCGCCTCGCGCTGCGCTACCCGTCGCCCGATGTGGCGCGCGAGCTCGCCGACGCCACGCTCGGCATGATCGGCGGGCAGTACCTCGACGTCACGACCGACGGCGAGCTGGGTGCCGACGGCCTGCGGCAGCTCCACGCGCTCAAGACCGGCCGGCTCCTGCGCGCGTCGGTGACGAGCGCGACCGCGGTCGCCGCGCTCCCGGACGCGGAGCGCGCGGCATGGCGAGCTTTCGGCGACGAGCTGGGCGTGCTCTTCCAGATCGTCGACGACATCCTCGATGCCACGGGCACGGCCGAGGAGCTGGGGAAGACGCCCGGCAAGGACGAGGCCACCGGCAAGGTCACCTACGTCTCGCTGCACGGGCTCGACCGCGCGCGGGAGCTTGCCGACGAGGCTCGCGGGCGCGTGCAGGAGCGGCTGGACGGGCTCCCGGCGGACACGTCGGTCCTGGCCGAGCTCGTGGCCACGATCCGCGACCGGCGAGCGTAGATCCGGTGCTCCATCGGGAGACGCCCGACGGCACGGTCGTCATCGGCCAGCCCGCGCACGCCTGGGTCTCCGGGCAGCTCGCCCGCGCGTGGGCGGAGCCCTTCGAGCCGTGGGAGGAGGTCTGCCTCGCGGCCGACCAGCACGACATCGCCTGGACGATGTGGGAGCGCGTCCCCGAGCTCGATCCCGAGACCGGGCTGCCGTACACGTTCTCCGCGCTTCCGCGCCTGCGCCGCCTCGAGCTGTGGTCGGGCGCAGCGACGCTGCTCCTGCCGCAGTCGCGCTACGCGGCGCTGCTCGTCTCTCTGCACGGGACGCTGCTCGTGGAGCGCTTTCCGCCGGGCGGTGCCGAGGATGTGCAGCGCGCGCTCACCGACTACCTCGAGCGGGAACGCGGGTTCCAGGCCCGCGTGCTGGAGAGCCTGCGCGGGGACCCGCGCTACGGCGCTCACGCGACGCCCGAGGCCGTGGAGCGAAACCGCGAGCTCGTCTTCACCTGGGATGGGCTCTCCCTCGCGCTCCTGCACGGCGTCCAGGGCGAGAAGCGCGCGGTCGGCCACGAGCTCGCGGCGATCGACGGCGACCCGGCGCGCGTCACTGTCTCCCCGTGGCCCTTCCGCGAGGACGAGGTGACTCTCGCCTGCGACGGGCGCCTCCTCACGGGGCGCTTCGCGGACGAGCGCGAGCTGCGGCGCGGCCTCGCCAAGGCGCCCTGGACGACGATCGTGACCACGCTGCGGCCCGGATGATCGCCCTCATTCGTGACAGTTCGCCGTGGGGCGCGCGGGGTACGCTCTCGCCGTGAGCCCGAAGAAGCGCCTGGATGTGCTGCTCGTCGAGCGTGGGCTCGCCGAGAGCCGCTCGCAGGCGCAGGCGCTCGTCCTGGCCGGGCGCGTGAGAGGGCATGCGAAGGCCGGCGAGCAGGTCGACGAGGGAACCGAGCTCGAGCTCGCCGAGGGCGCGCGGTTCGTCTCCCGCGGCGGCGAGAAGCTCGCGCACGCGCTCGAGGCCTTCGGGATCGACGTCACCGGCGAGGACTGTCTCGACGTCGGCGCCTCGACCGGGGGCTTCGTCGACTGCCTCCTCCAGGCGGGCGCCGCGCGCGTGACCGCGCTCGACGTCGGCTACGGCCAGCTCCACCCGAAGCTCCGTGACGACCCGCGCGTCACGGTTCTCGAGCGGACGAACGTGCGCGGGCTCCAGTGCGACGAGCTTCCGTACCGGCCGACGTTTCTCACGTGCGACGTGTCCTTCATCGGCCTCGACAAGGCGTTTCCGCCCGCCCTGGCCTGCGCGGCGCCCGGCTGGCAGGCCGTCGTGCTCGTGAAGCCGCAGTTCGAGGCGGGCCCGGCGGAGGTCGGCAAGGGCGGCGTCGTGCGCGACCCGGACGTCCATCGCCGTGTCGTGGACGAGGTCGCCGCGCAGGCGGAGGCGTGGGGGGCGCGCGTGCTGGGCGAAGCAGAGTCGCCCGTGCGCGGGCCGAAGGGCAACGTCGAGTTCCTCCTCCACCTGGCCCAGGCGTCGTGACGGAGACGGTCCGCAGGATCGGAGTGATGGCGACGCGGGGTCGTCCGGACGTGGTCGCCGACGCCGAGCGCAAGGTGAACGACGCCGCCGCGGCCGCCGGGGTCGAGGTCGTCTCTGCCGAGGAGGACGGGCTCGACCTGCTGATCGTGCTCGGCGGGGACGGGACGATGCTGCGCGCGCTCCGCGCGACGCTCGGCAGGGGCACTGCCGTCTTCGGCATCAACTTCGGCCGCGTCGGGTTCCTCACGACGGTGGACGGCGCCCAGCTCGATGACGCGCTCGGTCGGGCGCTCTCGGGCGACTTCCGCGTCGTGGAGCTCTGCTCGCTCGAGGCGCGGCTGAACGGTGAGAAGCACGCGGCGGTCAACGACGTCGTCGTGACGAGCTCGCGCCCGGGCCGCATGGTCGCGCTCGGCTGGGAGGTGGGCGGCGAGCGCCTCGCGGACCAGCCCTGCGACGGGATGATCTGCTGCACGCCGTCGGGCTCCACCGCCTACAACCTCTCGAACGGCGGGCCCGTGATGATGTGGGGCCTGGAGGCGATGGCGATGACGTTCGTCGCGCCGCACTCGCTCCGCGCGCGGGCCCTGGTCGTCCCCCGCGGGCTCGACGTCCGCGTCACGAACCGCTCCAAGGAGCTTCCCGTGACCGTCCTCCTCGACGGGCATCCGGTCGCCGACCTCGAGCGCGACGGCGACATCCAGGTGGCCGTCGGCCCGGACCACAGCCGGCTCGCCGTCCTTCCCGAGGTGACCTTCTTCACCCGCTACCACGAGGTCTTCCCCTAGTGCTGCGACGGCTGCGCATCGAGAGCTTCGTCCTCATCCGTGAGGCCGACCTCGTCTTCGCGCCCGGCCTGAACGCGATTACGGGGGAGACCGGGGCGGGCAAGACGATCTTCGCCCAGGCGGTCGGGCTGCTGCTGGGCGCGCCGGGCGACGCCGGCTATCTCGGCCCCGGCGCCGAGGAGGCGTACGTCGAGGCGGAGCTCGACCTGCCCGACGGCGTCCTCGACGACCCCGAGCACGCAGCCGTCGCCGAGCTGCGGCCGGCCGGGGAGGAGGGGCTCGTTGCCGCGCGTCGCGTGTTCGCCGACGGGCGCACGCGCGCATATGCGTGGGGCCGCGCCGTGCCGCGTGAGGATCTCGCTTCCCTCGTCGAGCGGCTGCTCGCCATGTCCGGACAGTTCGAGCAGCGCCGGCTCGCCCGCCCCTCGCACCAGCTCGACGTGCTCGACGCCTTCGTCGGCGAGGAGCAGCTGCGCCGCCGCGCCGAGCTCAGGCGGGCGTGGCGGGACCTCGTCGCCGCGCGCCGCCTCCGGGACGAGCTCGCCGGGGACGCGGCCGGCCGCGGGCAGCGCCTCGCGGAGCTCCAGGAGCTCGTCGCCCGCACAGAGGGCATGGAAGCGGGCGACGAGGAGCGGCTCATGGCCGAGCGCGGCCGCCTTCGCCACGTGACCGAGCTGGCAGACGCCGCCGCCTCCGCCGCCGAGGCGCTCGACCCCGAGCAGGCGGACGCTCCGGGCGCCGCCGAGCGCGTCGCGGAGGCCGTGCACACGCTCGAGTCCGTGTCCGCGCTCGCTCCGGAGCTCGGCGAGGTGGGCGCCGACCTCGGCGAGGCCGAGATCCGCGTCCGCGAGGGCGCCTCGACCCTCCGCGCCTTCCTGGCGTCGCTCGAGGCCGAGCCCGGCCGGTTGGAAGCTGTCGAGGAGGAGCTCGAGCGCATCGCCGAGGCCCGCCGCCGCTTCGGCGCCGCCACGACGGAGGAGCTGCTCGCCCGGGCCGCCGACGCACAGGCCGAGCTGGCCCAGGTCGAGTCCGGCGTCGACCCGCTGGAGGAGGCCGAGCGGACGGTCGCCGAGGCCGAAGCGCGCGCCGAGAAGCTGGGGAAGACGCTGTCGAAAGCGCGTGCCGACGCGTCGGAGCCGTTCGCCGAGGCCGTCGCGGACGAGCTCCAGGGGCTCGGCATGGGTGACGGCGAGTTCCGGGTGGAGGTCGGCGAGCGCGAGCTGGGCCCCTCCGGCCGGGACAGCGTCGCCTTCCTCGTCCGCCCGAACCCGGGCCTGCCGTTCGCTCCCGCGGCCGAGACGGCCTCGGGCGGAGAGCTTTCGCGCATCGCGCTCGCTCTCCGTGCGGTCGCGCACGCCTCGGCGGGCGAGCCGACGGTCGTCTTCGACGAGATCGACGCCGGCATCGGCGGCCAGACCGCGCACGCGGTCGCGGACGCGCTCCGGCGCCTGGGCGAGCGGGCGCAGATCCTCACCATCACCCACCTTCCGCAGATCGCCAGCGCCGCCGAGGCGCACCTACGGGTGGAGAAGGTTCCCGGTGACCCGACGCACACGCGGATCGCACGGCTCTCCGAGGAAGAGCGGCGCGAGGAGCTGGAACGTATGCTGGGCGGGGCCGAGTTCCTCTCCACCTTCCGGCGCTGATGGCGACATTCGTCGAGTTCACCGGCACTGCCAAGCTGGACAAGCGCACCAAGCACCTGGTCAAGCGCCTCGGGCCCTCGGACATCGCGATCATCGACCACCCGAACCTCGACCGGATCTCGGCCGAGGAGCTGCTCGAGAGCGGCGTTCGCATCGTCGTCAACGTCTCGTCGTCCTCGACCGGGGACTACCCGAACGCCGGCCCGCTCGCGCTCGTGCTCGGGGGTGTCTGCCTGATCGACGCGCCGGGCGCGGAGCTCTTCGACGAGGTGAAGGAGGGCGAGCCGCTCGTCGTCAGGGGCTCGAGCGTCTTCCGCAACGGCTCGCGCCTGGCCGCCGGCCGCGCCCGCGCCGCGGACGAGCTCGCGCACGACCTGAACGAGCAGCGCAGCCGCGTCAGCGAGGCTCTCGAGGCCTTCGCCGAGAACACGCTGCGCCACCTCCGGGAGGAGACGGCGCTCCTCTCCGAGGACGTGCAGATGCCGCAAATGCGGACGCGCTTCCGCGACCGCCACGCGCTCGTCGTCGCCCGGAGCGCAGAGACCCGGCGCGACCTCCAGATCGTCGGGCCGTACATCGCGGACTTCAAGCCGGTGCTCGTGGGCGTCGACGGCGGGGCGGACGCGCTCGTCGCCGCCGGCTACAAGCCCGACGTCATCGTCGGCGACATGGACTCCGTCTCCGACAAGACGCTCCAGCTCGGCGCCGAGCTCGTCGTGCACGCCTATCCGGACGGCCGGGCCCCGGGGCGGGAGCGGCTCGACCAGCTCGGGCTTCCCTCGACCGTCATCCCCACGCCCGGGATCTCCGAGGACGCGGCCATGCTCCTTGCCTACGACAAGGGCGCCGAGCTGATCGTCGCCGTCGGGACGCGCTTCAACCTGATCGAGTTCCTCGAGAAGAACCGGGCGGGCATGTCCTCGACCTTTCTCACGCGGCTGAAGGTGGGGGAGAAGCTCGTCGACGCCCGCGGCGTCTCGCGGCTCTTCCGGCCGCGGGTGGGCTTCGGGATGGTGCTGACGTTCGCCCTTGCGTCCGTCGCTGCGGTCGCGGCCGTGCTCATCGCCTCCCCCGAGCTCCGCGACCTTCTGTGGCAGGTCATCGAGCGGCTGCGGTCGCTCGTCGGCCTCGAATGAGCCGGGTCGAGGCGACCGGCGAGCTCCAGTCCGACCGCCGCGACGCCTGGGCGCTGATCGCCGAGCCGTACCACCTGCCCGACTGGTGGCCCGCGTACACGGGCGTCAAGCCTGACCGTCGCGGGCTGGCGGAGAACGCGCGCTGGCAGGTCGTGCGCGCCAAGTCGCCCGGCTGGCTTCGCCGGCCCGAGGGCGAGGGCCTGATCGTCATCACCAAGGTCGTCGAGGCATGGGAGCTGGCCTGGCACGACGTCAAGCAGGGCCTCGACGTCGCCGTCAGCCTCGACAACGCCGGCACGGGCCGGACGCGCGCCACGATCTCCGTCTCGGGGTCGGACCTCCGGCTGGTGTTCGAAGGCGCGAGGGGCTTCGGGCCGAGCCTCCCGGAACGGGCGCTCATCCGGCTGCAGGACCTCTGCCAGACCGCCGCCTCTCTCTGATTGTCATCTAGTCTGGCTCCATGTTCGGCCTCCGCTACCACGTGGCTTCGTTGGCTGCCGTCTTCGTCGCGCTGGCGGTGGGGATCCTGCTCGGCGTGGCCATCTCGGGCCGCGTCACCGACGCCAGCGAGGGCCTGGAGGAGGAGAACCTCCGCAACGACAACCAACGCCTCCAGCAGGACCTCGAGGCGGCGCGCGCGGCCGAGGACGCGGCGAACCTGCGCGGCGAGGGCTCCGAGGAGCTGCTCGCGCGCGCGTATCCGGCGCTCATGTCCGGCCGGCTGGAGGGGGAGGAGGTCGCGCTGATCTTCCTCGGGCCCTCCGACGAGAGCGCCCGGGCAGACGTCGAGCGCACGCTCGCCGACGCCGATGCCGGCTCGCCGTCCCGCGTCGTCGCCCTCAACGTGCCGGTGAACGGCGACGACCTCGACGCGACGCTCGAGGGAGACGAGCTGCTGGCCGGCTACGCCGGCGACGACGGCGACTATTCGGAGCTCGGGCGCGAGCTGGGGCGCGAGCTCGCCGAGAGCGGAGAGACGCCGCTCTGGGACGCGCTCTCCACGCACCTGGTGGAGGAGCGCGAGGGGCCGGAGTCGCCCGCCGTCGACTCGGCGGTCGTGGTCCTCACGTGGACGCCTCCCGACGACGCGAACGGCGACGATGAGGCGGACGCCGAGGCGCAGGCGACGAGCTCGCTGATGGAGGGGCTCGTGCGCGGCCTCGACGACGCCGGGATCCCGGTCGTCGGCGCCGCGGCGAGCGAGGACGACCCAGCGACGATCGACTACTACCGCGACCAAGGGATCTCGAGCGTCGACGACCGGGACGAGCCGGCGGGGCGCCTGGCGCTCGCGCTCCTGCTCGGCGGCGCCGACCCCGGCCACTACGGCCTCGACGAGGAGGCCGACGGGATCGTCCCGCCGTTCGACCCGGCCACGGACGAGGGTGAATAGCGACTTCGACGGTCTGACCGTCCTCGTCGCGGCGCGCAACGAGGAGGACAGGATCGAGGAGACGGTGGCCGCCCTGCGGAAGGACTTTCCGGAGGCCGACATCCTCGTCGTCGACGGGCGCTCCGAGGATGGGACGGCGAGCCGGGCCGAGTCGGCGGGCGCGGTCGTCATCAGGGTCGAGAGGCTCGGGAAGGGCGAGGCGCTCTCCGCCGGCGAGCGCGCGGCTCCCCCCGGGCGGCTCCTGCTCTGCGACGCGGACCTGCGAGGCACGCTTCGTCCGCTGGTCGAAAGCGAGGCCGATCTCGCCGTGGCCGCCTTCCGGCGCCGGGTGGGCGGGGGCTTCGGCATCGCCAAGCGCGTCGGGAGAGAGCTCGTCCGCCTCCGGACGGGGGTCGCTCCACGCGAGCCTCTTTCCGGCCAGCGGCTCGTCAGCGCGCGCGCACGGGCTGCCTGCTTCCCGCTCGCGCCCGGCTTCGGCTGCGAGGTGCGGATGACGATCGATGCGCTCAGCGCGGGGCTCTCGTTCGAGGAGATCGAGCTCGACCTCGACCACCGTGCGACGGGACGTGACCGGGCCGGGTTCGTCCATCGCGGACGCCAGCTCGTCGACGCGGTGCTGGCCGCCGGGCCGCTCGCGGTCAACTTCCGCGGCCACCGGCTGCCGCTCGTCGGCTGGACGACCGCCAACCAGGGTGACCCGGGGATCACCCTCGTGACACTCCTCGGCTTCCTCGACGACGTGTACGGGGGGCACCAGCGGGGCTTCCGCGAGCACCTGCGCGCACGGAGGACGACGGGCATGCTGAAGGCCGTCGGGATCCCGCTGGTCGGCCTCCTGCGGACGAGGTCGGTGAGCGGTGCTCTGCTCTTCGCGCTGTCCGCGAACCTCTTCAACCAGCTCGACACGAAGCCGGGCCGGTGCCTGAAGGCCTACCTCCTTGCCGCGGGGCCGCTCGGGGCCCCGGTCGGCCTGGCCGTCCTCCTGCTTCCCTACGATCTCGCGGAGAGGACGATGCTCGGGGACGCCGGATCGAATACGCTCGGGGCCGTGGTAGGCTTGAAGTCCGTGGACCGCTTCCACGGTTTTTCACGTTTGGCTGCGATCGCGACGCTCGCAGGCCTCAACCTCCTCGGAGAGCGCACGTCCCTCGGCCGACTCATCGAGCGGACTCCCGGGCTGCGCGAGCTCGACGCCCTCGGGAGGAAGCCGTGAGAGACCGCCCGACGAAGTACGTGTTCGTGACCGGCGGCGTCGTCTCGTCGCTCGGCAAGGGCATCTCGGCGGCCTCGCTCGGCCGGCTCCTGAAGGCACGCGGGCTGCGCGTGCAGGTGCAGAAGTTCGACCCGTACCTCAATGTCGACCCCGGCACGATGAGCCCGTTCCAGCACGGCGAGGTATTCGTCACCGAGGACGGCGCCGAGACCGATCTCGACATCGGCCACTACGAGCGCTTCGTCGACGAGAACCTTTCCCGGAACGCGAACCACACGTCGGGCTCGATCTGGTACTCGGTCATCCGCAAGGAGCGCAAGGGCGAGTACCTCGGCTCGACCGTCCAGGTCATTCCGCACGTCACGAACGAGATCAAGGCGCGGATCCGCCGCGTGGCCGAAGTAAGCGACACGGATGTGGTCATCTCGGAAATCGGCGGCACCGTGGGCGACATCGAGTCGCTGCCGTTCCTCGAGGCGATCCGCCAGTTCCGACGCGAGGTCGGGCCCGAGAACGTGCTCTACCTGCACGTCACCTTCGTCCCGTTCATCGAGACGGCAGGCGAGCTGAAGACGAAGCCGACCCAGCATTCGGTCAACGAGCTGCGTCGCATCGGTATCCATCCCGACGTCGTCATCTGCCGCTCGGCGGACAAGCTCTCGCGCGAGATCCGGGAGAAGATCGCGCTCTTCGCCGACGTCGACCCCAAGGCCGTGATCGCCAACGAGGACGTCAGCGACGTCTACCTCGTGCCGCAGGCGCTCCGCGACGAGGGCCTGGACACCCTCGTCGTGCAGAAGCTCGGCCTGCCCGACGTCGAGGCGGACCTCGGCGAGTGGGACGAGCTCGCGTCGAGGATCAGAGAGCGCAGCGGCGAGGTGCAGATCGCCCTCGTCGGCAAGTACGTGAAGCTCCACGACGCGTACCTCTCCGTCCACGAGGCGCTCAAGCACGCCGGCATCCACCATCGCGTCGACATCAAGGTGCGCTGGTTCGACGCCGAGGGCATGAGCCTCGAGGAGGCCACTGCCGAGCTCGAGGACGTCGACGGGGTGCTCGTCCCCGGCGGCTTCGGCTCGCGCGGCTGGGAGGGCAAGATCACCGCCTGCCGCGTCGCGCGCGAGAACGGGATCCCGTATCTCGGGATCTGCCTCGGCATGCAGGTCGCGGTCTCCGAGTTCGCCCGGCACGTGGTCGGCCTCGACGGCGCCAACTCGACGGAGATGGACCCGGAGACGCCCTACCCGGTTATCGACCTTCTGCCCGAGCAGAAGGAGATCGAGGATCTCGGCGGCACCATGCGCCTCGGCGCCGACGCGGTCGACCTCGAGGAGGGCACGGGCGCCCACGCCGCCTACCGAGAAGCCGTGATCCATGAACGTCACCGCCACCGCTACGAGGTCAACAACCACTTCCGCCCGGGCCTCGTCGAAGCGGGCCTGGTGGTCTCCGGGACGTTCCAGTCCGGTCGCCTCGTCGAGGTGGTCGAGCTGCCCGACCACCCGTGGTTCGTGGCCAGCCAGTTCCATCCGGAGTTCAAGTCCCGCCCGACGCGCCCCGCGCCGCTCTTCCGCGACTTCGTCGGCGCCGCGCTCCAGCGCGCCCGCGAACGCGGGCCGGGTGGCCGAAGCCGCCGCGCCACTAGCCCGCCGCCGCGCACGGTTTCCCGCCCGCGGGCGTCTGTGTGGGCAGATGCGGCGTTTTCGTACCGCTTCGCAAAGGGGGTCTTCATGCACGCCTTGAGGGGTTTCCTCGTACTCGCGGCCTGCCTCGCGCTCCTCGTGCCCACCGCTGCCGCGGCGGGGAAGAAGGAGCCCGCGGGCAGCCGCTTGCCGACCTGCAACCTGCCCGAGTCCAACGCCGAAGGGCTCGTGATCCTGAGCAACTTCTATCCCGGCTACTGGTGGGATCACACGAACCTCACCATCGCCGTCCAGGCGCACCCGAGCGCGACCGCCGAGCAGCTGGCGGCGATCAACGGGGCGATCGCGACGTGGTCGAGCACTCTCCAGAAGTGCTTCGACGGGTTGATCACGCTGCGCAACGTGACCGGCGCCAAGCGCCAGGCCGCCGACATCGTCGTCCACTACGTCCCGACCGCCGGCGGCGTGGTCTTCGGCGGCTACGCGATCTGCGGCGACCACGGGTGCCCGAACATCCTCGTGCGGTCGGACCTGCCGCCGAGCCTCGGCGAGGATCCGTACGACCCCGAGTACCTCGGCTGGGTCACGCTCCACGAGATCGGGCACGCGCTCGGCCTCGGACATGCGACGAACCTGCTCGAGAGCACCGACCTGATGGGCTACGGGTGGCCGGACCTCGGCGACCCCGTGCTCTCGGACTGCGACGTGGACGCGCTCGCGTTCGTCTTCGCGTGGGCGCTCGAGGGGACGGCCCCTGCGCCACCCGGCGAGGGCCCGTACGACTGCTCGCAGAGCTAGCCTCGCCTCACAGGCGTTCCCCGGACGCTCCGCTGCACGCGGCGGGGCGTCCGGCGCCTGCCCGGTGCCTCGCACCTACAATCGCCCGCGTGACGACCACCTGGGCCTCGGACGTCCTGCCGCTCTTCCTCGAGCTCGCGGCGATTCCGAGCCCGTCGGGCGAGGAGGATGCAGTCGCCGACCGCGTCCGCGACTACCTCCGCGGCCTCGGCGTCGCGTCCGACACGGACGGCTTCGGGAACGTCCTCGCCCGGCTCCCGGCGAACGAGGAGGGCGGGGAGCCGATTTTCCTGTGCGCCCATCTCGACACCGTGCCCCCGAGCGGGCCGATCGAGCCGGTGGTCGAGGAGGGGATCGTCACCAACGGAGGCCCGACGATCCTGGGGGCCGACGACAAGGCCGCCGTCGCCGTGCTGCTCGAGGCCACCAGGCTCCTGCTCGCGGAGGGCCGGCGCCAAGCCGGGATCGAGCTCCTCTTCACGACCCGCGAGGAAACGGGTCTGGAGGGAGCGTTCGCCTTCGACGCCTCGCGACTCCAGGCCCGGCTCGGATTCGTCTACGACTACTCCGGCACCGTCGGCGACATCGTCGTCGGCGCGCCGTCCGGTCGCGCGCTCGACGTGGTCTTCACGGGGCGGCCGGCGCACGCGGGCATCAACCCCGAGGACGGCCGGTCGGCGATCGTTGCCGCCGCACGGGCCATCTCGGATCTCCGCCTCGGCAGGATCGACGACGAGACGACCGCGAACGCCGGCCTGATCGAGGGCGGCAGCGCGCTGAACGTCGTCCCCGAGCGCTGCCGGCTGGCCGTCGAGGCGCGCTCGCGGGACGAGGAGAAGCTCGCCGCGCTCGTCCAGGAGATGGTCGACTGCTTCGCCTTCGCCGCCTCGCTCAGCGAGTGCGAGGTCGAGACGACGATCGAGGACAAGTACCGCGGCTACAGGCTCGCCGCCGACGATCCCGCGCTCGCCCTCGCCCGCACCGCGCTCCAGCGCGCCGGCTTCGAGCCGCGCGAGGTCCTCGTCGGGGGAGGCGCCGACGCGAACGTCTTCAACGAGCGCGGACTGCACTGCGTCAACATGGCCAACGGGATGACCAACGTGCACACCGCCGAGGAGGAGATCGCCGTCGCCGACCTCGAGGCGATGGTCGCGGTGACGCTCGAGCTCGTCGAAGCGGCGCGCGGCAGCGCCTGAGCATGGTCACGCTCCGGCGCGGGACCGTCACGGAGATCCGGGAGCGGCACGACGGGCTCGTCCGGCTCGAGGTCGACGGCCGGCCGTGCGTCGCCTATCCGGAGCTGACGGGGCCCGTCGCTCTCGGAGACCACGTGCTCGTGAACGTCCAGGCGGTCGAGCTGGGACTGGGAAGCGGCGGGTTCGACGTGCTCCACGCGAACCTGACGCGCGGGCTCGAACCTGCCCGCCGAGGACGGTGCGCACGTGATGAAGCTCCCGTACACGCCGCTCCAGCACGCGGTCGTCCACGCCGAGGAGAGGACGGCCGAAGGCACGCCCGAGTCGCTTCTCGGCCTTCCGGTCGTCTGCTGCTCTCTTCACAGCCAGCTCGGGCCCGTCTGCGCCGGGCTGGGCCGCGACGTGGCGGTCGCGTACGTCCAGCTTCCGGGCGGGGCCTTGCCTCTCGGGCTCTCCGACACCGTCCGTGACCTGCGCGAGCGGGGCTATCTCGAGACGACCGTCGCGGTCGGCCCCTGCTTCGGCGGGGACCTCGCCTGCGTCTCCGCCGCTTCCGCGCTCGCCGCCTGCGCCGGGAACGGGATCGAGGCGGTCGTGTGCGGAATCGGCCCGGGCGTTGTCGGCACCGGCTCGCGCTACGGCCACGGCGGGCTTGCGGCCGCCGAGGCGGCGAGCGCGGCGCGGGCGCTGGGTGCCGCGCCGGTGATCGCGGCGCGCGTCTCCGAGGCCGATCCTCGCGAGCGGCACCGTGGGCTCTCCCACCACACCCTCGCCGCGCTCGAGCTCGTCGGTGGCACGGTCGCGGTCGCGTGGCCCGAGGGCCTGGAGGCGCCTGCCGGCGTCGCCGGTCTCGAGGTGGTCGACGTCTCCGGCTGGAGAGAGGCCTGCGAGGAGCTCTCGCTCTCGCACATGGGGCGCGGCGCGGACGAGGATCCCTGGTTCTTCGCGGCCGCGTTCGCGGCCGGCGCGCTTGCCCGTACACGCGTGGCCTGATCCCGCGTCCGTTCGACCGCCGGTCGGAGAACTCCGTGCAAATAGGGCCATCCCGGCGGGGCGCTTCGGTTATCGTTGGCCGGCCTCATGCGGATCGGCGTCGCCAAGGAGATCAAGCAGGACGAGTATCGGGTCGCGCTCACGCCCGCCGGTGCGGGCGAGCTGAGGCAGCGCGGCCACGAGGTCGTCGTCGAGACCGGCGCGGGCCTCGGCAGTGCCTTCCCGGACTCCGACTACCTCAACATCGGAGCCCGCATCGCCCCCGTCGACGAGGTCTGGGCGACCGCTGACATGGTGCTGAAGGTGAAGGAGCCGCTCCCTGAGGAGTACGGGCGGCTGCGCGAGGGGCTCGTCCTCTTCACCTACTTGCACCTCGCGGCCGACGAGGAGCTCACGCGGGCGCTCATCGCGAGCGGCGCGACGTGCATCGCCTACGAAACCGTGGAGACGGACGACGGGCGGCTGCCGCTGCTCGCCCCGATGAGCGAGGTGGCGGGCCGGCTTGCGACGCAGATGGGCGCGTGGGCGCTCGAGAAGGCGCAGGGCGGCCGCGGGCTGCTGCTCGGCGGCGTCCCCGGCGTGCCGCCGGCCAAGGTGGTCGTCCTGGGCGGCGGGATCGTCGGCTACAACGCGGCCCTGATCGCCGTCGGGATGCAGGCGGACGTCTGGATCCTCGACAAGTCGGTCGAGCGGATGCGCGACCTGGAGATGATGCTCGACGGGCGCATCACGCTGAGCATGTCGAACCGCCTCCAGATCGAGCTCGCGGTGGCCGACGCCGACCTGATCATCGGCGCCGTGCTGATCCCTGGAGCCCGCGCGCCGAAGCTCATCACGCGCGAAATGCTGGCCGGCCTCAAGCCGGGAGCGGTCCTCGTCGACGTGGCGATCGACCAGGGCGGGTGCTTCGAGACGTCACGGCCGACGACCCACTCCGACCCGATCTACGAGGTCGATGGGATCGTCCACTACTGCGTCGCGAACATGCCCGGAGCCGTGCCGGTCACGTCGACCTTCGCGCTCACGAACATGACGCTTCCCTACGTCGAGGCGATCGCCGAACTGGGCGTCCGCGAGGCCATCGCGCGCGACCGCGCGCTGTGGCGGGGCGTCAACGTGCTGGACGGGAAGCTCACGTACGAGGCCGTGGCAGAGGCGCACGACCTACCGTTCGTGCCGCTCGAGCAGGCGCTGCCGCTCGAGCCGGTGACCTGAGAGCGGCTAGGACTGGGGCTTCGGAGCGGCGTCGTCGTCGCCGGGGAAGAGCCTGACGGCGAGGTAGGTCACGCCGACCGCAAGCGAGATGGTTCCTGCGATCCAGAAGGCAATGCCGAAGAGGCCCAGGACGGTTTCCATCGCGTCCTTAGAATAGCCGTATGCCGCGCGCCTGCGTGATCGTGCTGGACGCGGTTGGTGCGGGCGAGCTCCCGGATGCGAACGAGTACGGCGACGAGGGGTCCGACACTCTGGGCAACGTCGCCAAGGCCGTCGGCGGGCTCGACCTCCCCAACCTCGAACAGCTTGGCCTCGGGAACATCGAGGATCTCGAGGGCTGCCCGCCGCTCGAGCACGCTCCCGCCGTGGCGGGGCGGCTCTTCGAGCGGTCGAAGGGCAAGGACACGACGACCGGCCACTGGGAGCTGATGGGCATCGTCACGCCGGTGGCCATGCCGACCTATTCACACGGGTTCCCGTCCGATGTGATCGAGGAGTTCGGGCACCGGACAGGGCGCGGCGTCATCGGCAACAAGGCCGCCTCCGGAACCGAGATCATCGAGGAGCTCGGCGAGGAGCATCAGCGCACCGGGAAGTGGATCGTCTACACGTCGGCCGACTCCGTCTTCCAGATCGCCGCGCACGAAGAGACCATCCCGCTCGAGGATCTGTACGAGGCTTCCGGCATCGCCCGCGAGATCCTCACCGGGAAGCACGCGGTCGGGCGCGTGATCGCGCGGCCGTTCGTCGGCGAGCCGGGGAGCTACACGCGCACGCCGAACCGCCACGACTGGTCGTTGAAGCCGCGTCAGCCCAACTACCTCACTCTCGTGCGCGAGGCGGGCAACGAGGTGCACGGCGTCGGGAAGATCCACGACATCTTCGCGGGCGTCGACATCGACCACTCGCACCCGACGAAGTCCAACACCGACGGGATCAAGCAGATCGAGGCGCTGCTGCGCGAGGTGGACGGAGGGTTGATCTTCGCGAACCTCGTCGAGACGGACATGCTCTGGGGCCATCGCAACGACCCCGTCAACTTCCACCGTTGCCTCCAGGACTTCGACCGGCGCCTGCCCGACCTGCTCGATGCGCTCCGTCCGGGCGACCTCCTCGTGTTGACTTCCGATCACGGGTGCGACCCGACGACGCCCTCGACCGACCACTCCCGCGAGCACGCGCTGCTGCTCGCCTACGTGGAGGGCAAGAACGCGGGCGGCCGGCGGCACGACGGCGAGTTCGCGGACGTGGGCGCGACGGTGAACGCCTGGCTCGGAGGGAAGTCGCCCAGGCGCGGGATCCCCGGCGAGCCCTTCGTGCAGCCGTGAGCCCTGTCTCGGCCCGCGCAGCGTGATCCCTCCCGCCGAGCTGATCCAGCGCAAGCGCGACGGCGCCGAGCTCTCCGCCGACGAGATCGGCGAGCTCGTCCTCGCCTACGCGCGCGACGAGGTGCCGGACTACCAGATGGCGGCCTTCTGCATGGCCGCGTACTTCCGGGGCCTGACGCCCGCCGAGACGCACGCGCTCACCGACGCGATGGTCCGGAGCGGCGAGACGATCGATCTCTCGGCGCTCGGACGGAAGGTCGTCGACAAGCACTCGACCGGCGGCGTGGGGGACAAGACCTCGATCGCGCTCGGTCCCGTCGTCGCAGCCTGCGGCGTGCCGTTCGCCAAGATGAGCGGCCGCGGGCTCGGCCACACGGGCGGCACGCTCGACAAGCTCGAGGCGATCCCCGGCTTCCGCATCGAGCTCGGCGGCGACGAGTTCATCCGGCAGGTCAGAGACGTCGGGATGGCAATCGTCGGCCAGACCGCCGACCTCGTGCCGGCGGACAAGAAGCTCTACGCCCTTCGGGACGTGACCGCCACGGTCGACATCATTCCGCTGATCGCGTCGTCGATCATGTCCAAGAAGATCGCCGGCGGCGCCGACGCGATCGTGCTCGACGTGAAGGTCGGCGACGGCGCCTTCATGAAGACGCTCGACGACGCGCGCGAGCTGGCGGAGGCCATGGTCGAGCTCGGCCGGAGGGCCGGCCGGGAGGTCGTCTGCGAGCTGACCGACATGGACCAGCCGCTCGGGCGCGCGGTCGGCAACGCGCTCGAGATCGCCGAGGTGCTCGACACGCTCGACGGCAACGGCCCACCCGACCTCGTGGAGCTCGTCGTCGGCGCATCCGCGCACCTCCTGGCACTCTCGGATCTCGGCGTCGACGTGGCCGAGGGCAGGCGGCATGCCGAGGATGCGCTCGCCGGGGGAGCCGCGCGCGACCAGTACGAGCGGTGGATTCGGGCGCAGGACGGCGACCCACGCCGCGAGGCGCTTCCGGTGGCAGCCGTGGTCCGCCCGGTGCCGGCGTCGGCATCCGGGTACGTCGGAGCGATCGCGACAACGGCAGTGGGCCTGGCGGCGCTCCACCTGGGCGCAGGACGCGTGCGCAAGGAAGACGCCATCGACCACGCGGTCGGTGTCGTCTGCCTGGCCAAGCGAGGCGACCGCGTCGAGCCTGGCTCGCCGATCGCCGAGGTACACGCTCGTGACGAGGAATCGGCCGAGCGAGCCGTGGACGAGGTGACGGCGGCGTACTCGATCGTCGAGCAGGAGCCGGAACGGCGCCCGATCGTGCTCGAGGTTCTCTCCTAGCCCGGAGCGACGGGGATGCCCGAGCTACCCGAAGTCGAGACGATCCGAGCGTCGTTGGCGCCAGGGCTGGAAGGGCGGACCTTCGACCAGGTCAGCATCTTCGACCCGAGGCTGACGCGGCCCGAGCCACCCGAGGTCATCGCCGCCGAGCTCGAGGGCGAGCGAGTCGCGGACGTGCGCAGACGCGGCAAGTATTTGATTGTCGGCTTCGAAAGCGGGCGGCACCTCCTCGTTCACCTGCGCATGACGGGGAACGTCCTCCACCCGGCGCCGGAGGGCTACCGGGACGATCCTCACGTGCGGGCAGTTGTCAGGTTAGACGACGGATCGGACGTCATCTATCGCGACGTCCGGAGGTTCGGGACCTGGGATCTCCTCGAGCCGGGCGACCTCGACGCCTACTTCACGGCGAGGAGGCTGGGCCGGGAACCGCTGGAACGCGGGTTCACCGCGAAGAGCCTGGGCGCGGCCCTCGCCGGCCGCCGTGCGCCCGTCAAGGCAGCGCTGCTGGATCAGCGGGCCGTCGCAGGCGTCGGAAACATCTACGCGGACGAGGCGCTCTGGTACGCCCGGATCCACCCGCTGACGCCCGCCGGACACCTCGGCGAGCCGGACGTTGCCGAGCTCCGCGACGGGATCCGCAAGGCGCTCCGCCTGGGCATCCGGCGGCAGGGCGCGACGCTGCGCGACTATCGCCGCTCGGACGGTGGCGAAGGGCGGATGCAGAACGAGTTCAGGGTCTACGGCCGTGAAGGCGAGCCGTGTGAGCGCTGTGGCACGCCGATCGCGAAGACGCGTGCGGGTGGGCGGGGCACCTGGTACTGCCCGACCTGCCAGTCGTTCGCGGAGTCCGTCTAGCATCCGCGGCATGGAGCCCTGGTCGTTCGAGCCCGCCGGCCGCTTCGAGGAGGCCAGCTTCGAGAGCGACGCGCTGCGCGGGAACCCGCTCGGCGATCCTCACGTGCGGCCGCTCTGGGTCTACCTGCCTCCCGGCTACGACGACGAGCCGGACCGGCGCTTCGCCTCCATCTACATGATTCAGGGCCTCACCGGCCAGCTCGACATGTGGCGGAATCGCACCGCCTTCCGGCGCAACTTCCCGGAGCTCGCCGACGATCTCTTTGCCGCGGGGGACGCGCCGCCGTGCATCCTGGTCTGGGTCGACTGCTGGACGTCGCTCGGCGGGAGCCAGTTCCTCGACTCTCCCGGCACGGGCAAGTACCACACGTACCTGTGCGATGAGGTCGTTCCGTGGGTGGATGCTCGCTATCGCACCGTGCAGGCGGCGGAAGGCCGCGGGATCGCCGGCAAGTCGAGCGGCGGCTACGGAGCGATGGTGACCCCGATGCTCCGGCCCGATCTCTTCGGCGGACTGGCCACCCACGCGGGCGACGCGCTCTTCGAGACCTGCTACCTGCCCGAGTTCCGCGAGTGCGCCCGAGCATTGCGGGAGGAGTACGACGGATCGTTCGACCGCTTCTGGCAGGACTTTCGGAGCAGGCCCGCGCTCACAAAGGCGAGCGATAGCGTCCTTCTGAACGGCTGGTGCATGGCCGCGTGCTACTCGGCGGACGAGGACGGCACCGTGCACGTGCCGTTCGACGTCGACACGGGCGAGCTCATCCCGGATGTCTGGGAACGCTGGCTGGCGTGGGACCCGGTCCGGATGGCGCCGCGCCACGCGGATGCGCTCCGCTCGCTTCGAGCCGTGTACATCGACTCCGGCACGAAGGACGAGTGGTATCTCGACCTCGGCGCCGAGGCCTTTCGCCGCGCGCTTGCGGAGCTCGGCGTGACAGACGTCCACTTCGAGCTCTTCGACGCCGGTCACATGGGGATCGAGTACCGGTACCCGCTCTCCCTCAGGTACCTCGCCGAGCGCCTGTCGCCGAGCGGCTAGGCCGCGAGCTCGTCCAGGAAGCCGCGACGGTCGAGCTCCCGGAGCTCGACATACCCGCCCACCGGCTTGCCGTCGATGATGATCTGCGGCACGGTCCAGTGCCCGGTCAGGTCGAGGAGCTTCGCCCGGAAGGCCGGATCGTCGTCGACGCCGATCTCCTCGTACGGGATGCCCCGCTCGTCGAGCAGCGCCTTGGCCCGCTCGCAGTAGCCGCACCATCCTGTCGTGTAGACCTGGATTCGCATCACTACCAGGGGAAACGTACGCGAAGCGGCAAAGGATTCGCCCGAAGGCGTAACTAGACTGGCTCCGTGTCGTCGCGCACGTTCACGACCGAGGCAGTCGTGCTTCGCTCCATCCGCTTTTCCGAGGCCGACAGCGTCCTCCATCTCTACACGCTCGCCAAGGGGAGAGCCGGCGCGATCGCCAAGGGAGTCCGCAAGACCCAGTCGCGCTTCGGCGGTCGGCTCGAGCCGCTCTCCCACGTCGAGTTGCTGCTGCACGAGGGCAGGGGCGACCTGCACACGGTCCGCGGCGCGCAGCTGGTCCGCTCGCACGACCGTTCGCGCACGGATCCGTACCGGCTCGCCGTCGGCCACATCGGGCTCGAGGCAGTGCTGCGCCTCTTCGTCGAGCAGGAGGCGCAGCCGGCTGCGTTCCACGCGCTCACGCGGTTCCTCGACCTGCTGGACGACGTCGAGGCGGAGCTTCCGGCGCAGCCGGCCCTGGAGCCGCTCGTCCTCTCCTTCCAGCTCAAGCTCCTCTGGCTCTCGGGCTATCTCCCGCACCTGACGAGCTGCGCCGCGTGCGGCGAGGCAAAGCCGCTGGTCGGGTTCTCCGCCCGTGCGGGGGGCGCAGTGTGCCGGGAGTGCTCCTCCGTGTCGCTGCCGCTGACCGAGGAGGGGTTCCTCGGGATCCGCGCGCTCCTCGAGCGACCGCTCGCGGAGGCCCGCGAGGCGGGGCTCGAAGCAGACGCGAGGCGCCAGTGCCTCCGCGTGATCGAGTCCTCGTACGAGGAGCACGGCGGCTTCCGCTTGCGGACGCTTTCCGCCTAGGCCGCGCGGGCTCTCATTCACGCGCGCGCGCCGGGGCCACCCCGTGCCACCACCCGCTATGAGCGTAACGAGCAGGAACGCGCGCATGGTGGCGGGAGTGCGCCGAATTCGTGCCGATGTTTCCCGCGTCCGGTGGGGCCATGCCCGTGGCAAGGTTCGGCGGTGATCCGATCGCTGCCCGAGGGGTTCGAGCTCGACGACGATCCCGCTCGCGTCGACCTCGACGAGGTGCACCGGTTCCTGTCGACCGAGGCGTACTGGGCGCTCGGCCGGACGCGTGAGACCGTCGAGCGCCTCGTCCGCGAGGCGGACCGGGTTGTCGGCCTCTACCGGGACGGACGGCAGGTCGGGTTCTGCCGGGCGTTCACCGACGGGGTCTCGATCGCCTACCTCGCCGACGTCTACGTGCTCCCGGAGCTCCGCGGGCGCGGGCTCGGTGTGGAGCTCGTCCGCGAGATGGTCGAGAACGGCGCCTTCACGGGCGTGAAGTGGCTCCTCCACACGACCGACGCGCACGGGCTCTACGAGCAGTTCGGCTTCGGCCGACCGGACGCGAAGGTGATGGAGCGGCTCCCGTAGCATGTCCGCTTCGATGGCTGCACCGACCTACCAGGACATGATTCGCGCACTCGAGGGTTACTGGGCAAACCAGGACTGCGTGCTCATGCAGCCGTACCACACCGAGGTTGGGGCGGGCACCTTCAATCCGGCGACGGCCCTGCGCTCCCTCGGGCCGGCGCCCTGGAAAGCCGCGTACGTCGAGCCGTCCATCCGCCCGACCGACGGTCGCTACGGCGAAAACCCCTTCCGCTTCCAGCACTACTTCCAGTACCAGGTCATCTTGAAGCCGTCGCCGGAGGACGTCCTCGACCTGTACTTCGCGTCGCTCGAGGCGGTCGGCATCGACCTGCAGAAGCACGACGTGCGCCTGGTGGAGGACGACTGGGAGGGCCCGACGCTCGGCGCTTGGGGCCTCGGCTGGGAGGTCTGGGTCGACGGGATGGAGGTGACCCAGTTCACCTACTTCCAGCAGTTCGGCGGCCTCGAGCTCGACCTCATCCCCGCGGAGCTCACCTACGGCCTCGAGCGCCTCGCGATGTTCCTCCAGGACAAGCGGAGCGCGTTCGACCTCGTCTGGGCGCCGGGCATCACCTGGGGCGAGGTCTACAGGGAGAGCGAGCGCCAGTGGTCGATCTACAACTTCGAGGAGGCGCCGGTGGACATCCTCACGCGCCGATTCGAGGAGCACGAGCTCGAGTGCCGGCACCTCGTCGAGCGCGGGCTGCCGCTGCCCGCATACGACCAGGTGCTCAAGTGTTCGCACGCCTTCAACCTGCTCGACGCGCGGGGCGCGATCTCCGTGACCGAGCGCGCCTCGTACATCGGACGCGTCCGTAACCTCGCCCGCCGCGTCGCCCAGCTCTACGTGGAGCTCAGTGCCGAGCCTGCTGTTTGAGATCGGCTGTGAGGAGCTTCCGGCCTCCGCGTGCCGGGAGGCCGGGCGTCAGCTCACGGAGCGGTGGCTGCCGACCCTCGGCGGCTCCGCGGGGCGGGCGCTGGTCGGCCCTCGCCGGATCGCGCTGATCGTCGAGGACCTTCCGGAGCGCACTCCCGACGAATGGGTCCAGGGCCCGCCGGAGCATCTCCGCGAGAAGGCCGCCGCAGGGTTCGCGCGCAAGCACGGAGTGACCGCGGACGACCTCGAGGTTCGAGACGGGTTCCTGGGAGTGGTCGTGCCCGGGCGCCCGCTCGAGGAGGCGCTTCCGGAACTCCTGGCGGACATCGTCCGCGGCCTCTCGTTCTCCAAGTCGATGGTGTGGGAGAAGGACGGCCTGCGCTTCTCGCGGCCGGTCCGCTGGCTCTGCGCCAAGCTCGGCGAGCGGCCGGTCGAGGTCGACGTCGCGGGCATCCCGTCCGGGGGTGAGACGTTCGGCCACCGCTTCACGCACGGCCGCGTCGAGATCCCCTCCGCGGACGAGTACGTCGACGTGCTCCGCAAGGCGGGAGTCGAGCCGGATCCCGAGGAGCGGCGCACCCAGATCGTCTCCGGGCTCGACGGGATCGGCGGGTGGCGCGATCCGGCAGGCGTGCTCGAGGAGGTCGTGTACCTCGTCGAGAGCGTGACGGTGCTCGAGGGGACGTTCGACGAGCGCTTCCTGGAGCTTCCCCCGCTCGTGGTCCAGACCGCGATGCAGTCCCACCAGCGCTATTTCCCGCTCGAGGGGGCGCGGTTCGCCTTCGTCGCCAACGGCGGCGATCCGGCCACGGTGATCTCGGGCAATGAGCGAGTCCTCGAAGGTCGGCTCGAGGACGCTCACTTCGGTTTCGAGCGCGACGTGGCGAAGGGCATCGAGGCGCTGGCGCAGGAGCTCGGGCCGATCACGTTCGTGGCCGGCGCCGGGAGCTTCGAGGACAAGACCGCGCGTCTCGTGCAGCTCGTCGCCGCGCAAGGTGGGGGAGAGGCCTCGCGCGAGGCGGCCCGCCTGGCCAAGGCCGACCAGGCGTCCGAGCTCGTGCGCGAGTTCCCCGATCTCGAGGGTCACATCGGGGCCGAGTACGCGCGCCTGGTGGGCTATCCGGAAGCCGTCTGCGCCGCGATCGACGAGCAGTATCTGCCCGACTCGGCCGACGGCCCGCTCCCGCAGACGGAGCCCGGCCGGGTCCTCGCAGCGGCCGAGAAGGTCGACAACCTCACCGTTGCGTTCGCCCTCGGCCAGCGGCCGACCGGCTCGCGCGACCCCCACGGTCTCCGGCGCGCCGCCATCGGCCTCTGCCGGCTCGCCGTCGAGGGCGGGCTCGGGATCGACGTTGGCGCACTCGTCGCCCGAGACCTTGCGCTGCTGGTCGAGCAGCAGGCCGAGGTCACGGACGATCCGTCCGACGTCGTCGACTTCGTGCTCGAGCGGCTGGAGGGCGTGCTCGACGTGCCGGTCGAGTTCGTGCGCGCCGCGCGCGCGGGCTCCGTCACCGACCTGGGCGCCGTCGCCGAGCTTGCGCGCGCCCTCGCGGAGGGTGCGTCCTCGGATGAGTTCGACCGTGCATTCGTGGCCTTCGACCGGTCGAACCGCCTGGCGGGCAAGGCCGATGGCGCGGCGGACTCGCTCGACGCCTCCCTCGCGACCGACGACGCCGAAGTGGCGCTCATCGAGGCCCTCGGAAACGCGTCTCCGCGCATCGAGGCGGCCATGTCCGAGCGGGATTTCGAGGGCGCGATCGCTGCCGCCGCCGAGCTCGGCCCGCCGATCGACCGCTTCTTCGACGACGTGCTCGTCATGGCCGACGACGCCTCGGTGCGCGCGAACCGGCTACGACTTCTCCTGGACGTTCGCGACGCCGTCGGCGCGCTCGGCGACCTCTCGCAGATCCCGCACTGATGGACGAGCCGGTCGAGCTTCACGTCGTCTCGGACTCCACCGGCGAGACGGCTGCCCGGGTCGTCGAGGCCGTCGAGGCGCAGTTCCCCGGACAGGAGTTCGAGGTCGTCCGCCATCCGCGGATCGCCGCTCCCGAGGACGTGCACCTCGCTGCGGCGCGGGCCCGCGGCCGCCGCGCTGTCGTGCTCTTCACGCTCGTCGAGCCGGAGCTCCGCGAAGCGATGCGCGCGCTCTGCAAGCGCTATCGGCTTCACTACTGCGACCTGCTCGGGCACCCGATCGAGGCGGTGGCGCGCGTGTCCGGCTCGCCGGCGACCCGGCAGCCCGGTGCGCGGAGCGTGCTCGACTCGAGCTACTTCAAGCGCATCTCTGCGATCGAGTTCGCCGTGCGCTACGACGACGGCGCCGGCTCCGACCAGCTCAACGAGGCCGACGTCGTCCTGGTCGGCGTCTCGCGCAGCTCGAAGACGCCCCTCTCGATGTATCTCGCCTACCTCGGGTACAAGACCGCCAACGTGCCGATCGTGAAGGGCATCGAGCCGCCGGCCGCGCTCTGGAAGCTCGACCCGGCGAAGGTCGTGGGCCTCACGATCGACGCCGAGGCGCTCGCCGCGATCCGGGGCGAGCGCGTGCGCGGCATGGGAGGCGGAGGCCGCTATGCCGACCTGGCCGAGATCTACGACGAGCTCGAGTACGCGGAATCGGTCCACAAGCGGCTCGGGTGCCCCGTGATCGAGGTGTCGAACCTCGCGATCGAGGAAACGGCACGGAGGATCGTCCGCATCGTCGAGGAGCGCCGCTTGCGCACGGAGGCCCCCGCATAACCGAGAAACCCAGCATTCCCTGGTACTACTGGCCGTTCTGGTTCGTCGTCCTCGCGGCCGGCCTGTTTGTCTTCTACGTGCTGCTGACGCCGGTGTGGATGGGGATCCGGCTCGTCTCCTGGTTCGCCGAGCGGCGCAGCGCCTGAAAGAAGAAAAGTAAAGAGGCGGCCGTGGTGCGAGCCGCCTCTTTCTCGGGCCGAGACGTAGGCTGCGGCGCCCCGCGTCTGCCTAGCCCGTTCTCCCCACGATGCTCGACGATCGCGTTTCGCGCTATTCCCCTGCCGGGGGATCCGGTGCGTCGCGGCCTGCACGTGCATGCGAAGCGGCTCGATGGGAGAATTGAGGGTCAGGGCGATGGCTAGGACGTACGTCTACGACTTCTCCGAAGGCGGCGAGCTCGGCCGCGAGCTGCTCGGCGGCAAGGGCGTCGGCCTGGCCGAGATGACCGCGATCGGGCTCCCGGTCCCCGCCGGTTTCACGGTCACGACCGAGGCCTGTCGCGAGTACATGGGGCGCGGGGGAGAGCTGCCCGACGGACTGCGCGAGGAGATCGAGGAGCATGTCGCGCAGCTGGAGGAGACGTCGGGGAAGCACTTCGGCGACCCGTCGGACCCGCTGCTCGTGTCCGTCCGCTCGGGAGCGGCGGTCTCGATGCCCGGGATGATGGACACGATCCTCAACCTGGGCCTGAACGACGACGCCGTCGAGGGTCTCGCCAAGGCAACCGGCAACGAGCGCTTCGCCTTCGACGCCTACCGCCGGCTCATCCAGATGTTCGGGAACGTCGTTGACGGCATCGAGGGCCAGCTCTTCGAGCGCGAGCTCGCGTCGCTCAAGGATGAGCGGGGCGTCTCCCAGGACGTCGACCTCGACGCCGCCGATCTCCGCGAGCTGACGGAGCGCTTCGCCAAGATCTACGCGGAGAGCTCGGGCGAGCCGTTCCCGCAAGACGCGCGCGAGCAGCTCGCCCGCGCCGTCCGCGCCGTGTTCGACTCGTGGAACACGCAGCGCGCGCAGGTCTACCGCCGCGCGAACCAGATCCCGGACGACCTGGGAACGGCGGTCAACGTCGTCCAGATGGTCTTCGGCAACAAGGGCGACGACTCGGGAACGGGCGTGGCCTTCACCCGCGACCCCTCGACGGGCAAGCAGGGCATGTGGGGCGAGTTCCTCGTCAACGCCCAGGGCGAGGACGTCGTCGCCGGCATCCGCACGCCCGAGCCGATCGAGGGCATGGAGTCGCGCTTCCCGGAGGCCTTCCGGCAGCTCGCCGACACGATGGCGCGCCTCGAGGAGCACTACCGGGAGATGCAGGACATCGAGTTCACGATCGAGGAGGGCTCGCTGTACCTCCTCCAGACCCGGGCGGGCAAGCGAACCGCGGCGGCGGCACTGCGGGTGGTCGTGGACATGGTCGGCGACGGGCTCATCTCCGAGGAGGAGGCTGTCGTGCGCATCGATCCCGGGCAGCTCGACCAGCTGCTCCACCCGATGATCGACCCGAAGGCCGACTACGAGACGGCTGCGAAGGGGCTCAATGCCTCCCCCGGCGCCGCCACCGGGGTGATCGTCCTCGACGCCGACCGCGCCGAGGAGCAGGGCAAGGCCGGCGAGGACGTCATCCTCGTCCGCGCGGAGACGACGCCCGACGACATCCATGGCGTCATCGAGGCGCGCGGGGTGCTCACGGCGCACGGCGGCATGACCTCGCACGCGGCGGTCGTCGCGCGCGGGATGGGCAAGCCGTGTGTGGCGGGCTGCGACGCGCTCTCGATCGACCTCGGCGCCCGGAAGATCCGGTTGGGCGAGCGCGAGCTGGCGGAGGGCGACGTGATCACGATCGACGGCGGCACCGGCGACGTGATCGTCGGGGACGTCCCGCTCGTCCCGCCGCAGATCGACGAGAACTTCCAGACCCTGCTCGGCTGGGCCGACGAGCTGCGGCGCCTGCGGGTGCGCGCCAACGCGGACACGCCCGAGGACGCCGCCAAGGCCCGCGAGTTCGGCGCCGAGGGCATCGGGCTCTGCCGGACGGAGCACATGTTCATGGCCGAAGATCGGCTCCCGCTCGTCCGGGCGATGATCCTCGCCTCCTCGGAGGACGAGCGGCGGACGGCACTGGACGAGCTTCTGCCGTTCCAGCAGCAGGACTTCGAGGGAATCCTCGCCGCCATGGCGGGGCTGCCCGTGACGATCCGGCTGCTCGACCCGCCGCTACACGAGTTCCTGCCCTCGCTCGAGGAAGCCGACTCGGAGGACATGGCCCGCCGCATCCGCGCGCTGCGCGAGTCCAACCCGATGCTCGGGATGCGCGGCTGCCGGCTCGGGCTCGTCTATCCCGAGATCTACGAGATGCAGGTGCGGGCCATCGTCCGCGCAGCGCTCGCCGTCGCCGAGAAGGGCGGAGAGCCCCCGCTCGTCGAGATCATGCACCCGCTTGTCGGGTTCGCCGAGGAACTAAGACGGCTGCGCCGCCTGACGCTCGACACGGCCTCGGCCGAGCTCGAGCAGGCCGACCGCCAGCTCGAGTACCAGATCGGGACGATGATCGAGCTCCCGCGCGCGTGCGTGCGCGCCGACGAGATCGCAGGCGAGGCCGACTTCTTCAGCTTCGGGACGAACGACCTCACCCAGACGACCCTCGGCTTCTCCCGCGACGATGCCGAGGGCAAGTTCCTGACGCACTACCTCGAGGACAGGATCCTGGAGGCGAACCCCTTCGAGACCCTGGACGCGAGCGGCGTGGGCGACCTCATGCGCATCGGCGTCGAGCGCGCCCGCGGCGTCAAGCCGGACATCAAGCTGGGCATCTGCGGCGAGCACGGCGGCGACGCGCGCTCGGTCGCCTTCTGCCACGAGCTCGGGCTCGCCTACGTGTCGTGCTCGCCGTACCGCGTGCCGCTCGCGCGCCTCGCCGCCGCCCAGGCCGCGCTGGCCGAGCGCGGCGTCACGACGGTTCAGGTCGGCGGCTAGCGCCGTTCAGCTTGGGCACCGGTGCGGGCCCGTAGCGGTCGCGCACGCCGTCGATCCAGCCCGCGAGGCGGTCGGCGAGTTCCGCGTCGCGGATCTCCAGCACGTTCTCGGCGTTCAGCTCGCCCGAGTGCGAGAGGTTGTAGCTCCCCGTGAACACGTGGTCGTCAGCGACCGTGACCTTCGCGTGCATGAAGTCGTGCACGTTGTCGCCGTCGCCGTACGGGGTCGAGTCCTTGCCGGAGAACTTGGCGCGGCCGAGGACGCGCTCGACGAGCGGGAGCTTCCACGTGGAGTTCCCGTTCAGCTTCCACTGGTGGTAGACGCCCTTCATCTGCGTCCCGTCGACGACGCCGGTGATGTCCACCTTCCCGTCCGAGACGCACTCGGCGAGCGCGCCGAGGATCGGGCCGGAGGTGAGGACGGGCGAGCAGACCCGGATCCGCTGCCGCGAGCGCTTGATCCGGTGAGCAATGCGGGTGGCGAGCGCTTCGCCGTGGCCCGGGGAGAACCACACGCGCACCTCGCGGCCGCCGACGTCGACCGGCGCCGGGTCGACGAACCCGCTCTGCTCGACCGAGCCGGTCGTCCAGAGCTGCTCGAAGTCCTTCGTGTACGCGGCGGCGACGGCCTCGGATTCCACGATCACGATGATGTTCTCGCAGCGCGTGAAGGAGTCGTCCGTCCAGTTGGTCGAGCCCGTCCAGACGGTGTTCCCGTCGCGGACCGCGAACTTGTGGTGCATGAGGTCGGGGACTCCTGGGATCGGCTTGGTCGGCACCTCGAGGCTGTCGATCAAGCTCGGCTCGCCGCGGGCAGGGGGGAAGAGCGGCGGCGGCTTCTCGTTGTCGACGTTGAATGCGAGGCGGACCGCGACGCCCCGCTGCTCTGCCTCGACGATCTCGTCTGCGACGATCTTCGCGGTCGGCTGCTCGAGGTCGAAGTCGTAGAGCGCGAGGTCGAGGCTCCGCTCGGCTGCCTGGAGGAATCCAGCGAGCCGCTCGGCGACTTCGAGTGCCGTCTGGCCGCCGTCGGTGAGGGTGTGCGCCTCGATCACGAGGCGAGACCCTAGCGGTCGGTCAGTTCTCGAGGGAGCTGCAGCCCGTGACCATGCTCACGAGCCACTTGCCGGTGCCGTCGTCGATCAGGTCGACGACCGCGATCGGCTCGCCGTCCCGAACCATCCGCACGCGGGTGGTGTCGGTGTCGGGATAGCCGGCGCGCTCGAAGACGTCGTCGGGCTCGAGCCCGAAACCCTCGACGGCCTTCTTCGCGGCCTCGATCGGGTCCGTGGTCTCGCCGGAGGCGCCCTGGATGTAGTCGACGACCTGCGAGAACTGCTCGGCGCAGCCCAGGCGGGTCGAGACCCAGATGCCGTCCTCGTCGACGACCTCGAGCGCCTCTCCTGCGCCCGGCTCGGTGGCCGGATCGGTGCAGGAGACCGTGAGCGCGCCGGGCTCGACGTCGACGACCTGCGTGGACGTGCCGGCCGGGACGCCCATGCCGGTCCCGGTGCCCTGGGCGTTCTGGATCGCGACGGAGCGCTCGCTGCCGGTCTCGTTCACGATCTCGAAGTGGATCCCGTCCGGCTGCGGCCTGACGGACGAGGTCTCGAGGCGGGCGCCGCTCTCGTCGCAGACCACGCGGGCCACGTCCGGGAGGGCAGTGGGCTCCGGCTCGGTGCTCTCGGCGGGCCCGCCAGAGCCAGAGTCGGCGTCCTCGCCCGCGCCGCAGGCGGTCAGGCCGAGCAGGGCGACGACGAGAAGGACGAGAATCCGGTGCATCGCGAGCTTGGACGGACGAGCGCGTCCGAAAGTTCCCGGCTCAGGAATATCCGCGGACGCGCATGTACGCGACGAGGACGCTGGCCGCGGCGATGCCGACGAGCATCAGCACGGCGAGCGCGTCGATCCGCCCGTACACCGGGTGGCGGCCGGCGACCGAGAGAGCGAGCATCGCGAGCACGCCCCCTGCGAGGCCGCCCAGGTGTCCGCCGATCGAGATGTTCGAGACGGCGAACGTAAAGGCGATGTTGAGGATGACGATGAAGAGCGCGCCGCCCCCGAAGACGTAGACCTGCTTCCGCTCCAGCACGAGGCCCGCGCCGAGGATCCCGAAGACGGCCCCGGACGCTCCGACGGTGTTCACGAACTCCCCGGAGAGGAGGAGCGCCCCGGCGGAGCCGGCGAGCGCGGAGACGAAGTAGATGCCGAGAAACCTGGCGCGCCCGAGCGCGCTCTCGAGCGCCTGGCCGAACCACCAGAGCATCAGCATGTTGAACGCGATGTGGATCACGCTCGCGTGCAGGAACGCGCTCGTGATCAGGCGGTACCACTCGCCCTCGGAGACCGCGAACCCGTTCAGTGCCCAGCGGTTGATGAACGACTGCGCCGGCTGGAAGCCGCCCGAGCCCTCCGCGATCGAGATCAGGAAGACGGCGACGTTGATCCCAATCAGGGTCTTCGTGACCAACGCCCCGGTCCCGCTGCCGACTCGACTGAGCTTGCGGGTGGCGGCCTTCGCGCCGGTCGGCTGGCCCGCGCACTCGGGGCACTTGATCCCGACGGCCGCGTAGACCATGCAGTCGGGGCAGATCGGGCGGCCGCAGTTGGAGCAGCTGACCGCGGTCTCCCGGCCCGGATGCCGGTAGCAGGTCCGCGTCTGAATGCGCTCCGGCGTGGCCATTCGAGCCATCGTATCCACGCCGTGTAGGGTCACGGGCCGATGCGCGTGCACGTCGCCTTCACGCCCGCAGAGGCCGAGCGCGCGCCCGTCGCCGTGGTCGTCGATGTCCTTCGCGCGACGTCGACCATCGCCCAGGCGCTCGCTTCCGGCTACCGCCGAGTCCTCTGCTGCGCCGAGATCGAGGAGGCGCGGGCGCTGCGCGCCGGGATGGAGGAGGGAGTGCTCGCCGGTGAGCGCCGCGCCGAAGCGATCCCGGGGTTCGACCTGGGGAACTCGCCGGCGGACTTCGTCGAGCCCCGGGCCGAGACGCTCGTCATGACGACGACGAACGGGACGCGCGCGATCGTGACCGCGGCCGCCAACGCGGAGCACGTGCTCGTGGGGAGCCTCCTCAACCTGGACGCCGTCGCGGCGGCCGCCCTCGCGGCGGGCGGCGACACGGAGGTGGTGTGCGCCGGCGTCGACGGCCGCTTCACCATCGACGACGCCTACTGCGCCGGGCGCATCGCGGAGCTCCTCGGCGGGGAGCGGTCGGATGCAGCCGAGGCGGCGGTTCGGCTCGCACGGTCGTTCGGCAGCGCCGAGGAGGCGTTGCGCGCGGCCGAGAACCCGCGCCAGGAGGCGATCCTCGACGACATCGCCTGGTGCGCGCGTGAGAGCGTGCTCGACGTCGCGCCCCGCCTCGCAGGCATGGAGGGCCCGGCGGCGGCGATCGTGGCGGGCTAGAGCCGCTCCGCCGGAAGCGCGCCGGCGCGCTTCAGCTCCGCGCAGTGGGCGCAGATGTAGGCGTCGGGGCGCGCCTGCTCCCAGCCCTCGGGCCCTTCGGCGGCGTGGCGACCGACCTCGGAGACGACGGCGCCGCACGGGCACCGGTACACGACCGTGATCCGCGTGTAGGGCGAGTCGGGAGAGCTGTACGCGACTCCCACGCTCCTGATTGTACGCAACCGTTGGCACGCCTCGGCGAGCGGCTTACGGATCGTCCCGCGCCAGCCGTGTGAGACGATCCGTTCTGTCGCAGCGACGAGAGGAGACCGCGTGAGCACGCAGGAAACCACGAAATACCGCTGGGAGGACATGCCCAAGGAGGAGCTGAAGCCCGACCTCCACCGGCGGCTGGTCTCGACCGAGCGGATGATGCTCGCCCACGTGTACCTGGACAAGGGCTGCATCGTCCCGCAGCACTCGCACGAGAACGAGCAGCTGACCTACATCCTCCAGGGCACGCTGCGCTTCTTCCTCGGCGAGGACGAGTCGGAGGTCGTCGACGTCGCGGCCGGCGAGGTCCTGCACATCCCCTCGTGGCTCCCGCACAAGGCCGAGGCCCTCGACGACGTGCTCGACGTCGACATCTTCTGCCCGCCGCGCCAGGACTGGCTCGACGGGTCGGACGCGTACCTCCGCAACAAGTGAACCTCGGGCTGGACGGCAAGGTCGCCCTCGTCTGCGGCGCGAGCCGCGGTCTCGGGCGGGCCATCGCGGGTGAGCTCGCCGCCGAGGGAGCGTCGCTCGCGATCTGCTCCCGCGACGCCGACCGCCTCTCGGCGGCCGCCGCGGAGATCGGGCCGGAGGTGCTGGCGCTTCCCGCCGACCTGGCCGAGCCCGGGGAGGGGACGCGCGTCGTCCAGGCGACCGAGGAGCGCTTCGGGCGCGTCGACATCCTCGTGGCCAACACGGGCGGCCCGCCCGCCGGGACCCACGACACCCTTTCGCTCGAGGACTGGGACCGGGCGACTGCGCTGCTCCTGCGCAGCACCGTGGAGCTCGCCACGGCTGCGCTGCCCGGGATGAAGGAGCGCGGCTGGGGCCGCGTCCTCGCGGTCACCTCCGTGGCCGTGAAGCAGCCGGTCGACAACCTCATCCTCTCCAACAGCCTCCGTGCTGCTGTGACTGGCTACGCGAAGACGCTCGCGCGCGAGGTGGCGCAGGACGGGATCACCGTGAACACGATCCTGCCCGGCTACACCGCGACGGAGCGCGTCACCGAGCTGAACCAGGCCAACGCCGAGCGCGAGGGCGTGGGCGTGGAGGAGGTCCAGGCCCGCCTCGAAGCCTCGATCCCCATGGGCCGCCTCGCCGAGCCGGAGGAGTTCGCCGCGCTGGCGGTCTTCCTCGCCTCGGAGCGCGCCGGCTACATCACCGGCGGGTCGTTCGCCGTCGACGGCGGCTGGCTGCGCGGGCTGCTCTAGACGAAGTCCGCGATCCCGGCGAGCGACTTCTTCACGAGCGTAGGGGTCGTGGCGTCCGGCGTCGGATAGCCGACGGGGATGAGCAGGAAGGGCCGCTCGTTCTCCGGGCGCTCGAGGATCTCCTTCAGGAACCCCATCGGCGACGGCGAGTGCGTGAGCGTCGCCAGGCCCGCGTTGTGGAGCGCGGCGAGGAGGAAGCCGACCGAGATTCCCACCGACTCGCGCACGAAGTAGTGCTTCCGCTTCCCGCCGTGCTCGTCGAAGCCCCACGGCTGCTCGAAGACCGCGATCAGGCACGGCGCGTCCGTGAGGTGGGGCTTCGACCAGTCCGTCCCGATCGGCTCCAGGACGTCCAGGTACTCGCGGCTCGCGCGCTCGGTGTAGAGCAGCCTCTCCTCGTGCTCGGCGGCTTCCCGGATGCGCGCCTTGACGTCCGGGTCGAAGACGACCACGAACGACCAGGGCTGCTGGTTGGCGCCCGAAGGCGCGGAGCCGGCGACTCGAACCGCGTCCTCGACGACCTCCCGCGGCACGGGCTCGGCGAGAAATCGCGCACCGAGCGTCGGCGCAGCATCAGTGCCAGGAACTCCGCCGAGCGCTCGCGCATCTCCGCCTCCGGCAGGCGGTCGAACTCGAGAGGGAGAGGCTGGAACGCGCGGGTCGTGGATGACATCAGGCGGCCTTGCGGGCGAGCATAGCCTCGACCTCGAGGCGGGCGCGGAGCGCGTCGAGCTCGTGACGGGCCGCGAGGAGCACCGCGCCGCGGAACTGGAGGACGAGCGCGCCCCCGGCCGCAAGGCCCCCCTCGCAGGCGTCGAGCAGGCGGCGGTAGGGGCCGAGGCCGTCGCGCTCGGCGAAGACGGCGTCGGCAGGCTCGGCGGCGAGGTCGGCGTGCAGAGCCCGCTCGCCGAGCGGAAGGTAGGGGAGGTTGGCGACGACGAGGTCGACCGGCCCGGGCACGGGGTCGAGCAGGTCGCCCTCGAGGACGACGACCCGATGGAGGAGCCCGTGGCGGCGGACGTTCTCGCAGGCGAGGGCCACGGCGGCCGGGCTCGCGTCGGTCGCCCACACGCGGGCCTGCGGGGCCCGCGCGGCGACGGCGACCGCCAGCGCGCCCGACCCGGTGCCGACGTCGGCGACGGTCGCGGGCCTGTCGCCGATCACGGCGAGCGCGGCCTCCACGAGGCGTTCGCTCGCGGGCCGCGGCGTCATGACGACGCCCGGGCGCGTCCCCAGGGCGAAGCCGCAGAAGTACACGTGTCCCATGAAGGCCGTTTGTGACTCGCGGGCGGCCGTTCTTACCGGCGAGGGCTCCCGGAGCGCCCCTGGCGGCGCTCCGGGACGTGTCCGAGCTACCGGAAGCGGCGCTCGAACTGCTTCACGATGCCCGTCGAGAGCTCGTCGGCCATCTCGAGGACCTGCAGGTGGATCGCGTCGTACGCGGCGACGTCGGCGTCCCAGTTCCCCTGGAGCCGGGCGACGACCTCGGTCGTCGTCAGGTCGAGGTGCTCGTAGAGCATCGACTGCATCTCTCGGAACTTCCACGAGCGCGGGTTGGCGGCGTTCAGGAACGCGGCGATCTCGTCCGCGTTCGCCCGCCAGCGCGCCTGGTGCGTTGCAACGCCGGTGGCGTCGCCCGCCCTCGCGGCGGCGATCAGGTCGGCGGCGATGAGGATGTGCTCGCGGAGGAGCCGGCTCAGCTCCTCGCCCGCCGCATTGCCGTAGAAGGGCTTGATCGCGTCGCCGATGTCGTCCTGGTTTTGCAGGAGACGGCCTACGGTCGCCTGCGTGTCGGGCGCGTCGGTCGTGAGGCTGATGATCGCGAGCCGGGTCCACGTGATGTGGTCCTCCCAGAGCTTGCGCATGTCGTTGCGCAGGGTCAGCTCCTTCTTGGAGATCGATCCCTTCCCGTCGCGCCCGCCGTCGCCGTTGGCCAGGGCAGCCGTGCCGCCGGCCGCAGCGAGGGCGATCAGCGCCGCGAGGACAGCGATCGCGAGCGTCAGTCCCACCCGGATCGGCCGAAGTGTGTGAGCTTTGCGCAAAAGGGGCCTCCTTTCGTCCCAGGGGTCTCTCGCAGCTGTTCGTGACGCCGCGGGCGCGGTTCTTACCGCCCAGGGGAGGTTCCGGCTCCCGCTACGCTACGGCCGTGCCTCGAATGGATGCCATCGGGGTGGTCGTCGCCGAACTCCAGCGAGCGGTCGCCTTCTACCGGCTCCTGGGCCTCGAGTTCCCGGAAGACCTCGACCCCGAGGGCCACGGCCACGTGGAGGCGAGCATGCCGGGTGGCGTCCGCTTCATGCTGGACACCGAGGAGACGGTGCGCTCGTTCGCGCCCGACTGGACGCCGCCCTCCGGCAGCCAGCGCACGGTGCTGGCCTTCCTCTGCGATTCGCCCGCGGACGTCGACCGGCTCTACCGGGAGCTCGTCGACGCGGGCGGCGAAGCGTACCGGGAGCCGTGGGACGCTTTCTGGGGCCAGCGCTACGCAGAGGTGAAGGATCCGGACGGCAACGTCGTCGATCTCTTCGCCCCGCTCGGTTAGGGTCGCTCGCACAGCTCGATCGCCAACCCCCAAGCTGGAGGCGAGATGGCCACGGCAACCAAACAGGCACCACTGCTGTCGGACGAGGAGCGCGCCCACCTCGCCGCGCTGCTCGAGGACTGCGACACGGTCGAGCTGAAGCTGACCGTCCCGGAGGAGGATCAGCGCTCGGCCGTCGTCGGGCTCGGGATGGACCCGCTCGAGGCGCAGATCCGTCAGGTGTTCTTCTTCGACACGCCCGACCTCGCGCTGTACGCGAGCGGCGTCGTCGCGCGCGCGCGCCGCGTGCAGAAGAAGGGCGACGACTCGGTCGTCAAGCTCCGGCCGGTCGTGCCGTCCGAGCTTCCCGCCGGGCTGCGCCGGTCTCCCGGCTTCGGCGTCGAGGTGGACGCGATGCCCGGCGGCTTCGTGTGCTCCGCGTCTCTGAAAGGACTCCCCGGGGCCGACGTCGCGAAGGCGGCTGCCGGGAAGAGACCCCTTCGCAAGCTCTTCACGAAGGAGCAGCGCGCGTTCTTCAAGGAGCATGCGCCCGACGGGCTCGAGCTCGACGACCTGTCCGTTCTCGGCCCGATCTTCGTGCTCAAGCTCAGGTACACGCCGAAGGGCTTCAAGCGGAGACTGGTCGGCGAGATGTGGCTCTACCCGGACAGCACGCGGATCCTCGAGCTCTCGACCAAGTGTGCCCCGACCGAGGCCTTCGACGTGGCGGCGGAGGCGCGGGCCTTCCTGTCCGAGCGCGGCGTGAACCTCGAGGGCGAGCAGCAGACGAAGACCCGCACGGCGCTCGAGTTCTTCTCCGGGCAGCTCAAAGCCGCCTCGTGACCCGGCTACGCCGGCGCTTCGGGCACAAGCGCCGGCGAGGCCCGATGCTCTAGCGCCGTCGCGGTGAGCCACGCCGCGGCCGCGGCGAAAACTGCCGCCGGGACCGCGTCCAGGCCGGCCGTCCCCGTGAGCAAGGCCGCGAAGACGATCGACGAGAGCAGTAGTCGGCTCATGGCGGCCATGCCGGCGGCGGCCCCGGCTGCGATCGCCCAGGTCGGGGAGATGTCGAACCAGATCACCGCCAGCGTGGCCAGGCCGATGCCGAGGAAGATCGCAGGGAAGATGAAACCGCCGCGAAAACCGCAGCCGAGGCAGACGGCGAAGGCCAGAGCCTTCGCCGCGAGGAGGACGAAGACGATCGATGTCGAGTCTTCGGCAACCAGGGTGGGCACGGAGGCCTGGCCCGAGAAGAGCACGTCCTGAGAGCTCGCCCCGAGAGCGTCGGCGAGCACGGCGAGTACCCCGACCGCGAGGCCTCCGGCGAGCAAGAGCCCGGGCATCCCGAAACGCTCGCGCCCATCTCCGGCGACCCGAGTCGCGAGCGTCCGGACCACGACGACGATGACTGCCGCGACGACGCCCACGACCACCGCGAGGAGCAGGTCGGTGACATGCGTGCCCTCGTACGGCGGGAGGCTGGGGACAGCGAGGCCGGGAACGTCGAGGCCGCCCCAGTCTCCGAACCCGATGATGATCACGTAGCCGACGGCCGCCGCGACGAAGCCGGGAAGGAGCACGGGGAGCATCGCGGCGCCCAGGCCGGCTGCTGCGCTCTCCACCATCAGCACGCCTGCGACGATCGGGCCGCCGAACACCGCCGCCACGGCCGCGAAGGCTCCGGAGGTCGAGAGGACGGCACTTTCGCGCTGGTCGAGCCTCGCGAACGACGTGAGGACAACGGCAACAACCGCACCGAGCGCGACGAGCGGCGCCTCGGGACCGAGCACGGCGCCGAACGCGAGCGTGGCGGTGGCCGCGAGAGCGATTCCCAACCCGTGACTGGGAAGAGGGGGCCCGCCGCCGAGCCCCGCCAGCGGCGAGTGTCCGCCGTCGCCGGGAAGGAACCTCCGGGCGACCACGACGATCGCAGCGCCGACCACGGGCAGGAGCACGACGAGGAACCACGGCGGCGACGAGTACCCGAGCGCGTCAGGGAGGTCCTGCCAGATCCAGTGCTGGAGGTAGTGGACGAGGCCGAGGAATCCTGCCGCCACGAGCGCGGCCGGGGCGCCGATGAGCGCGCCGAGGAGGACGAGCCGCAGGTATGTCCATCCGTGCACCTGGCTCTGCGGCGACGAGGCGGTCACCGGAGGATCTTGACACCCCGGTACCCCGGAGGCTCGGTGTCAGCGTGCGCCTCGGCCTCCTCGACCGCTCAGTCGTCGAGGGCTGGAGCTTCCGCGTACTCCTCGTCGGTGACGTGTGCGCCCCAGGTTGCCGTGTTCCCTTCCTCGTCGACCTGGAGCATCGCGAGGTGGGTCATGAATCGCGTCGCTGCAGCGCCGTGCCAGTGTTCCTCGTCCGGCTCGAAGAACACGCGGTCGCCGGGGCGGATGACCTCGACCGGGCCGCCGCGACGCTGTGCGAGGCCCACGCCCTCGAGCACGTAGATCGTCTGGCCGTTCGGGTGCGTATGCCAGGCGGTGCGCGCGCCGGGTGTGAAGTGAACGCTGCTAGCGCTCAGGCGCGAGACGCCTGACGGCGCGGCGACCGCGTCGAGAAAGACCGCGCCGGTGAACCATTCGCTGGGCCCCGCCGTCGTCTCGATGCTGCTCCCCGTGACTTGCATGTGGGCCTCCCGATCGTCTCGATTTGGGGTGTCCTCGCGGATTTTCTACAAGGCCAGGCGTGATCCGGTCAGGCGCCCGCCTCACTTCGAGTGCTCTCCTTCTCCGAGTCGAGATCGAGGCGGGCGAGCGCGGTGCGCGAGGTGATGCCGAGCTTCCGGTAGACGTTACGTAGGTGGAAGTCGATCGTGCGCGGGCTGAGGAAGAGCTGCGCTGCCACCTCGCGGTTCGTGTGGCCCTCCGCGACGAACCGGGCGATCTGGAGCTCCTGTGTGGTGAGCGTGTTTCTCGTGCTCGGATCTCGCTTTCGCGCGGTCTGGCCGCTCGCGCGCAGCTCGACCCGCGCCCGCTCCGCCCACAGCGCTGCTCCGAGCGTTTCGAAGGTGTCCAGAGCCGCCCGCAGATGCTCGCGCGCCTCTACCCGCCTGCGGATCCGGCGGAGGAACTCGCCGTACGCGAGCTCGCAGCGGGCGCGCTCGAAGGGGCGGGCGGCGTCGGCGTGCGCGTCCAGGGCCGCAGCGAATAGACCTTCGGCTTCGCCTTCGTCGTCCGAGAGCAACGCCCGGCAGTGCAGGACCACGGCTCGTCCCCAGGCAGCCGCGCTGCTCTCCGCCCACAGCTCGAAGACGTCCAGCCAGATGCCCGCGGTTTCCGTTTCACCCGCGCGAATCGCAGCCTCGATCCGATCGAGCCCACCCCAGAAAACGACGAGGGTGGCCGAGACTTCCCGGCAGCGCCTGAACGCTTCCTCTGGTCGACCGAGTCCCAGCTCCAAGAGCGCCAGCGCCCAGTCGGCCAGCTCGAGGACGATCCCAAGGCTGCGAGCGGAGGCGAGCTCTCGGCTCTCGGCGGCCAGCGATCGGCATTCGTCCTCGGACCCGCGAAGGGCCGCAACGAGCGCGAGCAGCACGAGCTGCTGCGCGACCAGATCGTGCTGACCGATCTCGCGCGCGAGCTGAACGCCTTCCCTCGCATTGGCCGAGCCGGAGGCCCAGCGGCCTGCCCAGAGCTCCGTGATCGCCAGACGGGGAAGGATCTGGGTCACGATGCTGAGCGCGCCGCTCGCACGCGCGCGAGCCGCCGCTTCGCGGTGTGTCCGATACGTCGCTTCATCGTCGCCGAGGTAGAGAGCGGCCCGTCCGGCGAAGAGCAGTGCGACGGGCTCCCTCGCCGCGTCGTCATCGAGCTCCTCTGCCAGCTCGAGCGCCAGTCGGAGCCTGGAGGCAGCATCGGCGAAATCCCCCTCGGCGTGGGCTCCGAGCCCGATGAGCAGCTGTGCGAGCATGCGGATGAAGGGCGTTTCCTCCAGATCCAGGTCGCGGGCGAGGTGGGCGATCGCTACGGCAGCCTCCCGGTCGCCCGCGTAGGCCGCGGCGAGCCCGGCGATGTTGAGCAGCTGAAGGGCTCGCCCGCCGTCGCTCGGCGCCACCTCGGTTGCCGCGCGAAGGAGAAGCTGGCACGCGTCGGCCGGCACACCGCGGGTCATCTCGATGAGACCGAGGAAGCGGTCGAGGTCCGCACGCTGGATCGGCTCCGTCACCAGCCCGCGCGCCCTCTCGAGCAGCATCAGGGCGCGTTCGACGCGCCCCGCGAGCCAGGCTGTCTCCGCGGCCGCGGTGAGCCGCCGTGCCCGGTGCTCCTCGTCCGTTGTCAGTGCGGCCGCCCTCTCGAAAGCGAGCGAGGCCGCGGCGAAACCGCTCCGCCGCCGCGCACGCTCTGCGGCCGCCTCGAGCTCCTCACCGACGGACGGGTCAGGCTCGACGCTCGCCGCGGCGCGGTGCCAGGCGCGGCGATCTGCATCGACCTCGCCGTCGAGGACCCGCGCGAGCGCGCCGTGGACGGCCTGTCTCCTGGAGAGCGGCGCCGCCTGGTAGACGGCCGAACGGACAAGTGGATGGCGAAGCTCGAGCCGCGCTCCGCGGACGTGTAGGAGCCCTGCCTGTTCGGCCTCATCGAGCGTCTCGGCCCCGGCTCCGAGTTGCTCCGCGGCGCGCAACACGGTCGCCAGCTCGCCGCTGTCGTCGGCGCTGGCGACGAGGAGGAGCGTCTGTGTCTCCTCCGGGAGCCGGCTCACGCGCGCGAGGAATGCCCGCTCGACGCGGGCGCTGACCGGCATCGGTGCAAGCACCGCCTCCGTGCCCGAGAGCTGGGCCTCACTCAACGCGGAAGAAAGCTCGAGCAGGGCGAGCGGGTTCCCGCCCGTCTCGGCGACGAGCCGGCCGCGGAGCTCCGGCGAGAGATCGTCGCCTGCCGAGCGATCGATCAATGTCCCAGCCGCTGCCGAGTCGAGCCCGCCCAGCCGCAGCTCTGGAAGCCCGGGCGCCTCAAAGCGCCGAACGTCGCCCTCACGAGCCGCGAAGAGCATGGCGATGCCTTCGGCCTCGAGCCGCCTGGCGACGAAGACGAGCGCGTCCGCGGATGCGTCGTCGAGCCATTGCGCATCGTCGAGGAGGCACAGCAGAGGCCGATCTTCCGCAGCCTCGGCGAGCAGGCTCAGGACCGCGAGCGAGACGAGAAAGCGGTCCTCGCTTCCCCCAGCTGCCAGGCCGAGCGATCCGCGGAGCGCGGCGGCCTGCGGCTGGGGGAGGCTCTCGACGTGCGCGAGGATCGGCCGGACGACCTGGTGCAAGGCGGCGAACGGAAGCTGCGCCTCCGATTCGACTCCCGCGCCGCTGAGGACGTGCATGCCTTCGGCCCGGTCGCGCGCATCCTCCAGGAGCGCCGACTTGCCGACTCCCGGCTCGCCGGAAACGACGAGGACGCCGCTGCGCGACGCGCGAGCGTCATCGAGAAGCTCGCCGATCCGAGACCGTTCCGGGTCTCTCCCGTACAGCACGTGCCGTGATCGTAACCCGCCTTCTCTCGGCTTCTCGTCGGGAATACCGGCGAAATCACCGGTGCGACGGCGACCCCGCTCCGCGAGGGTGGAGACCGATGGCAAAGACGACCCAATCGGCTCTCGAGCCCCGGAAGGAGTGCTGCTGATGCCCGTCGACCCCCTCCACTACGCACGCCGTTGGAAGACGCTCGGTGTGCTCTCGCTGAGCCTGGTGATCATCGGGCTCGACAACACGATCCTCAACGTCGCGCTACCGACCCTTCAGGACGAGTTCGACGCCTCCCCTTCGATGCTGCAGTGGATGGTGGACTCCTACCTGCTCGTTTTCGCCGGCCTGCTACTGGTCTTCGGCACGCTCGGCGACCGGTTCGGGCGCAAGCTTGCGCTTCAGGCGGGCGTGTCGATCTTCGGCCTCGCCAGCCTCGGCGCCCTCGTCGCCGAATCGTCCGGCGAAGTGATCGCCGTGAGAGCCGCCATGGGCGTGGGCGCTGCGCTGATCATGCCGGCCACGCTCTCGATCATCGCCAACCTCTTCACCGGAGCAGAACGCGGGAAGGCGATCGCCATCTGGGCCGCCCTCGCGGCAGTCGGGATCGGGCTCGGCCCGCTCACCGGCGGACTCCTGCTCGAGTGGTTCAGCTGGTCTTCCATCTTCATGGTCAACGTGCCGTTCGCGGTTGCGGCGCTGCTGCTCGGGATCCGTTACGTCCCGGAGAGCCGCGATCCCAAGCCCGGATCGTTCGACCTGCTCGGAGCCGCGCTCTCCACGGCCGGCTTCAGCGTCCTCGTGTACGCGATCATCGAAGCCCCGGAGCGGGGCTGGACGTCCGGCCCGATCGTCGGACTGCTCGGAGCGTCCGTGGCGCTACTCGGCGCCTTCCTGTGGTGGGAGCGCCGCGTCGCCGAGCCGATGCTCGACCTCGGCTTCTTCCGCAGTGCCCGCTTCAGCGTCGGCACGGCGGCCGTCAGCGTTGCGTTCTTCGCCCTGCTCGGCGGCATCTTCGCCCTGACCCAGTACTTGCAGTTCGCACACGGCTACAGCGCAATCGAGGCGGGTGCGGTCATGAGCCCAATCGCGCTCGGGTTGATGATCGGCGCCGGCTCCTCGAGCAAGGCCGTGAAGCGACTCGGCACGTCTCGCGTGGTCGCCGCAGGCCTGATCGGCCTCGCGGTGCTCCTCGCGCTGACCACGTTCTGGGAGTCGGACACCGGCACCCTCGGCCTGGTCTTCTGGTTCTTCGGGCTCGCGCTCTCGATGGGCTGGGTCATGGCGCCCGCGACGGAGGCGGTCGTCGGCGCGGTTCCCGCGGCCAAGTCCGGCGTGGCGTCCGCCACCAACACGGTCGCGCGCATGGTCTCGGGAGCTCTCGGCGTCGCCGTGATCGGCTCGCTCATCAGCTCCCTCTACGCAAGCGAGGTCGAAGGCTCCCTCTCCGGCCTTCCGGCAGAGGCGCAAGCAGGGGCCGGGGAGTCTGTGGGGGCTGCCACTGGGATTGCGGCCCAGCTCCCAACGGATGCCGGCGACAAGCTCCTCGCTGCCACCGGCGACGCCTTCACCCAGGCGATGGGCACAGGCCTGCTCGTCGCTGCAGCGCTCGCCGCAGTCACGGCCGTCGTCGTCGTCCGCTTCCTGCCCGGGCGGGAGCCGGTCGCCGCAAGCACCGACGTGCCGCGACGCCACGCACCGACGCTCGCGGACACCGCGCGAACCGCGAAGGCACGTGGGTGAATCGCATGCTGCCGCCGATCGAGGACTACGCGCTCCTGGGAGATACCCGGACAGGCGCGCTCGTGAGCAAGGACGGATCGATCGACTGGCTCTGCCAACCGCGCTTCGACTCGGCGGCTTGCTTCGCCGCCCTCGTCGGCAACGAGGAGAACGGTCGCTGGCGGATTGCACCGTCCGGCCAGGTGCGGCGGACTCGTCGCCGGTACCGCGGCGTGACGCCTGTCCTCGAAACGGACTTCGACACGGCCGAGGGGTCGATCCGACTGGTCGACTTCATGCCGCCCGGTGTCAATGCGGTCCACGTCGTCCGCCTCGTCGAGGGCATCCGCGGGCGAGTCCGCACACACATGGATCTCAGGCCTCGCTTCGACCACGGACGGATCCGACCGCGGCTCCGCCACATCGACGGAGCGGACGTGGCAATGGCAGGCCCGGACAGCGTCTGGCTTCGCACGCCGGTCGAAACGCGCGCCGATGACGCCGCGGTGCAGGCCGATTTCCCTGTCTCGGCCGGCGAGCTTCTGCCCTTCGTCCTCACACGGCACCCATCGCACGAGCCCGCGCCCGTTGCGGTCGATCCGCTACGGGCGCTCGCCGACACCGAGTCCTTCTGGACCGAGTCGGGTACCGCCGCCGTCGAACGTCGGGCCGCGATGACCGCCTTCGGTCAGCTCATCTGCGGCACCAATGCATTCCTCAATCAGGAGGCTGAAGCATGCGCATCGAGCAGACATTCGTCGTGAGCCGGTCACCGGAGGTCGTCTTCGACTACCTCACGAACCCGTCGACCCTCGCCGACTGGCAGACGTCCAAGACGTCGGTGGAGGCGCTTACCGACGGAGCCCCGCGGCTGGGAACACGCGTCCGGGAGCGCACGAAGCCGCCGGGCGGTAAGGAGTTCGAGCAGATCGTCGAGTTCACCGAGTTCGACCGACCTGTGCACGTTCGAGCCCACATCGTCGAGGGGCCCTACCCGATCGACGGAACGTGGTCGTTCGAGCCCGACGGCGGCGGGACGCGGGTGCGCTTCGTCGCCGAGGGTGAGTTGCGCGGCGCGATGCGGTTGCTCCAGCCGGTCACGAGAGTCGTCATGGCCCGCCAGATGGCCGGGTATCACGCGAACCTTCGCCGCAACGTCGAGGGCATGGCGCGCCGGGCATCGCGCTAGGGTTGACTCGTGGCGCGTGGAGACGGAGAGGCTGGGGAGGCAGGTGTTACTCGCCGACCCGATGGCTCCGGCGAGCAGCTCACCCAGGCCGAGCTCGACACCCTCAAGGAGCGACTCGCCCAGCTCGAAGGCTCGAAGCGGCAGGAGATCGTCGAGGCGATCGCGACCGCACGCGGCTTCGGAGACCTCTCCGAGAACTTCGAATACCACGCGGCCAAGAACGAGCAGGGCCTGAACGAGCGCGAGATCACGATCCTGCGCGAGCGCGTCCGAAACGCGGTCGTCGTCGAGGCCGCCGCGAGCGACGTGATCGGCATCGGCTCCCAGGTCGAGGTCGAGGACGACCTCGGCGAGCGCATGACGGTGCGCGTCTCGAGCGTGAGGGCCGAAGGCGCCGTCTCGCCCGACTCGCCCCTCGGGCGTGCGCTCATGGGTGCCAAGGCCGGCGACGAGGTCACCGTTCGCGCCCCGCGCACGACCTACGTCGCCCGCGTCGTATCCGTCTCCTGGTAGGCGAGAGCCTCGTCCTGAGTGCGGCGGGAACGGTCAAGCAGTGCGGGGCGTCAGCCGACCACTCCATGCCTGCGATCGGGACGATCACTCTTGCTAGAAGTCGTTCGTGGGTGGATTCGTGATCGGGATCGACGATCCGCGTCGCGATGATGTCCGGCGGCTTCTCGAGCAGCATCGGACATTCGCCAGCGGCGTCATGCCGCCAGAGGGCGTGCACGTGCTGGATCCCGACGCCCGCGACGACACTCTCACCTTCTTCAGCCTGCGCGTCGACGGGGAGCTGCTCGGTATCGCAGCTCTCAGGCAGCTCGACCCGGCTCACGCCGAGCTGAAGTCGATGCACACGACCGCGGCGGCGAGGGGCCGCGGTGTCGGACGCGCGCTGGTCGATTACCTCGTCGCCGTCGCTGCCGACCGAGGAGTGCGTCGCGTCAGCCTCGAGTGCGGGTCAGGCCCGGCGTTCGTGCCCGCGCGCACGCTGTACGCGTCTGCCGGGTTCGTGCCGTGTGGCCCTTTCGGCGATTACGCAGCAACGCCTGACAATGTGTTCATGACGCGCCTCCTTGGCTAGCCGTCATCTCGCTCCCTGACCGAGTCCGGTTTCCAGTGGGAACGGGTCACTGCTCGGCTGTCCGTTCCCGCTGGAGTCAGGACTAGGTCACAGACGCTTGCTTCCGTCCTAGCTCCGGAAACCGACGAGGCGGCTCGGGTGGTCTAGGTCTCCGACCAGGGCGGGGGCTCGTCCGCTGAGTAGACAACGCGAGTCTCTGCCGCGACGACCTCGTAGTGCACCGCCGGGTCGGCGGCCTCCGCATTGCGCCGGTCTCGTTCAGCCCAGGCCAAGTCCTCGTCCCAGAACTGCCCAACGGCCTTGCAGTCGTCGGCACGGCCGTCCTCATCGCGCTCGAACCGCATCACCATCCAAAGCGTTCGGGTCTCTTCGATGCGCTCCACATTCGCATCATCACCGCGTTCATGGACGGCGCAACGAAGCGCTCGCGCGCTTCGACGCCGTCCTCAATGCCTATCCACTCGACGTATCCACGTCAATCTGCGGGGACGCAGACCAGGCGGGCGTGAGGAAGTTCGGGCCGATGTTCGATCTCTTCGACGCGCCATTCACCATTCTCGGGAAGGGAGAAGGTGTCATCCTCCTTGAGCTCGCCTGTGAAACTGGTGAAGTCCGCATACTCGGGCTCAGACCGGTCCGGGTGCTTCAGCAGTAGGTGGTAGTTGGCTGCTTCGTCGATGGCCATCTGCAAGGACGTACCCGAGATGAACGGCCGCGAACGGTGGGCAGCCCGGATCAACTCGCCGCGCTAGTCGCACGTCAACTGGGCACGAACATGAGGGCGAAGTCGGGGCTGCGCCGGCGCGCCACAGCCCCGATCTTCTGGGCGACTTGCGCCGCTAGTACCACTTTCCCTTCGCGAAGCCGCCAAAGGCAACGAGCCCGACGACGGCGACGATAATGCCGAGCAGGACGCTCCAAGCCAGAGCGATGACGATTCCCGCGATGACGAGGATCCCGCCAAGTCCGATGCCGATGCCGCCGCCTGCGTTCCGGCGTTCAGTTTGCTGCGTAGCCATCAAGTCTCCTTTTCGAAGGTGAGCACCACGGTTCCCGTTCAGCCGCGGCGCTAACCGCCCCGGCCCGGTAGTGCTGGTGTACCGATGCGGCGGGTCGGGGAGATCCCCGGCATCGACGGTTCGGATGCAACCCGCTCCCTCTGGTCGGCGACGGCCGAGGTTGATGAGTTTCCCGCCCTGGAGGGCGACATCGAGGTCGACGTTGCCGTCGTCGGAGCCGGGATAACGGGCGTTGCCGTCGCCCATCTGCTCAAGCGGGAAGGCAAGAGCGTGGCGCTTCTCGAGATGCGTCGAATCGGTCTGGCAACGACAGGTAACACAACGGCGAAGCTGACCGTCGGACACAGCCTCGTCTACGCGAAACTCTCCGCCTCGCACGGCCCCGACGCAGCCCGTCTCTACGCCGAATCGAACCGCGAAGCGATCTCGCAGTTGAACGCGCTCGCCGTCGACCTGGGAATCGACTGCGACTGGGAGCCGGCCAGCAACTACGTCTACACGGAGTCCTCGGGGAGGCTCGACGAGCTCGAGGAAGAGTTGGAGGCCATGAGGCGCGCGGGCATCCTCGCTGAGCTGACGCGCGAGACCGACCTTCCCTTTCCTGTTGCGGGCGCCATACGCGTCGACGAGCAGGCTCAGTTTCACCCGCTGAAGTACCTCGCAGGACTGGTTGCCCGGATTCCGGGAGACGGGAGTCACGTCTTCGAGCAGACGCGGGCGACCGGTGTGAAAAGCGGGGAAACCGCGATGGTCGAGACGAGCTCCGGGCGCGTGCGTGCGCGGCATGTCGTCGTCGCGACGCAGCTGCCGTTCCTCGATCGCGGCCTCTTCTTCGCCAAGGCGCATCCGCATAAGTCGTTTGCCGTCTCCGCGGAAGTGGCGGAGGCGCGGGCGCCGCGGGGCATGTACATCAGCATCGACGAGCCGACACGCTCGATTCGCTCAGCGCCGTCGGCCAACCGGAACCGCCATTTGATCGTGGGCGGAGAGAGCCGCCGACCGGGTGACGAGCAGGACGATGAGGATGCCTACCGGGCCCTCGACGAGTTCATGCGCGCTGAGTTCGACGTCGCGTCCGAGCTGCACTGGTCCGCGCACGACTACATCCCCGCTGACGGGCTGCCCTACATCGGACGCCTGCGAAGGGGGGACGAGCGCCTGCATGTTGCGACCGGCTTCGCCAAGTGGGGGCTGACGAAGGGAATGATCGCTGCCCGAATCATCACGGATGCCATCGTGGGCCGGCCGAATCCGTGGGCCGCGCTCTACGACACACGGCGGTGGACGCCGCGCGTTTCCGCAAAGGCACTAGCCGCGGAGAACGGACGCGTGGCCCGGCGCTTCGTCGCTGACCGAATCCGCCCTCGCTCTGCAGGGGAGCTCGCGCCTGGCGAAGGCGCCGTCATTAGGGCCGGCCTTCGCCATCAGGCCGTCTATCGCGATGAGTCAGGCAACACGCATCTCCTCTCGGCGCGTTGCCCGCATCTTGGCTGCCTCGTCGTCTGGAGCGAGGCGGACAAGACGTGGGAGTGCCCCTGCCATGGCTCGCGGTTCGCCGCCGAGGGCGGGCTTCTCCAGGGCCCCGCCACAACGGGCCTCGCCCGTCAAGAGATGACTGAGCCGGCGTCCGGCTCCTAAGCGGAATGCGTACGGACGTTTCCGTGCCACCACGGCGGGATACGACCAACTCGTGGCCACCGCTCTCCACATCTACCTCCAGGATCATCTCGCAGGAGCAACGTTCGGCCTGCAGCTCGTCCAGCGTTGTCAGCGGAACAATGAGGGTTCAGACCTCGCCGAGCCGTTGGCGAAGCTGACCGCGGAGATCGCGGAAGACCGTAGGACGCTGCAGGCGATCATGCGCGACGTCGGCGCCGAGGCTTCGCGCACGAAGGTGGCTGCGGGGTGGGCGCTGGAGAAGGTTCGACGCTTGAAACCCAACGGGAGGTTTTTCGAGTACACGCCGCTCGCTCGTGTCGTGGAGCTCGAGAGCCTGGCGATCGGCATCGCGGGCAAGAAGGCCATGTGGCGGGCGCTCGAGGACGTGGCCTCGCACGAGCAACGCCTCGCGCGACACGATTTCCCTGCGCTCGCCCAACGCGCTGACGACCAGCTCACGCGAGTCGAAGTCCTCCGGCTCGACGCCGCTCGCACCGCCTTCGTGAAGGTGCGCACGGCCGAGCCGAGAGCTCAGGCCTCCATCTAGCCGACCGTGGGACCGAGCCCGAGTGTCAGGGCTCGAGGACGACCTTAATCGCTCCGTCCTCCTTCTGGGACTAGGTCTTCGCTACCCGCGACGGAAGATTCTTCAGGTGACGACGAGAGTGTCCTGCCGTCGATCGCGGTGGCGGCGGCGCCAATTCCTTCTCGATCGTCGTGAAGCGCGAGCTCGACGTCTCGCTCGTCGCTGAGGGCCGCCTCCGTAGTCGTCGAGAGTAGGTCGAGCTGGAGGTCGATGATTTCGACTCGCTCAGGAAGCGCGATCGACCTGAGATCCGTGAGAGCCGCCTTCAATCGACGTGCCACCTGAGGCGAGCCCGCCCCCGCTAGACGGATCTCGTCGAAGGCGAGATGGACGTATGCCTCCCAGCTCATGTTCCGCACGGTGAGTCTGACCCGTCCCGACTCATCGAGATGCCGACCGTCGGGAAACGGCCTGCGGGCGAGCTGTCTCAGGATGTCGTGCAGTCGGTCGAGCGCTTGCACAGCGGTGGTGGGATCTTGAAAAGGCGAATCCGCGAGTGAGCGTTCCGCGATGTCGACGAGAAGTCGGACGCCGTAGGCGACGTCCTCATCGAGCGTCGGCTCCAAGCTGAGGATCAGAGCTTCGTGTAATCGACCCTCGTCCACACCAGTGGTGGACGCCCCGTGCACGCGGAAAAGTGGGCCGCCCGCGGGAACGAACTCGCCGAGGGCAGGGACAAGCTCCAGCAGGCAGTCCGCACGTCGTCCTTCCTCAACGAGCTGCTCGTGGCCGATCCCCGTGACCACGCCCGACTCCCTCGCTCTCACGACGGGAAGAGAGCCCTGCTGATGGTCGAGATCCGGCCCCTTGTCCGGATACCGCCGGTTCAGAAGCGTGCGCGTCTCGTCGCCTACGAGCTCGATGAGCGCCGAGACGCGCAGTGCCTGTCCGATGTGGTGCACATACACGACGAGAACTGCGATGCTCAGGAGAACGAGGACGAACGCCGTCACGACCGCGATGCCTGGCACATTGCCCGTGCCGTCGCCGTTGATGGTCACCTCGCGGAGCGCGAGGATCGCATGGACGAAAGTCGCGACGAACAGGCCGATCGCGAGCTGGCTTGGCTTGTCCCGCAGAATGCGCTGCACGATGCGGGGAGAAAACTGACCCATGGCGAGCTGGACGACGACCATGGTGATCGTGAGAACGAGTGCAGTCAGGCTCACCATGGAAGCGGCGACGGTCGAGAGGATGTATGCCGCGGCATCTGGACCGCCGACGAGGCGGGTCGGAAGCGCCTCGTAATCGAAGTAGCGATCGAGAGCGATCGTCCCGAACGAGAGACCTGCCCCCGCGAGCACGCAAAGCACAGGCACGAACCACAGGCTCGACTTGAGGTGGATGAGTAGCTTCGTGCGCCGCATCAGGTCTTGTCGCTTCGCGGGCCGACCACCGCGTTTAGGCAGCGGTCGGCCCGCGCGCTCCTTCCTCAGCTATCGGGGTAGGGGTCGTTGACGCTGTCGCCGCCGCTGACCGTCTCCCACTCCCCTCCGCCGCAAGACGGACACGGCGGGATGTGGGTCTGGGAGCTCATGTCGATCGTGTTGCCGCAATTCGTGCACCGGTAGGTACCAGCCGATACGTCGCTGCCTGCTTGGACGGGGTTCGCCATGACTCTCCTTTCGCTGGATGTCTGCTTACTTGGACTTCGCCCGTGCCTTGGGCTTGGTCGTCCGCTTGGTTTGCGACCTGGAGCTCGACGCCTTGGTGGTGCGCCTGGGGGACCCCGCCGTGGCACGCCGCGTCTGGGCCTTGTCGTTCGCAACAGCGCCCGTCGGTTCCTTAGGCAGCCCCGCGGCTTCGCGCAGCTTCCTGGCGATCTCGGCGATCTCCTCGGGGGCGTAGTCGGGAGCGAAGACGGCCGGCTGGGAGGGCAGATCGTTCGGGAGGGCTCCCTCGGGTGCCTCGTCGACGACTGCCAGCTCCTCGCCAGTCTCAGGGTGCGGGCCGTTGAAAACGGCGGCGAGCTCGTTGTAGTCCTCAGGAGAGAACCGATAGAGGCGCAGGTGGTCGCCGCGCTTGATGTGCGGCTTACACTCGGGGATCTTGTCGGTCGGGATCCTCGGAGACGGGAAGAGCTTCATCATGTCGGCGCCCGTGAGGTTCTCGAGCGCGCGCGCGTAGGCGACCTGATGAACGCCGCCGCGCACGAGCAGGTATCCGGTCAGAGCACGGGCGGCAGGATGGCCGACCATCTCGTAGACCTTGAGCTTGTTGTTGCGCGCCCCGGTCTCGAGGAAGAAGTTGTGCGTCAGATCCTCGACGAGATCACCCGAGGAAAAGACGTAGTCACCGTTCCAGGGGCGTCCCTGCGAGTTCTGCGGAAGCGCACCCTGCCCGCCGGCGAGGAAATGGTGCGGGTTGCCGACATCCTTCAACTTGGCAAGAGAATCGCTCGGGGCTTTGCCGTCGTTGGTGGGGGTCGCGCCCGTGAGCATCGTGTTGATCGTCGCGGCGACGAGCTCGATGTGGCCGAACTCCTCGCCGGCGATGTTGGCGATCAGGTCGTAGAACGGCCTCGCGCCTTGCCGGTTGCGGAAGTTGAAGGACTGGAAGGTGTAGTTCATGAAGGTGGACATCTCGCCGAAGCGCCCGCCCATGAGTTCCTGGACTGCGGCGGCGCCGGCGGGATCCGGATCGGAGGGCGGAGGCAGTTCGGTGGCGATACGGTCAAGACGCAGGATCATCGGACCTCCAGTGAAGTGGATTGTCGTCGGTCGGTGTCCCGCTCCAGGTCCGGAACAGAGCTTGGAACGGGGCGGTTTCGAACAGGAACAGCCGGCGCGCGAACGCCGAGATCCAGTCCGAGAATGGTCGCTTCAGTCGTGAACAAGGTTGCAACGCTGCATGGGCTTCCGGGAGGAGTCGGAGCTGGAGGAACCGGGTAGACACCGGCCCCTCCAGCACTCCAGCGAGCGCGAGATCCTTTCGTGCGCGATCTCGCGCTCTCTGTGGGTTACGGCTGCTGCACGGTTTCGGCCTGAGTCTCCTGGACGCGCTCTTTCAGACCCTCGCCCAGCTTCTGAGCCTCCTGCTTGCCGGACTCCTCGGCGGCTCCTACCGCCTCTTGGGCGACCGACTTGCCGCGCTCCATCGCCTCCTGGCCCGTCTCTTTGATCGTGTCGGTCACCTTGTCGGAAACGTCACCGATCTTCTCGTCCTCCATGCGCGTGGAGGGTGCAAGTAGACCGCCGAGGAAGCCGAGCGCGAGGCCACCGGCGGCGAGTGCGAGCGGGTTCTCCTTTGCGATTCCAACTCCCTGCTTCGCCTTTTCCTTCACCTGGCCTGGATCCGGGGTGTTGTCCGAAACGGTTCCCATCAGCTTGTCCTTCTGCGACGAGACGGCGTTCTTCATCCGGCTTTTGACGTCCGTCTTGTAAGTGAGGGCGTCCACCGTCTCGCTCATGCGCTCGCGGGTGTCCTCTATCTCCTCGCGGATAGCGTCGGGTTCTTGAGCCATTCCTTGTCCTCCTTCAGCGTTTCGATGGTCTGTTCTGGAACCGGTAGAGCCTCGACGACGCGCGCCTTGCGCCGTTCAGCCAGCTCTCCGTAGCTCGACTTGACGCGGTCGATCGTGCTCGGTGAGAGAAGCGGCGTTGCTTTGCTCATCCGGCCCTTGCCCGACCGGTACAGGAGGTACGCGATCAGGAGGTAGAGGGCTCCGACGAGCAGGGCCGCTGCCCAGTTCGGCATGACGCCGTCGAGTGCGAGGATCAACGCGCCGGTCAGGGCACCGAGGCCGAGCAATGCGATCGCACCGCCCGCACCGTAGAGTCCTGCGGCGGCGCCCATGATCTTTGCCTTGGTGCTCGCCTCGCCCTTGACTGCATTGAGGTTCTCGGAGGTGACCGCCCGCCCCTCTTCGAGCGACCAACGGATCTCCGCTTTCAGCTCATCGATCTTCTCGCTCATCTCGGACTTGGCCAGCTGGATTTCGTGGCGCACGAGCGTCGCCGAGTCGTCGGCGAGCTGTTTGACGAGTTCGGGCGTACTGTGATCCGCTGCCTGCGGTGGCTCGCTTCGGTTCTGCATGGCCGCCGACCTACCGTGCGCTCGGAGCTGGTGCAGCGATCGCTCTCGCTTCAGCGGCGCGAGCGGCGGACTGAGGAGACGACGGCGGGGCGGAAGGCAGCTCGCGGCGCTGCTGTGAGGAACGAGACGCCTGCTCGTAGCGAGTGCGGCCCGACGCCTTCAGGAAGCGGGAAAAAGCGAACCCCACCACGGTCGCAGCCCCGGCCACCAGCCACGGCCGCCGCCGTGCGACGTTCTCCAGGTCGGAGAGCATCGTGTCCGCTTTCGCGTTCGTGAGATAGGCGGAAAACTGCTCGACCTTCTCGGCGACCGCGTCGTTCACTTTCGCAGGGGTTTCTCCCGCCTGCTCCCGAAACTGATTGCTCGACTGGCGCATCGCCCCGGCAACCTTCTGCATCTGCTCCCCCGCCTGTGTGGAACGGGTGTCCATCTGCTCCTTGACAGTGCTCGACGCGCGGTCCTTGGCTTCCTCTTTGAGGCCTCTGGCCTGCTCGGCCACAGAGTTGCCGCCGTCTTCGAATTGATTCATGGTGCTCCTCCATCGGTTGGAACCCAGCCCCGGGCCGCCAAGGCCTCCGGGGCTAAATTGCTCGAGACGCGTCAGTCGGAGTGGCGACTGACGTCCTGGTCGCGATGTGCGCTACCTGCCTTGGCGAGACCGCGGCTGATCATGTAGCCGACCGTCAGGATCGTCAGGTAGAGCCAAGCGCGGTTGGCGTCGAACGAGTCGCCGCTCGCGCCCGTGCCGCTGTCGTCGCTGATGACCTGAGCTGCGATCAAGATCCCCGCGAACGTGACCAGATAGGCGTAGAACTCCGTGCTCTTGATCGCCGCCTTGGTCTCGTTGTAGAAACGAGTGACCGTGCGCGGCGTCGGCGCGGTGTCGTGGCGCTCGCCGACCCCTCTGTTCGTTACATCCGTCGTTGCCACTTGTGACCCCTTTCTTGCTGTTGACTGTCCCGAGAAGCCGGACATGTAGGACACGATGACCCATCCAAGAGGAACATAAACCTCTGTTTCGAACTAATGTGGGACAATGAAGCTAAAAATGGCACGCGCTGAGGGCAGACGCGCTCGAGGACCGGTACCTTGAGCGCTGCGATGGGTAAGCCTTCCAGCACGCCGGACGAAGTGGTCAGGCGTGACCGCGGTCGGGAGCGTGCCGACGCGGTTGCCAGTCGCGAGCGGATCCTGGACGCGGCCACCGTCCTCGCGGGCGACCGGCGGAGCAGCATGATCGAGATCGCAGCGGCCGCGGGCGTCGGCCGGTCAACCCTGTACCGGCATTTCTCGAGCCGCCAAGCGCTCGAGCGAGCTCTCCAGCAACGGTCGATCGACATGGCCGGTGACTCTGGCCCGCCAAGTGGCCGGATTGCCACGCTGCCGTTCCGCTCCCCCGGCCATCTGGGCCGCGAGCGCCCGCTCATCCTCGAGGTCACCCATGTGCTCGACGAGGTGCCTCCCCATCTCGTGCCCGACCAGCTGGTAGCGGAGGCCCGGCGCGCAGCAGGCGTCGCCGTTGCCCTCTATGTCGTCGACATCGACGGATCGCAGCTCGTGCGCCTCGCCGGCTCCGAAGACTTCCCCGAAGAGCTGGAGGCACCGCCGGCTCTTGGCCCTGAGATCGTCCCCGAAGGGCTGGCCGCCTACGAAACAAGGCTGCGGCAGCATCTTCCTGGCTGCGTCGTTGAGCCGCTCTGGCTGCGGGGTCGCGTCACGGCGCTCTTTCTCTGCGTCGGCACCCCCCTCGCGCCCCTGGAGGACATCGCCAAGCAGGGCGCCGCCGCCCTCGAGCTCGCGAACCATTACACGGACTTCATCGAGGCGACACGGCGGCGCAAACCGACGACTCCGGCCGCGGAGATCCAGCAGAACCTGTTTCCGCCGCGCATAGCGCGGATCGCAGGCGCGCAGCTGGCGGGCGGACTTCTGCCGACCTACGAAGTCGGTGGAGATTGGTTCGACTTCGTCGAGAACCATGACGGGGCCTGGCTCGCGATCGCCGAGGCTGCCGGCACGGGACCGACAGTTGCTGGGCTCGGCGCGTCGGTGCTTGGCGCTCTCCGCGCCGCCCGCCGAAGCGGCGACGACCTCGCCGAGGCGCTTCACACGATGGACGAAACCGTGCGCGGGCTAGGAAATGCGGACTTCCACGTCACGGCCATCGTGGCCCGTTGGCATGCGTCGACCAGCACCTTCACGTGGGCCAATTGCGGACACACGGACGCAATGGTGGTTGACACGGACGGCAATTTGAGCACGCTTGAAGGCTTGATTCACGCACCCCTGGGAACCCCAGGAGACCAGCCCACCTTTCAGCTGACGGAGCGTCAAATGGCCCCGGGCGAGCGGCTTATCCTCGTCACGGACGGCATCACCGAGCGACGAACCGAGACCGGTGGGCGATTCGGTCTGAACGGCATCCGCGGAGCCATCCAGGGCGTCGAAAGCGCTACAGCAGCGGCTAGCGCTATGGCCATCCTGCAGGCCGTGAGCGACTGCTGTCGCGATCCCCTTGAGGACGACGGTACGGTCGTCGTCCTCAGCGTCGCCTAGGTCAGCGTGTGCATAACGCACACTTGAGCGCCGGGGCACCGCACGACCAGACCGCACACCTCCGGCTACAGGGCCCTTAACGCCTGAGGCCCGACAGCTGCCGGGCCTCAGGTCGATCGTTCGAAGGTCAGACGGCGCCGCCGGCGCTCCCTGCCCCGCCCCCGCATCGTCTTCGGACCGCCGGCGCTCCTCCTGCGAGCCCTCGGCCCGCTCCCGCTCCTCGCGGTCGCGTCGCTCCTCCTCGGTCTCAAGATTCTTGGCG
>CAWIWC010000009.1:0-75488 GCA_963839745.1 uncultured Actinomycetes bacterium
GCAGCCGGGCCACAGTTCGAGGGTACACCGCCACACCGAACGTTCCAGAAAATGGAACAGGAGCGTACGACATGCCGACACGACTCACGCTCCTGCGGCACAGCGAGCGAGGACAGGTCATTGTCCTGCTCATCGTCATCCTGGTAGTCCTCCTGGGGGCCGCAGCCCTCGTCGTCGACGTCGGGCGCGCGTACCTGATCAAGCGGCACCTACAGGCCTCCGCCGATGCGGCGGCGACTGCGGGGGCGCTCGAGCTGCCCGACCCCGCCGCGGTCACCACCTATGCGCAGAACTACAGCGGTAGGGACGGCGCGCGCAACGACCACAACAAGCTTCCGTCCGTGACGACGGTCGTGACGACGAAGTGCCTCTCGTTCGCTCCCTGCAGCCCGGTGAACACGGTGGTGGTGGAACAGACGACCACGGTCCCAACCATCTTCGCCCGCGTGCTCGGGATCGACGAGTTCACGATCCGCGCCAAGGCGACGGCGTGCTCCCCGTGCTCCTCGAGACCACTGGACATCATGCTGGTCCTCGACCGGACGGGATCCATGTGCCAGGACTCCGACGGCAACAGCGACCCGTCGTGCACCGACCTCCAAAACGCACGCGAGGGCCTCCGCGAGTTCGTCCAGTACATGGACCCGGCCTTGCACAAGATCGGGCTGACGGTCTTCCCGCCGGCGACCAGCAGCGGTAACCGCTGCAACACGCCCGACTCGAACAACTACAACTCGACGTCGGCCGTCTACAACGTCGTCCAGCTTTCGAACGACTACAAGATCGGGGACAGCCTGAACACCTCCTCGAGGCTCGTCTCGACGATCAACTGCCAGAAGGGCGGCGGGACGACCGCGTACGCGAACGCCATCGAGGCGGCCCAGGCCGAGCTCCAGAGCTCGCGCGCGCGGCCCGGCGTTCAGAACGTGATCATCATGTTCTCGGACGGCGCCGCCAACACGGGCCCGACGTACTACTCGACGACCTCCCCGTACCGGCGCCGGCCGTGCGCGCAGGGCGTCACCTCGGCGGTCGCCGCCAAGTCGGCGGGGACGCTCTTCTACACCATCGGTTACGACCTGGACGCTCTGGGCGGCGGCGCGAACCAGTGCAAGTCCTACACGGGCGCTCTCGAGTCGCCGACGATCACCGCCTATTCGGCTCTCCAGCAGATGGCCTCGAACATCGAGACCTTCTACAACCAGCCGAACCCCGGCGACCTGACGCGCATCTACACCGAGATCGCGGCAGAGATCGGCGGGACCCGCATCATCCCGGATGACACGCTCTAGCAGCTAGACGAGGACGCGGGCCAACTCCTCGAGCGAGGTCAGGCCCGAGATGACCTTGGAGAGGCCGTCGTCCCAGAGGGTCTTCATGCCGGTCTGGAGCGCCGCGCGCTCCAGCTCCTCGCGGCTCGCGTGCTGGGCGGCCAGCCGACTGATGTCCTCGTCCATGACCATCAGCTGGTAGATGCCGATCCGGCCCTTGTAGCCGGTCTGGTTGCAGCGCGGGCAGCCGCGCTTGCGGTAGAGGCCGACGCCGTCCGCCGTCGCGGCCTGCTCGGGGCTGAAGCGCGCCTCGAGCATCTCCTCTCGCGTCGCCATGTACATCTCGCAGCAATTCGTGCAGAGCTTCCGCGCGAGGCGCTGGGCGAGAACGGCGGTCACCGCCGAGCCGGTGAGGAACGGCTCGACGCCCATCTCGTTCAACCGGGTCAGCGCGCTCGGGGCGTCGTTGGTGTGCAGCGTCGAAAGGACGAAGTGGCCGGTGAGGGCCGCTTCGATGGCCATCTTGGCGGTTTCGGCGTCACGGATCTCGCCGACCATGACGACGTCGGGGTCGGAACGCAGGATCGAGCGCAGCGCTGCGGAGAACGTCATGCCCGCCCGCAGGTTCACCTGCACCTGGTTGAGGCCGGTAAGACGGTACTCGACCGGATCCTCGACGGTGATGATGTTGATCTCGGACCGGTTGATCTCGTTCAGCGACGCGTAGAGAGTCGTCGACTTACCGGAGCCGGTCGGCCCCGTCACGAGCAGCGCGCCCGTGGGCTTGACGACGATCTCCTCGAAGACGGCGCGCATCTCGTCCGAAAGGCCGAGCTCGGCCAGGGTGGGCGGGCGCCTCGACTTGTCGAGGAGGCGCATGACGACGCCCTCGCCCTCCACCGTCGGCAGCACGGCAACGCGGATGTCGAGGAGGCGGCCGGCCGCCTTGGCGTTGAGAGAGATGCGGCCGTCCTGCGGCTTGCGGCGCTCGGCGATGTCGAGCTTCGCGAGCACCTTCAAACGGGTGGTGACGCCGGGCGCGAGCCGCTTCGGGATGCGCTGGAGCTCATGAAGAACGCCGTCGACACGCGCGCGAACGACGAGGGCGTCGTCCTGCGCGTCGAAGTGGATGTCGCTGGCGCCGTCCTCGGCGGCCTGGAGGATGATCGAGTTGACGAGGCGGACGAGCGGAGCGTCCGAGACGCCGTCGTCGGCCTCGAGGTCGTCGCCCTCCTCCTCGTCCTCCTCGCCGAGCTCGAACTCCTCCTCGACGAGCGCGGCGCGCTCCCAGGCTTCGGATGCCTTCTGCAGGCGCTTCAGCTCGAGGTCGATCTCCTCCCGAGGTGCGACGCCGATCTCGAGCGTGTAGCGCGTGGCGAGCCGGAGCTCGTCGATCGCCTGCACGTTTGTCGGGTCGGCGACCGCGATCTTCAGCTGGTTGCCGGCGATCCTGTACGGGAGCGCGCCCACGCGCTCCAGGACGTGAACGGGGATCGCCTCGGCGGCGCCCTTGTCCACTCCACTCGAGGCCAGGTCGACATACGGAAGATGAAGACGCTCGGCCAGGTCACGCGCCTCGGCGTTCAACGCGGGGCGCGGGCCCATGCGCACGCCGGGAACCTCGAGCCCTTCGACCGGTGCGTTTAGCCGCTCGTCCATGATCGCCTCGGCGAGCGAGCCGGCGCCCGCGCGCGAACGCGCGCTCACCAGACGGTCCAGCGGGATCAGCGCAGTCGTCTCGATCAGATCGGCAACGAGCTCCGCGATCGGGTTCGGCGAGACCCCCGCCCCGGGCGGGTACTTGGGCTTGACCCCTGCGGTGTCGTCGGCGTCGGTCGCGCCGGCCCGTCGCAGCGGCTGAAGGTCGTCGAACTCCATCTCAGGTGTTATCGGCTCCGCGCCGTCTATCCCCAAGAGAGGGGATAGCGGCTTCTAGAGGCCGCTGCCGCTGAGGTAGGCGTCGAGGAGGGCATCCCCGAAGAAGAGCGCGATCACTGCGCCGAAGGCGAGAAAGGGCCCGAACGGGATGGCCATCTTGCGAGCAGCGCCGCCGTGGCGGGCGAGGAGGATGACCCCGGGTACGAGAGCCGCGACCATTCCGACCATGAGCGCGACGAGGACGAGCTTGCCGAGCATGGCACCGAGGAGGAGGCAGAGCTTCACGTCGCCCATCCCCATGCCCTTCGGGTAGGCGAGCAGCGCCGCGAAGAGGAAGGCCGCCGCGGCCAGCGGCGCGAGGATCCACTCCAGCCACAGGTCCGGATGGAGCACGAGCTGCGCCGCCAGAACGATCGCGGCGGAGGGAAGAACGATCTTGTCCGGGAGGATGCGGCGCTCGAAGTCGATAGCCGAGAGGACGACAAGGGTCGAGCAGAAGAACGCGGCCAGGAAGGCGTCCGCCGTCAACCCGAAGCTGAGGAAGCAGGCGGTCACGAGGAACGCCGTCATCAGCTCGACGGCGAGATAGCGCACTCCGATGCGCACCCCGCAGGTCCGGCATCTCCCGCGGAGTAGGAGGTACGACACCACGGGCACGTTGTCGCGCCACGCGATCTGCGAACCGCACGAGCGGCAGGCCGACGGCGGGTGCGCGAGCGACCGGCCTTCCGGCAGGCGCGCCGCCACGACGTTGAGGAAGCTTCCCAGCGCGAGCGCGGGCGGGAGCGCGAGGACGGCGAGGGCGACGTTCATGCCTCACCTATCGGCGGCTGGAGCCGCGGCCCTTAGCCGCTGTAGAGCTGCGGCGGGTTCGGCTGGGCGTAGACGGCCGGGTTCCCCGGCATCCCGACCGGGACCGTCGTGATCGTCTCGAACTGATCGTTCGAGACGTTGTTGTCGAAGATCATCGTCGAGCCCACGATCGGCCCGTCGGAACGGGCGTTGTTCGCAAAGCGAACCGCATAGGAGGAGAAGAGGCCGCCCTGGAACTGGGAGCTGTTGTCCATGAGGATTCCGTTGCCGGTGCCCGCAAGGCCGCCGCTCCCTCCAGCGACGAACGTCAGCATCTCGCTGTTCGGGTTCCAGGAGGAGAATGCGCAGTCGGAGCCGGAGATGCCGCCGCAGAGCTTCGTGTTGTTGTTCATGTACACGGTGCCCGCGAGGTAGATCGTCCCCTGCCCGTTGTAGGAGTTGAGGAGTCCGTTGTTGAGCTTGAGGCTGCCGTCGATGAACATCGTCCCGAAGACGGTGAGCACCCTGGTGTTGGCGTCCCAGGACAGCTCGCCCGTCGGCGAGCTTGCGGGCCCGACACGGCACGTGTACGAGGACCAGGCCGTGAGGTTGAAGACCGGCACGCTGTTGTTCATCACGCCGTCGTTGTCCCAGGTGGGCGGTGTTCCGCTGCGCGCCCCGTTCGCCGTCGAGCAGTCGAGCGACGGTCCGGGGATCGAGTTCTCGTACCAGGCGCTCACGTCGGCCGTCGGGGCTGCGATGACAGGCACCGCCGTGTTCACGCCGACCGTGTAGCTCGGGGGGTTCATCTTCGAATAGATCCGGCGCGAGTCCTGGTTACCGGTGCAGGGCGTTGCCCAGGAGCCGCCGCCGTAGCGGCAGCTGCCGCCGACGTAGGTCTCCACACGGGTGCTCATGCTCGTGCTCGAGCCCACCGCGGCGTTGTTCGCCAGGTCGAGGTTGCCGTGCACGAGGAGCGAGGTCTGCGTGACCCCGACGTTGTTCTCCAGGCAGAGGTTGCCCTGGACGTAGAGCCGGGACGAGCCGATGACGTTCTGCGACACGGTCATGTCGCACGGCTGCCCGGTGCCGGTGGCGTAGATGTAGTTCCAGGCCGGGTTGTTGAGCGGCTGGGTCAGCGTCGGCGTGACCGGGATCTTGGCGGTCAAGGTCCGGGTCACCTCGCTCGCGCCCTGGCCGGTCGGGTTGTCGATCCGGCCCGTCGATGTCACCGACCAGGTCTGGGTCAGCTGGTCGAGCGCTCCGGACCAGGTCACGGTGCCGCCGTCGTAGTCGTGGCTTGTCTCCGGGAGGAGGTCCGGCATCAAGGCGTTGTTCGTCGGCTTCGACAGGACGGCCATCATCTCGTCGATGCCGGCTTCGGCGAGGTCGTATGCGCTCGCGTTCTGCGTGGAGTACTCGGCGCTGCGCGCGTTCGTGCCCGAGTAGTAGATGAGGGTCGCGCCGCTCAGTGAGAGCACGCCGAGGATGGCAACCGCCATGATCAGCGTGATGCCGTCCTGCCGTTTGAGCAGCTGCCGCAATCTCATCGTGAGCCCATCCCGCGCTAGGGGTCCTGGCGAAGCGTGTTCCTCAGCACAATGTCGTCAACAAGGCGCCAGGTCTTCCATCCCTCGTTCGGGTTCACGTTCACGGGAAAGTCCACATGGAGGAGTGCCCGGGTGTCCGACGATGCCGCGGTGTAGGTGAACACCTCGTCCTCCATGAGGTAGTCGGCGATCGGGATCGACGAACCTCCCTGCACGCGGAGGAGCTCCCACCCACCGCTGCCGTTCGCGACGGCCTGGTAGTCGACTGTCGTCGTTCCGCCGACAGCCGTCGGGCAATGCGAAGGGAGCGCAACTCGGATCGCGGACACGGGCGTGGCTGTGAGGGCGGATCCGTCGGTGTTCGTCACGCCGCTCGAGCAGTGCAGCTCGCGGCGGATCCGGTCGAGGGCGAGGCGCGCGTTCTGCTGAGCCTGGAAGCGGTTGTTGGCGTCGAGCTCCGCCTTCGAGCCCGAGACGAAGAGGGTCGTCAGCGCGGTCACGATGACGAGGAAGATCGCGAGGACGGCGATCAACTCGACCAACGTGTAACCACTCCGGTCGCGGAGCGACGGCACGCGTGCGGTCACGATCAGGACTTCCTGGACTCGACGTACGCGAGGGTTCTACGCGCGACTCGCTCGCTGCGAGCGCCGAAGCCGAAACGGACCTGCAGGCTGCGGTCGACCTGGATGAGGGTCTGGAGGGCATCGTCCCCGCCCTGCCAGCCGAAGCGGGCCCCGGTCACCAGCCAAGAGTGCTGGTAGAGCCAGTAGTTCACGAACCTCCGGCTGGGCTTCGCAAGCGCAGCAGCCCGCTTCTCGAGAGCACGCGCGCGTTGCGGGAGCGGCAGCTCGTCGGCGGGCTCGCGCGGTGCGCCCTCCACCACGAAGTCAGGCTTGCGGTACGCGACGCCCTCCTCGCCCTGCTCGGGAGTCGCGGGCGACGCTGCGGGCGGGGCAGGGCTGGTCGTGGTTGCGACCGGCTGCGTCTCGGTCGTTGCCGCCGCCTTCTCTTGCTGCGCCGCCTGCCAGTTGCTCAGGAGGACGACCGAAGTGCCCTTGTACGACGAGTGATTCTCGGGCACGCCGCGCTCGTCGTACTCACCGCTGCGCTTCAGGCGGAGGACGACGGTCGGCGCGCCGTTGTCGACGACGCGGACCCCCGCGGCCGGGACCTGCGAGAGAACGATGTTGCCGGCGTATCCTCCAACGGGGCCCTCGACTCGCCAGGCAAAGCCCGCGTCCTGGAGGATCCCCTTGGAGAAGACGTAGGCCTGCCGGCGGACGTCCGGGACGACGAGGACCTCCGGGGTGGTCGGCTCGCCGGCCGCGGGAGTCGACGGCTGCGGCGTCTGCGGCCCTCCGGCCGCCAGCGTCCAACTGGCAGCGGCCAGCAGCCAGATCACAATGAGGGCGATCAGGCGCGGAGCGAGGATGGCAAGTCGGGACGCCATGGCCTCTCAATCGGCAGCGACCGGGCAAAGATCAAGCCCAGATCCGGTACGAGGCGGGTGTGGAGCGTGATCGCGCACGCCTCAGCCGGAGCCGGCGGTCGTGAACCGGATGACGCGAGGCGTCCGGATCACCCGGAAGACCGGTCCGTTCGCAGACGCTCGCTCGCTCGAGGGCCGAGCAGCTTGCATGGGCTTCGAGCGCTCTGGAGTGGGCGCGTCCTGCCACTCGAAGGCGATCCCCGCGAACGCCTGGAACCAGGGCTCCGCCTGCGGGTAGTGCGTCGAGGGCGTGTAGCCGAGGTGAAGGTGGGGGCCGGTCGAGTTGCCGGTCGAGCCGACACTGCCGACCGGATCACCGGCCGAGACAGAAGCGCCAGGCGTGAGGCTGGGGTCGAGCATGGAGAGGTGGCAATAGACGAACTCCTCGCCGGTCGTCGTCCGAAGGGTGAGCCCGATGCCGCACCTGCCCGAGTCGGTGGGGTAGAGGTCGGTGACGACCGCATCGTGAAGGGCATAGACCGGCGAGCCCGTTGGGGCGGCGATGTCCGCTGCCGGGTAGTCGTGGTGCGTGTGGGCGGTGGAGACGTTGGTCGGCCCACCGCCCACCGGAAAGACCCAGCCGTCGACGGACTGTTGCCCGCCGGCCACGCTTCCGTTCGAAGCTGGGAAGACAAACTCGCCGGACCCCCCGAGGAGCATGGCGTTCGCCCTCTCCTCTTTGAGCCTCGTCAGCGTTTCGACTGCCTTCGCGAGCCTGGCCTGGAGCGCATTGATCCGTTGCCAGGAGCTTTCCTCGGTTGTATCGAGCCGCTGCAGCCTCGTGTCCAGCTCCGCGAACTCGGCGTCGCTCAGCTTCGGGTCGCCCAGGCGACGCTCGAGGCGAAGTCGCACCCACTCGCGCCCCTCGATCCCACCGAGCGCCAGGTCGAGCGCCTCCGAAAGCCGCTTCATTCGTCGCTGCGCAGCCTCGACTCTCGCCTGCAGGTCAGCCCCTGGGTAGACGAACGGCACGGGGCCCGGAGTGAACGGCTCGTCCCCCAAGGTTCCGGCCAGCTCGAGCACGTCGTCGACATACCACTGCGCGTGGTTGTAGGCGAAGATCGCGCGTTCGATGTCCTCGTGCGCCCCGGCTGCGGCGAGGTAGCGCGCGGCGGCGAAGACCGCGTCCTCGGGATCCCACGGGTTGGCGATCCGGTCGCCGTCGGCGTCCATCCCCCAGCGCATCCAGGTCGACGGAATGAACTGCATCCAGCCGAGTGCTCCCGCCGAGCTCGGGCCCATGTTCTCGCCGTAGCCGGACTCGATCTTGTTGATCGCGCCGAGCACCTGCCACGGCACGCCGTACGAGGCCCCGGCCTGCTTCCAGAGCGTGACGAGCTGCGCGTAGGAGCGAACCTCCGGCCTCGCGGGCGGGCGGGAGAGCGGCGAGGGGACTCGGATCGAGCCCGGGGCGTTCGGCACCCGAAAGCTGGGAAGGTCCGCCGGAGTTGCGGCGAGCTGGCCCGAGGCTGCGGGAACGGCCGCCAGTGCGAGCACGGCGGCGGTGACGGAGGAGGCGCTTCACTCGTCCGAGGCGGCGAGCCGCAGGCCGGGCATGAGCTCCTCTTCGGGCTCAGGCTCGGGCTCTTCCTCGTCCTCCGCGAGGCTCGTGAAGTCGACGGCAACGGTCTTGCCTTCCTCGGCGACACGCTTGCGGCGAATCGCCTGCTCGACCGCGATCTCGAAGTCGTGGCGGTTTGTGGCCGCCGCCGCAGCGACCTCGAGCTCGACGACGTCGTCGACGACGAGCTGGACGAGGTGCTGAGAGAAGCTCTGCATGTGGTGGTAGTCGCCTTCTTCGATCGCCTCCGTGAGACCGTGCGTCTTCTCGGGCTCGCGGATCAGCTCGGCGATGCGGGCCGTGTTGACCATCACCTCGATGGCGGCGACCCGGCCGCCTTCCTTGCGCGGAAGGAGGCGCTGGCTGACGACGCCACGCAAGACGCCCGCCAGGATTTCCCGCACCATCATCTGCTTCTGGGGCGGGTAGAACTCGACGAGCCGGCCGACCGTCTCGGCCGCGTCGAGGGTGTGCAACGTGGAGAAGACAAGGTGGCCCGACTCGGCCGCCTGGAGCGCCGTCTGCGTCGTCTCCTCGTCGCGAAGCTCGCCGATGAGGATGACGTCGGGATCCTGGCGCAGCACGCGGCGCAGGGCCTGCTTGAAGGACTCGGTGTCGAGCCCGACCTCGCGCTGGTTGACGATCGAGGCCCAGTCGTCGTGGATGAACTCGATCGGGTCCTCGATCGTGACGATGTGGCACTTCCGGTTGCGGTTGATCCAGTTGAGCATTGCCGCAAGCGACGTCGACTTTCCCGAGCCGGTCGCGCCCGTCACGAGGACGAGGCCGCGGTGCTCCTGGGCCAGGTTCCCGACGCCCACCGGGAGGCCGAGCCGTTCGAAGCTCGGGATCTCCTTGGGGACGAAGCGGAAGGCGAACGAGATCGACCCGCGCTGGCGGAAGCCGTTGACGCGGTAGCGCCCGATGCCGTCGGCGAGGTACGAGGTGTCGAGGTCACCGGTCTCGAGGAACTGCTCGCGCTTGGCGGGCGAGCGCTCGGTGACGAGCAGCAGGACCGTCTCCAGGTCGGACTCGGTGAGGAGGCGCTGCTCGAGCGGCTGCAGGTCGCCGTCCACCCGGACCATGGCCGGAGACGACACCTTCAGGTGCAGATCACTTCCTCCCGCGTCGATGACGCGTGCCAGCAGTTCGTCGAGATTCATGACGCCGACCGTGTCCATCGGCGCTCCCGCCGGGCGCTTTAGCTCAAAGGGGGGATGAAGCCGCTCGGCTACACTTACGCACCCCGCGGGGGAGTTCCCGAGTGGCCAAAGGGGACGGGCTGTAAACCCGTTGGCTCAGCCTTCGTAGGTTCGAATCCTACCTCCCCCATACAGTCACCCGCACCTGGTTGAGCCAGAACCGCTCTGGATTGATCGCGTTCATGGCGGTTACGTGAGCGCTGCCGTGGTGATTGCCTCGCTTGCCCGTGGTGATCGACGACGGCCGGGTGGAGCGCGAAATCGGGGCGACAGTACCGTCAGTATCGTGGACGGTTGAGCCGGAGACGAATCTGCGCGCGGTCGGCAACGCCCGCTGTCCGGCCAGTGGCCCAGAGGCTCACTCGCGGCCGAGCGTTCAGGTGTATCGCACGATACCTATCATCGAGGCTCGAGGCGGAGGGCTTCCGTCACGCGTCCGCAGGTGAGGACGAGCTCGTCGCCGTCGGTGCGTGGGCGGGCTACCGGGATGCGCTTCGACGCTTCTGACGTAGCGTATGGCTCCGCGTCGGCGGCGAGTATTACTCGGGACTGCGATTCCCCCGCAGGACTGAAGCGGGCTGTCGCGTGGAATCGTTCAGGTGAGTAGAAGACTCGGCCCGCCGTTTTAGCTGAGCGCGGCACCCGTGACCCACGCAAGCTCAGCGTACCAGCGACGTCATACGTACTCAGCGACGGGCTGCGGCGACGGTGCTGCTCCGATGAACGACTGGTGGGCGGAACCGTTCGACTTCAAGGAGCTGCCCCGGCGCACTAGAACGTGATCGCGGGGCGCCGATCGTTCTTTGGCATAGCGGTCCTGAGTTACCGCGCTGCCAAACGGCGACTGCCCAGCACGAGGCCGGGCAGTCCTGTACTGCTTGTGCTGCTTACTACTGCGGCATGGAGTCAGGGTGCGCCTCGCGCCAGTCCTGGTTGACGGTGCCGTTGTCACCGGCAAGGCCGCTCGCCCACGCGCCCCACCACGAGGCGCCGGGCGTCCCGTAGGCATCGCTGTTGGCGGGGTTGCTGACCGCGTCGGCACGGAAGGTGCCGAAGAGACCGGGATCGGCGGGCTGGGCCGCCGAGGCGACGGTCGGAACTGTGAGCGCCGCGATAGCGCCGGCGATGATGAAGTAGCTTCCTCATGTCCGTACTCCTGTTCGTTCAGGCAATCCCTTTGATCGCCGTATCCCTAGAAGCATCGACTTCCCTCACGTCGCCGGCTAGGACACGATTGGGTCTATTCGTGCGTCTTAGACTGCTCGTCGGCGCTCGCCGCGTGCTGTCCCCGGTGCCGCCCCCGGGCCTGAAAACCCCCCGGTTTGCAGGGGTGTCCGAGTCCTACCTCCCCCACCTGGATCCTTTTCGGTACGCGAGAGCCGCTCAACAGAGAGCGGTTCATGCGTTCCGGAAGGCGCGCGAACGCGCGCGGACCACGTACATCCCCACATACATCGAAACCGCTCCCCGGACCGTCAGATTCGGGCCGTGGCCGAGAGCTACTACGCGGCTCGATCCCTCCGCGCGCGGCGGAGAAAAGTCTCGCGCGTTCCGAGTCCAGAAATCCAGAAACCCGCATGCCTAGGCGTTCGCTCGCCGCCCGGCCCCCGCGCTTGAACCACGGATCGAGGGATGACAGAATCTTCTTGCCTGGTGGCCGATCCCCCGCGATGAAGGGGCGGCCTTTTTCGTAACCGGTGCGGGGGAGGAGGTAGTAGAGATGCGGCGACTTCTGTTGGCAGCAGCTTTGTTGGCGGCGTTCGTACTTGCCGTGCCCGCGCTGGCCGAGCCTGGGCGCGTGGTCAAGGAGACCTTCCACGAGGAGTTCTTCAACGAGATCGAAGCCTTCTGTGAGACGGACATGGTGGTAGAGAGCCACTTGGTCGTGGACGGGACCACCACGATCATGCCGCGCGGGCGCGATGGGCTCATCTACTTCGCCAACCGGCTCTCGATCACGGAAACGTTCACGAACGTGGACAACGACAAGTTCGTCGTGAGCACGGTCAACTTGATCGACAAGGATCTGCGCGTGACGGACAACGGCGACGGCACGCTCACGATCCTCATCCTCTCGACCGGCAACGCCGTGGTCTACAACTCGGACGGCAAGGCGATAGGCAGGAATCCGGGGCAGGTTCGCTTCGAGTTGCTGGTCGATCACGGCGGCACGCCGAGCGATCCCTCCGACGACACGGAGATCTCCTTCGAGCAAGTCAAGGAATCGACAGGCCGCACGGACGACTTCTGCGAAGTCGCGGTGCCTGCGCTGAGCTGAAGCGAAAGTTGGGCGGGCGGGCTACTTAGTCCCGCCCGCCCAACAACGGCAGGGGAGCCTCCGCGCCATGTTCGTCGCGAGGGGCTTCTTCACGCCTAGGTAAGCACGGGGCGAGAACGGCCTACCAGCGGGGCTCCCCGCTGGACGCTCATGAAGAGCGCGGGATAGCGATCAGCGCACGTGGCTTCTCAGCTAGGGCAAACGGCAGACGATCGTGCCGTGGTCGGAGTCTGGGAGTAGCTCCGCATGAGTGACGACGCATGTTCCGACCTTCGTCTCGATCGGCTCGCCCTCGTCTGGAGGTCCCGGAAGCTCCTTTTCGTCCACCTCCGTCCAGCCCGGCCCTTCGATGGTGATGATGAACCGATGCACCGAAGCCCATCATGTCAGGGCGGCTCGCGGACCGCGTACATCCCCACGCACACCGAACGCTAGAAACGCTCCCCGGCTGGGTCGCTCTCATGGGAGTCCGATCCCGGCGGGCCCCGCCGCTTCCGTCTCCAGATCACGACGCCGGCGATCGCGGCTGCGAGCACGAGCCCGAGGCCGAGCGCGATCCATCCCCACGGCGTGTCGTCCTCGGACGACGTCGGCTCCGCCGCCACTGTCTCCGCAGGGCTCGTGTCCGGTGTCGGCGTCGTCGTCGTCGCCGGGGCTTGACTCGTCGTGGTCGGAGTCTCGGAATCCCTCAGCGTTCCCAGCGCAACGCCGAGCGCGAGGACGGCCCAGGCGGAGTCGTCCTCCGACGACTCACCGGACGTGTCGGTGGGGACCGTGGTCGTCGTCAAAGGCTCGGTCGGCGCCGTGTCGGTCGTCTCCGTCTCGACCTCCGTGGTCGTGGACTCCGTGGTCGATGCAGTGTCGGTGTCACGGTCTCGATCACGGTGGTGGTCTCGGGTTGCGTCGTCGTCGTGGACTCGGTGACGGTCGTTGTGGACGCCGACGTCGTCCCGGGCGACGTTTCGGTCGGGCTCGGACGCGTCGGCAGCGTCACCGACCCTGTCGGCAGGGTCACGCTGCTCAGCGGCGGAAGTCCCGAGCCGTCGCCTCCGCAACCACCAAGGAGGTAACCCGCAACCGCGGCGACAACGAACAGTGGCCCGAGGCGCCAAGCTTGGCCGCTCATGCGCGACGGCGGGAAGTCGTTCGAGCGTGCATCGTGCTCATCGAGGTTGCGGCGCGACGCGCAGGGCTGAATACGAGAGCGTCCCTTGGAGCTTCCAGTTCCTCGGCCACGCCAGTCAGGCTAACTCCCGCTGCTGACGCCGCTCTCTGAGCAGCCTCTTACACTGACCCGACCCCCGAGACGACCGAGGAGAGACTCATGGACTGGTTTTGGTGGTTGGTCGGCGTCGTCGCCGTTGCCGCCTGGGTGATCGCGCTCGTTGACATGGTGCGCCGCCGCGGCGCGCTGAGGCGCGGCCAGCTCGCAGCTTGGGTGCTCATCGTGATCATCCTTCCGGTCCTCGGAACGATCCTGTACTTCGTGATCGGCCGCCGTCCGGAGACCCGGACGAGGTAGCCCCCGACTCGTCCTGACAGAGCCTTCTAGGGCTCGGTGTGGACGATCACGTCCACCACCTCGGGGCGCTCGCGGCGGATGCGCTCCTCGATCTCGCTCGCGCTCGCATGGGCGGCGGCAAGCGCCTGGTCCGGCTCCATCGCCAGCGTCAGGAACGCGACGAGGCCGCGCTCGGTCGAGACGAAGCGCAGCTCACGCGGTTCGGCGCCGGTGGCCTCGCGGACGATGCGCCGCACGTCCGCGGACTCGACCTCGAGGTCGCCGTCGGCGGGCGTGCCGACTGCGGCCGGCTCTGAGAGCGGCTCGAGGTGGGTCTGCACCGTATCGACGCCAGGGAGGTCGGCGAGGATCTCGCGCTCGACCTGCTCGGCGACGTCGTGAGCTTCGGCGAGCGTCATCGAGCCCGGCAGCTTCAGGTGCAGGGACACCTCCCTGTGGTCCCCGACGTCGAGGACGGCGACGTTGTGCACCTCGCGCACGCGCGGCACTCGCAGCGCCGCGGCGAGGGCGCGCTCGGTCAGCTCGACTCCCGCGTCGGTGGGCTCCACGTGGACGACGACGTCCGTCCCGGGCACGGCGCGCTCGATCGCCTCCTCGACGGCGTCGGCGGCAGCGTGGCCCTGCCCGACCGCGGCTCCCGGCGAGACGCCGATGACCACGTCGGCGAAGTGGCGGCCCGCCGCCCGCCGCATGCGGAGGCGGCGGACGGTGATGCTCGGGTCGAGGGTCTCGATCGCGCGCTGGGCCGCCTCGACCGCGTCCGCGGGCGCCGTGTCCATGAGAACGTCGACGTTTTGCCGGATCAGCCTCCCGGCCGCGCCGAGGACGAGCACGGCGACGAAGAGCGCCGCGATCGCGTCCCCCTCCGGATAGCCCGCGCGGGCGGCCAGGAGCCCGAAGAGCACCGCCGTCGAGCCGGCAAGGTCGCTGCCGAAGTGCAACGCGCTCGCTCCGAAGGCAGCGCTGTGGAAACGGCGTGAGGCACGGAGCGAGACGACCGTCCGACCGGCGTCGATGAAGATCACGACGACGATGACGAGGAACGCGTACCAGGTCGCGTCGACCTCCGCCGTGCCGTCGATGAGCCGCCGGATGGCGACGTAGGAGATCGCGAGCGAGGCGGCAACGAGAATCGACGCCTCCGCGAGCGCGGAGAGATGCTCCGCCTTCCCGTGGCCGTACTGATGGCCCGGGTCGGCGGGCCGGATCGCTACCCCGACCGCGAAGAGCGTCAGGAGGGCGGCGACGAGATCGGTGCCCGAGTGGGCCGCCTCGGAGAGAAAGCCGAGGCTCCCGGTCGCAAGCCCGGTGACGAGCTTGACCCCGATCAGCACCAGCGCGGCCGCGACGGACATGAGGGCGATGCGCCGCTGCGGGCTCATGGCCAAAGGCTAACCTGGGTACGCGGTGAATCCGGAGACCGGCGAGAAGTTCGAGGTGAATTGCCCGCACTGCGGGAAACACTTCGATGCCGAGTTGCTCGGAGGGACCGAGCGGAACCTCGGGTTCAAGTGCCCCCATTGCCGGCTCTTCGTCGCCTTCAAGGCCGCGGACGAGCAGGACCTCGTCGAGCCGACCGACTGAGCCGACCAGCACCGGCGCGAGCGTATGGGAACATATGTTCGTGTCAGACAAGGGCTCCGCCTACGCACAGCTCCGCCGCGCGCTCGACTCGGGCAACTCCACCCTGGCGCTCTCCGCCGCGACGGAGCTCGACTTCGTCAGCCTCCCGGACGCGCTCGAGCTCGTCCTGCTCCTCGTCGAAGACCCCCGCCGCTTCCGGCGCGCGGCGCTGCGCTGGCACGCCCGCTACTGCGACGAGGTCCGCGACGTCGGGTTCGAGGAAGCCCATGCGGTGCTCGCGTGCCTGGCGGGCCTCGACGGACGGCGGCCGAAGGTCGCGGCAGCGGCGCTCGCGACCCTCGTTCACCGGCGAGGGCTCGAGCGCGCGAGCGAAGCGCTCATGCGCTGGGCCAACGCGTAGGAGGGCTCGGCGGGATGGTGCTCGCCGCCGGGGTGCGATGATCGTTCCGAGGCAAGGACGCAGGGAGCGTTCGTAGCGAAAGAGCTACGGGCGCGACTGAGGACGCAGACCTCGGGGCGAGCAGCGCGGCCCGGCGGCACAGCCACTTTCCCGTCGAGTCCTCCTAGGACCGCTCCTCCTAATACTCGCGCGGCGAGCGCCGATAGAGAGAGCGTGTCCGTCGCCGCACGCACCGCAGAACGGGTGCTGGCCCGCCGAGCAGCTTTCGCGCGCGTCCAGCCCCGCACCGCGTCCATCCTGGCAGGTCTCGTCGCCGGCAGCTTCCTGCTGCGCACGGTCCTCGCCTGGTTGCGCGCGACGCCGACCTTCTTCGCGGACGAGTACATCTACGCCGAGCTGGCGCGATCGATCTCGGAGACCGGCCGGCCGCTGATCCGCGGCGTCTCGGCCAGCTTCCCCGCTCTCCTCCAGCCGATCCTCACCGCGCCTGCCTGGCTCGTCGAGGACGTGGAGACCTCGTTCAGGCTGGTGCAGACGATCGGTGCGCTCGCCATGTCGCTCGCCGTCGTGCCCGTGTTCCTGCTCGCCCGGCGACTCGGGATCGGCACCCCTCTCGCGCTCGTCCTCGCGGCACTCGCCGTCCTCGTCCCGGACATGGTCTACGCCGGCTGGATCGTCGCCGAGCCGTTCGCCTACCCGCTCGTCCTGAGCGCCGTCGCCGTCGGGACGGTCGCCCTCGCCCGGCCGCGCCCGCGACTGCAGCTCGCGTTCCTCGTACTCGCCGGCCTCGCGACCTTCGCCCGTGTGCAGTTCGCCGTGCTGCCCGTCTGCTTCGTCGCCGCCGCCGTCCTCGTCGGCCTGCAGGAGCGCCGGCTGCGCGCCGCCCTCCGGGAGCAGCTGCTCGTGCTCGTCCTCCTGCTCGTCCCCGCCCTTGGCCTCTTCGCCGTCGGCCCCCGCCGCGCGCTCGGCTTCTACGAGGGCGTGCTCGACATCGACGTCCTCTCGCTCGAGTTCACCAAGTGGGTGGGCCTCGACGCGATGTTCCTCGCCTACGCGTCCGGGGTCGTGCTCGCCCCGGGGGCGCTGCTCGGCCTCTGGCTTGCGCTTCGGCGACCGCGCTCGCGCGAGGAGCTCGCCTTCGGCGCGCTCGCGGTCACGCTGATTGCCGTCCTCCTGCTCGAAGCGGCCGCATACGGGCTCGAAGGCAGGCTTCAGGAGCGGTACTTCTTCTACGCGGTGCCGCTCGTCGGGATCGCCTTCGTGCTCTACGCCTCCCGCGGCTGGCCTCACCGCCTCGCCCACGGCGTCCTCGCAGCCGGGCTCGTCCTGCTCGCGGTGCGCGTCCCGCTGTCGGGCTATTCCGCTGCCGACTTCAAGACCGGCTCGCCTCTGCTGTTCGCGACCTCGCGGCTGGAGCAGGCGCTCGGCAACGTCTCGCTCGCCTCGCTCGCGATTGCGTTGGCCGTCACGGTCCTTGCCGCTGCCGTCGTGCTCCTGGCACGGCGCCCGTCGATCGGCACCCCGGCAACGCTCGGCCTCGCGCTCGCGGTCTGCGCGGCGGCCTACGGCGCCGCCGTTTCCTTCAACCTCGGGAGCGCCGACCGGGCGCGCGAGAGCGTGCTCGGCCCGCAGCCGTCGTTCGTCGATGCGTCCGGCGTGACGGACGCGGCCATGCTCCAGACGCGCTCGAGCAACCGCGGGATCGCCTCCGAGTACCTCTTCTGGAACCGCTCCGTCGACGACGTCTACCTCCTCCCCTTCGCCGAGCCTCCCGATGCATTCGCGGTCACGCGGCTGACAATCGCCGAGGACGGGACGCTGCTCGCGGGCGGGAAGCCTGTGACGCGGCCGCTGCTCGCGGACAGCAACAGCGACACCATTCGCTTCCGGGCCTCCGAGGAGGTCGCCACGTCACCGGTCTACTCGCTCCTCCGCTCGCCCGGCCCGCAGCAGCTCGCCCTCTACGCGCCGGGCCGCTTCGAGGACGGGTGGCTCGGCCTCCTTGGCTCGATCAACCTCTGGCCCGAGACAAGCTCTGAGGGGCTCGCCGGCACGCTCACCTTCGAGCTGGCGGCTCCCGAGGGAACCGAAGGCCGGGTCTCGTTCCGGCCGCAGGACGGCTCGTCCGAGGAGATCGTCGTCGCTCCCGGCGGCGCCCGCGAGGTTTCCTTCGCGGTCTGCGCGAACGGCCCGTGGGAGGTCGCCTTCGAGGCCCCCTCGACGGGCTCGGTCGGCGGCCGCTACGTCAGCCTGATGGCGTCCGAGCCGACGTACCGGCCCGACCCGTCAGCCTGCGCAGCCGGCTCGAGCTAGCTAGCAGTCCTTGAGGCCCTGGGCCTCGGGTAGGCCCTCGAGCTTCTTCAGCGTGTTGTTCTCGATCTGGCGGATGCGCTCGCGCGTGACGCCGAAGGCGCGCCCGACCTCTTCCAGGGTCCGCGGCTGCTCGCCCTTGAGCCCGAAGCGGAGCTCGATGACCTTGCGCTCCCGGTCCGGTAGCGACTCGAGCGCGCGGTCGATGTCCTCGCGCCTGAGGTTGAGCGACGCGGAGTCGAAGGGCGACTCGGCAGCCTCGTCCTGGACGAAGTCCCCGAGCTCGGACTCCTCCTCCTCGCCGATCGGCTTCTCCAGCGAGACGGGGAGCTGGGCCATGCGGAGGATCTCGCGGACCTCCTCGGTCGTCATCTCGAGCTCCTCCGCGATCTCGTCCGGGAGCGGCTCGCGCCCGAGGCGCTGGACGAGCTGGCGCTCGATGTGGACGACCTTGTTCAGCTTCTCGACCATGTGCACGGGGATGCGGATCGTGCGCGCCTTGTCGGCGATGGCGCGCGTGACCGCCTGGCGAATCCACCAGGTCGCGTACGTCGAGAACTTGAAGCCCTTGCGGTAGTCGAACTTCTCGACCGCTCGGATGAGCCCGAGCGAGCCCTCCTGGATGAGGTCGAGGAACGAGAGGCCGCGGCCCAGGTAGCCCTTGGCGATCGAGACGACGAGGCGCAGGTTCGCCTCGATCATCTCGGTCTTCGCGCCCATGTCGCCGCGCTCGATGCGCTTGGCGAGCGTGACCTCCTGGTCGGCCGTGAGGAGCGGAACCTTGCCGATCTCGCGCAGGTAGAGCCGCAGCGAGTCGAGCGAGGGCTCGACGGTCAGGTCGAGCTTCGGGCCCTTCTCCTCCTCGGCGAGGGCGGGCTGGTCGTGAGGCGGCGCCTTGTGCTCGAGCCCTTCGACGAGCTCGATGCCGTGGTCGATCAGGTAGGTGTAGAACTCCTCGACCTGCTCCTTGGTGAGGTCGACTTCCTCGAGCCCCGCGACGATCTCGTCGTAGGTGAGGAACCCCTTGTCCTGGCCCTCCGTGACGAGCTTTTGGAGCTCTTCGATCTCGGGCAGGGAGATGTCGACCTGGAGCATTGACCCGCCTTTCTCGTTACCCATGCAACGTTGTCGACCGGAACGAAAAGAGCCGGCGAGATCTCCTCGTCCCCCGGCTCACAGCCGCACCCGGCCGCGGATTCTACAACGACTGTGGAAAAGTTGGGTATGAATTTTCAGGCGGTCGCCGAGATCGTGCCAACTGTCTCACCCCGGCTGTTGCGGACCGGCCGCTCCCTGAGCTCGGCGATGCCCAGGACGAGGCCCGCCGCGGCGTAGGCGGCGCGGTTCGCGCCGTCGTCGACCTTCAGCGCGACGCCCGCGCCGTCGGCGAGGCCGACGCACAGGACGCCCTCGGCCCCGCGCTTGGCGACCGACCCCGGCAGCGCCCGCATGACGAGCGTGTCGACGGCGCCGGGCCCGCCGATCAGCTGCGGGTGGGCAGTCATCGCCCGCACGACGGCGTCCGCGCCCGCGGGCTCCCCGCGGACGAGTGCGCCGAAGACACGCGCCATCTCGACGAGGGAGAGCGCGAAGGTCGGCACGCCGCAGCCGTCGACGGCCGTGTCGAGGTCCGCGGGGTCCTTGCCGACCGCCGCGGCGACGAGCTCGCGGACATTCTGCTGCACCGGGTGCTCCGGCAGGCGATAGCCCTCCGACGACCAGCCCCGCCGGTGCGCGAGGAAGAGAAACCCCGCGTGCTTGCCCGAGCAGTTGTGGCGGAGCTTGGAGCCGTGCTCGGCTCCGCACTCGAGGTCCTCGGTCGCGGCGCCGGCGCGGGCGAGGAGCGCACGGACGGCGACGAGCTGCTCCGGCAGCGCCTCGTGCGAGGCGCACGCGATCGCGAGCTCGTCGTCGGGCAGTTCGAACGGGACGAGCGGAAGCGCCTGGAGCGGCTTCGCCGCGGAGCGGACGAAGCTGACGACGCCCGGATCGCCCCAGGCTTCGGCGACCTCGCCGTCGCGCACGACAACCGCGTGCACGAGGTGGCGCGACTCCACGAGCCCTCCCCGTGTGACGGCTACATTGATCGCGTCCACGAGGAGGAACTATTCCCGAGTTTCCCGAGGTAGAGGCGGCACGCCGCACGCTGGACGAACCGGTCGCCCGCTCGCCGGTCGCCAAGGCGGGCCCCGCCCACGTGGCCACGCTGAAGACGTTCGACCCGCCGCTCTCGGCGCTCGAGGGCCGGCGCTTCGCAGGCGCGCGGCGGCGCGGCAAGCACCTCCTCTTCCCCACCGACGACGGCGAGCTGGTCCTCCACATCCACCTGATGAGCGCGGGCCGCGTCCGCTTCCTCGAGCCCGGCGCGAAGGGACCGAAGACGCCCGCGTTCCGGCTACGGCTGGAGGACGGCGGCGAGCTGATCCTCACCGAGGGCGGCCCGAAGAAGCGCGCGAAGGTCGGTGTCTTCCGACCGGAGGAGATCGAGGCCGAGCTCGAGCACCTCGGGCCTGAGGCGGAAGGCATCCAGGCGGACGAGCTGGGCGAGATCGCCCGGCGCGAGGGCCGGCGGCTGCATCCCTTCCTCCGCGACCAGCGGGCGCTCGCCGGGATCGGGCGCGCGTGGTCGAACGAGATCCTCAACCGGGCGAAGCTCTCGCCGTACGCGCTGACCACCGACCTCTCCGACGAGGAGATCGAGCGCCTCGCCGCGACGATCCGCGAGCTGATGGCCTACGGCCTCGAGCTCCGTCTCGCGGGCGCCGGTGACGCGAAGGCGTACAAGGTGCACAACCGGCTCGGCGAGCCGTGCCCCAACTGCGGCACCCCGATCGCACGGGTCGACTTCGAGGAGCACACGATCTTCTACTGCCCCGACTGCCAGACCGGCGGGCGGGTCCTCAAGGACCGCCGGTTGTCGCGGCTGCTCAGGTAGACGGGGACGGCCGCCGGCTCAGCGGTACGCGTCCCACATCTGGTCGCCGAAGACGCTGCGGCGCGCGCCCGTGCCCTCGCCGTCGACGGTGTCCCCGTGGTACTGCGGCACGCGGCCCGCGCCCCGGATGCAGCCGCCCTGGGCATTCGGGCCGTAGTTGACACCGTACGTGCCCTGCTTCGTCGCGCAGGCGTCCGGGATCGTGAGCGCGCCGGCGGCGACCACTCGGTCGGCGTAGTCCGTTATGACGGTCTCGTGCTGGTCGGGCCAGTAGGCGGCCGTCTGGGGGATCAGCCGGAGGACGAGGGCCATGTACTTCGTGGGCAGCATCGTCGAGCGCTGGTACGAGCTCCCCGGCCGGGCGCCGCCGTCGACGAGCCCGTACGGGTCGCGCGTGTTGCAGTTCGAGCAGGCGTCGAGATCGTCCCAGTACGAGTCCTCCCACGCCTCGAAGTCGCCGTTGTGCCACATCTGGCCCCAGAGCGCCCTGCCGTTCACGCCCCGGTAGAGGCTGTAGGTCTCCCAGAAGTTGCGCTCGGGAGCCGCAGCGATGTCGGCGGCCATCTGCGCGTTCCGCAGGAACGTCGCGGCGAAGACCTCGACGAAGAGCTTGCCGGCGGAGTTGCCGCCGCCGCCGCGCGTGAGGTTGAGGCCGCCCCGCGTCCCCGCCCAGAGGTCGATCCCGTTCTGGACGAAGCCGATCAGCACCGGCAGCTTGGCCGCCTGGTCGGCGGCCGCCGAGCAAGGCGGGTTGCCACACGCGTTGTCGAGCATGAGCCAGAGGGCGACCTCGGAATCGGCCCGGAGCACGTTCGCACCCCAGGCATTGCCCTCGTGGAAGGCGTCCACCGGCTCCAGCTCGCCGCCGGCGGCGACCGAGCTCGGGCTGTTGTCGAGCCGGAAATGCGCCGTGCGGAGGATCGCCTCGCTCCGGCTGATCTTCGCCGGAACCGCGCTCGAGCTCAGTCGCCTGAGCAGGCTGAGGTCGAGGCCGTTCGTCGAGAGGAGCGGCTTGTACGAGCCCCAGTAGGGCGGGCGGAACGTCGTCTCCGGACTGGCGGGAGCGGAGCCGAGCACGGTGAGGACGGCCGCGAAGCGACCGCAGCGCCGATCCGGGCACTCGCCGCCCGGGTTGTTCGACACGTACTTGACGATCGACTGCCCCGGCTGCGCCGTGTAGGGGAAGGAGACGGAGGGGCTCTGGACGCCCTCGAGGCGGCCGTCCCAGCGCTGGGCGTTCCCCGACGTCACCGCCGGGTTCACGTCGACGCCGTGGCGCAGGCTCGAGCCCGAGCCGACGATGGCCGGCGTGATCTGTCGGATCACGGCGGGGCCGACGACGTACCAGTCGCCGTTGGCAAAGCGGCCGCAGGCATAGGAGCCCGACCCGAGGTCGAAGACGATCTGCGCGCTCGAAGCCGTCGACGTGTACCTGATGTCGGTGCCGGTGCACATCCCGGCGGTGGGTGGCGGTGGCGGAGGGGGCGGAGGCGGAGGGGGCGGCGCGGCGCCGACGACCCCGCTGGCCGCCGAGAACGCGTCGGCCGAGCCGAGGGCGTTGGTCGCGGTCACGCGCGCGCGGAGGCGCGAGCCGTCGTCCGCGGCCGAGACGACGTACGTGGAGGACGCCTCGCCGGTAATGGGCGCGCAGGGCGAGCCCGTGGCGTCGCAGCGGAGCCACTCGTACGCGTAGACCATGGGCGCGGCGCCTCCCCACGTCCCGTCCGACGTGGTGAGGACTGCGCCGACGGCGGCGATCCCGGTCAGGGCCGGAGCGTGGACGGAGACGGGCGGCCCGTCTACGGGCGGGCAGGGGCGCGTCCGGGCGCTGATACTGGCGGACCGGGAGACCCGGCCCGCGCGGTTGATCGCACGGACGCCGAACCGGAACGAGCGCCCACAGCGGAGGTCGCGGAACGTGTAGACCCGGGTGCGGACGACGGCCTGGCGGCGGAAGTTCTTCGAGACGGCGAAGCGGCGCGCGGTCCGTTTCCAGGCAAGGACGACCGTGTCGGTGGACGTGGAGACGACACGGAGGGGCGATGGCTTGGCGGGACGGGGCGCGGCGGCCGACGCTGGGCCGGCGGCCACGAGTGCGGCGGAGATGGCGACAAAGGCGGCGGCGACCGCTGCTCCCCGGCGCGAACGCGGGTAGGGGCGAACGGACAGAGTGCGGCGGCTCATGCACTGGTGAGATCGACCGACGGCGGCGGCGCCTGGGGCCACGAACGAGGGATCAAGCGCCGGTTCACCCAAAAGGTGCCCCGACCTAGGACGCGGCCCTCAGGAGACGGCTACGAGGATCCCGCTAGCCGCGGAGAGCGACCACGGCAAGCGCCGCGACGACGTCCGGGTCGAACTGCGTGCCCGCGCAGACCTCCATCTCGTGGAGGGCCTCCTCGGCCGAGCGGGCCTTGCGGTACGGGCGGTCGGTCGTCATCGCGTTGTAGGCATCGCAGGCGCAGACGATGCGCGCGACGAGCGGAGTATCCTCGCCGGCGAGGCCGTCCGGATAGCCCTTGCCGTCCCAGCGCTCGTGGCACGAGCGGACGAGGTGTCCGACGCGACCGAGGAGCCCACCGATCTTGGCGAGCATCTGCTCGCCCTCGACGGTGTGGGACTTCATGACCTCCCACTCCTCGTCCGTGAGCTTCCCTGGCTTGTTGATGATCTCGGCCGGGATCCGGATCTTTCCGACGTCGTGGAGGAGCGCAGTCAGCTCGGCGTCCTGCTGAGAGCGCGCGTCCAGGCCCAGCTCGGCGGAGACGCCGACGACGAGCTCGACGACGTCGCGACTGTGGCTGCCGGTGTAGGCGTCGTCGGCCTCGATGACGTCGCCGAGCAGGAATGCCGTCCCGCGGTACGCGTGGCTGAGCTCGAGCGCGTGGTCGATCCGGCTGTGACGCTCGCGCGCGAAGAAGGCAAAGAGGGCAAGCAGCGGGACGACGAGCAGGATCGCGAACGGCTCGTCGTAGGCGACGACTGCGAAGAGGAAACCGGCCGGCGCGAGCGCCGCGTCCACGAAGTAGACGGGTGCCGTCAGCCGGAGCTGCGCGCGAACGGGGAACGTCGAAGGCCACCTGGGCGCGCACGGACGAGCTGGCGAAGTCGAAGGCGAACTGCGCGGCGAGCACGAGCGCGAGCAGCGGCAGCACGTCCCAGGTCGGCGCCGGCTCGCCTGCGATCGCGAGCACGAGGGCGGGCCCGAGTGCGTGCCACGCGCTGAACACCTCCAGCAGCGCGCGCTCGCCGTGGACGCGCTTGCGCGCGAAGTCGGCGGACGAGCAGAGGAGGAATCCGACCGCCACGCAGAGCGGGACGAGGGCGACCGGGAGCAGGAAGAGCATGGGGACGAAGACGATCTGCGTGGGGACCGCGAAGCCCGAGCCGACCTCGAACTCCACGCGCGCTGCGAGCGCGTACGCGACCACGAGCAGGAGGAGCACGCCCGGCTCGACGGCCCGGTCAGAAGGCGCGAGGAAGGCGAACGGGACGGCCACCGCGACGAACGCCAGGGCACCCAACAGCGTGGCGCGCGAGTCTCTCGCCGCCAGCCGTTCGGACGCGCGCGCACGCGCGTCCTCGATGAGCCCGCCGGCCTCGGGATCGAGGTCGGCCGCAGTGGGCGTCGCCACGGACATCTCCCTGGAGTGTCGGGGCTGAGCTACACGCGGGATTCCCTCGAAGGGGTGATCAACGCGGTTCCCTCCGACGAGGGATGGCGCGCCGTTCGGCGTTCCCAACACTGAGATGACCAGCGGCCAGGGAGGAATTGCGGTGAAGAGAGGTTTTCTGCGGTGCGGTCTCGTTGCGTTGTGCGCGCTTGCTGTTGCGGCGCCCGCACAGGCCGGTTCGTTCGGAGATTCGGCAGTCGGCTGTGAAGGCCGGACGGCGTCGCAGCCGTTCCTGCGCTGGCTCGACCCGATGCGGTACGTGCTCGCGCCCAACGGCAACCTCGAGTCCGGGGCGACCGGTTGGACGCTGACCGGCGGCGCCAGGGTCGAGGCCGGGAACGAGTCCTTCTTCGTCGGCGGCAAGAGCGACACGCGCTCGCTCTACCTGCCGTCCGGCAGCACCGCGACGACGCGCCCCATGTGCGTCCAGCTCCTGCACCCGACGTTCCGGTACTTCGCCAAGAACCGTGGGTCGATCGTTCTCTCGAGCCTCCTCGTCGAGGCGCTGGTCGAGAACCCGCTCACGGGCAAGGTCCTGGTGCTGCCGGCCGGCGTGCACACCGGCGGCTCGAACTGGCATCCGTCGCTCCCGGGCCTCGTCGTGGCCGACCTGGTGTCCCTCCTGGACCCGAACGGCGAGCTCGCGGTCGCCTTCCGCTTCCGGCCCGTCGGGCTCGCAGCGAAGTGGCAGATCGACGACGTCTACGTCGATCCGTTCAGGAACCGCTAGGTAGCCGGATCACAAGAGTCTCGTCGCGCGCCTCGAGGGTCCCCTCGAGCGCGCGCACGAGCATGGCAGCGGCGGGGGCGGCGAGCTCCCGCAGCTCCTCTCCGAGCACGACAGGCTCCGCCGGGCGGGAGAGCGGGGAGATCGTCAGCACCGGGCCGGCCACTTGCATCGTGACCGTGTCGTGGCCGCCGAACCGGGCGGCCGCGCGCGCGAGCTGAGCAAGCGCGCGCGCCGTGGGATCCGGGTCGACGAGCACCGCCGATCCCTCACCCGACACCTCGACCCGCCCCTCCTCGAGCCGCTCGGCGGCCCCCCGTGCGAGCTCGAGAGAGTCCGTCTCGACCAGGACCGGCTTGTAGAGGCCGAGCTGGATGCGCGTGGCAAGCCTGAGCTGGTCGACGAGATCGTCGATCTGCGACGACGCGGCGCCGATCATCTCGACGTAGCGGTCCGAAGGCGGCTCGAGCTCGACCCGCTCGAGCGTCCGCGCGAAGCCGTAGACCGTCGCCAGCGGGGTGAGGATGTCGTGGCAGGCGACCGAGACCAGCTCGGCATATTGGCGATCGTTGGTCATGTCACGGGGTGCTACGTTTCGCCGGGTGGAGCGGAGAGTAACCGCGACAGCGGATCTCCAGGCGTCCGTCCCCGACGTGCAGCTCGGGCTCTCCCGCGCGGGCGTGACCGGTGTCCAGAAGGCCGTGCGGATGCAGCACGGCGGCAGCGACGCGCTCGTCTCGGCCGAGATCGACTGCTTCGTCGACCTCGATCCCGCCCAGAAGGGCGTGCACATGTCGCGCTTCCCGGAGCTCTTCGAGGAGGCGATCGACGAGCTCGTGATCGGCGAGATGCTGCTCGTCGAGCGGCTCGCCGAGCACATCGCGCGCCACATCGTCGCGCGCCAGGACGCGCTCCGCGCCGAGGTCAGGATCGCGGCGCGCTATCCGATCGAGCGCTCGACGCCGGTCACCGGGCTCCGGACACAGGAGCTCGTCTCGCTCCTCGGGATCGCCGCCGCCTCGCGGACGGCGTCGCGGCGGCTCGTCGGCGTCGAGGCCACGGGCATCAACGCCTGCCCGTGCGCGCAGGGGCTCGTCCGCGACCAGGCGGCCGAGCGCCTCGGCGAGGCAGGCTTCGCCGACGTGGACATCGAGCGGATCCTCGAGCTCGTCCCGCTGGCCACGCACAACCAGCGCGGGCGTGGGACCCTCTACCTGGGCACCGAGCTCCGGCTCGACGCGGAAGATCTGGTCGACATCGTGGAGCAGTCGATGAGCTCGCCGATCTACGAGCTCCTCAAGCGCCCGGACGAGCTCTTCGTCGTCGAGCACGCGCACCTTTCCCCCCGCTTCGTCGAGGACTCCGTCCGGCTGATGGTGAAGAGCGCGCTCGACGCCTACGGAGAGCTTCGAGACGAGGACTTCGTCATGGCCCGCCAGGTCAACTTCGAGACGATCCACAACCACGACGTGCTCGCCGAGCGCTTCGGGACCGTGGGCGAGCTGCGCGCGGAGCTTGCGAACGGCGGCCACTCGCCCGCTCACACCGAGCTCGGCGACTGGCTCCGCGCCGTCTGAGCCCCTCCAAGTAACACTCTGTTACTTGGGCTCGAGGCGGGCGCCCACGGCTTTGGACGCGCCAAGGCGCGGGCGGCGGAGAGCCATCCTGTGCTCCTCGCCGGCGAAGAGCCGCCGGATGTTCGTCCGGTGGAGCAGGATGATGGCGAGCGCGGCCCCGGCCGTGAACGCGAGCACCGGCCACGACGCGCCGTAGAGCCAGGCGAAGAGCGGAAGCGAGACGGCCGCCGCCATCGACGACACCGAGGCGTAGCGGAAGGCGAGGAAGAGGAGGATCCAGACCCCGGCCGCGGAGAGCGCGGCAAACGGCGCAACCGCGAGGGCCACGCCGCCGGTCGTCGCCACGATCTTGCCGCCGCGTGCGAAGCCGAGGAAGAGCGGGCGCCAGTGGCCGACCATCGCGGCGACGCCCGCGAGCACGCCGACGAGGTCGCTGCCGAGCCACAGGCCCAGCACCGCCGCGACCGAGCCCTTGGCGATGTCGAGGAGCGCGACCGCGAGCCCCATCTTGAATCCGAGCGTGCGCCAGACGTTCGTCGCGCCGGCGTTGCCGCTCCCGAGCGTCCGGACGTCGACCCGGCGCAGAACGAGGGGGAGCCAGTACCCCCACGGCATGCTGCCGAGGATGTAGCCCGCAGCGATGAGGAGAACGTCGACTATGAGTGGATAGCGTACGCCTCGACCCAGCCGTTGACGACACCCCAGTCGAGGTTCTCGAGGAACGCATCGATATAGGAGGCGCGATCGGTCTGGTAGTCGAGGAAGTACGCGTGCTCGTAGACGTCGAGCGCGACGAGCGGCGTCGCGTTCCAGATCGGGAACGTGTTCTGCGCGTCCCCGACATAGTTGAAGAGCCGCTGCTCGTCCCAGTCGTAAGCCGTCCAGGCCCAGCCGCGCCCGGCCATGCCGGTCGCCTTCAGGTCGGCGCGCCAGTTGTCGGCGCTCCCGAAGTCGCGGTCGATGAGGTCGCCGATCGCCCCGTCGGGGCTGCCGCCCCCGCCGCCGAGGTGCTCGAAGTAGATCTCGTGGTTCTTGACGCCGCCGATCGCGAAGGTGAGGTCGACCTTCAGCGCTCGGATCTCCGAGTAGACCTGGTTCGCCGCGGCGAGGTCGACCTCACCGAGCTTCGCCAGGATCTCGTTCCGCTTGGCCACGTAGCCCTGGTAGAGCTTGTAGTGCGCCTCCACCGAGGCGCGGGAGATGCCGTCCATCTCGAGGAGCTCGGGCTTGAGCTCGCGGGCCGCGATCTCCTCCCGGTTGAAAGCCAACGTCGCCATCCTCACCCTTTCCGGTTGCTCGGCTTTGCGCGCGGGAGCTTATCGTTCCCCGCGTGAGCGACTCCCACGCAGCCCTCGTCACCGGCGGCACCGGGCGCGTCGGCGGCGCGATCGCACGCCGCCTGGAGGCTGACGGCTTCCGCGTGCTCGCCGCAGGCCGGCGCGACGGCGACCTTGCCGACCCCGCAGCCGTCCGCGCCCTCGTCGAGCGCGCAGCGGACGAGCTGGGCGGCCTCGATCTCGTCGTCCACGCGGCCGGCGAGGGCTTTGTGCCCCAGCCCGTCGACGCCGTCACCGAGGAGGACTGGGACGCCGCCTTCGGAGCCACGGCCAAGGGGAGCTTCTTCCTCGCCCAGACGGCGGCGGCGCACCTCCGCGAGTCCGACCTCGGGCTGATCGTGCTCCTCGAGGACGTCGCCGCCTACCAGCCGTGGCCGTCCTTCGCGCCGCACTGCGCGGCGAAGGCGGCGCAGGCGATGCTGACGCGCGTGCTTGCCCGCGCACTCGCACCGGACGTCCGCGTGTGCGGCATCGCGCCCGGGCCGGTGGCCGTCGAGGCCGGGCAGGAAGAGCGCCGCGCAGCCGAGACGGTCCTCGGCCGCATCGGCACGCCCGAGGACATCGCCGAGGCGGTCGCGTACCTCGTGCGGGCGCCCTTCGTGACCGGCTCGACACTCGTCGTGGACGGCGGCCGGCTGCTGACCTGACCGGCGTTAACCGCCCGGCAACAATCCGGTCGGGGCTTGTGTTTCGTATCCCGGATCGGGTATGTCTGCACTAGTGGCAACCGCCGAGAGCGACTCGCGTTTGATCGAACGCGTCGCCGGAGGCGACAGGGACGCGTTCACCGAGCTGTACGGGCGCTTCGCGCGGCCGGTGCTCGCGATGGCCCTGCGCCAGCTGGGCGACAACGGGCGGGCCGAGGAGGCCGCGCAGGAGACGTTCGCGGCCGTCTGGCGCTCGGCCCGCAGCTACAAGCCCGAGCGCGGCTCGGCCTCGGCCTGGCTCTACGCGGTGGCGCGGCACGCCATCATCGACCGGGCACGCCAGCGGCGCGAGCCGGTCGTCGAGGTTCCGGAGGAGGCCTCCGCCGACGCCACGCCCGAGGAGCAGGCGGAGAGCGCCTGGCTCACGTGGCGCGTCCACGCCGCGCTGGAGCAGCTTCCCGAGCGCGAGCGGGCCGTGCTCGAGCTCGCGTACTGGAGCGGGCTCTCGCAGACGGAGATCGCGAGCTACCTCGACGTCCCGCTGGGCACGGTGAAGACGCGCACGCGCACCGGGCTGGCCCGTCTGGCCGGTCTGTTAGACGAGGTGAGGGCATGAAGGAGCCCATGGACCTGCGAGAGCTCGTCGGCAGTGACCTGCCGCCGGAGGAGCTCGAGGAGCTCAGCCGCGTCGACGCCATGCTGCGAAGCGTTCCGGCGCCGCCTCATGACGTTCCGGCTTCGCTCACGCAGGCCGTCGCCGCCGTCCCGCTCGAGCGCCGCCGGCCGACGCGGCGGCGGTTCGCGGTCGCGGTCGCCTTCGCGGTCCTCCTTGCCGCGCTCGCGTTCGGCATCGGCCGCTGGACCGCGGACGACTTCACCGCCGACTACGCGGTCGACTTCGCGCCGACGGCCGAGGCTCCAGGAGCCGCCGCGATCGTCGAGGTCGGGGAGCGTGACCCGGACAGCGGCAACGTCGAGCTCGTGCTCGAGGTTTCCGGCCTTCCCAAGGTCGCCGACGACGAGTTCTATGCGCTCTGGCTCGAGCGCGACGGCGAGTGGGCTGCGACCTGCGGTTACTTCTCGGTCGGCGAGGACGAGACGACGGTGCGCATGACCGTCTCGTACCGCTTCCGGGACTTCGACGCCTGGGTCATCTCGATCGGCGCGCGCGACGAGGAGCCGCCTCCGCTGCTCGCCGCCGAGATTCCCGAGATCTAGGGTTCAGGGCCCGACGCGGCCGGCGTCGACGAACGCCTCGTACGTGACGGGCATCTCCTCGGCGAGGAACTGCTCACACGCGTCGGCGTAGCGCCGGATCTCGCGCTGCGCCGTCTCGGCAGCCCGCAGGGAGACGAAGTTCATCAGGGAGCGTGCGTTGACCGTCCAGTAGAACTCGGTGTAGGAGCCGACGGGCATCACCGCACGGGCGAGCTCGCGCGCGACTCCCTGCTCCACCAGCCGCTCGTACGCGGCGTAGGCCGCGTCGTAGACGGCCCGCAGCTCCTCCCGCGTCGTCTCGGCGAGCTCGGCGTCGACCGGTTCGAACGAGTACGAGCCGGGCTTGCCGACCTGCGTCCGCACGTCGTCGGCCTCCGGCACGTAGAAGTCGTCGGTCGCCTTGGCGTAGCGCATGCTGAACTCGTTGAACGACCCCACGCGGTGGCGGAACCACTCGCGCGCGATGAAGATCGGGGCGCGGACGTGGAACCGGAAGGCGTTGTGCTCGAAGGGCGTCCCGTGCCGCTCGCGGAGAAGGAAGCGGATCAGCCCGCGGTCGGAGTCGTCCATCTCCTCCTTGCGCCGGGCGAAGCTGACCCGCGCGGCGTTGACGACCGAGAGGTCGCTCGCCATCGAGTCGTCCAGCCGGACGAAACCGTGGTCGAGCACCTCGATCGTGCGCGTGTCGGGGACGGTGCGGGACACGACATTCATACGAAGTCCACTCTAACGGCCGCTTCTGTCGTTGCCGATGGATGGCTACAGTTGACCGAATCTACAATGCGGCAGGCGGCACCATCTTTGAGATTGCTCGGCCTCACGGCGTTCCTTGCCGTGTCCGCGCTCGTTCTCGCGCCTCTCGCCTCGGCGCAGGAGGAGCCCCGGCCCCTCCCCGCGCTCGCACCGGCACCGGATGACGCGCTGACCGACGCGCTCGAGACCGGCGAGCTCACCGAGGCCGAGTACGCGCTCGAGCGCGCGGCGAGCGTCTTCGAGCTCCCGGAGGTGCGCGAGGAGTTCGGGGACGTCGAGCGGGCCGGGCGCCACGACGTCACTCTGTACCTCCGCGACCTCGCCCTGCGCGTGGACGACCTGGCAGGCGCCGAGCGCCGCCAGGCGACGCGCATCCTGGCCCGGCCGCCGGGCGGCGACGTCGAGATCGGAAACGGCTGGACTCACCCCGAGTCGATCTACAGCCCGACCTGCAGCGCGATCCCCGGCGTGGAGCTCTGCGTCCACTGGGTCGACTTCCCCAGCGACCCCGACGCGCCCGACCCCACCGACGACGACCTCGACGGGGTCCCGAACTACGCGGAGCTCGCCCTGGCCACGCTCGAGAACGTCTGGGCCCAGGAGATCGGCGTCCTCGGCTACCGCGCCCCGCTCTCCGACTTCACCTCGAACGACAACGGCCTGGACGCGAAGTTCGACGTCTACCTCGACGACGTCGGGGACGACCTCGTCTTCGGCTACTGCACTTCGGACGACCCCAACCGCGAGTCTCCCGAGATCTTCGCCGTGTCGGCCTACTGCGTCCTCGACAACGACTACCACCCGACCAGTTCGGGACCGCGCACACGCCGCAGGAGTTCCTCGAGGTTACGGCCGCGCACGAGTTCCACCACGCCTCGCAGTTCGCCTACGACTGGCAGGAAGACGTCTGGCTCCTCGAGGGCACGGCGACGAACATGGAGGAGACCGTCTATCCGCTGATCGACGACAACGTCTTCTTCCTCGACTACTTCAGCCCGCTCACGCACCCCGCGGTGTCGCTCGATCGCGGCGGCTTCGGGGACTCGGAGTACGGCGCGTGGATCTACTGGCGCTACCTGCAGGAGAAGGTTGGTGCGGGCGACCCGGCCATCCTGCGGGAGATCTGGGAGCGCGCCGACAGCCTCGACCCCGACCCGAACACGGACGGCGACGAGCCTGCCGACGACTACTCGCTCCTCGCCGTGCGCAAGGAGCTCACCGAGCGCGGCCTCGTCTTCGCGGACGTGTTCGCGCGCTTCGGCGTCGCGAACCGGCGCCTCGACTACGCCGACGCGAGCACTGCCGGCTACCCGGCGACCCCGTCGTCACGGACATGGGGCCTCGGCCCCAGCCAGCGCGGCGCGGCGACGCAGTCCTGGAGGATCAACCACCTCGCGACGCGGTACTTCTCGTTCGTCCCCGGCAAGCGCGCCTCGAAGACCGGGAAGCTCCGGCTTTGGATCACGCTCCCGCCCAACGGTGCGCGCGCCTCGCTCGTCATCGTGCGCACGGACAACTCGGTCGCCGTGCGGTACCTGAAGCAGAGCGCGTCCGGGCAGTCGAACCCGCTGATCGGCTTCGGGCGCGGCACGATCAAGCGCGTCGACCTCGCCCTCTCGAACGGCAGCACGCGGCTGGCCTGCTGGACGTACTTCGGGCCGCCGTCCTACTCGTGCTTCGGCAGGCCGCTGGACGACGGCCGCGCGTTCACCTTCCGCGCGCGGCTCTCCCAGTAGCGCCGGGACTCCAGCCCAGGCCGCATTCGGCCGATACCAAAGCGCAATGAGCACACCGGAAGACACCTGGACCGAAGAGCGGCTCTACCGGGTCGTCCTCAACATGGAGGGCGGCGACTGGGTCGAGCTCGACTCGTTCCATACCGAGCCCGAGGCCGAGGCCTGCGCCAAGGACATGGCAGACCGGCTCGCGGCGACCGCCGAGTGGCCTCGCATCCGCGGCCGCTGGCTTCGCCCCGACACGATCACGTCGATCGAGATCGCCGAGCGGCGCCGTTACGGCGGCTCGCAGGCGCGCAGCGCCGTGTTCGACGCGAACGGCTCGTAGCCCGGCTTCAAAGCCGGCCGGCCTCGATGCATTGGTCGTGGACCGCGGGTCGTTGTCCTGCTCACCGTTGAAGTCCGGGTTGCCCGTGCACTGGTTGCTCAGGACGACGAGCTTCACGTGCGTCGCCTGCGTGCGCGGGACCTGGAACGTCCTCAGATGCAGCCCGGATTCCGGTACGCCCGGCCGGCATCGGCTCCACAGGCGACGAATCCGGGTTGACATGCCTTCCACAGAGGTTTTCAATGGCCTATTGGATCTTGCGGCGATGGAGGGGGTGCCGCGCGTGCGCCGGGACGAGTGGAACGTTCTCACGGTCTTCTCGACCCGTCGTTCTCCGACACCGCGCCGCTTCATGAGAGGCAGCAACGAACTTCGTTCGTACCTATGAGGAGGTGCTCTACTTGCCAGGCAGACTGAGAAGGCTGGTCCTGCTGGCTCTCGCAGCGCTCACCGTTTCACTCGGGTTGGTGGGCAATGCGAGCGCACAGCTGACGCCGCCTTGGTGTGGGACCCCGGTCCCGGACGCGGCCGAGAATCTTCCGGACGGAACCGACCCGACCGACCCGGTCGGGAGCTTCCCGCACATTCCGTACTACGCGATCGGCTGCACGCTGGACAGATCGAGGCGTCGCAGCTCGGCGACCGGATGACCGTCGAGCATCGGCGTGTCGGCCCTCGGCCGGCCGCTCTACGGCGTCGTGTTCAACGCGATGGACACGCCGCAGCAGATCCAGGACTACAACCGCTGGGTCAAGTACCGGGGCATCGCGCTCGAGGACCCGGCCCGCGCGCAGGCGCTCCTGGAGGAGTGGGGCGACGAAATCAAGGTTCCCGTCTTCGTCAACGGCGCCATCCACGGGAACGAGTACGAGGGCGTCGAGTCGAACATGCAGCTGATCAAGGAGCTCGCGACGACGCCGTACGGCGCGAACCCGAAGTTCGACGACATCCTCAACCACGTCATCCTCGTCTTCAACGTGATCCAGAACCCCGACGGCCGCGTGGCAGGCACGCGGGCGAACGGCAACGGCTTCGACATGAACCGCGATTTCCTGACGCAGTCGCAGTCGGAGGTCCAGCGCCACGGTCGCGCTCATCCAGGAGTGGCTGCCGGTCGAGGTGCTCGACCTGCACGGCTACGTCACCCCGACGCTGATCGAGGCGACCACGAAGCCGCACAACCCGAGCATCGAGTACGACCTCTGGCTCAAGTGGAACCAGGACCGCATCGACTTCAACGAGGCGGCAATGCACGTCGGTCGGCCTGAACGTCACGCGCCCGATCAACCACTGGTGCGAGGACGGAAGCGATCCCGATCCAGCCGGTGAAGGCGGCGTCTGCGACGACGGCACTCTGCCCGGCCCGGCGGTCGCCGAGAGCTGGGACGACTGGGGCCCGTTCTACACGCCGATGTATGCACAGCACGTCGGGCTCGACGGCTCCACTGTCGAGATGTGCAACTCGACGGGCACCGGCTGCGGCCTGCCCGGCTCGACCACGCACACCCGCGGGCGGCTGGGCGCCTACCAGGCCCAGTACGTCGTCACGACCTCGTCGCTCGAGTACGTGTCGGCGAACCGGAACGAGATGCTCTACGACGAGGCGGAGCGCTATCGCCGCGGCGTCGAGGGCGAGCCCCGCGTCGACTGCTGCGATCCGCCTTTCGACGTGGACAACAACTGGATGAAGGAGTTCCCGACCGCGTACGTGATTCCGGTCGACACGGGCCAGCGGTCGAACGCCGAGGCCAAGCGCCTCGTCGACTGGCTGCTCCGGAACGGCATCGAGGTGGACACGCTCCGCCTCAACGACCACCTTCGACGGTCAGACGTTCGACAAGGGCTCCTACGTCGTCTGGATGGACCAGGCGCACCGCGGGCTCGCCGACACCGCGCTCAACGCCGGCGTCGACATCTCCGACCGGATCAGCATCCTCTACGCCCCGCCCGCGGCCTGGAGCCACGGCTACCTGTGGGGCGCCGACATCGCCGAGATCCCGCTCGACGCGGACTTCTCGCCGGTGACCAACCGCATCAACAAGACGACGACGCCCGACGGCGGCGTCGAGCCCGGTCGCGCCGAGGCCTACGCGCTCGAGATCGACTCGGCCACGGCCGTGCGGACGCTGAACGCGCTCATCGGCGGCGGGCTCACCGCCAAGATGGCGCTGGCGGCGTTCCCGGCGAAGACGGGCGGCACGCTGCCGGCAGGCACGGTGCTGTTCGCGGCCGACCCCGCGACGCGGGTCAAGCTCGCAACGGCCGGCCGTGACAACGGCCTGCTGTTCCGCCGCATCGTGAGCGAGGACTTCCCGTCCTCGACCGACCCGATCGACCGGGTCCCGCGGATCCTCGCACTCACCGGCGCGGTGAACCAGGACGTCTGGTCGCTCCGGAACCTCGAGTTCCCGGTGGACTTCATGACGACGGCCACGCTCAACTCGGCCCTCACGGATCCGCTGGTGAACTACGACGTCATCTGGAACACCGGCAACTGGCCCGGGACGACCCAGCCCACGGCTCGCGCTCGCCTGACGGCGTTCTTCGCCGCCGGCGGCGGATACCTGGGCTCGGGCACAGGTGGGGCGAGCTTCCTCACCACCGGCGCCGAGGTGACCGGCCTGACCGTCGGCACGAACGGCGGAGCCGGGCGCAGCGGCATCATCCGCTGGCTCAACGAGGGCTCAGCCAGCCCGATCGCCGGCGCGTATCCCGCCGAGGACTAGGGCGATCGTCGACCCGCCGAGCTGGTTCACGGCGGTGCCCGCGACCTATTCGGTGGACGCGCGGCTCCCGCTGACGGACTTCTTCCTGGCGGGCATGTGGCAGAACTCGGAGGCGACCACGGCTCCGGGCTCGCCATTCGTCGCCCACGGGATGAACAACGCCGGCACGGCCCGGCTCGTGAACTTCGCGATGAACCCGCTCTACCGGGCGGATCCGGAGCGCGAGTGGCCGATGGTCGGCGCGGGCGCCTACTGGGCAGACCAGTAGACCGCTAGCTCAGAACGCAACGAACGCGAGGGGCGGGGAAACCCGCCCCTCGCTCATTTCTCCGGGCTCCGCGATTGAAGGGCCCCGGGCGCCGCTACCCGGGGCCCAGCGCAGCCGACGGTACTCCCGTCCGGAGGCTCGCTGGGTAACGGCCGGGGCGCAATCCGGTACCGGCTGGGTGAAGCCCGCTACTCGACGGGTCTGAGGGCGGGGAAGAGCTTGACCATGCCGGGGCCGTAGCGCTCGTCGAGGGCAGCCTGGCCGGCGCCGCCGACGTCGATCACGACCCCCACCTCAGCCGCCAGGCCGACGTCGCCTTCCTGCGACCAGATCATCTCGAGCCCGAGCTCCTCCTGGATGAAGCGCTCGGCCTCGGCTCGGATGGCCGCGAGCTCCTTCTGCGTCTTGCCCTCGTGCTGCACCACGCAGAGCGGGCCGCGCCAGACCTTGCGGATGGCGGCCTCGGTCTCGGCCACGTCCCCGGTCACGACGACGTTCATGATCTTGGCGATCGGCTCGCCGTCGACCATCATCTGGTCGACCTCCTCGGGCGTGAGATCGCCGCCGTAGTCGACCCACAGGGCGACGTGATCCGGCCGCGCCCGGGCGATGCTCGCGCCGGCGGTGAAGTCTTCATCCAACGCGACTCCCCACTCGGCGGCCGGCCAGCCCCCGGCGGGCTCCGGACACGAGGTGGCGAAGCTGCGGACGGTCCCTTGGCCGATCCCGAGCCCGTCGGGGTCCGCCGGCCCGACCTCCGTGACGGTGAGGACCCCATCGTCGTAGGTGCCGACGACGTGGAACTCGCCCCAGGTCGTGCCGGAGCCGGACTGCTCGCCGTCGACCGCGTTCCAGTCCCAGTTCGCGAGAGGCACACCGCCGCACTGCGGCGGAAGCGAAAGGAGGACTCCGCCGAGACAAAGCTCCGGGCCGTGGTCGGCATCCTCGAGCACGGTCCCGTCCGCCTCGTAGAGCTGCGTCGGATCGGGAGCCGGGACGGTCGGCGGCGGCGCGTCGTCAGTCGCGCCGGTGCTCCCCCCGACCGCCCCCGGCTCACCCGCGCCGCAGGCCGCAACCAGGAGAACGAGGAGGAAAGCCGCGACCGGCACGAGCATCCGCATGCCCTTCAGACCCGGTCGCTCCGCGAAAGGTTCCCTCATGCTCTCCATACGGCGCCCGGGCGCCTCGGGTCACCGCCGGTCGAAGATCCCGCCGAAGAGGTCGGCGAGGTCGCCGCCTCCCTCGAGCAACCAGTCGAGCGGAGCGCGCGAGACCAGCTCCCGGAGGATGGTTGCCTCGAGGCCTCCGATCGACCCGCGCTCCTCCGCGTCGGCGATCGCCTCCTCGAGGCCGGAGCGCAGGGCCCGCTCGAGGGTCTCTTGATCCCACTCGACGTCGCCTCCGAGCTGGGAGTCGAACGACAGCACGAGCTCCTCGCGGGTCGTGTCCAACTCGCACGCGGCGCCGTCGAGGCCGTCGAGCGCGATCCGCTGGAGCGTGGCCTCGAAGCCGTCGCCGGGGAAAGGCTCGCGCGCGACGCAGGGGTCGGCGGCAGTCGACTCGCCGAAGTCGAGCGCGCCTCTGCTCAGCTCGATCGCGATCAGGACCACGGCGACGACCAGGAGGGCGCCGAGCCCGAGGTATCCCTGGCGCGCGCGGCTCACGCCTCGACCCTCCTGGCAAAGGCGACCGCCGAGGCGCCGGCGAGAAGCGCGAAGACGGCGCAGAGCGTGAAGGACGAGCGAAACGCACGCGTGAGCACCGCCTGCACCTCGTCGAGGAGGGTGTCGCGCGTTTCGCGCACGACCTCGTCGTCATCGGCGCCGTGCTCGTCGAACGGCCCGGCCAGGTCGGGGATCTCCCCCTCGGGGGACGCCTGGAACTCGTCGTAGAGGTCGAGCGCGACCGGGATCTTGGTCTGAAGCGGCAGCGGCGCGTCGAGGATCACCGCGGTGGCGTTGATCGTCGCGCGGTCTTCCGCCTCGTCCAGTTCGGCGGCGAGCAGCGGTGCGACGGCGAGGAGCCCGATCACGAGGCCGAGGTGCCGCACGCCGACGGAGACGACTGCGCTGCGCATCACCTCGCCGTGGTCCGGCAGGGACGCCCGGGTGAGCGGCGGGAGCGCGAGCCCGAGCCCGGCGCCGGCCAGCGCGAGCGCAGGGATCGCATAGGCCGGGTCGCTCGCCGGCAGGAGCGCGAGCGCGAGCAGGCCCGCGGCGAGCAGGACGGAGCCGCCGGCGAAGTCGGCTGGGCTCGGAAGTCGACGCGAGAGCGGGCGCACCGCGAGCGCGGCCAGCGGCAGCGCGCTCACGATCGCCGCGCCGGCGAGCGGGCCGTAGCCCCAGACGGTGACGACGAGCAGGACGGCGAGGAAGAGGGCGCCCACGAGCGCGGCGAAGGTGAAGACGAGCCCGAGCGCGGAGCCGAGCGGGATGCGATCGGCGATCGGCGACGGCGGGGGGAGCGCCCGCGCGCGCGAGTCGAGCGCAACCACGATTGCTGCCGCTGCGAGGGGCGCCTGCACGACGAAGATCGCACGCCAGTCGAACGCCTCTGTGAGCACGCCGCCCAGTGCCGGCCCGACGGCGGTCCCGAGCGTCCCCGCGGCAATCCAGATCCCGATGGCCCGCTCACGCCGGTCGCCGATGGCCATGAAGAGCGGGAGCGACGCCCCGAGCAGCAGCGCCGCACCGACACCCTGCGCCACGCGGCCGCCGATGAGCGTCCCGAGGTCGTCGGCGACGGCGCAGACGACGCAGGAGGCGAGGAAGATGAGGAGCCCGGCGAGGGCGAGCCAGGCCGGACGGACGCGGCGCACGAGGGGCAGGAGCGCGAGCGAGGCGACGACGACGGCGACGTTGTATGCCGTCACCACCCACGAGATGCCCGGGATGGTCGTCTCGAAGTCGACGTAGAGCTCCGGCAGCGCCAGAACGACGATCGAGGAGTCGGCGAAAGCGACCGCGACGGAGACCGCGAGTGCGACCTCGAGCGTCAGACGCGACCCGAGCCGGCGAGGCGCCGGGCTCGCGGCCGGTGGGCTAGTTGCCATCCTCGCGCAGGCTCTGGCAGTCCTCGGAGCTCTCGAACGCCTCCTCGAGCTCCGTGCCCGGCTCGAGCTCCTGGATGTCGGCGAACGTCTCCTGGACGTCGCCCACGACGGACTGGAGACCGGTGCCGATGGACGTCAGCGACTCGAGCAGCTCGGGGACGCTCTGGTCCTCGGGGAGATCCTCGGCCTCGGCCTGCGCGGCCTCGACCTCGCCGACGACCTGGTCGGCGAGCTCGTCGAGCTCGCGCTCGATCTCGTCGCCCGCTTCGGTGTCGGGCGGCCCGAGGTCCCGAAGCTGCTCGCGCAGGCGGCGCGTCGCCTCCACCCCTCCCTCGACGGCGGTCGTGATCGAGTCGGTCGAGAGACCGCCGGCCTGCGCGTCGACTACGAGCGAGGTGAGGTTCTCCCGCCACTCCTGCACGCTCGAGCACACGTCTCCGGCCCATCCCTCGGCCCCGGCATCGTCTCCGCCGCAACCCGCGGCGAGAGCGAGCACGAAGCCGATCGTGAGTGCGGCCAGTGTCGAGCGCATGCGCGGTTGCTCCGGTCGCAGCCTACCCGAACGCACAGTTGACCCCGGCATGCGCGACTGCTGATGTTCGGCGTCGCAAAGCAAGTCAACTGAGGAAGGGGTATCTGTGGCAAGAAGTCGCTACGCGCTGTGCGCAGCGGCGGCGATTCTCGTCGTCATCTCGGTCTTCGCCTCGACGGCGTCGGCGAAGACCGATTCAGGCGGAATCCTCGTCGAGGGCCTCGACAACCCGCGCGGCATCGCCGCCGGGGGTGGCGGGAGCGTCCTCGTCGCGGAGTCCGGCAACGGCAAGCTGACGCTCGTCGAGCCGCGGCGTCGCGGCGCGCCGATGGTCCGCACGTTCGCGACCCTGCCGGTCGACCCGGAAGCGGGCCTCGGCCCGGTGGACGTCGCCTTCAAGTCGCTCAACAAGGTGTGGGCCGTGCTCAGCGGACCTCCCGAGGAAGGTGGAGGCGAATTCGGGCGGCTCGTGCGCCTGAACCGCAAGGGCGCGATCGTCGAGTCCGTCGACATCGCGGCCCACCAGAAGACCGATCCGGACCCGGACGACCAGGAAGGGATCCCGGACGAGTCCAACCCGAACGGCCTCGCGCTGCTGGCCGGCGGGGGCGTGCTCGTCACGGACGCGGCGGGCAACGACCTCCTGAAGGTCGACGCGCGGCGGAAGATCACCACGGTCGCCCGGTTCAAGCCGGAGCTCGTGCCGTGGCCGGACGGCCTCCCGTTCCCCGGACCTCCTCCGGGCACCCCGGTGCCCGCCGAGGCGGTCCCGACCGCCGTGGCCATCGGCCCCGACGGCGCGTACTACGTGTCCGAGCTGAAGGGCTTCCCCTTCCCGAAGGGCGCGTCGCGCATCTGGCGGATCGAGCCCGGCGCGGTCGGCGCGACCTGCGATCCGGCTAACCCGAACGTCGGCCCCTGCCGCACCGTGGCGACGGGCTTTACGTCCGTGATCGACCTCGCCTTCGGGCGCGACGGGACGATGTACGTCCTCGAGATCGTCAAGGAGGGCCTCCTCGCCGTCGAGGTCTTCGGCGCACCGCCGATCGGCGCGCTGTACGCCGTGAAGGGCGGGACGAAGACCGAGCTCGCCACCGGGACGCTCATGGCGCCCGGCGGTGTCGCGGTCAGCTACGACGGGACGCTCAACGTCACGACCGGCACCGTGTTCGGCCCCGGGGCCGGCACGGTCGTTCGCGTCCGACCCTGAAACAGTCGGAGGGGCGGCCCGGCACACACCGGGCCGCCCCTCTCGCCGACGACGGGAACCGTCGCGGAGCGGCTTGACGATCCGCGACACGTTGCTCGGGCGGGCGAAGTCGGCCTCGCGAGAGCGGTCGGCGGCGACGAGAGCGTCCCACTGGTCGGCGTCGGGATCCTCGTAGGGAGTCTCCAGGCGGGCCCGCTGCTCGGGCGGCAGGAGGCTGAGCCACGGAATCTCGGCGAGGGTTCGCGTATTCTGTCTCGACACGGCTGCCGGTGAGCGCGGCCTAACTCGAATGGGTGATGCCGTGGAGGCCTCGGACCGGCAGTCTGCCCGGGGGGAAGGAGCCGACACGGCAGAGCCGAACCACTCACGCGTGTCTCGGATGGAAGCCCTGAAGAGGGCTGCGGCCAGCCCCTCCGCGCAAACGCGCCGCGTGGCTGCGATCGCGATCGGGGTCATCCTGGAGGCTGCCGTCTACGTCCCGAGCGACTGGCCCGACCGCCGGCCCGGCATCGCCGTGGCCGCCGGCATCCTCATCGCCGCGCTCGCCGGCGCCCTGGGCGGCATCTGGAGCGGCCTCGCCGTCGCCGCCGCCGGCTGGGGATTCCACTACTTCTTCGTCACCGAGGACACGCTCCCGCCTCTGATCGGACTACCCGCGTGGCTCGCGGTCGGCGCTCTCGCCGGCTGGCTGTCGACAACCTGGCGCCAGACGGCGAGGGCCCGAGCGCACCTCGACCTCGAGCTCGCCGCCCTGCGCGAGTCCAGCTCGGAGGCGATCGTCACCGTCGACTCGGAAGGCACGATCGTCAGCTGGAGCCGGGGCGCGGAGGACATCTACGGATACGGCGCCGACGAGGCGGTCGGCGAGCCTCTCGCGATCCTGGGCGGAGAGGACGTTGTCGCGCCCGCGCTCGTCGCCGTGCACGCCGCGGAGCGGCTCGAGGTCCCGACGGCGGTTCACCGGCGCAAAGGAGGCGAGGAGATCGCCGTCTCGCTGACCGTGGCACCGCTCGGCGGGCCGAACGACGAGGCGCCCGGCGCGCTCGTGATCACAGCCGACGTCGGGGAGCCACACCGGATCGACGCCCGGCGGCGTGAGATCGAGGCCAAGTACCGCGCCCTCACGGAGCACCTCCCGGTCGTCACCTACGTCCACCCTCTCGGCGAGCGCGGCAAGTGCCTCTACGTCAGCCCGCAGGTCTCGCCGCTGCTCGGCTATTCGGCAGAGGAGTGGCTGGCGCAGCCGGATCTCTTCTTCCAGCTCGTCCACCCGGAGGACCGCGAGCGCGTGACCGACGAGATCGCCGAGACGTCCGCCTCGACGACGCCCTTGCGCTCCGAGTACCGGATGCTCTCGCGCGACGGGCGCGTCGTCTGGGTGCACGACGAGGCCGTAACGGTGCGCGACGACGACGGCCGGCCGCTCTACGTCCAGGGTTTCCTCCTCGACGTCGGCGAGCGGAAGCACGCCGGCGAGGAGCGCGAGCGCCTGCTTGCCGCGCAGCGCTCCGCGGCCGCGGAGGCCTCCGACCGACAGCGCAAGCTCGACGTCCTCGCGCGCGCGAGCGAGATCCTCGGCTCTTCGCGGCACTTCGAGGCGACGCTCCGCCGCGTCGCCGAGCTCGCCGTCCGCGACCTGGCCGACTGGTGCCTCGTCGACCTGCTCGACGAGGAAGGCAACCCGACCCGCGTCGCCGCGGCGCACTCAGGCCCGGGCAAGCCGCCGGGGCCGGAGCCCGGCCCCGAGCCCGAGGTCGACGCGCTCGACGTGGCACGCAGGGGCCGCCCGGAGCTCTCGGAGTCGCGGATGTGCGTGCCGCTGCGGGCGCGCGGGCGGGCGCTCGGCGCGCTGACGCTCCTGACCCGCTCGGACGGGCGCTCGTACGGCGCCGACGACCTCGCCGCCGCGCAGGACCTCGCCGGCATGGCCGCCCTCGCCGTCGACAACGCGCGCCTGACGCGCGAGGTCGAGGAGGCGGCCGACGCGGCGCGCGTCCTCACCTACGTCGCCGACGGCGTGACCCTCATCGACCGCACGGGGACGATCCGCCTCTGGAACCCCGCGGCCGAGGCAATCACCGGCCTCCCCGCCGACAGCGTGCTCGGCCGGCCCGCCGCCGAGGCCATCGGCGGCTGGAAGGCTCTCGCCGAACGGATCCCGATCGGCGCGGCCACGGAGCAGGTGCAGCCCGAGACCTTCCCGCTCGAGACCGGTCTCGGCGAGCGCTGGATCTCCATCTCGGGCGTCGACTTCTTCGGCGGCACCGTGTACGCGTTCCGCGACCTGACCGACGCGCGCCGGCTCGAGGAGCTCAAGGCGGACTTCGTCGCCACCGCCTCGCACGAGCTGCGGACGCCGCTCGCCGCCGTCTATGGGGCCGCACAGACCCTGCGCCGCCACGACTTCGCGCTCGACGAGGCCGGCCGCGACCGCTTCGTCTCGCTCATCGTCGACGAGTCCGAGCGGCTCAACCGCATCGTCAACGAGATCCTCCTCGCCAACCAGCTCGACGCAGGCCGCCTCGACCTGATGGAAGAGCCGTTCGACCCCGGCGACCTCGTCGAGCGCGTGGTCGACGCCGCCCGCGAGCACCGTCCGCCCGGAATCAGGCTCTCGATCCAGGTCTCCGACGAGGTGCCGGCCGTGGCAGCTGACCGCGACCGCGTCCGCCAGGTGCTCGTCAACCTCGTCGAGAACGCGATCAAGTACTCGCCCGACGGAGGCCTCGTCGAAGTCGGGGTGGAGGAGACCGAAGGCACCGTGTGCTTCCACGTGAAGGACGAGGGCCTCGGCATCCCCGCCGACGAGCAGGCGCGGATCTTCGAGAAGTTCTACCGCCTCGACCCGGAGATGACGCGCGGGATCGGCGGCACCGGCCTCGGCCTCTACATCTGCAGCGAGCTGTTGGAGCGCATGGACGGCCGGATCTGGGTGGAGTCCAAGGCGGGGGCGGGCTCGACCTTCTCCTTCCAGCTCCCGGCGGCCGATCAGGTCGCCGCAGCCCGCCCCCTCGCTGACGCGCGCGAGAACTCGGATAGCTAGCTGCCCTTCGGGCGCGGAAGGTCGATGACCACCCGGTCGGGGTTGCGGAGCTCGAACGCATCCCAGCACGTCCGACGCTCGAGCCCGAGCACCCAGCCGAGCGTCGCCTCGAAGTCGCCGCTGCGCACCGCCTCGCGGAGCATTGCGAAGCCGGGCCGCAGCACCGCCGGGCCGTGGTACGTGGGCTCGTACTCGAGGTCAACGCCGGTCGCTCCGTGGAAGACAGCGCTGACGAACGCGTTGCCGCTCACGGCCAGCGGCTCGCCGCTTGCGTCCTGGAAGAACGGAGGGCGCGCCGACCGGATCTCGTAGAGCGGGACGCCGGACTTGCCGCCCGGGTTCGGCTTCGGCGCCCGGAACTCGAAGGTGATGCGGTCGTAGTCGCCGTGCGTGCCGACCCTGACGTCGACGAGGTTGGTGTAGACGCCGCTCTGCCCACCCGTCTCGGGCCTGCATGTTCGCGGCGGCGCGGGAGGCGGCGGGATGGGCTCCTCGGGCTCGGTCTCCACCGGGGCAGGCGTCTCCGCGGCCGGCTGAGCCGTCGGCTCCTCCTCTTCCGGCGCAGGCGCCGGGGCAGCGGGGGGCGGGACGGGCGGCTCGGCCTCAGGCTTGGAGCCGCCGCCGCAGGCCGTGAGCACGCCGAGCGCGAGGAGCGCTGCCAGCAGTGGGATCGTTCGGTTGAGCTTCATCGTCGCCTCCTGCTCGTGGGGGTCTGAAACGACGGTAGAAGCGCCCGGTAACCGCTCCGGCTCGCCCGTGTAACGACTCGGCAACGTCGAAACGGCTGCACGAGCGGGTCCGGGTCGACGGCTGGATCGAGCGGCGCAATCGGCGTAACGTCACATTTGCAACGAAAGGAGCGCCGATGAGACTGCGTCGGATGTCCGTCGTCCTGGCGGCCGTGCTCGCCGCCCTCACCCTCTCCGCGACCGCCCAGGCGGCGGGCTCGCGGGCCGGAGTCCTCGACCGGTTCCTCCCGGTCTTCGTCTTCCATCCCGGCGAGGAGTTCCGGCCCGGCACCGTGCAGGCGTTCGTCGAGGACTCGAGCCTCGAGGCCGCGACGAGCCCCACGACCTGGGTCGTGGTCGACCCCGCACCGAGCGCGAACGACCTGCCCACTGAGAGCCCGCCGATCTGGCGGCTGAACCAGCGCGACTGCTTCGCCGGCGCGCCGCTCGGCGACCTCGCGTGCTACGTCGCCGCCGGCGGGAGCCGGGGCGAGCCGACCGTCTACGCGCGCGTCGTCCGTGAGAACAACCTGATCGTCCTGCAGTACTGGCTCTTCTACTACGACAATCTCTACCGCTACCCGTTCCTCCCGCTGGGCGTGATCTGGCAGTCGCACGAAGGCGACTGGGAGGTCGTGAACGTCGTCCTCTCGAAGCGCCGGCAACCGCTCGCCGTGGGATACAGCCAACACTGCTCGGGCGAGACGCGCGACTGGGCGGACACGCCGCGGGTGGCAGGGCGCCCGAAGGTCTACGTCGCCCTCGGGTCGCACGCGAACTACTTCGGGCCCGGCTTCCACGCGTTCGACCCCGCATGCATTCCGGCTCAGGTGATCGCGTTCTTCCAGCAGGCAGGCCTCCCCCTGCCCGCCGACGTGACCGCGGAGGGACCGACCGCATCGGACGCATCGGTGCTGCGCGTCACGGAGAAGCGGCCCGCCTGGATCCGGTTCCCCGGCTTCTGGGGCGAGCTCGAGTACTTCAACGCGCCGCCGCCGATCGGCACGGTGCAGTTCGGGACATCCCCGGTCGGGCCGGCCTTCCATGCCGTCTGGCGGGCTCCTCTCGCGACGCTCGAGGGGTGGCGCTGAAAGCCCGGAGGGAAGATGGCTAGCCTCCCCGACGTCTTGTGCAGGCAACGCCGACACGCGAAAGGAGCGGAATGGCTTTTGAGGAGTTGAAACAGCGGCAGAGCGTGATGTGGGGCAACGGCCCCTACCAGCGGATCACGGAGACGATCGTCGACATCCACGACATCGTCCTGGAGCGCCTCGCGCCGCAGGACGGCGACAGGTTCCTGGACCTCGCCTGCGGGACCGGCGCCGTCGCCGAGCGCGCATCCGCGGCAGGCGCTGACGTCACGGGGATCGACCTCGCGCCTGCCCTGATCGAGACGGCGCAGGAACGGGCCGAGTCCCTCGGCCTCTCGATCGACTACGCCGTCGGCGACGCCGAGAACCTGGACGTCCCGGACGCGAGCTTCGACAAGCTCGCGTCCACGTGCGGGATCATGTTCGCGCCCGACCACGAGGCGGTCGCGGACGAGCTCGCGCGCGTGACGAAGCCCGGCGGCCGGATCGCGCTCGCCAACTGGACCCCCACCGGCGGCTTGGCGAAGATGTTCGCCGTCATGGCGCCGTACCAGCCGGCGCCGCCGCCTTCGAGCCCGTTCGCGTGGGGCGACGAGGCGCGCGTCACGGAGCTTCTCGGCGAGACGTTCGAGCTCGAGCTCGAGGAACACGTCTCGACGCTTCGCGTCCCCTCCGGCGAGGACTACTGGGAGCTCTTCTCGACGAGCTACGGCCCGACGAAGACGCTGGCCGAAGGGCTCGGGGACCGCCGCGAGGACCTCCGCCGCGACTGGGTGGAGTTCTTCGAGACCAACTACCGCAAGGACGGCGAGATCGCGCACACACGCGAGTTCCTCGTCGTTCTCGGCACGCGGCGGTAGAGGAAAGGATCGCTGCCCCCCGCGCGACGGCGGGGGGCAGCGATCCAAGCGCTACCCGCCGGCCGCGGTGCAAGGCACGGTTTGCCGCCCGGGAGGCCGGGGGAGGGCAACCGTACGAAGCGAAAACCACAGGGAAGGAGGTGAGCGCAACGTGTTGACGCTCACCGACAGCGCGGCCGAGGCCGTGAAGTACGCGATGGACGCAGCCGAAGGGCTGCCCGAGGGCGGCGGCCTCAGGATCTCCGCCCAGGACGTCGGCGACTCGACCGGGCTCGGAATGGCGGTCGCCCCGCTGCCCAGCGACGACGACCAGGTGATCGAGGAGGAAGGCGCACGCGTCTTCGTCGCCCCCGAGGTTGCTCCGTTTCTCGAGGACAAGGTCCTGGACGCCGAGCAGCAGGGCTCGAGCATCCAGTTCAGCCTCTCGGACCAGACAACCGAGTAGCCCCGTAGGTCACGGCGGGAGGCGGGACGAGCTCGCCTCCCGCCTTTTTTTTCGGGCGAGAGGGAAGAACGAACCGCGCTCGGCCGTCTAACGAACTAGAGACCACGATGTCGGCACTCGATTCCATCACTCACGAGCTTGCGGCCCTCGAGACCGAGGAGGAGCGGATCTTCTCCTGGCGGCACGCCAGCCTCCTCGCCGCCGGGTACGACCACCGCCTCGCCCTCAAGCTCGCGCTCCGCACCGACGTCGACCTCCACGTCGCGCTCCGGCTGACGCGAGACGGCTGTCCGGCCGACACGGCCGCACGCATTCTCCTCTAGACGCCGCCGGATCCCTGGCCGCTCCTGGCGCCGCCGCCCTTGAAGCGCCTAGCTACCGGTTCAACGGCGCGTCGGGATCGCTCGTGAGCGTGTACTCGGACGTGTGCAGATGGTCGCTGAGCGCCTTCAGCGCCAGCTTCTCGTCGCGCTTCTCGAGCGCATCCACGATCGCCTCGTGCTCGGCGAGCACGCGGAAGAGGTGGCCTTCGTCGCGCCTCGTCCCCAGGCGCATGAGGCGGACAAAGCCCCGCAGCTGGGTGAGGATCCGGGCGAGTGTCTGCAGCCCTGCGCCGCTCGCGATCATGAGGTGGAAGTCCTCGTCGAGATCGATGAACTGTGCCTCGTCGCCGGCCTCGGCCGCGCGCCGCTGGCGGAAGAGGGAGACGCGCAGGAGGTCGATCTCCTCGATGGGCATGTCGCGGCACGCATGCGCCACGGCGATGCGCTCGAGCGACTCGCGGATCTCGAGCACCTCCTGCCGGTGCTCCGCCGTGAAGCCCCGGACGACGAGCTGGCGTCGGCGGCCGAGCTCGAGGAGCCCTTCCTGCGCGAGGAGCTTGAGCGCCTGGCGCACCGGGGTCTTCGACATGCCGAGCTCCTCGGCGATCTCGCGGTCGGAGACCACGGACCCGATCGGGTACTCGCCGCTCAGGATCCCGCGCCGGACGTGCTCGTAGGCCTGCTCGCTGAGCCGCCCGGCGGTCGGGGCGCTGCCCCTTTCCGAGACCGCGTTCATCCGGCCGCCGTGAAGTGAAACGAAGTTTCTCTTGTAAAAGAAATTCCGATAGTGCCGCCGAGTCTATTTCTCGGCCGACAACCGACGCAAGCTCCCAACCGTAAGGTTCGGGCGTGAGGATCGAGGACTACGCGCTGATCGGCGACCTCCAGACCGCCGCCCTGGTCAGCCGCACGGGCTCGGTCGACTGGTGCTGCTTCCCGCGCTTCGACTCGGGCGCGTGCTTCGCGGCGCTGATGGGCGACGCGAACAACGGGCGCTGGCTCCTCGCGCCAAAGACGAACGTCGAGCGGGCCACAAGGCGCTACCGCCACGACACACTCATCCTCGAGTCCGTCTACACGACCGCCGAAGGCACGGTGCGCGCGATCGACTTCATGCCTCCGCGCGGGACGGCGCCCGACATCGTGCGGATCGTCGAAGGGCTGGACGGCCGTGTCCCGATGCGTTCGGAGCTCGTGATCCGCTTCGACTACGGCAGGACGGTTCCGTGGGTGCGGCGCGTCGATCATGCCCGGGTCGCCGTGGCCGGGCCGGACGCTCTCTGCTTCCGGACCGAGGTCGACGTGCGCGGCGAGGACATGCGCACGGTCGCCGAGTTCGAGCTCGCGGCGGGCGAGCGGGTCCCCTTCGTCCTCACGTGGTTTCCGTCTCACGAGGAGATCCCCGAGGCGATCGACGCCGAGCACGCGCTGTCCGACACCGAGAGCTACTGGCTCGACTGGGCGGGGAAGTGCGGGCACTACGGCGACTACCACGATGAGATCCACCAGTCCCTGCTCGTCCTGAAGGCCCTCACCTACGCTCCCACGGGCGGGATCGTGGCGGCGCCGACCACCTCCCTCCCCGAGAACATCGGCGGGGTGCGCAACTGGGACTACCGCTACTGCTGGCTCCGCGACGCGGCGCTGACGCTGCTGGCCATGCTGAACGCCGGCTACAAGGAGGAGGCCGAGGCCTGGCGCAACTGGCTCCTGCGCGCGGTCGCGGGCGACCCGGCCGACCTCCAGATCATGTACGGGATCGCAGGGGAGCGGCGCCTCGACGAGTTCGAGCTCGGCTGGCTCTCGGGCTTCGCCCAGTCGAGGCCGGTGCGGGTCGGCAACGCCGCATGCAAGCAGCTCCAGCTCGACGTCTACGGGGAGGTCATCGACGCGCTCTACCAGGCGCGCGTGGACGGCCTGCCGCCGGACGACAACGCCTGGGCCATGATCCTGAAGCTCCTCGAGTGGCTCGAGGACGGGTGGCGGCACGAAGACTCGGGCATCTGGGAGGTGCGCGGGCCCGCGCGCCACTTCACGCACTCGAAGGTCATGGCCTGGGTCGCCTTCGACCGCGCGATCAGGTTCCACGAGGAGTTCGACCGCAAGGGCCCCGTCGACCGGTGGCGTGCGCTGCGGGACGAGATCCACGGCGAGGTGCTCGAGCATGGCTGGAGCGAGACGAAGCGGTCGTTCACACAGTCGTACGGCTCCGACGAGCTCGACGCCAGCGTGCTCCTGCTCCCGCTCGTCGGGTTCCTCCCGCCCGACGACGAGCGCATCGTCTCGACGGTCGACGCGATCCGGCGCGAGCTGACGGCGGACGGGCTCGTCTTCCGCTACCGGGTCGGCGAGCACGCGGCGGACGACGGCCTTCCCGGCGACGAGGGCGTCTTCCTCCCCTGCTCGTTCTGGCTCGCGCAGGTGCTGGCGCTGCAGGGCCACCACGAGGCGGCGCGCGAGCTCTTCGAGCGGCTGCTCGACCTCCGCAACGACGTCGGCCTCCTCTCCGAGGAGTACGACCCGAGAGCGGGCAGGCAGCTCGGCAACTTTCCGCAGGCGTTCACGCACCTCGCGCTCGTCGACGCTGCCATCGCGCTCGGCGCAGGCCGGGCCATGCGGCGCTGACCTTGCGCTCGGCCGGCCGCTCTGCGAACATATGTTCGCCTTGGAGGAAGCGGCGGTTCTGCATGCCGATCTGGACGCCTTCTACGCGTCGGTCGAGCAGCGGGACGACAGGCGGCTGCGCGGACGCCCGGTCATCGTCGGCGCGGGCGTCGTGCTCGCGGCGAGCTACGAGGCCAAGGCCTACGGGATCAGGACTGCCATGAGCGGAGGGCGGGCCCGGCGCCTGTGCCCCCACGCAGTCGTCGTCTCGCCCCGCATGTCCGCCTACTCCGAGGCCAGCAAGGCCGTGTACCGGGTCTTCGAGGACACGACTCCGCGCGTCGAAGGGCTGTCCATCGACGAGGCGTTCCTCGACGTCCGCGGCATGGAGCGGCTCTCGGGCTCGCCTCCCGAGATCGCCGCGCGCCTGCGCCGTGACGTCCTCGAGCACGTCGGCCTTCCGATCACGGTCGGCGTCGCCAGGACGAAGTTCCTGGCCAAGGTCGCGAGCGGCGTCGCCAAGCCGGACGGCCTGCTGGTCGTGCCGCCGGACCGCGAGCTCGAGTTCCTCCACCCGCTCCCGATCGAACGCCTCTGGGGCGTCGGCCCAGTCACGTCCGAGAAGCTCCGGCGGCTCGGTATCACGACCGTTCGCGAGGTCGCCCACCTCGGCGAGGGGGCGCTGGTCGCCATCCTCGGGCGGGCCTCCGGCAGGCACCTCCACGCGCTCGCGCACAACCGCGACCCCCGCCGCGTCCAGGTCGGCCGGCGGCGGCGCTCGATGGGCTCGCAGCGCGCCCTCGGGAGGCGCTCGCCGAGAACGCCCGCCGAGCTTGACGCGACCCTCCTCGCGATCGTCGACCGCCTCGGCCGCCGACTGCGGGCGGCACGGCGCGTGTGTCGCACGGTCACGCTGCGGCTTCGCTTCGACGACTTCTCGCGGGTGACGCGCTCCTACACCTTCCGGGAGTCGACCGCTCACACGCAGGTCATCCTCGGCGTCTCGCGGGACCTGCTGGATGGAGCCATGCCGATGATCAGGCAGCGCGGCGTCACCCTCGTCGGGATCACCCTGAGCAACCTCGACGACGACTCGGCGATCCAGCTGGCCCTGCCCTTCGGGCGCCGCAGCTCGATCGCGCTCGACCGCGCGCTCGACGTCGTCCGCGAGCGCTTCGGCACGGATGCCGTCACACGCGCAGTGCTCCTCGGGCGCGACTCGGGCCCGGCGGTCCCGCTCCTACCCGACTGACGGGTGGCGCCAGCAGGATCGAACCGTATCCTGAGACTGAGGCGAACCGTTCACCCGGATATGTGTGCCCACTGCCACCTGACCACTCCCGGCGCACACGAGCTGTGCCACGTATGCGCGATCGCGCTCCGCGCGGAGTCGCGGCGCGGGCTCCGCGCGATCGAGGAGTTCCTCGAGGGCCGTGCAAGCCTCGAGCGGTGGCTCGCCGAAGAGGAGTGAGGGCAGCTCCGACTCGCGGCCGGAGCCGCCCTCGGTAGTCGCTAGGTCTTTGCCTTCGCCCTCGGCTTCGCCTTGGACTTGGGCGCGAGCTCCTTCCGGGTTTCCTTCAGGTCTTCGATCACCTCCGGCTTGATCGGCCTGCCGTCCACCTTCCTGGCGGCCAGCGCCTCGATCGCCGAGTCGAGCGTCTTCGCCGCGGCGGCATCTGCACCCGCCGCTTCCAGGCGCTTCGCCGTCCGCTCGGCAATCGTCCGATAGCGGATGTGCCCGAGTGTCTCGAGCGCCGTCTGGGCCTCATCGACGAGCACGGGCTCGATGAGGTCTGTCGCCTCGTCCGGATCGGCCTTCGAGATGACGACCTCGACGTCCTGGAGGTCATCCGTCGGCAGCACCGTCTTGTAGTCGATCGTGTGAGGGTTGCCGAGCGCGACTCGGGCGTGCAGCGAGATCCGCCGCTCCGGGAACCGCTCGACGATCTCCTGGAGGACGTCGTTCGCACTCTCGAGGAACGGAATCCCGCCGCCGCTCCCGCCGAGCGTGAGGACGCGTGCCGGGCCCTGATCGAAGAGATCGCCGGCGACGTACTCCTCATCGCGTGAGTTCGGCGGGGCGATCTTGAGGTCCAGCGGAGCCGAGACGACATCTTCGTCACCGACGTGGGCCGCCGCCTGGATCGTGTAGGTGCCGGGCTCGGCGACGTCCCAGCCGTTCAGGCCGGCCGACGCGAGAACGGTTCCGTAGATCGCGTCGCCGGGCATGAGCGCCTTCGTGACCGGCTGCGTGCACTTCTGCCGGAAGGGAATGAGCTGCCGGGCCTCCTTGCCCTGCTTCTTGAGGATGACCGTGAGCGAGTCGGCGTCGAGGGAATCCGCGTCGACGAGACGCGGCTGATCGCCGATGTTCTTCAGCTTCAGCTCGAGCCAGACCGGCTCCATGAACTCGTACCGGGCCCGCTCGCGGTTGACGCGGAGCTCGAGCTGCAGCGTCGGCTCCGCCGGCACCGCAGCTTCCTCGAAGCCGTGGTGATCGAACCAGTCGGCGTTGCCCATCTGCACGAAGCGCTCTGGCGCGTGCCTGATGAAGAGCAGCTCCTGGTCGCTGAAGCGGTACTCGAAGTTCGCGAAGAACGCGGCCTGGCCGCCGACGACGTTGAACGGGTAGTTCATGAAGCTGCGCGCCTCGGGCTCGTCCGCGAGCGGCACCCACGCCGTGCCGAGGGTCTTCTGCCACGAGTGCGCGAGGTTGAACGAATGACCCATCTCGTGGATCGCCGTCCAGAACCGCATGCGGTCGATCCACGCGGCCGGGTTGGGGTCGCCCGGCGGCGGCTGCGCAATGAACGAGTCGACGAACAGCGCGGTGCCTTGCCGGTGGTTGGGACCGATGTCGTCGAACATGATCCCGCCCAGGCCCGTCCCGAACTCGTGGAGCGAGCCGTAGAAGACCCACATCGCCCACTGCGCCGTGTTCGCGAAGCGCGACCAGTGGATCTGCATCGCATCGTGCATCTCCATGTCCGACCAGGTCGCTCCGGGCGGAGCCGGGACCTGGCTGCCGGCGTTCGCAGTCACCTGGCAGCCCGCCCGCCTGATGACCTTCGGGATCGTCAGCGTCTCGCAGGCCAACGAGGCCGGCCGGTTCGGGTGGGCGCACGCGTTGATCTCCGTGTCGGCGATCTCGCCCTGCTGGAAGTCGAACTCGAGATTGACCGTGCGGAAGTACTTGGAGCGGAACTTGTAGACGACCGTGCGCTTTGTCGCGCCGCCGCCCGTGAACTTGATCTTCAGCCTGCGGCCGGCCGGGAAGGGGCTGCCGAGAGCCGTGACCTCGACGTCCGTGTACGGGAAGGACGCGATCGCGCCGTCCTTGAACCAGATCGCTCCTTGCCACCGGTTCGCGCCGATCTTGGTCAGTTCGGCGATCCAGTGGATCCGAGCGACCAGAAACCCGCTGATCGTCCCGCTGACCGTCATCTGCGGGTAGCGGCCGTCGACGTCGAAACGGACCTCTTCCTTGCGGATAGGGCGGATGCCCTTCGGCGCGGGCCCGACCGGAATCGAGATCTTCTGCGGAATCGACCGGGCATAGAGCCCGCTCACCGGCGAGTGGATCGGCCCAGCGAGAGTCTCGGTCTCGGAGCTCACCTCAGCGTCCGGCTCGTCTTCCGCGTCGTCGGAGTCAAGGAGCTCGAGCTCCTCGTCATATCGTCTCATGCGCTTTCCTCCTGCTCGGGGGGTGGCGCCGCAGGGGATGAAGTTGCGCCGGCGCCTCCTCTCTACACGAACCCGATTTGCTCCGGGAACCCCGCGACCACACGACCGTCGCGGAGGGACAACGTCACGTTCGCGTGGGCGTGCGGATCGATCTGCAAGCTCTCTCGCACGCCGCGGGTGGGCACGTCGACCTCGAGGGTGAAGGGATGGTCCGGCACCTCGAGCTGCATGTCGGCCGCGTGGCTGATCTGCGTGCGAGTCGTGACGTTCTCGCCGCGGTATGCCTCCGATCCGGCGACGCGAAGCACAACGTCGTCACCGTCGAAGCCGTCCTGGAGTGCGAGGTGGATCTGCATGGCACTCGGCTTCGCGACGCCTCGGAGCCGGTGCCGATACTAGTGCGACTTGATACCAGATACAAGACCCTCGACGGGCGAGGCACGGTTGTACGCTGGCGCCCGTGAGGCTCCCGGCAGAGGTGGCGGTGATCGGCGCCGGCGCGATGGGCGCGGGAATCGCCCGCGTCTTCGCGGACGCCGGAGCCTCCGTGCGGCTCTGCGCCCGGCGCGAGTCGAGCCTCGAGGCCGCCCGTCCGCGGCTCGGCGAGAACGCGGCCCGGGTGCGGCTGACCACGTCCGCCGACGACGCCCTCGCGGGCGCCGAGCTCGTGGTCGAGACGATCGTCGAGGAGCTCGAGCCGAAGCGCGAGCTGCTCGCGCGGGCGGAGGAGCTCGCCGCGCCCGAGGCGATCCTGACGACCAACACCTCGTCGCTGCCGCTCGCCCCGCTCGCCGCGGTGCTCCGGCGACCCGAGCGCTTCGCGGGCCTGCACTGGCTGAACCCGCCCGAGCTCGTCGAGCTGGTGGAGGTCGTCGGCGCGGAGGCGACGGCCGAGGCGACGACCGACGCGCTCGTGGACTGGATGGAGCAGCTCGGCAAGGTGCCCGTCGTCGTCCGCCGCGACGTGCCGGGCTTCATCGTCAACCGGCTCCAGTACGCGCTGCTGCGGGAGGCCTACGCCCTGGTGGACGCAGGCGTCGCCTCGTTCGAGGACGTCGACCGCGCCGTCGTCCACGGGCTCGGCTCGCGCTGGGCGGCGATCGGGCCCTTCGAGACGATGGACCTGGCAGGGCTCGACGTCCACGCGGCGGTCGCCGCCAACCTGTGGCCCGAGCTGGCGCGCGGCGATACGCCCTCGCCCACGATCGCGCGCGTCCTCGAAACCGGCGCGCTCGGCGTCAAGAACGGCCGCGGCCTCCGCGGCGACTACGGCGAGGCCGACGCGGACGCGCTCAAGGAGCGCCGCAACCGCGTCTTACGCGGCCTGCGGGCGCTGCGCGAGACATAGCGCGAACTCGCCGGCCCCGTCCGTCCACCACGCATCGACGTCCAGGCCGGCCGCGGCGAGCTCCCGCTCGACTCCCTCGCGCCGGAACTTCGTGGAGATCTCCGTGCGGAGCGTCTCGCCTTCCTCGAACTCAACGGTGAGGTCGATCGCCGGCAGCACGACCCGCTGCGCAACCAGTGACCGCACGCCCATCTCCATGCGCTCGAGCTCGGCGTTCCAGGCGATCTCCGAGCGGAAGGCGCCGGCGTCGAAGTCGGCGCCGAGCTCCCTGTTGAGGATCGGCAGGAGGTTGGCGATCAGGTGCGCCGAGAGCCCCTGGGAGTCGTCATAGGCAGCGATGATCCGCTCGACCGGCTTCACGAGGTCGAGCCCGAGCAGGAGCCGCCCGTTGGCCCCGAGGGCATTCGCGGCCGAAGCGAGCAGCGATGCACGGTCCCCGGGGTCGAGGGCGCCGATCGTCGAGCCGAGGCAGACGAGCAGCGTTCGTTCGAACGGGCCCGGGAGATCCCGCTCGAAGTCCCCGAGGACGCCCACGACCTCGAGGCGCGGGTAGCGCTCTGCCAGCCGCTCGCCCGCCTCGACCAGAGAGCTCTCGTCCACGTCGACGGCGACGAAACGCTCCAGCCGCGGCAAGGCGTCCAGGAGGATCGTCGTCTTGACCGACGAGCCCGAGCCGAGCTCGACCACCGTGCCCGGGCCGGCCGTCTCCGCGATCTCGCCGGCACGCTCCCGCAGGATCGAACGCTCGGCTTCCGGGAGGTAGTACTCCGGTAGCTCCATGATCCGCTCGTAGAGCTCCGCGCCACGGGCGTCCCAGATCCAGCGCGAGCGCATGTGCTTCGGCGTCGCTGTCAGCCCGTCCCGCGCCTCGCGGCGCAGCGCCTCGGCAAGCTCGCCCGGACGCAGGTCGCGCTCGAGGCGGAAGCTCAACCCGGAAGGTCCAGGCCGTGGCGCGCGGCCTCGTCGCGCGCCTCCGGATAGCCGGCGTCCACGTACCGCGCCACGCCCAGGGCCGGGTCCGACCAGAACACGCGCCGCAGCTTCCGCTCGGCGAGCTCCGAGCCGTCCGCGACGACGACCATCCCCGAGTGGATCGAGCGCCCCACGCCGACGCCTCCCCCGTTCCCGATCGCGACCCAGCTCGCGCCCTGGGCGGCGTTGAGGAGCGCCGAGAGCACGGGCCAGTCGGCGATCGCGTCGCTGCCGTCGAGCATCCCCTCGGTCTCGCGTGTCGGCGAGGCGACCGAGGCTGGATCCATGTGGTCGCGGCCGAGCGCGAGCGGCCCGCACTCACCGGAGCGCACGAGCTCGTTCAGCGCCAGCGCCACGCGGTCGCGCTGGCCGAGGCCGAGCCAGCAGATGCGCGCAGGGAGCCCCTGCAGCGGGACGCGCTCGCGCGCCAGCTCGATCCACGAGCGCAGCGAGTCGGTGCCGACGACCTCCATGACCACGTCCTCGCTCCGCCGCAGGTCGGCCGGGTCGCCCGAGAGGCAGATCCAGCGAAACGGACCGACGCCGTGCGCGAAGATCGGACGCACGTACGCAGAGACGAAGCCGGGGATCTCGAACGCATCATCGACCCCGTGCGCGGCGGCCTGCGCGCGGATGCCGTTGCCGTACTCGAAGACAACAGCACCCTGCTGCCGGTAGCCGAGCAGGGCGCGCACATGGTCGGCGAGCGAGTCGAAAACCGCCGCGCGAAAGTTGGAGTCGTCGGCGTCCGCTGCCGCGGCCTCCGCCGCCGTGAACCCGCGCGGCACGTACGCCCGCAGCGGGTCGTGCGCCGGCGTCTGGTCGGTGACGACGTCGAACTCGACGCCGTCGTCGAGAAGCCGGGGGACGACGTCGGCCGCGTTGCCCAGGAGCGCGACCGCACCCGGCCCGTCCGGATCCAGGTGCGCGGCGAGCGCGTCGTCGTAGTCCGCGACGACTTCCACCCAGCCGTCACGGAGCCGCCGCTCGGCGCGCGCGGGATCGACCTCGACGACGAGTGCCCGCCCGCCGTTCCGCGTCACGCCGAAGCCTTGCGCGCCGCCCATTCCGCCCAGGCCGGCGGTGAGCACGCGCCGCCCCGCGAGCGTGCCGCCGAAGTGGGTCTCCGCGACCGCGCGGAAGGTCTCGTAGGTAAAGCCGAGGATGCCCTGCGTGCCGATGTAGAACCACCCGGCCGCGGTCATCTGCCCGTACATGGTCAGGCCCGCGTCCTCGAGCCGGCGGAACGAGTCCTCGTCCGACCAGGCCGGCACGACCATGGCCGTCGAGATGAGCACCCGCGGCGCGTCCTCGTGCGTCGGCAGCACGGCGACCGCCTTCCCGGACTGGACGACGAGCGTCTGGTCGGAGCCGAGCCGCTCGAGCGCGGCCACGATGCCGGCGAGCGCCTGCTGGTCGCGCGCGGCGCGGCCCCGACCGCCGTAGACGACGAGCGACGCGGCGTCCTCGGCGACCTCGGGATCGAGGTTGTTGAGCAGGCAGCGCAGCGCGCCTTCCTGCTCCCAGCCACGGCAGCGAAGCTCGCCCACGGGGCGATCGTACTGGCCGGTTTCGCCTAGGCGGGGACGGGCAGGTCCACGTGCTCCGGCGTCGCCTCGATGAGCCCCTTGAGCTTGGCGCGGTTCCCGCGGACGGTCACGCAGTTGAGCCGCCTGTCGACGAACATGTGGTAGATGCCCTCCGCGTCGCCCTCGATGACGACGTCGGGATCCTCGACCGGCCCTGCGACGGTCTCGCCGTCGACGATAGAGGCGACCTCGTCCCCGATTCGGAACTCGAAGCGGCCGGGCGGGGCGATCGATGCGAGGGACATGTCGAGCGCGTTACGGAGCCAGCCGGGAAAGAGCTCATCCGCGTCGGTCGGCGGCCCCAGCGAACGAGCCCCCCAGAGCGCAAGCTCCCTGATGGTCGGCTTCAGCGCCTGCCCGTACTCCGTCAGCTCGTACACGCGCGAGGCCGCGGGCGGCGGCAGCTTCTTCTTTTCGACGATCCCGCCGGCCTCCAGGTCGCGCAGCCGGTCGGCGAGGATGTTCGTGCCGATCCCGGGCAGAGCATCCGCCAGGTCGGTGTAGCGCTTCGGGCCGCTCATCAGCTCGACCACGAGCAGCAGCGCCCAGCGCTCCCCCACGAGGCGGAGTGCGTGTGCGACCGGGCAGTAGAGGTCGTAGCGCTTGCGCATGCAACAGGCAGTGTAGCGCGTCCGCTTGCCGTTACACAGTCTTTACTTGCTTTTTGCAAGTTGCTTCTGCTAACTTGGCAGTCTTCCCTATTCGAACCGAAAGGAAAACGGACGACATGGTGGCTTCGGAACAACGCAAATGGCTGGCTCTGGCGCTCCTCAGCGTCGTCCAGTTCATGGTCGTCCTGGACATCGCGATCGTGAATGTCGCGCTTCCTTCGATCCAGGTCGACCTCGGGTTTTCCCAGGAGAACCTCCAGTGGGTGATCAGCGCCTACGCGCTCGTGTTCGGCGGCTTCCTGCTCCTGGGCGGGCGGGCGGCGGACCTCCTCGGGCGCCGGCGGATCTTCCTCCTCGGCGTCGTGGTCTTCACGCTCTCCTCGCTCCTCGCCGGACTGGCGTGGTCGGAGGCGTCGCTGATCGCGGCCCGCGCGCTCCAGGGGCTCGGCGCGGCGATCATCACGCCGGCCGCGCTCTCGATCCTCTCCGTCACCTTCGCCGAAGGGCGTGACCGCAACATCGCCCTCGGCGTGTGGGGCGCCGTCGGCGGCTTCGGTGCCGCCGCGGGCGTCCTGCTCGGAGGCATCCTCACGGACGCCCTCAGCTGGGAGTGGATCTTCTTCGTCAACATCCCCGTCGGCGTCGTCGCCTTCGCCCTCGCGCCGGTCCTCCTCACGGAGAGCCGCGACGCGCGGGTGAAGACCTTCGACCTCCCCGGCGCGGTGCTCGTCACGGGCGGGCTCTCGCTGCTCGTCTACGCGATCACCGAGGCCGGCCGCGACGGCTGGCTGGCCGGGCAGACGCTCGCGTTCTTCGCGACGTCGCTCGCCCTCCTCGCCGCCTTCGTCGGCTGGGAGCTCAGGCACCCCGAGCCGCTCATGCGCTTCGGGATCCTGCGCACCAAGACCGTGACCGGGGCCAACGTGTCCGGCTTCATCATGGGCACGGCGATGTTCTCGATGTTCCTGATGCTGACCCTGTACATGCAGCAGGTGCTCGGGTACTCGGCCATGAAGACCGGCCTCGCCTACCTGGCGGTCGCGGGCACCGCGATCCTCTGGTCCGCGGTGGCCGCCCAGCTCGTGACGCGAATCGGCGTCAAGCCGGTGCTCACGGTCGGGATGACGATGCTGACCGGCGGGCTCGTGTACTTCACGCAGGTCTCCGTCGGCGGCACGTACCTCGGCGACCTCCTGCCCGGCTTCCTGCTGATCGGCGTCGGCATCGGCTTCTCGTTCGTGCCGATCTCGATCGCCGCCCTGGCAGGCGTGCAGCCGGCCGAGGCCGGTCTGGCCTCCGGGCTCATCAACACCTCGCAGCAGATCGGCGGCGCGCTCGGCATCGCCGCGCTGTCGACGATCGCTACCTCGCAGACGAGCGACGCGGTGGCGTCCGGCGCGGCACTCGACGTCGCGCTCGTCGACGGCTTCACGGCGGCGTTCCTCGCCGGCGTGATCATCGCGGGCATCGGCATCGTGGCCGCGCTCACGCTCATCCGCAAGGACGAGCTGGAGCAGGTCCCGGCAGCCACGGCAGAGCCGGCGCTCGACCTCGCCGCCTAGCGAATCGTTGGGGGGAGCCCGCTCGGGCTCCCCCCGCGATCCAATGGCGCCCTCACCGAACGGACGCGCCAGGCGGATGGCCGTAAACTCGCGGCCATCGTCCACAACGACATCTCCGAAGGCCTGCACCAGCAAGAACAACTGCAGGCGGTGATTGACTCCTCGCCGGTCGCCCTCGTGGAGTTCGGTCTGGACACGCACATACGGCTGTGGAATCCCGCGGCCGAGCGCATCTTCGGCTGGTCACAAGAGGAGATGCTGGGCCGAGCCGGCCTGCCCATGGCACCGCCTTCGAAGCGCGCGGAGAGCGAGGAGCTGTTCGCGAGGGTCCGCGCGGGCGAGTCGGTGAGCGGCTACGAGACGGTTCGGCAGCGGAAGGACGGAACACTCGTCGACGTCTCGATCGCGTCCGCCCCGGTGAGGGACAGATCCGGCCGGGTCGTCGGCAACATGGTCGCTTACACGGACATCACAGAGCGCAAGATCCAAGAGGCGGAGCTTCACCGCCTGAACGCCGAGCTGCACGCCCGGCTCGAGGAGCTCGCCGCGTCGCGAGCGCGGATCGTCACTGCTGGTGACGTCGAGCGCCGCCGCCTCGAGCGCAATCTCCATGACGGCGCGCAACAGAGCTTGGTGACGCTCTCGTTGTCCTTGCGGGCCGCGTTGGCGAAACTCGAGTCCGATCCGGCGGCCGCGCGAGCGGCTCTCACGGACGCCCGCGACGAGCTCGCCCTTGCGCTCGAAGAGCTGCGGGAGCTCGCCCGAGGCCTGCACCCGGCGGTGCTCACCGATCGCGGCCTCCGAGCCGCCGTCGAAACGCTCGCGGGTCGGGCACCCGTTCCGGTCGAGATCGCGGACATCCTCGACGAGCGCCTACCGGAGCCCGTTGAAGCGGCGGCGTACTACCTGATCGCCGAAGCGCTGACCAACGTCACGAAATACGCAAATGCATCCACGGTGCACGTCCGGGTTGCCCTGAGCGATGGGAACGTCGTCGTCGAGGTGTCGGACGACGGCATCGGCGGCGCCGACCCGGGCGGCGGATCGGGCCTCCGAGGGCTGGCGGATCGCGTCGAGGCGCTTGGCGGGCTCCCTGGAAGTCGTGAGCCCCGCCGGCGCTGGGACGTCTCTGCGGGCCGAGATCCCGGCCGCAGTGGCCAGCTGAGTCCGGTGGCTCAGGTTCGTGAAGTAAGAGGACCGTTCTCGTAGTCGCGGGCTCGTGAGGGAACCTCAGGGTTCCCCCACGTTCCTCTCCCTGTCCGGCTCGGCGCGCCTTGGGGTACCGTCGCGGCGTGCCGGAGCAGGCATCTCCTGGGCATGAGCGAGTGCGCACCGCGGAGGTTGCGGCGACGCTCTGCCTGGCCACCGACCTGGGGATGGGCTTTCCGTTCGAGCAGGGCCTGCACGGCACGTTGGTGGCAATGCAGCTCGCGGACCGTCTCGGAGTCGATCGCGCGACGGCCTCGCAGACCTACTACGCCTGCCTGTTGATGTATTCCGGCTGCACTACGGATACCGACGTGACCACGGAGATCTTCGGCGGCTCGATGACGAGGCACCTCGTCCCCGCGACATTCGGATCGCAACGTGAGGTGCTGACCGGAGTCGTGCGCGCGCTTCCGACGCCGGGGAGCTCGCCACCCGCCCGCGCCCTGCAGATCGCCCGCCGGTTGCCCAAGGCTCGGAAGGAACGGGATCCTCACCTGGCGGCGATCTGCGAGGTCGCGCAGATGCTGGCCGAGCGCCTCGCGCTCCCTCCTTCGATCCACGGCCTCTTCGTCCATCTCACCGAACGCTGGGACGGCAAGGGCCCGCTCGGCCGGGCCAAGGAGGATGAGATCCCGCTGGCGCTCCGAATCGTTCACGTCGCGCGCGACGCGGTGCTCCAGCGCATGCTGGGCGGCGAGGAGTACGCGGTCCGCGTCGTGCGCGAGCGGGCCGGCCACGGATTCGACCCCGAGGTCGCAGCCTGCCTCGCAGACGGCGCTCCCCAGATCCTCGCGCTCGAGCGCGAGCCGTCGGCCTGGGAGGAGACGCTCGCCTGTGAGCCCGATCCCCGGTTCACGCTCGACGGCGAGGCGATCGACGGGGCGCTGAGAGCGCTCGGCAATTTCGCCGACCTGATCTCCCCGTACCTGTCCGGCCACTCGACCGGCGTGGCCGGGCTGGCGCGCGCGGCAGCGGAGGGATCTCGCCTGGACCAGACCGATGCCGCCACGATCTGGCGTGCGGCGCTCGTTCACGATCTGGGGCGGGCAGCGGTTCACCCTCGGATCTGGCAGAAGCCGGCCGCGCTCACCCCGGACGAGTGGGAGCACGTGCGGCTTCACCCCTACCAGACCGAGCGCGTCCTCTCCCGTTCGGACTTCCTGTCGACGCTTGCGCCGATCGCAGGCGCCCACCACGAGCGCCTCGACCGTTCCGGCTACCACCGGGGATCTGCCGGTGCCGAGCTCACCCCGTCGGCCCGCCTCCTGGCCGCGGCCGACGCCTATCACGCGATGACCGAGACGCGGCCCTACCGCGACGCGCTCTCCGCGGAGCAGGCCGCCGACGAGCTCGCTCGGGAAGCGAGCGCCGGACGGCTCGATCCCGATGCGGTGACCGCGGTGATCGAGGCGGCCGGGCAACAGGCGCCGCGGCTGGAGCGGCCGGCCGGCCTGACCGAGCGCGAGGCCGAGGTCGTCGCCATGCTGGCACGCGGGCTGCAAACCAAGCAGGTCGCGCAGGCGCTCGGCATCGCTGTCAAGACCGCCGACCGCCACATTCAGAACTCGTACCGGAAGATCGGTGTCTCGACCAGGGCGGGAGCGACCTTGTTCGCCATGGAGCACGGGCTGGTGGCATGGGGAGAACTCCCGATTGCCCGGCGGGAGGGTCCCTCCTAGCGTCCTCCTTGGCTCGACAAACGCTGAGCACTACCCAGCCAAGGAGGAAGACGATGACGTCCGAGACCCCAGCCGCCTTTCGCACGGACAACTACGAGATTGCCGAGGCAATCGCGCCGACGTGGGAACGACGTCGAGACGACATCGAGAAGGTCTCAACGCCGGTCCGGGACTGGATGCTCAGGGAGCTTCGGTCGAAGGAGGGAGACACGGTGCTGGAGCTCGCCGCCGGGGTGGGCGAGACCGGATTCCGGGCCGCCGCGGCGCTCGGCGAGCGCGGCCGGTTGATCACGACCGACCTCTCCCCGGCCATGCTGGACGCCGCCCGCCGCCGTGGGGCCGAGCTCGGCGTCAAGAACGTCACCTACGAGGTCATGGACGCGGAGCGCCTCGACCTCGAGGCCGACTCGGTCGACGGCGTCCTCTGCCGGTTCGGATACATGCTCATGGCGGATCAGGCCGCGGCGCTCGCCGAGACGCGGCGCGTCCTGCGCTCGGGCGGGCGGCTGGCCCTCGCGAGCTGGGGAGTGCCTGAGCGCAACCCGTTCTTCGCGCTGATCGGGATGAGCCTCGGTCTCCGCGGCCACATCCCGCCGCTGGAGCCCCCGCCCGCCCCGGGGCCGTTCAGCATGGCGAGCCCGGAGCGGACCACCGCGCTGCTCGAAGGCGCCGGCTTCGACGAGGTGGTGACGGAGGAGGTGCCGGTTCGTTTCGTCGTGGCAGACGTCGACGAGTACGTGGACCTGATCGCCGACACCGCCGGCCCGCTCGCGCTTGTGCTGCGGGCGCTACCTGATGCCGAACGCGCCTCCGTCAAGGGAGAGATCGAGCGGGCATTCTCGCGCTTCGCCGTCGAAGATCGCTACGAGCTGCCAGGCGTGGCTCTCTGCGCGGTGGCGAGCTAGGCGAGAATCCGCTCGTTCGCCGGATCGACCAGCGCGTCCTCAGCCACGACGGCGCCCACCAGTTCGCCGAGCACCTCGACCTCGAGCTCCGCTCCGGTCTCGATCTCCGCTGGGGAGATAGGCCAGCCCGATGGTGCGGGCGACCGTGAACCCGTAGCCCGCGCTCCGAAGCCGCCCGACGACCTCGCCGTCCGCGTGCACCGCCTCGCCTCCGTAGACCGGCACGTATTCGTCCCCTCCAACGAGCAGCGTGCGGAGCCGCCGCGCCGGGTTGTCGCCCGACTGGGCGAGCGCCGGCCTGCCGTTGAACTCGTCCTTGTCGAGGGCCACGCAGAAACCGAGCCCCGCCTCGTAGGGCGTGTCGCCCGCGGTCAAGTCGGTGCCGAAGTAGCGGTAGCCCTTCTCGAGCCGGAGCGAGTCGAGCACGCGGTAGCCGCCGGGCTCCATCCCGTGCGGCTCGCCGGACTCGAGCAGCCTGTCCCACACCTGGACGGCCCACTCCGGAGCCACGTAGAGCTCGAAGCCGAGCTCGCCCACGTACGTGATCCGCTGGGCAAGCACCTCGAAGCCACCGATCTGGATCGTCCGTGCCCGGCGAAACGGCAGCGCCTCGCCTCCGACGTCGTCCTCGGTGACGCCTTGGAGCACATCTCGCGCGCGCGGGCCCCAGAGGCCGATCACGGCGAGCTCCTCCGAGACGTCCCGTAGGTCGACGTCGCCGTCCTCCTCGCGGAGGTTCAGCCGGAGCCAGCCCAGATCCGCGTCGACCGTTCCTGCGCCCGTGACGATGCGGAAGCGCGAGTCTCCGAGCCTCGTGACGGTCACATCCGCCACGATCCCGCCCCGGTCGTTCAGGAACTGCGTGTAGACGACGCTCCCAACCGGACGGTCGATGCGGTTGTCGGCTACTCGCTCGAGCAGGGGCAACGCGCCCGGGCCGGAGACCTCGATCTTCCCGAACGAGGTCATGTCGATGATTCCGACGCGCTCGCGGAAGGCCTCGTGCTCGACACGGAGCCGCTCGAACCAGGGCGGTTTCGTGAAGCCGAACGCCCGCTGGTCGGCGCCCGCCCTCCGGCTCGGCTTCCCCGGCTCGAAGAAGTCTGCGCGCTCCCACCCGTTCTTCGCGCCGAAGACGGCGCCGAGGTCCTGGAGACGTCCGTGGAGCGGCGAGAGCCGCTTCGGCCTGCCCCACTCGTCGACGTCGAACGGGTAGCGAAGGCGGTAGTAGTAGCGGTACACCTCGCGGGCCGTCTCCTGCGCGAAGCGCGGGTCGCGGTACTCGGCGCCGAAGCGCCACGCGCGGTAGCCCGTCACGTCGAGCTCGGTCTCCCCCTCTGTGATCCACTCGGCAACCGTCTTGCCGAGGCCGCCGGCCCCGCCGAAGCCGTTCAGCGAGAGGCCCGCGGCCGTCCAGAACCCCGGCACCCCGGGCATCGGCCCGAGGAGCGGGTTGCCGTCCGGGGTCATCGCGTCGGGGTGGCAGATGAGCGCGACGACGCCCGCGTCGCGCAGGAACGGGAAGCGCCGCACGGCGCCGTCCATGAGCTGCGCGAAGCGCTCGTGGTCCGGCGGGACCGGCACGCCGGCGTGATCCCAGGGCACCCCGTCCACCCACCGCGCGACCGGGTTCGGCTCGTAGCCGCCGAAGAGAATGCCGCCGGCCTCCGACTTCCCGTAGACGAGGTTGTCGAGGTCGCGGAAGCACGGCATGTCGCGCGGCAGCTCGTGGCCGTCCACCGAGGCGAGGGCGATGTGCTGGTGGTCGACCGGCACCGAGGGCGTGAAGGCCCCCACCATCGCGGCGACCTGCGGCGCCCAGATCCCGCAGGCGTTCACGACGAGCTCCGTCTCGATCGGCCCGGCGTCGGTCTCGACGGCGGTCACCTCCCGCGACGGCCCGAGCCGGATCCCGGTGACGCGGCGGCCGGTCTCGATCCGGACGCCGAGCTCCCGGGCGGCGCTCGCCAGCGCGTGCGTCGCGATGTGCGGGTCGACGGACCCGTCGCCCTCGATCCAGATCGCCCCGTGGAGCGACTCGCGCGTCGCGGCCGGCATCAGCCGCACGACTTCGTCCGGCGAGAGCACCTCGACGTCGAGACCTATGCCGCGGGCCCGGCTCGCGCCGCGCTCGAGCTCCTGGAGGCTCTCGGGGCTCGAGGCGATGCGAAGGCTCCCGACGCTGTCGAAAACGCCGAGCTCGCGGTACAGCTCGACGCTGTAGCGGCGGAACCGCATCATCGTCGGAGAGGGGTTGAACTGCGTGACGAGACCGGCCGCGTGGCAGGTCGAGCCGCTGGTCAGCTCGGCCTTCTCGAGCAGGAGCACGTCGCGCCGGCCCGCCTTCGCGAGGTGGTAGGCAACGCTGCAGCCGGTGATCCCTCCACCGATGACGACGATCGCTGCACGCTCGCTCATCGCACGCGGCACTCCTCACTGCGATAGAAACTCGGACGCGTGAGCGTAGACCGAACTCTCGAGCGCGTCCTGGCCAAGGTGCCGGAGCTCTCCGGCGCTGCCGACGTGGCCGAGCTTCCCGGCGGCCTCACGAACACGAACTACAAGGTCACGACCGAGTCAGGGGCCTACGTCGTCCGTGTTTCCGCCAAGGACGCGAGCCTGCTCTCGATCGACCGGGAGAACGAGTACCTCAACACCGTCGCGGCCGCGGACGCAGGCGTCGGGGCTCCCGTGACCGCCTACCTCCCCGAGGAGAACGTGCTCGTCCTCGAGTTCATCGTCGGGCAGACGCAGAGCCCCGAGGCCCTTCGCCGCGGCGACAAGCTGGACCAGGTCGCCGCCGCCTGCCGGCGGCTCCACGGCGCCCGGCGCTTCCGCGACGACTTCAACATGTTCCGGATCCAGGCGCGCTATCTGGAGCTCGTCCAGGAGCGCGGCTTCCGGCTGCCCGAGCGCTACCTCGAGTTCGAGCCGCAGGTGCGGGCGATCGAGGCGGCGATGGCCGTTCGCGACGAGGGCACGGTTCCATGCAACAACGACCTCCTGGCCGAGAACTTCATCGACGTCGGCGGCGAGTTCAAGCTGATCGACTACGAGTACTCGGGCAACAACGACGCCTGCTTCGAGCTCGGCAACGTCTGGAGCGAGTCGAACCTGGCGCTCGAGCAGCTCGACGAGCTCGTCGGCCACTACTACGGCCGGCCGCTGCGCAACAAGGTGGCCCGAGCACGCCTGTGGGGGCTCATGTCGAAGTACGGCTGGACGCTCTGGGCCTCGATCCAGGACGGCGTCTCCGAGATCGACTTCGACTTCTGGGAATGGGGCATGGAGAAGTACGTCCGCGCCGTCGACGAGTTCGACGGCCCCGACTTCGAGCGCCTGCTCGAGGACGTCAAGCGGGCGGACTGAGCCGGGGATCGACCGGCGTTCGCGGACGGCCTATGATGGCCCGGACCAAGAGCCGTCCGGGAAACGGGATTCATGGCCGCTGAGACCCCATCGACGCCACCGCCGCCTCCGGCGCGGAGGGGGGCGAGGTGGAGCGTCGGCCACATCCTCCTCGTCGTCTTCGGAAGCATCGTCGCGCTGCTCGGCGTCGCCTTGCTGGGAGCCGGGGGGACGGCACTCTGGGTCGACCTCGCCGAGCGGGACGACGACGGCTACCTGACCACGCCGACGGAGCCGTTCGAGACGGAGACCTACGCGATCACCTCCGAGAGCATCGACCTCCTCGAAGGAGGCGAGGGAGGCGAGTGGCTTCTGACCGAAGGGGTGCTCGGCAAAGTGCGCATCACCGGCGAGAGCGCCGGTGGCGACGTCTTCATCGGCATCGGTGCGACCGAGCAGGTCGACGGGTACCTGGAGGGCGTCGAGCACGATGAAGTGCGTCGACATCGACTTCGAGCCGTTCTCGGTCGATTACAGGAGGATCCCGGGCGGCGAGCCGGCCGAGCCGCCTGGCGAGCAGGACTTCTGGGCGGCCTCCGCCTCGGGCTCGGGACAGCAGAGCGCCGTGTGGGAAGCCGAGTCCGGCGACTGGACGATCGTGCTCATGAACGCCGACGGCTCTACCGGGGTCGCCGCGGACGTGAGCGCGGGCGCGGAGGCCGACTTCCTCCTCTGGCTCGCCATCGGCCTGCTCGCGGCGGGCGCGCTCATCCTGGCCGGCGGCGTGACGATGATCGTCTTCGGCGCCCGCGGAGCGAGCGCACGGGGCGCCGTCGCCGCCCCCGCCGAAGGAGCCGCCGTCGTAGCCGCCGCGCCCGCCCGTCCGACCGTCTATCCGGCCGCCGTCCGCGGCGAGCTCGACCCCGACCTCAGCCGTTGGCTCTGGGTCGTCAAGTGGATCCTCGCCATCCCCCACTACATCGTGCTCGCGTTCCTCTGGCTCGCGTTCACGGTCCTGACCGTGGTCGCGTTCTTCGCCATCCTCTTCACCGGCCGCTACCCGCGCGGGATCTTCGACTTCAACCTCGGCGTCCTGCGCTGGACCTGGCGCGTCGGCTTCTACTCCTACTGGGCCCTCGGCACCGACCGGTATCCGCCCTTCAGCCTCGGGGAGGAACCGGACTACCCGGCCACCTTGCACATCGACTATCCCGAGCGCCTCTCGCACTGGCTTCCGCTCGTCAAGTGGCTCCTCGCCATCCCGCACCTGATCCTCGTGGGGATCTTCGTCGGCGGGTGGGGTTGGGGTTGGGATTGGGACGGTGCCGGCGCCTGGGGCATCGGAATCGCCGGGCTCGTCGGCATCCTCGTCGTCATCGCCGGGTTCGTCCTCCTCTTCACGGGCCGCTACCCGCCGTCCCTCTTCGACTTCACGCTGGGCCTCGACCGCTGGGTCTTCCGGGTGGCCGCCTACGTGACCCTGATGCGCGACGAGTACCCGCCGTTCCGGCTTGACATGGGCCCGGCCGAGCCCGCGGAGCCGGAGCGCCCGGACAACCGTCCGGAAGCCGGCCCTCCCGCTCCGTGACCCCGAGCGGTCCTGCAAGCTCACGTACCATCCCCGCCGGGGACTGGGGGTAGTCGACGATGGAGGTGGAAACGTGAAACGCGTATTCGTGCCCATGGGCGCGGTGCTCATGGCCGCCGCGCTGGCGCTGCCCGCACTGGCAGCAGCGCCTGAACGCGATCAGGTCTCGCAGAACCAGATCGTGCAAGGCCCGACGTCCTGCGGCGTTCTTCGCTGGGAGATCCATCTGACCGGTGACCGGTTCCGGTTTCGCGACGACGACGGCCAGCTTGTCCGCGTCCAGGTGCACATCAACGAGGAAAACACCATCACGAACCTCGACACGGGCGAGACGTATCGGGAGGGTCCCGACAACTTCATGCAGACGACCCTCTTCACCGACGACGGGCCGCTGATCGTCGCGACGGGGCTTGCGGCGAACGTGCCGGGCGCTCAGCTGAAGGACGTCGGGAGGGTCGTGATCGACCCCCTCACCGGCGAGATCGTCTTCTCGGCGGGCCAGCATCCGCTCCGCGAGGCGCAAGAGGCGGGCAACGTCCTCGAGGGCTTCTGCGTCCTCTTCGACTAGCTCGGCGGCGAACGGGGCGCGGGCTCTTGGGCTCGCGCCCCGTACGTGCCCCTGACGATGCTTCGCAGGCGACGCGGCCGACGAAGTCCGACCTGCCGACGACAACGGCTGAAGGTGTTGGCTTGACGGGCGGATAGATAACGGTTATCTTGATATAGCTAACTGTTAGGGAGCTGCTGATGCCGGAAGCCGTTGGCGTGTCGATCAAGGAGTCCTCGCAGGGCTACCAGCTGCGCGTCGTGCAGGAGGTCTTGCTCGCGCTGCTGGCCAAGGAGCCCTCGCACGGCTATGAGCTGCGCGCCCGGCTTCAACTCGCGCTTGGCCCGCTGGCGGAGGCGCTCAACGCGGGCCAGGTGTACGTGACGCTGAATCGGCTCGAAAAGGCCGGCCTAGTGACCTCGGAGCGGGTCGGACAGACCGTTCGCCCGGACCGAAAGGTGTACGAGCTGACCGCGGCAGGGCGCGCGCGGGTTCTGGAGTGGCTGGAGGACACGAGCTGGCCGAAGCCCGCGCCGGCGGAGTTCCATCTGAAGCTGGTTGCCGCCGCGGCAGCGGGCTTGGGCGACCCGGTGCGGCTCGTGGACGCGCAGCGGAGCGAGCTGCTAGCCGGGTTGGCCGCCGCGCAGCGGGCCGCGCTGGCGGAGCCGGACATTTCCGTCGCAGGGCTCCTGCTCGAGGGCGTGGTACTGAGACTGCAGGCGGACCTGCGCTGGCTCGAGGCCTGCGCCCGCTACTGGAACGCAACGAAGGGACGATCATGAGCGCGAACGCGTCGCTATCGCACGTGCAGCCGGCCCTGCGCACGCACGGGTTGGAGAAGGAATACGGCCAGGGAGCGGGCCTTGTGCGCGCGCTCGACGCGGTCGAGCTAGAGGTGGCCTCGGGCGAGACGCTGGCCGTGATGGGGCCAAGCGGCTGCGGCAAGTCGACGCTGCTGCACTTGCTGGGCGGGCTGGAGCGCCCCTCGGCGGGCGAGGTGTGGCTGGCTGGGCGGCGCATCGACCAGCTGTGCGAGAGGGCGCTGGCTCGGCTGCGCCGCCACGCGATCGGCTTCGTCTTCCAAGCCTTCCACCTGATGGACGAGCTCACCGCCGTGGAGAATGTCGAGCTGCCGGCGCTGCTGGCCGGGCGCTCCCCGCACCCGGCACGACGGCGGGCCCTGGAACTGCTGGAACGGGTCGGGCTCACCGACCGGGCCGAGCATCTGCCCTCGGCGCTCTCGGGCGGCGAACGGCAGCGGGTCGCGATTGCCCGCGCGCTCAGCAACGAGCCCCTCGTCGTCCTCGCCGACGAACCAACCGGCAACCTCGACAGCGCCGCAACCCTCGACGTGCTCCGGCTCCTGGACAGCCTGCGCGCGACGGGGCAGACGCTGCTCATCGTCACCCACGACGCCCGGATCGCGGCCACTGCCGACCGGCTGATCTCGATGCGCGACGGCACCTTCGTCGAGCAGACGAGGCTGACCCGCGGCACTACCAGGCAGCTCGGCGAGCTCGCCGGACTGGAGGGCTGAGCCCTTGGGCCGCGTCCTGCTCATCAGCCGTCTCGCCGCCCGCGACCTACGCCGGCGCCCGATCGAAGCCGCGCTCCTGTTGCTGGCGATCATGGGGGCCACGACCACGCTCACCCTCGGGCTCGTCCTGCACGGGGTGATCAGCAAGCCCTACCAGAGCACCCGAGAGGCGACGGCCGGGCCCGATGTGGTCGCCACGGCCGCCGCCACCCCGCCACGCTACGGAGGCTGGCCCGCCGACCTCGCCGGCCTCGAGGCAATGGCCCAAGCTCCCGGCGTCATCGGTCACAGCGGGCCATACCCGGTCACCCAGGCCAAGCTCGGGGCAAACGGCCGCACGGTACGGCACACGTAGAAGGCCGGGATACCGCACCGGCCTCGATCGACCAGCCCAAGCTGACCCAAGGCAACTGGGTCCGCGACGGCGGCGTCGTGGTCGAGGCCGCCTTCGCCGACGCGCTCGGCATCGGCGCCGGTGATTCGATCACCCTGACTGGACTCGACCGTGAGAGCGGGGAACCCGTCGCCAGCCGTAACACCCGGTCGTACCAGGTCGTCGGTGTTGCGGTCACTGCCGCCATACCGCCGTATCCAGAGGTGCCCTGCTTCGGCGGCTTCTGCCTGGCCGAAGCCGGGCTGGTCTGGCTCACCCGGGCGGATGTCCAAAGCCTCGCCCCAAAGGCGCGATCCCTGTCTTACGTCTCGAACCTGAAGCTGGCCAACCCGGACGGAGCCCCGGCGTTCGTCTCCAAGCACGATCCGCCTCGCCAGAACACAGCGGCGGCCACGAGTGCATCCGGCCCGGAGCCTCCGTTCCTCGAGCCTTGGCAGGACATCAGCGAAGCGAGCGCAAACCTGGTCAGAAACCAGCGGCGAGCTCTGCTGACGGGCGGCTGGCTGCTCGGCGTGCTCGCCGTGGCCAGCATCGCGGTACTCGTCGGAGGCCGGATGGCCGACCAGATCCGGCGCGTCGGACTGCTCAAAGCGGTTGGTGGGACACCGAGCCTGGTCGCCGCCGTGCTTCTCGCCGAGTACGTCGCCGTGGCCCTGCTCGCGGCGGCGGCCGGGTTGGCGGTCGGATGGCTGACCGCTCCACTGCTCACCGATCCCAGTGCCGGCCTCCTCGGCCGGGCGGGTGTCCCGCCGCTCACCCTGTCCACGGTCGGCCTGGTGGTGGCCGTCGCGCTCGGGGTCGCGGCGCTTGCGACGATCGTTCCCGCCATCCGGGCCGCTCGCACCAGCACCGTCCTGGCGCTCGCCGACTCGGCCCGCCCGCCTCGGCGCACGGCCTGGCTGATCGCGCTCTCGGCGCGACTCCCCGTCCCACTGCTGCTCGGGTTGCGGGTGGCCGCCCGCCGGCCGCGTCGCGTCGTGCTCGCCACGGCCAGCATCACGATCACGGTCAGCGGAATCGTCGCCGTGCTGTCAGCCCATGCCGGGATACCCGATGGGGCCTCCGTGCTGGACCCCTCTCGCGCGGACCGACTCAACCAGGTGCTGCTGGTAATCACGATCACGCTCCTCGCCCTCGCGGCCGTCAACACGATCTTCATCACCTGGGCGACCGCGCTCGACGCCAGGCACGCATCGGCGCTGGCACGCGCACTGGGGGCCACACCGCAACAGGTCAGCGCAGGACTCTCAGCCGCACAGGTGCTTCCGGCGCTCGCCGGCGCCATCCTGGGTATTGCGGGAGGCATCGCGCTTATCGAGGCGGTGGACCCTGATCCGGTCATCGCACCGCTCTGGCAGCTGCTCGCCGTGGTGCCGGGCACCGTCCTGGCGGTGGCGGGCCTCACCGCCATACCGGCCCGCCTCGGCGCCCGGCGCCCCGTCGCCGAAATCCTCGCATCCGAGCGCGCCTGAGCCGAAGAAGCCGACGCCCGGACTCGAACCGGGACCCCTTCATTACGAGTGGGTATTCGGGGGCACTCCCGCGCCTCCCCGGGGCACGACTCCCCTGATGAATCCAGGAGAACGAGGCGGGGGCCTGCCGGGGATCTCCCCGGATACGCCCGGGTGTTGTCGCCATGTGTCGCAGGGCCGGCCTGGTCCCCAGCCCGGTACCCTCCGGGTGGCCGCCTCTCGGGTCGTGGGAACTTCTCGGGGTCGGCCGATCGCCCTCCTCGGAGCTCCGGTCAGAGTTCCGGGGTTTATTTTGGGGCTGCTTGATAGACCAAGGAGAGCATCGTGCCAGGGGATCCTTTTCGACCGCCGCTCGAGAGAGCACACCACTACGCGTACGTCGTCGAGAACATCGAGGCGACCGTTGAACGCCTGACGGAGCAGCTCGGAGCCGGGCCGTTCTTTCTCGTCGAAAACGTACCGCTCGAAAACATCACCTCGAGGGGTGAGCCGGCGGAGTTCGTCCATCACTCGGCGTTCGGCTACTGCGGCGGCGGCCCGATCGAACTGATGGAGATAGTCCGCCTCGTTCCGGAGCGAGTCGAGGGTCGCTTCTCAGGCGCCCGACCGAGGGTCCATCACGTCGCCTGGGCGGTACCGCCGGCATCAGTAGAGGACCTTCGGCGCGAACTCGAGGACCGCGGGCTACCGGAGTACCTCAGCGCCCAGCTCGGCGAACTCGACGTCACCTTCCACGACGCGTCCGCCTCATTGGGCCACGACATCGAGATCCACGTCGACAGCCAGGGACTGCGCGACTTTTTCCAGATGGTGCGCGAGGGCGCCGAGGGTTGGGACGGGTCGGAACCGGTTCGTCCCGTTGGTTAGCTATGACCTGCGCCACTCCTTCGCCAGCCTCCTGATCGCGGAGGGCCGGTCCGTCGTCGAGGTCGCCGCCCAGCTCGGCCATGCGCCGGCGTCCGGCCGCCGACCTCATCGCGGAGGCCCGGGCAGGTGTATTTGAGACATATTTGCGCCGAGAGCGTCCGCACCTGTCCTTGACCGAAGCCAGTGGACTGGCCTACCGTGGCATCGGAAGGGGCCCGATGACTAACTGGACGGATTGGGCTGATGCTGTGGCGTCGCTCGCACAGGCGCTAGCCATTGTCTTGGGCGGCCTATGGGCCTACTTTAAATTCCTACGGGGCCGGACCTTTGCCCATCGTCTAGAAGTCGGCGTCGACGCATCCGCGGTTCGCACGGCCCAAGGGCCCGGACTTAGGGTCAAGGCCACGATGAAGAACGTCGGGCTAACAAGGTTGACGCTTCGACTGGCGACGCTGTCCCTTTCCGCCATCCAGGCGACCGCCGGTGATATTCGAGAGTGTGAGTACAAGACGGTGCCCGTGTTCACCAAGCACCGGTGGGTCGAAGCCAATGAAACGATCACGGACGAAGCTCTCTTGCTCGTTCCCGCCGAACCAGACCTAGTAGGTCTTCGACTCGAATGCGAGGCGATCGAGCAACGACGGTGGCGCGGAGGCGGCCTCGCTTGGCAGGCGACGACGGTTGTTCCGTTCGACGGAGCGGAACGGGAGCAAGCGCCTGAGAGGGAGGAGGTGGGGTCGCGTTGAGTGCCAGGAGGGCGGGTGTGAGGCGGAACTCGAAGGGAGCGCAGACATGACTACCTGGTTTGGTCAGCACGATCCGAGCGACGCCAAAGGCTTTAGCGTCCACGGAACCGACGGCATGTTAGGCGAAGTCGTTGGAGGCTTCCGCGGCAGCCGGGACTTCGTTGTCGCTGACACCTTTGACGGGATGAAGGCATTCGATGCCGACTCGATCGACCGAGTCGATTGGGGCGGTAAGAGCATCTATATGGCGATGCACAAGCACGAGATCGGTGGGATCCCAGACATTCAGATAGTTCTTCAAAGAGAGCTCACCGAGGAAGAGATTCGAGAGATCGAACGTAAGCTTGGGATCAAATGAAGAGGTGTGGAGCGGGTGTTGCCGGCTTCGTTCGACGGGCCTAAGCCTGGCCAAATGCGGCCCCCGCAGGCTGCCGGAGCGTCGACGCTCTCGACGACCCTGACGAAGATCCCGGGGAAGGTGCAGTCAACTCGTCGTTTCAGATTGCTGCGCCTCAGTGCGTGCCCGACGACTGGGGCTACTACCCGTATGCCTGCGAGGAGGCCGACCTGGTCTTCCGCGTCCAGCGCAAAGACGCGTCCGGCTGGCCCACCGTCTACTCCGACTCGAGCTGGGTGTACACGTCTACCGGTCTCAAGGGATCGGACATCACGCGGCTCTACATCTCGTTCTTCCGGGGCTACAAGTACTACGGCGGCCTCTCCAAGAACCGCTACCACCGTGTCCAGGTGACGCTCGTCGACAACTTCACTCCGACGCCGAATCCCACGCGCACGCGCTACTTCTGGGCCAAGTACCGCGCATAGACCGAGCTCGCTCGGTCTGACGCCGGGACATGGAGGTCATGTGTAAAGAGAGGAAACCTCGGGCTGGGGTGAAATCACTGAACCCATGCGTCTCAGAGCATTCATTGCTCTGCCGGTACTGCTTGCTGTCCTAACCTTCGCTTCGGCGGCCAGCGCGATGGGCAGCCCGAGCGTCGCGGCTTTGCAGGTCAGTCTTTGGAACCGTGGTCTCTACCGCGCGACGATCGACGGGGTCAAGGGGCCGCTGACGACCGCGGCCGTGCGCCGCTTCCAGCGCCGCAGCGGACTGGTGCCCGACGGGATCGTGGGCCCGAAAACGCGTCGGGCGCTCGGACGGTACGCTCGCTACCGTCTCGGCGACCGAGTGCTCTTCGACGGCACGTGGGGCTGGGACGTCGCCGCCCTCCAATTCCGCCTCGCCTGGCACGGCTTTCTCTACGGTCCGTTCGACGGCAGGTTCGGAACCCGAACCGGCACAGCCCTGTTCCGATATCAGCGCTGGCGCCGGATCGGCGCCGACGGAGTCGCCGGCCAGGCCACGATCCGCACGCTTTCCGAGCCTGTCCCGCGCTCTCGCCTTCGGTTCTCGTGGCCGATCCGAGCGTCCGTCGGAGACCGCTTCGGGCCGAGGGGTAACCGGTTCCACCCGGGGATTGACTTCCCGGCCGCCTGGAACACACGCGTTGGCGCCGCTCGCCAGGGGCGTGTGGTCTTCGCCGGTTGGTCATCCGGCGCCCGCGGGCGACTTGTAATCGTCTCCCACGGATACGGGATGCGATCGTTCTACGCGCACCTCAACCGCGTGACCGTCCGCGCGGGCCAGCACGTCGCCCGAGGCATGAGGGTCGGCCTCGTCGGCTCGAGCGGATTCTCGACCGGCCCACATCTTCACTTCGAACTCCGCAGGCGCGGAGCAGCCGTCGATCCGCTACCCGCCCTTCGTTAGCTCAG
>CAWIWC010000010.1:0-747849 GCA_963839745.1 uncultured Actinomycetes bacterium
CATGATCGTCCGCGCGGGGGTCGACGATCGGCAGATGGTCTCGGCGCTCGGGATCAACATCCAGCTCGTCTTTGCGGGCGCCTTCTTCCTCGGGGCGCTGCTCGCCGGCCTGGGCGGCGTCCTCGGCGGGACGATGATCTCGGTCGACAAGGCCAACGACACCCAGTACCTGCTCATCTCGCTGATCGTGGTGATCATCGGCGGCATGGGGAGCCTGGCCGGGGCGGCCATCGGGGCGCTCGCCCTCGGTCTCGTCGACTCCTTCGGCGACGTCTACCTGCCGGAGGGCTACACCAACTACTCGATCCTCCTCATCTTCGGGCTGCTCGTGCTCGTCCTCGCCGTCCGGCCGCTCGGACTCTTCGGGAGACCCGCGTGAACCGCTCGGCTCTGACCGTGGAACGCGCCCTCTGGTGGGGGCCGGGGCTGGCACTGGTGCTGATCCTCGTCTTCGCCCCGCTGCTCTTCACCGACTTCTATCTGAGTCAGGTGATCACGAAGGCGCTCTGGCTCGGGATCGCCGCGGCCAGCCTCATCTTCCTGGCCGCCTACGTCGGGATGGTGTCGCTGGGCCAGGTTGCCCTCTACGGCGTCGCCGGCTTCGCGATGGCGAACCTCGTCGAGGCCGACGGCGGCTCCACGATCGCGTGGAACCCGTGGGTGGCGACCCTGGTCGGCATCCTCGTCGCGGTCGGGGTCGGCCTCTTCTTCGGTGCGATCGCGAGTCGCAGCTACGGCATCTACTTCCTGATGATCACGCTCGCGGTGGCGGTCCTCACCTACTACTTCTTCGCCCAGGTGACCGAGCTCTCGGGCTTCGGAGGCGTGAACAACGTCACCCGGCCCGGCATCGTCTCGAATCCCGTCACGGATCCCCAGAACCTGTTCTACATCGCGCTCGGAGTCTCTGCCGCCGTCTTCGTCTTCGTCCGCTACCTGGCCCGCACGCCCTTCGGCCTCGCGCTGCAGGGCGTTCGGGACGACCCCTCCCGGATGCGCGCGCTCGGATACAACGTCCCGCTTCTGCGCATGCTCGCGTTCGGCCTCGGAGCGCTCATCGCCTCGTTCGCTGGGATTCTGTCCGTCTGGTGGAACACAGGATCTCGCCCGGCTCGATCGACCTATCGCGCACGATCGACCTGCTCGTGATCGCAGTGATCGGCGGGCTCTACCGCCTCGAGGGAGCCTGGATCGGAGCGTTCGTCTTCGTTGCGCTGGACAACTGGACGCGAGGCCTCGACATCGTCGGCCAGCGCTTCAACACCGTGATCGGGGTGATCTTCCTCGCCATCGTCCTCCTGTCGCCCGGAGGGTTGATGGGCATCTGGCAGTCGATCACCGACTACATCGGGCGTCAGTTCTCACGCAAACCCCCCGCGCGACCCTCCGCGGGCCCGGGGAGAGGCGGCGGCCTCGAACAGTCCACAGCCTTCATGACGAAGAAGGGAGGAACGAAGCGCGCCAACCGCTCGACGGGAACCCCGGTCGGGAACCGGGCGTTCGGATTGATCCAAAAGGAGGAGAGGTAGGAATGCGAGTTTCCACGGAAGGCGGGAGGGTCCGGCTCTGGGCCCTGCTCGCCGCGCTCGTGCTCGTTCTGGTAGGGACCGTCGCAGCCTGCGGCGGTGACGACGACGACGGGAGGGCGAGGCCACCCCGACGACCGGCACAGGCGGCGGGGAGACCGGCGGCGAGGCGACCGGCGAGCCGATCAAGATCGGCGTCTTCTCGAACAACGAGGGTGCGTTCGCGCCCTTCGAGGGCCAGACCTTCGGCGGTGCGATGCTCCCGCTGATCAACCGGGGCGCGACGCCCGTCAGCGGAGACCCGACCGACGGCGTCGAGAACGCAATGATCGCCGGGCACCCGATCGAGATCGTCTACGGCGGCTCGGACTCGACCCCGGACAAGGCGGTCGAGGAGGCACGGCGGCTCGTCGAGCAGGAGGGCGTGGACATCCTCGTCGGGCCCCTGTCGGGGAGCGAGGGCATCGCCGTCGCCGAACTACTCGAAGGAGCAGCCGGGAGTCACGTTCGTGAACGGCATCTCGGGCGCGCAGGACACGACGCTCAAGGTGCGGTCTCCGAACTTCTTCCGCTTCCACAACGACGGCACCCAGTGGACGGCGGGGCTCGGCGACTACGCCTATAACGAGCTCGGCTGGCGGAACGTCGTCACGATCGGCGACGACTACGACTTCCCGTACTCGCAGATCGCCGGCTTCGTGGCCGAGTTCTGCTCGATCGGCGGGAACGTGACGCAAGCGGCTCTGGCCGCCGCTCGGCGAGGAGGACTACTCCTCGTACATCACCCAGATCCCGGAGGACGTCGACGGCTTCTTCATGGGCGTCGGCGGCACCGGAACCGTGGCCTTCGTGAAGCAGTACGAGCAGCTGCGCGGCAACCTCGCCGACAAGATCATGGGCGGCATCTTCATGACCGACCCCGTGATCCTCGAGGAGCTCGGCGATCAGGTCGTCGGAGTGGTGACGGCCGGCATGACGTCGGGCGACTCGCAGGAGCCCGCCTACCTCGAGTACACGCAGCAGATCGAAGACGCCTATCCGGATCTCGCCGGCACGGGCTCGAGCGTGTTCTTCTACGGCTACTACACGGCCATGGAGGCAATCGCGCAGGCACTCGAGCAGGTCGACGGCGACCTCTCGGACGACCACGCGGCGTTCAACGACGCGCTGGCGAACCTCGAGCTCGACGCCCCGCTGGGGACGATCAAGCTCGACGAGAACCGCCAGGCGATCATGGACAACTTCCTCCAGCAGATCGTCGAGGACCAGAACGGCGACGGCGTCCCCGACGTGAAGACCCTCGCGACGATCCCGGAGGTCGACCAGACGTTCGCGGGCGCTTTCAGCCCGGAGACGCCCTCGCCCGACCGGACCAACCCGGCCTGCGAGGAGGGCACGCCGCCTCCGTGGACCGAGCAGGGCGGAGGAAGCTAGGCGAGCCGGAAAGAGCCGTGGCAGCCGTAGCAGCACAGCCTCAGAGCGCCGAGCCGATCGTCCGCCTCCGCGGCGTCGGCCGGCGCTTCGGGGGCGTCCACGCCGTCCACGACGTCGACCTCGACGTCCATCCCGGCGAGCGTCGTGCTCTGCTCGGGCCGAACGGCGCCGGCAAGACGACGCTCTTCAACGTCGTCTCCGGCGAGGTCCCGCCCACGAGCGGACGCGTCGAGCTGTTCGGCCGCGACGTCACGAGCATGCCGGCTCGCAAGCGGGCCAGGCTCGGGCTCACACGCACGTTCCAGACCTCACGACTCTTCCTCGGCCTGTCGGTCGAGGACAACCTCTACCTCGCCGCACTCGGCGCACTGGGTGGACACCTCCGCCCCGTGCGCCTGCCCGGCCGCGACGCTCGCGTCCGCGAGCGGGCCCGCGAGCTCGCCGAGCGGGTCGGGCTCGAGGAGCAGCTCGCGACGCAGGTGGGCTCGCTCTCGCACGGCGAGCAGCGCCAGCTCGAAGTGGGAATGGCGCGCGCGGGCGACCCGAAGATCATGATGCTCGACGAACCTGCGGCGGGCCTCTCCCGAGGGGAGCGTGTCCTGCTGACCGATCTCCTGCTGACGCTCGACCGTGGGATCACACTCATCCTCATCGAGCACGACATGGACGTCGCCCTCACGGTGGCGGAGCGGGTGACGATGATGCACGACGGCCGCGTGATCGTCGAGGGCACGCCGGCCGAGATCCGCGCCAACCAGCTCGTGCACGACCTCTACCTGGGGAGCCATCACTACGCCGATGAGTGACCCCGTCTTCATCCTGGACAAGGTCAACGCCTACTACGGGCGTGCACGCGTCCTGCACGACGTCAGCTTCGAGTTCGGTCGCGAGCCGGTCGCTCTCATCGGCCGCAACGGCATGGGGAAGACGACGCTCTGCCTCGCCATCATGGGCCTCATGGCCCGCGCGGACGGCTCCGTCCGCTTCGAAGGGCAGGAGCTCATGGGCCGGGCGCCCTACAAGATCTCCGGCGCGGGGATCGGCTACGTGCCCCAGGGTCGGAGACTGTTCCCCTCGCTCTCGACGGAGGAGCACCTCGACATGCTCGGCGCCGGACGTGGCGGCCGCTGGAACAAGGCGGCGATCTGGGAGCTGTTCCCACGCCTCGCCGAGCGTCGCAAGATCGGCGCCGCCCAGCTCTCGGGCGGGGAGCAGCAGATGCTCGCCATCGCGCGCGCGCTTCTCGGCAATCCCAAGCTTCTGATCATGGACGAGCCCTCCGAGGGCTTGGCGCCGGCGATCGTCGAGAACCTGGTCGGCACCTGCCAGGGTCTCGTCCAGGAGGGGGTCGGGCTTCTCCTGGTCGAGCAGAACCTCGGCGTCGCCACCTCGCTCGCCGAGCGTCAGCTGATCATGGTCGCCGGTGAGATCGCGACAGAGATGAGCGCCAAGGCGCTCCTCGACGACCCGGATGCGCAGCAGCGCTACCTCGGCGTCTCCCGCGTCGAGGGAGCGGCCGCGTAGTTCATGGCCACTGTCGTCCTGCTCGGCACGCTGGACACGAAGGGGGACGAGTACGCCTACCTCCGCTCGCTCCTGAGCGGGCACGGGGTCGAGACGATCCTGATCGACGCCGGAGTGCTCGGCGAGCCTCGCGCGGTCGCGGACGTGACGCGTGAGGAGGTGGCGCAGGCGGCGGGAACAGACGTCCGCGCACTCGTCGACGCGGGCGACCGCGGGGCCGCCGTGGAGACCATGGCGCGTGGCGCCGCGAGGATCGTGATTGAGCTTCACGGCGCAGGTCGCCTCGACGGCATCCTCGCCCTCGGGGGGTCGGGTGGAACGGCGGTCGCCACCGAGGCGATGAGAGCGCTCCCGGTCGGCGTCCCCAAGCTGATGGTCTCGACGATGGCGTCCGGCGACACGCGCCCCTACGTGGGCGCGACGGACGTGACGATGACGTACTCCGTCGTCGACATCTCCGGGATCAACGCCGTCTCGGCCCGCATCCTGGCCAATGCGGCGGCTGCGATGGCGGGCATGGCGACTGCGGACCCACCCACAGTTGAGGGCGGGAAGCCGCTCGTCGGGGCCACGATGTTCGGCGTCACAACCCCTTGCGTGACCGCGGCGCGCGAGCGCCTCGAGGAGCTCGGCTATGAGGTGCTCGTCTTCCACGCGACCGGGACAGGGGGACAGTCGATGGAGGCGCTCATGCGGAGCGGCTTCATCACCGCGTCGCTCGACGCCACCACCACCGAGCTGGCCGACGACCTCGTCGGCGGCGTTCTCTCCGCCGGCCCGGACCGGCTCGAGGCCGCCGGCGAGCTCGGGATCCCGCAGGTGGTCTCGCTCGGGGCGCTCGACATGGTCAACTTCGGCCCCGTGGAAACGGTGCCTGTCGAGTTCCGGGACCGGCTCCTTTACAAGCACAACCCGACGGTCACGCTCATGCGGACGACCGCTGAGGAATCCGCCGAGCTGGGACGCCGCATCGGGCGCAAGCTCTCGTCTGCGACCGGACCAGTGACGCTCTTCATCCCGCTTCGCGGGGTGTCGCTTATCGACGTGGAGGGACAAGTCTTCTTCGACCCGGAAGCCGACCGGGCGCTCTTCGACGCACTTCGCGACACGCTCGACCCCGGCGTGGACGTGCGCGAGCTCGACACCGACGTCAACGATCCGGCCTTCGCGCATGCCATGGTCGACACCCTCCACCAGCACTACCAGGCCTGGACCGCCGGCGAGGTGCGCGCATGAAGCGGGAGGAAGCGCTGGCGCGCCTGCGGGCGCAGGTGGAGGACGGCCGGCCGATCATCGGCGCCGGCGCCGGGACCGGGCTCTCGGCGAAGTGCGCGGAGGCCGGCGGCGCCGATCTCGTCATCGTCTACAACTCGGGGCGGTATCGGATGGCGGGCCGCGGATCGCTGGCCGGCCTGCTCCCCTACGGCGACGCGAACGCGATCGTCATGGAGATGGCGGGCGAAGTGCTGCCGGTCGTGGAGTCGACGCCTGTCCTCGCCGGCGTGTGCGGCACGGATCCCTTCCGGCTCATGCCCGTCTTCCTCCGGCAGGTGCAGGAGGCCGGCTTCACGGGCGTCCAGAACTTCCCCACCGTCGGCCTCATCGACGGGACCTTCCGCCAGAACCTCGAGGAGACGGGCATGAGCTACGCGCTCGAGGTGGAGATGATTCGCGCCGCGCGGGAGCTCGGCCTGCTCACGTGCCCCTACGTCTTCACCCCGGAGGATGCCCGGGCGATGGCAGAAGCGGGCGCCGACGTGCTCGTGCCCCACATGGGGCTGACGACGGGCGGGTCGATCGGCGCCGAGACCGCCAGGACGCTCGACGAGTCGGTCGAGCTCATTCAGGCGATGCACGACGCTGCCGTTGAGGTCGCGCCCGAGGTTCTCGTCCTCTGCCACGGCGGCCCCATCTCGGAGCCGGACGACGCGGCCTACGTGCTCGAGCGCACGAAGGGGGTCGTCGGCTTCTTCGGGGCCTCGAGCATGGAACGGCTCCCGACCGAAATCGCGCTGACGGAGACGGTGAAGCGCTTCAAGGCGATCCCCGCCCGCAGGCGGGAAGGAGAACACGTATGAACGGGAGGTTCGTCCACGAGACCGACATCGAGCGCGAGCAGCTCGACTGGGGTGGCCTCGGGTGGATCAGCCGGCCACCGTCCACCGGTGCGCGACAGCTCACGGTGCTCGACGTCTCGCTGGAGCCGGGCCACGGCCACGACTTCCATACGCACCCCGAGCAGGAAGAGGTGATCGTCGTCCAGGCGGGTGAGATCGAGCAGTGGCTCGAGGGTGAGCAGACCGTCCTCGGGCCCGGCGAAGCCGTCTTCATCGGGATGGGCACCGTCCACGCCTCGTTCAACACGGGGCAGGAGACCGCGCGGTTGACGGTCGCTCTCGGTCCGTGCGCCGGTGAAGGAGGTTACGAGCTCGTGGACGTCTCCGGCGAGGAGCCCTGGAGGTCCCTGCGGTCGTCATGAGCGTCGGAACGCCCAGAAGCGAGACGTTCGTGCGCGACCTCCGTGGTCTCGTAGGAGACGACGCGGTCATCGCCGACGCGGACGGCCTCGAGCGCTACGCCGCCGACACCTACTGGAAGGCGCTTGCGGCGCAGGCGAGCGGGAGCCCGCTCGGTCTTCCGGACGTCGCCGTCCTGCCGGCCGACGAAGCCGGCGTCGCTGCAGTGCTCCGCTTCGCCAACGAGCGAGGTCTCCCCGTTGTCCCCCGCGGCGGCGGCTCGGGAAGCCAGGGAGGAGCGGTTCCGGTCGAGGGCGGCATCCTCCTCGACCTCACTCGCCTCGACCGCATCGTCGAGGTGGACGAGGAATCGCTGACGGTGACGGCAGAGGCGGGCGTCAACGGCGAGGTACTCGAGCGCGCATTGAACGAGCGAGGGCTCATGCTCCCGCACTACCCGGCTTCGGTCGATCTGGCGACGGTCGGCGGCTACGTCGCCGCCCGCGGCTCCGGGGTGCTCTCGACGCGCTACGGCAAGATCGAGGATCTCGTCCTCTCGCTCCGCATCGCCCTCGCGGACGGGACGGTGATCGAAACCGTTGGCGTCCCCAGGCACGCAGTGGGGCCCGAGCTGACGCAGCTCTTCATCGGCTCCGAGGGCACGCTCGGCGTCGTCACCCGCGCGAGCCTCCAGCTCGCGCCCCTCCCGGCGGCGCGCCGCTTCGAGGCGGTCTCGTTCGGATCGGTGCCCGAGGGGATCGCCACGGTGCGCTCCATCATCGCCCGCGGCCTGCGCCCATCCGTCGTGCGCATGTACGACGAGGTGGCCACCCGCACGTCGCTCGGGCCCGTCGTCGAACAGGAGCTGGAGGGTGTCTGCACGGTCTTCTGCTTCGAGGGCGAGCCCGCCGTTGCGGACGCGGAGGCGGAGACGCTGCTCGCGCTCGCCCGCGAGCGCGGAGCCGTCGTCCTCGACGGCAAGCTCGGCGAGACGTGGTGGAAGCGCCGCTACGAGTTCTACAAGCCGCCGCACCATCCACAGCTCCCAGCCATCTGGGGGACGATCGAGGCGGTCGCTCCGTACGCCCGCATCTACGACGTCTACCGGGCGGTGAAAGAGGCGGTCGAGGCGCCGTACGCCGAGCACGGGCTCGCGCTCAAGGTCCACTTCAGCCACTGGTACCCGTGGGGGACGATGATGTACGGCCGCTTCATCGTCCCGGACGGCGGGCCCGAGGCCATCGACCTACACGACCGGATCTGGGCGGACGCCGTGCAGGCGATGCTCGGCGCCGGCGGCGTCATGAACGACCACCATGGCGTCGGGCTCAAGCTGGCGCCGTACATGCGAGCCCAGCACGGGCCCGCGCTCGACGTTCTGCGCCGGATCAAGGAGGTGCTCGACCCGAACCGGATCATGAACCCGGGCAAGCTCGATCTGTAACGCAGTCGGCAACGCGAGGAGGACCGAATGGCACTGAAGGTGGCGATGCACAACTGGATGCGGCCCGAGCCGATCGAGACGACGATCCGACGGCTGGCTCGTTCCGGCTACGACGGAATCGAGATCTCCGGCGAGCCGGCGCTATACGACCCGAAGCAGGTGCGCTCCCTGCTCGACGAGCACGGCCTCGAGTGCTGGGGCTCCGTGACGCTCATGGTCGGCGGACGCGACCTGCTGCACGAGGACAAGTACGTGCGCATCGGCAGCGTCCAGTACGTCAAGGACACGATCGACCTGATCAAGGCGCTCGGCGGCTCGATCCTGACCGTCGTCCCGTCGACCGTCGGCAAGGTCACGCCCATGTCCACTCCCGAGGAGGAGTGGAAGTGGGCGGTCGAGAGCCTGAAGGAGTGCCAGGCGCACGCCGAGAGCAGCGGAGTCCGGCTCGCGCTCGAGCCGCTGAACCGCTTCGAGACCTACTTCCTGAACCGCTGCGACCAGGCGCTCGCGCTGGCGGAGGACGTCGGAGGCGACTGCGGTGTCTGCCTCGACATCTTCCACATGAATATCGAGGAGGCCGACTGGCCGTCCGCCATCAGGGCCGCCGGTGACAAGCTCGTCGACTTCCACGTGGCCGACAACAACCGCATGCCCCCCGGCCAGGGCGCGATCGACTGGGAGCTGATCCTGCGCACGCTCGACGAGGTCGGCTACGAGGGCTACGTCACCGTCGAGTTCGTGGCCACGGTCGATCGCAGCCGAATCTCCGAGCGCACCGAGATCGGTGACGCGTCCGAGGCCGACGCGAGCGTGGGACTCGAGCAGTTCCTGCGCGACCACGGCACGGGCGCCGTTCCCGAGGAGCTGTACGACCGGTACGTGCAGGAGTCGATCGACTGCCTGCGCCAGAGCGCGGCAGCACCCGCGTAGGAGGTCCGATGGAGCTGCCTTCTTACAACATCGCCGACCTCGCCCCGCCGGACATCCAGGCCTACTTGGCCGAGAAGGACATCGTGATGATCCCCATCGCGAGCCTGGAGCAGCACGGGCCCCATCTGCCGCTTGCGACGGACACGATCCAGGCCGACGAGATCACGCAGCGCGCAGCCGAGCGGGCGGCCGTCCTGTACACGCCGTGTGTCTGGTTCGGCTACTCGCCGCAGCACATGTACGGGCCGGGCGAGGGGACCGGGACGATCACGATCCGCTCGCAGATCCTGCTCGACGTCTACCACGACGTGGCGCGCTCGCTGATCCACCACGGGTTCAACCGGCTCGTGTTCGTCAACAACCACGGCTCGAACACGAAGATCATCGACCCGCTGCTGCGGCGGATCCGGTACGAAACCGGCGCCTTCGTCACATTCTCGAAGCTCTACGCCGAGCGGTATCTCGGCCTCATCGACCCGGTCATGGAGAACCCGCCCGAGGAGACGCCGGGCTGGCACTCCAGCGAGCTCGAGACCGCCCAGGTGATGGCGCACGACGAGGGGCTGGTGCGCATGGACCGCGCTGTGAACCAGAAGGTCAAGCGCCCTGACTGGTTCCCTGACGGATTCGTCAAGCTGGACGGGGCGCCGGAGGTCGAGTTCCAGGGGTACCAGTACTTCCTCTTCCCCACGGACCACAGCGACTTCACGCCGAGCGGCGTGATCGGCAACCCGTTCCGGGCGACCGCGGAGAAGGGGGAGCAGACGTACGAGCTGTACGCCGCACACCTCGCGGCGGCGCTGGAGGAGTTCCAGAAGGTGCCGGTCGATGTGCACACGCGGGAGTGGCGCGACCGGGCATGACGGGGGGCCTGTGAAGGACGAGCCACAGATCGCGCTGATCGGCACGCTCGACACGAAAGGCGACGAGATCGCCTACGTGCGCGAGCGGCTGGTAGCCCTCGGCGTCCGGCCGGTCGTGGTCGACTCGGGGATCCTGGGTGAGCCGGGTACGAGCGCCGACATCACGCGGGAAGAGGTGGCCAGGGAGGGGGGCCAGGAGCTGGAGCGCATCCGGTCGGCGGGGAGCCGAGGCGCGGCAGTCGAGCTGATGGAAGAGGGAGTGCGCGCGGTCTGCCTTCGCCTTTGGCTCGAGGGCCAGCTGGACGGAGTGCTCTGCCTGGGCGGCGCGGAGGGAGCCCTCTTGGGAGCGGCCGCGATGCACGCGCTTCCCGTCGGCGTCCCCAAGCTGATCGTGACGCCGAGCGCCTCTGGGCGCCGCGCGTTCGGCCCCTTTGTGGGTGAGAGCGACGTGCTCGTCATGCACTCGGTCGTCGACATCCTCGGCCTCAACCCGATCGCGCGAGCCGTGTTCGACAACGCGGCGGCTGCCGTCGCGGGAATGGCTCGGGACGCGGGGCGCCCCGTGCAGGACCTGGGCGGACGGAGCGTGGGCATCACGATGCTCGGTCACACCACGCCGGCGGTCATGCGCATCCGCACGGCGCTAGAGCAGGCCGGCCACGAGCCGGTCATCTTCCACGCGAACGGGGTCGGCGGGCCCGCGATGGAGAAGCTCGTCGAAGCGGGCGCACTCGCGGGCGTGATCGACTACACGCTCTCCGAGCTCGCGAACTCCCTCCTGGACGGCCTCCATTCGACAGGGCCGAATCGCCTACGGGCCGCGGGCCGGAGGGGTCTCCCGCAGGTGGTCGTTCCCGGCTGCGTCGACTTCTTCAACCAGGGCGCACCCGACACCCTTCCGCCCGAGTACGGCGCGCGCCAGACCTACTACCACAATCCAGTGGCCACTCTCGTCAGGCTCGAGCCGGGGGAGATGGCCGAGCTGGGCCGCGTCGTCGCCGAACGGCTCAACGAGGCGCAAGGGCCCGTGCACGTCCTCGCGCCGACTCGGGGCTTTTCGCTGGCCGACGTCGAGGGTGGCGATCTCTGGTTCCCGGAGGCCGATGCCGCGTTCCTGGACGCTCTCGGAACTGCGCTTCGGCCCGACATCCAACTCGAGCTCGCCGACACGCATGTGAACGACCCGGCGTTCGCAGACCTCGTCGCCGAGCGGTACCTCGCCCTGGCCTCTACGCCGACGTCCGCGACATGAGGACTGAGTGATGCCGGCCGCCATTCGCAGAGCCAGCATTCTCGAGAGGATCCAGCGCGACGGCGGCGCGTCGATCGCCGAGCTCGCGCGCGACTACGGCGTCTCGTCCATCACAGTTCACCGCGACCTCGAGCGACTGGCGCGAGACGGGCTCATCGAGCGTGTGCACGGAGGCGCGCGCCCACCCGGGAGCGGTCCCAGGGAGCTCCGCGTGCCGACCGACTGGACGAAGCGGCTCAAGCAGGCCTTGCCGGCCAAGCAGGCGATCGCGGCGCGCGCGGCCGATTTCGTCGAGGACGGCTCGACGATCTTCGTCGACTCATCCACGACCTGCCTCGTGCTCGCCCGCTATCTGGAGCGTCATCCGCCGCGCGCGCTCACCCTCGTCACGAACTCCCCGGCGATCGCCGTCGAGCTGCACGCCCAGTCCATCCACGTCGTCGTGACTCCCGGCGAGGTCGACCAGACGCTCCGCATGATCGGCGGCCGGTGGGCGGCCGAGTTCCTCGCAGGTCTCAACATGGAGACCGCCTTCGTCTCGGCCGGCGGTGTCACACTCGAGAACGGGCTGACCACGACGCGACGGGCTCTGGCCGACACCCTCAACGCCGCGTCGGATTCCTCGACGAAGACGATCGGCCTCATCGACTCGTCCAAGTTCGGCCTCTCCGCACTGCTTGCGATCGCGCGTCCGGAAGAGCTCGACGCGCTGGTGGTCGACGATGGCCTCCCTCGCGAGACGATCGATTCGTACGAGGCGGCCGGCGTCAACCTCATCGTGGCCGACGGCCAAGCGACCGCTGCTTCCACCACCGCCTAAGGAGGACCCGAATGGCACGTCCAGTCACGCTCTTCACCGGCCAGTGGGCCGATCTACCGCTGGAGGAGCTCGCCGGCAAGGCGTCCGCCTGGGGCTTCGACGGGCTCGAGCTCGCCTGCTGGGGCGATCACTTCGACGTCGACGAGGCGCTTGCCGACCCGGGGTACGTGGACGGCCGCCGCGAGATCCTGGACCGCCACGGCCTCCAGTGCGTCGCGATCTCGACGCACCTCGTCGGCCAGGCCGTTTGCGACCCGGTCGACGAGCGGCACCAGGCGATCCTGCCCCCGGACGTGTGGGGTGACGGTGATCCCGAGGGCGTCCGGAGCCGGGCGGCCGACAAGGTGAAGGACACGGCACGGGCGGCCGCGAGATTCGGTGTCACCCAGGTGAACGGCTTCACCGGCTCGAGCATCTGGCACCTCCTCTATTCGTTCCCGCCGAACGACTTCGAGCGGGTCGAGGCGGGCTACCGGGACTTCGCGGAGCGCTGGGGCCCGATCCTGGATGTCTTCGAGGCAGAGGGCGTTCGCTACGGCCTGGAGGTGCATCCCACCGAGATCGCCTACGACTTCGTGACCACGCGCAAGGCGCTCGAGGCGATCGACCGGCGCGAAAGCTTCGGCATCAACTTCGACCCGAGTCACTTCGCCCACCAGTCCCTGGACTCGGCAGCGTTCGTCCAGGAGTTCGCCGACCGCATCTACCACGTCCACGTCAAGGACTCGAAGAGGACCCTGGACGGGCGCAGCTCGATTCTCGGCGGGCACCTGAACTTCGGTGAGGTCGGACGCGGCTGGGACTTCGTCTCGCCGGGGCACGGGGACGTCGACTTCGAGTCTCTCTTCCGCGCCCTCAATCGGATCGGCTACGAGGGGCCGCTCTCGATCGAGTGGGAGGATGCCGGCATGGATCGCGAATGGGGCGCCCAGGACGCGCTGGCGTTCGTCCGCAGGAGCGACTTCACCCCGTCCACGCTCGCGTTCGACGCGGCCTACGAGAGGAGCTGAGGATGGACGAGACGGAGGTCGGCTTCCTCACCATGGGCCGGGCCGGTGGCCCGACCGAGCTTCGGACCATCGGGATCGGCATGCTCGGCTACGCGTTCATGGGGAAGGCCCACGCGAACGCCTACCGGAAGATCGCGTACATGACGTGGCCGCCACCCCTGCTGCCACGGCTCGTCGCCGTCTCCGGGAGGACGGAGGAGGCGGTCGCGGAGGCGGCGCGCCGCTACGGCTTTGAGGGCTACACGACCGACTGGCACGAGCTGCTTGCGAATGGCGAGATCGGGCTCTTCGACAACAGCGGGCCGAACAACCTGCACGCAGAGCCGACGATCGCGGCGGCCGAGGCCGGCAAGCACGTCGTCTGCGAGAAGCCGCTGGCGCGCTCGGCCGACGAGAGCCACCAGGTCTGGCAGCGCGTCGCGGCGACCGGCGTCAAGCACATGTGCGCTTTCAACTACCGCTTCGTCCCGGCGGTCCGCCTCGCGCGCGAGATGCTGGAGGCCGGGGAGCTGGGCGACATCTACCACTTCAGAGGGCGCTATCTCCAGGAGTGGGGCGACATCGACGACCAGGTCTGGCGATTCGACCGCGAGGCCGCCGGCTCGGGAGCGCTCGGCGACCTGGGCGCGCACGTGATCGACCTGGCGCGCTATCTCGTCGGGGAAATCGCGTCGGTGAGCGGGGCCACGCGAGCCTTCAAGGAGGGGCGCGAGGTCGACGACGCCTTCGAGTCGGTCGTCGAGTTCGAGAACGGCGCCGTCGGCACGATCGAAGCCTCGCGGTTCTGCCCCGGCCGCAAGAACGCCTTCGCCTGGGAGATCAACGGCTCGAAGGGCTCGATCGCTTTCGACCTCGAGCGGCTGAACGAGCTTCAGGTTCACCTGCGCGACTCGACGCCGGGCGAGCGCGCGCAGGGCTTCCGCAGCGTGCTCGTCTCCGAAGCCGACCATCCCTTCTGGGAGCACTGGTGGCCCCACGGCCACATCATCGGGTGGGAGCATTCCTTCGTGCACGAGCTGCACCATCTTCTGACGGCGATCGCCGAGGACGGGGCGGTTGCGCCGCACGGGGCAACGTTCGAGGACGGCTACCGGGCGGCCGAGGTCTGCGACGCGATCGTACGCTCGAGCGAGTCGGGCCGGCGCGCGGAGATCGCGTATCGCTAGCGCCCGCCTCAACCGGCTCTTCGCGGCCGACGGGCGCTGCTTCGACGTTGCCGTGGACCACGGCTTCTTCGGAGAGCCCTCCTTCCTGGCGGGAATCGAAGACCTGGAGCGGGCGGTGCGCACGCTCGTGGCTGCCGGGCCCGACGCGATCCAGCTCTCTCCCGGCGAAGCTCCCCTCCTCCAGCAGATGGCCGCCCCGCGCAAGCCGGCGCTCGTGCTGCGCACCGATGTCGCCAACGTGTACGGCGCGAGCCCTCCCCGCACGCTCTGGAGCGAGCTGGTCGACGACGCCGTCGGGCGGGCTTTGCGCCTCGACGCCGCCTGCGTCGTCGTCAACCTCCTCTCGCTGCCGCGGGAGCCGGAGCTCTACCGGCAGTGCGTGCGCAACGTCTCGGGTCTGCGCGCCGCCTGCGAGCCGCTCGGGATGCCCGTGATGGTCGAGCCGCTCGCGATGAAGCCGGGCGAGGCCGGCTACGGCGTGAACGGGGACGCCGACACGGTCGTGACCCTCGTCCGCCAGGCGGTCGAGCTGGGCGCCGACGTCGTCAAGGCCGACCCCACAGACGAGCTCGGCGAATACGGTCGGGTCGTGGAAGCGGCAGGCCGCGTGCCTGTGCTCGTGCGGGGCGGCGGGCGCGCTTCCGACGAGGAGATCTTGCGCCGCACCGAGGCCGTCCTCCAGCAGGGCGCGGCCGGAATCGTCTACGGGCGCAACGTCGTCCAGCACGCGGATCCGGCCCGGATGACGCGCGCCCTCATGGCGATCGTGCACGAGGGCGCGTCCGCCGAGGAGGCGCTCGCGGGCCTCACCGCCAGTGTCTGACCGGGTCGTTCGCTTCGGGCTCGTGGGCGGCGGCCTCATGGGTCGGGAGTTCGCGAGCGCGGCGGCCCGGTGGGTGCACCTCGACGCCCTCGGGGCCAGGCCCGAGCTCGCGGTTGTCTGCGACGTGAATCCGGACGTGCTCGCGTGGTACGAGCGGCTCGACCCGGCGCCCCGGCTCGTCTCCGACTACCGCGAGCTGCTCGCGGACGACTCGGTCGACGCGGTGTATTGCGCCGTCCCGCACCACCTCCACGAGAAAGTCTACGTCGCGTGCCTCCAGGCGGGAAAGCACCTTCTGGGCGAGAAGCCGTTCGGCATCGACCTGCCTGCGAATCAGGCAATCGGCGCGGAGATTGCCGCGCATCCGGAACTCCTCGCTCGTTGCTCATCCGAGCTGCCGTTCTATCCAGGTGGCCGGCGTGTGTGGCGCTGGATCGCCGAGCGTCGGTACGGGCGCGTGCTCGAGGTGCGCTCCGCTTTCCTGCATTCGAGCGACCTCGATCCGGGCAAGCCGATCAACTGGAAGCGGCGCGCTGCCCAGAACGGCGAGTACGGGGTCATGGGCGACCTCGGCATGCACGCCCTTCACCTGCCGCTGCGCGCCGGTTGGTTCCCGAAGGACGTGCGCGCGATCCTGTCGGACGTCGTTCGCTCGCGGCCCGACGGCAGTGGAGGAACGGTCCCGTGCGACACGTGGGACAACGCTCTTCTCCTCTGCACGGTGGACGAGGACGGCGAGGCCTTCCCCCTTCGAGTCGAGACGAAGCGGATCGCTCCCGGCGAGACGAACACGTGGATCATCGAGGTCGACGGGACCGAGGGCTCGATCGCCTACACGACCAAGCAGCCCAAGACGCTGCGCTGGATGGAGTACGAGCCGGGCGGACCGCAGGCCTGGAGCGTCCTGGACCTGGGCTCCGAGTCGGCGTATCCGTCGATCACCGGGGCAATCTTCGAGTTCGGCTTCTCCGACGCGATCCTCCAGATGTGGGCCGCCTTCCTCGACGAGCTGGTCCATGGGCGGGACGGCATGCGCCAGCCCTTCCATTGCGCCACGCCGAAGGAGGCAGCAGCGACGCACCAGATCTTCACGGCAGCCCTCGAGTCGCAAGCGAACTCGTCGGTCGTCGCCCTGTCCGCCTAGCCCGCGGGCGTGTCCGAAAGCCCACGCCCCGGGGTCAGGTCTTGCATTCACTCATCTGCCTCCTCTTCCCGTCGCAGCCGCCTGCTCACCGTCGAGTAGTGGCAGCCGAGATGCTCGGCGATCGATCGCAGCGTGTACCCATGGCGGCGGTACGCGGTCGAGACGGGTGCCTGTGGCTCGCCTGCGAAGATCACCTCGAGCGTCGGCGGCAGCGGCTCTAGCTGCACACGAGGGATCTCGGCCAGGGGCGGTTCGTAGCCGAAGCGCTCCGTGAGGAGGCTCGCGCCGCCGAGCCGCTCGCCGCGCACACGCCCACCGGGCGCCTCGGGTTCACCCTCGGCGACGAAGGCGCGGTAGCGTGCCTCGGCCGTCCTTCTCGACGTCGCGAAATTGCCAAGGATCCAGTCAGTGACGAGGAAGCGCGGTGCCGGCGCCTGGCCGGCCGTGGCCTGGTAGCTGCTCCAGTGGTAGGCATCCGGGCGCGGGCAGAGGCCAGCTCGGACCGGGTTGAGCACGACGTAGCGGCACAGAGCCAGCAGGTGGCTGTCCTTCTCGACGAGGATCGAGCGATAGCGCGCCTGAAAGACGTGTCCGCATCGACCATGTCGTTCGTTGAATCTCTGTGCGTAGGGGCCGTTGAGTTGCTGTATCCCGGTGGGCAGGTTCGGGCGCGGGGTCTCGACGACGAGGTGGTAGTGGTTTCCCATCAGGCAATAGGCATGGCAGAGCCAGCCGAACCGGTCGACGACGTGCGCGAGCGCCCGCAGGAACCGGAACCCGGTCGGCGTCGTCGCGGTAGATCGCGGCGCGCGCGTTCCCGCGCGCGATGACGTGGTAGACGCCTCCAGGGACGCAGATCCGCAGCGGCCGAGCCACAGCCCGAGGCTAGGGAAGGGCGCCTCGCGTGCGGGCGCCAGGGGCTAAGTTTTCACACTTCCGGCGCGGCGTCAGGGCGAATGTGGCAATGCAAGACCTGACCCCGGGCGTCGCCGGAGGGGTTCAGCGACGCGCGCGGGCGAGCAGCTCGCCGGCGGCGACGGCGCGGAGCGACGCGTCCAGGAGCTCCACCGGGTGAAGCGCCGGGAGCGGTCGTCCTGCTCGCCGGAGTTCTGCACTCACCTGGACGAGGCAGCCGGGATTGGCGGCCGCGTAGGCGTCTGGCTCGACGGCGAGGACCCGTTCGGCCTTGCGCCGCCCCAGCTCGTTCGCGGCCTCCGGTTGCACGAGGTTGTAGATCCCCGCGCTGCCGCAGCAAAGCGCCTGATCCTCCGGCTCGGCGAGGACGAGCCCCGGGACGCGCGCGAGCATGGCCCGTTGCTCCGCTCGCACGCCCTGCGCGTGAGCGAGATGGCAGGGGTCCTGGAGCGCGACTCGGAGCGCGAGCGGCTTCGGCTCCACGCGCGGCTCGAGCCCGGCGAGGAGCTCGGAGACGTCGCGCGCACGCGCAGAGAAGGTGACCGCCCGCTCACGGTAGAAGGGGTCGTCGGCAAGCAGATGCGCGTAGTCCTTCAGATTCGAGCCGCAACCGGCGGCATTGGAGACGACGAGATCGACGCCGGTTTCCTCGAACACGTCGATCGCCCGACGGGCATCCTCGAGACCCCGGTCGTGCCGCCCGGCGTGCATCGCCAGGGCGCCGCAGCAGGCCTGGGCTCGAGGGGCGACGACCTCGAACCCGTACGCGGCGAGGACGCGGGCCGTAGCGGCGTTCACGTCGCCGAAGAGGACACGCTGGACGCAGCCGCTCAGCAGGCCCACGCGGCCGATCCGCTCGCCGACAGGCTTCGTGAGCTCGGGCGCCGCGGCTCCCGAGCGCCAGGTCGGCGCCAGGCCGGCCAGCGGGCTCAGGAAACCGGGCAACGGCAGCCTTCGCCCCAGCGGAGCAAGCCTCAGGGCGGCCCGCAGCCTACGTGGATGCGGGACGATCGCCAGGATGGCCGAGCGAAGAGCGCGCTCGCCACGCGGGCGCAGATACTCCCGCTCGATCGTCGCGCGCGTCTGCTCGATCAACCGGTCGTACCGAACGCCGGACGGGCACGAGGTGACACAGGCCATGCAGCCGAGGCAGCGGTCGAAGTGCTCGACGACCGTCGGGTTGAGCCGCAGCGTCCCGTCCGCGAGCCCCTCCATCAGGTAGATGCGCCCCCGTGGAGAGTCCATCTCCTCGTGCCAGAGACCCCACGTCGGACACGTCGGCAGGCAAAAGCCGCAGTGCACGCAGGTGCTGAGGAGCTCGCGGTCGATGGCCGTCACGCGAGGACTCCTCCTGGGTCGAACTGCTGCCTCACGCGCTCGGCGAGCGCCGACCACGGCTGCTCGTAGGGCTGCGGCAGGTACGCGTGGCAGGTGGGACCGATTCGGATCAAAGCTGTGCGCAGCTCCTCTAGCGCGGACCGAAGCTCGCCCGCGGGGAAGGCTCCGCGCGAACGTGACTCCAGCTGGAGGGCGGCGACATCGTCCCAGACCGCGCCGCCCTCTCGGCCGCCCAGCATGGCGCGGCCCTGCTCCCACTGGGCCGCCGTCGCCGCCTCGCTGCCCTCGAGGAGGAGGGCGAGGGCGGAGTTGCGTTCGCCCCAGACGAGGTCGACGGCGCTCGGCACGAGGGTCGAGTGGAGCAGCGCCCGCACAAGGCGCTGCGCCTCGTCCGGCGCCGCTACAGGGATGTCGAGGGTGCGGCTCGTCTCGGGGCGGGGATGGAGGCGCAGGCTCACACGCGCGATCAATCCCAGTCGCCCGCGCGAGCCGCAGAAGAGCTTGGCAAGGTCGTAGCCGGCGACGTTCTTCACGACCTTGCCGCCGGCGTTGGCGACGGTGCCGTCGGCGAGCACGACGGTCACCCCGAGGACGAGATCGCGCGCACGTCCGTAGCGGTGGGCGCGCGGTCCGAAGAGGTCGCCGGCGACCGCTCCGCCGACCGTCGGGTTACCCGGAGGGTCGAGCGCGAGCATCTGGCCGTGCTCGGCCAAGCGCTCGTTGAGCGCCGAGATGCGCATGCCCGCCTCGACGGTGGCCGTGAGGTCGCCGGCCTCGTGCTCGAGCAGCCGGTTGAGGTAGCGCGTCGACACGACGAGGTCTCCGCCGGCCCGGTCGATGGACACACGCCGGCCTTCGCGCGCCGCCTGCCCCAGGATCTCGGCGGCCTGGGCAATCGCAAGGGGCTCGGCTTCAAAGACGCTCGGCAAGTCCTGCCCTCTCGAGGGGATGCGCCCGGTAGGGGCCCGGCACCTCGCCGCAGAGGCGCGGCGTCGGCAGAACCTTGCCCGGGTTGGCCAGCCCGGCCGGGTCGAAGCCGAGCCGAAGGAGGCCCATCGTCGCGAGGTCGTCCGGGCCGAACATGCTCGGCATCGCGCAGGCTTTGTCGACCCCGATCCCGTGCTCGCCGGTCAAAGATCCTCCTGCGTCCATGCAGGCATCCAGGATCGCCACGGCCAGCACCTGGGCGCGCTCGGCCTGGCCGGGCTCACGGGCGTCGTAGAGGACGAGCGGGTGCAGGTTGCCGTCACCGGCGTGGAAGACGTTGCCGACGCGGAGCCCATGCTCTCGCTCGAGCTCGCCGATCCGGCGAAGCACTTCAGGAAGGCGCGTCCGCGGGACGACGCCGTCCTGGACGTAGTAGTCGTGGCTCACCCGGCCCATCGCTGCGAAGGCCGATCTGCGTCCGAGCCAGAGGAGGGCCCGCTCCGCGTCGTCGGCCGCGACCCGGATCTCCACGGCGCCCGTCTCGAGGCACAGCTTCTCGACCGCCGCGAGGTCGTGCTCGACCTGCACCGTCAGCCCGTCGAGCTCGACGATCAGGACGGCGGCCACGTCTGGATAGCCCGGATGCACGGCCGCCTCCGCAGCCTCGATCGTGAGTCGGTCCATCATCTCGATCGCCGCGGGCAGGATGCGGGCGGCGATCACGCCCGAGACGGCTGCGCCTGCCTGGTCGGTCGAGTCGAACCCGGCGAGAAGGGTGCGCACCGCCTCCGGACGCCGGAGCACCCGGACAACGACCTCGGTGGCTATGCCCAGCGTTCCCTCGGAGCCGATGAAGGCGCCGAGCAGGTCGGGCCCGGGATCGCCCTGGCGCAGCCGCACGAGCTCGCCGTCAGGGAGGACGACCTCGGCCTCGAGCACGTGGTTGACGGTAAAGCCGTGCTTCAGGCAGTGGGCGCCTCCGGAATTCTCGGCCACGTTGCCGCCGATCGTGCAAACCTGCTGACTGGACGGGTCGGGGGCATAGAAGAATCCGTGAGGCGCGACTGCCTCTGTGATGGCGAGGTTCGTGACGCCGGGCTGGACGGTGACGCGTGCGCTCTCGAGGTCGACCTCGAGGATGCGATTCATGTGCGCAAGCGAGATCACGATTCCTTCGGCGACGGGCAGGGCGCCGCCGGAAAGGCCGGTCCCCGCTCCGCGGGCGACGAAGGGGATGCTTTCGCGTGCGCAGAGGCGGACGACCGCCTGAAGCTCCTCGGTGCTGGCCGGAAGAACGACCAGCGCGGGGACGACCCGGTGGCTCGTGAGGCCGTCGCACTCGTAGGTGCGAAGCTGCTCCGGCTTGGAGATCACCCCACCTGAGCCGACCGCGGCCTCGACGTCGCTGACGAACTGGGCCCTCATGCCGAGTCCACCGGGATACGTTATCCATCCGCCATGGACGTCGTCTGTCTCGGAATCCTCGTGGCCGACGCCATCGCCCGCCCGGTCGGCGGGCTTCCCGAACGAGGCTCGCTGGGGCTGGTCGACGAGATTTCGCTCCACGGGGGCGGTTGCGCTCTCAACACGGCCAGCGCCCTCGTGCGGCTGGGTCTCTCGGCGGGGGTCGTCGGCAAGGTCGGCGACGATGCCCTCGGCGCCTTCATCGTCGCTCTCCTCGACGAGCGCGGTATCGACCGCCGCGGCGTCCTAACCGATCCGGCTGTCGCCACCTCTGCCAGCGTCGTGCTCGTGGACTCCTCTGGCGAGCGGACGTTCCTGCACCTCCCTGGCGCGAGTGAGAGCGTGCGGGCCGAAGAGCTCGACCGCTCGCATCTGTTCTCGGGCCGATGCCTGCATCTCGCGGGCGCGCTCGTCCTGGAGGCGCTCGACGGTGAGCCCGCAGCGGACATCCTCGCCGAGGCGCGGTCGCGTGGGCTCTTGACGAGCCTCGACACGGTCTGGGACGCGACGGGACGGTGGGACCGCGTCCTTCCGGCGCTGCCGCACGTCGACCTGTTCGCGCCCAGCCTGGCCGAGGGCCGTGCGATCACAGGGAAGGAGGAGCCCGTCGCGGTCGTCTCGTGGCTCCGGGAGCGGGGCGTCGGGACGGTCGTGCTCAAGTGCGGCGCTTCGGGCTGCTTCGTCTCCGCGGACGAGTTCGAGGGAGCGGTCCAGGCGCTCCCTGTGGCCGCCGTCGACAGCACGGGAGCTGGCGATGCGTTCGTCGCCGGGCTCTTGTACGGCCGCCTGGCGGGCTGGGAGCTCGAGCGCTCGGCGCGCTTCGCGAACGCCGTCGGGGCGCTGGCCACGACGGCGGTGGGCGCCGTCGAAGGCGTGCGGGGTGTCGAGGCGACGCTCGCCCTCGCGGGTCTCGCAGGCGGAAGCCGGACGCTTTGAAGCGGCGGGGCGGGCTTCGACCCACGAGACGGCTAAGCACCGCCTAGCGGTTTTCGAGATCGCCGAGATGGTCGGTGCAGGCGGTTCGGGCATCGCAGGTCGTGAACGCCGAAGATCCAGGCCACGACGGAACACCGCCAGCGCGATTCGCAGCGAGGGGGAGCATGGGCACCCTGTCCGTGAGCCTGTAGCACGCCCTTGACGGTAGTCCGGAGGGCGCGGTCTCTGCGGATGTTCGGATTTCGTGACCGGCGCACGGTTCTGCCGCCGCGGGCGTCTGTTCTTGTGACCCAGCAGTTCGGCAACGGAGGGACGATGGGGAGCCGCGGCGCGGGGATGTTGACGCCACTCTCGTGCCGCCTGTCCACATCGGCGCGTCTACATAAGCCGGCCAGCCGGCTGCTGGGTCGTTCTTGACACGGGCCGAGGAGAGGGGAGCTCATGCGCCGGATCGGGATCGGAGCGGTATTCGCGGCCGCCGTGCTTGCGCTCGCGACATCGGCGGCGACGGCGCCGTCGAACGACTCGGAGCTGCTGAAGGACGAGCGTCACTTCCTTGAGCAGTCGAAGAAGACGTACACCGGCGGCCAGAAGGCGGCCCAGGCGAAGAACATGGAGGTCGTCGGACAGAACGACCTGGGCGGACGCGGCTTCAACGCCGACGTGTGGGTTCACGAGGGCTACGCGTACGTCGGCCACTGGGGTTTCAGCGACTGGGCGAGCGGCTCGAAGACGCGCTTCTGCCCGTCGCCGCCGAAGAACGGCGTCGCTGTCGTCGACGTCAGCGACCCGGCGGATCCCGGCGTCGTGTCGCGCCTCGTCAACCCGACGGGGACCTCGGCCGAGGACGTCACGGTCTTCCAGGCGCGGTTCGGGCCTCTCGCAGGGCGCGACATCGCGGCGATCGGCCTGCAGGTCTGCGGCGGCTCTCGGCTCGACACGAGCTTCGCGCGCGGGCTGATGCTCTTCGACGTCACCAACCCGGCGAGCCCCGTTCAGGTCGGCTTCCTCGACACCGGCTGCTGCACCCGCGGCGTCCACGAGCTCGAGTTCGAGCACCGTGCGGATCTCGGGCGCACGTACATCTACGCGTCGGTGCCCACCAGCGAGTACGAGGAGCCGGGCTCCCCGAGCGGGTTCCGCGACGTACAGGGCCGGGGCGACTTCCGGCTCATCGACGTGACGAACCCCGCGGCGCCCGTCGAGGTGTCCGACTGGGGCGTCATCCACGATGCCGGCGGGCCGCTCAACCCGGGCCAGGGCTGCGACCCGGACCCGGTCTACGGCCACAGCGTCGAGCCCTCGGCCGACGGCAGGCTCGCATTCGTCGCCTACTGGGACAGCGGCTTCGTCGCCCTCGACGTCACGAACCCTGCGAGCCCCGTGCTCCGCGGTCACACGGTCTACGGGACGGACGAAGACGGCGACGCGCACTCGTCCATGTACGACGACGCACGCCGGCTGCTCTTCTCAGCAGACGAGGACTTCTGCAAGAACAGCACTGGCGGGATCGAGCCGGGCTACGGCTACCTGCGCATCTGGGACTACTCGAACCTGGCCGCGCCGGTGCAGATTGGCGAGTACCGGACGCCGAACTCGGGCGCCCGCCTGCCGATCGGCTCCGGCGACTACACGATCCACAACCCGATGCTCATGGGGACGGACGTGTACATCTCCTGGTACTCGGACGGCGTGCGGGTGGTCGACGCCAGCGACCCGACGAACCCGGAAGAGGTCGCGTACTTCGTCCCGCCGGCGGGCCAGAACCCTGTGAAGCCGGCCCAGCGCGGAACGCTCTCCCAGACGCCGCAGGTCTGGGGTGTCTTCGTCGACGAGGCGACCGGTCTCGTCTACGCGAGCGACATGAACACCGGCCTCTGGATCCTCAGGCGGACGGACTAAGCGCCTATTCCAGCCAAGCGGCAGAGCGGCGTCCTTCGGGACGCCGCTCTGCGTTTCGGGGCCGTTTCAGCGGCCCGGTGTCACCCTTGTGGGTGATTTTTCGCCGCTAAGCGCTGGGTTTTGCCGATGACCGCGTCTGTGCCTGTACGGATCGACTGACACGGAGGCACCACACCGCATGCAGCAGCCACTCCCTCAAGTTCGCGCGCGCATCGACGTGCGCTCACGGGCCTTGTACAAGACGTCCGATGAGCGGGGTCAGGTTGCCGTCCTCCTCGCGGTCTTCCTTGCTGTTCTGGCCGGAGCGGCCGCCATGGCGATCGACGTCGGCTCCTGGTACCGGGCCGACAAGGCAGCTCAGGCGACAGCCGATGCGGCGGCGCTCGCCGGCGCCCAGGGCCTGCACCTGAGCACGGCCGACGCCCGTGCGCTGGCGGAGGAGTACGCGGCGAAGAACGGCGGCGGCGAGGTCAGTATCTCGTTCGGCAAGAGGGTGAACCCGAACGACCTCATCACCGTGAAGGTCGCGCGACCCGCACCCGGGTACTTCAGCAAGATCTTCGGGATCGACGAGGTTGAGGTCGAAGCGCGCGCGACCGCACGCGCGGGGATTCCCACCGAGGCGGTCGGGGTCGCCCCGATCGCGGTCGACGAGCGGCACCCGATGCTCCAGTGTCGCTGCTGGGGCCAGCCGACGCAGCTCGATCTGCGGAACCTGCACGACCCGGGCGGCGACGACGCCGCGGGCGCGTTCAGCCTCCTCAACCTGGACAGCCTCGTCGACGGCGGGAACATCGGCGCCGAGACGCTCGCGGAGTGGCTCCTAGAGGGCTACGACGGTCAGTTGCCGCTCGGCATCTACCGTTCGGCCCCCTCTGCGGACTTCAACTCGGGGCACTTCAGAAGCGCCATCAACCGCGTGCTCGGCACCGAGCTCCTCTTCCCGGTGTACCGCTCGATCACCGAGGGAGGCTCGCAGGCGGAGTTCGAGATCGTCGCCTGGGTTGGCTTCGTCCCCACGTCGTTCTCGGGCGGCGGCAGCAGAGGAACGATCAACGGCTACTTCACGCAGGTGATCTGGCAGGGGCTCGCGGACGAGACCGGGACGGTGCCCGACCTAGGGGTGCGCACGATCAGCCTTGTCGAGTGACGGTGCGCCCGGTGCGCGGCGGCGATTGATCGCTCCGTCGGCAGGCGCTAATCTCGGCGCCGCGCACCGGGCGCAACCCGTCCGCGGAAATGACGGAGTCCACCGAGCAGGCCGCGGCGTCGTCGGCTCCCCTGCCGCTCGGTCGCGGGAGCGTCCCGTGCCCGGTTGAGCTACCCAGCCGTCTGGAGTTCACGCTAGGTGGTCGGTGCTCAGAATGCGTTCGCGGCCGACTTCCACTCCTGGAGGCGCTGCGCGATGAGCTGAGCGCGCTCCTCCTCGCTCCCGCCGTCCAGCACCTGGAGGTCTGAGGGGTCGGCTCGAAGGTAGATGCCGGCGGTTCGGGCATTCAAGCCGGGGTCGCGATCCGACCGTGTCGTCCAGTACCCGGTGGCGCGGTCGGCGGTCTCCACCCTGATCTCGCCGGTGCCCTCGAGCTGCGGGGCATTCGGGTGCCGAGGGCGCTCGCCCTTCCAGAAGTAGAGGATGCCGGCCGGATCCCTGCGCTCCTTCGCAGCCTCGCTCCAGTAGCGTGCCGAAAGGGTGCCGTCCTCCTGCCAGGCCCGGCCGGTCACGCTCAGGCCACCGTCGCGGTCGCGCGAGATGCTCAGGAGGCTCACCGCCGACGGTTCGCCTTCGCTCCGCACGGTCAGCGAGAGCTGCCACCACAGCCCCTCGACGAGTCCGCGGCGACCCTCGGTCTCGATCGCCTTGCGGAGCTTCTCGTTGATCGCGCGAACCTCCGCTGAGCTGGTGGCCGGGTCGTAGCGGACGGAGGTCAGCCCGAGCAGGTCGCTCGGCAGCTTCGAGCCGTTCGCGTGGAGGATGAACGTGCGCCGCATGCCGAGCGCGCCGCCGAACAGCCCGGCCTCGAACACCACGTTGTCGCGCGGCGACGCCTGGCCGGACTGGGACGCGTCCGTCTCGGTCCAGTCGTCCTGGGCGAATACGAACGCGGCGAAATCGACCTCCTGGGAGAGCTCGACGAGCCGGTCGAGGGTGGAGCGCCCCGGGTTGAACGTGGTCGTCCAGGGCTCGACGTCGGCGACGTCCCCGAGCCCCCGGGTGATCGCCTGGAGCAGTTTGGTCTGCTTGCCCGACGACCCAAGAAATATGCGCGGCTTGTTCATGCGCGGTTTAACTTTCGGTCAAGCGACTTGGGCCAGCGTACTCGATCACGTAATCGGGTCTAAGATCGGGCAACGAAGAGGAGAGGAGGCATGATGGCGAAAAGCGTTCGCGACGCGATGACCGAGGATCCCCGGTCGATCGGCGCATCGGCCTCGGTGGTCGACGCCGCGCGACTGATGCGAGCGGAGCACATCGGCTCGCTCCCGGTGATCGAGGACGAGCGGCTCGTCGGGATGATCACCGACCGGGACATCACGACGAGAGTGGTCGCCGAGAGTGCGGCGCCTGAGACGACGTCGGTCGGGGACGTCTACTCTCGCGACCTCATCAGTGTTGAGCCCAACCACGACCTCGAAGAGGCGCTCGAGCTGATGGCCCGCCACCAGGTTCGGCGGCTGCCCGTTGTCGAGAGCGGAAGGCTCGTCGGCATGGTCGCGCAGGCTGACATCGCGCTCAAGGACAACGAGAGAACCGGGGAGCTCGTCGGGGCGATCTCCGAGCCCTCGGAGGGAGAGCGCAGGTAGCGTCCAGAAATCCGGGCAGCACGATGGCCTCACCTTTGATGGCTCGCTAGCCCGGATGCTTCGAGGACTGGCTCAGCCAGTCCACGGCGGGGCAAACAGCCTCGCGACCCAAAGGAGGGTCTCATGAAACCGACGATTGTTCTCGTCCACGGCGCGTTCGCCGAGTCGGCAAGCTGGGACGACGTCATCGACACGCTCGAGGGGGCGGGGCACCCCGTGATCGCCGCGGCCAACCCGCTCCGGGACCTGGCCACCGACGCCGCCACCGTCTGCGATGTCATCCGCGCGGTTGAAGGGCCGGTCCTGCTCGTCGCCCACTCGTACGGCGGAGCTGTGATCACGAACGTGCCGGCCGACGCCGGCGAGATCACCGGACTCGTCTACGTGGCGGGCTTCGCACCCGACGCCGGCGAGAGCTGCTTCCAGCTCGCCGGGATGTTCCCCGGCAGCACGCTCGGTGACGCGGTGCGGCCCGTCCCGCGCAGTGACGGCACGACCGACCTGTACATCATCCAGGACCGCTTCCACGACCAGTTCTGCGCAGACGTGCCGGCGCCGCAGGCGGCGCGGATGGCGGCGACACAGCGCCCGGCGACGCAGGAGGCGCTCACCGCCCCGTCCGGCGAACGGCCCCTGTGGCGTGAGCTGCCGTCGTCGTTCGTGATCGCCGAGGAGGACCGCAACATCCCGGCGGAGCTGCAGCACTTCATGGCCGAGCGCGCCGGCGCGCAGCGGACGCTCGCGATCCCCGGCGCGTCCCATGCGGTCGCCGTCTCGCAGCCCCAGGCGACGGCTGACCTGATCCTGGAGGCAGCGTCGCTGCCCGCGGCCGTTTGACCCACTCCAAGTAGGGCGTACCTCGCGCGGGCCTCAGTCCGAGGCCCCGCGCGGCGTACCGACTAGGCCTGCTGCTGCGCGGCCAGTCGTAGCGCGTCGAGCGTCTCGCCGATCAGGGCGGCGAGCTCGTGGATGTTCGTCTCGTCGGCTTCGTCGAAGTCGCGCCCACCGCTCTTGTCGCTCAGCTGCAGCAGACCGTAGGCTCGACCGTCCTCGCCGCAGACGCTCGTGGCCAGCCAGCCCCGCATCGGCGGGTGGTCGTGCGCGAGGGGGCCGAAGCCGTTGTACAGCGGATGCGACAGCACCTCGGCTTCGGTCAGGCGGACGACTTCGCCGGGCGGGATCGTCATCCCGTGCAGGCCGAAGCCCTTCGGGTCGACTCGGAAGTCACGGAACGCGGCGTATTTCTCGCTCAGGCTGAAGTACTTGCGCGCCTGCGACGGATCCTCGCCGACCCAGAGCTTGAGGGCCGCCTGCTCGGCGCCGGTCAGCGCGCGGGCGATCTGGCAGGTGCGGCGCAGGAGCGCGTCGAGCTGGGCGGCGAACTTCGACTCAACCGAGGAGGCGTCGAGGATCGGCGTGATCTCGATTCCGACCTCACCGGTCTGCATCGCACCAGCCTAACGCGGCTTCGAGAAGGTGACAGCGGCGGGGGTGGGATTCGAACCCACGGAACGGATTTCAGCCGTTCGGCGGTTTTCAAGACCGCCCCTTTCGACCGCTCGGGCACCCCGCCCGCCGCGGAGTCTAGCCCGGTCAGTCCCCGGGCTCGATGCGGGCAGGGGCGCCGAACTCCGTCAGGACGTCGGGCACGGCGACCGCGCCGCCCTCGTCCTGGAAGTTCTCGAGGACGGCGATCATGGCCCGCGCGGTCACGGCCGTTCCGTTCAGCGTGTGGACGAACTCGAGGCCGTGCTCGCCGCGGAAGCGGATCTCGAGGCGCCGCGACTGGTAGTCGGTCGTGTTCGAGGTCGAGGTGATCTCGCGGTAGCGGCCCTGACCCGGGAACCACGCCTCGATGTCGTACTTCTTCGAGGCCGAGGCGCCGAGATCGCCGGCCGCGATGTTGACGACGCGGTAGGGGAGGCCCAGCTCGGCGACCAGCTCCTCCTCGGTCGCGAGCAGGAAGTCGTGGGTCTCGCCGGAGCGCTCGGGGTGCGTGAAGACGAACATCTCGACCTTGTCGAACTGATGGACGCGGAACATCCCGCGGGTGTCCTTCCCGGCCGCCCCCGCCTCGCGGCGGAAGCAGGTCGAGTAGCCCGCGTACTGGAGCGGAAGCGCGTCGGCGTCGAGCACCTCCTCGGCGTGCATCGCCGCCAGAGCGACCTCGGACGTGCCGGTGAGATAGAGCTCGTCGCGCTCGACGCGATAGAGGTTCACCTCGTCCGTCGGGAGGAAGCCCGTGCCGTACATGGCGTCCTCGCGGACGAGCACCGGCGGAAGGACGGTCGCGAAGCCCTTCGCCGTGAGGCGGTCGAGCGCGAAGCGGTACAGCGCCAGCTCGAGGCGGGCGGCGGCCCCGACGCGGTAGACGAAACGCGAGCCGGACACCTTGGCGCCGCGCTCCGTGTCGATGCGGGCCAGCTCGAGGTGGTCGCGCGGCTCGAAAGAGAACGGTGGCGGCTCGCCGACGCGCCGCAGCTCGACCGCGTCGTCGTCCGTGAAGCCGTCGGGCGCGCCCGGGTCGGGCGGGGCCGGCACGCGATCGAGCAGCTCGGCGCGCCTGCTCTCCGCGGCGGCGAGCTCCTGCTCGACCTGCTGGAGCTCCGCCTTGACGCCCTTGAGCTCCTCGATCTGCTCGGGGGTCGGCTTGCCCTTGAGCTTGGTCTTCGCGCGCAGCTCGTCGGCCTGCGGGACGAGCGCGAGCCACGAGCTGTCCGCCTCCATGAGCGCATCGAAGTCCTCCGCGGCGCCCTTGCGCGCGAGCGCAGCGCGATACCCGTCGGCGTCGTTCCTCGCCGCCTTGATGTCGATCATGCCCGGGAGTCTAGGAGCGCCTCGATCACCTGCGCGACCCCCTCCTCCTCGGCCGAGGGGCAGACCCAGTCGGCGACCTCGAGCACCCGCGGGTGCGCGTTCGCCACCGCCACCCCGAACGCGGGCCACTGGAGCAGCTCCACGTCGTTCTCGCCGTCGCCGAAGGCGACCGTCCGCTCGGGCGTGAAGCCGAGGTGCTCGGCGAGGAACGTGAGGCCGGAGCCCTTGGTCACCTCGGGGCTTGCGAACTCGAGGAAGAACGGGAGGGACTTGGAGATGTAGAGCCGGCCGGCGAAGCGTGCCTTCATGCGGGCCTCGAGCCGGTCGAGCTCCTCGGGATCGTCGATGGTGACGAGCTTCGTCGGGGGCTCGGAGAGCCAGGCCTCGAGGTCGCCCACCTCGTGGACCGAGAGGTGCTGGAAGGACGTGTAGCGCTCGGCTTCCGGGGTCATGCGGGCGACGTAGAGCTCGTCGTTCACGTAGCAGTTGACGTGGAAGCCCTCCTCCTGGAGCGCGGCGATCGTCTCGCGCCCGAGCTCGACGGGAATCGGCTCGTGGCGGAGGAAGCGGCCTGTCCCGGGGTCGGCCACGACGGCGCCCTGGTAGCAGATGACCGGGTCGTCGATCCCGGCGGCTTCGAGGTACGGCCGCACGCTGCGGAACATGCGTCCCGTGGCGATGAGGACTCGGATGCCCGCCTCACGCGCTGCTCCGATGGCCGCGCGCGTGCGAGGGCGAAGCTCCCCGTCGGTCCAGAGGAGCGTCCGGTCGAGGTCGCAGGCGAGGACGTCGACCTCGCGCGGGAACCCGGGCGGGAGGTTCAGCTCAGCCGCGTGTCTCGACGACGTAGGCGGCCACGTTGGCGATCTCCTCGTCGCTCAACTGGCCTTCGAACGCCGGCATCCCGCCGCCGCCGGCCCTGATCTGCTCCTCGGCGGCCGCGAAGTCCACGCTCGACTCGTCGAGGTTCGGGCCGACGGTCCCGCTCGTGCCCGCGTCGGTGAAGGTGTGGCAGCTTCCGCAACCGGCCGAGGCGTAGACCTCCTTGCCGGCTGCAGCGTCGCCCTCTCCGCCGCCGCCGCCTCCTCCGCCTCCTCCGCCGCCCCCGTCGGTCGGGACGGTGCCCTCTACGGTCTCGGGGGCCGGCGACGACTCCTCCTCGCCGCCGCAGCCCGCGACAACGGCGAGCGCAAGGACGGCGACAAGGAGCGCGAAGTAGCGGGCCATCGCGCGAGAAGCATACCCACGTCGGCGGCCACATAACTCGTGAGACCGACGAGGAGCACGTCGGTCGGCGAGTCGTTCACGACGAGCGAGACGGCGATCGCGGCGGCCACCGCCAGCGCGACAGGCGACTCGCTCAGCGCATCCGGCCGGCGCAGGGTTCGCACGACGAGGTACGCGAAGACGGCCAGCATCAGCGCCACCGCGAGCGCGACGTACCAGTCCGCAGTCGCGCGCGCCCACGAGAGCTCGACCCGCTCGCCGAGGTCTCCGGCCAGACCGACCGGCCCGTCCTCGAGCGCCTTCGTGACGTGGCTCGAACCCCCGGTGGCGGCATCGAGGGCGACGAGGCCGAGCGTGAGCGCCAACGCGACGCCGACGGAGATCGCGAGCGCCCGCCGGCCGCCCCCCGAGAGGAGGACCGCGAGCACGGCGAACCCGCCGGCGAGCACGACCGCGCCGCCGCCGTCGGCGCCGAAGCGGTTCCCGGCCACTGTGGCGAACGCCAGGAGCGCGGTGCCGGCGAAGGCGATCCAGCCGAACCTGCGGAAGAGCAGCGCGGCGCCGCCGAAGGCCGGGACGAGCAGCATCGTCTCGAGGAGGTTGGACAGGCCGAAGTAGCGGGAGTTCTGACTCGGGCCGAAGGGCGAGAGGGCCGCCGAGGGGCCGTCGATCCCCAGCACGAGCAGATAGGCGCCCAGGACGGCGACGAGGAGCGTGCCGAGGGCTGCGGGTGAGCGGAGAAGCGAGGCGAGCAGCGGGCCTCCCAGCAGCACTGCGACCGCGAAGACGGCCATCACCGTCCAGAAGTCCGAGACGTCGGCGAGGCCAAGCACGAGGTTCGTGAGGAGCGCGGCGGCCAGCGCGGGAACCGCGGCGGTGGGCGAGAAGAGGGCGAGCGCGAGGACGAGCGCGCAGACGAGGATCGTGGCCGGCAACCGCACGCCGTTGTTCTCGTCTATGCGGTCGTCGAGCTCGCGCAGCTTGGTGACCGTGTCTCCGGCCGGCTGCGACTCGAGCCCGCCCTCCTGCCCGCGCGCGGTCGGCGCGATGTCGACGATCGAGACGAGGCCCGGGACCCGCGTCGAGTCCGACGTCAACAGGCCCGCGAAGCCGGGGCCGATCACCAGGATCGGGTAGCGCTTGTCGTTCGGCTGACGTCCTCCCTCGGGGAGCCCGACGTAGATCACGTTGCTCTCCACGCTGCCGAGCGCCCCCTCGTCGACGGGGAAGATCAGTGGCAAGGGAGGACCGAGGCCATCGTCCCTCAGCGAGTTGCGGACCTCCCCGGTGATGAGGGCGCGCATCGCCAACCTGCGGCTCGTCTCCGGGCCCGCGCCGGGGTTCAGCAGCCCGACGGCTCCGCGGTCGGCGAACTCCTCCAGGTCGTCGAGCGTCAAGCCCGGGCACCACGACGACCTGGAACGTCGTAGCCTGCGCCGAGCCGGCCATGAACGCCAGGAACGCGAGAGCGACCACTGCCGTCCGGGCCATGCCGGGAACTGTAAGCGCGCTCGCGCACGGGGATGTGGCTCGTGCGGCGTTGATCGCCCTGGCAGTCGGTCTCGCGCTCGTGGTTTTCGGCCCTCCTCCGGGCGACCTGCCCGCGCACCTCTACCGCACCGAGCTCGTGCAGGACGGCGTGCTCCTCTGGGACACGTTCTGGTACGCCGGGCACTACCCGCTCTTGAGCTACAGCCTCCTCTACTACTTCCCCGCGGCGCTCCTCGGCAACGACGTCCTCGCGGTCGTCTCGGTGGTCGTGTCGGCGGCGCTCTTCGCCTCCCTCGCGCGCCGGGAGTGGGGAGAGGCCGCCCGCCTGCCGACGCTCGTTTTCGCGGTAGTCGTCTGCGGCTCGCTCTACACGGGGACCTACCCGTACGCCGCCGGCCTCGCCGCCGCGCTCGGCGCGTTGAAGGCGCTCCAGCTCGGCCGGGCCTGGGTCGCCGTCCTCCTCGCCGCGCTCTCGCTCGGGTTCTCGCCGCTCGCGTTCCTGTTCCTCGTCGTCGTGGCTCTGGCGGCCTTCCTCGGGCGCGGAGCCCGGCTCGACCGGCAGACGGTCGTCGCAGGCGCCGGGCTCCTGGCGCTCAGCCTGTTCCAGGGAGTCCTCCTGCTCGTCTACCCGCAGGAATCGGAGTACCCCTTCTTCCGCGTCTCGGAGCTCCTGGCCGTCGTCGGGCTCTGCGCGCTCTGCGCCGCGCTCGCCCTGCGCGGCGGCGTCCGGGGACGCGCACTCGCCCTGTTCTTCGGGCTCTGGGCGGCGGCGGCGACGATGGCGTTCGTCGTCACGTCGCCGATCGGGGAGAACGTCACGCGGCCGCGAGGCATCGTGCTTCCGCTCGCGCTGCTCGCGGCAGCCCTGGCCTCCTACAGGCCCCGGTGGCTCGCGGGCCTCGCCGTCTCGGGTGCCCTCGCCTTCACGCTCATTCCGTACGTGGGCTCGGCTCTCCACCGCGGGGACACGCGCTCGGCGGACGCAGGCTTTTGGGAGCCCGCGCTGCGCGTCCTGGGCGAGCGGTGGACACCCGACTATCGCGTTGAGGTCGTCCCCACGGGCGATCACTGGGAGGCGTACTGGGTGCCGCGCGCGGGCTTCCCGATCGCCCGCGGTTGGTACCGGCAGCTCGACATCGCCCAGAACGAGGTCCTCTATGACCCGCCGCTCGAGCCCGTGGCATACCGGGAGTGGCTGCGCTCGCTCGGCATCCGCTACGTCCTCCTGCCGGAGACCCAGCTCGGGCGCGTGGGTGAGGAACGCGAGGGCGAGCTCATTCGCTCGGGGCGCTCGGGCCTCGTGGAGGTCGCGCAGGCCGGCGATGTCACCGTCTACGAGGTTCCCGAAGCGGAGCCTGTGTTGACTGGACCGGCGGACGCTCACATCACCTCGCTCGGCCACGATCGGATCGGGGGCGAGGTTGAAGCGCCGGGCACGTATCGCCTCGCCGTCCGCTGGACGCCGACGTGGCGCGTGGTCTCGGGCGACGTCTGCGTCGAGGAGGCCCCGGACGGGATGACGAGCGTGATCGCGGACGGCCCCACCACCTTCGTCCTGGGCGTGTCTGTGCTTCCGGAGGCGTCCGGTTGCCCCGATGGCCGCGGGTAGAATTCTCCTACCAACTTCAGCGAGGAGCTGACCACTCGATGAGACGCAAGGCGTACGGGCGCGACTTCGGACTGTCGTCGCGCATGTTCCTCACCATCTTCCTGCTGGGCGCCCTCTACGTGGGGTTCTTCGCGCTGCTCCTCCAAAGCGGCGCGTCCTACGGCGTCATGATCGTCCTCCTGGGGGCCTTCGCGTTCCTCCAGTACTTCACGTCGGACAAGATCGCTCTGGCGTCGTCGGGCGCCAAGGTGGTGACCCCCGAGCAGGCACCGGACCTGCACGCCATGGTCGACCGGCTCTGCGCCATGTCGGACCTGCCCAAGCCGCGCGTCGCTGTCATCCCGACCGACGTCCCGAACGCCTTCGCCACGGGCCGGAGCCCGAAGCGCTCAGTCGTTGCGGTCACCGAGGGCCTCTGGAAGCGCCTCGACCCGCCGGAGATCGAGGGAGTCATCGCGCACGAGCTCGCCCACATCGCCAACCGCGACGTCGCGGTCATGACGTTCGCGAGCTTCTTCTCCAACGTCGCCTCGCTGCTGATTTGGTTCGGCGGGGGCCTCGGCCGCAACCGCGAGGGCCCGCCGATCTGGCTGATCGCGCTCGTCGTCTACTTCGTCAGCTACTTCCTCATCCTCGCGCTCTCGCGGTACCGCGAGTTCGCCGCCGACCGCGGCGCCGCGCTCGTCACCGGAGCGCCGGAGAACCTCATGAGCGCGCTGCAGAAGATCGCGAGCGACATGACCCGGATCCCGCAGCGAGACCTGCGCCAGATGGAGTCGCTGAACGCGTTCTACATCATCCCGACGAACGTGAAGCGTTCGGCCGCGACGCTCTTCATGACCCACCCGCCGCTCGAGAAGCGCCTCGCTCGCCTCGCGGCGATCGCACAGGAGATGGGCCGCCCCGTCACCGCCTAGATGGGTCTGGGTAGCGTCCTCTTCGGCGGGCGGAAGCGCCTCAAGGGCGCGAAGCTCGACAAGCTCTTCGCGCTCTCGACCGCACAGGTCACGCTCGAGACCGAGTTGGGGCTGAAGCCTGCCGGCGTCGCCGCGGTGGTGTCCAAGCCGCTCTCCGCGGGCGAGTTTGCGCGCGCCGAGCAGGAGATCGACGATCTGCTCGGAGTCGTGGCGCAGACCTCCGGCTCGGAGGTCAGGCGCAGGGACGACACCTACGGCTACCAGTGGCTGGTCGTGCGGGACCGCGACTTCGAGGACCTGGTCACCGGCGTCCACCTGGTTGCCAGCGAGCTCTCCAGTCGGGGATTCGGCGAGCAGCTTCTCGCTGCGCTCTTCGCCTTCGAGGGGCGCGACCACCCGACGTATCTGATCTACGGCTTCAAGCGCGGCGCGTTCTGGCCGTTCGTCCCCACCGGCGAGGGCCAGGAGCGTGACAACCCCGCGGAGCTGAGACTGAAGTCGGAGCTGGAGAAGGAGCTCCCCATCGAGCCCGACCTGACGCGCTGGCTCGGGCTCTTCGACGCGCCGCTCGACTAGAGTCCTCGCTCGTGCGGCCGGACGGCGCACCTTCGAGGCTTCGCGACGCGATCGCGGGCGGACGGCGTGAGCTCGCGCTCTATCTGGCCGCGGCGGCCGTCTACGTCGCCGTCGGCGTCGCGAAGCCCGAGTTCCTGTTCTCCTGGGTCGTCGCCGCCGGCTATCTCCTGCTCGTCGTCGTCGCGCTCCCCTTCGTCGTCGGCCGCCTGCGCCGGTGAGCTGGGCCGCCCACGATCTCGAGCCCTACGTCATCCAGAAGGAGCTCGGGAAGCGCGTCGCCTTCGTGCCTCTGCTCGTGGGCTCGTACGCGCCCGACCTGCTCTCCAAGTGGTTCGTGTACGGCGTCACGCTCGCCGGCTTCGAGCTGAAGGCCGACAACCCCGCCCAGTTCCACCGGGGCTGGCCGGGCTTCGGCTTCACGCATTCGCTCACGTTCGGCGTGCTCGTGGGCTTGCTGCTCTACCTCGTCTGGCGCAACAAGGTGGTCGCGTACAGCTTCGTGATCGGACAGTGGGCGCACGTGCTGACGGACATGGGCGACACGGTCGGAACGATGCTCTTCTTCCCGTTCACCGACCATCTGTTCGCCCTCGGCGCCTGGGCGTATGCCGGTCAGACCGGGCGGTACACGGACGCCGGCGCCTACTTCAGCGGCCTCGGGTTCGTCTGGGACGGCGTGTTCGTGGTGTGGGGGATCCTCAGCTGGCGCGTGCTCACGCGCGGGTACTTCCGCACCACGGTCATGGCGGCGGACCCGTTCTGGGGCTGGGCGGGCCGCTACCTCTCGGAGACGACGCTCGTCGCGCTCTACCGCGCCTCGTTCTTTTACGGCGTCGCACGGTGGACGGCGTGGCTCATTTGGGCCCACGTCGTGCGATCGTTCGCCTTCGACCTCCGCTGGGGCGGCCCGCGGTGGGTTCCGCGCGTGTACGCGGACGAGCTGAACTCCGCGCCGGCGTGCAAGTGCCCGGGATGCTGCTCGATGAAGCCGAGGGTCGGCTTCTATGGCGCAGTGGCCGTCTGCGCCTACACGAAGGGGCACGTGAGCTCGATCCGCCAGGCGCTCCGCCTCGCGCCGCCCCGACCCCGGCGGCGGCGTCGGCGGAGCCCTCGGTCCGGAGTTGACTAGGGTCCCCCGGGTGCGCGTCGCCCTCGTGCTTGCGGCACTCGCCGCGCTTCTCGCCTCTGCCGCCGAGGCCCGCCTCGCTCCCTCCCTGGACGCGGAGGTGGTCGCCGCTCCGGCGCCCCAGCGCGCGGCGCCGACCGCCTGGCCGCCGGGCCGGCAGCGTCCGCTCCTGGTCGTGCGCGGCGGTGACCCGCGCACCGGCAGCGGCCCCGTGCTCCGGTACATGGTCGAGGTCGAGGCGGGCATCGTCATCGCGCGGCTCGAGTTCGCCCGGCTCGTGCACGCCATCCTCGGCCACCCCCGCAGCTGGGGCGGAACCGGCCGCGTCTCCTTCCGCCGAGTCTCGTCGGGGCCGGTGGACTTCCGCGTCACGCTGGCCTCGCCGGGCACGACCGACCGGTTGTGCTCGCCCTACCTCACCAACGGCATCTACTCCTGCGCGAACGGTGGGCGCGCCGTCCTCAACCTCATGCGCTGGCGCCAGGGCGCCAGTGCGTACCGCTACGTCGAGCGCTACCGCCGTTACCTCGTCAACCACGAGGTGGGACACCTGCTCGGGCACGGCCACCGGTCATGCACGGCGATCGGCGCGAAGGCGCCGGTGATGATGCAGCAGACCAAGGGCGTCGCCCCGTGCCGGGCGAACCCCTGGCCGCTCTCGTGGGAGCGCGACTAGCTCGGGATGTCCGGGATGAGCCCCTGATCCGAGAAGAGACGCTTCGTCTCCTCCAGGGTCAGGTCGCTCGGCGGGATGAGGACGTCCGAGGGGTGCAGGTCGTCGTCGCCGAGCCGCTCCCCGTCGGCCTGGACGAGGCTCCACATCTCGTCGAGAACGCGGTCGAGCTCGGGCTCGTCGCCTGCATCCGCGGCAGTCTGGGCCTTTTCGTCCAGCTCGTTCAGCTTCGACAGCAGGTCGTCGTCGACGCGGAACTGGCCCTCGCCCATCAGCCTGACGATCACTGCTCCAGCTCCTTCTTCGCGCCGCCCGCTGCGAGCTCGCCCTTGAGCTTCGCCAGCTCGTCATCCACCTGGCTCTGAGCCGAGATCTGCGCCAGCTCGCGGTCGAGCGAGGTCTCGCCGGTTGTGAAGTCCTCGAGCGCGCCGGACTCGACGAGCTCGTCGACGGCGGCCGCCCGCGCCTGCATGTCCTCGGTCTTGTCCTGGGCACGCTGGATCGCGAGCCCGGTGTCGGCCATCTCCTCGCCGATCCCGGTTGCCGCCTCGGTGATGCGCACCTGCGCCTCGGCGGCCGAGTACTGCGCCTTGATGACCTCCTTCTGGCTGCGGAAGGACTCGACCTTGGCGGAGAGGCGCTTCTCGTTGGCGAGGAGCTTCTCCTGCTGGGCCTCGAGGCCCGCGATCTGCTGGTCGAGACCCTGGAGCTGCGTCTGCGCGACCGTCTTGCGCTCCAGCGCCGCGCGGGCGAGGTCCTCGCGACCCGCCGACAGCGCTGCGCGCGCCTGCTGGTCGAGCTTCGGGAGCTCCTGCTCGATCTTCTGCGTCTGCAGCTCGAGGCGCTTTTTCGCCGTGACGACGTCTGCGACGCCCCTCTTGACGTTCTGCAGCATCTCGAGCTGCTTCTCGTACGAGTAGTCCAGCGTGACCGATGGATCTTCGGCGCGGTCGAGAAGCTTCGAGATCCACGCTTTGACGACGGTCGACGTGCGGCTCATGAGGCCGGCCATCCGAATAGCCCTCCCAGTCCGGGTTCCGCTGTCATGCTACCCCGGCGATGATCGTCGAGCGGAGCATGGATCCCCAGCTGCTTTCCAACGCCTATCTCGTGGCGGACCGCTCCGGAGGGTCGGCGGTGTTCATCGATTCGGGAGCACCCATCGAGCCGCTTCTGGCGGCGGTCGACCGCCTCGAGGTGCATCCGACCCACCTGCTCACGACCCATGGGCACGCCGACCACGTGGCCCATCACGAGCTGCTCGAAGACCGCTACGGGCTGCGGATCCTCGCGGCTCCCGACGAGGGCCTCGACGGCGCCGAGCACCTCGGGCACGGCGAGGTGGTCGAGGCCGGTGATCTGCGCATCGAGACTCTGCGCACGCCCGGACACACGCGCGGGATGCTCGCGTTCGTGGTCGACGCGGAGGCCGTCTTCACGGGCGACACGCTCTTCACGGGCTCGGTCGGCGGGGCGCAGGAGGGGTTCGACGACCTGCGCCGGTCGATCATGGACGTGCTCATGGGGCTGCCGCACGAGCTCGCCGTCTACCCCGGGCACAGCGAGGAGACGACCATCGGCCGCGAGTACGACGAGAACCCGTTCGTCCGCGTCTGGCGAGGCGTCGACCCCGAGGGGACGGAACGCGTTCACGTGGAGGGCGCCGAGGCGACGCTGGTGGTCTGGGCACACGACTACGACGGCGGCGGCAAGGCGTGGGTCCGCTTCCGTGACGGCCGCGACGCCGTCCTGGGCGGCTCGCGGATCGAGCGCCGCTAGACCTCGTTACGCTGTCCGGCGACCATGCTCGAGCCCCCTGAGATCCAGGAATACGCCGAGGCGAGCACGACGCCGTCCACGGATCTGCTCAAGCGCCTTGCCGAGGAGACGAAGGAGACGCTGCGCGCGCCGCAGATGCTGACGGGCCCCGTCGAGGGCCGCCTGCTCGAGTTCCTCGTCTTCGCACTCCAACCTCAGCGCGTCCTCGAGCTCGGCACCTACAGCGGCTACTCCTCGACCTCGATGGCGCCGCTGCTGCCGCCGGGAGGCCACATCGACACCTGCGAGGTGGACGAGACGCACGCGGCGGTCGCCCGGCGCTACCACGAGGAGGCCGGCGTCGCCGACCGCATCACGATCCACCTCGGCCCGGCGCTCGAGACGATCGAGAAGCTCGAGGGCGAGTTCGACCTGATCTTCATCGACGCGGACAAGCTCAACTACCCGGCGTACTACGAGGCGCTCGTGCCCAGGCTCTCGCCGCGGGGGATCATGGCGCTCGACAACACGCTCTGGTCGGGCCGCGTGGTCGAGCCTCCGGAGACGCCCGAGACGGAGATGTTCGTCGAGCTCAACGCGCGCATCGCCGCCGACCCGCGGGTCGTGGCGGTCATGCTGACGGTGCGCGACGGCGTCACGCTCGTCCGCCGCGCCGGTTGACTCGTCGCCGGCGGCGGAGTACCGTCGGCCGGTCTAACTCTGTGACATTTGTCGCAAAAGGAGGCGGCTCCGTTGCGAGCGGAAGGGTGGCGCAAGGTGGCGTCCGCCACGTGGCGGGGCCCGCTCGACCCGCAGATCTACGGCGATCTCGAGCTCGACGCGGCTGAGCTGCTCACCTTCATCGAGGACGCCAGGGCCGCGTCCGGGGTCCACGTCACGGTGACGCACCTCGTCGGCCGCGCCGTCGCGCACGCTCTCGGAGAGAACCCCGACCTCAACGTCCGCAAGCGTGGCGGCCGCTTCGAGCCGCGGGAGACCGTGGCTGTCTTCTTCGTGGTCGCCGTGGACGGCGGCAGAGATCTCTCCGGCGTCAAGGTGAAGGACGCGGACCGCAAGTCCGCGGTCGAGATTGCCCAGGAGCTCTCCGAGCGTGCGGCGCGGATCCGGAGCGCCGAGGACGCCGACTTCGGGCGCTCGAAGAAGCTCCTCGCCAGGACGCCGACCCCGGTCCTGCGGCCCGCATTGAAGCTCGTCACCTGGCTGACGTCCGACGTGGGCCTCGACCTGCGCCGGTTCGGCCTGCGCAGCCAGCCCTTCGGCAGCGCCCTCGTCACCTCCGTGGGCATGCTCGGCGTCCAGCACGCGTACGCCCCGCTCTCGCCCTTCTACCGCGTGCCCTTCCTCGCGCTCGTGTCGGAGGTGACGGAGAAGCCCGTCGTCCGGGACGGGGAGATCGTCGCCAGGCCGATGCTGACCGTCTCGGTGACCATGGATCACCGCTATCTCGACGGTGCCCACGCCGCGAGGCTCGCGCGCAGCGCGCGCGCGTATCTCGACGATCCACGGGCCCACGAGCCGCCGCTTTCCCGGTTGCCGCAGGAGGCGGCAAGCGACGCGTGAGCACCACGGCCGCCGACCGCCCCTGGCTGCGCTCCTACGGCGACGTCCCGGCGTCGCTCTCCTACCCCGAGATCACGCTGTACGAGGCCCTGGCCGCCTCCGTGGGGCGCACGCCGGAGTCGATCGCCTACGACTTCCTCGGGGTCACGGCCACCTACGCCGAGCTGCTCGCGTCCGTCGACCGCTGTGCGAACGCGCTCGCAACCCTCGGGCTCGGCCCGGGCGAGCGGATCACGATCTCGATGCCGACCTCGCCGCAGGGCGTGATCCCGTTCTATGCGGCAGCGAAGCTCGGCGCCGTCGCCTCGATGATTCATCCGCTCTCCGCTCCCGGCGAGATTGCGGGCTACTTGAACCGCAGCGGCTCGCGCATCGCGGTGACCCTGGACGCCTTCTACAAGAGCTTTGCGGCGATCGAGGAGCCGACGCCCCTCGAGACGCTCGTCCTCGCGCGCATCTCCGACGACCTGCCGCTCCACAAGCGGCTGGGCTTCTGGGCCACCCGAGGACGCAAGATCCCCAAGGTGCCCCCCGACCCGCGCGTCAGGTGGTGGTCCGAGCTCATGGCCGGGGAGGATCCCCCCGTCCCGGCCGCCGCGACCGGCGTGCACGAGCCGGCGGCAATCCTCTACTCGGGCGGTACGACGGGGACACCGAAGGGCATCGTGCTCTCGCACTCGAACTTCGTCAGCGAGGGGTTGCAGGTCCGGGCCTGGATCGGTCTGGGGCCGGACGACACGATTCTCGCCGCGCTGCCGATCTTCCATGGGTTCGGCCTCGCGGCGCTCGTCAACGCCGGGCTCCTCAGCGGCTGCCGGCTCGTCCTCGTGCCGGTGTTCAGCCCCGAGACGACCGCCAAGCTGATCCGCAAGAAGCGGCCGACGCTGATCGCCGGCGTGCCCACCCTGTACGAGGCGCTCATCCGCCATCCTGCGCTGCAGGACGCCGATCTCTCCTCGCTGCGGGCGGCGTTCTCCGGCGCGGACTCCCTGCCGGAGCCCGTCCGGCTCGGGTTCGAGAAGCTCGTCGCGGAGCGCGGCGGGCGCGTGCGGCTGCTCGAGGGCTACGGGCTGACGGAGACCGTCACCGGAATCATGGGAATGCCTCTGGCAGAGTCGCGGCCGGGCAGCATCGGCGTGCCGCTCCCCGACACCTCGGTCGCGATCTGTGCGCTGGGCGGGACGGAGGAACTGCCGCCGGGGGAGAACGGGGAGATCTGCGTGTCGGGCCCGGCGGTCATGCTCGGCTACCTCGACGATCCCGAGGCGACGGCCGCCGTTCTCAAGGTGCACGAGGACGGCCGCACCTGGCTGCACACGGGCGACATCGGCCGGATGGACGAGGACGGGTTCTTCTTCTTCACCTCGCGCCTCAAGCGGATGATCAAGTCGTCCGGGTTCAACGTCTATCCGTCGCAGGTCGAGACGACGCTCCACCAGCATCCCGGCGTCGCCGAGGTCTGCGTGATCGGGGTGCCCGATGCGGCGCAGGGCGAGCGGGTCGTCGCGGTCGTCGTCCCCGCCGACCCGGGCGCGGCCGGCGACGCACTGGCGGCCGAGTTGATCGGGCATTGCCGCTCGCGCCTGATCAAGTGGTCGTGCCCGCGCGACATCGAGTTCCGAAGCGAGTTGCCGAAGACCCGGGTCGGGAAGATCGACTTCACGACCCTCACGCGCGAGGCCGCCGAGCGGCAGTCCGTTTCCTAGGGCAAAACGGCGGCTTTCAGGAGGTCGGGCGGCGGGTCGGCGAAGAGGCCGGCCACCTGCTCCAGGCCGACCTGGTGCGTGACGAGGCGCTCCCACGGAAAGGCGCCGCTGGCCAGGAAGGCGAGCGCGGAGCGGATCTGGCGCGGCGTGTGGTGGAACGCTCCCTTGAGCGTCAGCTCTTCGTAGTGGAGGCGGAACGTGTCGACGCCGAGCTCGCGGCCGCCGAAGAAGAGCACTGTGCCGCCGGGGCGCACGAGGCGGAGCGCGTCCTGCCATGCCTCCGCCGTCCCGACCGCCTCGATGACGACGTCGGCGCCTTCGCCGTCCCCCGGCACGGCGCCGAACTCGCGAGCGAGCTCACGCCGCTCGGGACGGCCTCCGACGACCACGACGTTCGCGCCCGCGTCCTTGGCCGCGGCGCACAGCATGAGCCCGATCGGCCCCGGCCCCAGCACGGCCACGGTCTGGCCGGGCTCGATCCCGGCCCGCTCGACCCCGTGCAGGCAGCAGGCGAGCGGCTCGACCATGGCGGCGACCTCCGGCGCGAGCACCGGCGGGACGGGAAGGAGGTTGCGCTCGGCGATCCGCGCGGGCACGAGCAGGAACTCGGCATAGGCGCCGTTCAGGAACGGCTTGAGGTTCTCGCAGAGCGTCTCCTCGCCGCGCCCGCAGGGCGCGCACTCGCCGCACGGCGCCGAGTTGGCCGCGACCACGCGGCGCCCGGTGGCGACGTCGACGCCGCAGAACTCGTGCCCGAACGGGCTCGGTAGCTCCGCGAGCAGCAGGGGGTGTCCGCGGCGGAACGCCTTCGCGTCGGTGCCGTCCGTGAGCGCCACCTCGACCTGGACGAGCACGTCGCCGGGGCCGGGCTCCGGCCGCGGCACCTCCTCGACCCTGAGGTCGCAGGGGCCGTGGTAGAGGAGCGCTCTCACGGCGTGAAGACGACCTTGACGGCCTCGTGGCTGCGGTAGAGGTCGAGGCCCTCGGTGAAGCGCTCGAGCGGGAGCGTGACCGTAGGGATCGGGTCGAGCTCGGGGAGGAGGGCGATCGCGTCCCGCATGGCGGCGGGCGTCGCCGAGCACGAGCCGACGAGCGTCAGCTCGCGCCGCAGGACGGCCTCGAAGTCGACCGTGGCGGGATCGACGAGCCAGGAGAAGAGGAGCAGGGTTCCGCCCGGTTCGAGCGCGGCGAGCGCGCCGTCGAGGCCTGCGTGCGCGCAGAGAACCGCAGCGTCGACCGGCTCGCCGTCGGCCGGCTGGGCGCCGTAGCCGAGCGCGAGCTCGAGGCGGTGCGCAAGCGGGTCGGAGGCGAGGACGTCGTCACCGCGGCGCACGAGCGCCTGCGTGAAGAGCAGGCCGGCGAAGCCGCAGCCGACCACGAGGACGCGCCCGCGAGGGATGCGCTCGACTGCCCGGAGCACGCAGGCGAGAGGCTCGGCGAACGTCCCGGTCGCGTCGTCGATCTCGTCCGGGAGCGCGATCGTCTGCGCGGCGCTCGCGCGCTCCGCGAACCCGCCCGGAAGGATCGTCGGCTCCGGGAACCGCGCGCAGGTCGTCTCGTGCCCGGCCCGGCAGCGGTCGCACTCGCCGCAGGGCAGATGGTGGACGAGCGCGACTCGTCGTCCGTCTTCGCCCCTGGCGACCACCTCGTGGCCGAGAACGGTGCCGGCGGCCGCCCGGCCGAGCTTCTGGACGTCCGTGCCGCACAGGCCGCACGCGACGACGTCGACCACCTCGCCCGAGCCGTCCGGCTCGGGCACCTCGCCGAGCGCCGGCTGCCCGGCTTCGTCGAGAACGACCGCCCGCATGGGGGCATCGTAGGCGGCGAGAGGAGGGGCGCGGAGGCGGGTGCCGGGCCCGCCCCCGCGCCGGTCAGCCTCAGCTGGCCGCGAGGCCGACGGTGCCGGCGGGAAGCCCGCCGACCGTCTCGATCGGGTCGAGGCTGCCGTCGCCGTTGACGACGAACCCGTTGATCTCGGGAACGCCGCCGGCGAGCGCGTAGAGCAGCCTGCTGCTCTTCGTCAACGCCATGTCGATCGGCGTCGCGCCGGTGTCGGCGGTCTTGCCGTCGGCGTCCAGGATCGCCAGGCTGCCGTCGCTGCCGATGCGGTAGCCGGTGATCGAGTTGCTGCCGGTGTTCGTCGTGTACGTGTACCGGCCGTTCTTGGTCACGACGATCCAGCACGCGGCCGTCTCGGTCGTCTTCACGCTCGCCGAGATGGGCGCGATCGTCCCGTCACCCGACAGGGAGTAGGACGAGACGGCGCTCGCGTCCGGAGCACCGCCGAACGCCTCGGAGACGATCAGCAGGCCGCGCCTGTCGAAGCCGAAGCCGAACGGCGTCTGGCCGGCCGAGGGCTGTGCGTTCGGGCCGCTCGCGTAGCCGCGCCGCACCTCGTAGGTGACGATCAGGTTCGTCGCCTTCTCGGTCACGACCAGGTGGCGGCCGTTGGGGCTGAACTCGACCTGCGCCGGGTCCGGGGCCGCGGCGCTCAGCGGCCGCGTCGACCCGGGCAGCGGGACGAGCTTGCCCCACAGCGCGAGGAACCCGCGGATGTTCGCCGGCGTCGAAGCGTCCCCGGCGTTGAGGACGTAGACGAACCTGCCGTGGACGGTGACGCTGATCGGCCTCGCGCCCCCGGATGGGTCGACATCTGCCAGCCGCACCTTGCCGCGGCGGTCGACGTGCAGCAGCGAGAGCGAGTTGCTGCCGGCGTTGACCGCGAAGAGCCGGTTGCCGTCGAGGATCAGCGCGCCCTGCGACCCGAGCCCGGCGCCGGTGCCGTTTCCGCCGGTCGCGACCGTCCCGCGCGCCGTGAGCGAGCCGTCGCGGTCTCGCTCGAAGACCGCCACCGCATTGCCGGACGCCGAGTTGGTGAGCGTGTACACCGCGCCGTCGCCGCGGCCGCCGCCGGAGGCCATGGCCGGGCCGGCCAGGGCGAGGAAGGCGGCGCCCACGACGAGGGCGAGGACGAGTGTTCGGAGCCTGTGCATCCCGCGTTCTCCTTTCGGTTGGAGCCGGCGGGACGCTAGGAGGCAAAGCTTGCGCTCCGGTTGCGCACTCCTTAGGAGATGCTTAAACCGCTCGCGGCAGCGTGAAGGAGATCCTTGCGCCGCCCTCGGAGCGGTTCTCGGCCCAGATCCGGCCGCCCTGGGCCTGGATCAGCCCGTGCGCGATGGCCAGGCCGAGCCCGGCGTTTCCAGCGCCCGTCCTCGACCGGTCGCCGCGCCAGAAGTGGTCGAAGACGCGCTTGATCGACTCCGGCGGGATGCCGTCGCCCGTGTCCTCGACGCTCACTCGCACCTCGCCGTCCAGCGGCTCGACGATCACGGCCACCGCCCCGTCCGAAGGCGTGTGGCGGATCGCGTTGGTCAGGAGGTTGAGCAGGACGCGCTCGACCTTGTCGGGCGCGCACAGGACGGGAGGGTCGGCGTCGATGCGGGCCGCGAGCGCCACCCGCCGCGTCTGGGCCTCCGCCTCCAGGCCGCCCAGGGCGGAGCGCACGAGCCCGCCGATCGGCGCTTCGAGGAGGTCGAGCGTCAGCACGCCGGCATCGAGCCGCGCGAGCTCGAACAGGTCGTCGACGAGCAGCCCGAGAGCCGTCACCTGCCGTCGCAGCTCCGGCACGTAGTGCTCCGGCTCGACCAGGCCGTCCTCGACCGCCTCGAGCATCGCCTGCATCGAGGCGAGCGGAGTCCGGAGGTCGTGGCTCGCCCACGCGACGAGCTGCGTGCGCGCGTCGAAGAGCTCCTCGACGCTGGCCGCCATCTCGTTGAAGGAGGCGGCGAGCTCGGCCAGCTCGGACGGCCCGTCCTCGGGGGCGCGCGCCGAGAGGTCGCCGCGGGCGATCGCCGAGGAGGCGCCGCGAACCCGGTCGAGCGAGCGCAGGATCGAGCCGCCCACCAGCAGCGCCGCTCCGAAGGCGGCCGTCGAGCAGCCGGCCGCGACCAGCAGGATGTCGAAGTCGTGGTCGGAGTCGAACATGACGACACCCGAGAACAGCACCGCGGCGAGGGGGAGGGCGACGGCGACGAGCCCGAGCCCGGCGAGCTGCAGGCGCACCGTGGGCAGCCGGCGCAGGGCGAGCGCGGCGAGCAGCCCCGCGGTGAGCGTTCCGAGCGCGACGACGATCGCGAACGGGATCACGGCGAGAACCGGTAGCCGACGCCCCAGACCGTCTGCAGGAAGCGCGGATGCGCGGGGTCTGCCTCGATCTTCTCCCGCAGGCGGCGGACGTGGACGGTGACGGTGCCGGTGTCGAACGCGGCCGCGTAGCCCCAGACCCTGTCCATGAGCTGCTCGCGCGAGAACACCTGCTTCGGGATGGCTGGCCAGGAACCAGAGCAGGTCGAACTCACGGGCCGTGAGCCGCAGGAGCTCACCGTCGGACGTGACCTCGCGCGTGCGCGCGTCGAGGTCGAGGCCCTCGAACGAGAGGCGCTCGGCCTTGGGGACGTGCGGCGACGAGCGGCGCAGCACCGTGCGCACACGGGCGGCCAGCTCACGCGGCGAGAACGGCTTCGTCACGTAGTCGTCCGCACCGAGCTCGAGCCCGACGATGCGGTCGGCCTCCTCGCCCCGGGCGGTCAGGAGGATGACCGGCAGGTCCGACCGCGCGCGGATCCACCGGCACAGCTCGAGCCCGTCGACGCCGGGGAGCATGATGTCGAGGATCACGAGGCCGGGGCTCTCGCTCTCGACCAGGCGGCGCGCGGTGTCGCCGTCGCCGGCCTCGAGCGTGCGGAAGCCGTCCCGCTCGAGGTAGCGAAGCACCACCTCGCGAACGATCGGCTCGTCGTCGACGACGAGGACGGTCGTGCTCATCCCGACATTGTGGGCGACATCTCTTACAGGAGCATGAACTCGCCGCGACGCCTGGCTACACTATGGCCTGCGCGGGGCTATAGCTCAGCTGGGAGAGCGCCTGGATCGCACCCAGGAGGTCGCCGGTTCGAGCCCGGCTAGCTCCATCAGACCAGAAATTCCGCCCACTAGCGAGTTTCTCGCTTTGCACTCGCTTTCGCTCCGCGCTGGCAAGGAGCTTGGGCGAGCGCTGGCCTCTAGCGTCTCCCGCTCAGATGATCTGCCGCTCCGCGAGCGGGTGCCCCGACGAGCGCCCTAGCCGGCCCAATGAGTAGCGCAGTAGGCGTCGCGCGCGGCGCTGCCGCCCGAGAGCGGGAGGTACTGTGTGGCCGTCCGGATCGCCCTCGCCTGGGATGCGGCGTAACCCTCGATCTCCTGAGCGACCAGCTCGCGCGCCTCCGGCGTCGGCGACAGCGCGAGCAGCTCTGCGTGCCTCCACGCTGTCTCGCGCCAGCTCACGATGGCCTGAAAGAGCACGAAGTCGTCGAGGGTCGTCGGCGGGTTGCCGTCGTCGATCGTCGGGTCGAAGCGCCGGGCGACCTCGGCGATGACATCGTCGGTGACGCGGTTGAGGATCTGGTTCACGCGATCGTGATCCGCCTTCCGGCTACCGCCGTCCGGCTTGACAAGCCCGATGCTGTAGAGAACGAACGGGAGGTCGCGTTGAACATGCGCGTTGATTCCGAGGAGCAGGTTGCCGTTCGCAGAGACGGCTCGATCTCTCGCGGCCGCGAACGCGATTCGCCACGCCGGCGCGACCTCCTCCGTCCGCCCGGCGTCCCAGGCGTCGTGGGCAGCGAAGTAGTAGCGCGCGAAGATGACGTCCTCATGGTTCACGAACGCGGTGTCGTCGAAAAACGTCGGCGATTCGACGGCGCGCCGGTACTCCTCGGTCACGCGCAGGTACGTGAGGGCGAAGATCGCATCGTGGTCGCACGAAGATGCGAGCGGCTGGAACCGCTTGGTCATCTGGTCGATGACCTTGTCGATGCACTTGACCCGCCCAGCGATGCAGTCGTCTGGGCTCGTCACGTCGTAGGGAAGCGTTAGTCCCGGCAGGAGCGCGCTCCAGCCGACGAACGGTGGATCCTTGGCAACGGCCGCGTGCGGGCGCACGAGCGCACTGAGAACGAGCGCGAGGAGAACGAGCGCCGGAACTGCATGCCGCACGCTTGATCGGAGGGTCATCTTGTCCTACCCTGTCTGCCCGATCACGGCGGAACCGTAACTCAGAAGCTGTTTGTGAACCGGTGAGGACGGGAAGGCCAGAACTCGTCGGCCCGTCCGTTGAGAGGGAGTGTTGTCTGTGGCCACGCTCGATCTCGTACGTGCACGAAACCGACTCGCCGGCGCAGGCGCCGCCGTCGGGCCCCGCGCACCGTTCGAGGCTGTGGAGGAAGCGGTCGAAGCACTCGGTCGGGACCCCGGTCTCATTCTGATCTTCCCTACTGGCGTCCTCGATCCTCAGGAAGCGGCGACGCAGGCTCAGGCGGCCGCGGGAAGCGCACGTGTAGCTGGGATGACCGGGACCGGCGCGATCGCGCTCAGCGGTGCGATCGAGAATGGGTGCTCGGCGGTCGCGTTCGACTCCTCACTCTCGGTCGGGGTAGGCACGGGTACTTCCTCCGACCCGCGCGCCGCCGGGCGCTCTGCCGCCGCCGAGGCTTTGTTCGGCGTCGCCCTCGACGGAAACCACGCTGCGCTCCTCCTGTTCGTCGACTCGGAGTCGGGCGACCAGGCTGAGATCGTCGCCGGGGTATACGAGATCGCGGGTGGGCGCATCCCGCTCGCGGGAGGAGCCGCCGGCGGCCACGCCAGAGCCCAGTTCGCCGACGGCGAGGCGTTTTCGGGCAGCGTAGTCGCCGTCGCCCTGGCCAGCAGGACGCCGATCGGTGTCGGCATTGCGCACGGCTGTGTGCGACGCGGAGCGCCGTCGATCGTCACCCGCTCGCATGGCCCGGTCGTGCTCCAACTCGACGGCCGTCCCGCCGAGGCTGCCTACCTCGAGAAGCTTGGGATGGGCGACGTCCCGTTGAGCGACGCCGATTTCGAGGCGATCGCGATGGCGCATCCGCTTGCCCAGCCGGACCTACGAGGCGATGTCCGTCCGCGCTACGTGCGCGGCCGCGCGCCGGGAGGCGGTCTGGTCTGTGCGACGAGCATCGAGGCGAACGCGCCGGTAGATGTCTGCGAACACACGCCGGAGGCAATCGTTCGCAGCGCGATGACGGCGGTCGACGGAGCCTCGCGGCAGCTTTCGGGCCCGGCCGAGGCCGTCGTGCTCTTCGACTGCGCTGCAAGGAGTGCGCGGTTCGGCAATCCGCTCGCCGCGCGTGAGGTCGAATCGATCATCTCCTCCTTCGGCGATCCCCCGCCCGCACTGGCGGGCGTCTACACGCGGGGAGAAATCGGGCGGGTCCGCGGTGCGAAAGGAGACCGAAACTATAGCCTCGTCGTCGTCGCACTCGGCTCAACGCCTTGACCGCCGCAACGAGCTGCTTCGGCGCTTCGTTGAGGCTGCGCGGCGGGCGCAGATCGTCACGATAGTCAACCTCGCCAGTTCGGAAGCCGAGCTGGGCGAGCTCTTCACCGCAGAGCTTTGCGAGGCGTTCGAGGCCGAGATTGCGTTCGTCCTTGCGGCGCGTGACGACGAAGCCGCCTGCACTCTCGTAGGTGCTTACGGCCTAATGCCCGAGCAACGGGCGGAGCTGCTCGACGACCAACGCTGCGCGCGCGTCCTGACCGGTGAGGAGCCGCAGCTGTACAAGGGCGATCTGCTCGGGATCGGAGTTCAGGAGCTCGTTCTCGTGCCATTCGCCGGCGAGGCCGATCGCGGTGTCGTCGGGGTCGCGCGCCTGTATGACGAGCCATTCGACCAAGCTGAGGTTGCCCTGCTCGAGGCGGTCGTGGAGAGCGTCAGGCACGCGCTGGAACGGATCCGGCTGGGAGAAGAGCGCGATGCCCTCCTCACCCGCGAGCGTGCGGCACGACAGGAAGCGGAGGCAACGGCGGAACGACTCGAACGCCTGCAGCGCATCACCGGGACGATGCTCTCCGGCCTGCCGCTCGAGTGCATGCTCCGCGAGCTGCTGGAGCGAATCCGCGAGATCGTCACAGCCGACACGGCCGTGATTCTCCTGATCGAGGGCGCCGAGGCTGCGCTCGTCCTTCGCGCGGCGGCCGGCGCCGACACACATGTCGACGCAACGGTCGAGCTCGCCCAGCGAGCAGGGGTCATCCGACGCGTCGTCCACGAACATCGGGAAGTCGATCTCGGCGCTGCGCACGCGGACGAGGGTTCTCGACGAGATCGTGAAGCGATTCGCTCGCTGATCGCGGTGCCGATGACCGTCGAGGGAAGGATCTCCGGTGTGCTGGTGGCCGGCGCGCTGGCCCCGCGCGACTTCTCGCCCGACGACATCGGCCTGCTTGGGCTCGCCGCGGACCGTGCCGCAATCGCGATCGAGAACGCTCGGCTATATCGGGAAGCCGAAGAGCGCGGACAAGCTGCCCGGGTCCTCAGCTACGTCGCCGACGGCGTTTTCCTCGTCGACGCAAAGGGAGTGGTTCGGCTTTGGAACCCTGCCGCCGAGGCGATCACAGGCGTTCCGGCCGAGGCTGTGCTCGGCCGCCCCGTCGACGAAGTGATTCTCGGCTGGGAGACGCTGGCGCAAGGTGTCAGCATCGCGAGCGCTCCGGCTGCGTCCACCGGTCCTGCGACGACGCTTCCCGTCGAGCTGGAGGGTCGTGAGCTCTGGCTCTCGGTCGCCGGGGTGAGCTTCGCGGAGGGGACGGTTTACGCATTCCGCGATCTGACTGAGGAGCGGCGGTTGGAGGAGCTCAAGGCGGATTTCGTCGCGACCGTCTCCCATGAGCTGCGAACGCCGATCGCCGCGGTCTACGGCGCGGTGAAGACCCTCGAGCGCGATGACGTCGTCCCCGAGGATCTACGCCGCCATCTCTTCTCCATCATCTCGGACCAATCCGAGCGGCTTGTCGATCTCGTCAACGACATCCTGCTCACAAGCCAGGTCGAGTCCGGCCGGCTCGTTCTCGCAAGCGAGCAGGTCGACGTCTCGGACATCGCACGCGGGGTCATCGAGGCCGCACGCACACACGCTCCAGAGGAGCTCTCGCTCGAGCTCGTTGCGCCCTCCTCTGTTGCCGCAGTCGCCGCGGACCGTGACAAGCTTCGGCAGGTGCTCGCGAACCTCGTGGGCAACGCGATCAAGTATTCGTTTGGCACCGGCCGTATCGAGGTCCGGCTAGAGCCCCGCCGGACTCACGTTCGCATAGCGGTTCGTGACGAGGGCGTCGGTATTCCGCAACCCGAGCAGCAGCGGATCTTCGAGAAGTTCTACCGCTTGTATCCGAGCACGACCCGGGGAGTCAGCGGCACCGGTCTCGGTCTCTACATCTGCCGCGAACTGGTCCGACTCATGGGAGGCAGCATTTGGGTCGAATCGAGCGGGGGAATTGGTTCAACATTCTTCGTCGAGCTGCCGCTTGCCTCGGCATCGCTGGGAGCGGTGCCAACCGGACGCCCATCGTAGGTCGTAGCGCGGGACCTCCCCTCGTAGTCGGAGGCGCGCGTGGTGCGCGAGATCGTCCCTCCCGGCATACGCGACGAGGCTCGCTGCGTCGGCTCCATCGTCCTCGGAGACCCGGAGACGGGAACGGAACTCGGCGCTCAACCAAGCCAACGTCAGGCCCGGTGGGCGCCTAAATCGCACCCAGGAGGTCGCCGGTTCGAGCCCGGCTAGCTCCATAAGAACCGCCGCAACCCGAAGGTTTGCTTATGGGCGTACAGCGCTTGTCATAGTCCAGGCGCTCGCAACGTGCGGAGTGCCTACTTCAGGCAGTTGTGGACAGGCCAGAACTGCGGCTGTGGACGTCGGCCGACAAATCCGACGGCCTCGAGGGCGGGCCCGAAGCGCTCGCTGAGGAACCGTCGCGCATCCTCTTCCGACTCCCACACCTCGATTACACGCCAGCCTCCGTTCGGACTGGGCCCAGCGACGTGGAGGATGCCGCCGGCGGGCGTCTCCAGGCCAAGCTGCTTCCGAAGCTTGTCGTAGAGCTCGCGCGAGCCCTCGGGATTGTCCACCAACATTGCGATCGGCATGTCTGCCTCCTTCTCGTCGAATTTTCGGGCTCCGATGACCCGACAACGTGAGACCTCTCTGCCTATGCCGCAGCGGCGAGGATGCGCGCTGCGTTCTCGTCCGAGAAGAACTCAGCCGGCGAGGTCACTCCTGCTGCAACGCGCGCAAATCCGTCCATCGCCTCCTGGCTCCTGCTGACCGCAGTCAGCAGCTGCTGCATCTGGGGCGGCGGCGGCGCGAGCGCCGCGAGCTCGGTCGTGAACTCGTACATCGGCAGAACCTGCTCGTCCCGACGCGCCTGGTAACCGCTCAGGGCGCTCTCGAAGCTGCGCCGGTCGGCGAATGCGTCGTCGAGTGCCGTTGCGCACAGCTCGGCGTCGCGGAAGGCGTCGTGGATGCCCTGGGCCGTGATGAAGTCCTTGTTGTAGCCCGCGTCGCCGACCAGGGCCCAGCCGGGGCCGAAGGGCTTGCGGAGATAGCCGCGGACCGCGGTGCCGACGAAGCGCTCCTCGCGCTTTGCGCCTCGAACCCGGTCGGCGAACTCCGGGGCGATCTCGAGGGTCTCGAGGTAGGTGCCCTCGATGTCCCTCTTGACGGCGTCGAACTCGTCGATCGAACGGCCTGCGATCACCAGCGTCAGGTCGTCGCCCGTCGGCCACGCCGCGTAGCCTCGGCCGGGGCCGAGCTTGGTCTCGAAGCGGCCGCTCATCGGCAGGTCGCTCCAGTAGGTGTAGTAGCTCACCTGAAGCTGCGGCTTCACGTTGTACTCCCGGGCGCCGACCGCGTCGGCGACGAGCGAGTACCGGCCGTCGGCTCCGATCACAACCCGGGCGAGCTCGGTGACGGTCTCGCCGCCCTTGCCATGGCCGCGAATGCCGACGACGCGGCCGTCTTCCACGACGAGGCTCTCCACCGTGAACCGCTCACGAACCTCCGCTCCCGCCGCGGAGGCGGCGTCGACGAGCAGCTTGTCCAGCGCGGTCCGCCTGGGTGCGTAGGCGACCGGCGTCTCAGCCGTTCCCGGCGCTCCGGAGATCGTGAACGCTCCGAAGTCGAACGCATAGGTGTCGATGGCTGGGCTGCCCGTCGCGACGACGGAGTCGAGGAGTCCCCAGCGCTCGAGCGAGGCCACCCCCGGCGGGTGGACCAGGTGCGTGGAGATCGTGTCGCTCGGGAACGTCGCCCGGTCGACCAGCAGGACCCGGTATCCCTGACGGGCGAGCAGCATCGCCGTCGGCGATCCGGCGCAGCGTGCGCCCACGACGATGGCGTCGTATGCCTGGCTCATGGCTCTCCTTCGGCCGAATTGCGGTTTCCTGCCCGACGGTAGGGAGCCGCGAGGGGCGCAGCTTCGGAGAAACCACCCAACTTCCGCCGTCCGGCGGATTGGGTGTTTCCACTCAGAGGAGCTTGTGCTCGTAGGCGAACGCGGTGGCTGCGGCGCGCGTCGAGACGCCGAGCTTGACGAAGATGTTGCTGACGTGCCGCTCGACGGTCCTTTCGCTGAGGACCAGCTCGGCGGCGATCTCCTTGTTGGTCTTGCCGCCCGCGACATGGCGCAGCACTTCGAGCTCGCGGGGGCTCAAGCCATGGGTGCCATTCGACGGACCGGATGCCGCGAGCGAGTCGACGCGGGTGAGGTCCGGGCCGGCACCGAGCTCCTCGAAGATCGTGCGCGCGGCCTCCAGCTCCAGCGCCGCCGCGTCGTCGTCGCCCAAGCGCCGGCACGCGGTTCCGAGCAGGACGCGCGTGCGCGCGGCCTCGTACGGCGCTTCGATTTCCTGCCACGTGGTCAGAGCGCTTCGTAGCTGGCTCAGGGCGGCGCGGGCGTCTCCTTCCGCGAGCGCCACCGCTCCACCGGCTTGCGCGGCCAGCGCTCTCAGCAGCTCGCTTGCGTGCCTGTCCGAGATGGCGGCGAGCTCGCTCGACGCACGCCGCGCTTCCTCGAGGTCGCCCACGGCCAGCATGATCTCGACGCAGGCCGGCAGCAGCCCGGCACGTTTGAGGGGGGCTTCCGTCTCGTCCGCCACGCGTCCGATCGCGGCGGCGGCGGCACCGCCGTTGCCCTGGGCCAGCCGCAAGAGCGCCAAGCCCGGTTGTGGCTCGAAGCCGAGCCGGCTTGCGGCGCGGTAGGACTCCTCGGCAGCGGCGAACTCCCCTTCCAGGCGCTGGATTTCCCCCTGCAGGTAGCGGGCGCTCCCCGCGCGGCGCTGGTTCAGCACACCCTGGCCCAGGCGCTCGCCGGCCTGCTGCACCTCATCCAGAGCGGCCCGCCAGGCGCCCTGGAGCTGCATGACCTCGGCGCGATGCACGAGGCAGACGCCGGTGTGCGCGACCATGTCGGGCTGGCGGTCGCACCACTCGGTGAGGGCGGTGGTCCATTCGCGGGCGCGGCGTGCGTCGTGCGTCTGCTGACAGAACGCGATCGTGTTGCAGTAGACGATGCCGGCGACGATCGGTGACAGCTCTCCGGTTGTGACGGCCACCATCGTCTCGTCCACCACCCGGAAGCCCTCCTCCGTGCGACCCTGTCGCACCAGGGTGTGGCCTTGTCCCATTCGCGCGATGGTGACGAGGTCCGGATCGCCGTAGCGCTCGCCGATCGCGGCAGCCTCCATCCAGATTGCGTAGGCGGTGTCGGCGTCGCCGCTCGCATCGGCCCGAAGCCCGACGGGGATCAGGAGGTAGCCGCTCTCGACGCAGTCACGACCGACCTGGTCGAGCAGCCGGTCGCCCCGGCCGAACCAGCCGGTCGCCCGGGCGCCCTCGCCGCGCATGAGCAGGTTGTGCCCGATCCACCAGGTGCAGCGCGCTGCGCCGGGGATCTCGCCGGCATCCAGGTGACCGTGATGGGCACGCTCGAGAGCGCGGACATACTCGTCGTCGCGACCGAGCATGTACGCCGATCTCGCCAGCCGCTCCAGATCCTCTGGCTCCAGAAGGTCGTCCTCGTCGGCCCGTGAAAGCCGTTCATAGGCCTCCAGCCAGGCGCCCTTGGCGTACGACGCGCGGCCGCGTTCGAGTGAATCGGCCATCACGCCGTGGACATTAGCCGTGCTCATGGCCTAGTCACTCGCCGGCGGCGGCGCTCGGCGCGGGCTCGTGCGGCGCAGCCTTCACCTGGCGCAGGAAGAGCGCGACTCCGATCGCGGCCAGGGCCGCCAAGATCGCGCTGACGAGGGCGACGACCTGGAAGCCCTCCGTGAACGCCGTCCGGGCCACGTCGAGGACCTGGTCAGCGAGCGAGTCGGCGAGGTCGGCGCTGGCGGCGACGGCTCCACCGAGGGTGTCCGTCGCCGCGTTGGCCTCCTCGGGCGGAACCGACGCCGGGATGTTGTCCTCGACCTGCGTGCGGTAGACGACTGTGCCGAGGGTGCCGAGGATCGCGATGCTGAGCGCCCCGCCCAGCTCGGCGCCGGTCTCGGAGATCGCCGAGGCCGCACCGGCCCGTTCGGGAGGCGCCGCGCCGATGATGAGGTCGTTCGTCAGCGTGAAGACGGGGGCGATCCCCAGCGAGTACACGAACGAGGTGACGATGAGGACGCCGAGACCCGAGTCGACCTCGACCTGCGTGAGGCCGAGCAGGCCGACGGCCGCGATCGCGAGGCCGCCCGCCATCACCCACGCGGGCCGCATGCGCTTCACGAACGCCGGCGCCAGCAGCGAGCCGAGGACGAACGCGAAGAAGGAGGGAAGCGTCACCACTCCCGCCTCGAGCGGCGAGAGCTCGAGGACGAGCTGCAGGTACTGGTAGATGAAGAGGAAGGAGCCGAACAGCACCAGGATCCCGAGCGTGTAGACGGCGAGCGAGGCGCTGAAGGCCGGGATGCGGAAGAGGTTGAGGTCGATCAGCGGGTCGGCCAGTCTCGTCTGCCGCCGCACGAAGACTGCGCCGAAGACGAGGCCCACCGCGATCGCCGCGAACGAGACCCCTTCGACCCCGGCCTGCGTCGTCTGCTTCAGCCCGTACACCACGGCGAGCACAGCGACCAGCGAGAGGGCGGCGCTCGTGAGGTCGAGCCGGCCGGCGTTCGGGTCGCGGTACTCGGGCAGGAGGAACGGCCCGAGGATCAGGAGGAGGGCCATCACCGGGATCGCGAGCAGGAAGACCGAGCCCCACCAGAAGAACTCGAGCAGCACGCCGCCCAGGAGCGGGCCCAGCGCGCCGCCGAGCGAGTAGGCGGTGATCCACACGCCGATCGCGAACGTTCGCTGGCCAGGGTCCTCGAAGAGGTTCCGGATCAGCGAGAGCGTCGAAGGGGCGATGGTCGCGCCGGCGATGCCGAGCAGGGCCCGCGAGAAGATCAACATCTCTGCGCTCGTCGAGAAGGCGGCGAGGAGCGAGGCGAGCGCGAACGCCGCAGCGCCGAAGAGGAGCAGGCGCCGGCGCCCGATGCGGTCGCCGAGCGTGCCCATCGTGATCAGGAGCCCGGCCACCATGAAGCCGTAGATGTCCGCGATCCAGAGGAGCTGGGCGCTCGTCGGCTCCAGGTCCTCGCTGAGATGCGGCACCGCCAGATGCAGCACCGTGAGGTCCATCGCGTAGACGACGCACGCGAGGGCGAGTACGGCCAGCCCGACCCACTCGCGGCGTCCGGCCTTAGGAGGCTCGATGGCGTTCATGGTCCTTAGACCGCCCGGCGGCTCGAGATTCATCGCCGTATGCGCGAGCCGATGAGGCCGCTATTTCGGCGCGAAGCGGCGCGCCTTCGCCAGGTCGATCGGCTCGTCCGGCTTGTCGCGGAAGCGCCAGAGCCCGACTTCCCGGCCCTTCGGCGGGATGACGAGGGCCATCGACCCGAGCGGTCCGTCGGGATCCTCTTCGGCGGTGTAGTGGATCTTGAGCTCCCAGTCCGGCTTGTGCGCCTCGCCGCTGGACGCGGTCCGCTCGATTCCCTCCCGCAGCGCCTCGAGCGTGACCAGATGCGGGAAGTTGTACTTCCCTCCGCTTCCGACAGACGAGATGAGCGAGATCCTGGGGCTCACGGCCTCGACGAGGCCGAGGTTGAGCCCGTGCTTCGAGGCGTGATGCGGAACCTTGAAGATCTCGGCGTCGAGCGCGTCCGGGCCTTGGGCCTTCCCGATCGCCTCGGCGGCGGGGGCGTTCTGCGGATGCAGCACGGGGAAGTCGACCAGCACGTTCGCCCATGAGTCCATGAGCGAGTCGGCTCCGAGCAGGAGCGTCCGCGTCTTGCCGCGGAGGCCCACATAAGCACGATCCCGGTCTCGCTTCTCGACCCGCGAGGCGGGGAACTCGAGCCGGAGCGAGATCGAGGCGTCGTTGAGGTCGACGCCGTACGTGTCGAATCGGCGCCGGAGGCCGACGGCCGGTGAAAGCACGATGATCTTCACCCGTCCGATGAAGCGCGTTGTGCCGCTCGTCGGCTGGGTGTGCTGGATGTGCGGGTCGGCGTCCTCGAGCAGGTGCATGGTGTTCTGGTAGGCGAGCGAGGTGTGCCAGTAGCCGGGCTCCCAGTACTCGCGGACAGCGTGTCCCCAGAGCTGGAGGAACTCGGGCATCCCGGAGATGTGGTCGTCGTGCGGGTGCGTCCCGATGACGAGCGGGAAGAGCTGGCCGTCTTCGGGCACCTTCAGGAAGTCGCGCTCCTTCAGGCTGTCGAGAAGCGGCGGGAGCTTCCCCGACCTCCCGACGTCGACGACGATCGCTCGCCGGCTGTGGTCGCTCTCGCGTTCGGGAAGCAGGATCAGCTGCAGGTCGCCGTCGCCGACGTTGAGGAGCCAGTAGACGAGGTCGGTCGGCTCGACGCTGCCGAGGAAGTCCCCGTCCTCGAAGAGGCCCGCGGGGAGGACCGCGGGAGCGTTCCGCGGTCTCGGGCTCATTCGCTCGCAGCCTCCCGGATCGCCTTGACCTCCTTGGGGTGGAGCGCGGGCGCGACCGCCGCGTAGAACGACGCCTTCGCCTTGTCGCGCGCCGGTGCGGTGATGTCGTAGACGGGCGGGACGAGCCACTTCTCGAGACGCGTCTCGCCGGCGGCAAGGGGCTTCGTCCGCACCACAGCGGCCAGGGCGGTGCCCATGCGGATGTCGATCGAACGGCGCCCTGCGCGCACGTCTGCCCGGTTGACGTAGGCCCTCAGGGTCTCGACAACGGCGTGGACTCCGAGTGGCTGCTCGGCGGGCAAGAGCAGGCGGCCGCGATCGTCCACCAGCGGCCAGGGCGAGATGGAGACATCCGCGTCGTCGCCCACGATCTCGTCCACGACGATGTAGCTGAGCTTCTCGATGCCCTCTCTGGGGAGCCCGGCTCCCGCGGGCCGCCACGGCCTTTTCCCGACGGGAGGCGGCGTCCTGAAGGCGAGGCGCAGCTCGATCTCACACGAGTCCCCGTCGGGCCCGGTGACGACCACGCGGGCCTCGCCCTGCTCCTCGACCGACGTGTCCGCGGTCTCCCCGGCGAGGAAGTCGGAGATCCACCTCGGCGCCTGACGGCTGTTCGCCTGCGCGCGCAGGAGCTTCTCGAGCCGCGCGCCGAGGGCCTGATCCTCGTCCGCGGTCATGCGCCCGGGTCGGGCCGCGTGGGCAGCTCGGCCGGGAGGAGCTCGCGGTGGTACTGGGAGAGCGTCGCCCCGGTGAGCCACCAGCCTCGGTACATGAGGCGCTCGCAGAGCTGCTGCGGGAAGAGGTCGAGGGTCGTCGGGGTCCTGGCGAGCGCCACGATGGCGTCCTTGGAGGGCTCCGGGCGGGTCTCGCGCCATTCGGCCGCGTCGCCCTCGCGCATGGTGGTGGCGAGCCCGAAGATGACGCCCCGGCGGGCCCACGGAGGCTTCTCGCCCGCGGGTGCGCTCTCCCACGCCTGGAAGCGCTCGACCATCGCCCGCGTGCGGAGGACGACGGACTGGCGGTAGAGGAGCGAGTTCGTCCGCTGGAGGTTCTTGAGGAAAGGGAGGCCGCCGAACGCGCCGGCCCGGAAGACCCCGCCCGCGTTGGCCACGATGAGGCAGGCGTCCCGCAGATGCTCGGGGCTCGACGCTCGGTTGAGGTCGTCCAGAGGCTCGAGGCCCATGTTGTCGTACGTGCCGCCGTCGAGCAGCGTCGCCGTGCGGCCGTTCGAGCACGGGAACGTGAACTGGCTGAGCACGACCGGCGCGAACGCGCCCGGGAAGGACGCCGACGCCGCGGCCGCCTGCGCGAGGCGGAGCCCGCTCCCGGCCGTCGGCCGGCGGCCCATGACGTAGTCGCCGAACACGTCGCGCTCGAACCCGAAGCGCACGCCCGTGGTCAGGTTGGAGGCGTTGAAGATGAACCGGCATTCCGGCGGGATGTCCTCGAGGAGGCGCCCGGAGAAGAACCAGTCGTCGATCTTCTCGGCGAGGACGTCGGTGCGGGTGCGGCGGCCGACGATCTTCCAGAGGCCCCCGGCCAGGCTCTTCTGCATGGACGCGCTGCTGATCCGGTCGACGAAGGGCTTGACGAGGTGGGTCTCCAGCGCCTCAGGCGTGAAGCCGGCCGACTCGATGTCCGGATAGGCGACCGCGAAAGCGCCGTTCAGGATCGATCCGCCGGACACCGAGGACACCCACCTGACCTGTCCCAGGAGCCCGGCGTCGGCGAGGAACCGGAGCACGCCCAGCGCGCCAAGCGACGCCCGGAACCCGCCGCCCGAGAAGGCGAGGGCGAACGGCGGCTGCTTCGGCGGCGCGGGTGGGTAGGCGGGACGGGGCTCCTGGTTCGGACAGGGCTCGACCAGGTCGGTACTGGACGTCCCGATCGCGGGAGAGTCGAGCGGCGTCGAGTCGGTCACTGCCCCGGGACCCTGTCACCATCACGCCGCCGCTGTCAACGCGCGCGAAGCGAGCGGGACGAGCCCGCCGGCTTCTGCGCGTACCCGCCCGCTATCCGCCGTGCGGCTCGAGCAACCGGGCGCTCGACGCTCGAGCGCTTCCGGGCTTCGTTGATGACGATCCGACAGACCCACCCGGGCGAAGCCTCGCGGTCGCGCAGCCGGCCGCGGTAGCGCACGGCTCGCACGAAGGCGTCGTGGACGGCGTCGTAGGCGGCCTGCTCGTCGCCGGTGATCGCTGTGGCGAGCCTCACGAACGGCGCCAGCTGTTCTCGGTAGACGGCCTCGATCGCGGCCAGTTCCGGATCCGTCTGGGAGCGTCGCCACATACCCACATGATCCCGCGCGGGCTCTCCCGTGTTTAGTCGCAGGTCGGTTCCCGGAATCGAGTCGCGCGCTCTCCCTGTAAGGACACCCAGGGAGCATGGCCGTCACGCTTCGAACCAAAGCGCGTGCTCTACATGACCGCGCCCGAGCTCGTCGCCGACGAGGTCACGCGGTTCCTGGCCGAGTGACCGATGAGCCGGGGCGCTCCGCCGGGTCTCTACTGTGAGACCGAAACACGGCAAGGGAGACTCATGTTCAAGGACACGAAAGCCTTCAGTAGCTTCTCCGTCCCCGACATCGGGGCCGCGAAGCAGTTCTACGGCGAGACGCTCGGCATCGACGTGGTCGAGACCCAGGAGGGGCTCGAGCTCCACATCGCCGGCGGCACGCCGGTGTTGGTCTATCCGTCGGAGAGCTACACCGCCCCCAAGCACACCGTCCTCAACTTCCCGGTGGACGACGTCGAGGCGGCGGTGGACGAGCTGAACCGGCGAGGCGTCACGATGGAGCAGTACGACCTGCCGGAGATCAAGACGGACGAGAAGGGGATCTTCAGGGGCGACGGCGAGGAAGGCCCGCGCGCCATCGCATGGTTCAAGGACCCCGCGGATCACGTCCTCTCAGTTCTCGAGATCGAGTAGTTGCAGCCAGTCCCGCACCGCGGCGGCCACGGCCTCGAGATCCGTCCTCAGGCTGTGGTCGCCGGGCACGCGGGCGACCGTGCGCAGCGGGCCATCGGGAGGCATGCCGAAGGGGTCGCGCTCGCCCTGGACGACGAGCGTCGGGACCTCGACGGCGTCCAGCTCCGGGAGTCGGCTTTCCGCGGGCTTGCCCGACTTGCGCCGCGGCGGCTGGAGCGGGAAGGCGAGGCAGAGAACGGCGACCGCCCCGAGCTCGGCCGAGGTGCGACAGGCGACGCGCGCGCCGAGGGAGCGGCCGCCGACGACGAGCGGGAGGCCTGCCAGCTCGTTCGCGCGCAGGTGCTCGACGACGGCCGTCCAGGCGGCCTCGAGCTGCTTCGCGGGCGCCGGAGAGCGCCGTCCGGCGACGCGGTAGGGCTGCTCGACCAGCGCGACGGTGAGCCCCGCCGACAGCGCCTCGTCCGCGGCCGCGACCAGATCGCCCGCCCCGATTCCGCCGCCGGCGCCGTGACCGAGCACGAGCGCCGCCCTCTGGCGCTCCGCGGGGTGCAGGTGGACGTTGGCTGGGCCGTGCGGTGTTGCGATCTCGAGCATCAACCGGAAGTCATACCGGCGCTTGGCTAGAGTCGCGCCGTGGGCAGGATCTCCGCCGAGGAGCTCACGGAGCTCGCACCCTGCTCGCCGGACGAGGTCCGGCGCCTGCAGGATCTGGGCCTCCTCGACGCGGGGGACGAGGATGGCTTCCGCTCCTCGGACGTCCACGTCGTGCGCCTGATGGCGGCCTTCGAGGAGGCGGGCGTTCCGCTCGAGGACGTCGCCAAGGGCGTCGAGACGGGCGAGCTCTCGTTCCCGCTCGGGCTCTTCCTGCCGGACCCCGTCGGATCCTCGGCGACATACGAGGAGCTGGCCGAGGAGCTCGGCCGCCCGCCCGAGCTGGTTCGGCGGCTCTCGGGCGAGCTGGGCTTCCCGCCGCCCGAGGACGACCGAGTGCGCGCCGAGGACGCCGACATGCTCAGGCTCCTGTTCACCAGGCTCGACCTCGCGGACGACGACGAGCTCTCGCGCTTCGCCCGGCTCTACGGCGGCACGATCCAGCGGCTGGTCGGTGCCGGGCTCCAGTTCTTCGACCTTGCGGTGCGCCAGCGCGTCGAGGCGTTCGACGATCTCTCGAACGAGGAGAAGGACGGGCTCGTCTATCAGAGGGCGGCGGGCTACACGGAGCTCGTCGCCTCGATCGTCCCCTGGCTTCAAGGCCGACACCGTGAGCGCTCCGTGCTCGACTACCTGGTCGGAGTGACAGAGGGCTACATGGAGGAGCGCGGGCTGACGCCACGGCAGCCCAGGCAGCCGCCGGCAATCGCCTTCCTCGATCTGACGGGCTACACCGCCCTGGCCGAGGAGCGGGGCGACAGGGCCGCCGCCGAGCTCGCCGCAGACCTTGCCACCGTCGTGCACGAGGCCTCGCGCACCCACGGCTGCCGGCCGGTGAAATGGCTCGGCGACGGTGTGATGTTCTACTTCAGCGAGCCGGAGAGCGCGATTCGCAGCGGCCTCGCGCTGATCGAGCAGGCCGAGAAGGCGATCTCCGTGCCCGCGAGGATCGGGATCAACGCCGGGCCGGTGATCGTCCAGGAGGGCGACTACTACGGCCGGACGGTCAACGTCGCCGCGAGGATCGCCGACTACGCGGGGCCGCACGAGGTGCTCGTGAGCGAAGCGGCGCTGAAGAGCTCGGGCATGGACGAGGGAGGCTTCGAGCTCGTCGGCGACGTGCCGCTGAAGGGCGTCTCCGCGGCCGTGCGGCTCCACAGGGCGAAGCGGACGGTGGGCGCATGACCACGACGACGCTCGTCCCGCCGGCGCGACACCTCCTGCGCGCGAAGGACCTCGCCGACGCCCGCTACCACGAGCCGCTCGACGTCTCCGACCTGGCACGGGCGGCCCACCTCTCGCAGGCGCACTTCAGCCGCGAGTTCCGCAAGGCCTTCGGCGAGTCGCCGCACCAGTACCTCCTCACCCGGCGCCTGGAGCGTGCCGCGGCGCTGCTTCGCCACACCGACTGGTCGGTGGCGGACATCTGCTTCGCGGTCGGGCTGCGCAGCGTGGGGTCGTTCACGACGAGCTTCCGCCGGGCGTACGGCGTCTCCCCGACGGAGTACCGGGCCGCCCATCCATCGGCTCTGACACATGTCCGGATCCCCACCTGCGTCGCCCAGGCCTACGCGCGCCCGCAGTCCAGCACGTTTCGAGAAGACAGTCCCGAGCCGCGCGACTAACGTCGTCCTCGACCTCGAAACGCAAGGAGAAAAGCGATGCTGAAGCAGCTCACGCACGTCAACGTCTGGGTGCACGACCAGGACGAGGCGCTCGCCTTCTACACGGAGAAGCTCGGAATGGAGCTTCGTGACGACGTCACGGTGGCCGAGCTCGGCAACTTCCGCTGGCTGACGGTCGGACTCCCGGGGCAGGACGATGTCGCGCTCACGCTCATGGCGGTGCCCGGCCCGCCCGTCTTCGACGAGGAGACGCGCAACCAGGTGCTCGCGACCCTGGCGAAGGGCGCCGCCGGCGGGCTCTTCTTCACCACCTCGGACATCCACGGGACCTACGAGGAGCTGAAGAAGCGCGGCGTCGAGTTCTCGCAGGAGCCGACGCAGCAGCCGTATGGGATCGACGCGGGCTTCCGCGACCCGTCCGGCAACCAGATGCGGGTGATGGGCGAGTAGCGACCGAGCGCCGGGGCCCCGCACCGCGGGGCCCCATTCGCGCGTGAGGGCTCCGCTAGGTGCGGATCTCGTCCGGCAGGCCGAAGCGCCCGAAGATGTCGCGGAGCGGGTCGATCGGCTCGTCCGGCCAACGCGCCTGGTCCAGGAGCTCGGGCGCCGGCTCCCGGCGGGTGATGAACGAGGTGATGTCCGAGACCTTGGCGCCGCGGTACGTGAGCACGTTGAGGGCGAACGGGCGGTAGCTCCCCGACTCCTCGTACCACGTGTATGCGCCGAAGGCCGGCTGCGCGTTCGCGCGGGCCCGCAGATGGTGCCAGCGCCACTCTCCCGAGAGCGGCCACTCGGCGAGGAAGGCGGTGATCGCCTCGCGCCCCTGGAACCAGGTGGCCATCGGCGGCATCGACCAGGCCGCGTCCTCGGCCAGCAGCTCGACCACGGCGGCGACATCGTGCCGCGCCATCGCGTCCATGAAGCTCTCGACGAGCTCGGTGAGCTCCTCGTCGCCGAGCGAGCGCAGGGTCGCCTGCTGGCTCTGCGCGGGGAGTCGCTCGTCGACGCTCTCCCGGGCGCGCTGGAGGGCGCTGTTCACGGAGGCGACGGTCGTGTCGAGCGCCTCGGCGACCTCGCGGGCCGAGAAGCCGAGCACCTCCCGCAGGATCAGGGCCGCGCGCTGGTTCGGCGGCAGGTACTGGAGCGCGGCGACGAACGCGAGCTCGACGCTCTCACGCAGCTCGTAGCGCGCGTCCGGAGCGGCGAACCCGTCCTCGACGGCAAGCTCCTCGTCGGGATACGGCTCGACCCAGACGGATTCGACGAGCGGCTCGCCGGGGGTCGAGTGCGGATCGACGGACGGGCCGTAGTCGATCGGGAGCACGCGCTTCGGGCGCTTCTCGATTGCGTTCAGGCAGGTGTTGGTGGCGATCGTGTAGAGCCACGAGCGCAGCGAGCTCCGGCCCTCGAAACGGCCGATCCCCTTCCACGCGCGCAGGAGCGTCTCCTGGAGCGCGTCCTCCGCGTCGTGGACCGACCCGAGCATGCGGTAGCAGTGCGCATGGAGCTCGCGCCGGTGCGGCTCGACGAGGCGGCTGAAGGCATCCTCGTCCCCGCCGCCTGCCGCCTGGAGCAGCTCGCGTTCCTGCGGCGTCGTACCTGTCGACGCGGTGCGCATCCCCGCGGCAGCCTATCTGCCGCACGAACCGATGAGTTTGCGCGGTCACAGAGGTCTCAGTGGGCAGGAGTGTCTTCTGCTTTTTCGCAACCAGTCGTCCATCTCGAGCTCCACACGGGCGACCTGACGAGGGCGGAGCTGCTCTACGCGCAGCTCTGCGGCTGGCGCGCGGAACGGATCGACGCCGGCGGCGGGTCGTACGTGGCTCTCGAGCTCGGCCCCGCTTTCGGCGGCGGCATCGTCCAGTGCGAGGCCGAGCGGCCCGTCTGGCTCCCCTACGTGGAGGTCGACTGCATCCGCGGCGCCACCGACCGGGCGCGCGCCCTGGGCGCGGCCGTGCTGGTCGAGCCGCGCGAGGGACCGGCCGGATGGCGTAGCGTCATCGCGACACCGGCCGGCGGTGAGATCGCGTTCTGGCAGCCGAAACGATAGGAGGTCCCATGGGAAAGGTCGTCTTCGATATCAGCGTCTCGCTCGACGGGTACGTCGCCGGTCCCGACGACGGGCCGGAGCTCGGGCTCGGCGCGGGCGGCGAGCGCCTGCACGAATGGGTCGTCGAGCTCAAGAGCTGGCGCGAGCCGCACGGGCTCGAGGGAGGGGAGACGAACGCGAGCTCCGCCATTGTGGAGGAGGGGTTGAGCGCCGCCGGCGCGATCGTGGTCGGCAAGCGGATGTTCGACAACGCGCATGGCTGGGGTGACGTGCCGCCGTTTCACATGCCGGTGTTCGTCCTGACCCACACCGCGCGGGAGCCGCTGGCCAAGAGCGACACCACCTTCACGTTCGTGACGGACGGAATCGAGAGCGCGGTCGAGCAGGCGAAGGCGGCCGCCGGAGAGAAGAACGTCGGCATCGGCGGCGGCGCGAACACCGCGCAACAGGCCCTGAAGGCCGGCCTGGTCGACGAGGTGCAGCTGAACGTGGCGCCGGTCCTCCTGGGCGGCGGAGTCCGCCTCTTCGAGGGCCTCGGGCCCGATGACGCCGAGTTCGAGCTCGTGCGGGTCATCGAAGGGCCCAGGGCGACGCATCTGAAGTACCGCGTCGTCAAGTAGCCCAGGCTGTTGGCGGTTGGGGCCGCTGCGTAGCATGATCGCCGCATGAGCGCGCCCGCTGCAGCCGCCGGCACGCCGACGTTGCGCATTCGAGGGACGTCGTATCCGGTGCTGCTGCCGAAGCGCTCGGACCCGCGGCTGCACCTCGCCGCGGTGATCGTCTCGCTGCAGGTGCTCGGCCAGGTGGCGTTCGACTTCCGGCTGTCGATCGCGCAGATCCTCGTCTGCTTGCTGACGTGCGCGGTGCTCGAGGTCGGGATCGCGTTCCGGCGCCAGCACGTGCTCATGTGGCCGGCGAGCGCGCTCCTGACGGGAAACGGCGTCGCGTTCATCCTCCGCGTCCCCGGCACGGAGCACGGGGACTGGTGGAGCATGCACGGCTGGTGGATCTTCGCCGCGACCTCCGCGGTCGCGCTCCTCTCCAAGTACCTGATCCAGTTCCGCGGACGCCACGTCTTCAACCCGTCCAACTTCGGGCTCGTCCTCGCGTTCCTGATCCTCGGCTCGAGCCGCGCCGATCCGCTCGAGTTCTGGTGGGGCCCCATGTCCGCGTGGATGGCGCTCGCGCTCGCGATCATCGTCGTCGGCGGGCTCGTGATCCTCTCGCGGCTGCGGCTGCTGGTGATCGCGGTGAGCTTCTGGATCGCCTTTGCCGCCGGCATCGCCGTGCTCGCGGCGAGCGGTCACGCGATGACCGCGCGCTGGCACCTCGGGCCGATCACGGGCTGGGAGTTCTGGCGGGTGCTCGTTTTCTCGCCCGAGATCCTCGTCTTCCTCTTCTTCATGATCACGGACCCGAAGACGATTCCCGCCGGCCGCGCGGGGAGGCGCGCTGTACGCCGTGGCGATCGGCCTGGTCGCCGTGCTGCTGATCGCGCCGCAGACGACCGAGTTCGCGACGAAGGTCGCCGTGCTCGCGGCGCTCGCGCTCGTGTGCGCGGCGAGGCCCGTGGGCGAGCTGATCCTCTCGCGCTGGCGTGCGCCCGTGCCGCGCCTGGATCGCACGCGGGCGGCGGCCGTCGTCCTGGCCGGCGCGGTCACCTTCGCGGCGCTCGTCGTGCTCGCCGGCATCCCTGCGCGGACGAGCGAGGCCGCAGCCGGGCCGGTGGCGAACGTGTCGGAGCTTCCCGAGGTGACCGTCGTGCCCTCCGACGACGTCTCGACGGAGCTCGACCGCCAGACGGCGCTCAAGATCGCCAGCGACCTCGTCACCGGCCTCCGTACAGAATCCGAAGCGCTTGCGTCGGGCGACGCCGAGCTCGCCGCGACCGTGGCCGGCGGAGCCAGGCTGGCCATGCTCTTCGAGCGGATGGGCGCCGACACGGATGTGCCCGACTACCACGTGGAGCGAGTGCGGCTGACCCTCGAGGTCGGCGAAGGCCAGGGGCCGCCTCTCGTCGTCGCGGATATCGCCGGGACGGTCGCGCTGACGGGGTCGGACGGCGAGCAGCGAGGCCCGAGCACCTTCGAGGAGACGCTGCACCTCGAGCTGCAGGACGGGCGCTACCTCATCGTAGGCTCGCCCGAAGGTCGCAACTCTCCGTACCTCATCCGCGTGGGGCGTGCTCTGAGCAGCGGCGTCGGGCTCGGGAACGTCCAACTGGACAACGTCGCGCGACACGTCGGGCTCGACTTCCGCCACGGCGCCTTCCGCTTCAAGACCTCCGCGGATCCGGTGGCGATGATGGGCGGCGGCGTCTGCTGGCTCGACTTCGACGATGACGGCTGGCTCGACCTCTACGCGGTCAACTCGCACTCGATCCAGGTCGACGTGGCGCGCTGGAAGGAGCGCGGCGGCCTGCCGCGCAACGCGCTCTTCCGCAACGAGAAGGGCCGGTTCGTGGACGTCAGCCGCGGCTCGGGCGCCGACCTGCAGCTGCGCGGGAACGGCTGCGTGGCCGCGGACTTCAACGGCGACCGGCGCACCGATCTGTACGTCACGGCCGCCGGGTACGACGCGCTCCTGTGGAACCTGGGCGGCGGGAAGTTCGCCGAGGGAGCGAGCGCCGCCGGCATCGACACATACGGGTGGCACACGGCCGCCTCGGTGGCCGACGTGAACGCCGACGGCCTCCCGGATCTCTTCGTCGCCGGCTACGCGGACACGAACGCGCCGGTCCCGGGCTCGGCGGAGCCGTTCCCGTCCAACGTCGGCGCGGTGCGCGACCGCCTCTACCTCAACATCGGGCCCGACTGGAAGGGCCGGTCGCGCTTCCGCGAGGTCGCGGAGGAGGTCGGCATCGAGGCATCCACCGTCGAGCACGGCCTGGGCTCGGCGTTCACGGACGTGAACGGCGACGGGCGGATCGACCTCTACGTGGCCAACGACCTGGATCCGAACCGCCTCTACGTGAACGTGCCGGCGGCCGGCGAGTTCGGGTTCCGGTTCGAGGAACGAGGCGCCGAAGCCGGCGTCGCGGACCGCAATGCGGGGATGGGAGTCGCGGCGGCCGACTACAGCGGCGATGGACGGCCCGACCTGTTCGTGACGAACTCCCACAATCAGCTCCACGGCGTCTTCGAGAGCCGGTCGGGGAAGCGTTTCGCGGACGCCCGGCCGGAGTTCGCATCCGTCTTCGACACGACGCTCGCAGGCTGGGGCGCGTCGTGGGCCGACCTCGACCAGGACGGGACACTCGACCTCGCCATCGCCAACGGGGCCATCCCCGTCACGAACCTGAAGATGGACGCCGAGCCGATCAAGGTGCTCGGCGCGCTCGACGAGGGCTACGAGGACGTGAGCCGGGGCGTCGGCCTCGGGCCGGAGGGCGTCAACGGGCGAGGCCTCGCCGTGGCCGACTACGACAACGACGGCGATCTCGACATCGCGGTCGCGTCGATCGCCGGCCGGCTCCTCCTGCTCCGGAGCTCCGGGGCGGACGGCCACTGGCTCCAGGTGCAGCTCGGGACCTTCGCGCCGGGCGCCGTCGTCACCGCCGTCCTCCCCGACGGCCGGCGCCTCGTCCGCGAGGTCAAGGCAGGGACGAGCTACCTCTCCTCCGAGGATCCGCGCGTCCACTTCGGCCTCGGCGACGAGACCACCGTTCGCGAGCTGCTCGTCCGCTACCCGAACGGCCGTGAAGTGCGGCTCACCGGCGTGCGCGCCGACCGCCTCGTCACCATCGGGAGGTAGCGAGGGCGAAGATTTCGCGCCCCCGCTCCGTCTATGTAGACGAGACGGGATGGAGGCATGAGCGCGATCGCATCGGAGTCGCTTGCCCTTGCCGGCCCACAGAGCGCCGGTGCGGCCGCGTCCCTGCTGGAGCGGATCCGGACGTCGGTCGTGGGCGACGATGCCGTCCTCGAGGGCCCCTTCGGCCTCCGTCGGCTCGTCTACGCCGACTACACGGCCTCGGGCCGCTCGCTGTCGTTCATCGAGGACTTCATCAGAGGGGACGTGCTGCCGCTCTACGCCAACACGCACACGGAGGCCTCGGCGACCGGGCTCCAGATGACGCGGCTGCGCGAGGAAGCGCGCCGGATCGTCCACCGGGGCGTGGGAGGGGGGAAGGACGACCTCGTCGTCTTCGCCGGCTCGGGCGCGACGGGCGCGATCGACCGCTTGCTCCGCATCCTCGAGCTCGGCCGCTTCGCCGAAGTCCGCGAACGGCCGGTCGTCTTCGTCGGCCCGTACGAGCACCACTCGAACGAGCTTCCCTGGCGCGAATCGATCGCCGACGTGGTCGTCATCGGGGAGGACGGCGACGGCGGCTTCGACCTCGACCACCTGCGCGAGGAGCTGGAGCACCACGCCACGCGCCGGCTCAAGATCGGCAGCTTCTCGGCGGCGTCGAACGTCACAGGGATCATCACGGACGTCGACGCGGTCTCGATTCTGCTCCACCGGCACGGGGCGCTGGCCTTCTGGGACTACGCGGCCGCCGGGCCGTACCTCCCGATCGAGATGAACGCGGCGCCCGAGGTCGAGGACGGCCACCTGGCATACAAGGACGCGATCTTCCTCTCGCCGCACAAGTTTCCCGGCGGGCCGGGCACGCCGGGCGTGCTCGTCGCCAAGCGTCACCTGTTCGCGAACCGCGTCCCGGCAACGCCCGGCGGCGGCACGATCGCGTACGTCACGCCGGACCACCAGGCCTATCACCCGGATCCCGTGCAGAGGGAAGAGGGCGGGACGCCCGCGATCGTCGAGTCGATCCGCGCCGGCCTCGCCTTCGGGCTGAAGGAGGCGGTCGGGCCCGACACCATCAAGGAGCTCGAGGAGAGCTACGTGCAGAGCGCGCTCGAGTCGTGGGCGTCCAACCCGCGCCTGTTCGTGCTCGGCAACCCCGAGCTGCGGCGGGTCGCCATCGTCTCGTTCGGCATCCGCGACCGGCTGGCGGCGCGGCCGGACGGGATGCTGCACTCGAACTTCGTCGTCGCCCTGCTCGACGACCTCTTCGGCATCCAGGCCCGCAGCGGCTGCTTCTGCGCCGGCCCGTACATGCACCGGCTGCTCGACTTCGACGTGGAGACGTCGGCCGCGCACGAGGCCGAGGTCATGCGCGGCTACGCGGGGATCAAACTCGCCTTCGTGCGCCTGTCGTTCAACTACTTCATCAGCGAGACGGTCTTCCAGTACATCGTCGACGCGGTCGACTTCCTCGCCGACCACGCGTGGAAGCTCCTGCCCCTTTACAGGTTCGATGCGCGGTCAGGGCTCTGGCACCACCGAGAGCGTCCGCGGCGCTCGCCCCTGACGCTCGCGAGCTTCTCGTACGGCCAGGGGACGGGCCCGGGGCGGCTCAGGCTCTCGGCCGACGAGTCCGTGCTCGCCGGACACCTCGAGGAGGCGGGGCGGATCGTCGCGAAGATCGAGGCCCACCCGCCGGCGGACGCGGCGCCCGCCCCGGACGTCTCAGAGGACTTCGAGCGGCTCCGGTGGTTCCCGCTTCCGCACGAGGCACTCGCGGCGCTCGCGCAGTAACGGAGCCCGCCCACCCCTCAGCCGCTTGACTGACTAACCGTGCTGGGCGGCCTCGGCCGCCTCGGCCTCGTCCTTCGTCCTGTGCACCGTGCCGTCGGGGTGCTCCGGCGGCGAGTAGAGGGAGTAGAGCTTCAGCTCGCCGTCCCCGGTGTTGACGACGTTGTGCCAGACGCCGGCCGGGACGATGATCGCCCAGTCGTCCTCGACGTCGTGCGTCTCGTCGATCGTGTCCTCGGAGCGGCTCAGCTCGACGCGCGCGCGGCCGCGCTCGATCCGGAGGAACTGGTCGATCCCGTCGTGGCGCTCGCGCCCGATGTCCTCGCCCGCCTTCAGGCTCATCACGGTCAGCTGCGTGTGGTCGCCCGTGAAGACCACGGTGCGGAATGTCTCGTTGTCGAGCGTCTCCTGCTCGACGTTACCCACCCATCCAAGCATCGGTCGCCCTCCTCGGTCGCTTGCTCTGACCCTACCCGGGAGCGGGCGGGACGAACGTCATCGTCATCCGGGCGAAGTCGCGGGGAGGAAGGCGCGGGCCGCATGTCGACGGTCAGCCCGCCGGCTCGGCCAGCGGCGCGGGGTGCGGCGCCTCTCTGGGCTTGAGGGTGTGCGAGACGCCGAGGTGGCGATGGGACTCGGTGCCGTAGCCGCCCGGGACCGGGATGTAGAACTCGGGGTAGCCCCACATGCCGTGCTCCGAGACGTCCAGGCCGGCGGTCTCGACCTCGGGCTCCGTCCGGATCCCGATCGTCGCCTTCAGCGCCCAGAGGATGAGGAACGACGCGCCGAAGGTGAAGATCCCGACGGCTGCGAGGCCGAGCGCCTGGACGCCGAGCTGGTGGAAGCCGCCGCCGTAGAGGAGGCCCGGGCTGCCGGTGGCGAGCCTCTCCGCGAGCGAAGGCACGGTCAGGAACCCGAGCGCGAGCGTTCCCCAGACACCGGCCATGCCGTGCGCGGCGATTGCCCCGATGGGGTCGTCGATCCGCAGCCGCTCGACGAGCAGCGAGCCGAGGACGACGATCACGCCGGCGACGCCGCCGATGAGGATGGCCGCCCAGGGGGCGACGAACGCGCACGCCGCGGTGATGGCGACGAGGGCGGCGATGGCGCCGTTGAGCATCATCGAGAGGTCGGGCTTCTTGACGACGATCCAGGAGGTGATCACGGCCCCGAGGACGCCTGCCGCCGCCGCGATGTTCGTGTTCAGCGCGACGTAGGAGAAGAAGCCGACGCCGCCGAAGTCGACGCTCAGCGTCGAGCCGGGGTTGAAGCCGAACCAGCCGAACCAGAGGATCAGCACGCCCAGCGTCGTGTAGGCCATGTTGTGGCCGGGGATCGCGTTCGGCTTGCCGTCGACGAACTTCCCGATGCGCGGGCCGAGGAGGAGCGCGCCGGCGAGGCCGGCGAGGGCGCCCTGGTAGTGGACGACCGTCGAGCCGGCGAAGTCCTGCATCCCGCGGGCGAAGAGCCAGCCGTCCGGGCTCCAGATCCAGTGCGAGACGACGGAGTAGACGAGCGTGTAGGCGACGCCGAAGACGAAGTAGACCCAGAGCCTCGTGCGCTCGGCCATGGCGCCCCAGACGATCGCGAGCGAGACCGCGCAGAAGACGACCTCGAAGAGGTAGCCGGCCGCGCCGGGGATGGACGAGAACCACGAGAACGGCGCCGTGCCCACGGCGAGGAGCTCCTCCACCGACGGCGCGAACCCGGAGCCGCCGACGAGGCCGTTGCCTCCGTCCCCGAAGGCGATGCCGAAGCCGACGAGGTAGTAGACGACCGACGCGAGAGCGAGGACGAGCACGTTCTTCGCGGCGATGTGGCCGACGTTCTTCATCCGCGTCAGCCCGGCCTCGAGGAACGCGAAGCCCGCCTGCATGAACATGACCAGGATGGCGGCGAGCAGGACCCAGACGGTGCTCGTCGCGATGGCCAGCTCCTCGGTCGTCATCTGACCTCCACCTCCTCCAGGCTCCTGCCCGTCCGGTTGTGCGTGACGTTCGCGACGGGCGTCGTCCAGACGATCCCGTCGCCCGACTCGTTGCCGCTCCGGGCCGCGTCCACGATCGTCGCCACGACGTCGTCCGCGACGTCGTCGGCCACCACCAGCACGAGCTGGGCCTTCGGCAGGAAGCGCGACTCGAAGACGCGTCCCCTGTACTCGTGGGTGATGCCGCGCTGACGGCCGTGGCCGATGGCCTCGAGGACGGTCACTCCGACGTGCCCGGTCTCGTGCTCGACCGCGTCGATGACCGTCTCCACCCGCTCCCGGATGACGACTGCTTCGACCTTCACCATCTCCAACGCCTCCCGTCTGGACCACGAAAAAAGCCCCAGGAGCAACGCTCCTGAGGCCTCAACGCCTCTCCTCGCCGACTTCTCCGCCGGCGAGGAAGAGCGCACCATAGCGCGGTCGCAAGACGGAGGCAAGGACGGACCGGAGATGGGCTGGTTCGAGCCCTTGACGACGTCCTATGCGTTCCGTAGTCTGCGCGATTCGAATGCGCAGCCTGCCGACAAGCCCGTCCTTTCTTGGCAAGCTTATTGCGCGCATTCGTGTGCGCTAGCCGGCGTCCACTCCTTCCGCCTCCGCCGGCTAGCTGAAGAAGAAACGAGGCGGAGACCCGTACCCGTTCGTACGTCCTCACCTCGGAGGGTGGTCGACCCGAAGTCGATGCCAGGAGCGCTACTCCACGATCTCACCGCCGACCGCGGTGCCTGCGGCATCGGCTTCGTCGCGGACCCGGACGGGGGCGCCTCCCGCGAGGTCGTCGACCTTCTGCTCGCGGGGCTCGGCGGCGTCCGCCACCGCGGCGCCACCGCCGCCGACCGCAAGACCGGCGACGGCGCGGGCGTCCTGCTTCCGCTTCCGTCCGCGCTGCTGCCCGAGCCGGGGTGCGGCCTGGCCATGGTCTTCGTCCGCGACGAGGGCGCGCGCGAGGCCGTCGAGGAGGGCTGCCGCGACGAGGGGCTCCAGCCGCTGGGCTGGCGCGAGGTGCCGGTCGACCCGTCGGCGCTCGGGCCGGGGGCGCTCGCCAGCGCGCCCCGCATCGAGCAGCTCGCCTTCCGGCCGGCCGAGGGCCTCGACCCCGACGAGCTCGAGCGCCGCGCCTACCGGGCGAGGCGCCGCGCGGAGCTGACGGCCGGTCTCTACGTCGCCTCGCTCTCCTTCCGCACGGTCACCTACAAGGCGCTCTGCGCTGCCGACCAGCTCGCCGCCTTCTACGCCGACCTGCGCGACCCGGCGGTCACTGCAGCGTTCGGGATCTTCCACCACCGCTTCTCGACGAACACGACGCCGTCGTGGGAGAGAGCGCAGCCCTTCCGGCTGCTCTGCCACAACGGCGAGATCAACACGATCCAGGGGAACGTCAACTGGATGCGCGCGCGCGAGAGCCGGATCGGGTGGCCGGACGACTCCCTGATCGCGCCCGTCGTCGATGCGTCGGGCTCTGACTCGGCCATGCTGGACAACGCGCTCGAGCTGCTCGTGCGCGGCGGGCGCGACGTGCGCCACGGCCTCGCCATGCTCGTCCCCGAGGCGTGGGAGGCCAACGCCGAGCTCGAAGAGCAGGTGCGGGACTTCTATCGCTACCACTCGACTCTCGTCGAGCCCTGGGACGGGCCGGCGGGCATCGTCTTCACCGACGGTCGCGTGGTCGGCGCCGCGCTCGACCGCAATGGGCTGCGGCCGCTCCGCTATGCGGTTGTCGACGGCGGGCTCGTCGTCTGCTCCTCCGAGGTGGGGGCGATCCCGCTGCCCGAGGGAGCGCGCGTCCGCCGCGGTCGCCTGGGGCCGGGGCAGGCGATCGCCGTCGACCCCGGCGCGGGCGGGCTCCAGGAGAACAGGACGATCAAGCGTGTCCTCGCCGTGCGGCGCCCGTACGGAGCCTGGGCCCGGGAGGGCCTGCGGCGCGAAGGGCCCGGCGAGCCCGTCGAGCCGCCCGAGGCCGACCTTCTGCCGCGCCAGATCGCCAACGGCTACACCCGCGAGGAGCTCTCGCTCGTCCTGCGGCCGCTCGCCGCCACCGGGCACGAGCCGACGTCGTCCATGGGCGACGACACGGCCCTGCCGCCGCTCGCCGGCCGCGCCCGTCCCGTGTTCGGCTATCTCAAGCAGCGCTTCGCGCAGGTCACCAACCCGGCCATCGACCATCTCAGGGAGCGCCGCGTCATGTCGCTGCGCACGCTGCTCGGCGCACGCGAGCCGCTCCTGACCGAGGTTCCCGAGGCGGCGCACGTCGTCGAGCTCGAGTCGTTCTTCCTCTTTCCGGCGGCACTCGCGGGGCTCCCCCTCACTCCGCTCGATGCTGCGTTCGACGAGGACGAAGGCCTCGAGGCGGCGTGCGCTCGCCTCGGTGACGAGGCGCAGGCGGCGGTCGAGGCCGGCGCCGAGCTCCTGCTCGTGACCGACGACCGGGCAGGCCCGCGACGGGCCCCGATCCCGGCGCTGCTCGCGACCGGCGCCGTCCACCACCGCCTGGTGGCCTCCGGCCTGCGCACGCGCGCATCCGTGATCGTGGCGAGCGACGAGCCGCGCGAGACGCACCACTTCGCCGCGCTCCTCGGCTACGGCGCCGACGCCATCTGCCCCCGGCTCGCGCTCGAGACCATCGCGTCCATGGCCGCTGCAGACAAGCTCGGCGGCGACCACCCCGCGCCCGCGGAGGCGCAGCGCCGCTTCCGGCACGCCGTCGAGGACGGCGTCCTCAAGGTGATGTCGAAGATGGGCATCTCCGACGTGGCGAGCTACCGGGGCGCGCAGATCTTCGAGTCGCTCGGCCTCGCCAGCGAGGTCGTGGACCGGTGCCTCGTAGGAACCCCGGGGGCGCTGGGCGGAGTCGGCTTCGCCGAGCTGGAGCGCGAGGCGCTCGAGCGGCTACGGGCCGCGTACGACGAGGCGCCGCGGCTCGAGAATCCCGGCTACGTCAAGTACCGCAAGGGCGGCGAGCCCCACGCGACGACGCCCGAGGTCGTGCAGTCCCTTCAGGACGTCGGTGCGGCTCACGCGCTCCGCAAGGCGGTGAACGGCGGCGGCTGGGATCTGTACGCGCGCTTCACGGAGCTCGTCGACGGCCGCACGGCGCTCGAGCCGCGCGACCTGCTCGAGCCGGTGGCGGCCGGCCCGCCGGTGCCTCTCGACGAGGTCGAGCCGGTCGAGGCGATCGTTCGCCGCTTCTCCGGCGGGGCGATGTCGCACGGCGCCCTCTCCTCCGAGGCGCACGAGCTCGTCGCCACGGCGCTCAACCGCATCGGCGCGCGCGCGAACACCGGCGAGGGCGGGGAGGACCCGGACCGCTACCGCACGGAGCGCAACTCGCCGATCAAGCAGGTCGCCTCCGGGCGCTTCGGCGTCACGCCGGAGTACGCCGCCTTTGCCGAGGAGCTCCAGATCAAGATCGCGCAGGGCTCCAAGCCGGGCGAGGGCGGCCAGCTCCCGGGCCACAAGGTCACGGAGGAGATCGCCAGGCTCCGGCACACCCAGCCCGGCGTCGCGCTCATCTCGCCACCGCCGCACCACGACATCTACTCGATCGAGGACCTCGCGCAGCTCATCTTCGACCTCCGCCAGGTGAACCCGCAGGCGCTCGTCTCCGTCAAGCTCGTGGCCGAGGCGGGCGTCGGGCTCGTCGCCGCCGGATGCGTGAAGGCCCTCGCGGACGTCGTCCACGTCGCCGGCAGCGACGGCGGCACCGGGGCGAGCCCGCTCTCGTCGATCAAGAACGCCGGTGTCCCCTGGGAGCTCGGGCTGGCCGAGGCGCAGCAGGCGCTCATGGCCGGCGGGCTGCGGGGCCGGGCCCGGCTGCGCGCCGACGGCGGGATGAAGACCGGCCGCGACGTGCTCGTGGCAGCGCTCCTCGGCGCGGACGAGGTCAGCTTCGGCACCGCGCTCCTGCTCGCCGAGGGCTGCCTGATGGTGCGGACCTGCCACCAGGACACCTGCCCGGTCGGCATCGCCACCCAGCGGCCCGAGCTGCGGGCGAAGTTCGCCGCCACGCCGGAGATGGTCGAGAGCTACCTGCTGCTCGTCGCCGAGGACGTGAGGCGCCGCCTGGCGGCGCTCGGGCTCCGCTCCCTCCAGGAGGCGGTCGGCCGGGTCGACCTCCTCAGGCAGAAGCGGACGGGCGACGCGCGCGCCGACCTCCTCGACCTCTCGCCGCTCCTCGGCAGCGCCGGCGACGGGCCGACCGCCTACGACGGCGAGGAGCGTCCCAGGGCGGGCGGCTGGCAGCTGGGCGCCAAGCTCGACGCCGACGCGAGCCAGGCGCTGGAGGAGGCGCGCCTCGTCGAGCTGCACTACGAGATCGGAAACGGCGACCGCACGGTCGGAGCCCGGCTGGGCGGCGCGATCGGGAAGGCCTTCGGGTCCGACCCGCCGCCCGGGCGCGTGCGCGCGAGCTTCGACGGCGTGGCCGGCCAGAGCTTCGGCGCGTTCCTCGCGGCGGGCGTCAAGTTCACCCTGACCGGCGAGGCCAACGACTACGTCGGCAAGGGCATGAGCGGCGGCCGCATCGCCATCCGCCCGCCCGAAGGCGACGCGGGCGAGCCGTGCCTGATCGGCAACACGGCGCTCTACGGCGCGACGGGCGGCGAGCTCTACTGCGCGGGCAGCGCCGGAGAGCGCTTCGCCGTGCGCAACTCCGGCGCCGTCGCCGTGGTCGAGGGGACGGGCGAGCATCCCTGCGAGTACATGACCGCCGGCACGGTCGTCGTCCTCGGCGAGCCCGGGCCGAACCTCGGAGCGGGCATGACCGGCGGCGAGGTATACGTCTACGACCCGGACGACGTCCTCGAGCGGCGGCTCAACGACGAGCTCGTCGGCTCCCACCGCCTCCGCCCGGAGCACCTGATCGTGCTCCACGAGCTGGTCGAGCGCCATCTGCGCTACACGGCCTCGGCGAGGGCGGTCGAACTGCTCGACACGTGGGCGGCGGTCGCCGAGAGCTTCAAGCGGGTCGTCCCCAAGGCCGAGGTCGCCAGGCTGCAGAGCCTCGCCGAGGGCAGCGCCACGCCGGCCTGACCCGCGACGCTAGGCGGGTGAGAGTTGCCCTCGCCGCCCTCCTGATCAACAGGGCGCCGCGGCGGCCGCCGGTCGAGGCGCCGGCGATGGTCTGAAATAGACCAGCGTCAATTCTTTCTCCATTTTGCGACAACCGCTTCACAACATGTCACCAGGTTTCTCGCCGAATCTCTTGCCAACGTCGTATGCGTGCGCTATCCTCGCGCTTCGTACCCGGCGAAAGGCATCTCTATGACCAACGCTTTCCAGGTGAACAGGCTCAAGGCGGCGAAGCCCGCGACGATGCCGGCGTGGTCGAATGGAGCCGGTCGCATCGCGGCTCAGGCCAACGACGGGTCCACCCTCGCAGTGAGGCGCATGCGCTAGTCGGATAGCGCAACACACGCTCCACGCGAGGCGACCCGACGGGTCGCCTTCGTCGTTTCAAGGTCGGAAATAGCGCTGTCGGATATGGGGCGTGCTTTTGCGTGCCGTTTTTCCGAGGCCTGCGGCGATCTCCCCGTAGGAGATGGCCGGAGGGACATCGGTCGCCCTCCGCGACGACGGAGAAGGAGGAAGGGATGCACCAGCAGCACATGCTTCAGCTCGAGTCCCGGCGCGCCCACCAGCGCGAGCCGCTCCGGGCGGCCGAGATCACGCTCCGCTCGCGGGAGCTCGCTCGGCTGCAGCGCCGTGACCGTGCCGGTCCGAGCCACGAGCGAGACGGCTCGGCGCACGGCGGCCGCGAGGCGCGGCGCGTGCTGACCCGAGCGCTCGGGGTCTAGGCGAGTGGCGCGCTCCCGACCGGGGGCGCGCCACCGCCTCGGAGTCCGCACGAAAGGAGGTGAGGGGCCATGATCGTGGCCATCGCCGTCTGCGCGGCCACCGCGGTCGCGGCGATCCTGTACGTCGCCGCATGGGTGTTCCCCGCCAGGCCCGATGATTCGTGAGTCGGTCGTCGCACCCCGGTTCGCATCTGCCCAGCGGACGCGGTCGATCCCTACAAGGACCAGAACTACTCGTCGTTCTCGAGCGCCAGCGCCTCGGCGGTCACGACCTCGAAAAGCTCCTCGCCGGTCATTTTCGTCCCGACGCTCGCCGCCAGCTCGTCGCGGAGCGTCGCGCCGCTCGCGTAGGCGTCCGTCGCCGCCTCCACGGTCGTCCAGAACGAGAGGCCCAGCGCGCGCTCGTTCTCGCGGTCGATCATGATGATCACGCCTCGAAAGCCGGTGGAGTCGCGCAGCCAGGGCACGACCTGCTCACGGTAGATGCGAACGCCCTCGTCCATGCGCTCGGGATCGCCCTCGAAGGTCGTGACGCGCGCGATCAACGTGCGCGAGTCTACGCGGAGGAGGGCGCCGAATCCACGCGCTCGTCGAGCACGACCTCGTACCGCTCGACGCTCTCGAGCTGGGCGCCCGCCGTGGCGATCATGCTCTCCCTGACCTGGGCCCGGCTGCGCTCGCTCCGGTTCAGGGCCTCCTCGTTCTCCCAGAGGGTCATGATCCGCGCGCTGCCCGTCTCCGGCGAGGCGAAGATCAGCAGCCCGCAGTAGCCCTCGAACTGGTTCAGCCAGGAGAGCATCGAGTCGGCCGCCATCTTGGCGGTGACGCCGACCTCGGGGCCTGCTCCACGGACGGTGGTGACGCTCGCGTACACGGCCTGGAAGCTTAGTCGCGTCGCGGGCATGAGAGGATCAAGCCCGGGGCGTGCCTCGCCGATGATGCAACCTTCCCCGGACGTTCCTCGTCTTAGCACCGAACCGTATCGCAGATCGGAGATGGAGCAAGCAGTGGACAACACAGTCAAGGTCGGGACCGTGCGCGACCGGACGAGCCTGGCGAGCCAGATCGCCACGGTCGCGGCCGTGGTCATCCCGCCCTTCGGCCTCCTCTCGGCCATGGGCCTCCTCTGGGGCGTTGCCTTTCACTGGGTCGACCTCGTGCTCCTGGTCGTCCTCTACTTCCTGACCGCGATCGGCAACGCGGTCGGCTTCCACCGCTACTTCACGCACAAGAGCTTCGACACGGGCCCCGTGGTCAAGGCCTCGCTCGCCATCCTCGGCTCGATGGCGATGCAGGGCCCGGTCACGCAGTGGGTCACCGACCACCGCAAGCACCACGCCCTCTCGGACAAGCCCGGCGACCCGCACTCGCCGCACGTCGGCCACGGCGAGGGGCTCCTCGCCGGCACGAAGGGCTTCATCCACTCGCACGTCGGCTGGCTGTTCACGCTCAAGGGGATGGAGCGCGGCCGCGAGTACGGCAGGGACCTCTACGAGGACCGCCTCGTGCGGACGATCGACCGGCTCTACATCCTCTGGGTCCTCCTCACCCTGGGGATCCCGTTTGCGGTCGGCTTCCTCGTGGGCGGGTCCGTGGCCCGCGGGCTCGAGGCGATGGTCTGGGCGGGGCTCCTCCGGATCTTCCTCTACCAGCACGCGACCTTCAGCGTGAACTCGATCTGCCACATGTTCGGGCGCAAGGACTACGCCTCGCGGGACGAGGCGCGGAACAACTGGGTCATCGCGGCGCTCGTCCTCGGCGAGGGCTGGCACAACAACCACCACGCGTTCCCGAGCTCGGCCCGGCACGGCCTCCACCGCTGGCAGATCGACGGTTCGTGGCTGGTGATCCGCGTGCTCGAGAAGCTGGGCCTCGCCTGGAACGTGCGGCGGCCGACGCCGGAGCAGATGGCCCGGCGTCGGATTCAGCCCTCCGAGGCCTGAAACCGCTCGAGCTCGTCGGCGACGAGCTCCGCCCAGCGGCCGGCGCGCGGGAGCGGCAGCGCCGCGCCCCACGGCGCGCGGACGGCGACCGGATGAGCCGCGCGCGCGATCAGCTCGTAGGAGCCCTCGACGCCGTCTGCGCGGGCGCGCTCGAAGCCGCGGCGTGAGCTCGACGGGCTGACGCCGGGCACGCCCGGCAGGGAACGGTCCCACGCTCCCTGCAGGACGGCGAGCCGGCGGCCCTCGAGGCCCGAGAGGTCGAGGCGGTCCGGGATCCACGGGGCGAGCCCGAGGACCGTGCGCACCGCCGGGTGCGGCGCTGCGCCGATCGCCACCGCCCCGCCCATGGAGAACCCGAGCAGGAGCGCGCGCCGGGGAGCGACGGCCTCGAGGGCGGCGAGGGTGTCCTCGACGCACATGCCGAGACGGTTCCACGACTTGATCCGGTAGCGCACCTCGGCGAACCCAAGGCCGGGAAACGCGGGCGCCAGGCGCTCGACGAGCCACTCGAGCGTCGCGCTCCAGGTCCCCGGCACGTCGCGCCCCTGGCCGCCGTTCACGCAGACGACGGCGAGCCCATCTGCGGGCCCCGTGAGGCGCAGGTCCGCGCCCGTTTGCAGTGCGTGGGTGGTCGGAGTCAGTTGTTTAGAAGTTGTTTGGGGAGTTTTTGTCCTGCAAATTGCAGGTACGCTGGGTCCCCCCAGTGACTGGTGTCAAAAGGCATCAGTGGTCGTTCCGAGCCATCCCTCGTTCGAGTGAACGAGCGTCCCGGTTCGCCACCCGATGAGCGTAGCGATGGGGCGCTTCTACCTCCCCCCGCACGTCATCGTCTTCGTCGCGTTGCTCGCGGCCCTCGGCGCCGTGCTTACCCTTCTCGCGCGACCCGCCTCCGGGCAGGACGCGCCGCCCGACGTCGCGCCCGCTCCGGCGGCCGTCCCCCAGCCGGTCGTCGCGTCCGGACCCGTCGAGCGCGCGCCGCTTCGGGCACCCGACTCGCTCGTCGCCCCCGTACCCACCCCCGACCCCGGCGCTGTGATCCTGCGACCGGCCGGCGGGTCCACGATCGTCGTTCGATCGCGCCCCCGCGGGCCCGTCGTGGCGCGGCTCGACGGCCGGACCGAGTTCGGCTCGCCGACCACGCTCGCCGTCGCCGCGCAGCGCGGGCGCTGGCTCGGCGTCCTCACGACACACGTCGCCAACGGGCGGCTCGGCTGGGTCGACCCGCAGGAGAGCGCCGTGCGGACGAGCGCCACGCGCGTGCGGGTCGTGATCGACCTTTCCGAGCGGCGGCTCGTCGTCCGTCGCGGCGGCGAGGTCGTCCGGAAGATGACGGTCGCGATCGGCCGTTCGACCTCGCCCACGCCGGTCGGCCGCTTCGCCGTCACGGACAAGCTCCCGGGCTCCCGCTACGGCTCCTACTACGGCTGCTGCATCCTCGCACTCTCGGCCCACCAGCCGAACCTGCCGCCGGGCTGGACGGGGGGCGACCGCATCGCCGTCCACGGCACGAACAACCCCTCCTCGATCGGCGCCGCCGTCTCCGCCGGCTGTCCGCACGCGAGCGCCGAGGACATGCGCGTCCTCATGCGGGTCGTCCCGTTGGGCGCGCCGGTCGTCGTCCGCGCCTAGTCGTCGCGGCTCTCGCCCTCGTTGGGAAGCCGTCGCGAGGCTGCTTAGCTGCCGAAGCCGGTTTGCTGGCGCTGGGTGACGGCGTCCCAGCCCTCGACGAGCGCGTAGAGGCCTGCGAGCGTTGTCGGCTCCGAGACCGTGTTTTCGTTCTCGCGCTCCGCGAGCCACGCGTTCGCCTGCTCGACCGGGATCCGTGTGAAGAGGACGTTCGAGGCGCAGCGGCCCGGGCGCGAGATCGCGGGGTGGAGGGCCCCGAGCTCCTCGTTCGTCGTCACGAGGACGAGGATCCGCAGCCCCTGGCCGATGAGGCCGTCGACGACGTTGAGGAAGCGAGAGAGGCCCTGGCCGGCCTGGATGCGCGCGTCGGCGGACAGAAGCTCGCCGGTGTCCTCGAGGATCAGCAGGCGCCAGGTGGGCGCGGTCTCCCCGTCCCTCCGGCCGTAGAACGAGACCGGCGGAACGGCCCACATTCCGTGCCCGAGGGAGCTGGCGATGCCCACGACGTCGGGGCCGTACGCCGTCTCGCCGTCCTCGTCGTCGTACATCTCGGCCTGGAGCATGACCGAGAGCATGTAGTCGGACTGAGCGCCGAAGAACTTCTCGGGATCGGTGATGTAGTGGGGCTCGCACCACGACGACCACTCGCGGGCCAGGGCCCGGAGCGCAGTCGTCTTGCCGGTGCCCGTCTCGCCGTGCCAGAGGATGAGCTGGCCCCCGCGCCAGGGCAGGTCGCCCGTCATCAGCCGCGCGAGCCCATTCTTCGTGGCGTCAGCGTAGTTGCCGGCGATCTCCTCCCAGGAGGGCACGGACAGCGTGCGGCCCATCGGCATCGGGCCGTGCGGCCCGTACGACCAGAAGCTGACCGGCACGCGCCCCTCGCGCTCGCGGGCGGCCCGCGGAAGGAGGGCGCGGATCTTCTCCAGCCCGGCCTGTGCGGCGTCGTCGCTGGCGGCGGCGACCTGGGCGTAGGCGCTGCCGAAGCCGACATGGACGAGCCCGAGCGTCCCGTCGCCGAGCTCCAGGGCGGCGTCCGTGCCGTTCTGGCCGCTGCTCCGCCAGACCGCCTCGGGAGCGTCCAGCTTCGCGGTGCACGGCCAGGAGTCGCTCACGAACCTGGTCAGGTCGCGCTGCAGGGCCTCCTGCAGGAACAGCCCCGGGACCGGGGTCTCGTGGACATCGAGGTTGAGCTGGAGGTGCTTCGGCACCCGTCGAACTCTACGCCGCGAGCATGGCGCGGAGATCCTCCGCACCGGTGACCGGCCGCCGGCAGGCGAAGCTCTCGCACACGTAGGCGGCCGGGCTGCCGTCGACGAGATCCTTCCCGGCGAGGAGCGGCACTGCGTCCGTCGGCGCGTCGGAGAAGGCGAAGACGGCATTCGGGCGGTAACCCTCGAGCGCGGTCGCGCGCAGCTCCCCGGAGTCGCCGACGACCGCGATCTCCTGCGGCTTGGAGAAGTGGAGGTCGAGCGCGCAGAGCAGGTGCGAAACGGCGGCGGGGGCCCGCTCCATCAGCGGGCGCGCGAGGCGGAAGACGCCGACCGCCTGCTTCTCGAGCTCGAGGTCGCCGTAGATCCGCGCCAGCCGCAGGAGCACGAAGGCGGCCATCGAGTTCCCGGCGGGAGTGGGGTGGTCGTCGAACTCCTTGCGCCGAGCCACGAGCCCGTTGCCCTCGGGCGCGTCCACGAAGAAGCCGCCGCGTGTCTCGTCGGCGAACAGCTCGACCATCAGGCCCGCCAGGCGGCGCGACTCCTCCAGCCAGCGGAGGTCGCCCGTCGCCCACGAGAGCTCCAGCAGCCCGTTGGCGACGTTCGCGTAGTCCTCGAGGTAGGCGTCGATCTGCGCCTTGCCGGCCCGGAACGAGCGCAGCAGACGGCCGCGGTCGTCGGAGAGCAGGGTGAGCACGAACTCGGCCACGCCGACGGCCGCGTCCACGTAGTCGCGGCGCCCGAGCCTCGCGCCCGCCTGGGCGAGCGCCGTCAAGGCGAGCCCGTTCCAGGCCGCCAGCGCCTTGTCGTCGCGCAGTGGCTGGGGACGGCGCTCCCGCTCGGCGAGGAGCTTCTCGCGGGCGTCCTCGGGCACGTCGGCGCGCAGGACGAAGCGCCCGTGCTCGAAGGGCAGGAGCCACTCGGGATGGGCCTCGCCGAGCACGGCCTCGATCTCCTCGGGCGTCCACGTGAACGTGAGCCCCTCGACGCCGTCCGTGTCGGCGTCCTGCGCAGAGGCGAGGCCACCCTCGGGCAGCCGCAGCTCACGCAGCACGTAGTCGAGCGTCTCCGTGGTCACGCGCCGGTAGCGCTCCTCTCCCGTCACGACCCAGGCGTGCAGGTAGGCCGAGGCGAGGAGGGCGTTGTCGTAGAGCATCTTCTCGAAGTGCGGCACGAGCCAGTGGGCGTCGACCGAATAGCGGTGGAAGCCGCCGCCGAGCACGTCGTACATCCCGCCCGCGGCCATGCGATCGAGCGTCAGGCGCGCCATCGCGAGCGCCTCCTCGTCGCCGCCGGCGGCGTGGATCCGAAGGAGGAGCTCGATCGTGGAGGCGGCCGGGAACTTCGGCGCCGGGCCGAAGCCGCCCTCGTTCGGGTCGAAGGAGCGGCGCAGCGCCGGCACGACCCCGCTCAGGAGCCCGCTCGTCAGCGGCTCGCCCGAGGGGGCGCGCTCGCTCGCCTGCTTGATCGCGCCCACGAGCGCGTCCGCCTGCTGTTCGAGGTCGCGGCGGCTGCCCTTGAAGGCCTGCGACACGGCCTGGAGCACCTGCGAGAAGCTCGGCATGCCGTGCCGCGGCTCGGGCGGGAAGTACGTCCCGCCGTAGAAGGGGCGGCCGTCGGGGGTGAGGAAGACGGTCATCGGCCAGCCGCCGTGCCCGGTCATGGCGACGACAGCGTCCATGTACAGGCCGTCCACGTCGGGTCGCTCCTCGCGGTCGACCTTCACCGGGACGAAGTCGCGGTTCATGAGGGCGGCGGTCTCCTCGTCCTCGAACGACTCGTGCTCCATCACGTGGCACCAGTGACAGGCGGCGTAGCCGACGGACAGCAGGATGGGGCGGTCCTCGGCGCGCGCGAGCTCGAAGGCCTCGTCGCCCCACGGGTACCAGTCGACCGGGTTGTCGGCGTGCTGGAGGAGGTAGGGGCTCGTCTCGGAAGCCAGGCGGTTCATGCGATCCAGCCTAGCCACCGTCGGGGGATGGGCGGCGCCGCCCTGGCGGCGCCGCCCTGAGCCGCAGTGCCGCAGTTAAGCGGTGACTGCCGAGCCGACGAGCTCGTCGACGGTCGTGATGGAGGCGCCGTACGTGCCCTTCAGGTACTCGAGCGCGTCCTCTTCGCTGACGCCCTCGAACGCGCACACGGCGTCCTCGGGAATCGTGATCTCGTATCCGCGGATGAGCGCCCCGTACGAGGAGTGCCGCACGCAGATGTGGGTGTGCTGGCCGGTGATGACGACCTCGTCGACGCCCCGCTCGCGGAGCTGCTCGTCGAGGCCCGTGCCGTCGAACGCGCCGTAGCTGCGCTTGTCGGAGATGATCTCGCCGTCGCGCGGCGTGAGCTCTTCGATGACCTCGGCCCCGGGGTCGCCCGCCATGGCGTGCTCGCCCCAGACCTTCAGCTCGGGGTCGCCGGGCTGATGTGCGTCGTTCGAGAAGACGACGACCCAGCCGTCCTCACGCGCGTGGTCGAGCAGGCGCTGGAGCGGGGGGATCATCTCCTGCGCCTTCGGGTTGGCCAGCTTGCCGTCGACGAAGTCCTTGAGCATGTCGACGATGATGAGGGCCTTCATTCCAGCTATCCTCCTGCGTAAGTTTTAGCCTATCAGTCGATAACTCGTGCCCAAGTCTACCACAGAGAACCGTCCGGCCCATGAGGCCCTGGGCGCCGTGCTGCAGGTGCGGGACGGCGAGCTGCAGGTGCTCGTGTGGGAGCGGGCCCGGGAGCCGTTCCTCGGCGCCTGGGCTCTGCCCGGCGGTCGCCTCGAGCCGGGGGAGACGCTGGAGGCGTCGATCCGCCGGCACCTGGCCGCCAAGGTCGACGTCCGCGACCTCTCCCACCTGGAGCAGCTGGAGACGCGCAGCGACCCGGGGCGCCACCCGAACGAGTGGCTCGTCGCCACCGCGTATCTCGGCCTCGTCCCGGCGCACATCGACCCGCGCGTCCCCGACGACACCACGTGGCACCCCGTCGACGATCTGCCCGCGATGGCCTTCGACCACGGCGACATCGCCCTGGCCGGGCGCGAGCGCCTGCGCGCAAAGCTCTCGTACACGAACGTCGGCTTCGCGCTCGCGCCGCCGTCGTTCACGATCTCCGAGCTCCGCGTCCTCTACCGCGCGGCCCTCGGCCACGACGTCTCGGCGACCAACCTCCAGCGCGTCCTGCTCCGCCGCCGCCTCCTGGAGCCGACCGGCGACACGCGTCCGCCCGGCCGCTCGGGCGGCCGCCCGGCCGCGGTCTTCCGCTTCGCCTCCGCAGGCCTCGAGGTCACCGACCCCTTCGCCGTCCTGCGCCCGCCCGACAACCGCTGACCCTCGCGGCCACGTCCGGGGTCAGACCCTGGACGCGTGGCTTTCGGACAGGTCATGCGGGTGGATCGGGCTCTGCCACCGGCCCACGGCCCACGCGTGCCCGGCGTCCCCGCGGTCGCCGACTGGGCTCAACCGGCCACGCCCGGGGTCAGACCCCGGACGTGGCCGGACGGGACGGTCAGAGCAGGCCGCAGTGCCGCGCCGTGTTCGGCCACGGGTGGAACCCGCGGCCGGCGCGGAGTGCCTTCTCGGCCGTCCACATCTGCTCGGCCGGTGTCCAGCGGTTCGCCGTGCCCTTCCGCCGCAGGAGATAGCGGCCGTAGGTGCGCTGGAACGTGATGTCCATCTGCAGCCCGCCGTAGTAGGGCGCGTTCGGATCGTTCCACGAGCCCTCGTACCGCTGGATGCAGAGCCAGGCCGCTCGGTGCGGCGGGCGGACGAGCCGCTTACGTGCGATCACGGCGCGCGTCCGCCAGGTGTCTCGTAGCTGGCGCAGCATCTCGAGGGAGCCGACCCGCCGCTCCAGGAACGTCGTCCGGGTCCTGCGGATCCCCATCACGCGCTGGCGATGCCACGTCTGTGCACGGTGTTGCTCGATCTCCTTCACGAGGGCGTAGGCCCTCTCGTCGGAGGCTTGCGCGGCGCCGGCCCCTGCGGGCACGGCGAGCGCGAGCGAGCCAATGAGCGCGAGCAGAAGCCCGCGCGGGCGTTGTACCTTCATGGATCCCCCTTGTCTGGGCCGAGATCGCAGCCGCCGCTGGGCGCGGAACGGTCTGCGCGGGGGTGCCGGTAGCTGCCGCAGCGGCACCCTGCCCGAGGGTTGTCGTTTACTTGAAGCGGGCTAGGTTACACTCAGCGCACGGTGCTGTGGCTCACTATCTGGTTCACGGTGATCCTGAAGATCCCGGCGCTCTACCTCTGCTACGTGATCTGGTGGGCGGTCAAGGATCCGCCTACCGAGCCGGCCGGGACCGTCGGTGACGGCCTCGGCGGCGGGGGCGTGGAGCCGCCCCGGCGGCGCGGGCCGCGGGCGCCCATCGCCGGCCGCCGGCCCGGCCCGCACGGCTCGCCGCAGCGGCGCCGCAGCACGCAGCCGGTGCTCGTCGGAAGAGCCAGGAGAGGCCTGTGAGCGTCTACGAGCCCGAGAGCCGGCGCGATGCGACGCCGTCGCAGCTCGCGGCGGACTTCCTCGCCACGTTCGCGCTCTTCGCCGGCCTGATCGGGATCGTCTACACGCCTGGCATCGTCTGCACCGCTGCGGTCATCGTCGCGATCCTCGCTGCGACGATTGGCGGCCGCGACCGCTGGCTGGTGCCCTTCGCCGTCGCCGTCACCGGGGCCTGCTGGCTCGTCGGGATGATGCTCGCGGTGCTGCTCGAGCGCCCCATCTTCTGACCAGTCTCTGAGGGGATCCCCCTAAAGAGGGATAGCTCGGACGCCGATGGACCGGTCGTCTACACGTTTTGGGAGAAGAACGGCCGGACCGCTCTGTCATGGGTAGTTTCAAGCTTCGCCTAGTCATCTATTTCATGCTTCTCGCGCTGCTGCCTCTGGTGGCGGCGACGGTGGCGTTTACCGAGGTGGCCATCGACGGCGAGGTCAGCGCGGCCGACTCGCGCCTCTCCACTGCGGTCGCGGTCGCGGCGGCCGACTACCGGGAGCAGCTCGAGGACGACGCCGTCGACGACGCCGAGTCCCTCGCCCGGGCGACGCAGGTGCAGCGCGCCTTCGCCGAGCGCGACCGCCCGACGCTCCTGGAGACGGCGGCCGAAGTGCCGCACAGCGCCTTCTTCTCCCCGAAGGGCGAGCTCCTCGCCGGTCAGCGGCCCGGGCCGTACGCCGCCATGCGCGAGGTGAAGGTCGTCGCGGCCAACGGACGCCTTCTCGGGAGGATCGTCGTCCACCTGCCCTTCAGCGACGAGCTGGCGCAGGGGCTCGCAGAGAACGCCGCGCTGAAGGAAGGCGACCGCTTCGCGTTCGTCGCCGGCGACCAGGTCATCGCGCCCGGCTACCTCCGCAGCCGTACCGAGGTCCCGGACCGCCCGCGCTACGCCACGGTCGACGGCGTCACCTACCGCGCGGTCGGGACGGAGCTCCTCGCCGGCGAGCAGGCCGAGGGCCGCCCGCCGGTCACTCTGGTCGCGCTGACCCCCAAGGCCCAGATCGACGCCGCGGCGGGCAACCTCCGCAGCCGCTTCCTCCTCTTCGCCTTCGCGGCCATGGCCGCCGTGGGCATCGTGGCGTACACGCTCGGCCGCACCATCGTCCGCTCCCTCCGCGAGCTGGCCGCCGCCGCCGGCGCCGTGGCTCGCGGGAAGTTCGAGCAGCGCGTCCCCGTCCGCGGCCGCGACGAGTTCGCCGCGCTCGGCGAGGCCTTCAACGACATGGCCGCCCAGCTCGAGGAACGGCTGCGCGAGCTCGCTGCCGAGCGCGGCCGGCTCCGCGAGGCGATCGGCCGCTTCGGAGATGCGCTCGCCGCGACCCACGATCCGTACGCGCTGCTTCCGGTGATCGTCGAGAGCGCCGTCGAGGCGACCGGCGCCCAGGGCGGCCGCCTCGTCGTCGACGGCAAGGAGATCGCACGCGAAGGCGACCCGGGCAACGGCGACCGCTCGCTCGTCATCCCGCTCGGGAACGAGGGCCGCGAGAGCGGCATCCTCTACCTCACCCCGAGGGGCAACGACTTCAGCGACGAGGCGCGCGAGCTGGCCCACTGGCTCGGCTCGCAGGCCTCGGTCGCGCTCGAGAACGCGCGGCTCCACCGGCTCGTCGAGCGGCAGGCCAACACGGACGGGCTCACCGAGCTCCCGAACCGGCGCCACTTCGAAGAGGCGCTCGAGGGCGAGATCTCCCGCGCCGAGCGCTTCGGCGGGAGCCTCGCGCTCATCCTCGCCGACCTCGACGACTTCAAGCAGGTCAACGACCGCTACGGCCATCAGGCCGGCGACGACGTCCTTCAGACGTTCGCCGACATCCTGCGCGCGACCGTCCGCGAGATCGACCTGCCGTCGCGGTACGGCGGCGAGGAGTTCGCCGTCCTCCTTCCCCAGACCGACCTCGAAGGCGCCCAGCGTCTCGCCGAGCGGCTGTGCAAGGCACTGGCCGCGCGCCCGATGCCGGCGCACCCCGGTGCGCTCGTCGCGGTGACCGCGAGCTTCGGCGTCGCCGCCTTCCCCGATTCCCCGACTCCGGCCGCACTCTTCGCAGCGGCCGACGAAGCCCTCTATCGTGCCAAGCGCTCTGGAAAGAACTGTGTCGTCGCGGCGGACGCGGGTACCATCGTCCGCGCTGCCGATTAGCGTTGTTTCGTTCGCCAGGTCGTCTACAATCCGGCGCTGCCCTGTCCCCGACCCGGAGGTTGTGAGTGAGTAACGACAGTCAGACCAACTTCGCCCGCATCATCGAAGAGCATCTCGAGCTGAAGCGGCGGAATTCGAACCTCGACGGCAACATGCCCATCGACCGCTACCGGGTCGAGGATCCGTTCGAGAACCACCCACTTTTCAAGACCGAGGAGCAGGCCCGTCTGGAGGACACGCTGGGCGGCCACGAGCCCGAGCTCGAGCCGAGCAAGGTGCTCGCGTGGCCCGGCGAGGACACCGATCCCCCTGTCGATCCAGAGGACACGCTCTGGGGTCGCTCGCGCGACTTCGACTGGGGCGACTAGCCCGCCACTCACTCTCCGCGTCGCCCGCCGCACCCGTGTTTCCCCTCCGCCCGCCCGGGTAGAGACGGCACGTGACCCGGCACATCCTGGTGGTTACGACTGCGCCCGTGGACGGCGAGGCTTTGCGCGACCGTGTGCTCGAGCACACGGGTGACGGCGAGCCCGAGGTAAAGGTCGTCGCGACCGCCTCCGACCTCTCGCCGCTCGACTGGCTGGCGAACGACGAGGACGACGCCCGCGCCGAGGCCGAGGCCCGCGCGAAGGGCGTGGGCCGCGCCGTGGCGCCCGAGGCCGACCGAGTCGAAGCCGAGGTCGGCGACACCGACCCGGTCCAGGCGATCGAGGATGCCCTGCGCACGTTCCCGGCGGACGAGCTGGTGCTCGTCACGCGCAAGGAGGACGACGCCGGGTGGCTCGAGGAAGGCGCCGCCGACGAGGCCCTCGCGCGCTTCAACCTCCCCGTCAGGCACCTGGTCGTCGACGAGAGCTGACCGCCCGCGCGGCCAGTACAGTTAGTCCCGACGCGGGGCGTTAGCTCAGCTGGGAGAGCGCCGGCTTTGCAAGCCGGAGGTCACCGGTTCGATCCCGGTACGCTCCACTCGGAAGGCGCTGGAAATCGGCCTGAACTGTTGACCCGTTGGGACGACGCGGCTCGCCCATCGTCGGGTGCCTTACGTGCCGTTCCGCCTCGCCTCTCCTTCCTCAACGAGACACTCACCCACGAGGAGTGGATCGACGGATCGAGAGCGGCCCGCCGGCGAAGCGCCGGGCGGGCCGCTCAGCTGCGTCCCACCTTAGGGAATCAGCACTTCATCGATGACGTGGATGACGCCGTTCGAGGCGGTCACATCAGCCCGCACGACCATGGCGTCGTTGACCATGACGCCTCCGTCGGTCGTCTCGAGCTCGACGGACTCGCCGTTCAGGGTCTCGGCCGAGCTCAGCTCTGCGACGTCGCTCGCGCGTGACTCACCGGCGACCACGTGGTACAGCAGGACTGCTTTCAGCGCCTCGGGATCAGCCGCCAGCGCGTCGAGCGTCTCCTGCGGCACCTTGGCGAAGGCATCGTCGGTGGGTGCGAAGACCGTGAAGGGACCTTCGCCCGACAGCGTCTCCGCGAGGCCGGCCTGCTCGACCAGGGACGTCAGCGTCGTGAAGTCCTCGGCCGCGACGGCCGTCTCGACGATGTTCTCCTGCGTCGTTTCCTCCATCGTCGTCGCCGGCGATGCGGTCGTCGTCGCCCCCTCCGGCGAGGAGTCGTTGTCGCCGCCGCACGCCGCGACGGCGAGCCCCACTGTGGCAAAGCCGATTGCGCCCAGAACCCGAGCCGAGCGCAGTGTTCGGACCTTTTTCATCTGTTCCTCCTTGTCTACTGCTTGTACAGGGTCGGAGGCGTACTCTATACAAACTCCCTACAGCTTGTCAAAGGTTTGTAGAGAGTCATCCCAGAAGTGGTCCGCCGCAAAGGGCGGATTTCTCGTTTCGAGGGACGCGGCGACCTGGGAAGACCGCGTGAAGGTGCCCGGCGGCTCCTCCTGGGCGCGGTGGGCATCCCGCGGGCAGGCGGAACGTTCGGATGCGCCGTTCCGAGAGGCCGAGCGCGTGATCGTCGGCTGGGAGGGCACGAGCCGAACGCGGTTCGTGTTCTCGGATGGGTATGCCTGCCAGATGCCGCACCACGCGCGCGTGCTTCGCCGGGCGCGACAAGCCGGACGCGACCATTAGGGAGCGCGTCCAGGCGATGCTGGCCGATCTACTTGACCGGCCCGCGCTCGTCTAGTCCTTCTTCGGCTGCTGCGCGGGCGGCGGCTCGTCCTTCGGCTTGCGGATCGCGTTGACGGCCTGGTTCACCGCGGCACCCGCAGCGCCTCCGGTTGCACCCGCGACTGCAGCTGCAGCTAGGTCGGTGCCCAGCCCGCGATATTCAGCCTGTCTCGTGTCCAGCCTCTTGTTCTCGGGCATCTTGATCCTCCTTTCGCTACCCGCGTGGCGGGTAAGGGTCGCGCCCATATCGAGTTCCGGGACGCGATGGTCCCGTCAAGGTTGTGGATGAGGTGCTCGGTGCGCCTGCGCCTCGCCTCGGCACGACCGGCGTCGATGGCTGCCTGCTTGGTGTGGTGGCGAGAGAGCACGTACCCGCCCTCGACCACGTTCACCCACATGCCGTACCTGTGAACGGTGTGGATCCAACCTCTGGCCACGCCGACTTCGGGCCTCCTTCCCTAGGGCCGGGTCGCGGGAACGACTCGGCGGATCACAGTGGAGGCCACTTAAGGTATTCCGCGGGTCGGACGGATCGACAAGCGCGGGCCAGCCAGTTCCCGCTGGCCAGCCCGCAACGATCTTCTCCACTGCGACCTCACCCGAAGGAGGCGAAGCGGGTCGGAGTGTCCCAGGCGGGCCGGACGGAAGAGGATCAGCGAGCCGCTAGAAGAGCGGGTCGGTTCGGCCGTTGCCCGCTTTGTCCCACACCTTGTCCCAGAAGCGCCTTTTCCACCCTGGCCTAACCGGACCGTACCTCGCCTAACCGCGCCGAGCCGGGGCTAGCCGTGCCCCGCTCCCCGATTTTGCAAGCCGGAGGTCACCGGTTCGATCCCGGTACGCTCCACTCGGGGACTTCTACCTTCGGTTTTAAGAATGGCGGCGGGCGATAAAGCCCAAGGGCTCAGATCGCGAGCCGCTAGTCGGCACGTCGTCTGAGTCCCCGCCTCCGAACCCTTAGTGCTGGGGTAGCAGCCCTTCCGCCTGGCGTGGCGACGCTCGGGAGGGTGAGCAGCGTCTTTGGCAGCGAAGACCTAGTCGCGGCGGCGGTAGGTCACCTTCAGGTCGTCCTGCCAGTCGCCCGGCGTTTCGGCGAGCTGCCATAGACCCTCGAAGGTGTCGTGCCCCAACATGGCAGAGAAGCGCTGGTCGAACCCGGGCGCGTCGCGCCACATGCGTAGCACACCCTCGTCGAGCGAGACGCCGTACGTCCGGCGCACGCCGCGCGAGTCGAAGTACTCCATGACCAGCCCGTCGCCGGTCTCGGGGGCACCGATCACGCAGATCGCGTCGGGGAGCAGCTCGTGGTCGTTGTGGGATCGCTGGACAAGGAAGTGGCCGCCCTCTAACCACTCGAACGTGACGCTGCCCGGCGCGACGCCTTCGAACAGCGGGTGGGTCGCCTCGGTGGCCCAGGTGCCGATCAGCGCGTCGAACGGCTCGAGGGCGGGATCTCGCTCGGTCATGTCTGTGGGACCATTACACCGTGCGGAACTCATCGGTCGACTAGGTGGCGACGCTGGCCCAGCGAGCGTTTCTCTCCGCGTGCTCCGCTAGGCGACTCTCGCGCTCGGAGTCAATGCGTCCGCGCCAACGCGATACGAGCCTCAGATGGGGCCTACGGCCTGCCGGGCGAACGTCTGCGATCATGCCGCCAGATGCCTGCCGTCGAGATTCGCGATCTTCACAAGCGATTCGGAAAAGTCGAGGCGGTCAAGGGGCTCAGCTTCGAAATCGAAGCCGGGCGCGTCACGGGTTTCCTCGGGCCGAACGGCGCGGGTAAGAGCACCACGCTCCGCGCGTTGCTCGGGCTCGTGCGGCCGACTGCGGGGACGGCGACCTTCGGCGGTCGTCTCTACCATCAGCTCGACCGGCCGAGCGCCCAGGTTGGCGCCGTGCTCGAAGACGCCGCCTTTCACCCCGGCCGAACGGGACGCAACCACCTCCGCGTTCTCGCGGCTGCAGGCGAGCATCCCGACGAGCGTGTCGACCAGGTGCTGTCCACTGTAGGGCTCAGTGACGCAGCCAACCGGCGGGTGAAGGGCTACTCGATGGGAATGAGGCAGCGGCTCGCGATCGCAGCGGCACTGCTCGGCGATCCGGACGTCCTGATCCTCGACGAGCCGACCAACGGCCTGGATCCGCCCGGGATCAGCTGGATGCGTGGGCTGCTCCGCGAGCAAGCGGGCAAAGGGCGCGCGGTCCTCGTCTCGAGCCACCTGCTCGCCGAGGTGGCCCAGTCCGTGGACGACGTAGTCATTATCTCCCATGGAGAGCTCCGCGGGCAGGGCACGCTGGAGCAGGTTCTTGGCGGCAGCGACGGCCCGGCAACAGAGGTGCGAACGCCCGACCCGGAGCGGCTGACCCAGGCGCTCGAACGCCGGGGCTACACGGTCGAGCGTGAAGGCGACGTTCTGCTCGTCCTCGGCGCCGACCCTGAGCAGGTTGGCCCGATTGCGGCGGAGGAGCAGGTCACGATCCTCGGCCTCGCACCCAGGATGCGCTCGCTCGAAGCAGCCTTCTTCGCGCTCACGGATGACGGATCGTGAAGGCGCTGCTGCACGCCGAGCTGATCAAGCTGCGCACGACGCGGACATTCGTCGTGCTCACCGCCGCGGCGCTGGCGATCTCGCTCCTCGTCGTCGTACTCACCACGACGCTCCAAGACGAGTGGACCGAGGACGACGCGCGCGATCTCTTCGCCACGGACTTCACGGGCCTCTTCATCTTGTTGCTCGGCGTGATGGGCATGGCCGGCGAGTGGCGGCACCGAACGATCACGAGCACTGTCCTTGCAGCGCCGAGGCGGCTGCGGCTGCTCAGCGCGAAGACGATTTCCTACGCGGTCGCGGGAATCGCGATCTCGCTCATCGTCACCGTCACGATCATGGCCATCGGCATACTGATCCTGTCCGCCCGAGACCTTCCGACCGTTGGTCTCGGAGACCTGGCCGATGGCCTGTGGCGCAATCTGGTCGTCGCTGCCTATCTAGGCGCTTTCGGGGTTTGCATCGGGGGGCTCATCCGGAACCAGATCGTGGCTATCGTCGGACTGCTTCTGATGACCTTCGCGATCGAGCCGGCGCTCATCGGGCTGGCGTCCGAAGTAGGCAAGTTCGGACCGACGGTGGGCGCACCGAACGGTTTTATCGGGCTTGAGGATGTCTTCGGTGAGGGTGAGGAGCAACTCACGCCCGCCGTCGCGCTCCTTGTGATGATCGGCTGGGTAGGGCTAGCGTTCGCCGCAGCCGCAGCGCGCCTCGAACGCCGCGATCTCGTCTAGAACGAGAACTCCGCGGAGCCGCCTTGAGGGTGTCTGGCAACGGCCTGGTTCATGTCTCCGCCGGGCGTAGGCCGCGAGGCCCAGGCCGTTCCGTTACCACCTTGATCCACCAGCGCTCTGTAGGCCGAAAGCTCTGCCCTGATGGCTGCCTCTGTCGCTTTCCAGCTTTTCCGTGCACGCCCCGAAGATCGGGGGCCGCACGACAGCTGGGGTCGCTCTGCGCTTGGTCGCGCGGCCTCGTTGCAGTTGCTACTGCGTTTAGCGGCTGAGCAAACGGGATAAGGCTCGAGGTCTCAATTCGCGATCGAGGGCCCCGTGCGGCCTCGCGGGATTCTTAAAAGTGGCCCACTCGGAGAAGCTCTGCAAACGGGCGCTTTCCGTTTCAGGGCTGGCGGCAGTCGGAGGGCTGGTCAGCGTCTTGGTCAGCGTTTCCGACGCGAGACGCTGACACGGTTCCGAAGCCGGAGGCATGTGTCATCGATTCGAGCATGCCCGCAACGGTAGCCTCGGCGGGGTGTTCGACCACGTCGCAATCGCCGTCGCGGACCTCGCCGCGTCCGAGCGCTTCTACCGCACCGTCCTCTCCGTCCTGGGCGCCGAGCCGAGTCACGCCGACGCCGAGCTCGTCGAGTGGGAAGACTGGGACATCGGGCCGACGGACCGCGAGCACCCCGTGACCCGCGGCCTGCACGTCGGCTTCCGAGCGCCGTCCCGAGTGGCCGTGGACGCCTTCTGGCAGGCGGGGATCGACGCGGGTTACCGCGACGGCGGCGCGCCCGGCCCGCGCACGGTCTACGGGCCGGACTACTACGGCGGCTTCCTGCTCGACCCGGACGGCAACAGCGCGGAGGCGGTGCACACGGAGCGCGAGGACCCCGTGCCCGACGGCCGCGTCGACCACCTCTGGATCCGCGTCCGCGATCCCGCCGCGTCCAAGCGCTTTTACACGACGATCGCCCCGCACGCCGGGCTGCGGATCGGCGTGGACAAGCCGGACCACGTCCAGGTGGTCGGCGAGAACTTCAGCTTCTCGCTGATCGACGACGAGCGGCCGCTCACGGAGCACGTCCACTTCGCGTTCCCGGCGCAGAACGACGCGACCGTCCGGGCGTTCCACGCCGCCGCGCTCGCCGCGGGCTACGAGGACCACGGCGGTCCCGGCGAGCGCGCCGTCTACCACCCGGGCTACTACGGCGCGTTCGTCCTGGACCCCGACGGGCACAACGTCGAGGTCGTCAACCACAACCGCTGAGCCATGCCGCCGCCGCCGCCCGCCACATCTCACAGGCCAACGTTTCAGACGGTCGCTCCCGACAGGCCCGCCGATGCCCGCCTCGGCGAGCTGACGGAGAAGGAGCTCGTTACGTGTCCTCGGCCTCGGGCCAGTCGGCCGCGTAGATCCGCCGCGTCGTCTCGATATTCGCGTGACCCATGGCCTGCCCGGCCGGTCCGGACTAGACGGTCGAGGAGTTGTGGCCGGCCGAGAACTGTGGAGAGTCCGTGGATGCGCAGTGAGCCACGGCGTTCCCGATGAATCTCACGGCGCTTAGCACGAACGGGTCATCAAGCACCAGGCCGATGGGGACGACGAAAGCCTTGGGGAGTTCGAAGCATGTGAGTTGGGGAGCGGCCGCCCTCCTGGGCGGGTCTTTCTGGAGCGCATGAGGCCCCGCGTTCAACGAAAAGCTCACTGGGAGGGCTAGAAGAGATGAGTTTCACCGCTCAGAACATCATTCTCACCGCTGCCGCGGCGTTCGCGTTCTTCGGCGGCATCGGCTTCTACCTGAGGTGGTCGTACCTCGGGTGGCGCGAGGGCCAGAGGCTCGTCCGCGAAGCCCTCCTCATGGATCGCCCTCTGGGTGATCTCGGAGAGCGAGATATCGCGCCCTCGCACTTGCCGGGCCAAGTCTCCATTCCGGCCGCGGCTAGAACGGCCATCTAGGCAGCCCGGATCGCGGGGGCACGCCGCGCGCGGTAGGCGCGTTGCCTTACGGCCTCGCCAGCCTACGTCGCCACGATTTGCAAGCCGGAGGTCACCGGTTCGATCCCGGTACGCTCCATCGCCCGTCCTCCGCGATGGCCCTTGTCAAGAACGCGCCCGGCCGCGAGAATGGGCGCCCCGGCCGAAGGGACGGCAGCATGCAACTGCTTCTGATCATTTTCGGGATCATCCTCGTGGTAGCCGCGCTTGCCGGCGGCATCGCCATCCACAGCCTGTTCTGGCTGCTGCTGATCGTGGCCCTGGTTGTTTTCGCCATCGGAGCCTTGACGGGCCGAATCACCGAGTGAGGGAAGTCCGCTAGACGACCTCGGCGTCGTCTGTCCCTTCAGTCGGTCATCCGAGGCGTGGAAGGCTCGGCGTAAACTCGAGCGCCACCGAAGGCTCGTTGCCGACGATCTCGTCGGCGGGCCACGCGGCCTCGGCGAAGTACCGGGAGCCGTCGAGCACGAGCTCGACCTCGTACGTGAACGGTCCCTCGCCGAGTGCGGTCGCGGCAAGGCCCTTGTCGTCCGGGCCGTCCCAGTACACCGTGCCCTCGGGCAGGCAGCCGAGGTCGGACCGCGTCGCGTCGAAGGCCACGGCGTCTCCGTCCGCCGCCCGAACCGTGATCCGCGCGGAGGCCTGCCTCGGCGTGCGGGCGAGATTGGTCAGCTCCAGCTCGACCCCGTAGCTGTCGGGCCGCCCGTCGTGGTTGGCGAGCACGGCGAGCCGTGCCTGCGGCGTCGGCAGCGGGCCGTCGACGGGCGTCGTCCAGCGGAAGGTGGTGACGAGGCTGCTGGCGCCGCGGCCGTAGAGGGTCACGTCGTACGCGCCCGCGTATCCAGCCGGCCGGAGCCGGAACCGCCCCTCGCCGGCGGCCTCGAGCGGCGCCTCCTGGACACGTCCGCATCGGTTTCCGGCCGGTTGGAAGCCGGCGGTGAACGACCAGCCCGGGAGCGGGAACTCAACGAGAACCTCCTCGGGACCGCCCACGTCCGGCAGCTCGGCCGGTGGGCTTCCGTCTACACAGAGGCTGCGATAGCAATACGCCCACGCCTGGAGGGAGACCGACTCGTCGAGGTACCGAACGGTGACCGGCGGCGGCGCGGCCCACGCGGTTGGTGCAGCTGGCTCTGTAGCGGGCTCGGTCTCCACCGCCGTGCTCGACTCGGCACCCGCCCCCACCTGGTCGAGGGAAGCTGTCTCGCCGCATCCGGCGAGCAGAAGCACGCCGGTCACGACAACCGTGGCCCACCTCGCAGTCACGAGAAGTCCTACGGAGCCGACGCCCCGTGCGTCACATCGCCGAGACGATCTTCCAGGGCGTCGTCGCATCCCCGTCGAGGCCGAGCGTCCAGCGCTCGGTGAAGGTCACGGCCTCGTCGCGGCTGCCGGACAGGACGGCCGCCGTGTCCCGGTCCTGGACGTAGCGCTTTCCTTCCAGTTCGATCTCGACCGTCATCGTGGCGGGCTCCGAAGCGGCGTCCAGCCGAACGAGCGCGAATCGCTCGACGCGGGGTCCCCTGACGACCACACGTTGCTTCCGGCTGTCGTCCCCCTGATGCAGCAGCTGTCGGAGCGCCGGCTCGGTTGCGATCTCGGCGAGGGGCCGGTCGTCGCCGTCGACGGCCTCGGCCCAGGCTGCAACGGCCCGGCGTGCCGAAGCCTCGAGGACCTCCGGTGCGAAACGGCCGTCGGCGAGAGAGAGGTCGAGCGCGGCCGCCCGGGCGTCGTCCGCGAAGTCGAGGTCCGGCAGATCCGCGGGCGAGAAGCCGGCCGGCAGGCCGTCGGCGGCTGCGGTCTCGACCAACGCCTCGTCGCGGAGGCGCTGGTCGTCGTCCCACGGCGTGGTGACGAGCGGATCCGTGAGGTTGTGGCTCCCCTCGTCGAGCTCCTCGATCGAGAGGAGGGCCCATCCCTCCCCTCGTGCTCCGAGGGTCCAGTACTGGCTCAGCCTCATGACGTCGTCCTGCTCGTCCTTGCGCAGGATCACGTTTCCGTCCTTGTCCTGGACGTAGGCACGCAGCCCAGCCTCGATCAGGACGACGGCGCGGTCATCGCTCTCGCCTTCACGGTTCGCCAGCCCGACGTACTCGACGCTCACGTCTCCGAGGACTTCGGCGCGGCTGTGCCAGCCCTTGGCGTCGAAGTCGGCGAGGCGGCGCTCCCACTCGGCGAGAAGGTCTGGGCCGAGGAGCGTCGCCAGTCGCTCGGAGTCGCGTGCATCCCAGGCGGACTGGACGTCCCGGAAGAGCGCCTCGGCAGCGCTCCGCACGCGCTCGGCGGCGAAGCGCTCGTGTTCCGCGGCCGCCTCGACCGCGGCGAGCTCGACGTCTTCAACGCGTTCGCCGCGCCGCTTCCGCCCCAGCGCCGCACGTGGGGCGCCGAACAGGCCGCCGATTGCCGCAGTGGCCCGCCCGAGGTATGGAGTCCGGGAGGCGAGGATGATCCCTCCGACCACGGCGATTGCGATCCAGACGCCGAGCGAGAAATCTCCGCCCTCGCCCCCGCTGCTTCCGTCGAAGCCGCCACCTCCGTCGCCGCCACCACCTCCCCCTCCGCTGCCGCCGCCACTCCCGCCGCCCCCGTAGTCCGAGCTACCTCCTCCGGCCTGTCCCAGCGCGGCGCCGGCCGTTGTAAGGGCGACGAGAACTGCTGTGAGGAGGGATCTGGCCTGCCGCAAGTTGGACCTCTTGGTGACGAGTGACACGAACATCCTAAGTCTCGGGTAGGTACACAACAAGGGTGATTGCGGCCGGTAGAGGTCGGGGCGGTCGGCGGCACGCTCGCCCTGCGCTACGCGGCGGAGGGGAAGTCGCGCGTGGGGAGCGGCCTGCGCTAGACGACGCCCAGGTCGCCTGCGACCCGCTCGGCTTCCGTCACCGGGTCCTCGGAGAGCACGGCGGCTCCGAGTGACTCGGCGAGCGCGGGGGTGGCGCCCGCGCCGGCGAGTGCGACGGGTGCAGTCTCAGCGAGCGGGGCGAGCTCGTCCCTGACCTTGGAGAAATGCCGAGCGGTCGTTGCACTGACGACCACGAGGCTCGGCGCGAGTGCCTGCGCCGTTTCCCGGAGCGTGTCGAGCGGCGTGTCGGGCCCGAGGTACGCGATGCGCCAACCGCGCGCACGCAGCGCCAGCCCGAAGGCGATTAGCGCCAGGTCGTGCTGCTCGGCCGGAGCGCACGCGAGGACCGCCAGCGGGCCGGCACCCTGGCCCCAGCCACGGGCGAGGCCGAGTAAACGTCCTCGCACGACGTTGCTCGCGAAGTGCTCCTGGGCAACCGTCACGGTGCCGGCCTCCCAGCGTTCTCCGAGGTCCTGCAGGTAGGGGAGGAGGAGGTCGCGGAGCAGCGCGTCGAGGCTGAGCGTCGCAAGGGCACGGTCGAACGACGCCTGCGCCGCGGGCTCGTCGAAGTGCTCGAGCGCGGCTGCGAAGGAGCTTGCGTCCGGCACGGCCCCGTCTCGGGCGGAGCTCTGGTCACCCCCGGGCTCGAGTGCGAGCCGCGCCGCCTCGGCTGCCGACAGGCCCTGCTCCTGGTACGCGCGCATGCGCCTGACTCGCTCCTCATCCGCCTCGGAGTAGAGCCTGAAGCCGCCGGCCGAGCGGATCGGCCGCAGCAGTCCGTAGCGCCCTTCCCATGCGCGCAGGAGCTCCGGGCTCACCCCGACCCGCCGGCTCAGCTCGCCGATGCGTAGATGTCCTTCGTTCAGGGCGCTCATGTCACAGACCCAGGACGATGTTTACACACACCCTTGACAGGATACTCGTATACCTGTACAAAGTCTAGACATAAACTCTACAAGGAGGAACGACCATGAGAAAGCTCGACCTCATCACCGCAGCGCTGGTGATCGTCGGAGGCCTGAACTGGGGACTCGTCGCCGTGGCCGAGTTCGACCTCGTGGCCGCGATCTTCGGCCTCGAGTTCGGGGAGACGAACGCCGCCACTCGCATCGTCTACGGCCTCGTCGGCCTCTCCGCCGTGTACCAGCTCATCCAGCTGGTCGGCGTTCGCCGCCGAAGCCGGGACACGCAGGTCGCGGCCGCGTAGTTGCGGAGGAACAGGGAACGCAGAACCGGCCGGCCGACACGCCGGCCGGTTCCTTCCGGTCCCGGAGGTCGAGAGATCGCAGCTGTCGCCGTCGAGTCGGAGGAGGCCTTTCCGCTGCCGGTTCCCGTCGTGCCGATGAGCGCCACGGGCGCGCATAGACTCGGATGGGCCTACTGGGAGGAGGTGGAGCGAACGACCCGGAGGCTCGTCAGGGTCAGGGCAACGGCCGGCGGCCTCGAGCTCCGGCTGCTCCGAGAAGGGCCGGTTCTCCTCCGCTTCGGCCACCCCGAGCTCGACGTGCGCGCCGTCTCGGTCTCCTGCTCGTATCCGATACGCGGAGGGCTGCTCGCCCTGGGTGAGGGGGGCGTGCTCGCGCTCGCACAGGAGCGGTCCGACAGCTGGTGTCTGCGCACGTCCGTCCGCGGATTCTTCCCTCGCCTCGGCACGCGGCCCGGCCGGCCCGGCTGGACCGGATTCCTCTACGCCCACGTGCAGGCCCGCCTTCACCGCGCGGTCGCGCGCAGGTACGTCGCCCGCCTCGTCCGTGGGGCTCGCCGATGAGAGCGGCCGTCCTCGGTGCCAGCGGCGTGATCGGGCGCGCCCTCGTGGCCGAGCTCGCCGGCGAAAACGAGGTTGTGGCCGTGTCGCGGCATCCACGGGACTCATCTCGAGACCGACTTCGCTGGGTGGCAGCCGACGTCACGCGGCGCACCGAGCTCGAGCCCGCGCTGCGCGGTGTGGACGTCGTCTACCACCTCGTCCACTCGCTCGGTGCGAAGGACTTCGAGGAGCGCGACCGGCTGGCCGCGGCGTCGGTCGCCGCAGCAGCCGACCAGGCCGGGGCCCGTCAGATCGTGTTCCTCGGAGGGCTTGGCGACGAGCGCGAGGACGTGTCGGCGCACCTTCGCAGCCGTGCCGAGACCGCCAGGATCCTCGCCGCCGGGCCGGTCCCGGTGACGATCGTCCGCTCGGCGGTGGTAGTCGGTCCGGGCAGCGCGGCCTTCGAGACGATCGTCGCGCTCGTCGACCGCCTGCCCGCGATGATCTGCCCCCGCTGGGTAACGACGAAGACGCAGCCCATCGCCCTCGCGGACGTGGTGCGTTACCTGGCCGGGGTGGGCGGTTGGGACGAGGCTCTGGGCGAGGCGTACGACGCGGCGGGGCCCGAGGTCATGACGTATCGGGAGATGATCGAACGGGTGGCCCGACTGCGCGGACGCCGGCCTCTCATCCTCGAGGTGCCGTTTCTCACGCCGCGCCTCTCCTCGCTCTGGCTGCATCTCGTCACACCCGTGAAGGCGGGAGTCGCTCGCCCGCTGGTCGACGGCCTACGCACCGAGACGGTCGCCCACGACGAAAGGATCCGGCGCCTCGTGCCCTTCGCGCTCACCCCCTTCGACCGAGCAGCACGGACCGCGCTTGCAGACGCCGGTCGCGACTGACCCGCTCGACGGCCGCAGTCGCGCGGGCGCTACCAGGTCTGGTGCGCCGTGGACGGGCACCGGGACTGGGGCATGGCGCGCGACGCTGCGCGTCGTTCCGCGGCGTTAAGCACGGTCAAACGGGCGTTGACCCGAGCGGTGGATTCCCGGCCCGAGGTCGTCTATAGTCGCGCCCCTCGGAGGCTGTCTTGGGGCAACTTGGGATTTGCGGCGCCCGCCTCCAGCGTCGCAGCAAGGAGGGGTGAAATGAGGAGATCGATCCTCACGATGCTGGTTGCGCTTGCCGCGCTCGCGCTTCTGGCCGTCCCGGCGGCGGGCGGCGACCAGCAGCTTCAGCGGCATGCGGCGCAAGCACAGGATCAGCGCGCGCTCGCGAACCCGAACTTCCGGGTGATCGGCGACGACGTCGCCGACTCGCCGGTCGAGATCCACGGCATGCACGGCATGCAGCACGGCGCGCAGACCGACCACCTGCCGGGCTCGAGCGAGAACGTCACGCTGCTCGGCCAGGTGGACATCGACAACGTCGCGCCCGGCGACGTTGCCGACGTGACCGCCTACGGCAACTACGCGTATCTCTCCGTGCGGGATCCGGAGGGCTGCACGGACGCAGGCTTCGCGGTCATCGACATCAAGGATCCGCGGAATCCCAAGCAGGTGGACTTCATCGACTCGACGGACGGGTCGTTCCCGGGTGAGGGCGCGCACGTCATCAACCTGAACACGAAGTTCTTCAAGGGGCAGGTCCTCGCCGGCAACAACGAGCTCTGCAACGAGGAGACCGGGGAAGGCGGCCTGTCGCTCTGGGACGTCACCAACCCGCTCGACGCGAAGGTGCTCACCATGCACGCGGGCGACCCGGACGCCGGAACCGCCGGCTTCCCGCACGCGTTCAACCACATCCACAGCGTCTTCATCTGGCAGCAGCAGAAGCGCGCGTTCGCCGTGATGACCGACAACATGGAATTCACGGACATCGACATCATGGAGATCACGGACCCGCGGAATCCCGTGCTCGTCTCCGAGACCGACGCCAACGACTTCGGCGTCGCGCGGGAAGGGGTCGTCTCCCACGGCAACTTCCAGGGTTCGTTCCTCCACGACATGGTCGTGAAGAAGATCGGGCGCACCTGGACGCTGCTCGTCTCCTACTGGGACGGCGGCTGGGTCAAGTTCAACGTCAACGACCCGGCGAACCCGGTGTACATCAACGACTCGGACTACCCGCTGCCGGACACGCTCTTCCCGGACTACATGTTCCCCGAGGGCAACGCCCACCAGGCCGAGTTCACGCGGAACAACCGCTGGATCATCGGGACGGACGAGGACTTCTCGCCGTTCAGGCTCCTGAACGACTCGTTCTCGATCACGAGCGGCCCGAATGCGGGCTCGTACCCGGGCGGCGAGTTCGGGTGGACGGTCCCGATCCGGACGTACCCGGACAGCCAGATCAACGGGCCGACCATCTACGGCGGGTACGGGTGTCCTGACATCAGCCCAGGCCCCGTAGACAACCCGCCCCCGTTCGATCTTCCTGTGCCTCCGGCGTCGACCATCTCGGCCGACCCGGGCGAGGAGAAGATCCTCATCCTCCAGCGCGGGCAGTGCTTCTTCTCGGAGAAGGTGGAGACGGCGCAGAACGCCGGCTACAACGCCGTCGCGATCGCCAACCACCACGCCGGGGCGGGCAACGGCTCGCTGCCGGACGGCATCCTGTGCGGGAGCCAGGGCCACGCGTTCACGCCCACGATCGGGGCCATCTGCATCGGCCACCGGGCGTTCCACCTGCTCCTGGGGACGACGCCGAACTACGACCCGCCGGGGCCGCCGCACGCTGACGACCCGGCGATCGGGACGCTCGGCGGGGACATCCTCGCCCGCTCGGACTTCGACGGCTGGGGCTACGTCCGGCTGCTGGACGCCAACACCATGCAGCAGGTCGACGCCTACGCCATCGACGAGGCCATGGACCCGGACTTCGCCCAGGGCTTCGGCGATCTGTCCGTGCACGAGGTGGCCGTCGACCCGTACAAGCCGAACCTCGCGTATCTCTCCTACTACGCCGGCGGGATGCGCGTGATCGAGTACGGCCCGAACGGCCTGAAGGAGGTCGGCCACCACATCGACGAGGACGGCAACAACTTCTGGGGCATCGAGGTGCACAAGCTGCGCCAGCTCAAGAAGCCGACCGTCATCCTGGCCAGCGACCGCGACAGCGGCCTCTGGATCTACCAGTACTCGAAGAACTAGCCGACGAACGATGTCGGGCAGGCGAGGGGCCGGCGAGAGCCGGCCCCTCGCTCGTTCCGGGAAGATCTTCCGCCCGTTCGCCGTCCTGGGTTCAGCGGCATTGGAGAGGAGCGGGAGATGCAGCACGGCGACAAGACCAAGATCGAAGTCCGGCGGCGACGGCTTCGATAAAGGCGTCACCGGCTAGGAGCCTCGATCTCGACGGGCTCCGAGTCCTGACCCGGCGGGACGCGGTGACCACGAGGGCGGCACATGCCGCCCTCGTTTCACTTGTCAGGCAGGCTCAGATCGGGGAGGCTGTCGGGGCTTTCAGGCACCGACACAAGGGGGAGCAACTCATGAACTCCATGGCAGGCTCCGGTCGCGAGCGCTCGCGGCCGACACCGGGGCGAGCGGCTGTGGGCGTCCTGGCGGCACTCGCCGCTGTCGTCACAGCAGTCGTGGCCCTCGCGCTCGCCGGTCCGGCGGCCGCACAGGTCACCGGTCCGGTGTTCATGGACGGTCAGGCACAGCCCGTCTTCTCGACGGTTCCGGCCACCTGGGTGCGGCAGGAGCTCTGGGTCGAGAGCACGATCGACAGCGACTTCGACGGGCAGCTCGACCGGATCCACATCGACGTGACGCGGGTGCAGGAGACCGACACCATCGGCCTCAAGGTCCCCGTCGTCATGGAGGTGAGCCCCTACTACGGCGGTGACGTGCCCGTCGTCAACTGGGGCGTCGACCATGAGATCGGTCAGCCGCCGACCTTCCGGCCGACCGCCACGCCGACGTTCTTCGACACGAGCCCGATCATCTCGAACTCGCACGTGTCGACGTGGGTGCCGCGCGGGTTCGCGGTCGTCCACGCCGAGGGCACCGGCACCGGTCTTTCGACCGGCTGCCCGACCACCGGCGACCCGTTCGAGACGCTCGGCCCGAAGGCGGTCATCGACTGGCTCAACGGCCGCGCCAGGGCCTTCACGGCGCAGACCGGCGGCACCGAGGTCTCCGCCACCTGGACGACCGGGAAGGTCGGCATGATCGGGACGTCCTACAACGGCACGCTGCCGATCGGCGTCGCCACCACGGGCGTCGAGGGCCTCGAGGCCATCGTGCCGATCTCGGCGATCAACAGCTGGTACGACTACTACCGCGCCAACGGCGCCGTGCGGGCGCCGGGCGGGTTCCAGGGCGAGGACGCGGACGTGCTCGCCGAGTACACGTACACCCGGCCGGACCAGACCATCTGCCGGCCGGTGATCGCCAGCCTGGCGGCGAACCAGGACCGCGTCACGGGCGACTACACGCCCTTCTGGGACGCCCGGAACTACATGAACGACATCGACAAGCTGGAGGCCGCCGCGCTCGTCGCCCACGGCAACAACGACTGGAACGTGATGACGAAGCACGCCGCCACGTTCTACGCGGCGCTGCGCGAGCGGAACGTGCCGCACCAGCTCTACTGGCACCAGGGCGGCCACGGCGGCTCTCCGCCGCTCATCCGCACGAACCGCTGGTTCAGCCGCTACCTCTGGGATCACCAGAACAACGTCGAGAACGACCCGAAGGCGTGGGTTGTCCGCGAGGGGCAGAGCTCGCAGAACCCGACGCCGTATCCCGAGTGGCCCGATCCGGCCGCGGCCAGGGTGACCCTGAGCTTCAGCGGGAACGGCCTCGCGACGGGGGCGCTCACCCTGGATGAAAGCCGCCGCGCATCGCTGACGCTCGTGGACGACGCCACGATCAGCCCGACGACGCTCATGAACGCAGCCGCGTCGCCGAACCGCCTCGTGTTCAAGACGCCGCCGACCGTGGCGCCGATCCGCATCAGCGGCACCCCGACGATCACGCTGACGATGGCGTTCAGCAAGCCCAAGGCCAACATGACGGCGTACCTGATCAGCTATCCGGTCGGCACGGGCAACGCGACGGTCATCAGCCGCGGCTGGATCGACCCGGAGAACCGGACGTCCGCGGCGGTTACCGAGTCGGTGACGCCGGGGAAGGCGTACAAGTTGTCCTTCGACTTCCAGCCGAAGGACACTGTCGTCCCCGTGGGCAGGCGGCTCGGCGTCATGATCCTCTCGAGCGACCGCGACTTCACGATCCGTCCGTCGCCCGGGACCCAGCTCACGATGGATGTGAGAGAGAGCACGGTGCGCCTGCCGATCGTCGGAGGCCCGTCGGCCTTCACGAACGCAATCGACTGGTAGGCGGACTACCGTCGAGGGGTGTCCGGTCCAGGCCGGACACCCCTCCGCCGCCGTGGGTCCGCTGCGAGATCTGGCAGCCGTCAGGTGAGGCTCTGCGCGACGTCGCCCATGCGCTCGAAGCGGGCGCCCGCCTCGCGGCAGCGGTCGACGAACGTCTCGAGCATGGCCATCCGGTGGCCGCGGCCGATCACCTGCGGGTGCATCGTCACGGTGAGGATCCCGCCGTCGACGTTCGCGTCCATCCAGTCGAGCTCGCCCTGCCAGATCTCGAGGACGTCGCTCGGGGTCGCGCCGCCCTTGCGGTACGGGTCGAAGTTGAACTGGAAGTGGACCCAGTCGTCGAGCTCGAAGGAGAGCGGGAGCTCCCAGACCGTCGACTCGCGCCCGCGCACGAGCGGCACGCCGCGCGCGACCTGGTCGCCGATGCGGGGGTGGAACGGCCGGTAGTCGTCGGCCATCAGGCTCGAGTCGTAGAGGAAGCCGTGCTCCTCCACCAGCGGGAGCGTCGCCTCCGAGAGGTCGGCCGAGGGCGCGCGGAACCCGAGCGGCTTCACGCCGATGCCCTCGAGCACCTCGAGCGCGCGCTCCATGTCGGCGCGCTCCTCGTCCGGGGTCTGCAGGCTCGGGTCGATGTGCGCGTAGGAGTGGTGGGCGACCTCGTGGCCGGCCTGCAGGATCGCGTCGACCTCGTCGGGGAACGACTCCACCGTGTGACCGGGCACGAAGAATGTCGCGTCAAGCTCGCGCTCCTTCAGGAAGTCGAGGATGCGCGGGACGCCGACGCGCGCCCCGTACTCGCCGCGGTAGAGCATCGCGGGCGTGACGCGGTCGTAGGCGAGCCAGACCGAGAGCGCGTCGAAGTCGAACGTCAGGCAGACCGTGCTGCGAGGCACGGGGGGATGCTACGCGAGGCGCCGCCGCTACCTTCGCTGTGACGTTTGGAGGCCGCCTCGCTGGCAATAACTCCCTGGACATGGCGAGAGCGATCTGGTCAGGCACGATCGCGTTCGGGCTCGTGAGCGTGCCCGTGCGCATGGAGAGCGCCGTCGAGGAGCACAAGCTCCACTTCAACCTCGTGCACGAGCCGGACGGGGGCCGCATCGGCTACCAGAAGATCTGCAAGAAGGATGACAAGCCGGTCGACGACGACGAGGTCGTCAAGGCCTTCGAGATCCGGAAGGGGAAGTGGGTCTACCTCGAGGACGAGGACTTCAAGGGCGCGGCCCTCGACCAGGCGCAGAAGACGATCGACATCCGCGCCTTCGTCGAGCAGGAGGAGATCGACCCGATCTTCTTCGAGCGCACCTACTACCTGGCTCCGAAGGACGGCGGCGAGAAGGTCTACACGCTCCTGGCGCGCGCGATGGAGCAGTCGGGCCTCGTCGCCGTGGCCACCTTCGTCATGCGCGACCGCCAGCACCTCGGGTGCCTCCGCATCCGGGACGGCGTCATCACGCTCGAGCGCATGCACTTTGCCGACGAGATCCGGCCCGCGAAGGGCATCGCGCCCAAGGGCGTGCGCGTGGACAAGAAGGAGCTCGAGATGGCGAGCCAGCTCGTCAAGCAGTTCTCGGGCGCCTTCAAGCCGGAGGCGTTCTCCGACACCTACCGCGACACGCTCGTCAAGATCATCAAGGCGAAGGAGAAGGGCGAGACCGTGCCGGTCGCGGAGGAAGAGCAGCCCGAGGCTCCCGTCGATCTCATGGCCGCGCTGCGCGACAGCGTGAACGCGGCGAAGAAGAACCGCGGCAAGGCCCGCAGACCGCGGAAGGCGAAGCGCAAGGCCGCGTGACCACCGGGCCGCTCTCGCGCTGAGCCTCCTTGCCGTAGCGGGCCCCGGGTTCGACCTCGGGGATGCCTACGCCCTCGCGCTCGCCTTCCTCGGGATCGCGGTCTTCGCGGCGGTCGGCGCGCTCTCGAACCAGGACGAGCGGGCGTTCTCGGCAGCGCTCATCTATCTCGCCCTGGGCCTCGTGGCCGCGGTCGTCATCCGCGCGTTCGACATCCCGTGGCTCGACCCGGTCGACGACGCCGAGATCGTCATGCGCCTCGCCGAGTTCGCGGTCGTCGTCGCGCTCTTCTCCACGGGCCTGAAGCTCGACCGCGAGCTCTCGTGGCGCTCGTGGGGCTCGGTCGTGCGGCTGCTCGGCATCGTCATGCCGCTCACGATCGCGGCGGTCGCGCTCTTCGGTGTCGGCGTCATGGGGCTTCCCCTTGCGGCAGCCGTCGTGCTCGGCGCGGCGCTCGCCCCGACCGATCCCGTGCTGGCCGGCGACGTAGGCGTGGGGCCGCCCGGGGAGGAGGACGAGCGCGAGCCGCACTTCGCCGTCACGGCCGAGGCAGGGCTCAACGACGGGCTGGCGTTCCCGTTCGTCGCGCTCGGGCTCTTCCTCGCGCTCGAGGACCGCGGCGGGAGCTGGGTCGTCGAGTGGATCCTGGCCGACGTCGTCTACGCGGTGCCGGTGGGGCTCGCCCTGGGCGGCGCCGGCGGATACGCGATCGCCGCCATCGTCCTCTGGCTGCGCGACCGGCGGCTGCTCGGCCACGAGTTCGACGGCTGGGTCGCCGTCGGCGCCGTGCTCGTGCTCTACGGCGCGACGGAGCTCGTCGGCGCGTACGGCTTCCTCGCGGCGTTTGCGGGCGGGATCGGCTTCCGCCGCTACGAGCGCGATCACGAGGTCAACGAGCGCGTCCACCAGGGCGCGGAGGTGGTGGAGAAGTTCTCCGAGCTCGCCGCGATCCTGCTCCTCGGGAGCATGGTGACGATCGCCGGCTGGGCCGAGGCCGGCTGGGCGGGCGCGGCGCTGGTGCCGTTCCTGCTCCTTGCGGTGAGGCCGGCCGCCGTCTTCCTCGGCTTCCTCGGGTCGGGACTCCCGCTCCGCGAGCGCGCCTTCCTCGGCTGGTTCGGCGTCCGCGGGATCGGCTCGCTCTACTACGTTGCCGTCGCGCTGGTGGCAGGGTCACTGGCCGTCGAGGACGCGCAGACGATCTTCTGGGCGGTGGCGGCCTGCGTCGTCGCCTCGATCGTCGTGCACGGCGTCACGGGGACGCCGGCGGTCAGCCGCCTCGCGCGCCGCGGTTAGGCCCAGCCGAGCTCGGCGATCCGGTCCTCGTCGATCCCGAAGTGGTGCGCGATCTCGTGGACGACGGTGATGCGGATCTCCTCCTCGAGCACCTGCGGGTCGTCGCCGAACTCCTCCTCGAGCGGGATCCGGTAGATGGCGATCTTGTCGGGGAGCGCCCCGTCGTAGCCGTCGATGCCGCGCTCGGTGAGCGGGATGCCGAGGTAGAGGCCGAACAGGTCGGGATCCTCGTCGTTCTCGTCCTCGACGACGATCTCGACGTTCGACATCGCGTCGCGGAGCTTGGGCGGCAGCGACTCGAGCGCGGCGTGCACGTGATCCTCGAACGTCACCTGCTCAGTATCGCGGCCGCAGGCGGCCCGCGGCGAAGGCCCGCACCGTCAGGAGCCCGAAGACGATGCCGCCGATGTGCGCGAAGTACGCGACGCCTCCGCTCTCCTGGGCGCCGACGAACGAGAGCCCGCCGACGAACGCCTGCATGACGAAGTAGATCCCCAGGAAGATGACGGCGGGGAGGGGGAAGATGAAGAACGGGAAGACGTACGTGAGCACGCGCCCGTGCGGGTGGAGGACGAAGTACGCGCCGAGCACCGCCGAGATGGCCCCGCTGGCGCCGAGATTCGGGATCGACGCGTCCGCCTGGGTGCCGAACATCAAGGTGACCGCGGACTGCGTCGCCATCGCCGCGACGCCTCCGAGGACGTAGAAGGCGATGAAGCGCGGCCGGCCGAGCGTGTCCTCGACGTTGTTCCCGAAGACCCAGAGGTAGAGCATGTTCCCCAGCAGGTGGAGCCAGCCCGCGTGCAGGAACATGGACGTGAAGAGGGTGACGAGCCAGCCCTCGCCGGCCGTCGGGCACGACTCCTCGACCTCGCACGGGCGGAACGCGAAATCGTTGACGGAGGTGAAGAAGCCCTCGCCTTCGCCGGCGCCCTGGTAGAGCGCGAACACGACGATGTTCGCGGCGATCAGGGCGACGGTCACGACCGGGAACCGCCGCGTCGGGAGGTTGTCCCGGAGCGGGAGCACGAGGTTGCAGGCCTACTTGATGACGAGCGCCATCAGGGCCTTCTGGGCGTGCAGGCGGTTCTCCGCCTGATCCCAGACGGCCGAGCTGGGCCCGTAGAGCACGTCCTCGGCGATCTCCTCGCCGTAGTGGGCGGGGAGGCAGTGGAGCACGATCGCGCGCTCGCTCCCCAGGGCGACCATGTCCTGGTCGATGCCGTAGCCGGCGAGGTCGGCGAGGCGCTTCTCGCGCTCCTCGTCCTGGCCCATGCTGGTCCAGACGTCGGTGTAGAGGACGTCGGCGCCGCTCGCCGCCGCGCGCGGGTCGTTCGTCAGCTCGACAGACGTGCCGGCGACGTTCGCCGCCGTCCTGGCCCAGCCGACGACCTCCTCCGACGGCTCGTAGCCCGCAGGCGTGGCGGCGACGAAGTCCATGCCGAGCTTGGCGCAGGCGACCATGAGGGAGTGGCAGACGTTGTTCCCGTCGCCGAGGTACGCCACGCGGACGCCCTCGAAGCCGCCCAGCCGCTCGCGGATCGTCATGACGTCGGCGAGTGCCTGGCACGGATGGAACTCGTCCGTGAGCCCGTTGATGACCGGGATGTCGGCGTGCTCGGCGAGCTCGTCCACGTCTGCCTGCTTGAACGTGCGGATCATGATCCCGTTCAGATAGCGCGAGAGCACGACGGCGGTGTCCTTGATCGTCTCCCCGCGGCCCAGCTGGAGATCCCCCGCCGCGAGGTAGAGGCCGGTGCCGCCGAGCTGGGAGATGCCGACCTCGAAGCTCACCCTCGTCCGGGTGGACGGCTTCTGGAAGATCATCCCGAGCGTGCGGCCCTCGAGGAGCAGATGCGGCACGCGCTCGCGCTGCCGGGCCTTGAGCCGGTCGGCGTGGTCGAGCACGAGGACGAGCTCCTCCGGCGCCCAGTCGTTGATGCGGAGGAAGTCGCGACCCTTCAGGTGCGCCGGAATCACGCGCGCATCCTAATTCGCGTGCCCGCCTGACCGTCCCGGACGGCCTCAGCGCTCGTGATCAGCGCCTCGCCGCCCGTCTGCCTCACGAATGCGAACGCCGCCTCGACCTTCGGCCGCATGCTGCCGGCGAGGAGCGTCTCCACGATGTCCGCGTCGCTCTCGGGGCTCAGCTCGGCGATCGGCTCGCCGGGGTCCTCCCCTTTGCCGAAGTCGCGGTAGACGCCCGGCACCTGGGTGAGCATGACGAGCCGCTCGGCGCCGAGGCCGACGGCGAGGAGGGCGGAGGCGTGGTCCTTGTCGATCACGGCGTCGATCCCGTCGAACCCGCGGTCGCGGCGCACGACCGGGATGCCGCCCCCGCCGACCGCGATCGCGAGCTGGCCGGCGCCGAGCAGCGTGCGCACGGCCTCCAGCTCGACGACCTCGAGCGGCCGGGGCGAGGGGACGACCCGGCGCCAGCCGCGCCCGGCGTCCTCTCGAAGCGTCCAGCCGCGGTCGCGCTCCAGCTCCTCCGCGCGCGGGCGGTGGTAGTAGGGGCCGATCGGCTTCGTCGGGTTCTCGAACGCGGGGTCGCCGGGGTCGACGACGACATGCGTCGTGACGACGACGACGGGCCGACCGGTCGCCGGTGCGAGCTCGGCCGCCGCCAGCGTCCCGATCTCGGCCTGCGTCTGCGCGACCGCGACCCAGAGCGGCAGCGGCGGCGCCTCGGCGGCGGCAAGCTCCTGGCGCAGGAGCTCGTTCCCGACCTGCGGGCCGTTCCCGTGCGTGACCACGAGCTCACCCTCGAGCAGCGGCGCCACGGCCGCGAAGGTCGTCGCGAGGTTGGCCCGGTGCTCGGCCGCAGTCCCGCGCTGCCCGGGCCCGAGCAGGCGTTCCCGCCGAGGGCGAGAACCGTCAGCACCCGAGCCCGACCTTGTGTTTCACGCGCGCAAGCATGAGAAGCCCCGAGTTCGCGGCCGGACGGGACGGTTCCTCTCTGCGCGCGTGCTCAGGCGAGCGCGGTGCTCGGCTCGATGATGCCGCGGGACTCGAGGATCGAGGTCAGCGTCGGCTCGCCGAGCTCCTGGAGGCGGTACGTGACCCGCAGGGCCGGCTTGTCGATCTCGATCACGCGGCGGAGGTCGATCGGCGTCCCGATGAGGACGAGATCGGCGTCCGAGCCGGAGATCGTGTCCCGCAGCTCCTCCATCTGCTTGCGGCCGTAGCCCATCGCCGGGAGCAGCTCGTGGACGTGCGGGTAGTCCTCGAACGTCTTCTGGATCGAGCCGACCGCGAATGGTCGCGGGTCGACGAGGCCGGCCGCGCCGTGCTGCTTGGCGGCGAGGACGGCGGCGCCGTAGGTCATCTCGCCATGCGTGAGCGTCGGGCCGTCCTCGACGGCGAGCACGCGCTTGCCGCGGATCTCGTCGGTGCGCCCGTCCTCGACGTGGAACGGCGAGGCCGCGAGCACGACCTCGGCCTGGGGGTTGAGCCGGTGGATGGAGTCGAGCACTGCCTCGACGCCCTCCGGCGGGGCCGTGTCCGTCTTGTTCACGACGCAGACGTCCGCCATGCGCAGGTTGGTCTCGCCCGGGTGGTAGCGCAGCTCGTGGCCCGGGCCGGTGCGGGTCGCAGACGACGATGTGCAGGTCGGGCTTGATGAACGGCGTGTCGTTGTTGCCGCCGTCCCACACGATCACGTCGGCTTCCTGCTCGGCGCGGGAGAGGATCGCCGCGTAGTCGATGCCGGCGAAGACGAGGTTGCCCTCGGCGAGGTGCGGCTCGTACTCCTCGCGCTCCTCGATCGTGCAGTCGGCCGCGTCGAGGTCCTCGTAGCGCTCGAAGCGCTGCACGGCCTGCTGCGTCAGGTCGCCGTAGGGCATGGGGTGGCGGAGGACGGCCACGCGCTTGCCCGCCTCATGTAGGAGCCCGGCGACGTAGCGGGTCGTCTGGCTCTTGCCCGACCCCGTCCGCACGGCGCAGATGGCCACCACGGGCTTGTCCGAGGGGATCATGGTCGAGCGCGGGCCGAGCAGCTCGTAGTCCGCGCCGGCGGCCATGGCCAGCGAGCCGACGTGCATGACGTGCTCGTGGGTCACGTCCGAGTACCCGAACACGACCTCGTCCACCTTCTCGCGCCTGATCAAGGCGGCGAGCTCCTCCTCCGGGAAGATCGGGATCCCATCCGGGTAGCGCTCGCCCGCGAGGGCGGCCGGATAGACGCGGCCCTCGATGTCCGGGATCTGCGTGGCGGTGAACGCCACGACCTCGACGTCGTCGCGGCCCCGGTAGACCACGTTGAAGTTGTGGAAGTCGCGGCCGGCCGCTCCGGCGATGACGATGCGCTTCATGCGGATACCTCCTCGCGGATTCGCTCGGTCACGGCGCCCAGCTCGAGACGAGCTCCCGCCACCTGGTCCAGCAGCTCGGCCGCCGTCAGCCGCTGACCCTCGCTCCAGAGCTCCTTCAGAAGTGAGCCCGCCTCCGGCCTCGTGAACCACGCGCGCCCGAACTCCTCGCGCAGGAACGACCGGAGCTGCGCGTGGAGCGCCCAGGCGCGCAGGTAACACGACGCGTAGAACCCCGCGTCGACGTCAGCGAGGAAGTCGGCCGGCGAGGGCTCGATCTTCGTCGCCTCGCGCAGCCACTCGACGTAACGCGCGGGCATCTCCTCCAGCTCGACGTCGCCGTGCAGCTCGATCTCGTACAGGAGCTTCGCCGAGTAGCGGCGCACGAAGTAGAGGAGCCCGACCGCGGCCTCGCGCGCGAAGTCGTCCAGCCCCGCGAAGTCGAGCCGCCGTGAGAGCCAGGACGTGTCGTTGACGAGGTGCTCGAGGAGCATCGCCCAGCCCTCGGTGACCGAGTTGTCGCCGAGCCGGCGGAACTCGACCGGGAGGTCGGGGGAGACGTGGGCGAAGTGCTCGGCGTGCCCGGCCTCGTGGAAGAACGCGTGCCAGTCGTCGGGGCCGCCGATCGGCTTGATCACGAGCATGACGCGCTCGGGGACCTCGATCGGGGCGCAGAACGCGCGCGGGCTCTTCTTCGGCCGCGGCTCGAGGTCGAGATGGACGTTCTCCTGCGCCCGCAGGTCGATGCCCAGGCCGTCGAGCGTCCATTCGAGCGCCGCCACCATGCGGTCGCCCGGAAAGCCCTCGTCCCACTCGCTGGCGCGGAAGACGCGGGGGACGTCGAAGCGCCGCGCCTCCTCCAGCGACACGCCGGCGCGGCGCCGCAGGAGCGGGTCGAACGCGGCCACATAGAGATCCTCGGTCTCGGCCAGGAAGGTGCGGCACTGCTCGGCCAGCTCGTCGAGCGGGAACCCGAAGCGGTCGTAGAGCTCGCGATAGGTCGGAGCGCCGAGCGCGCGCGTGCCCTCGCGCCGCTTCTCGTCCAGCGCGGTCCAGCGCGGCGTCAGCTGCTCCTGTGTGAGCGCCACGCGCGCGGCGTCGAGCTTCTCGCGCTTGCCCCGGTCCGGCTCGTTCGCGATCGCCGGGCGCAGCATCCGGTACGGAATGTCCTCGCCGTCCACGCTCGCCGAGAGCGACGCCTCGAGGCCGGCGATCTCCTCGGCCTCGGCGCGCGTCAGGTTGCCGAGATACCCCTCGCAGGCGAAGCGCCACAGCTCGACCTCGCCGTGGCCTCCCTCGCCGGCCGCCTCGGCCAGCCGGGAGGCGGCCTCGAGCGTCGTCAGGTCGGAGAAGCGCTCGTAGATCGGCTCGAGCTCGAAGCCCTCTTTCAGCCCCGCGTAGTGGAGGTAGTGCTCCTCGTCGAGGGCGGCGATGAACCGGTCGGCCTCGTCTCTGTACGACTCGAGGCTTCTCGGAGGGGCCGTCGCCATGGGTCGCGTAGGATACCCGCCCGTGCGGGAGATCCAGCTGACGACGGAGCGCAAGACGCAGCTCCTCGACATCACCGCGGGGGTGCGCGAGGCGCTCGGGTCGGAGGCCCAGGGGAGCGCGGCCCTCGTCTACGTCCCGCACACGACGGCCGGCGTCGTCATCAACGAGAAGATCGACCCCGACCTGCTCGACGACTTCGAGATGGCGCTCGAGGGGATCGTCGACGACGGCTGGTCGTGGAAGCACGTGGACGCCGACGGGCCCAACGCCCCGTCCCACATCCGCGCCTCCGTCGTCGGCCCACAGGTGCTCGTGCCGCTGAAGGACGGCGACCTCGCGCTCGGCACCTACCAGGGCATCTTCTTCTGCGAGTTCGACGGGCCGCGCACGCGCAAGGTCCTCGTCACCAGCCTCGTTTAAAGGAGGGTTCGGCGAAATAGTGGCGGTGCCGTCGGGCCGCGCTGCTCGCCCCGAGGACTGCGTCCTCAGTCGCGCCCGTATCTCATTCGATACGAACGCTCCCTGCGTCCTTGCCTCGGAACGACCATCGCACCCCGACGACGAGCACCATTCCGCCAAACCCTCCTAACCCGGCTACCCTCGCGGGGTGGCCGTCCCCGTCAAGAAGGACCAGGAGATCGATCTCCGCATCGACTCGCTCGCCTACGGCGGGCGCGGCGTCGCCCGCCTGAACGGGTTCGTCGTCTTCGTGAATCGCGCGCTTCCGGGAGACGTCGTGCGCGCGCGGGTGACGAAGGTGAAGAAGAGCCACGCGGAGGCGGTCTCGGTCGCCGTCGTCGAGCCCGGGGCACCGCGCGTCGAGGCGCCCTGTCAGCACTACCCCGAGTGCGGGGGCTGTCGCTTCCAGGACCTCGCCTACGAGGCGCAGCTCGACGCCAAGGCGCACCAGGTCGCCGACTCGCTCGCGCGCATCGGGCGGCTCGAGATCGAGCTCGAGCCCGCGGTCCCGGCCTCGTCCGTCTTCCACTATCGCAACAAGCTCGAGTACTCGTTCACGACGCTCGAGGACGGCACGCTCGGCCTCGGCTTCCACCGCGCGGGCCGCTGGGACGAGGTGCTCGACGTCGAGCGCTGCTGGCTGACGACCGACCTCGGCAACGGGATCCGCGAGGCGGTGAAGGCCTGGGCGCGGGCCGAGGGCCTGCCGGCCTTCGACCAGGAGGGCCAGGAGGGCTATCTCCGTCATCTGGTCGTCCGCGAGGGCCGCAACACCGGCCAGGCGCTGGTCGTGCTCGTCACCGCCCCGGGCGACCTCCAGGGCGCCGACGGCCTGATCGAGGCGCTGCGCGCCTTCCCCGAGGTCCGCTCGATCCACTGGGCGGTCAACGACACGCCGGCCGAGGTCACGAACCTGCCCTCCGACCTGCTCTGGGGCGAGGAGGCGATCGAGGAGAGGATCCTCGACCTCCGCTTCCGCGTCCGGCCGAACGCCTTTCTGCAGACGAACACCGAGATGTGCGAGGTGCTCTATTCGCTGGCCGCGGAGTACGCGGCGCTAACCGGGAACGAGACCGTGTACGACCTCTACAGCGGCATCGGGACGATCGGGCTCACGCTTGCCCGCGAGGCGCTCACGGTCTGGGGGATCGAGTACTCGGAAGAGTCGGTCGCCTGTGCGGTCGAGAACGCCGCGCTCAACGGGATCTCGAACGCTGCCTTCTTCGCCGGCGACGCCGGGCGCGACCTCGACGAGCTCCGCGACCGCGCAGGCCCGCCCGACGTGATCCTCGTCGACCCGCCGCGGGCCGGGCTGGTCGGCAAGGCGGTGCGCCGGATCGCCGCCCTCGAGGCCCCGCGCCTCGTCTACGTCTCCTGCAACCCGACAACCCTCGCCGGCAACGCGAAGGAGCTCGTGCAGGAGCACGGCTACCGCCTCGAGCGCGCCCGACCCGTCGACATGTTCCCGCACACGCCGCACGTGGAGACGGTCGCGCTCTTCACCCGCGGGTGATCGCCGAGCCCAAGTAACAAAGTGTTACTTGCGCACGTCCGCCCGCCCGCGGCCTACTCCTTGGCCGGCGGGGACTCTACGGTCGCCATGCGCTCGAACAGCTCCGTCGCCTCGTGGCCGCTCGGGATGGTGAGGACGTTCTCCTCGGCGAACTCGTTCGCGTCCGGGAAGCCCGTCGCGCGGATCGCCTCGGCCGCCGCCTCGCGGTCGTAGTCCGTCCGGCGCAGCTCCAGCCCGGGGCCGAGCAGCGCCCAGTAGGCGCCGGGCAGCGACTCGTACGGCATGCCGACGCTGCCGGCGTTCGCGAGCCGCTTGTCGGCGGCCAGGCGGTCGAACTGCACATGCGTGTGGCCGCAGACCACGATGTCCTCCGCGACGCCTGCAACCGCCTCGGCGACGCGGAGGTCGGAGGAGATCGCCGTCAGGATCTCCTCATCGCTGCGCGGCGACCCGTGGCAGAAGAGCGTGGGCCCGAGGCCGTCCACGTCCACGGACTGCGTGTCGGGGAGCGCCCCGAGCCAGGCGCGCTGCCCGCGGTCGAGCTGCTCGGCCGACCAGCGGGCGCGGTCGGCGTTGAGGCCGCCCTCGGTGATCTCCTCGTTCATCAGCCGGTCGCAGTTCCCGCGCACGAAGAGCGCTCGCTCGCCAAGCGCGAGGAGGAGCTCGAGCGTCTCGCTCGGCATCGGCCCGAGGACGACGTCGCCTCCGACGACCACGACGTCGGGCTCGGCCTCCTCGACCTCCGCCAGCACCGCCTCGAGCGCGGGCAGGTTCCCGTGGATGTCGTAGAGCGCGGCGATCCTCATTCGGGCTCCGGCTCGCGCGGGCGGCGGGTGCGGAGCCGCCTCCAGATCAGGTCGGCGTTGGCGAGGAGGAACGCGGCCGACAGAAGTGGCAGCGCCGGCAGCCCCGAGATCTCGAACGCGACCGCGAGCGCCAGCGTGGTGCCGAAGGAGAGCGTCATCAGCACCCAGGTGAGGCCGGGCCGCAGTGCGAACACGATCGTGGCCCCGAGGAAGAGCGCGAAGAAGAGCACGTCCGGGAGGCCGAGCTGGGCGGAGTTGTGCTCGCCGGGGAGCGGGAACGCGATCGAGAGCGCGTCGAAGACCTGCGGCTGCTGCTCCACGATCACCTTCGTCGGGCCGCGGAAGACGGAGTAGATGTCCACCGGGACGATCAGGAGCGCGACGAGCAGCACCCAGCTGACCTCCTCGAAGAAGGTGAGCACCCAGAACCCGGCCGCCGTGACGGCCGCGAACTTCGCGAAGTTCGCCGCCACGTCGAGCCCGGCGAGCTCGAAGATCGCCGTGATCGGGAACAGCATGAGGATGGCGACCGGCACCATCGACGGATGCGCCCGCTGCCAGAACGGCACCGCGAGCCACGTCAGCGAGAAGAACGCGGGCATGAGGACGAGCCCGACGAACGCGACGTCGCCCCAGAGGCCGAGGTTGAAGAGCGACTCCGAGACCGCGTAGTAGACGGCGAGCGCCGTGAGGACCGCTAGTACGGCGGCAACTCGGACCACCAGGGGCCGAGAGCCTTGAACGCGTCCCAGAAGGCCCGCTTGGACTTGGTCTCGTCCAGGGAGTCGTCGACGCTCGGGGTCAGCAGGGCGTCGATCGTCGGCGTGAACCGCTGGATCTCGCCCATCCGGTCCTCGACCTCCGTCGCCAGCGGGAACCTGACGGCGTTCAGGCATGAAAGGGCATCTTGCCCCATGACCACGACGATCTTCGGCTGGACGACGTGCAGCTCCCGCGCCAGCCACCGGGACGTGTCCTCCTCGGGGGCCCCTTCGAACTTGATGCAGTTCGTCCCGTAGATCGCCATCGCGTCGACCCGGAGGCGCTGGATCGACTTGAGCACAGCCTGCCCAGCGCGGCCGAAGAACGCGACGCCCTCGTGCACCTCCGCGACCTGCGGCGTGTGCTTGAGGAGCATGATGTCCGCCAGCGGGTGGCCCGACCCGAGGACAGGCACGCGCTCGGACCCTGCCGACTGGGCGATCTCGTGGCCGAGATCGTTGATCTCGGCAATCGCCTTCTTCAGGTATCGCTCGGAGATGTCGTCGGCGGACACAGGCACGGGGTCGCGAACGGTATTCGGGGTCCCCTCGCCGTCCTCCTACCGGACCCCTGCTTTCGCCCTCCGCTCGCGGGCCTGGGCGACCCACTTCAGGCCCTGGAGGTAGAGGAGCGACTTGGGGCGCCGCACGATCTCCGCGTTCCGCAGGCTGATGAGGAACTCCTCGGGCGTCTCGAAGGCGCGCAGCCGGACGAGGCCGGTGCCGACGCCCTGGAGCACGTGCGCGTCCGAGCCCGCGCCCATGGTCAGGTTGTACTTGCGCGCGAAGCGCAGCGCCTCGTCGTTCATGGCCTCGAAGAGCAGGCGGGCATTGAAGACCTCGAAGACGTCGATCTCCGCGAGATGACGGTGCAGCGTGGTCGGGTCCGGGATCGTGTGCAGCCGGTCGAAGGGGTGGGGGAGGTAGACGACGCCACCCTGCTCGCGGATCGCCGCGATCGTGTCTCCCATGGACATGCCCCGGGGGATCTCCTCCTCGAGGAAGAGGCCGATGACCTCCCCGGAGTCCGTCTTCACTTCCTCGCCCGGGATGACGATCAGGTCGCGGTCGCGGGCGAGCTGCACCGCCTCCTGGGCGCCGGTGAAGACGTTGTGGTCGGTGACCGCGATCGCGCCGAGGCCGATGCTCTCGGCGTGGTCGAGGAGCGCGGGCACGGGAACGGCGCAGTCGTGCGAGTGGTCGGTGTGCATGTGGAGGTCGGCGAGCACGAAGGGGCGATCGGCGAGCGGGTCGGCGGCCTGGGTGCGAGCCGCCCGCCGCTTGCCCAGCACCTTGGAGTACGTCCGCTCGAGCGCGTCGGCGAGCTGTGCGAAGCCCTGGCCCGCGACCTCCCGCCTCGCGGCCTCGGCGCTGCGGGCGCGCCACTTCTCGTCCTCGCCGAGGCGGGCAAGCGCGGCGCCGACCAGCTCGGGCTGGTCGTCCGCGCCGGGCGGGACGACGACGGGGACTCCGGTCGCAGCGGCTTCGAGCGGCAGGCGCTCGTTCCCTCTCGCGGCGGGGACGAGGCCGGCGGCGCCGGCCAGCGCCTCGGCGCGCCCGCGGGCGTCGAGCGCAGTGCGGACAAGGACCCGGCCGCGGAACGCGCGCGGGACGTACGGTCTTCCGGAGAGCGAGGTCGTTCGCAGGACGAGTAGCTCCCAACCCGGCAGCTCCGCGAGGGCGCGGAAGGCGGCCCGCAGGCGCGGGAGCTCCTCGGTGCGCCACTCGAGCACGAACCGTGCGCGGGGCTTCGCGGGCTGGAAGAGCTCGAGGTCGACCCCTCGCGGCAGGAGCGCATAGTCGCCAGGGAACCGCACGGCAGCGGCCGTGGCCGCCTCCTCGCTCACGGCCGTCAGCGCGTCCACGCGCCCGAGGAGCCGCTCGCGCTGCTTCTTCCCCGGCGGATACCCGAGCCGCTCGGGCGAGTGGAACGTGGCCACCGCCAGCCCGCGCGCGTCGCGGAGGGCCAGGTAGGAGAGACTCGGGAGGCCGGGCTCGTGCCCGTGGACGACGTCGAAGCGATCGCGCGAGAGCGCCAGCTCGAGGTTCGCGCGCACGCCGATCGGCACCCCGAGGCGGCTCTTGCGCGAGATCGGGATCGCAGGGCCGAGCGCGACGACGTCCTCGAGTGGCGTTCCGCTGCGGCCGAGCTGCTTCAACGCCCGGCGCCCGGCGGCCAGCTCGGTTGCCCGCCCGGAGGGAGCGAGGACGACGACCTCGTGCCCGCGCCCGCGGAGCTCCGCGGCCGCTCCGGCGACGTGGTCGTTGACGGGGTGCGGCTGCGACCAGGCGAACGGCGTCACCATGCAGATGCGAAGCGTCACCTGGTCGATTCTACGTCCGCCCTTGAAGGCTTCCGCGGCCCGCGGTAGCGTCGCACTCTCAACCCCGTGGAGAGGAGGAAGAATGTGTTCTCCGGGCACTGCTCAGATCGTTCGTGACCAGCTCGAGGCGGAGGGGGCGTCGAGGGTGAGCCGGCGGTCCGTGCTGGCGGGCGCTGCAGGCGCTGCCCTGGCTGCGAGCTTCCCCGCGAGCGCTCTCGCGAACGGCCGCGGACGAAAGCGGCGCTTCTGCGACCTCACGCACACCTTCCGGGAGGGCTTCCCGGTCTTCGTCACCGGCGAGGAGCCGGAGCGCGAGACGATCGCCAACTACGCGACGGACGGGTTCTACGCCCAGAAGTGGACCTTCGGCGAGCATTCGGGAACCCACATGGACGTCCCAGGGCACTTCATCCCGGGCGGCCGCCTGTCGCCGGACATCACGGTCCCCGAGCTGATCATCCCGGTCGTGGTCGTCGACATCCGCAAGAAGGCGCGGCAGGACCCGAACGCGATGGTCGAGGTCGACGACATCAGGCGCTTCGAGCGCAAGCACGGCAAGATCCCCCGAGGGGCCCTCGTCGCGGCCGACTCGGGCTGGGCCGACAAGGTCGACGATCCGCTCGCGTTCAAGGGCGGCACGGCCTTCCCGAACTACAACTTCCCGGGCTGGGGCCTCGAGGCCGCGCTCTACGTCGCCGAGAAGCGCGACGTCACCGCGATCGGCATCGACACGCTCAGCCTCGACCCCGGCAACTCCGCCACGTTTCCGGTGCACGTCCAGTACCTGGGGACCGACCGCTACGGGATCGAGAACCTCACCGGCCTCGACTGCATCCCGCCGAGCGGCGCGACTGCGTACGTCGGGCTGATCCCGTGGGAAGAGGGCTCGGGCGGGCCTTGCCGGGTCGTCGCTTCCTGGTAGGCGAACCCCGTCAAGTAACAAAGTGTTACGAGAGATCGAGGGGCCGGCGCGAGCCGGCCCCTCGTCGTTCCAGGCGCTAGGCCTTCGCGGCGACCTTCGCGGTCTTGCGCGCGTACTTCTTGATGAACGCCTCGGTGAGATCGTGCGCCTCGTCGTCGATGATCTGCTTGGGAGGCGACTTCATCAGGTAGGCGCTCGGGCCCTCGAGGGCGCCGGAGACGCCGTTGTTGAGGGCGAGCTTGGCGAGCCGCACGGCGTCGATGACGATGCCGGCCGAGTTGGGGGAGTCCCAGACCTCGAGCTTCAGCTCGACGTTCAGCGGCACGTCGCCGAAGGACGTGCCCTCCATGCGGATGTAGGCCCACTTGCGGTCGGTCAGCCACGGCACGTAGTCGGACGGGCCGACGTGCACGTTGCCGGCGCCCATGTCGTAGTCGAGCATGGACGTGACCGCGTTCGTCTTCGAGATCTTCTTCGACTCGAGGCGCTCGCGCTCGAGCATGTTGAGGAAGTCCGAGTTCCCGCCGACGTTGAGCTGCATCGTCCGGTCGAGATGGACGCCGCGCTCGCGGAAGAGCGAGGTGAGGACGCGGTGCGTGATCGTGGCGCCGACCTGCGACTTGATGTCGTCGCCGATGATCGGAAGGCCGTGCTGCTCGAACTGGTTCCCGAAGTAGCCGCCCTTGGCGATGAACACGGGCATGCAGTTCACCATCGCGCACCCGGCCTTGAGGATCTGCTCCGTGTACCACTTGGTCGCCTCCTCGGAGCCGACCGGGAGGTAGTTGACGACGACGTCGGTGTTCGTCTCCTTGAGGATCTCGACGACGTCGTCGGTGTCGCCGGGGGCCTTCTCGACCACCTCGGAGATGTACTTGCCGAGCCCGTCGTGCGTCATGCCGCGGGAGACGGTGATGCCCGTCTTGGGGACGTCGGCGAACTTGTAGGTGTCGTTCGGGTGCGCCCAGATGGCGTCGGCGAGATCCTTGCCGACCTTGTCCGTCGTGACGTCGAAGGCGGCAGTGAACTCGACGTCGCGGACGTGATAGCCGCCGAGGTCGACGTGCATCAGACCCGGGACGAAGGCGTCCGGATCGGCGTCCTTGTAGTACTCGACTCCCTGGAGCAGGGAGTTGGCGCAGTTGCCGACGCCGATGACGGCAACGCGGACCTTGTCCTCGGACCGCGCCCTCCCGTTGGTCTTCCCGTTCGTGCTGGCCATATCGTCCTTTCCTGTGAGTGCTGCGGTGAGTGTTGTCACGACGAGCTGGTTCGTCGTGCTAGCAGAACGGTCGGCCTCGTCCTTGAGCGCGGCCTTGAGAGGCGGAGGCACGCGCAGGAGCACCGCGCCGCTCGCGCCAGGGGTGGAGCCGCCGCGGCGCCCGCTCGGCTCGAACTCGACGCCGAAGCGCTCGGCGAGGATCGAGACGGCGACGTCGTTCATCGTCCCCTGCCGCCGCGAGACCTCGCGCGCGAGCGCGCGCTTGAGCGCGGAAGGCATGCGGACGAGGAGGCTTGTTCTGCTAGCAGCCATAAAGACTGCTAGCAGAGTATCAGCTGGCGCGGAGCTGCTGCCGAACTGATAGCACTCGCTGCACGACCGTGATCCAGGCCGCCGCGGCGAGGAGCGTGACGGTGATCGGCAGGACGAGCTCGTGGAACGGAGCGAGGCCCAGCCCGACCGAGAGCACGATGACCCGTTCCGCACGGCTTCCGATGCCGACGTCGCCCTTGAGGCCGAGCGCCTCTGCGCGCGCACGCGTGTAGCTGACGAGGAACGAGCCTCCGATGGCGGCGAAGGCCGCGGCGACGCCCCACTCGTAGCCGTCGCGCATCATCACGAGCCCGACGGCGCCGAGCATGAAGCCCTCGCCCACCCTGTCGACGGTCGAGTCGAGGAAGGCACCGAACGGCGTGCCCTTCCCGCTGCGCCGGGCGAGAGCGCCGTCGAGGATGTCGAGCACGCTCCCGACGACGAACATGAGCCCGCCGACGAAGTAGAACCAGTGCGTGACGTACTCGAAGTAGACGACCACGGCGCCCGCGATGCAGAGGCTGACGCCGGCCACGGTGAGCGCGTCCGGGGTGACGCTCGTCCGCTCGAGGCCGGCGATCGACCGGCTCGCGATGCGGCGGGCCTCGTCCTGGTAGGTCTTCTTCGCGCGCTCGGCTTGCTGAGGGCTGCTCAACGCAGCGAGGCTACCACCGGCGGTGCCCGCAGCGGTAGAGCGCGGGCGTGACCGCGGGGCGCCCTTCCTGGGCCCACGACACGATCGTCGCGCCCATGAAGGCCACGCCTACTCCGGCCACGATGTCGAGCCAGAAGTGGTTGCCGGTCGCCATGACCGAGAACCAGACCCACGTCGGCCAGAGCGTCCAGAGGATCGCGGCCCAGCGGCTCTTGACGAGCGTCGCCATGGCGAAGCCGATGATCAGCGCGTCGGCCGCGTGCACGCTCGGCATGGCTGCGTACGGGTTCGAGGCGAGCTCGATAAGCCCGCTGCCGTGGTTGACCGCGGAGGACTGGGCCAGCGTGTCCACGAAGCCGAACTCGGGGAACATGCGCGGTGGCGCGGTCGGCATGAGCACGTAGCCGACGAGCGCGAGCAGGTTCGTGGCGAAGACCCAGTTGCGAACGGTGACGAACGCGTCGTTCCGCATGAAGTAGATCCAGAGGAGCGACAGGCCGAGCACCGGGAACTGGGACAGCCAGTAGGTGAGGTTGACCGCCTCGAGCGCGAGGTCGCCCCCGTGCAGGACCGCCTGCTGGATGTCCACCTCGACGAGGGCGTTGAACGCCCGCTCGGCGTCGATGACGGTGAGGCCGTTCTGGACTGCTTCGAGGGTGCTTCGATCGGCGATGCCGCGGGCGATCTGGTACACCAGACCGAAACCAAGCCACAGCGAAAGCTGGAAGAAAAAGTCTTTCCAGCCATTGGGCAGATACCGGCCGACAGCGGTCACAAGCCCAGTCTAGCGGCGGTGTCGGTTCGGTTTTCCCCCGTTTCACAAGTGGTGAAAGGCACATACGACGTGCGCCGATACATTGACGTCGTGGGCAGCATCCGGCCGTGCCGCGACGACGAGCGCCCGGCGATCCTGGAGATCGTGAACGTCGCAGCAGCCGCCGCCTACCGCGGTGTGATCCCCGACGATCGCTGGCGCGTGCCGTACATGCGGCCCGACGAGCTCGATCGCGAGATCGAGGAGGGCGTCACGTTCTGGGGATACGAGCTGGGCGGCGAGCTGGTCGGCGTCATGGGCATCCAGGCCGTGGACGACGTCGACCTGATCCGGCACGCCTACGTGCTGCCCGACCGCCAGGGGCATGGCATCGGGGGCTCCCTGCTCGGCCATCTCCGGGGTCAGACGACCCGCCGCATGCTCATCGGCACGTGGGCCTCGGCCGAGTGGGCGATCCGCTTCTATCGCCGCCACGGCTTCGAGCTCGTGACGCCGGAGCGGAAGACCGCGCTCCTCGAGAGGTACTGGACGATCCCCGAGCGTCAGGTCGAGACGTCGGTCGTGCTCGCCGATCCGCCTTTCGGCAGCTAGCCCAGCCTCGGCCTAGCCGCCGATGTAGGACATCTCGACCTTCGGCAGGTCGGCGGTCTCGGCCGTGCGGAGCTCCGAGTAGCGGTCGTCGCGCACCGCCCAGATCCCGGCGATCGCCTCGGCGAGCTGGGCGTCGGAGGCGCCGCCGCGCACCAGCGCGCGGAGGTCGTGGCCAGTCGTGGCGAAGAGGCAGGTGTGGAGCTTTCCCTCGGCGGAGAGCCGCGCCCGCGTGCAGTCACCGCAGAAGGGCTGTGTGACCGAGGCGATCACGCCGACCTCGCCGCTCCCGTCGCGGTAGCGCCAGCGGTTCGCGACCTCGCCGCGGTACTGCGCCTCGACGGGCTCGAGGGGGTGCTCCGCGTCGATCGCGGCGACGATCTCCCGGGCGGGGACGACGTCGTCGAGCCGCCAGCCGTTCGTGTGTCCGACGTCCATGTACTCGATGAAGCGCAGGACGACGCCCGTGCCGCGGAACGCGCGGGCCATCGGGAGGATCGCGTCCTCGTTGACGCCGCGCTTGACGACGACGTTCACCTTCACGGGCGCGAGGCCGGCCGCGAGCGCCGCGTCGATCCCTGCCAGCACCCGCTCGACGGGGAAGTCGACGTCGTTCATCGCGCGGAAGGTCTCGTCGTCGAGCGAGTCCAGGCTCACCGTGATGCGGTCGAGCCCGGCGTCCTTGAGCGCCTGCGCCTTGCGCGCCAGCAGGGCGCCGTTCGTCGTCAGCGTCAGGTCGACGCCGGGGATCGCGGCCAGCATCTCCAGCAGCGTCTCGAGATCGCGGCGCAGCAGCGGTTCCCCGCCCGTGATGCGGATCTTCTCGACGCCCAGGCCGGCGAACGTCCGGGCAACGCGCTCGATCTCCTCGAAGGTCAGGAGCTCGGCGCGGGGGAGGAACGGATAGTCGCGGCCGAAGACCTCCTTCGGCATGCAGTAGACGCAGCGGAAGTTGCAGCGGTCGGTGACCGAGATGCGGAGATCCCGGATCGGCCGCCCCAGCCTGTCGACGAGCCGCTCCACGCGTCAAGCGTAGCTTCTGAGGGGTTTCCGGACTGCATGCCTCGGGAATCCAGACGGCTCAAGCCGCGACGAAAGGGGTCTCTCGTGGATGACGGCATGCGAGACAAGGTCGAAGGAAAGATCAAGGAGACGGAGGGCAAGCTCACCGACGACGAGCTGCGCGAGAAGCAGGGTCAGGCGCAGCAGAAGGTCGGCGAGGGCAAGGAACAGCTCGACGAGGCTCGGGACGAGGCTCGCGAGCGCATCTAGCCGCTCGATTCTCTTCGCTCGATGTGAGGCGCCCGAGTCGCTCGGGCGCCTCACCTGCTTCCGGGCCGGCGATCAGCTGGACTGATCGAAGCGCCGCAGAACTCGACTTGAGCTGATCGACCCGCGATCGGCATGCTGAGAGCATGGCCGCCAGGTACAGCGCGCGGGTCTGGTTCGCCCTCGTGACGATCTACGTCGTCTGGGGCTCGACCTTCATCGCCCTCGCGATCGCGGTCCGCGATCTCCCGCCGTTCCTGTCCATGGCGCTGCGCCACCTGATCGCGGGAGCCGCCCTGCTCGCGTGGGCGCTCCCGCGCGGCGACCGGGAGGGCGACCGGATCGGACGCCCGACGATCGTGGCGGGCTTCATCTTCGGCGGAGCACTCTTCGTGCTGGGCCACGGGAGCCTGGCGTGGGCGCAGCAGACCGTTCCCGCGGGTGTCGCGGCGCTGCTCGTCGGGAGCATCCCGATCTGGATGGCGCTGCTCGACCGCGTCTTCTTCGGGAAGCGCCTGCGGCCGTCGGCGTACGTCGGCTTCATGCTCGGCTTCATCGGGCTCGCGTTCCTCTTCGACCCCTTCGGGCAGGGATCGGTCGACCGCCTCGGCGCGCTCGTGATCGTCTTCGGCGCGCTCGCCTGGTCGGCGGGGTCCCTCTACTCGCGCGGCGCCCCGCTCCCGAAGCGCCCGCTCGTCTCGGCGGGCCTCGGCGCAATCTGCGGCGGCATCCTGCTCACCATCGTCTCGATCGCCGGCGGCGAGATCGGCGAGGCGACGTGGACCTGGGACGCGCTGCTCGCGGTCTTCTATCTGATCGTCGTCGGGAGCCTGGTCGGCTTCACGGCCTACGTCTGGCTCCTGCGCGCCGCCCCGATCTCGCTCGTCGCCACGTACGCGTACATGAACCCCATCGTCGCGGTCATCCTCGGCTGGGCGATCCTCGGTGAGGAGATCACGGTGCAGATGGTCGTCGCCGGCGCGGCGATCGTCGTCTCGGTCGCGCTCATCCTCCGAGCGAGCGGCGCAGCCCTCGAGCCGGGCCGGGGCCTCCGCCGTCGCCGCCCTGCGCAGGCGCCGACCGCGGTCACCGAGCCCGGCCGCTAGTCGACGCCGCCACGCCCGACCGGCCGATCCGGTAGAACCGGCCACCGTGGACCAGAGCCGGACCCCCCTCGCCGACGCCGCGGCCGCCTACCTGGCCGATCCGAGCATCACGCCGTTCACGACGCCGGGGCACAAGCGCGCGCCGCACCTCGCCGACGACCTCCTCCGTCTCGACCTGCCGCTCTCCTCGGGGGCCGACGACCTGCACATGCGCTCCGACGTGCTCGGCCAGGCCGAGCGCCTCGCGGCCGCGCTCTGGGGCGCGGATCTCTGCCGGTTCTGCGGGAACGGGTCGACGGAGGGCAACCAGGCGCTCGCGCTCGCCCTCGGACGGCCCGCCGATCGGGCGATCGTGTCGCGGAGCACGCACAAGTCCGTTCTCGCGGGCCTCGTGCTCTCCGGGCTCCACCCGGTGTGGGTGCGGCCCGACGTCGACCCGCAGACCGGCCTGCCGCTGGCGCTACCGCCCGAGCGGGTTGCGGACGCCCTGGCCGCGACGCCCGACGCGCGCGGCGTGTTCCTCGTCGAGCCCAACTTCGTCGGCGTCCTCTCCGACCTGCCGCGCATCGCCGAGCTCGCCCACGCGGCCGGCGTCCCGCTCGTCGTCGACCAGGCCTGGGGCGCCCACCTCGGGTTTCACCCCGATCTGCCTCCGCACTCGATCGCGCTCGGCGCGGACGGGTTCGTCACCTCGGCGCACAAGACTCTGGCCGCGTTCACGCAGAGTGCCTACCTGCTCGCGCGCGGCGAGCGGCTCGACCTCGCGCGCCTGGACGAGTCCTTCGAGCTCCTCCACACGACGAGCGTCTCCGCGGCGCTGCTCGCCAGCCTCGACCGGGCGCGCCAGATCATGGCGATGCGCGGGGAGGAGCTCCTCACCGAGACGCTGCGCCTCGCCGCCCTCGTCCGCGAGCGGCTCGGGGAGGTCGAGGGCCTGGCGATCGTCGACTCCGACGACCCGACGAAGCTCGCTCTCGCGCTCCCGGCCACGGGCGCCGACGGGCTCGAAGTCGAGGCCGACCTCTTCGCGCAAGGCATCCGCTTCGAGCTCGCCAACCGCGACACGCTCGTGCCCCTCCTGACGATCGGCGACACCGAGGCGGGCGTGCAGAAGCTCTGCGACGCGCTCGTCGCCTCCTTCGCCAAGCGCCGCGGTGAGCCGCGGTCCCCGGGAGCGGCGAGCGCGGTCTGGGACGTCGATCCCGAGACCGCCATGACCCCGCGCGAAGCCTTCTTCGCCGCGCGGGAGACCGTCGCCGCCGAGGCCGCCGGCGGCCGGGTGGCGGCCGAGATGGTCGCGCCCTACCCGCCCGGGATCCCGGCGATCGCACCGGGCGAGGTCGTCTCCCAGCAGCTCGTCGACGCGCTGCGAGAGGCCGCCGCGGGCGGCACGAGACTCTCCTACTGCGCCGATCCCAAGCTGGCGACGCTCCAGGTCGTCGCGGATCGGGAACGATGAGCCAGGCCGTACGAACAGGAGGATGAGATGACCAAGGGTCAGATGCTCGACCGGATCTCCTCGGACTCCCTGCGCGAGGCGACCGGCAAGGACTGGGACGAATGGCTGGAGACGCTGGACGCCGCCGGGGCCGCCGATTGGGACCACAAGGAGATCGTGGCGTACCTGAAGCGCGAGCACGGCGACACGACGACGGGCTGGTGGCGGCAGTCGCTGACGGTCGGCTACGAGCAGGCGCGCGGCAAGCGCGTCGTCGGGGAGACCGCCGCGGCCGGCTTCGAGGTCGGCGTGCGCCGCAGCGTCGCCGCCTCGGAGGACGACGTCTGGGAGCTGCTGACGTCGCGGCCGGAGCTTTGGCTCGGCGAGGGCGTCGCGTTCCGCAAGGGCGAGCGGTATTCGGTGCCGGAGGCGAGCGGCGAGATCCGCGTCGTGAAGCCCGGCGACCGCCTGCGCCTGACGTGGCAGCCGGAGGGCTGGGCCGCGCCGGCGACCCTCCAGTTCGCGCTCTCGCGCTCGCAGTCGGGGAAGACGACGATCACGGCGCACCTCGAGAAGCTCCCGGATGCCAGGGCTCGCGACACGATGCGCGAGCATCTGCGCGAGGCGCTCGACCGCATCGTCGCGGCCGTTTCCTGAGCCCGCGGAACCCGCTTGGCCGCTGCCCTCCAGGGCTGGCTAGTGATCTGCTATAACTCGGCTTAGATTTTCTGAGCCTAGCCTGAAAAAGCCAGCAAACGGAGGGAATCAGCACATGGCACGAACCATCGGCATCGATCTCGGCACGACGAACTCCTGTGTCGCCGTGCTCGAAGGAGGCGAGCCGACCGTCATTCCGAACGCCGAGGGCGGCCGGACGACCCCGTCCGTCGTCGCGTTCGCGAAGGACGGCCAGCGCCTCGTCGGCGCGCCCGCGAAGCGGCAGTCGGTCACGAACCCCGAGAACACGGTCTTCTCGATCAAGCGCTTCACGGGGCGCAAGTACTCGGAGGTCTCCGAGGAGATGAAGATCGTCCCGTACGAGGTCATCGCAGGCCCGAACGGAGACGCCCGCGTGAAGGCGGGCGGGAAGGAGTACGCGCCGCCGGAGATCTCGGCCATGGTGCTCCAGAAGCTCAAGGCCGACGCCGAGGCCTATCTCGGCGAGACGGTCACCGACGCGGTCATCACCGTGCCCGCGTACTTCAACAACGCCCAGCGGGAGGCGACGAAGGACGCCGGCAAGATCGCCGGCCTCAACGTCCTCCGCATCATCAACGAGCCGACCGCGGCCTCGCTTGCGTACGGGCTCGACAAGGAAGCCGACCAGACGATCCTGGTCTTCGACCTCGGCGGCGGGACGTTCGACGTCTCCGTCCTCGAGCTCGGCGAGGGCGTCTTCGAGGTGAAGGCCACGAACGGCGACAACCACCTCGGCGGCGACAACTTCGACAAGGCGGTCGTCGACTGGATGGTTGCGGAGTTCAAGCGCGACCAGGGCATCGACCTCGCTGCCGACAAGATGGCGCTCCAGCGCCTCTACGAGGCCGCGGAGAAGGCGAAGATCGAGCTCTCCTCGACCACGTCGACGCAGATCAACCTGCCGTTCATCACCGCGACGCAGGAGGGCCCGAAGCACCTCGACCTCCAGCTCACGCGCGCGAAGCTGAACGAGCTCACGCACGATCTGCTCGAGCGCACCGTCGGCCCGACGAAGCAGGCGCTCTCCGATGCCGGCCTGACGGCGGACAAGATCGAACACGTCGTCCTCGTCGGCGGCATGACCCGCATGCCGGCCGTGCAGGAGAAGGTCAAGGAGCTCGTCGGCAAGGACCCGCACAAGGGCGTCAACCCGGACGAGGTCGTCGCCGTGGGCGCGGCCATCCAGGCCGGCGTCCTCAAGGGCGAGGTCAAGGATGTGCTCCTGCTCGACGTCACCCCGCTCTCGCTGGGGATCGAGACCAAGGGGCAGATCTTCACGCCGCTGATCGAGCGCAACACGACCATCCCGACGAAGAAGTCGGAGACGTTCACGACGGCCGAGGACAACCAGCCGTCGGTCGAGATCCACGTCCTCCAGGGCGAGTCCGAGATGGCCTCGTTCAACAAGACGCTCGGCAAGTTCCAGCTCGTCGGCATCCCGCCGGCGCCGCGGGGCATGCCGCAGATCGAGGTCGCCTTCGACATCGACGCGAACGGCATCCTCGACGTCTCGGCCAAGGACCTCGGCAGCGGCAACCAGCAGCAGATCCGCATCGAGGGAGGTTCCGGTCTCTCCGACGAGGAGGTCGAGCGCATGGTCGCCGACGCCGAGGAGCACGCCGGCGAGGCGCACCGCATGCGCGAGCTGGCCGAGGCCCGCAACCAGGCCGAGACGCTCGTCTATTCGACCGAGAAGAGCCTCGCCGAGCACCGCGAGTCCCTCGACGAGGAGACCGTCAAGACGATCGAGGAGCGCATCGAGGCGCTGAACGGCGTCGCCGGCGGCGACGACATCTCCGCCATCCGCACGAAAAGCGAGGAGCTCATGCAGGCGTCGCATCAGCTCGCCGAGGCCGTGTACCAGAAGGTGCAGGCCGAGCAGGCCGCCTCGCAGCCGGCCGGCGACGGCGGCAACGGCGCGCCCGACGAGGACGAGGTCGTCGAGGAGGCCGACTACGAGGTCATCGACGAGGAGGCGAAGCGGTCGTAATGGCCTCCGAGGAGCAGACCCGCCCCGAGAAGGCCGAGCAGGCAGTCGCCGAGCTCGAGGAGCGCCTCGCGCTCCTCGAGCGCGAGCGCGACGAGTACCTCTCCGACCTGAAGCGCGTCGCCGCGGAGTTCGACAACTTCCGCAAGCGGGCCGCCCGCGACCACGAGAGCCTCGTCTCCCGTGCGCACGAGCGGCTCGTCAAGGAGCTCCTGCCCGTCCTCGACGACCTCGAGCGCGCGCTCGTCGCCGCAGAGGAGCACGAGGAGGCGAAGCTCGAGGAGGGGGTCCGGCTGGTACACCGCGAGCTCCGCTCGGCGCTCGCCAAGGAGGGGCTCGTCGAGATCGAGACCGAAGGCGTGTTCGACCCGCACGTGCACGAGGCGCTGCTCACGCAGCCGTCCGAGCAGGACGACGGGGCGATCCTCGAGGTGATCCAGAAGGGCTACCGGCTGGGCGACCGCGTCCTGCGGCCGGCCCGCGTGGTCATCTCGCAGGAGGCGCCCGAAGCGTGAAGGACCTCTACGAGACCCTGGGCGTCTCGAAGACGGCCTCCGCGGACGAGATCAAGAAGGCCTATCGCAAGCTCGCCCGCCAGTACCACCCGGACCGCAATCCGGGCGACTCGAGCGCGGAGGAGCGCTTCAAGGAGGTCCAGGGCGCTTACGACGTCCTTTCGGATCCCGAGAAGCGCAAGCAGTACGACCAGCTGGGCTCGCGCATGTTCCAGGGCGCGCCCGGGGGCGGAGGCTTCCAGTGGTCCGGGAACATCGGCGACCTGGGCGATCTCGGCGACCTCTTCGGCGGCCTCTTCGGCCGCGGGAGTGGGGCCACGCGCGAGCGCGCCCGCGACCGCCGCGGTGCCGACGTGGGCGCGACCGTCAACCTCTCCTTCGAGGATTCCCTCAAGGGCCTGACCACCAAGATCCCGGTCGAGCTCGAGATCGCCTGCTCGACCTGCCGCGGCAGCGGAGCGGAGCCGGGCACGACCCCGACGATCTGCCCGGTCTGCCGCGGCCGCGGCGTCACGTCCGAGGACGAGGGCTTCTTCGCCTTCTCGCGCCCGTGCGCGCGCTGCGGCGGCGACGGCACCGTCGTCGAGAAGCCGTGCCGGAAGTGCCACGGCTCCGGCCGCGAGCGCAGGACGAAGCGCTACACGGTGAAGATCCCCGCCGGCGTGCGAGACGGCACGCAGATCCGGCTGAAGGGGAAGGGCGAGGCAGGCGTCGGCGGCGGGCCTGAGGGCGACCTGATCGTCACGACGCGCGTGGCGCCCTCGAAGCTCTTCGAACGGAAAGGCGCCGACCTCGTGATCGAGGTTCCCGATCACGTACTCGGAGGCCGCGCTCGGCGCCGAGGTCGAGGTGCCGACCCCCGACGGGCGCATCTCGCTCAAGGTCCCCGCCGGCTCGCAGGACGGGAAGCTCCTTCGTGTGCGCGGAAAGGGCGCGCCGCAGCTGAACGGCGGCGGCAAGAAGGGCGACCTGCTCGCCCGCGTGCGCCTGTCCGTGCCCACGAAGCTCACGAAGGCCGAGCGCGAGGCGATCGAGAACCTCCAGAAGGTGTCCAACCGCGACGTGCGCGAGGAGCTGCGGACGTGATCGACGACCGGCCGCGCTACATGATCTCGATCGCCGCGGAGCTGGTCGGCATGCACCCGCAGACGCTGCGGATCTACGAGGCGAGGGGCCTCGTGCGCCCGCGGCGCACGCCCGGCAACACGCGCCTCTACTCGGAAGCCGACCTCGAGCGGCTGCGGCTGATCCAGCGACTGACCGGCGAGCTCGGGCTCAACCTGGCGGGCGTCGAGACCGTGCTCCGCCTCGAGGACGAGCTCGGCCGCTTGCGGGCGCGGCTGGCGCGCCTGGAGCGCGAGATGCGCGAGGAGGTCGAGCGCGTCCACCGCCAGTACCGCCGCGAGGTCGTGCTCTACAGCGATCCCGGCCAGACACTTCCCCAACCAACGAAGAGGACATGGACTTCTCGAGGCTGACAACCAAGTCGCAGGAGGCGGTCGGCGCCGCACAGGAGCTGGCGCGCCGCTCCGGCAACCCCGAGATCTACCCCGAGCACGTGCTGCTCGCTCTGCTCGACCAGGAGCTTCCGCGCACACTCGTCGAGCGCGCCGGGCACGGCGTCGCCGACGTACGCGCCCGTGCCGAGGCCGCGCTCTCCGCGAAGCCGTCCGTCCAGGGCACCGCCCAGCAGCCGCGCGCCTCGACGGACTTCTCGAGCCTGCTCGACAAGGCCGAGGAGGAGATGCGCAGGCTCGAGGACGAGTTCCTCTCGACCGAGCACCTGCTCCTCGCGCTGGACGTCGTCCCGCGCGACGCGCTCCTCTCGGCGCTCTCGCAGGTGCGCGGCTCGCAGCGGGTGACTTCGCACGACCCCGAGGGCGCCTACCAGGCGCTCGAGAAGTTCGGCCGCGACCTCACCGAGCTCGCCGAGGCGGGCAAGCTCGACCCGGTGATCGGCCGCGACGAGGAGATCCGTCGCGTGATCCAGGTGCTCTCGCGACGGACGAAGAACAACCCCGTGCTCATCGGCGACCCGGGCGTCGGCAAGACCGCGATCGCCGAAGGGCTGGCGCAGCGCATCGTCGCCGGTGACGTGCCGGAGGGCCTGAAGGGGAAGCGCGTCTGGGCGCTCGACATCGGCGCGCTGCTCGCGGGCTCCAAGTACCGGGGCGAGTTCGAGGAGCGGCTGAAGGCCGTGCTCAACGAGATCACGGAGTCCGCGGGCGAGATCATCCTCTTCATCGACGAGCTGCACACGATCGTCGGCGCGGGCGCCGCAGAGGGCGCCGTCGATGCCGCCAACATGCTCAAGCCGATGCTCTCGCGCGGGGAGCTTCGCGCCGTCGGCGCGACGACGCTCGACGAGTACCGCAAGCACATCGAGAAGGACGCCGCGCTCGAGCGTCGCTTCCAGCCCGTCCTCGTCGGCGAGCCGTCCGTCGCCGACACCATCGCGATCCTCCGCGGCCTGAAGGAGCGCTACGAGGCCCACCACGGCGTGCGTATCCGCGACGCGGCACTCGTGGCCGCGGCCGTGCTCTCTGACCGCTACATCTCCGACCGCTTCCTGCCGGACAAGGCCATCGACCTCGTGGACGAGTCCGCCTCGCGCCTGCGCATGGAGATCGACTCCTCGCCGCTCGAGCTCGACGAGGCCGAGCGCCGCGTGCGCCAGCTCGAGATCGAGCTCGCCGCCATGGGCAAGGAGTCGAAGGACGTGCGCGAGCCGCTCGAGCGGGAGCTTGCAGACGCCAGGGGCGTCCGGGACGAGCTCGCCGCCCGTTGGGCCAAGGAGAAGGAGCAGCTCGATCGCGTCAAGGAGATCACCCAGCGCATCGACGACCTGCGCATGGAGGCCGAGCGCGCCGAGCGCGCCGGCGACCTGCAGCGCGTGGCCGAGATCCGCTACGGCGAGCTGCCCGCGCTCGAGGCCGAGCTGGCCGAGCGGGAGGAGCAGGAGTTCCAGCCGATGGTGAAGGAAGAGGTCGACGAGGACGACGTCGCGGCCGTCGTCGGCCGCTGGACGGGCATTCCGGTCGACCGCCTGCTCGAGGGCGAGACGGAGAAGCTGATCCACATGGAGGAGCGCCTCCACCAGCGCGTCGTCGGCCAGGACGAGGCCGTCGAGGCGGTCGCCAACGCGCTTCGCCGCGCCCGCACCGGGCTCCAGGACCCCAACCGCCCCATCGGGTCGTTCGTCTTCCTCGGCCCGACGGGCGTGGGGAAGACCGAGCTCGCACGGGCCCTGGCCGAGTTCATGTTCGACGACGAGCGCGCCATGGTCAGACTCGACATGTCCGAGTACCAGGAGCGGCACACGGTTGCCCGCCTGATCGGCGCCCCGCCCGGCTACGTCGGCTACGACGAGGGCGGGCAGCTCACGGAGGCCGTACGCCGCCGTCCGTACTCGGTGCTCCTCCTCGACGAGATCGAGAAGGCACACGCCGAGATCTTCGACGTCCTCCTGCAGATCCTCGACGACGGCCGCCTCACCGATGGCCATGGCCGCACCGTCGACTTCCGCAACACGGTCGTGATCATGACGTCGAACCTGCGGACGGCCGAGGCGATGCGCGAGTTCTTCCGCCCGGAGTTCCTGAACCGGATCGACGAGATTGTCGAGTTCCAGGCGCTCACGCGCGACCAGCTCGGCGAGATCGTCGAGCTCCAGCTCGCCCGCCTGCGAGACCGCCTCGCCGAGCGCGGCCTCGGCCTCGAGCTGACCGACGCCGCCAAGGAGCACGTTGCCGAGGCCGGCTGGGACCCGACCTACGGCGCCCGCCCGCTCAAGCGGGCGCTGCAGCGCCTGGTCGAGAACCCGCTCGCGCTACGGCTTCTCGAGGGCGACTTCGCCGAGGGTGACGTGGTACGCGTGGACGTGGCGGACGGCGAGCTGGCGTTCGCGAAGGCCGCGGCCGCCGAGCCTGCAGCGGCCTAAGGGCAGCGGGTCGAAGAACTCGGACTTGCCGGTCTCCGGCGGTGCGCCGTAGATGAAGAGAACGACCTCTTCGTCGCCGGCGTTGCGGAGCTGGAGGATCGTCCCGCGTTCGACGACCACGACGCCGCCGCGTGACACCTCGTGGCGCTCGGGCGGGTCGCCGAGGTCGACCGTCAACGTCCCGTCGAGCACGACGAAGACCTCCTCCTGGCCGAGGTCGCGGTGCCGCTTCCCCTGCGCCCCGGGCGGGTAGCGCCAGACGTTCGCGCGCGAGTGCTCGAGCGCGTCGGTGATCCGCGCGACCATGCGCGGGTCGTCCTCACCCCGCGGCTCGAAGGCCAGCTCGCCCGACTGGAAGACCGTGTAGCCCACGGCCGAAGCCTATTCCAGCCGACCGGGTCAGCGCCGGGCTAGAGGCGCTTCTCGAAACAGACGCTGCGCGGGTCGTCGGCGAACGGGCCGTAGCGCGGGATGGGCTCGAAGCCCGACGAGGCGTAGAGCTTGATCGCCTCTGGCTGCCGGTCGCCCGTCTCCAGGCGGACGAACTCGTAGCCGAGCTGACGCGCCTCGTTCTCGAGCGCCTCCAGCACGGCGCGGGAGAGACCCCTGCCGCGTGCTGAAGGCGCCACGTACATCCGTCTGATCTCCGCGGTCGTCTCGTCGTAGCGGATGACGCCGCCGCAGGCGACCGGCTCCTCGCCGTCCCAGCCCACCACGAAGGCCCCGCCGGGCGGCTCGAAGTCCGCGGCCACCTGCTCGCCGCCCGAGCCGTCGAAGCCCTCGTAGCGGTCGAGCAGCTCCGAGTTCAGCGCCGCGACGAGCGCCTGCGACGCGAAGGCTTCGTAGTTCTCGCGGCGGATCTCCACGGTTGCACCCTAGAGTTTCGCCGTGTCGCCTCCCGAACGTCCGCTCAAGCTCGGCGATCTTCTCGCGGAGACCATCCGGATCTACGGAGAACGGCTCCGGGCTGCGATCGGGCTCGGCCTCGTGTATGCGGCGGTCCTCCTGGGGGCCGCGATCGTCCACGTCGCCCTCTACTACGTCGTCACGGCGCTCATGTTCACGATGGCGAGCGGGGTCGCCGTTCGGCTGGTCGCGGGCGACACGTTCCGCGAGGCGTGGGCCCAGGTCCTCGTCCGCTTCCCGGTCGTCCTGCTGCTGGCGGCCGTCGTCGGGCTGCCGTTCGCGCTCGCGGGCTATCTGTCGGTGCTCTTCATCCTCATCGCGTTCTGGCTGGGGTTGACGGCCTTCGCCGTGCCTGCCGCAATGGTCGAGCAGACACGCGGGAGCGCCGGCACGTTTCAGACCGCCGCGTACGCGCTCGAGCGAACGATCGTGCTCGCGAGGCTCGCCTATCTGCATGCGACCGGGGTGGTCGCCGCGCTCCTGATCGTCAACTTCGTCTTCGGGATCCTGCTCGCCCAACTGCTCGTCGGGTTCGCGGACAACGGGCAGATCGTCGCGCTCGCCATCGTCCAGGTCGTCCTCGCGCCGTTCTTCTTTCTCGGCCTGGCCGTCCTCTACTTCGAGCAGCGGTCGCGGGCCGCTGTATCCTCGGGCCGCGAACCCGCCTAGGAGGAGAGATGCCCAAGTACCTGATGCTGTCGACGCTGAGCGATCAGGGCCTGCAGACGCTCCGCGCGAACCCGGACCGCCTGCGCGAGGTGAACAAGGACGTCGAGGAGCTGGGCGCGAAGGTGATCCACCAGTGGTTCGTGCTCGGCCCGTACGACTTCGTCAACATCGTCGAGGCCGAGAACGCGGCCGTCGTCGCCGAGGTCTCGATTTCGCTGGGCGCGCGCGGGAGCGTGCAGACGCAGTCGTACGAGATGCTCGAGGTCGACGACCTCATCAAGCTCCTCGGCGGTTAGCGCCGCGCACGGGGTCAGTGTGGACGAGCCGACCCGACTGCCGGACTGGCTCGCAGCCGAGGTCGCCTCGTGGCCCCAGGACGCCTGGGGCGCCCACCAGACGCGCCTCCTCCTCCGCGACGGCCGCGTGATCGAGCCGGTCGCGGTTCTGCCCAGCGGCGACGTCGTCGGCTGGGGTCAGGCCGGCGAGGAAGACTTCGCCGCCGAGGACATCGTCGCCATCGAGCGCATCGACGAGTGACGCCCCGCTCAGCGGGTGAACACGTAGTCGAGGTCCTGCGCGCCCATGTGGCAGCTCCAGCACACGGAGCCGCTCGCGATCTCCTGGAAGCGCGCGTCGGGCGCCTCGCGCGTGTACTCGACGAAGACCCAGTCGTTGTGCGCGGGGTCGGCGCCCTGCCGCTTGCGCATGACCGCGATCAGCCCGATGAAGTCGGCGCCCGGCCGCATCGCCTCCTTGACGACGATCGTCCCGTCCGGGAACTGGGCGTCGGCGTTGCGCCGCTTCGAGGCGAAGACGTTCTTCGTCCCGTCGTGCGGATCGGACTGGCGCGGGGGAATCGGGGCGTCGTTGAGCTTGAACCAGCTTGGGTAGCCGGCGACGAACCGCGGCACGCCGGGAGGCGCCGGCTGCGGCGGAGGCTCCGCCTGCTCGGTCGTCGTCTCCGCGGTGGTCGTCTCCTCCGTCGTCGGCTCGGCCTCGGTCGAGGTCGTCGGCTCCGGCGCCGCCTGCGTGGTCGGGGCCGATTCGGGCTCGGAGCTTCCGCCGCAGGCCGCCAGGATCACGAGCGTGCCGAGGGCGGAGAGTCGTCTCATTGGAGCCGGGCGTAGGCCACCGCCACCTCGGCGGCGAGCGCGGCGTTCTCGGCGATCAGCTTCTTGTTGACCTCGACCGTGGCGCCGCTGCTCGCCTCGTGGAGGTAGGCGAGCACGAAGGGCGTGACGTCCGGGCCTCGCACGCCCTGCTTGGAAGCCTCGGCGACGCCTTCCTGGATCAGGGGCTCGACGTCCAGGCTCTCGTCCGTCGGGCGAGCGAGCAGGAGTGCCGAGTGCCGGCCGAGCCGCCAGTGGAACTGCGCGATCTGCGCCACCTCCTCGACCGTCAGCACGCGCGCCGAGACCGGCGGCCCGCCGTCGCGCGAGTAGAAGAGCGGCATCGTGTCCGTCCTCCAGCCGAGCACCGGCACGCCGATGGTCTCGAGCAGCTCGGCGGTCGCGTCGACGTCGAGGATGGACTTCGCGCCCGAGGCGACGACGAGCGCCTCCGTCCGCGCGAGCTCCCCGAGATCCGCCGAGATGTCCGGCCGCTCCGTCCAGCCACGGTGCACGCCGCCGAGCCCGCCCGTGCCGAGAAAGCCGATGCCGACCGCGCGGCAGATCGCGAGCGTCGCGCCGGCGGTCGTCGCGCCGAGCTCGCCCTGGGCAGCGCACGCGGCGAGATCGCGCGGACCGACCTTCCGGGCTTCCGGCGTATCGGCGAAGCGCGCGAGCTGCTCCTCCTCGAGCCCCACCTGGATGACGCCGTCGATGACGCCGATCGTGGCCGGCACCGCCCACGCGGCCCGCACTCGCCGCTCGGCCTCGGTGGCGACGGCGCCGCCCTCGCCGCTCGGGAAGCCGTGCGAGACGAGCGTCGTCTCGAGCGCGACGACGGGTCTGCGGGCCTCGAGCGCGGCGCGCACTTCGGGGTGGATGCGGATCAGGTCGGCCACGGCTAGGGCATCGCTCCCATCTTGGCCACGCAGCGCGCGGCGGCCTCGACGGCCAGATCGGGCCCTGAGAGCAGGAAGCCGGCCGCGAACGCGTCGCCCGCCCCGGTTGTGTCCACGACGTCGCCTGTCGCGGCCGCCGGGTACGTGGCCGCGTCCGTGACTCCGGTTGGGCCGCCGCTCCAGTTGCGGACGAATGCGCCCTTCGCTCCCAGCTTTACGACCTCGGTTCTGGTGTGGAGATTGCCAACCAGATCGGACTCGGCCTCGTTGGCGAACACGACTACGGGCTTCAGCTCAGCAAGCGTTTCGCGGAAGGAATCGACTCCGTACTCCTCGATCGCCGCGGTCGAGGAGAGATCCACGCTCACTCGAGGCACGCTCTCTGCAGCGGCGAGCGCCGTCTCGCGAAGCGGCGAGCGCACGAGGCTGTACCCGGGCACGTGCAGCCACTCGCAACCGTCCAGCCAGGCTGCCTCGAGCTCCTCCGGCGCGAACTCGGTCGACACTCCGCGGTCGCTCAGCATCGTCCTCGCTCCGTTGGGCGTCGCAACCGAGACAACCGTGCCCGTGCCGGACTCGACCTCCGGCCCGGCAAGCTCCACGCCCCGTCCCGCGAGCTCCTCGGCGAGGAGACGGCCCGCGGGGTCGCGCGCCCGCTTGCCGAGGAATCGGGCGCGTCCGCCCAGCGCCACCACCCAGGCGGCGACGTTGGCGGCCTGACCTCCGGCTCCGACGCGCGTGCGTCCATAGGTGTCCGTATCTTCCGCGATCGGCCCCTCCAGGCGCACGATCACGTCCAGGAGAAGGTCTCCGAGCGTGCAGATCACGCCGCGGACCCTACAATCGGCCTCGTGGAAGGCGAGCGAGGCAAGCGGCTCCGCACCTTCCTGCTCGGCGGCCTCGTCGGCAGCATGGCGGCCCTCGCGGCGGCGGGCCGGATGAAGGTGCGCTCCCGGCCGCGGAGACGCGAGACGCCCGCGGGCCTCGCCGCCTTCGAGGAGGCCCCGTGCTACGAAGAGCTGGTCGAGCGCGAGGCGCGCGAGCGCCCCTAGGAGGGCTCGGCGAAATAACTCCTAGCCGTCCTCGCGAAGCCGCTTCAGCGCCTCCTCTGCCGTGACGAAGTTGCGGCCGGCGTCCCCGATCTCCAGCTCGGCGCTCAGCTGCTGGACGCGCAGCGTCGCCTCGAGGAACGACTCGGCATCGCCGACGGGCTCCAGCGTGCGGACGATCAGGAACGGGCCGAACGCGCGCGCCTCGAACTCGGCCCCGGGCGAGCGCAGCGGGATGTCGAGGCGGACCCGGTCCTGGTCGAGCTCGTCCGAGGCGTCGAGCACCCAGACACCTCGGCCCAGCGGCTCGTCCACGTCCTCGAGCGCGTCGAGCGCCAGCTTCGGGTCGGCCCGCGGGATGAAGATGTCGCCGAACGGCGCCCCCTTCTCCCAGGCGTCCAGGTAAGTGGGCTCGAAGCCGAGGAGGACGTCGTCGGCCCGCCCGGTGGCTGCGAGCCACTCGGCCGCGTCCTCGCGCGCTTCCGTCCGGCTCTCGGGCTCGCCGGTGTAGAGCCACCGCGTCCGGTCGAGCCCCCAGGCGACCTCGAGGACGACGAGCACCACGAGGGCGGCGGCGACCAGCGGCGGGCCGGCCCGGCCGGCGCCTGCCGCGAGCCACCGCAGCCCGAGCACGAACAGCATGGCCGTGAAGGGCAGGACGAAGATGAGGTGCCGCGTCTCCAGCGACGCTCCCGCGCCGGAGCGGGCGGCGACCAGCGCGACGACGGGAACGGCCGCGATCGCAGCGGTGAGGATCGCGGGCTCCGGCCGCGTCCCCGCCAGGACGACGAAGCCGACCGTGCACACGACCGCGATCGGGAGCGCGACCCAGAACCAGCCCGCGGTGAAGTCGCCCAGGACGTCCCAGAGGTAGTCGACGACGTCGACCGGCGAGCCGAGCTCCGAGCCGCTGCCCGACCCGAGGCCCACCTCGAAGCGCGACGCGAGCACGAAGTACGTCCGCCAGAGCGGGCCTGCGAGCACGACGACGGCGGCGAGCGCGATCAGCGGCGAGCGCAGCGGCAGCGGGCGCCGAAGACGGAGCACGGCGACGTAGGCGACCTGCGCGGCGAGGACGAGCACGCCGTAGGGCTGCGCCGCGAGGAGCGCGAGGGTCGCCGCCGCCCAGGCCGCCCAACGGCCGCGCGTGCTCCGCTCGAGCGCACGCAGCAGCAAGAGGATCGAGAGCGCGCTGGTGAAGAGGAAGAGGCTGTACATCCGCGCGTAGATGCCGTGGTAGAGCATCGTCCAGCTCGCCGCGGTGACGACCGATGCGAGCAGAGCCGTCCGGCGATCGGACAGCCGGGCCACGACCGCCGCGGCCACCGGAATGCTCGCGACGGCGAAGGCGACCGAGATCAGCCGGAGACTCGTCAGACCCGGGTCGACCTGTCCGACGAGGTACGCGAGGAGGTAGTGGAGCGGCGCTCCGCCGCGCTCGCCGAGGACGGTCTCGAGCACCTCGCCGAGGCTCCCGTGGCTGATGAAGAACGCGAGGACTTCGTCCTCGTTCGGAGGCAGCGCGTGGAGGCGCAAGAGCAGGAATGCACCGAGCCCGACGGCGACCGCCCCGACCCCGACCCAGAAGCCGTCGCCGGCCCACGAGAAGGCTCTGCCGCGCCTGGGAGAGGCTGGCACTCCGGCGTCGCGAGTGCCGGGAGCCCCCGACCCCCCTGCTAGCATCTCCCCCTGCAAAGGGCGGCCTTTCTCCGATGCCTACTTACGAATACCGATGCCCCAAGGGGCACACGTTCGAACTCTTTCAGCGGATGTCCGATCCGCCTGCCGAAACATGCCAGATCTGCGGTGAGGGCCCCGTCACGAAGGTGCTGTACCCGGCCGCGATTCACTTCAAGGGCTCAGGCTTCTACTCGACGGACTACGGCCGGGGCAACAAGCGCCCGGCGGCCAAGGAGACCTCGGACGGCGGCGGCGACTCCGGCGAGAAGTCGAGCGACAAGCCGGAGCCGAAGGCGAAGGCCGCCGAGTCCTAGCGGACTCAGCCGCTTCTCCCCACCCTGCAGCCCGGCCCGAACGGACCAGACCCCGGCGGAGGCGGCTGCGGCGCGGAATCTCCCGTGACCATGGCGATCACGGACGCGTTCTCCTCGCTGCCGATGATGACCGACTGCCCGTCGATGTCGGCGATCTGTCCTCCGAGGCGGCAGCGGAGCTCGCCGCTCGACGGCATTCGCTTCACGACCCAGCCGAGCTGCAGGAGCTGGTTCGCCGACATGTCGGTGGCGAGCGGCGCCACGAGGTCGTCGCCGATGAAGGGCATGCGCACGAACGTCCCGAGGCTCGTGATCTCGTCCATCATCGCCTGGAGCACGGCCTGCTGGCGCTCGCCGCGCGTGATGTCGCTCTCGGCCGGGTTGAGCTGGTTCTGACGAATGCGCGAGTAGATCAGCGCACGGCGCCCATCCATATGCTGCACGCCCTTGGCAAAGCGCCAGCCGTCCCAGCGGTCGCAGCGCGCCTGGGTCGGGTACGGGCACTCGAACTTGTTCGAGAGGATCGGCGCCGGCACATTGATCGTGACGCCGCCGAGGGCGTCGATCACCTCCTTGAACTTGGAGAAGTCGACGACCATCACGTGGTTGATCGGGATGCCTGTTAGCGACTGAACGGTCCGGATCGCGAGGGTCGGGCCGCCGAAGGCGTAGGCCGCGTTGACCTTGTCCGGGCCGCGCCCCGGGATGTCCACTCGGAGGTCGCGCGGGATCGAGAGCAGCGCCATGCGGTGCTCGTCGGGGTCGGTGCGCACGAGCATCATCGCGTCGGAGCGGAACGGCCCGGTGCGGTTCGGCCCCTCGTCGGTGCCGAGGACGAGGATCGTCGAGGGGTTCGAGAGGACGAGCCCGTCCTGCGGCGCGAGCACCCGATACGCGCGGGAGTCGAGCCGCGCGTTCGCCTCCTTGACGCCGCTCCGGAAGGCCAGATATCCGAGCACGGCCCAGACCATGGAGACCAGGAGGATGATCAGGAGGACGATGACCGCGATCCGCAGCCAGCGCCGCTTGCGCCGTGGCCGGACCGTCTTCGACGGGCGGGCATAGGGATCCTCGCCGTCCGTCCCACGCGCGGCCCGTCCGCGAGGAGCCGCCTTCGGGACGGGCCCCTTGGCCCGCCCACCTCGATACACGCGGTACGGCTTGTCCTTCGACGCCACAGCGACCGAGTATCGTAGCCAGACGCCGAATGAAGGCTCCGCACGTCATCGCGGTCGATCTTGGCGGGACGAAGCTGGCGGCCGGGCTCGTAGACCGCGAGGGGGCCGTCCTGAACCGCACCGTCGAGCGCACCGACCTCTCGGGCGAGGAGGCTCTCCTCGCTCAGCTCGAGCGCGTCATCGACGCCGTCGCCGTCGAGGGCTTCTCCGCGCTCGGCGTGGGCGTCCCATCCACGATCGACCAGCGCACCGGACGTGCAGTGACGTCCGTGAACATCCCGCTCGCCGCGGTCGATCTGCGCGACCGCCTTGAGGCCCGCTTCGGCGTCTCGGTGATGATCGAGAACGACGGCAACGCCGCGGCCGTGGCCGAGCATCGCCTCGGCGCGGGCCGGGGGTTCCAGCAGATGATCATGCTCACGCTCGGCACCGGTGTCGGTGGAGGCCTGATCCTCGACGGGCGCCTCTACCGCGGCGCCGTCGGCGCGGCGGGGGAGCTCGGTCACATCACGATCGACGTCGACGGCCCACCGTGCCAGGGCGCCTGCCCCGGGCGCGGCCACCTGGAGGCGCTGGCCTCGGGCCTCGCGGCCGACGAGCTCGCTGCGGCGGCGGCGGCCGAGCGGCCGGACGGCGACCTCGGCCGGGCGGCGGCGGCCGGACGGGTCGTCGACGCGAAGCTTGCGGTCGAGCTGGCCGCCGAGGGCGACGGGGACGCGAAGGACGTGCTCGACCACGTCGGCTTCCACCTCGGGGTCGGCATCGCCTCGTACGTGAACGTCTTCAACCCGGAAGTCGTCGTCATCGGCGGGGGCTTCGCGGAGGCCGGGGAGCTCCTCCTCGAGCCGGCGCGCAGGGTGGTCGCCGAGCGCGCGCTCTCGCCGTCCCGGGACGAGGTGGAAATCGTCCTGGCCGAGCTCGGAAGCGCGGCCGGGCTGGTCGGAGCCGGCCTCGTGGCCTTCGAGGCGCTGGACGTCGGTGAGGTGCCCGTCTCGCCCTGAGCGGGCGTGCGGGGCGACATGCCGCTCGTCCTCTGCCCGACGCCGATCGGGAACCTCGAGGACGTGACGTTGCGGGCGCTGCGGGAGTTGGGGGAAGCCGATCTCGTCCTCTGCGAGGACACGCGCCGCACGAGGATCCTGCTCGACCGGCACGGGATCTCGGCCCGCCTCCTCTCCTTCCACCGCCACAACGAGGCGCGCCGGACGGAAGAAGTGCTGCCGCGGTTGGAAGCGGGTGAGCGGATCGCGGTCGCGAGCGACGCCGGCCTGCCGGGGGTGAACGACCCGGGCGCGGGGCTCGTCGCCGCGGCGCTCGAGCGCGGCCTGCCGGTGACGGTCCTGCCCGGTCCCAGCGCGGTCGAGACAGCGCTCGTCGCCAGCGGACTCCTCGGCGAGCGCTACGTGTTCCTCGGCTATCTCCCGCGGACGCGCGCCGGCCTCGAGCGGCTCTGGCAGGAGTCGCGGGCCTGGACGTGGCCCGCCGTGGCCTTCGAGTCGCCCCGCCGCCTGCCGGCCAGCCTCGCAAGCCTCGCCGAGGCCGACCCGGACCGACCCGTCGCCGTCTGCCGCGAGCTGACGAAGCGCTTCGAGGAGGTCGTGCGTGGAGCGGCGCGCGAGGTCGCCGAGCGGTTCGCGGAGCCTCCGAAGGGAGAGGTCACGGTCGTCATCGGCGCCGCTCAGGAGTCGGCCGGTGTGGACGAGGACGCCGCGTTCGAGGCGCTCGAGACGCTCCTCGCGGCCGGCGCCTCGCGGCGCGGCGCGGCCGACGTCGTCGCCCGGCTCACCGGCGTTCCGCGCAACCGCCTGTACCGCGGCTCGCTCTAGGCTCGGACGTGTCGTCGGCGTTGACAACGTCCGACCCTGCCTGCTAGCCTTTCGCCGTTGACATAACGGACAACAGGAGGCAGGAATGAAACGCGTGGTCGCCCTGCTTCCGGTCCTGATCGCGTTCCAGGTAGGCGCGCCGCCCGCACTCGCCTGGACCTGGCCCGCCGACGGGCCGGTGCTACGACCCTTCGTCCTCGGGGACGACCCTTACGCCGCGGCGCAGCATCGCGGCGTCGATATCGCCTCGCCCTCGGGCGGGCTCGTCCGGGCGCCCGCGTCGGGCGTCGTCTCGTTCGCAGGGGCCGTGCCGGGCGGCGGCCGCACGGTGACGATCCAGACCGCCGACGGCTACTCGGTCACTCTCGTCCATCTCGGCGGCATCGGGGTCGAGCGCGGCCAGGAGCTCGCCGAAGGTGCCGGCGTCGGCACGGCGGGCCCTTCTGGCGACGCGGAGCACGCCGAGCCGTACGTCCATCTGGGCGTTCGCGTGACCGCCGATCCGACCGGCTACGTGGACCCGCTCGGATTGCTCCCGGCCCGCGAAGCGCCGCCGTCCCCGTCGCCTGCCCCTCCCGCGGAGCAGGTGCCGGAAGCCCCGCCCGCGTCGCCGCCGTCGCCCGAGACGCCGGGGGTCCCGGCGCCTGCGCCTCACCAGCCCGCGCCTGCGCCGGAGCTCCCGGCTCGCGCTCCGGTTGCCGCTGCCGCGCAGGGCCCGCCGGTGCCCGCGCCGTCGGCCGAGGGTCCGGCCGTGCCGGTCGCGTCGGGCGAGCGGGCGCAAGCGGCCGAGCCCCGCGCCGAGATCGGACGGGCTCGCCCCAGGATCGAGAGGTCGCTCGAGCGCGGGTTCGGGCTTGCGGCGACCGGTGCGTCGAACGCGCGGAACCGCGGGCACCGCGCCCCGGAGGCCGCGAGCAGTGCCGACGTGGAAGGTGGCCGGAGCGGCCTGCTGCTCGGCGGAGGCTTAACGGCTCTGGGCAGCGCCGCCCTGGGCGCGCTGGTGCTAGCCCGTCGCCGTCGCGATCTCGGCTGCGCACGAGGCGCAGACGCTGCGCCCTCGGTGCTCGGCGACGGTGCGCGTCGAGCCGCAGAAGACGCACCCGTCCCGGGGGCGGCTGAGGAGAATGGTCTGGTCGCGAACGGAGATTTCGAGCGCGTCGCGCTCGGTGAGCCCGAATCGCTTCCGGATCTCGATCGGGATCACGATCCGGCCGAGCTCGTCCAGGTGCCGGATGATCCCGGTTGTCGTCCTCCCGCCGCGGCTTCGAGTCGACGCTTCCATCAGGTGGTTCCTCGACCTCCTCGTCACCGTCGCCGAACCGCACTTCCTGCGGCCCGCCCGATCCGATGACTCGTTGTCCTCAGTCAGTTCCCTTCTGCGACGGCCTCAAACCGAAGGCCTGGCGGGAGAAAGCGCTCCGTATGATGGGCGGCGGTGGGCTTCTACATCACCACGCCGATCTACTACGTCAACGCGACGCCCCATATCGGGCACGCGTACACGACGATCGCGGCCGACATCATCGCCCGCCACCGGCGTCAGCGCGGGGAGGACACGTTCTTCCTCACGGGCACGGACGAGCACGGGTCGAACATCCCCCGGGTCGCGGAAGAAGCTGGCCTCGATCTCCAGGAGTTCGTCGACCGGAACGCAGCCGCCTTCCGCGAGATGACCCTCAAGGTCAACGCCTCGAACGACTTCTTCATCAGGACGACCGACCCGCGCCATGGAGAGCGCGTCGGGGAGTTTCTCCAGCGGATCTACGAGCGCGGGGACATCTACGAGGGCGTCTACTCGGGGCTCTACTGCAGCCGTTGCGAGGCCTTCTACACCGAGGCGGAGCTCGTGGACGGTCTCTGCCCGCAGCACGGGATCCCGCCGGAGTTCGTCGAGGAGAAGAACTACTTCTTTCGGCTCTCCGCCTACGCAGAGCCGTTGCTCCGCCTCTTCGACGAGCGGCCGGACATCGTCCTGCCGGGCTTCCGGTACAACGAGGCGAGGAGATTTGTCGAGCAGGGTCTCGACGACATCAGCGTCAGCCGGGCCTCCCAGCGCTGGGGCGTTCCCGTCCCGTGGGACACCAGCCAGGTCGTGTACGTCTGGGTCGACGCTCTCATCAACTACTGGAGCGCCCTCGCCTTCGCGCGGGAGGACGAGGACCTCCGGCCGCGCTACTGGCCTGAGGTCCGGCACTTCCTCGCGAAGGACATCCTCAAGTTCCACTGCGTGATCTGGCCGGCGCTCCTCCTCGCTGCGGGGCTCGAGGTGCCCAAGCAGCTGTTCGTCCACGGCTACCTGCTGATGGACGACCGGAAGATGTCGAAGTCGATCGGGAACGTCATCGACCCGCTCGCCCTCATCGACGTCTACGGCGTCGACCCCGTGCGCTTCTATCTGTTCCGCGTAGCCACGTTCGGGCAGGACGGGAGCATCTCGGTCGACGGGCTGCACGAGCGCTACGAGCGCGAGCTCGGGAACGACCTCGGCAATCTCCTCTCGCGGACGACGGCCATGATCGCGCGCTACCGGGAGGGCCGGCTGCGCGAGGCGGCGGTCTCGGCGGAGCTTGCGGCAGACATCGACCGGGTCGGCGGCGAGGTCGCCGCGCGGCTGGACGTGTTCGACATCACGGGTGCGCTCGAGGTCGTGTGGGAGCTGGTCCGGCGCCTCAACCGCCACGTCGAGCAGTCCGCGCCCTGGGAGCTCGCGAAGGACGAGGCGCGCTCCGAGGATCTCGACCGGGTGCTCTTCGAGCTCGCCGACGGCCTCCGCGCTGTCGCGGTCGCTCTGGCCGGGTTCGTGCCCGAGACGTCCCAGCGTGTCCTGGCTGCACTCGGGCAGCCGGAGGATGTCTCGTGGGAGCTCGTCGCGGCCGGCAAGACGGTGGCGAGCGAAGGGGTCGAGCCGGCGCCGCCGCTCTTTCCCCGCGTGGACCCGCCCACGGCGGCTGCGGCGTGAATCTGGTCGGCGCGAGGCCGTTCGCCGGCCCGTGATCGACACGCACGCCCACCTCGACGCGTTCGAGGATCCGGCGGAGATTCTCGGGCGCGCGCGCGAGGCCGGGGTCGGGCGCGTGATCACGGTGGGGACGACGGTCGAGTCCTGCCGCGCGAGCCTCCAGCTCTGCGAGCAGCACGACGGTGTGTTCGCGGCCCTCGGGCTGCACCCGCACGAAGCGGGCGGCGTCAGCGAGCAAGATCTCGACGACCTGCGGGAGCTGCTCGCTCACCCCAAGGCCCTCGCGGTCGGCGAGACCGGGCTCGACTACTACCGCGACCTGGCGCCCCGCGACCTCCAGGCCGAGTCGTTCCGGGCCCAGGCGGAGCTCGCCGTCGAGCTCGCGAAGCCGGTCGTCGTCCATACGCGCGCCGCGGACGAGGACACCGTGGCCACTCTGCGTGCGCTGCCTCAGGAGACACCCGTCGTGCTGCATTGCTTCTCGTCGGCCGCTCTCCTCGAGCCGGCGCTCGAGCACGGCTGGTACGTCTCGTTCGCGGGGAACCTCACCTACCCGAAGGCGCCGGAGCTCAGGTGGGCGGCGGCGCGCGTGCCCGCGGACAGGCTCCTCCTCGAGACGGACTGCCCGTACCTCGCGCCCCAGGCGGTTCGCGGGAAGCGGAACGAGCCTGCGTACGTCGTGCACACGCTCGCGGTGGCGGCGGAGGCGCGCGGGGCGGAGGTCGACGCGCTCGAGACCCAGGTCGAGGCCAACGCGGCCGCGGTGTTCGGCCTGCCGTGACCGACGCGCGATGAACCTACCCGTCACTCCCAACCGCGAGCTCGGCCAGCACTTCCTCGTGGACGAGAACATCCTCGGGGTCGCGGGCCGGCTCGCCGAGCTCGATCCCGGGGACGTCGTGCTCGAGGTCGGCGCAGGTCTCGGAGTCCTGACCACGTTTCTCGCCGACCGCGTCGAGACGGTGCACGCGGTGGAGCTCGACCGGGGGCTGGAGCCGCACCTGCGCGAGCGCCTGGGCGACCGGCGGAACGTCGAACTCGTCTTCGGCGACGCGCTGCGGCTCCCGCTCGACCAGCTCGATCCGCCGGCGGAGAAGCTCGTCGCCAACCTCCCGTACCAGATCGCCACCCCGCTGGTGGCGGAGAGCCTGGGCGGGCTCCCCACAGTGCGGCTCTGGTCGGTGATGGTGCAGCGAGAGGTCGCCGATCGCTTCTTCGCCGCCCCGGGCACGAAGAGCTACGGCGCCGTCTCGGTGCTCGTCCAGCTCACGGCGGAGCGGACGGGGCTGCACCCGGTCGCACGCACGTGCTTCGCGCCGCCGCCGAACGTCGACTCCGCCCTCGTCGCCTTCCGGCGCACGCGTGACTGGGGCCCGGAGCTCGCGGGCGTTCGACGGGTCGTGCAGGGAGCCTTCGCGCACCGCCGCAAGACGCTCGCGAACTCGCTCGAGCTCGCGGGTGTCGCGGGCCGCGCGCGGTCAGTCGAGGCGCTCGCCGACGTCGACCGGCCGGCGGGCGCGCGCGCCCAGGAGCTCGAGCCGGGCGAGCTCCTTCGACTCGCCGAGCTGCTCGCATGAGGCCGGCGCGGGCGGTCGCAGCGGCCAAGGTCAACCTCGCCCTCGTCGTCGGCGAGCGGCGCGACGACGGTCTGCACGAGGTCGTGTCCGTGCTCCAGCGCGTCGACGTCTGCGACCGCATCGAGCTCGAGCGCGCCCGCGGGCTCGCGGTCGAGGGCTTCAGGGACGACACGATCGTCAGGCGCGCGCTCGAGGAGCTCGCGCGGGAGGCGGAGGTGGATCCCAGATGGCGTGCCCGGATCGCGAAGGAGATCCCGGTCGCCGCCGGCCTGGGCGGTGGGAGCGCCGACGCGGCCGCGGCCCTTCGCCTCGCCAACGCCTCGCTCGAGCGGCCTCTCGACGCCGAGCGGCTGCACGGGGTCGCCGTGCGCCTCGGCGCGGACGTGCCGTTCTTCCTCGAGCACGGCCCCAAGCTGGCCCAGGGCAGCGGCGAGCGGCTGACGGCCATCGACGTCCCGCAGGACTTCTGGGTGCTGCTCGCGCTTCCGCAGGGCGCGACCAAGCAGTCGACAGGCGAGGTCTACGCGCGCTTCGACGAGCTGGGAGGCGGCGCAGGGTTCGACGCGCGGAAAGAGGCGCTTCTGGCCGCGCTCGAGGCGGTCAGGCGGCCCCGGGACCTTGGCGCACTGCCGGCCAACGACCTCGCTGAGGCGGCCGGCGGGGCTCCGCTGGCCGACGAGCTGCGCGCGGCGGGCGCCTTCAGGGCCGACCTGAGCGGCGCCGGCCCGACCGTCTACGGCCTCTTCCACCGCCGCGACGACGCACGCGCCGCGGCCCGCTCGATCGGGCGTCGGACGCGGACCTGGGTAGTCGCACCCGTTTGGTAACTTCGTCCACATGGACACGACGCCTGCCATCGAGGCCCGCGAGCGCGGCACCGGGCCGTGGCTCGAGGGCCGCAGGCTGCGGCTCGCGCTGTTCATCGGCCTCGTCGAGAGCCTCGCCGTGCTGCTCGGCGGAGTCGGCTGGTTCGTCGTCCTCGCGGCCGCCGCGGCGATGACCGCCCTCTACATCTTCGTCGGGCGGCGGACGGGCTCCCACTTCCTGCGCGAGATCCTGTGGATCGCGGCCGCCTCCCAGCTAATCGCCGTGATCGTCCCGGTGCTGTGGGAGGTCTTCCGCTTCCTGGCCATCCTCGCGCTCGTCGCGATGGCGGGGATCCTCCTCGTCATCCTGCTCATGGACCGCCGGTAGGCGGCCGTATACTCGCTTTCAGTGGGGCGTAGCCAAGTGGTAAGGCAGCGGGTTTTGGTCCCGTGATCGGAGGTTCGAATCCTCCCGCCCCAGCCATGACGCCCTCGTGACTCGCACCCCCATCGCAGCGGTGGTGATGGCCGCCGGTCTCGGCACGCGCATGCGGTCGACGAGGCCGAAGCACCTGCACGAGCTCCTCGGTCGCCGCCTCCTGGACTGGGTGATCGCAGCGGCGGACGAGCTCGACCCCGACCCGCTCGTCGTCGTCACCTCGCCGGGGACGGTGGCCGAGCTCGAGGGCACTTTGCCCGCGGGAGCGGTGCTCGCCGTCCAGGAGGAGCCTCGCGGAACCGGGGACGCGGCCGCCGCCGCGCAACCGGCGCTCGAGGGCTTCGAGGGCGACGTGCTCATCCTCGCCGGGGACGCGCCGCTGCTCTCGACGGCGGCGCTCGCGGGCCTACTCGAGACGCACCGGGCCGAAGGAGCGGCCGCGACGGTGCTCTCCTTCGAGCCCGACGACGCCGGCTCGTACGGCCGTGTCCTGCGCGGCGACGACGGCCGGCTGGTCGCGATCGTCGAGGCGCGCGACGCGACGCCGGAGCAGCTCGCAGTCCGTGAGGTCAACTCCTCCGTCTACATCGTCGACGCGGAGGCGCTCTGGGATGCTCTCGCCCGGCTCGATACCGACAACGCGCAAGGGGAGCTCTACCTCACAGACGCCGTGCGACACCTGGTGGATGACGGGCGGGTCGTTGCCGTGTACCGTGCGGAGGACCCCCGTGTTGGCGAAGGCGTGAACACCCGGGCCGATCTCGCTGCCGCCGGCGCGCGGCTTCGCGACCAGATCGTCGCTTCGCACCTGGAGGCCGGTGTGACCATCGTCGACCCCGCGACGACCTGGATCGAGCCCGAAGTCTCCATCGAGCCCGACGCCGTCATCCACCCGTTCACGGTCCTTCGGGGCCGCACCGTCATCCGCCGCGGGGCCGAGGTCGGCCCGCATGCGGTGGTCGACGAGGCCGAGATCGGCGAGGGCGCGCTCGTGGGGCCGTTCTGTTACCTCCGCCCGGGAACGGTCCTGGCCGCGCGGGCCAAGGCCGGGACCTTCGTGGAGCTCAAGAAGGCGCAGATCGGAGAGGGCGCGAAGGTGCCCCACCTCAGTTACCTCGGCGATGCGGAGGTCGGCGAGGGCACGAACGTGGGCGCAGGGACGATCACGGCCAACTTCCCGCACGAGCCGGGCCGTGAGAAGGGCCGCACGACGATCGGCAGGAACGTCAGGACCGGCATTCACAATGGATTCGAGGCTCCTGTGACGATTGGAGACGGCGCATGGATCGGCGGCGGCTCGTACATCACCGAAGACGTGCCGCCGGACTCGCTCGCCATCGCGCGGGCGCGTCAGGTGACCAAGGAGGGCTACCTGCGTGGAAAGCGGAACGACTGAGCTGTCGCTGCCGGGCCTCGACGTGACGCCCGAGCACACGCCCCAACCGCACGGAGAGCGCGGCCGCTGGATCGAGCGCGGGCCATCCGGGAAGCTGATGCTCTTCTCCGGCCGGTCGCATCCGGTCCTGGCCCAGAAGATCGCCGACCAGCTCAACATCGAGCTCGGCGACGTCAAGCTCAAGACCTTCGCCAACGGCGAGACCTACTGCCGCTATCGCGAGTCGATCCGCGGTGCGGACGTCTTTCTCGTCCAGGCCTGCCACGGCCGCTACACGAACGACCACCTGCTCGAGCTCCTGATCATGATCCAGGGCGCGAAGCTCGCCTCCGCGAACCGGATCACCGCGGTCATGCCGTGGTTCCCGTACTCGCGCCAGGACAAGAAGTCCTCGCCGCGCGAGCCGATCACCGCGAAGCTCCTCGCCGACATCCTCGACGCTGCCGGCGTCGACCGCGTGCTCACCATGGACCTGCATGCGGGCCAGATCCAGGGCTTCTTCCGCATCCCCGTCGACCACATGACCGCGCTCCCGCTCTTCGCGCGCTACTACCGCGAGACACTCGGCCTCCACGGCGACGGAGTCGTCGCGGTCTCGCCCGACCCGGGCCGCGCGAAGATGGCAACGAAGTTCGCGCAGATGCTCGACGCGGACTTTGCGCTCATGAACAAGCAGCGCCCGGCCCACGACGTCGCGTCGGTGACCGAGGTCGTCGGCGACGTGAAGGGCAAGGTCGCGATCATGAGCGACGACATCATCGTCACGGGCGGGACGCTTGTCGCGGGCGCGCAGGCGCTCCTGGCCGCCGGCGCGACGAAGGTCTACGCCTGCGCGACGCACGGCCTCTTCCCCGACGACGCGCTCGAGAAGATGGCCGAGAGCGAGCTCACCGGGCTCGCGGTCACGGACACCGTGCCACTCGATGAGATCCGCCGGCCCGACAAGTTGACCGTGCTCCCGGTCGCGGGCCTCCTGGCCGAGACGATTGAGAACGTCTTCTCGGACGAGTCGGTCTCGGCGATCTTCGCCGGCGAGAACCAGCTCTTCTAGCCGCTTTCGCGGAACGGCGCGCCCCGTGGCTCCGTAGATCCCCCCATGACGATCGGGGCCTTCCCTGATGCCCTGGAACGGTTCGTGCGAGCACCCTGAATCGACGGAAGGAGGTGTGAGATGACGACCGTTCAGCATGAACCTGTCGAGGGCAGGGAGCGCTGGTCGGTGCGGTTCCTTGTCCCCGAGATGTGGGCGTCTTTGGCGATCGTTGCCATGTGGCTGGCGGTGCTCTTCGCCGCGATCTATGGCCCGGACCTCGTGAGCGCCAATGGGGTCGCTGACATCGGCGAGAGGACATTGGTTCCGTCGGCCGTTCTCGTGGCGCCGTTCGCGTTCCTCGGAACGTGGGTCGTCGCAAAGTACGGGTTCGGTCACGAGCGGAAGGAGTGACCGAGCCCTGAACGCCACGCATGACCGCTCAACAGCGCGGTTCATGCGTCATGAAGGCTGTGCCGGCCTAGCCGACACGCGGCTCGCGAGCGCCTCCGGGCGCTCGCCCGCTTGCGAAATCCCTGCCCGGGAGTACAGTGCAGGCGGGACACCGCCCTCTCGGCGTCGGGGGACGCGTCTCTCTGCGGTACGGAGAACGCGATGCAGCTCAAGCCACCAAGGCGGCCGCGCCCTTCCGCGGCTGACGCCCCGGCCACCCCGAAGCCCCGCCCGGCGGAGTCCGACGACCCGTGGGCGGGCGAGGACGCTGCGTGGGAGTGCGACGACGACCTTCGCGGTGAGGCGCCCCGTGAGTTCATGCGGTTCTTCCAGGGAACCGCGCTTGCAGTCGTGCTGGGCGTCGCCGTCTGGGCCGCGGTCTTGCTGCTGCTCTTCCAGGCCTTGTAGAAGCCCTCGGTCGGGGGGTCCCCCGCAGGCCGCATGCGGCCGATGGGACCAGCACAACTGCGGCCCGCACGAATCCGAATCCCAGACCCCTCGCTTCGCGAGGAGCTGAGCTTGCACTACGCGCGCTCCGGCTTTGCCGTGCGCCCGGTCGGCGACCGGGAGCTCGAGGTCGAGCGGACCGACGCCCCCGACGAGGAGCAGGCCAGACGGGAGATCGCCACGCATCTCCTCGTCTGGGAGCTCCTGCACCCGGACGTCCCGGGCGAGATCGTCGACTAGCGGGCTAGCGCAGGCGTGCGAGCTTGGCGGGCGCGATGCGCTTCGCTGACACCGGGTTGGGCGCCGTCACGAACCTCGCCATGCACGTCGACGTGCGCTTGACGCCGAGCAGGAACGCGTCGCTCGGCTCGGGGTTGCCCGTCCCGTAGTCGAAGTCGAGCGCGTTCACCGGCAGCACGTCTGGGATCAGGAACTCGATCTGACCGGCCCCTTGGTCGGCAAGATCGGTCTCGATCTCTGAGTACACGTCGAGGAAGAGGTCGAGCGGGGGAGGATCTCCTGGCCATCCGCGAGGAGCGCCTCGAGGAGCGACAGCGCGAGCTCGGCGTCTACGTCTCGCAGATCCAGAGCCGTTTCGAGCCCCAGGCCACATCGGGCCTTCCGGCTCCGCGCCTTCGCTACACTTGCCCGCCGATGGCCGGCGAACGCATACAGCTGGGCGTGAAGGCACGCGAGTCCGCGGGTAGCGCGGAGTCGCGCCGTCTGCGCGCGTCCGGGATGATCCCCGGCGTCCTCTACGGCAGCGGCAAGAAGGCGCACCCGTTCGTCGTCGAGGAGCGCGAGTTGCGCCGCGTCCTGACCGGCGACCACGGCCTGCACGCGATCCTCGACATCGTCTTCGACGGCCAGAAGACCGCGCACCACGCCGTGCTCAAGGACTACCAGCTCGACCCGGTCCGCCCGCGCCTCCTCCATGTCGACCTCCATGAGGTCAGGCTCGACCAGATGATCCAGGCTCAGGTCGCAGTGGAGCCGATCGGCGAGTCGGCAGGCGTGAAGGAGGGCGGCGTCCTCACCCTCGTGCTGCGCGAGATCAACGTCGAGGCCCTCCCGATGGAGGTGCCCGACCGCCTCGAGCTCGACATCTCCGACATGGCTATCGGGGACAGCCTGAGGATCGCGGACCTCAGAGCTCCGGAGGGCGTCACGATCCTGGACGACCCCGATTCGGTTGTCCTCAACGTCACGCCGCCGACCAAGATCGAGGAGCCCGAGGTCGAGGAAGAGGAGCTCGAGGAGGGCGAGCTGCCTGAGGGCGAAGAGGCCGAGGAAGGCGCCGAGCCCGAGGCCGAGGGCGAGACAGCCGAAGAGGGCGACGAGAGCGAGTGAGGCTCTTCCGGCGGGGCGAGTCGGCCCCGTCGCTCGATCTGCTGGTCGCGGGCCTCGGAAACCCGGGCAAGGAATACGCCCGCACGCGCCACAACGTCGGCCACATGGTCGTGGACGAGCTCGCGCGCCGGCACGGTGCGTCCTTTCGCTCCAAGTTCTCGGGTGACCTGACCGACGTGCGCCTCGACGGTGCGCGCATCGCGCTCCTGAAGCCGCAGACGTACATGAACGAGTCGGGACGCTCCGTGGGAGCGGCGGTGCGGTTCTACAAGCTTCCGCCCGAGCAGCTGCTCGTCGTCCACGACGAGGTCGACCTCGAGCTCGGCCGGCTGCAGGCGCGTGCCGGGGGCGGTCTGGCCGGGCACAACGGCCTGCGCTCCCTCGGCCAGCACCTGGGCTCGCAGGAGTTCCTGCGCCTGCGCGTCGGCGTGGGGAGGCCCGAGCGTGGCGATCCCCGGCCGGTGGCCGACTGGGTCCTGTCGCCGTTCGACGACGTGGTCGACGTCGAAGGGCTCGTCGGGAGGGCCGCGGACGCCGTCGAGACGATCGCGCGGGACGGCGTCGAGGACGCCCAGCAGCGCTTCAACGAGCGGCCGTGACCGGCACGCATTTGTCGCATTCTCGCGTGCCTTTCGCGCGAGATTCGCGGCTAGCGTGAACGTTGGGGGATCCCCCCGGCCGGGGGAGGGCGCAGCGTTACATGAAGGCGGGCCGCCCCCGCCTGGAGACGGCCCGCCGCAGATGCTCCGGAGCGCCGTAGCGGCCCGACGCCGGTGCTGATCACAATTTCGGCACGACGCCTTGTCGACCTTAGCCCTCGACGGGTGAAAGGCCTCAGCCGGCCAGGGCGCCGGGGACGTGCTGCTCGTCGATCCGGACGCGCACGACGAGCCCGCCTTCGAGCGCGCGGCCGTACTCGACCCGCAGGGCCTCGGCCGGAACCGCGGCGAGCGCGTCGGCATGCTCCTCCCGCCAGCGGAGAAACGACTCGGCGGCGCCGGGCGGGTCGAAGGACGCGACCAGTGTCGGGCGGGTTCCGATGGGACGTAGCTCGCCGGCCATGGCGTGGATCGTAGAGCCTCGCGCCACGGATACGATGACCCCGCGGAACGCAGATTCCGCCAGTCGTCATGGACCGGCCGACCAGCACGGAGACAACCGCCCTCACCCCGATCGCCCGCGTGCTCGCGGAGGGCGACCGCATGCGCGAGCTCCTCGACGACCCGGGCGAAACCCGCGTGTCGGAGCCGATCCTGCCGCTCTTCCTGGCCGCGCTCCATCTCGCGCGCGGCGGGCCGCTCGTCTGTGTCCTTCCCGACGACGCGCAGGCGCGAGACGCCGCGGAGGGAGCGTCATGGTTCCTCGGCGAGGAGCGCGTCGGCCTCTTCGCCTCGCGCGGCGTCCGCTGGGGCAGCGGGCTCGAGCCGCCACCGCACCTCCTCGGCGAGCGGGCCCGCGCGCTCGAGGTGCTCGCCGCGGGCGGGCTCGTCTGCGCCTCCGCGCTCGGCGCGGCCGAGGGGATCCCGCCGGAGAGCTCGCGCCCGGAGCCGATCGTCCTGCGCGGCGGGGACGAGCCCGGTGTCGAGGGCCTTGCCGAACACCTCGCCCTCGCCGGCTACGAGCGGGTCGCCCAGGCAGAGGAGCGCGGCCAGTTCGCCGTGCGCGGCGGCATCGTCGACGTCTTCCCCTCGACCGGCCGAGAGCCCGTGCGCGTCGAGCTCTTCGGCGACGAGATCGAGTCGCTGCGCGCGTTCTCGCCCTTCACGCAGCGGACGCTCCACGAGCTCGACGAGGCGACGGTCTATCCGGCGGCCGAACGTCTCGCGGGCGACCTGGAGCCGATGCTCGTCGACGAAGAGGCGGGCGAGGCGCCGCCGATCCCTGCCGACCTGGTGGCGCCGCTCCCGCCGCCGCACCTCGTCTGGCAGGCGGACGAGGTCGAGGAGGTCGTGCGCGAGGAGCTCGGGGCGACCCTCGAGCTCGGCGACGCGCTGCGCGTAACACAGCTCCCCGCCGGCCAGCGCCACTCGTTCGAGGCCCAGCGGCCGGCGGTGGCCGCCCGCGGGCTCAGCGAGGCCGAGCGCGACCTGCTCGCGTTCGTGCGCGGGGGAAACCGCGTCGTCGTGACGTTCGCCCACCTCGGCGAGGCGCTGCGGACGAAGGCGCTGCTCCGCCGGGTGGAGGCGGTCGTGGTCGAGCCGGGAGAGGCGCTTCCCGAGGAGCCGGGCCTCGTGTTCGCCGTCTCTCCGGCGCGGCGCGGCTTCGTCCTGCGCGACCTCGGCATCGCGCTCCTCCCGGACACCCAGGTCTTCCGCAAGCGCCCTCCGCGCGCCGACGTCAGGGTCGGCCGCGCCCTCCAGAGCTTCGCCGACCTGCGCACGGGCGACTACGTCGTCCACGAGGACCACGGCGTCGGGCAGCTGCTCGGCTTCGAGACGAAGACGGTCGCGGGCGTCACGCGCGACTACCTCTTCCTCGCCTTCCGCGGCGACGACCGCCTCTACGTCCCGCACGAGCAGATCGCCAAGGTCTCGCGCTACGTCGGCGCCGACGGCCACGCGCCCGCGCTCTCCAAGCTCGGCGGGAAGGCCTGGCAGACGATCAAGAGCCGCGCGCGCGCGGGCGCGCACGAGCTCGCGGGCGAGCTGCTCGCCCTCTACGCGCAGCGCCAGCGGGCGGAGGGCCTTGCCTACGAAGCCGACAACGAGCTCGTCGAGCAGCTCGAGGCGAGCTTCCCGTTCGAGGAGACGCCCGACCAGCGCGTCGCCATCGAGGTGGTGAAGGAGGACCTCGAGTCGGCCCGGCCGATGGACCGCCTCGTCGCGGGCGACGTCGGCTTCGGGAAGACGGAGGTCGCCGTGCGCGCCGCCTTCGTCGCCGTCGCCAACAGCAAGCAGGTGCTCTTCCTCGCCCCGACGACGATCCTCGCGCAGCAGCACTGGAACACGTTCCGCGAGCGCTACCGCGACCTCCCCGTCACGGTCGAGCTCGCCTCGCGCTTCCGCAAGCCGGCCGAGGTCAAGCGCGTCCTCGCGGAGTTCACGGCCGGAAAGGTCGACGTGATCGTGGGGACGCACCGCCTGCTCTCCCGCGACGTCGTGCCCAATGATCTGGGCCTCGTGATCGTCGACGAGGAGCAGCGCTTCGGCGTCGCGCAGAAGGAGCTGATGCGCCAGCTGCGGCTCGAGGTCGACGTCCTGGCGCTCTCGGCAACGCCCATCCCGCGCACGCTGCACATGTCGCTCGCCGGCCTCCGCGACATCAGCGTCATCGAGACGCCGCCACAGGGGCGCCGGCCGATCCGCACGCACGTGGGCGAGTACGACGAGGAGCTCGTGCGCGAGGCGCTGCTGCGCGAGCACCGGCGCGAGGGCCAGTCGTTCTTTCTCCACAATCGCGTCGAGACCATCGAGGAAGCGGCCGAGCACATCCGCCAGCTCGTGCCCGAGCTGCGTGTGACCGTTGCGCACGGGCAGATGCCGGAGCGCGAGCTCGAGGGCCACATGCTCTCGTTCCTGGCCGGCGACGCAGACGTTCTCGTCTCGACCACGATCATCGAGTCAGGCCTCGACATCCCCCAGGCGAACACGCTGATCGTCGAGCGCGCGGACACGCTCGGGCTCGCCCAGCTCTACCAGATCCGGGGACGGGTGGGCCGTAGCGACGAGGTCGCCCACGCCTACCTCTTCTATCCCGACGGGCAGGAGCTGACCCCGGAGGCCCGCGCCCGCCTGGCGACCCTCGCCGACCACACCGAGCTGGGGAGCGGCTTCGCCATCGCGATGCGCGACCTCGAGATCCGGGGCGCGGGCAACCTCCTCGGCGCCGAGCAGTCCGGGCACGTGGCCGCGATCGGGTTCGAGCTCTACGTCGAGCTCCTCGGCGAGGCCGTCGCCGAGCTCTCCGGCACGCGCCGCGCCGTTGCCCGCCCCGTGCGGGTCGACGCCCAGGTGGACGCGTACGTTCCGCCGGACTACATGCCGGCCGAGGCCCAGAAGATCGACCTCCATCGCCGCCTCGCGCTCGTGGAGTCCGAGGACGAGCTGCGCGAGCTCCACGCGGCGACCCAGGATCGCTTCGGGCCGGTCCCCGAGCCGGTCGAGAACCTGTTCGCCATCCAGGAGGCGAAGCTCAAGCTCGCGCGGATCGGCGCGGACTACCTCGTCTTCCGCGGCGGGCGTGCGGTCGTCGGGCCGCTCGTGCTCGGATCCGCCGAGCTGAGGACGCTGCGCACGAGCGCGCCCACTGCCGTGTACTCGAGTGCGAAGCGCGAGCTCACCCAGAGGGGGGACGGGTTCCCCCAAGCGCTCGCGCTGGTCGATGGTATCCTCGATCTACGGCTTTCGGCCTAGCTGTCCGCCCACGATGCCTTTTTGGACTCGTTTCATCGCCCTTCTTGCTGCGCTCGCGCTCGCCGTGGCGGCCGCGGGCTGCGGCGGCGATGACGGCGGCGACGACGCCAGCGACATCGACGTCCCGGCGGACGCGATCGCGGTCGTCGGCGACAAGGAGATCTCCAAGGAGGAGTACGACAGGCTCCTCGCCTCGGCCGAGAAGACCTACGAAGCGCGCGAGCAGGAGTTCCCGGCGGCGGGGACGCCCGAGTTCGCGCAGCTCCGCAACGCGATCGTCCGCAGCCTCGTCGAGAAGGCGCAGTTCGAGATCGCGGCCGAGGAGCTCGACGTCACCGTCACCGACGAGGACGTCGACAAGCGCCTCACGGAGCTGAAGGAGCAGTTCTTCGAGGGCGACGAGCAGAAGTACAAGGACGAGCTCGAGGCGCAGGGCCTCACCGAGGAGCAGGTCAGGACCGACCTGCGGACGCGCATCCTCTCCGAGAAGGTCTTCGAGAAGGTCACGAACCAGGTCGAGGTCACGGACGACGACGTCCAGGCCTACTACGAGGAGAACGAGGCGCAGTTCGAGACGCCCGCCTCGCGCGACGTCCGCCACATCCTCGTCAAGTCGAAGGCGAAGGCCGACCAGCTGCACGCTCAGCTCGAGGGCGGCGCGGACTTCGCGAAGCTCGCGCGGCAGTTCTCGACGGACCCGGCCTCCGAAGAAGGACGGCGGCAAGTTCACGGCGCAGCAGGGCGCGACGGTGGCGCCGTTCGACAAGGTCGCCTTCGAGCTCGAGACCGGCGAGCTCTCCGAGCCGGTCAAGACCCAGTTCGGCTGGCACATCATCGAGGCGGTCGCGGATGTTGAGGAGGCCTCGACGCAGGAGCTTGCCGCGGTCGAGGAGCAGATCAGCGAGACGCTGCTCGAGGAGAAGAAGAACACGCGGATCAACGAGTGGATCGAGGAGCTGCGGGCCCGCTTCGAGGATCAGACCGCGTACGCGCCCGGCTTCGAGCCGCCTCCGCCCGCCGAGACGACGACCGGCGAGGGCGACACGCCGGCCGAGACCGGGACCGAGACCGAGACCGAGTAGCCCGGTGGGCGGCGGCGACGGCCTCGAGCAGGCGCTCGTCGAACTTCAGGAGCTGGCGGAGCGGCTGCGGCGCGACTGTCCCTGGGACCGTGCGCAGACCGCGAAGACGATCGTCCCGCACACCGTCGAGGAGGCCTACGAGGTCGCCGACGCTGCGCTCGCAGAGGACGACGCGAAGCTCCTGGACGAGCTCGGCGACCTGTTGTTCCAGACGGTGTTCCTCGCGCTCCTGCTCGAAGAGCGCGGCTCCGGCGACCTGGCCGAGGTCGCCCGCGGCATCCGGGCGAAGCTGATCCGCCGCCATCCGCACGTCTTCGGCGACGCGGAGCTCGAGACGCCTGCCGCCGTGAAGGGCCGCTGGGAGGAGCTGAAGCGCGAGCAGGAGGAGCGCGAGGGAATCTTCCACCACGTCCCGGAGCAGCTGCCTCCGCTTCTGCACGCTCGCAAGGTCCAGAAGCGCGCGGCGGCCGCCGGGTTCGACTACCCGGAGCTCGACGGCGCGCTCGGCGATCTCGACGACGAGCTCGCCGAGCTGCGTGAGGCAATCGCCGCCGCGCCGGAGCGGGCGGCCGAGACGGAGCCCGACGCGCACGTGTTCGACGAGCTCGGCGACGTCCTCTTCGCCGCGGTCAACGTCTCGCGACGCCTGGACGTCGACCCCGAGCTCGCGCTCCGCGCGGCGAGCCGGCGCTTCGTCGAGCGCGTGGAGCGCGCGGCGGAGCTCGCCGGCGAGGAGGGCAGGGACTGGGAGTCGCTCCCGCTGGAGGAGCAGGATCGGTACTTCGACCGGGCAAAGGAGGGCATTCGGTGAAGGTGACCCGCGTGCACGCGCGGCAGGTTCTCGACTCGCGGGGCAACCCGACGGTCGAGGTGGAGGTCGAGCTCGACTCGGGGGCGCTCGGGCGGGCCGCGGTGCCCTCCGGCGCCTCGACGGGGCAGTTCGAAGCGGTCGAGCTCCGCGACGGCGACGCAGCGCGTCTATCTCGGCAAGGGCGTCCTCAAGGCGGTCGAGAACGTCGAGCGCGAGATCGGCCCGGCGCTCGCGGGCACGGACGCAGGCGACCAGGCTGCGATCGACCGGCTCCTGCTGGAGCTCGACGGCACGCCCAACAAGGCGCGCCTGGGCGCGAACGCGGTGCTCGGCGTCTCGCTGGCCGTGGCGAAGGCCGCGGCCGCCGAGGCGGGAGTCCCTCTCTACCGCTGGATCGGCGGGGAGGACGCGCGCGTGCTCCCGGTTCCGCTCATGAACGTCGTCAACGGCGGAGCGCACGCCCAGAACTCGCTCGACCTCCAGGAGTTCATGGTGGTGCCCGCCGGCGCGGCCTCCTTCTCCGAGGCCCTGCGGATCGGCGCCGAGACCTTCCATCGGCTGAAGGAGCTCCTCCACGAGCGCGGCCTGGCGACCGGGGTCGGCGACGAGGGCGGCTTCGCGCCCGACCTCGGCTCGAGCGAGGAGGCGATCGAGGCCGTCCTCGAGGCCGCCGACCGGGCCGGCCACGCCGACCGCGTGGCGATCGCCCTCGACCCTGCGACGACGGAGCTCTACGAGGAGGGCCGCTACCGGATGCCCGGCGAGGGTCGCGAGCTCGACACCGAGGGCATGGTCGGCTTCTGGGAGGACCTGTGCGCGCGGTTCCCCATCGTGTCCATCGAGGACGGGCTGGCGGAGGACGACTGGGCGGGCTGGCGACTGCTCACAGAGCGGCTCGGCGACCGCGTGCAGCTCGTCGGCGACGACCTCTTCGTCACGAACGTGGAGCGCCTCGGCCGGGGCATCGAGGAGCAGGTCGCGAACGCGATCCTCGTCAAGGTCAACCAGATCGGGACGCTGACGGAGACCCTCGAGGCGATCGAGCTGGCGCGCGCGAACGGGTACGCGTCGGTCATGTCACACCGCTCGGGGGAGACGGAGGACACGACCATCGCCGACCTCGCCGTCGCCACCGGCGTCGGCCAGATCAAGACCGGCGCGCCGTCGAGGAGCGACCGGGTCGCCAAGTACAACCAGCTCCTGCGGATCGAGGAGGAGCTCGGCCGGCGCGCCGAGTACCCCGGCTGGTCCGCGTTCCCGCGCGCCGGGCGTTAGCACGCACCGCCACCGCAGTGTTGCGTAGCATCTGCGCGCGTGGAGGCACGAGTACGCACCGGCGGATGTCTCTGCGGGGCGGTCCGCTACAGCGTTCGCGGTGACCCTGTGCATGTCCGGCGTTGCCACTGCGCGGATTGCAGAAAGGAGTCTGGGAGCGCCTTCACTGTGTACGCGCACTGGCCCGTCGAGGCGTTTGAGATGAGCGGCGAGATCTCAAGCTTTGACGGTCGCGGCTTCTGCCCCCGCTGTGGGTCTCGGCTCATTGACACAGCCGACCCTGGCGACACCCTCATCGAGATTCGGATTGGAAGTCTGGATGAGGCGCCCTTCGAGCTGAAGCCCGAATCCGAGATCTGGGTGAAGCGGCGCGAGAGCTGGATACCGCCGGTCGAGGGCGCAGCGCAGCACGACGAGAGCGCAGCGCAGCACGACGAGAGCTAGCAGCCCACTCGCTCGGCGCCGCAGTGCCGTGGCGGTATCGATCTCAGGGACATTCCCGAACGCTGGCCCACCCGGCGCCGGCACACGCTCGGCTCACATCCGCGCGCCACGCGCGCGGAATTTCGTCGTAGTGTCGAAATTGGGGGCTCCCCCGGGTGCCCGGGATGCCCGTGCGGGAGCGGCCTCCGGCCGCGCTAACGTGCCTGCTGTGACCTACGGGCACCGCCGCACCAAGATCGTCTGCACGATCGGGCCGGCGACGGCGTCCGCGGCCGCCGTCGACCGGCTCGTCGAGGCGGGCATGGACGCCGCCCGGCTCAATTTCTCGCACGGGACGCACGAGGAGCACGGCGAGCGGGCCCGGCTCGTGCGCGACGCGCAGGAGCGCTTTGGCCGGCCGCTGGCGCTGATCGCCGACCTGCAGGGGCCGAAGCTCCGGGTCGGCGACCTTGACACCCCGCGGATCCTCGTCGAGGGCGACTCGGTCGTGCTGAGCGGCGGCGAGAACGGCTCGACGGGCGACCTGCCCGTCCTTCCGGCGGTGCTCACCCAGGTTCTCCAGCCGGGCCACGAGGTCCTCATCGACGACGGGCTCGTCCGCCTGCGCGTCGAGGAGGTCGACGGAGTCCGCGTCCGCACCACCGTCGTCGTCGGCGGCGCCGTGGGCGCGCACAAGGGCGTCAACGTGCCGGGCGTCCCGATCCCCGTTCCCTCGGTGACCGAGAAGGACCTGCACGACCTCGAGTTCGCCCTCTCGCTCGACGTCGACTACGTCGCGCTCTCCTTCGTCCGCTCGGCGGAGGACTGCCGCGGTCTGCGGGAGCTCCTGAACGCCGCGGATGCAAAGGCGCTCGTGATCGCGAAGATCGAGAAGGCCGAGGCGCTCGAAGAGCTCGACATGATCGTCAGCGCCGCCGACGCGGTCATGGTCGCCCGCGGCGACCTCGGCGTCGAGATCGGCCCCGCGGCCGTGCCGCTCGTCCAGAAGCGCGTAATCCTCTCCGCCCTCGAGCACGGGAAGCCCGCAATCACGGCCACGCAGATGCTCGAGTCCATGATCACGCGGCCCGAGCCGACGAGGGCGGAGGCGAGCGACGTGGCCAACGCCATCCTCGACGGGACCTCGGCGGTCATGCTCTCGGGCGAGACCGCGGTCGGCCAGTACCCGTTCGAGAGCGTCGCCTTCATGGACCGTATCGCGCAGGTGATCGAGCCGAGCGTCGGCTACCGCCACGAGCTCGCGCAGGCGGCCGACCAGCCGTTCCCGACCGTCGGCGAGGCGATGTCCAATGCCGCCTGCGACATCGCCGAGGTGCTCGGCGCCGCGGCCATCCTCGTCCCCACCTACTCGGGGCGCACTGCCTCGGCCGTGGCCCGCCACCGTCCCCGCCGGCCGATCATCGCCGTGACGCACAAGCGCCACGCGGTGCAGCAGCTCGCGATCGAGTGGGGCGTGGTCTCCGCGGAGATCGAGGAGGCGAAGAACGTCGACGACCTCTGGGCGCGCGCGCTCGAGGCCGCGCGCGAGACCGGGCTCGTGAACCCGGGCGACCGCATCGTCATCACCGCCGGCACCGCGGTGAACGTGCCGGGCACCACGAACGTCATCAAGGTCGAGACGGCCTGAGCGCGGAGCGGGCCGTGTCCGTCCGACCCGGTTCGTAACCTTCCACCTACCGCGGGAAGGAGGCCATGGGCTGCGGTCGAAGTTCGCATGCCCATGGCAGCCCGGGGTCGTCGCCGCGCATCCAATCGTCCCTCGAAGTCCGCACTCGCGCTTCGGTGGATCGGCGTCGCCGTGCTCCTGGTGGTCGCGGTCGGCTACGTCCAGCCGATCCGGGCCTATCAGCAGGCGCAGGACGACGTCGCCGTGCGCCGCGCGCAGGTGGAGCGAATGGAGCAGCGGAACGAGCGCCTGGAGAAGCAACTCGAGGAGGCCGGCACGAACGAGTTCATCGAGCGCTCCGCGCGCCGCCTCGGGCTGGTCAAGCCGGGCGAGCGTCTCTTCACCATCACGGACGTGGATGAGTGGGAGCACGAGCGCCAGGGCCGTTCGGGGACGCGGATACCATGATCGGATGGACGACGGGAGGGTGGTCTCCTGGCAGCTCGGACGTCCCGCCAAGCCGTTTCGGCGGGTGGCTGTCCGCTGTCCGCACGGCTTTCCCGCGGTTACGGAACAGGCGCCGTTCGACGACGACGGCCGGCCGTTCCCGACGACGTACTACCTGACCTGCCCCTGGCTCGTGGCCGCGATCGCACGGCTCGAGGCAGCCGGCGGCGTCGAGCGCTGGTCGCTGGAGGCCGCCTCCGACCCGGCGCTCCGGGCGAGCCTCGAGCGGGCCGATCGCGAGCAGCGGGAGCTGCGGCCCGAGCTCGACGTGGGGATCGGCGGGACGCGGGAGCCGGGGAAGCTCAAGTGCCTCCACGCGCATGCTGCCTTCGCCCTGGCCCGGCCCGGCTACGAGCTCGGGGAGGCCGTCGTAGCCGAGGCCGGCGAGACGTGGTGCCCCGACGCCCGCTGTGGCGCAGCCGTGAACGGGAGCGGGCCGGAGTGATGCTCCAGGCCGCCCGTCATCAGTGGGACGAGGGCTTGCGCCGGCTCGACGCCGAGGGCGAGGACACCGCGCGCTCGCGCCACCTCTGGATCCTGATCGAGGAGGTGGTCGCCGAGCTCCGCCGCCGCGTGGGCCAGACCTTCACGCTCGCCGACCTCGCGGGCGTGTACCAGGGCTCGGAGGACTGGGTGCGCGACGTCGTCGTCCGTTCGACGCCGCCGCGGGCGCGAGCCGGAGTCCGGGACACGGCGCTCGTCCAGGATGTGGCCTTCGCCCACTACGCGCGCGGTGCGAGCGACTATCGGCCCTGACACGATGGCCATCGAATCCCAACGAGCGCGGGCTCGGGAGCGCGATCGCGCGCGGCGTTCGTCCACAGGGCGGCGCGTCGTGATGTGGATCCTCCGCCTGGCGGTCCTCGCGGTCGTCTTCCTTGCCGGGCTCGCGATCGGGCGGGCCGTCGAGCAGGCTCCCGAGCCGGGCGGCACCCAGACGATCGTCCGCACGATCGAGCCCTTGACCGTCGAGCCGAGGGAACGGACGGTCACCGTCACCACGGGCGGAGGCTAGCCAGGCGTACAGGATTCGCGGCTTGACCGGGAAGAAAGGTCAAGATTTGGTAGTTTTTTTGGTTGCGGCCTATGCCAGGCAACGGACAGCGGGAGTCCGGCGGCTCGGGGCAGCCGACGGACGTCGGCCGGGAGTGGCTTACCCTCGGCCAGGCCGCCGCCTTTCTCGGGGCGGCGCAGTCCACCGTGCGCAAGTGGGCTGACCGCAAGCTCCTGCCGGCGTTCTACACCCCGGGCGGCCACCGCCGCTTCCGCCGTTCCGACCTGGAGGCGTTCCTCGCCGCCCCGCGCACGGACGCCAGTGCCGCCCAGGCCGGCGGGGCGCGGGTGCTCGTGGTCGACGACGACCCGGGGCTCCGCGACTTCATCCGCTCCAACCTGGAGGCGGACGGCTACGTCGTCCGCGAGGCGGCCAGCGCGGACGAGGGCCTCGCGGCGCTCGATGCCGAGCCGCCGGACCTGATCCTGCTCGACGTGCAGATGCCGAGGATGGACGGCTGGGAGATGCTCCGGCGCGTCCAGGAGCGCCACGGCGTCGACACCATCCCGGTGATCATGTACAGCGGGAAGCTCGACCAGGCCGGCGAGGCGGAGTCGCGCGGCGCGCAGGCGTTCATCGGCAAGCCGCTCGACCCCAGCCGTCTCCTGGCGGCGACGAAGCAGCTGCTACGGTCGTAGCCCTGGAAGGGCTGGACCGCGACCTCTTCACCTGGGTCGTCGAGCACCGCGCGGCGCCGTTCGACTGGCTCTTCGTCGGTCTGTCCGCGGTGACGTACGCGGCCGTGCTCTGGGTCCTCCTCGCGGCGCTTCTCGCCCTGGCCGCGGGCAAGCCGCCTCTCAGGACGAGCCTCGTCACGGCCGCGACCGTGTGGACCGCTGGACCTGCTCGCCGCGCTGCTCAAGACGGCGTTCGACCGGGAGCGGCCGTACGAGGTCGTCCCCGCGGCCGATCCGCTCCTGCGCTGGGACATCAGCAGCTCGATGCCCTCCGGTCACGCCGCCGCGAGCGCGGCCGGCGCCGTGATCCTCGCCTACCTCCTCGGCGGACGCTGGGCCTGGGCTGTCGGCCTGCTCGCCGTGGCCGTTGCCTTCGGCCGCGTCTACATCGGCGTGCACTACCCGTCCGACGTGCTCGCAGGCGCCGTCCTGGGGGTCGTCGTCGGACTGGTTGCGGTCGTGCTCGTCAGGCGTCTTCAGCCGACTTCAGCAACCCAGCCACGATCAGCAGAAGCGCGGCCAGGAGGCTGAGCCACAGGCCGATCCCCCGGCCCACCGCCGGCTCGAACTTCTCGGGGATGTCGATCAGCCGGATGAGGACGAGGATCGTGGCGGTCAGGCCGAGGCCCGCGATCACCAGCCCGTCCGGGATGCTCGGCGGGAGCTCGACGCCGAACGCGCGAAGCCCGAGGAGCAGCAGGACGGCGAGCCCGATGACGAAGACGAGCTTGCCGATCGCGCCGGTGTTCCAGCCGAGGACCGACAGCCGCCCGCGCAGGTCGCCCTCCACGGAGTACCAGCCCATGAAGGCTCCGAGCGTGAGGACGAGGCCGCCCAGCCAGGCCAGGAGCTCGCCTGCCCGCCAGAGCCCGGCGACCTGAGGCCCCGGCCCGGCGGCCAGCCGGACTCCTCCCGTCGCTTCCGGTACGTCCTCCACGGTCCTACAGCCCGAAGAGCGACCCGATCTTTTCCCAGATCGAGAGGCCGAGGAAGAGCGTCAGGAAGATCAGGACGCCGATGAGGAAGAGGAAGCGCAGGCCGGCGAGCCGCTGCTCGTGCCGGTGGTCGATCCGGGCCCGCCGCTTCGCCCGCTCCTTGCGCAGCCGGCGCTGAACGGCGTGGGGGTCGACGGGCGGCGGATCCTCGACTGGAGGATCCTCCCAGTCGACTCTGCGCGGTGCGGGTGCTGCCATGGCACGCGATTGTTGCCGTTCGGGACGGATGCTGCAAGCAGAGCCGACCTTCCGCCCGTCCTCCCGGCGGCGCGATAATGACGATGTGGAGCGGGTTTCCGCAGCATCGCGCGAGGTCGACCCCGCAACCAGCGAGGCGGCCGGCCACGCGCTCACCGCCTTTGCGGCCGCCGCCCTCGAGCTGGTCCGGGGCGAGTCGGCCGACCCCGGGCTTCGCGCTCTCGCGCGGGCCGTCGCGCTCGGCACCGGCGCCGAACTGGTCGTCGCGCGGGTCGCGGAGGAAGGGAACGGGCTTGTCGCCCGCGCGGTGCACTCGGAGTCGGTCGCCCTCGCCGCCGAGCTGGAGGGAACCCGCATGCCGCTCGCCGATGCGGGGACCGAGGAGCTCGACCTCGAGGACGCGCCCGGAGACCCCTCGGCGCCCGCCGCCGTGCGGCGTGCGGCGGCGCGGGCCGGCGCGCCCATCGTCAGGTTCGTCCCGGTGGCGCCCGAGGGCGAAGTCGTCGCCGCGCTCGAGCTCTACCGCTCGGGCCTGCCGTTCGGGCCGGACGAGCAGGCGCTCGCCCGGGCGGCAGCGGCCCATCTCACCCTCGCGCTCAGGCTCGACCAAGGGTCGAACGGGCACACGGACCTGACGCTCAACCAGCTCGAGCTCCTCGGCGGGGCGCTCGCCGCCGGAGCCGACGAGGCGGAGGCGGCCGAGCAGATCGTCCGGGTGGCGGTGGAGGCCGCCGAGTCGGCGGGCGCGCTCCTCTGGCGGATCGAGCCGGAGTCCGCCCCGGCCTTCCTCGCGGCGGACGGGTTCGGCGGGCGCACACCCGACCTGACCGAGCTCCCCGAGCTCGTGCGCCGCGCGCTCGACGAGGGCGAGGCCGCGCCGCAGGAGGTCGGTCCATGGCTCATGCACACCGTTCCGCTCGGCGAGCCCCCGGTCGCAGCACTGCAGCTCGCGTTCGCGCCGGGCGAGGCCGAGGAGCCCGAGCTGGCGCGGCTTGCGCCCTTCGCGGTCGGCGCCGCGCTGGCGCTGCGGCGCAGCCGCCGCGTCAGCCTGATCGCGCTCGCGCTCAAGCGCTCGCAGACGCTCATCGCGGTCGTCAGCCAGGCGATCGCGCAGCTCTCGCTCACGCACACGCTGGAGACCGCGGTCGACCGTGTGGCCGAGCTCACGTCCAGCGGTCACGTCGGGATCTACCTGCAGGAAGGGGGCCGGCTCGTCGACGCGGCCTCGCGCAACCTCTCGGGCCCGCACACAGACCTCGCGGAGCGCCTGCTCGAGCTCGCGCTCGGGCCCTTTCGCAGCCGCGGCTTCCTCTTCATCGAGGACATGAAGGGCGATCCGCGGCTCTCCGGCCTGGGCGCCGCGCTCGAGGAGGGCGGCGTCCGGCGCGCGCTCTTCATCCCGCTGCTCGTGCGGGACGAGGTCATCGGGGCCCTCGGGGTCTTCAAGACCCGGCCGCGCCCCTACCGCGAGGGCGAGGAGGGGCTCCTGATCGCGCTCTCGAGCCAGCTTGCCGTTGCGGTGCAGAACGCGCGCCTGCACGAGCGCACCAAGGAGCTTTCGGAGATCCTCGAGCAGACGCTCAACTCGGAGCGCCGCGCCGCCCGCCAGCTGCGCGGCCTGTACGAGATCAGCCAGTCGTTCACGGAGAGCCTCTCGCTGGACGCGACCCTCGAGGCCGTCGCACGCACGATGGTCGGCCTCCTGGATGCCGACGTCGCCGTCATCCGGATGCCCGATCCACGCACGGGAGGGCTCACGGCGCGTGCCGTGCACGTCGCCGACCCGAGGCTGACCGACGTCGTCGAGGCCCTGGCCGCGGGCCCGCAGCCGCTCTCGGCGCCGCTCGCCCGGGAGCTCGTGGATGCGAAGCACGCGGTCGTGCTGCGCCCTGGGATGTTCTCCGCGGACGACGTCCACCGCGTCCTCGATCCGTTCCTGCGCCGGGGCGCGTCGGCGGCCGTGCTCCCGCTCGCGACGCCCGGCGAGGTGCTCGGCACGCTGACGATCGTCTCGTTCGACCCCACCCGGCCGCTCGAGGCGGACGACGTCGACGTCGCGCTCGCGGTCGCCGCGCAGGCCGCGCTCGCGATCGACAACGCGCGCCTCTACCAGCAGCAGAAGGACTTCGCCGAGACGATGCAGCGATCGCTCCTCCCGCGCGCGCTCCCGCGGGTGAGGGGGCTCGACGTCGGCCACGTCTACCAGTCCTCGGCGCGCGTCGACGTCGGCGGCGACCTCTACGACTTCGTCGAGCTCGAGGACGGTCGCCTGGCGGTCGCCGTCGGCGATGTCCTCGGCAAGGGCATCTCGGCCGCGGCGGACATGGCGATGACGAAGTTCAGCTTCCGAGTGCTCGCACGCGGGGACGCGGAGCCGTCTGCCGTGCTCGCGAGCGCCAACGACGTCGTCTGCGAGGAGATCGAGCCGGGGAAGTTCGTCACCTTGCTCTACGCGGTCGTCGATCCGGTGGCCCGTCAACTCGCCTGCGGCAGCGCCGGGCATCCGCCGGCCAAGATCGTCGAGCCGTCCGGGCGGGTGAAGTCGCTCGGCGTCTCCGGGCTTCCGCTCGGCATCGAGCCCGACCAGGAGTACCCGTCGGAGCGCATCGAGCTCGAGCCCGGCTCGGTCGTCGTCCTCTACACGGACGGCGTGCTCGAGGCACGGCGTGACGGAGAGCTCTACGGGGAGGAGCGGCTCGACCGCCTGTTGGCCAAGCACCACGACCTCTCGGCGCAGGAGCTCGCGTCGGCGATCCTCGACGACTGCCGACGCCACGCGGGCGGCGACCTCTCGGACGACTGCGCCATCGTCTGCCTCAAGCTGGCACGCTGACCACGTGACCCCCGGCTCGGACGTTGCCGCTGCCCCGGTCGCGCCTGCCGTAGCGGTCGGCCGGGCGCGGCTGTCGGTCGTCGTCTTCACGGCGGGCACCGCCACGCTCGCCACCGAGATCGCGGCCTCGCGGCTGCTCGCGCCCTACTTCGGCAGCTCGACGATCGTCTGGGCGAACATCATCGGGCTGATCCTCCTGTACCTCTCCATCGGGTACTGGCTGGGCGGGAGGCTGGCCGACCGCCGGCCGGAGGCGCGGCTCCTCGGCTGGATCATCCTCGTCGCGGCGCTCGCGGTGGCGGCGACGCCGTTCATCGCGCGCCCCATCCTCGACCTCGCGGTCGAAGGGCTCGACGCCGTCTCGGTGGGCGCCGTCGTCGGCTCGTTCTTCGCGGCGCTGGCGCTCTTCGCGATCCCGATCACGCTGCTCGGCATGGTCGCCCCCTTCGCCATCCGGCTCGCTCTCGGCGACGTGCAGGAGGCGGGGACGGTCGCGGGGCAGCTCTATGCGATCTCGACGATCGGAAGCATCGTCGGGACGTTCCTCTCGGCGATCGTGCTGATCCCGCTCGCCGGTACCCAACGCACGATGCTCGGCTCGGCCGCCCTGCTCGTGCTGGCGGCGGCGCTCCTCCTCGGGCTCCGCTGGCAGCTCCTGACCGTCGGCGTCGCCGCCCTCCTGCTGATCCCGGCGGGGACGATCAAGGCGACCTCGGGGCTCCTCTACGAGACGGAGTCCTCCTACCAGTACATCCAGATCGTCGAGCGCAGCGACGGCTCCCGCGCGCTCAAGCTCAACGAGGGCGTCGCCGTGCACTCGGTCTGGCACCGGGACTCGGTGCTCACCGGGGGCGTCTGGGACACGTTCCTGCTCGTCCCGCCGCTTCTCGACCGCCCCGTGGAGCGCATGCTCGTGATCGGCAACGCGGGCGGGACGATCGCCCGGGCTTTCGGCGAGCTCTATCCGGACGTCGAGATCGACGGCGTCGAGATCGACCCGGAGGTGAGCGACGCGGCACGGCAATACATGGGGCTCGACGACAACCCGCGCCTGAACGTGATCACGGCGGACGGGCGGCCGTACCTCGAGCTCACGGACGAGACGTACGACATCATCGTCGCGGACGCCTACCACCAGCCTTACATCCCGTTCTACCTGGCGACGCGCGAGTTCTTCGAGGCGGCGCGGGAACATTTGCGGCCGGGCGGCGTCATGGCCCTGAACGTCGCCGGCGTCCCGGGTGACGAGCGGCTCTCGGAGGCGATCGGGAGCACGCTCCTGGCCGAGTTCCCGCAGGCCTGGCGCTGGCAGCCGCTCCGCTTCAACGAGCTGATGCTGGGCTTCACGAAGCCCGTCGGCCGCGATCAGCTCGTCGAGCGCGTCGAGGGCGCGCCGGGCGCAGTCGACGTGCTCGTCCCGCTCTTCCAGGGCGGCCTCGAGCCGGTCGAGGCCACCGAGAGGCCGCTGACGGACGACCGCGCGCCGGTCGAGTGGCTCACCGACCGCATGATCATCGACTTCATCGCCCGCGGCGGCGAGCTCGACGAGGACTACCTGCCGACGCGGCCGTAGGAGGGTCTGGCGGAATGGTGCTCGTCCGGCGGCATCGCCACTATTTCGTCAGACCCTCCTTGCACGCGGGCTCGAGGCGAGCACGCCGAGGATCACGCCCGCGGCGAGGAGCTGCGTGGACGTCTTGAGGCCCCCGCTCTTGTGCCAGCCGCGTACCCGGTGGCTGGGGAAGAGCTTGCGTCCGCCCGGCCGGGGAAGGGGCAGCACGTGCTCGACATCGGGGACGGAGGCGCCGATCGCGCCGACCACGGCCGGGGAGGTCGGCCCGCGCGCCGCTGCCAGCAGCAGCAGCCCGGCGACGCCGCTCGCGATCTCGAAGCGCCTAGAGGCAACGTCCCAGTGCGGCACGGCGTCTCCGGCCGCGTGGGCGGCCAGCCCGAGGAGGAGCGCCCGGCGGCGGTTTCCCGCAAGCGCGCCGACGAGGCCGCCGGAGGCGACGTGCAGGGAGACGATCATGGCTCGCGAAGACGGTCGTTCACGCCCTGAAGGATTGCAGCCGTCGGCTCGTCTAAGATCGCATGACGATGCATCGCGCGCTTCTCGCCCTCACTCTTGTCATCGCCGCGCTCGCCGCGAGCGCCCCGGCCGGGGCCCAGACCCCACCCGTGATCGCCGCGGGCGTGACTGTCGCCGGCAACGATGTCGGCGGCCTCACCGCAGAGCAGGCGACCGGCGTGCTCCAGACGTACTTCGACCGCCGAATCATGGTGCACCTCGGCGCGCGCACGATCGGAGTGCGCCCGGCGGCGCTGCGCGCCCGCGGACGCGTCTTCCTGGCAGTCCGCGACGCTCTGGCCGCCGCTCCGGGCACCGCGCTCCCGCTGCAGGTGATCGTCAACGAGCGGGCGATCCGTATCTGGGTCAACCAGCGGGCCAAGTTCTTCCGCCGCGCGCCGGTCTCGACCCGGGCCGTGCTCTCCGGCCTGACCCCTCACCTGACGGCGCCGAAGCCCGGGCGCGAGCTCATGACCTACTACGCGCGCCTGAAGCTCGTCGCCGTACTGCGCAAGCACGATCGCGACGTGACGATGCCGTCGCGGACGTTGCGGCCCGCGCGCACGCCGTCCAACTTCGGGCCGGTGGTCGTCATTCGCCGCGGCTCGAAGCGCCTCGTCCTCTACCGCGGCACCAGGGCGGGGGCGATGAGCGCGGTGGCGTCGTTCGGGATCGCGACGGGGATGGCCGCCTATCCGACGCCCACGGGCAACTTCCGCATCGCGACGAAGCAGCGGAACCCCTGGTGGTACCCGCCTGCGGCCGACTGGGCAAAGGGCGCCAAGCCTGTCCCGCCCGGCCCCGGAAACCCGCTCGGCACCCGCTGGATGGGGTTGAACGTCGGCGCCGTGGGGATCCACGGGACACCGGACGCCGCCTCCATCGGCTACTCGGCCTCCCACGGGTGCATCCGCATGCGGATCTCCGACGCCGAGTGGCTCTTCGAGCGCGTGCGGGTCGGGACGCCGGTCTTCATCCGCTCGGCGTAAGCCGACTCGGGCACCCCGGTAGACTGGATCGCGGCCCATGGCACGCCGCGCGAAGCTCATCCTGCAGGCGGCGGCCGTCCTCGTGGTCGCGCTCCTCGTCGCGCTCCTCGGCTGGAAGGTGGCAGAGCAGGAGGAGGGTCGCGGCCTCTCCGCCGCCCTCGAGCGCGGCGAGCGTCCGCATCCGCCGCCGCTCACGTTCGAGACGCTCGACGGCGACGAGACGATCAGCCTCGCCGACTACCGCGGCAAGGCCGTGGTGCTCAACTTCTGGGCCTCCTGGTGCCAGCCGTGCAAGAAGGAGGCGCCCATGCTCCAGGAGACCTGGGAGCGCTACCGGGACGAGGGGCTCATCGTGCTCGGCATCGACGCGCAGGACTTCCGCCAGGACGCCCGGAGGTTCGTGGAGCGCTACGAGCTGACCTACCCCATCGCCTACGACGGGAACGGCAAGAGCCTGGGCCGCTTCGGCAACACGGGCTTTCCCGAGACCTGGTTCGTCGGCCGTGACGGCCGTCTCGTGGGCGAGCACATCATCGGCGAGTTCGACGAAGAGCAGCTGGAGGAGAACGTGCAGGCCGCCCTCTCGACGCCGACCAGATGAGAAGGGCGGCCCTCATCTGCGCGCTCCTGGCGCTCTCGCTGGTCGCCGCAGCGGGCGCGAGCGAGCAGAAGCCGACGCTCGCCGAGCTCGAGCGCGAGCTGATCTGCCCGACCTGCCAGACGACGCTGGAGCTGTCGAACGCGCCCATCGCCGAGCGCATGCGCTCGTTCATCCGGGCACGGATCGCCGCCGGGGACACGAAGTCGGAGATCAAGGCCGCGCTCGTGGAGCAGTTCGGGGAGCGCGTGCTCGCGGCGCCGCCGAAGAAGGGCTTCAACCTGCTCGCGTGGGTCCTGCCCCTGGCGGGGGCCGCGCTCGCCCTCGGCCTGCTCGCCTTCGCGCTCGTCCGGTGGAGCCGCGCGCGCCCGGAGGCGGCCGAGCCGGCGGCCGCGTCCACGAACGGCGGCCCTCCGCTCGACCCGGAGCTCGAGCGCCGGCTCGACGAGGAGCTCGCCCGCTACGACGGCTGAGAGGGCGCGGTGGAGGCCAAGATCCCGCTCGCCTTCGTCGCCGGACTCGTCTCCTTCGCCACCCCGTGCGTCCTGCCGCTCGTCCCCGGCTACCTCGCCGTGGTCTCGGGACAGGAGGCGGGCGTGGGTGGGCGGCGCGTCGTGCTGGCCAGCCTGCCCTTCGTGGCCGGCTTCACGGCGGTGTTCGTCGCCCTGGGCGCGGCAGTCGCCGCTGCGGGAAGCCTCTTCCTCGACAACCGCGAGCTCTTCCTCGCCGTCGCGGGGCTGGTCGTGGTCGTGCTCGGCTTCGCGATGATGGGGCTCCTCCCGCTCCCGTACTTCGACCGCCTGGCCGCGCCGGGCCTCGTGCAGAGCGCGAGCAACACCGGGTCGGCGGCGCTGCTCGGGGCGGCGTTCGGGCTCTGCGCGGCGCCCTGCATCGGCCCGGTGCTCGGAGGGATCCTGGCGCTCGCGGGCGAGGGGCAGACGATTGCCGAGGGCACGATCCTGCTCCTCATCTACTCGGCGGGCCTCGCGCTGCCCTTCCTCGCCGTCGGCGTGGGCTTCGGGCGCGCCATGGGCGCGTCACGCTGGCTGCGAGACCGCTACCAGGTCATGCGCGTCGTCGGCGGAGCGTTTCTCGTTGCCCTCGGCCTGCTCCTCTTCTTCGACCGCTTCTGGTGGCTGAACGTCGCGGTCAACCGGTTCTTCGAGTTCTTCGGGATCGGCGTGTGAGGATCCGCGACGCCCGGGCCGGGGACGCGCCGGGACTCGCACCCTTGCTCGCGGAGCTCGGCTATCCGGACGACGTGGAGCGCGTGGCTGCACGGGCCGACGCCTTCGACCTCCACGCGGGCTCGTTCCTGCTCGTCGCCGAGGACGGGGAGGAGCTCACCGGCCTCGCCTCGGCGACGGTCATTCCGCTGCTCCACGAGGACGGTTCGTGGTGCCGCCTGTCCGCGCTCGTCGTCGCGAGCGGCCACCGCCGCCGCGGGATCGCCCGCGCCCTCCTGGCCGCGGCCGAGCGTCGCGCTGCGGCGTCAGGCTGCCGCTACCTCGAGGTGACGACCGGCGAGCGCGCCGGGCGAGAGGCGGCGCACGCCCTCTACGAGTCGCTCGGGCTCGAGCAGGTCTCGCGCCGCTATCTCAAGGCGCTCTGAGCACGGGCGGCGGCAGGTCAGGGAAGCGCCCCCGTGCCGCCTCGACGGATGCGAGCGCCGCGTCCACGTCAAGGCCGCGGTGTGCGGGCGCGTAGGGCCCGAGTCGCCGCGCGGCCTTCTCGAGCTGGCGCTCGCAGCCGACCGGGTTCCCGCGGCCCGCCTGGTACCAGGCGACGGCGACGTGGACGAGCCCCTGGAAGAAGTCCCGCTCGGCCGGCTCGGCGGCACGCCAGACGTCCTCGAGCACCTCGTGCGCCGCGAAGTACTCGCCGGAGCGGATCAGCTCGAGGCCGCGCTCGAGCTCGGCGTCAGTTTCAAAGGACGACCTTGACCTCGCCGTCCTCGACGACGGTCTCGAAGGTCTCGAGCTTGAGCGCACGGTCGAACTCGTTCTCGCCCGTCCTGACGTCGTACTGCCAACCGTGCCAGGGGCACGAGAGCACGCAGCCTTCGAGCTCGCCGTGTCCGAGCGGCCCGCCCATGTGCAGGCAGTCGCTCTGCGTGGCGTAGAACGTCCCCTCGACGTTGAAGAGGGCGAGCTCGCGCTCGCCCGCCGTGACCACGCGCGCTGATCCCGGAGGAACGTCCTCGACCCGCGCAACGGTGTGGAGCTGGCCGACGGGCATCGCGCGCAACCTACCAAGCCCTTCCAGGGAGCGGTTTCGCGGTGGTACATTCCCGCCGTGGCCACGATCCTGCTCGTCGGGGTCGACCTGTTCTTTCGAGGAAAGCTCGACGTGCTCCTCGGCGGGAGCCACCGGCTGACGACGACGGAGAGCATCGACCCGCCCGACCTCGTCATCGTCGACGTGGCGCGCGTCGATCCCGACGAGGTGGCCGAGACGTACCCGGACGTTCCCATCCTCGGGTTCACGAATCACACCGACACGGCGGGCCTCCGCGCGGCGCAGGCGGCGGGCCTCGATCGGATCGTGGTTCGCTCGGCGCTGGCCGAGCGCGCATCGCAGCTCGTGGACGAGCTCGTCGCGTAGACTCGGACCCGTGACGTACATCATCGCCGAGCCCTGTATCGACATCCTCGACAAGTCCTGCGTGGACGTCTGCCCGGTGGACTGCATCCATGAGGCCGACCGCATGCTGGTCATCGATCCGGAAGAGTGCATCGACTGCGGCGCGTGCGAGCCGGAGTGCCCGGTGGAGGCGATTTTCCCGGAGGACGCGCTGCCCGAGAAGTGGGAGCCCTTCGTCAAGATCAACTACGCGTACGGCGACGGCATGGACGTCGTCAACCAGCTGGCGCAGACGTACGCGGAAGAGAACGACGTCCAGAACCCCCCGCTGGACGAGCGCTAGGAGGCCCTCATGGCAACGGAAGTCGACGCCGCTCAGCGGGATGCTTTCGCGGAGCGGCTCTTCGGCGCCGCCCTCGGCGCCTACGAGCTCATGACCGTCCACCTGGGCGACCGGCTCGGCTACTACCGGGCGCTCGCCGAGCACGGTGAATCGACCCCCGCGGAGCTGGCCGCCGCGACCGGCACGGCCGAGCGCTACGCCCGCGAGTGGCTCGAGCAGCAGGCCGTCGCCGGGATTCTCGAGGTCGACGACGTCGGCGCCGATCCGGCCGAGCGGCGGTTCAGCCTGCCCTCCGCGCATGCGGAAGTGCTGAGCGACCGCGACTCGCTCGCCCACGTGACGCCGCTCGCGCGCTACGGCGTGGCCTTCGCGCACGTCCTGCCCGCCGTCGAGGAAGCGTTCCGGAGCGGTGGCGGCGTGTCCTGGGAGGACTTCGGCGAGCTCGGCCGCGAGGCCCAGGGCGACGCCAACCGCCCCGTCTTCTCCAACCTCCTGGGCGCCGAGTGGCTGCCCTCCATCGAGGACGTCCACGAGCGGCTCGACGCGGATCCACCCGCGCGCGTCGCCGACGTCGCGTGCGGCGCCGGCTGGTCGAGCATCGCCATCGCGCGCGCCTACCCGAAGGTGACCGTCGACGGCCTCGACCTCGACGAGGCCTCCGTGGAGCTCGCGCGCACGAATCTCGCGGGGACCGGAGTCGAGGACCGGGTCTCGTTCCAGCACCGCGATGCCGGCGACCCCGAGCTGGCCGGCTCCTACCAGCTCGTCACGGTCTTCGAGGCCCTCCACGACATGTCCCAGCCGGTCGAGGTGCTGCGCGCCCTGCGGAGCCTCGTGGCCGAGGACGGGGCCGTGATCGTCATGGACGAGCGCGTCGCCGACTCGTTCACCGCCCCCGGCGACGAGATCGAGCGGCTGATGTACACGTACAGCATCCTCTGCTGCCTTCCGGTCGGCCTCGCAGACTCACCGTCGGCCGGCACGGGCACGGTCATGCGGGCCGACACCGTGCGCCGCTATGCCTCCGAGGCCGGGTTCACAGACGTCGAGGTGCTCCCGATCGAGCACGACTTCTTCCGGCTTTACCGACTCCGCTAGGAGGGTTTGGCGGAACGGTGCTCGTCGCGGGGTGCGATGGTCGTTCCGAGGCAAGGACGCAGGAGCGTTCTGCGGCGGCACCGCCACTGTTTCGTCGAACCCTCCTTAGGCCGGAGTGAGCCGGAGCTCGCGCGGGAGGCGCGGCTCGAGGGCCAGGGAGCCGACACCGGCCAGGAGGCAGATCGCGCCCGCGAGGGGCCAGAGCGCCAGCGGCTCGGCGGCCAGGACGAAGCCGCCGACGGCCGGGCCGATGATGAAGCCGATGTCCCACGAGATGGTCGAGACGGCCATGTAGCGGCCGCGCAGGCGTGGGGGAGCGAGGTCGGCGACGAGCGCGCCCTGCACCGGGCCCTGGAAGCACTCCCCGAGGCCGAAGACGACGCCCGCGAGGCCGAAGACGATCGCGGCGGCGAGCTCCTCGAGCCTGAGCCCGCCGAGGAAGACGATCCCCCACGAGCTCGCCCACAGGACGCACATGAACGCGAGCGCAGCCATGCGCCGCCGGCCCTCGAGCGCCTTCGCCAGCGGGAGCTGGGCCAGCGTGATCACGAGCGAGTTGACGAGGAAGATGACGCCGATCCCCTTCTCCGAGACTCCGGCCTCGTTCTTCGCGAACACGGGCAGGAGCTCGAAGATCGCGTAGCCCGCGGTCACGAAGAGGACGTTCAGGACGACGATGCCCAGGAAGACGCGGTCGCGGAGGACGTCGGCGTAGCGGCCGGGAGCGAGCGCCTCGTCGCCTGCCGGGATCTCCGGCGTCGGCACGAAGGCGAGCATCCCCGCGAAGACGAGGAACGTCGCCGCATCGAGGAGGAAGAGGACGGTGAAGCTCGTCGGGTCAGAGGTCGTCGCGATCAGGCCGCCGGCGACGCCGCCGAGGCCGAGCCCGAGGTTCCGCGTCACGCGCTGGAGCGCGAAGGCCCCGTGGCGGCGCTCGGGCGGCGCCAGCCCGGCGAGGAGCGCCGACTGGCTCGGCCAGAAGCCCGCGTTCCCGAGGCCGGCGACGGCGGCCGCGCCGAAGGCCTGCCAGGGCTCCTCGATCAGCGGGTAGAGGCCGAAGCCGATCGCGAGGAGGACGAGCGCCGCGGCGAGGGCGGCGCGCCCGCCGATCCTGTCGACGACGATGCCGACCCCGGGGCCGGCGAGGAGGCTGACCGCTCCTGTCGTGGCCAGGACGAGCCCGGCCGTCGGGAGCGAGAACCCGCGCACGTTGTGCAGGTAGATGATGAGGAAGGGAAACGCGAGGCCGTGGCCCAGCGCGTTGGCGAGCCCGCCGAGATTGAGGATCCAGACGGACCGGGGGAGCTTCGGGTCGATGCTCCTGAGGTAGCGGAGAAGGGGCCTCAACCCTCTCCGAGCGTCTCCCAGACCTCCAGCTTGGAGCGGACCCGCGAGATGACCTCGTCCGTGTACTCGGTCGTCGACGCGTGGCCGCTGAGATCGGCAGTGCGGATGCCCGCGGAGACCGCTTCGAGGCAGGCCTCGCGAATGGCGCGCCCGGCCGTGCGCGCCTCCTCGTCGTCGATGTGCGAGAGGAGCGCCGCCGCGGCGAGGATCATCGCCATCGGGTTCGCGACGTTCTTGCCCTTGAGCGCAGGCGCGGTCCCGTGTGCGGCCTCGGCCATGAGCGCCTTCGGCGTGTAGTCGTCGTTGAAGGCGACCAGGAGCGACTCGGAGCCGGCGATCGACCCGAAGAGCGGCAGCACGAGGTCGGAGAGGATGTCGCCGTCCCGATTGAGCGCGGGGATGACGAGCGGCTCGCCCGCCGAGCTGATGAGGAGGGCGAAGGTCGCGTCGATCAGCTGCGGCTCGTACTCGACCTCGGGGTGACGCTCGGCCGCCGCGTCCATCTCCTCCTTGAGCATGCCCTCGTAGATCGGCGAGACCGTGTACTTCGGCCCGCCGAAGACCTTCGCCTTCGTGCGCTCGGCATGCCGGAAGGAGAACTCGGCGACCGCGCGGCAGATCCGCCGCTCGATGCGCTCGGTGCGGAACGCGGCCTCGTCTTCGCCTTCGCCCTCGCGCCACTCCTTGGCGCCGTAGGCGTCGCCGACCGCCATGCGCACGACCGAGATGGGGAAGTGCGCGCCGCCGATCGGCACCACGCCGGGGATGCGCCGGCCGGTGCGCACGATGACGTGTCCGCCGATCTCCTCGCGCAGGATGCGGTTCGGGCTCCCCACGTCGCCGGCGCCTTCCGGGGTGACGGTCGCCGCCTTCAGCCCCAGCCCGTGCTCGCGCACGGCCCGGGCGGCCTCGAGGACGACGGCGTTCTTGGTCGCGCGCCTCGACTCGAGGGAGAGGTCGAAGCGCGGCAGCTCGACCTCGATCCCGACGACGTCGGGGGCGAGCACGCGCAGGGCCTCCTCGAGGAGCTCCTGCCCGGTGTCGTCCCCCTCGAGCACCACGATCTTCCGCGTCTCCATCGGGGCTTGAGTGTAGAGCGACCGCCCGCCGGGTACGGTGAACAACTGGTAGCCTCGCCGCGCCGTTCCACGGACCCAGAGGAGAAAGGGGGCTTTCCCGCTGGCCGAAGTCACGTTCGACCGGGTGAGCAAGATCTACCCGGACGGCACCCGTGCCGTTTCCGACATGTCTCTTGGAATCGAGGACGGCGAGTTCATGGTCCTCGTGGGGCCCTCGGGTTGCGGGAAGACGACCGCGCTCCGCATGGTGGCCGGCCTCGAGGAAATCTCCGAGGGAGTGCTGAAGATCGGCGAGCGGGTCGTGAACAACGTCCCGCCCAAGGACCGCGACATCGCGATGGTCTTCCAGAGCTACGCCCTCTATCCGCACCTCAGCGTCTACGACAACATCGCGTTCAGCCTCAAGCTCCAGGGCGAGAAGAAGCCCGAGATCGCCCGGCGCGTCAACGAGGCTGCCCACGTCCTCGGGCTCGAGACGCTCCTCGACCGCAAGCCGCGCGCGCTCTCCGGCGGCCAGCGGCAGCGCGTGGCCATGGGCCGAGCGATCGTGCGCGACCCGCAGGCGTTCCTGATGGACGAGCCGCTCTCGAACCTGGACGCGAAGCTCCGCGTGCAGATGCGCGCCGAGATCAGCCGCCTCCAGACCGACCTGGGGACGACGACGATCTACGTCACCCACGACCAGGTCGAGGCCATGACGATGGGGGACAGGATCGCCGTCATGCGCAAGGGCGAGCTCCAGCAGGTCGGGGCGCCACAGGATCTCTACGACCAGCCGGTCAACCTGTTCGTCGGCGGCTTCATCGGGAGCCCCGCGATGAACATGCTCGAGGCGCAGCTCGCTCGGAGCAACGGCGGCGTCTCCGTCGACGTCGGCGGCCAGCGCCTGGCGCTCGGCGACGACGCCCTGAGCTCGCGCCCTGCGCTCCGCAGTTACGAGGGCCGAACCGTGATCGTCGGCATCCGGCCGGAGCACGTCGAGGACGCCTCTCTGACCGACGCGCCGCCAGACCGGCGGCTGCGCGGGGAGGTCGTGCTGACGGAGGCGCTCGGCTCCGAGATCGTGGCCCACATCGCGGTCGAGGCGAAGCCGGCGCTGACCGAGGACGTCCGCGAGCTCGCCCAGGACATCGGCGAGGACATCGACGAGGAGGTCGCGGAGGGCAAGACGACTCTCGTCGGCCGCGTCGGGGCGCGCTCGAAGCTGGGCATCGGCGACGCGGCCGAGCTCGCAGTCGACACGGGGGCCCTGCACTTCTTCGACCCGGAGACGGGCTCCGGGATCTACGACGAGGAACCGACGAAAGGAGCCAGCTGATGGCGAAGCATCGCCTTCATCTCCTCGCGCTCGTACTCATGCTCATGCTCGCGGCGTTCGCAGCCGGATGCGGCGGGGACGACGACGACGAAGCCAGTGGGGACACAGCGGCCGCCGACACCGGCGGCGGCGAGGGAGGCGGTGACGTCTCCGGCGGGGTCTCGGTCATCAGCACGTGGTCCGGACCCGAGCAGGCGTCCTTCGAGGAGGTCATCGCCGGGTTCGAGGAGCAGTACCCGGACGTCGACGTCAGCTACGACTCCGCGGGCGACGCTCTGCCGACCGTTCTGTCCACGGCGGTCGAGGGCGGCAATCCGCCCGACGTCGCGGTCGTGGCCCAGCCGGGCCTGATCCAGGGCTACGTCGAACGAGGCGTGCTCCAGCCGATCGACTTCGCCCAGGAGACGATCGCCGAGAACTTCGGCGACTCCGTCATCCAGGTCGGCACGTTCGACGAGACGCTCTACGCGCTGCTTTTCAAGGCGGCCAACAAGTCGACCGTCTGGTACAACGTCTCGGCCTTCGAGGACGCCGGCGTCGAGGCAGCGGACAACTGGGACGACTTCCTCGCGAACGCGGAGACCATCAAGGCCTCCGGCCTGCCCGCGTACTCGATCGGAGGCGCTGAGGGCTGGACCCTCACCGATCTCTTCGAGAACATCTACCTGCGCACGGCCGGCGGGGACATGTACGACCAGCTCTCACGCCACGAGATCCCCTGGACGGACCAGTCCGTCAAGGACGCGCTCACGGAGATGGCGAAGATCGTCGGCGACGCCGACAACATCGCCGGCGGGACCCAGGCCGCGCTCCAGAACGACTTCCCGACGTCGGTGAGCAACGTCTTCGCCGAGGAGCCGAAGGCGGCCATGGTCATCGAGGGCGACTTCGTCCCGGGCGTCGTCGAGTCGCCGCTCGAGCCCGAGACGGGCTACAACGTCTTCCCGTTCCCGGCCATCAACGACTCGCCGCCCTCGGTCGTCGGCGGCGGTGACCTCGCGATCATGTTCAACGACACTCCCGCGTCGCAGGCGTTCATCGAGTACCTGGCGACCCCGGAAGCGGCCGAGATCTGGGCCGGCCGGGGCGGGTTCTCGTCGGCCAACCAGAACCTGGATTCCGGCGTTTACCCGGATCCGATCACGGAGACGACCGCGACCGCGATTGCCGAGGCGGAGGAGTTCCGCTTCGACATGTCCGACTTGCAGCCGTCCGAGTTCGGCAGCACGGAGGGCCAGGGCCTCTGGAAGATCTTCCAGGACTTCGTGGCGAATCCGGACGACATCGATGGGACGGCCCAGCAGCTCGAGACTGCGGCTGCGGCCGCGTACGGAGAGTAAGAGGCACCAGGAGCCCCGCTCGTGAGCGGTGCCAGCATCACGGCGGAGCCCTCGGCACAGGGGGCTCCGCCGGCCGGGAAAGGTCGCGACTGGCGAAGCTACGCGATCGCCGCGGGCTTCCTTGCGCCGACGATCCTCTTCCTCGGGCTCTGGATCGTCTATCCGGCCGTCAACACGTTCAAGCGCAGCTTCTACAGCCGCTCGGGCGACGAGTTCATCTGGTTCGACAACTACGAGCAGATCTTCACCAGCGACGTCCTCTTCACGGCCGTCAAGAACAACGCGATCTGGGTGCTCGTCGTCCCGGCCCTCGTCACCGCCATCGGGCTCATCTTTGCCGTCCTGACCGAGCGGGTCGGCTGGTCGGTCGCATTCAAGACCGCGGTCTTCATGCCGATGGCGATTTCCGCGTTCGCCGCCGGCGTCACCTGGCGGATCATGTACCAGCAGGATCCGGAGCAGGGCGCGATCAACGCCGCCATCGCGGGGGTGAAGGACGCGATCAACCCGCCGGGCGTGCTCTCCGACGCTGCGCCATCGACGGATGCGCTGGTGGGCGATGCGGACGGGGGGATCGAGCTGGCCGAGCCCGTCGAGGCGGGTAGCGTGGCCTCACTCGGGCTCACCCGGATCTCGGGCGACGAGGTGCCCGACGACGCCGTCCAGGCCGTCCGGCCGGAGCCGCTCCAGGGCGGCATCAACGGCGTCGTCTGGAGAGACTTCAAGCCGGGTGGCGGCACGCCCGGCGAGGTGGAGCCCGAGGAGGTCGGTCTTCCCGGCGTGACGGTCGAGCTGAGACACGCCGACGGCGGCGAGGTCGCGTTGACGACGACCGAGGCCGACGGCACGTTCGCCTTCGAGGACGTCGGCGAAGGCCAGTTCGAGGTGGCGATCAGCGCGGAGACGTTCGCGGAGCCGTTCGCGGGCGTCGCTTGGCTGGGCCCGCGACTCATCACCCCCTCGATCATCATCGCCTACATCTGGATCTGGGCCGGCTTCTCGATGGTCGTGATCGCGGCGGGGCTGGCCGCCATCCCGCGAGACGTCATGGAGGCCGCGCGCACGGACGGCGCCACCGAGTGGCAGGTGTTCCGGCGCGTGACCGCGCCGCTCCTCATGCCGGTGCTCACGGTCGTCTTCATCACGATGCTGATCAACGTCCTCAAGGTCTTCGACATCGTCATCTCCGTCGCCCCCGGCTCGGTGCAGGACGACGCCAGCGTGCTGGCGCTCGCGATGTGGCGCACGGCGTTCGGAGGCACGAGCAACCTCGGTGTGGGATCGGCGATCGCGGTCTTCATCTTCGTGCTCGTCATCCCGGTGCTGCTGCTCAACGTCCGCCGTTTCCGGAGGGAGGTTTAGTGCCCCTCCCAACGGCACTTGCCGGCGTCTGGCCCGCGATCACGCGGCGCCAGAGCCCACCCTCGCCCTCACCAAGGCTTCTAGCCTTGCCTTCGGACGAGTGCGAACTCTGGCTTGGTGCTCGCGACCCAGCCATCCGACAGCGCCACTGGAAGGAGCACTGATGGCCACGGTCGAAGCCGCCGGGCGGGCGCCGGTCGAGAGCCGAGCCTCGAAGGGTCGTTTCGGCCGCTTCCTCGCGAGCACGCCGGTGCACATCCTGCTGATCATCGTCGGGCTGCTCTGGCTCGTACCGACGATCGGGCTCTTCCTCACCTCGCTCCTCTCGGCGGAGGACTACCTCGAGGGCGGGTGGTGGCAGATCTTCTCGGAACCGAGCAAGTTCACGCTCGAGAACTACTCGGCGATCTTCCACAACGAGACGATCATGTCGTCGCTCGTGACGACGATCTGGATCGCGATCGGCGGCACGCTGCTCCCGATCGTCATCGGGGCGCTGGCCGGGTACGCATTCGCCTGGCTCGAGTTCCCGGGCCGCGACTGGCTCTTCATCGTTGTGATCGCCCTGCTCGTCGTGCCGCTCCAGATGGCGCTCATCCCGATGTTCCGCATCTACGAGACGGTGCACATAAACGACACGATCTGGGCGCTGATCCTCTTCCATACGGCGTTCGGCCTGCCGTTCGCGATCTTCCTCCTGCGCAACTTCTTCATCGGGATCCCCAAGGACCTGCTCGAAGCGGCGCGGATCGACGGCGCCTCGGAGGTCCGCATCTTCCTGCGGCTGATCCTGCCGCTCGGCCTGCCGGCCATCGCCTCCCTCGCCATCTTCCAGTTCCTCTGGACGTGGAACGACCTGCTCGTCGCCCTCGTCTTCGGCCGCGACACACAGCCGCTGACCGTGGCCATCTACCGGCAGCTGGCCCAGTTCGGTGCCAACATCGAGATCATCGCCCCGGCCACCTTCGTCTCCCTCGTGATCCCGCTCGCGGTCTTCTTCGCCTTCCAGCGCTACTTCGTCGAGGGCCTGCTGGCAGGGTCCGTCAAGTAGCCGTGTCGGGAACGTGCGCAATCGTCGGAGGCGGCCTCGCCGGCTTGTGTGCCCATGCGACCCTCCGGAAAGGGGGGCTCGAACCGGCCGAAATCGCCGTGTTCGGAACGGACCCGGATCCGGCGGCGGTGTGGCGCGTGCGTTCCGCCGCCATCCGTCAGCGGCGGATGCGCTCCGAGAGCGACGGGCACTGCGCGCCCAGCTCGTTCCCCGGGCTCGCCGTCCGTACCGCGATTCGGCGCCGGAGCCCCGCGCCGCTCGTGCAGAGTGTCTTCGACCGGTATCACCCGACCGTCGACGAGTTCCTCGACCACGTCGACGAGCTGCGCGCCACGACGGGTTGGGACGAGAGCTTCCACGCCGCGCGTGTCGAGCGCGTGCGCGCGGTCGAGGGCGGCTTCGAGGTGGACGGCCACGGCGTCTACCCGCACGTCCTGCTCGCGCCCGGCCACCCGGGCCTCGCGTGGCCCGAGGGCCTCGAGGGCGACCCGCGCGCGGTGCACGCCTACGAGCCGCATGAGTTCGAGGACACCGTGGAGATCGTGGGGGCGGGCATGGCCGCCGCGACCGAGTGGCTCAACGCGCTCGACGCCGGGGCGTCGGTGATCTCGGTGCGCCGTCGCGAGCCCGAGCGGCGCCCGCTCAACCTCCCGCGGGAGCTCTTCAGCAGGCGCGGCCTGGCCGGCTTCCACAGGACGCCCCCGGACGAGCGGGTCGGCGTCCTGGAGCGGTTCGGCGCGCCGTCCTATCCGGCCGGCAGCAGCTGGGACGAGCCGGTCGAGGCCGCCCGGCGGTCAGGTCGCTTCCACGTCGCGGCGGAGCTGAACGGCGCGCCGCAGGTGGTGTGCGCGACCGGCTTCAAGCGAGGCTTCCGGCACGATCCGCTGCTCGCCGGGCTGGTCGCCGAGCACGAGCTCGAGACCGCGGGCGAGTGGATCGTCCTCACGCCGGACTCGACGGTGGGCTCGCTCACCGACGAGACGCGGACGCTGGCGCTCGCGGGCGTGCCCGCGCAGTGGGCGTTTCCGGCGGCGGACACGCTCATGGGGGCCAAGTACGCGGCGCGCCGCTTCGCGCGAAAGGTGGCTGCATGGCGTACACGCTGAGAGGCCGCGTCGAGTCCCGGGTCGCAGCCGCGCTCGCGCCGCTCCTCGTCGCGTGCGCGCTCGCGCTCGCCCTTGACGCCTGGTGGCCGGTGGAGCTCGCCGGTCTCATGCTCGCGGTCGGCCTGGCGCTCGACGCCGCCTATTACCGGCTGGTCCCCTACCAGCCGGGCTGGGCTGCGCTGCCGCTCGGCCTGCTCGAGCTGGGGCTGGTCATGGGCCTCGCCCGGCTCCTGCAGGTCGAGGCGCCGCTGCCCGGCGCGCTCGGCTTCTTCGCCGGCTCCTGGCTCCTCGCGCAGGCGCTCGGCCACGCCGTCTTTCCGCTCGCCGGCTCTCGTACGGGGAAGACGGCGGCGAGCTCGGACGGGTCGGGCCAGGGGCGGCCGCGACCGCCCTCGTCGTCCTTGCCGCGGCGGGCGGCGTCGCCTGGGCGACGCAACCGCCGGTCGTCCACCTGTCCGCAGGCGTCCATCAGGGCCCGCTCGTCCTCGACCACTCCCAGCACCTGATCGGCGAGCCGGGGGCCGTCGTGCGCGGTGGGATCATCGTCAAGGCCGACGACGTCACGATCCGGAACGTGACGGTGATCGGAGGCGACCATGGAATCCAGGTCGATCTGTCAAAGAACGTCCTCATCGAGCGGGTGAGCATCCTCGGCGCGTACCTGGACGGGATCAACGTCCGTCGCAGCGAGGTGACGATCCGCGACTGCTCCGTCTCGATGGTCGGGAACGAGTTCGGTCAGGGAATCGACATCTCGTTCACGGCCGACCTCGAGCCGAGCATGGTCGAGAACTGTCTGCTGACCGGCGGGCAGGAAGGCATCTTTCTCGACTCGGTGCACGCGATGGCAATCGACAATCACGTCCGCCAGACGACGCTCCGTGGCATCACCGTGACCGAAATGGCCATGGCCACGGTGGACGGGAACACGGTCGAGGACGGCGTCGGGATCGGCATTCTCTGCAGCGACTACTCGATGTGTGATATTCGCGAGAATTCGATCTCGGGCATTCGGCGCGATCACGAATCCTCGGACAGCATGCGCGAGGGCTATGGAATCGTGTCCCATTACTTCGCCCACACCGAGGTAGAGGGCAACGAGGTTTCTCGAACGCGACACACGATGGGCGCGTTCGCGGACGCGTACATTACCTCCCGCTAGTTCGTGCTCGATTTCTGTATGGTCATTCTCCCCAGCCACCCGTAGAGGGAGGAAGACATGGCTCGAAAGACGATCCTGGTTTGTGACAATTGTAATACCGAAGTCGGTGAGGGTAAGGGCGCCGCGCTGCGCATCACCTACACCGACGCGCGTCGGGGTGCGAAGGCGGCCGATCTCTGCGACGACTGCGCGGGCAAGATGCCCGGGCGGGCCGCAGCGCGCCGCGGCCGCAGGCCGAAGTCCGCCGTCTAAGAGCGTCTTCCAACGCCACTCCGGGGGGCACGGGGGCCTCCGGAGTGGCGGGTAAGATGGGTCGGTGCCGCTCTCGCTGCTGGTTGGCCCGGCGAATGCGGGGAAGGTCGCGCGGCTCCTCGATCGATATCTCGAGAACCTCGAGCGCGAGCCGTTCCTCGTCGTCCCGAACCGGGCGGAGGTCGACCGCGTCGAGCGGGACCTGCTCGCGCGCCGGCCGGCGTTGCTCGGGGGGACGATCGGCACCTTCGACGACCTCTTCGAGCTCCTCGCGCGTGGCGACGGCCGCCGTCCGCCTGTCGCCACCGAGGCGCAGAGGACGCTCGTCCTGCGCCGCGCGCTTTCCGGCGCGAGCCTGAACGGCCTCGGACCCTCCGCCCGTTTCAGCGGCTTCGGCGAGACGCTTCTGTCCGCGATCTCCGAGCTCGAGTCCGGGCTCGTCGACCCGGACGAAGCCGGCGGGGACCTGGCGCCGCTCTACCGTGCCTATCGCGAGGAGCTCGAGAAGCTCGAGCTCACCGACCGTGACCTCGAGCGCCGGTACGCCGTCGACCGCGTCGAGGGCGAGCTCGCCGCCTGGGAGGGCCGCCCCGTGCTCGCGTACGGCTTCGAGGACCTCACCGGCGCGCAATGGGCCCTGGTTCAGGCGCTCGCCGGCCGGACGGACGTGGCCGTCTCGCTCCCGTACGAGCCCGGACGCCCCGCCTTCGCCTCGCTCGGCCGGACGGCCGGCGACCTGGCCGGCCTCGCGGACGGGCGGGTGGAGGAGCTGCCGCCCGCGTACGCGGAGATCGCCCATCCGGCGCTCGCGCATCTCGAGCGGACGCTCTTCAGCGAGGGTGAGAGGCCCGATCCGCCGCCGCTCGAGGGCGCCGTGCGCTTCCTCGAGGCGGCCGGGTCGCGGGGGACGCTCGAGCTCGTCGCCGACGAGGTCCTGCGGCTCGTGCGCGACGGCACGGCACCGGAGGAGATCGGGATCGTGTGCCCGTCCCTCGACCGCCTGCGACCCCCGCTGGAGACGGCGCTCTCGACCGCCGGCGTCCCCTACGCCTTCGAAGGACGTGTCCGCCTGGGCCAGATCCCGTTCGGGCACGCACTCCTCTCCGCGCTTCGCTTCCTCTGGCAGAGCGAAAGCCGACGCGACCTCTTCGGCTTCCTCCGCTCGCCGTACTCCGGCCTGCCGCGCGCTCACGCCGACTACCTGGAGGGGCGCTTGCGCGGCAACGGCGTCCGCACCGACATCGAAGAGCGCACGGTGCGCCTGCGCGGCCAGCCGCTGCCTCAGCTCGACGACGTCCGCGCCGCCCCCTCGCCGACCGAGGCCGTCCGCGTGCTGGCGACGGGGATGCTGCGCGCCGCCCACGGTCTCGAGGCGCCGCCGGCGAACGAGTCCTCTCGGGTCGACCTTCGCGCCTACGAGCAGATCCTCCGCCTCCTGCGGGAGCTCGAGGGCTGGCGCGATCTGGCGGGCTCCATCAGCCGAGAGGAGGTGCTCGCCGCACTCGAGCGCGTGCCGGTGCGCCTGGCCGGCGCCGCCGAGCCGGGCCGGGTGGCGATCATCGACCTGCTCCGAGCGCGGACGCGCCGCTTCGAAGCCGTCTTCGTGCTCGGCCTCGAGGAGGGCAGCCTTCCCCGGCGGGCGACGGCCTCGCCGTTCCTCGACGACGATGCACGGCGGGACCTCGACGAGCGGACGCGCGCGCGCCTGGTCCGGCCGGACACCGTGGCCAGGGAGCGTTTCCTCTTCTACGCGGCGTGCACGCGGCCGTCCCGTCGCCTGACGCTCGTCCGCGAGGCGGCCACCGACGACGGTGCCCCGCGGCAGGCGAGCCCGTTCTGGCACGAGGTGCGCGGTCTGTTCGACCCGTCCGACGTGGCGCGCTGGACGCGCAGGCGCGCGCTCTCCGCGCTCACGTGGCCTCTCGAGGACGCGCCCACGGAGCGGGAGCGTCTCCGCTCGCTCGCCGCGCTGGCCGCCGAAGACGCCTCCGGCGCCGAGGCCCTCGCCCTCGCGAACGGCTGGGAACGGCGCTTCGAGCGGGCCCTGAGCGCCTTCGACCGGCCGACCACCCTCTCGAACCCGGCCGTACTCGCTGAGCTCGCCGGCCGCACGACGTTCAACGTGACCGAGCTAGAGGCCTTCGCCACCTGCTCCTCGATCTGGTTCGTCGAGCGCGTCGTCTCGCCGCGCTCGATCGATGCCGAGGTCGACGCCAAGCTGCGCGGCTCGATCGCCCACACGACGCTGCACCGCTTCTACGCGGGGCTGCCGAAGGAGCTCGGGGTCGACCGCGTCGACGCCGGGCGCATCGAGGACGCGGTGCGCTTCCTGCGCCGGTGCTTCGACGAGGCGTTGGAGGGCATCCGGCAGGAGCTGTCCGACCTCGAGCGACGCGAGCTCGAAGGTCAGCTCTGGCGCGACCTCGAGCTGTTCGTGCGCGACGAGGCGGAGACCGAGGCCCCGCTCGTCCCGCGCCGCTTCGAGGTCTCGTTCGGGACGGAGCGCTCGTCGCCGGAGCTCCAGCGCGGTCTCGACCTCGGCGGCTTCGCGCTCTCGGGGAAGATCGACCGGATCGACGTCGACCCGTTCAGCGCCCGCGGAATCGTGTGGGACTACAAGTCGGGGAAGACGGCCTTCTCGGCGGCGAAGATCGACTCGGAGCTCAAGCTCCAGATCCCGCTCTACATGCTCGTCCTCCGCGACCTCGTCGGGATCGAGCCGCTCGGCGGGCTCTATCGGGCGCTGGCCGGCGAACGCGACGCCCGCGGGCTCCTGCGGGCCTCGGCCAAGGACGACGGGATCCCCGGTTACCAGAAGAACGACTACCGCGACGAGGACGAGTTCTGGGCTCAGATCGACCGCGCGACCGACCACGCGCGCGGGTTCGTCGAACGCATTCGTGGCGGCGACGTGCGTCACGACCCGCTCGGCGACGCCGGCTGCCCGTCCTGGTGCGACCTCGCGCCGATCTGCCGGGTGAAGCGGCAATGAGCACGGCGGTCGGCGCACCCAACCCCGAGCAGACCGCCGCGATCGAGGCGCCGGGGCTCGTCTTCGTCTCCGCGGGCGCCGGGACAGGGAAGACGACCGTCCTTGTCGAGCGCTTTGCCAAGGCGGTCTGCGAGCGCGGGCTCGACGTCGACTCGCTGCTCGTGATCACGTACACGGAGCGCGCGGCGGGCGAGCTGCGCGACCGCATTCGCGCGCGGCTCGTCGAGGCCGGGCGCACCGAGCTCGCCCGGGACCTCGACGCCGCCTGGATCTCGACGATCCACGGCTTCTGCTTCCGCCTGCTCAAGGCACACCCGTTTGCTGCGGGGATCGACCCGCGCTTCCGGGTGCTCGACGAGGCGCAGTCCCGGGTCCTCCAGCGCGAGGCCTTCGAGGCCGCGCTCACAGAGTTCTGCGCCGACGGCGACGCCGAGCGTCTCGGGCTGCTCGCCACCTACGGAACGCGCGCCCTGCGCCGCATGCTGACCGGCGTGCACGAGACGCTGCGTGCCGCGGGGCGGCCGCTCGTGCTCGAGCTCGGCGAGCGCCCGGGGCTGCCCGAGCGGATCGCCGAGCTGAAGGACGCGGCCCGGTGCCTCGTGGACGATCCGGACGGAGGCGAGACGGCCCGGGCCACGGCTGCTCGCGCGCTCGAGCTGCTCGCGGAGCGGACGCTCCCCGAGCGGCTGCTCGACCTCGGCGAGCTGAAGGCGCGCGGCGAGCGGGCGGTCAGCTACGAGGAAGCGCGGCGCGGCGTCGAGCAGGCGGCCCTCGACGAGCTTGCCGCCCGTGACCGCGACCTGCTCCAGGAGCTGCTCGACCGCTTCGGCGAGGCGTACCGCGCGGGCAAGGACCGGGAATCCGCGCTCGACTTCGAGGACCTCCAGCTCACGGCGCGCGACCTGCTGCGGGACGACGCTGCCGTGCGCGAGCGCGAGAGCTGGCGCTTCCGCTCGATCATGGTCGACGAATTCCAGGACACGAACCGGCTCCAGTGCGAGATCGTCGACCTGCTCGCGGAGGGGCCCGACGGCAAGGAGCTCTTCTTCGTCGGCGACGAGTTCCAGTCCATCTACCGGTTCCGGCACGCCGACGTCGAGGTCTTCCGCGAGCGCCGCGAGCGCTCCGGCGGCGTGCTCGCCCTCACGCAGAACTACCGCTCCCGGCCGGAGGTGCTCGCCGCCGTCAACCACCTGTTCTCGAGCGAGTTCGGGGACGAGTTCCAGCCGCTCGAGGCCGCCGGGCGCTTCCCCGACCCGGTCTTCGGCGCGCCGGTCGAGCTGCTCGTCACCGACAAGTCCACCTACTCGGGGACGCCGATCCACTGGCGGCGCGCCGAGGCGCGGCACATCGCCGCGCGCGTGAAGCAGCTCGTCGACTCGGGCGAGGCGACCGCCGGCGAGATCGTGCTCCTCTTCGCGGCCGGAACCGACGCCGAGCATTACGAGGAGGAGCTGCGCTCGGCGGGCCTGCGCACGTACCGCGCGACGGGCCGCGGGTACTTCGGCCAGCAGCAGGTCGTCGACCTGCTCGCGTACCTGCGCCTCCTGCACAACCGCTACGACGACGAGGCGCTCGTCACCGTGCTCGCCTCGCCGTTCGTCGGGCTGTCGAACGACGCGCTCGTGCTCCTGCGCTCCGCCGCCACGCGGCGACCGCTCTTCCAGCCCTTCGAGCGCGGGCTCCCGGCCGATCTGTCGGAGCGCGACCGGCACCTCTGCCGCGCCTTCCTCCAGCGCTACGAGCGGCTCGGCCAGGCCGCGCACGGGCTCTCGCTCGAGCAGCTCTGCGAGCGGATCGTCGCCGACCACGACTACGACCTGGCCGTGCTCGCCCGCTGGGACGGCCGGCGCCGCTACGCGAACATGCGCAAGCTCGCCCGGCTCGCCCGCTCCTACGAGGAGCTGCGTGGCCGCGACATCGAGGGCTTCGTGCGCTTCGTGCGCGAGCAGGAGGCCGTCGGGGCACGGGAGCTGGAGGCGGTGGCCGAGGAGGAGGACGGAGACGCCGTGCGGCTCCTCACCATCCACTCGGCGAAGGGCCTCGAGTTCAAGGTCGTGATCGTCGCCGACGCCGGACGCGACCGGACGGCATTCTCGCCAGACGAGATTCTCTGCCTCCCGGACGGGCGCTTCGGCTTCCGCGTCGCCGACCCGGCGACCGGCTCGCGGCGGCCCGCGTTCGAGTACGAGCGCGTGCGCGAGGCCGAGCAGGAGGCCGAGCGGGCCGAGCGCCTGCGCCTCTACTACGTCGCCATGACGCGCGCGATCGATCGCCTGATCGTCTCGGGGGCCATCGACCCCGGGCGGACCGCCGACCAGGGCACGCCCATCGGCTGGGTGCTCGCCCGGCTGGAGGCGCAGGAGCTCGACGCCGCCGGCGACGGGCCGGTCGAGATCGTCCGCGACGGCGCCCGGCTCCTCGTGCGCGTCGACCGCTATGCGCCTGCCGCCGAGCCTTCCACGGCGCCGGTCGCCGTCCCGGCGGCCGCAGAGGAAGGCCAGCTCGAGCTCTTCGCCGGCGAGGGGCTCGCCCCGCTGCCGCTGCTCGCCCCGCGGCTCCCCGAGCTTGCGCCGGTGCCGTCGCCGCCGCTCCATCGTGTCCGCCGCCTCTCCTACAGCGCGCTCGCGCTCTTCGAGCGCTGCTCGTACCGCTACTACGCCGAGCGGATCGCCGGCATGCGGGCCGAGGACGCGCATGGCTCGGTGCCCGGGCAGACCGGCCTGGCGGCGACGGAGATCGGCGACGCCGTCCACCGCCTGCTCGAGACGGTCGACATGGCCGCGCCGGCTGTGCCCGATCTGGAGCCCGTCCGCGGCTGGTATCCGGCGGTGACCGACGAGGAGCTCGAGCGGATCCGCAACTTCGTCGCGTCGTACTGCGGCTCCGAGCTGGCCCGCCGGATCGCCGCGTTGCCCGGGGCCACCGTCGAGCGGCCGTTCGCCTTCGAGCACGACGGCGTTCTTCTCCACGGCCGGCTCGACGTCTACTGGAGCGACGGCGGCCGCGCGCTCGTCCTCGACTACAAGACGAACTCGCTCGCCGAGGGCACGCCCGAGGAGATCGTGGAGGCCGACTATCGGCTGCAGCGGCTCGTCTACGCGCTCGCGTGCCTGCAGGACCGGGGCGGAGGAGGTCGAGGTCGTCTACCACTTCCTCGAGCGCCCGGACGCCGTCGTCTCGACCCGATTCACGGTCGCCGACACGGAGACGCTGGAAGCCGAGCTTTCGGCCGCGATCGACCGGATCAACGCAGGGGAGTTCCGCCCGACGCCGAGCGAGTTCACCTGCTCCGGCTGCCCGGCGCGCGACCGGGTCTGCGCGGGCCCGCGCCTACTCGCCCCCGAGCCGATGGACGAGTACGCCGAGGCGCACTATTAGCCGCTAGAAGTCCTGGCCGATCGCGTCGATCGCGATAATCGAGAGGTTGGCCAGCATGAGGGCGAGCCCGAGCCAGATGAGAACGATCGCGAGCGATACGGCCTCCGCGCGTCCTGCGTCGACGGCGGGCGACATGAGCTGGCTCCTCGGCATCAGCGCCACGCCGGCCGCTCCGACCGCGAGGAGAAGGGCGATGCTCCCGCTCATCCAGAGCGCCACGTTCCACCATTCGGCGGCTCCGCTGTACAGCGTGAACCCCTGGGGAAGGATGAGCGTGAGGACCGCGAGCACGAACACCCACGTCGTGCGCCGTTCGAGCGGATCCCTGCGAGGTCTGTCCTGAGCCACGCGCGGAAAATACTCCCAGTGTCGGATGGCGATCTCCGCCCCGCGTAACTACGTCAAGGAGGCGCGCCGGCGCGTCGGGCCGAAGCGCGAGCGCATTCGCGAGATCATCGAGCGGCTCGCCCGTGCGCACCCGGACGCCACCATCGCGCTGCGCTTCCGGGACCCGGTCGAGCTGCTCGTCTCCGTGATGCTCTCCGCGCAGACGACGGACGTGACCGTGAACCGCGTCACGGAGAAGCTGTTCCTCAAGTACCGGCGGCCCGAGGACTACCTTGCGGTGCCGCTCGAGGAGCTCGAAGCGGACATCCTCCCGACCGGGACCTTTCGCCAGAAGGCCAGGAACCTCCGCGGGGCCATGCACATGCTGCTGGAGGAGTTCGGGGGAGAGGTCCCCGAACGGCTCGAGGACCTTGTGCGCCTTCCCGGCGTCGGACGGAAGACGGCGAACGTCGTCGCGGCCGAGCGCGGAGCGACGCAGGGGATCGTCGTCGACACGCATGTGCGCCGGCTCTCGCAGCGCCTCGGGCTGACGAAGCAGGACGACCCCGTCAAGATCGAGCGCGACCTCATGCGCATCGTCCCGCGCGATGACTGGGCGCGCTTCCCGCACCTGCTCATCTGGCACGGCCGCCGCGTCTGCGATGCGCGCCGGCCGCGCTGCGAGGAGTGCGTCCTCGCGGACCTCTGCCCGTCGAGCCGGGTCTAGCGCGGGGCGACCGCGACGAGGAGGCCGCCGTCCTCGTCATACGCCGGGAAGAAGTCGGCGCGCACCACCTTCTTGACGCCCGAGCGGGTCTTCAGCGTCAGCTTCTGGTCGAAGCGGCGCACGCCGTACTCGAGCGTGAGTGCTGCCGGGGTGGGCCCGTTGCCTTCGGGCTCGAAGAGGGTCGTCATCACGTCGTGCCCGAGCAGGTCGGCCTCGCGGTAGCCCGTGAGCTCGAAGACGCCCTGGCCGGTGGCGATGATCCGGCCCTGGTTGTTGCAGACGACGAACCCGGTCCCCGGGGCCGGGTAGTAGTCGTCGAGGATCTGGTAGAGGAAGCCGAAGCCGCAGCTCGTGCAGGCGACCGGCCGCCCGGTCAGGCCTTCGATGCCGTCGTCGTCGACCGACCGTCGCCGGCAGTTCGGGCAGATGAAGTACGGCATGGGTGAAAGCTAGCTGCGGGGCGCTGCCAGAGCGTCGAGCAGCCGGCCGCGCTCCGCGGCCAGCCAGCGCTCGGCGTCGAGCGCGGCCATGCAGCCCGACCCAGCCGCGGTCACGGCCTGGCGGTAGACGTCGTCCTGCACGTCGCCCGCGGCGAAGACGCCGGGGATGTTCGTCTCCGTCGTCTTTCCCTTCGTGACGAGGTAGCCGGACTCGGGATCCATGTCGAGCTGGCCCTTGAAGAGTTCGGTCGTCGGATCGTGGCCGATCGCGACGAAGAAGCCCTCGGCGGGGATGTCGGTGGTCTCGTCGGTCTTCACGTTGCGAACGCGGACGCCGGTGACGAGGCCGTCGCCCAGCACCTCCTCGACCACGGAGTCGGTGACGAACTCGATCTTCTCGGTCGCTTGCGCGCGGTCGACCATGATCGGCGAGGCCCGGAAGACGTCACGCCGGTGCACGACTGTGACCTTCGAGGCGAACTTCGCCAGGAACGTGGCCTCCTCCATCGCGGAGTCGCCGCCGCCGACGACCACCACGTCCTTGTCGCGGAAGAACGCCGCGTCGCAGACCGCGCAGTACGAGACCCCGCGGCCCTGAAGCGTGCGCTCGGACTCGAGCCCGAGCTGGCGCGCGTTCGCGCCCGTGGCGACGATGACCGTCTCCGCGCGGTACTCGTCCTCGCCGACCCAGACCCGGAACGGCCGCTCCGAGAAGTCGACCTTCGTCACGTCGTCGGTGACGAACTCCGCGCCGAAGCGCTCGGCCTGCTTGCGGAACTCCTGCATCATCTCGGGGCCGAGCACGCCGCCGGGGTAGCCGGGGTAGTTCTCGACGTCGCTCGTGATCATCAGCTGGCCGCCCCAGTTGACCCCCTCGATCACGAGCGGGGACATGTTCGCCCGGGCGCTGTAGAGGGCGGCGGTATATCCGGCGGCCGCCCCGCCGATCACGATCACCTCGCGTACGTCTGCGTTCACGTCGTTCCTTCCTGTCACGGTTTTCTCTCTACGTTTCTTAACGTCCGAACAGGGCTCACTGTTCCGATTGTGTAGCGTCTGAGCCGCAGGGGAAACCTACAAGGGGCGAGCGATGGCACGAACCGTCACCTGGGACGAGCTGCGCGATCTCGCCGGGTTCCAGGCCGAGCAGGGGGTTGCGATCAGCCTCTATCTCGACCTCGATCCCAGCTTCCTTCGCGCCGCTGGAGACGCGCACACGCGTCTCAATTCGCTCCTGGACGGAGCGTCGAGGAATCATGGCGAGGGCAAGCGTGAACTGACGCACCAGCAACGTGTTGCCCTACGTGACGACTTCGAGCGCATCCGCCACTTCTTCGACGCCGAGTTCGAACGAGAGGGCGCGCACGGGCTGGTCATCTTCTGCGCCGGGCTCGACAACGTCTGGCGGACGCTCCCGCTCACCGAGGTCGTCTCGGACGAGATCCGCGTGCGCGAGAGGCTCTATCTCGCACCGCTCGTGCCTCTCGTCGGCAGGGGCGAGGGCGCGCTCGTCCTCGTCGTGAGCCGCGAGCAGGGGCGCTTCTACCGGCTCCGCGGTGGACGGCTCGAGGACATCGCCGACCACACGGAGGAGCAGCCGAGGCGTCACGACCAGGGCGGCTGGGCGCAGGCGCGCCTCCAGCGCCACGTGGACGAGCTCGCCCAGGAGCACCTGCGCCGCGTCGCCGACGTGCTCGACAAGCTCGTGCGCCAGCTGCACGGCCCGCGGGTCGTCGTGGTCGCCTCCGAGGAGACGGGCGCCGAGTTCGTCGATCTCGTCGCGCAGGACACGCGCGCCGCGATCGCCGGAGTCGCCCACGCCGAGGCCCACGCGCAGGCGCCGGACCTTCTCGAGGCGGCCGTGCCTGTGCTCGAGCGCTGGCGCGCCGAGCGCGAGAAGGAGGTCGTCGAGCGCTGGGCCGGGGAGCACGGGCGGAACGGGCGCGGCGCGGCCGGCTGGGCGGACACGCTGGAGGCCGCCTCCGACGGGCGGGTCGAGCTGCTCCTCTTCCGGGAGGGCGCGAACCACCCCGCCAAGCGCTGCCCGGCGTGCGGACGGCTCTCGCTCGAGGGCGCCAAGTGCCCGCTCGACGGGAACCAGCTCGAGGACTCGGAGGACGGGCTCGACCTCGCCGTCCACCAGACGCTCTCCCACGGCGGCACGATCTGGGCCGTGCGAGACCGCGACGATCTCGACTCGGTCGCCGGCGTCGGCGCCTTGCTCAGGTTCTAGGCCTGGGCGCGCGCCTCGAAGGCGTCGGTTTCGTCGTCGCCCTCGTCTGACCCGTCCGAGGCTGCCGGCAGCTCGAAGAAGAACGTCGAGCCCTCGCCCTCGCGGGAGGCGACCCAGATGCGCCCGTTCATGCGCCTCACCAGCTCGCGGCAGATGTAGAGCCCGAGGCCCGTGCCGCCCACCCCGCGAGTGAGGTTGGGATCGAGGCGGAAAAACTTCTCGAAGATGCGCTCCTGCTCCTTGAGCGGGATGCCGAGGCCCTCGTCCCGGACGGCGAAGAGAACCCGTCCGGCGTGGCGTTCCAGCGAGACGTGCACCTGGCCTCCGGACGGTGAGTACTTGACGGCGTTCTCGACGAGATTGGAGAGGACCTGGCGGAGCATGTCGGGATCGGCCGCGACCGTCGGGAGGTCGTTGCCGTGCACCAGGTCGATCGCGACCCCGTCCGGCACGTGTGCGCGCGCGGCCTCCACGACCTCGAGGGCAAGGGGTCCGGGGTCGCAGTGCTCGACGGAGAAGACGAACGAGCCCGAATCGAGGCGGCTCGCGGCGAGCACCTGGTCGACGATGCGCGCGAGGCGGTCCGACTCGCCGGCGATCACCGCGAGTAGCCGCCCGCGGCGCTCGTCGTCCAGCTCGACGTCCCGCCGACGGAGGGTCATCGCGGCGCCGTAGACCGCCGCGAGTGGCGTCCGCAGCTCGTGCGAGACGGTGGCGACGAACTCGCTCTTCAGCTTCTCGATGCCTCTCTCCTCGGTGAGGTCGCGCAGCGCATAGACCGTGCCGTCGGGGAACTGGACGGCGGAGATGGAGATCCACACCTCCCGGCCGCCGAGGTCGAGGGGCAGCGTCTCGGCGTGCTTGGCCGCGTAGATCGGCGCGCTCGCCACGGGCACGAGCGGCTCGATCGCGGTCCAGCCCGGAAGAACGTCCTCGGGCCGGCGGCCCAACACCTGCGCCGCCTCGAGGCCGGTGATCGCCGCGACCGCGGGATTCCAGAGCCGCACGACACCGGACTCGTCGACGAAGAAGACGCCGTCCCCGACGTGCGCCAGCACTCGTGCTGCGCGCTCGCGCTCCTCGCGCACCTCCGCCTGCAGCCTGATGCGCTGGAGGACGTCGCCGGCCTCGCTGGCGATCAGCTCGGCGAGCGCGAGCGCGACCGCGTCGAAACGGCGCGGCGCCGTGACGGCGTAGAAGCTCAGCGTCCCCACCGCACTGCCTTCGTGGCGGATGGGGACGACGAGCACGCTCCGTGCGCCGACCGACCGGGCGAGCTGCATCTTCAGGCGCCGCTCGCCTGCGACGTCCCTGACCACGAGCGGCTTGCCGCTCGCAAGCATCGTCTGATTGAACTCGTCGGAGACCTCGAAGGCGAACGAGCGCCACGACTCCTCCGCGATGCCGCTCGCCGCCTCGGCCGAGAGCATCCTGCGGTCCGGATCGTAGAGGAGCAGGACGGCCGCGTCCGCCCCGACCGCCGGAGCGGCCGCCTCGAGGATCGCGCCGCCGATCTCCTCCACGGACCCTTGCTGGGAGGCTAGCCGGGCGATCGCGCCCAAGACCTCGAGCTCACGAATGCGCCGCGGCCGCTCGGCGCCACTGCGAAGGCTCTCACGGCCGCGCTTCGTCGCCAGCGCGATCCAAACCGCGGTGGCAAAGGCCGCCGAGACGATCGAGACCGTGATGAACGCCGGCGAGTCGACCGCGCGGCCGTCGCTCTCGGCCATGCCGACGAGGATGAACTGCTGCACGGCGGCGCCCAGGAGCAGCAGGCCGGCCGAGAGCGTGAGGGCGGCGCCCTCGAAGCGGCGCTCGCGCCACCAGGTGCGGAGCAGGAGGAGCCCCAGCCCAGCCAGGGCCAAGCCGAGCCACAGGAAGAACCAACCGATTTCCACGCCGTCTCCTAGACGCTCCTAACGCTCTGAGGCGCCGGGGCGCCGGGCCGCGCATCTCGCCCCCCGGCGACGAGGCCCCGTCACATCAGGAACTGTAGGCGAGTATAGGAGCGCGGGGCCGATCTCAAGCGTCGATCGGCCGGAAAGAGCTACGCGGCGTCGACTGCGCGGGGCAGCTCGGCGAGCTCCACGCGCGTCGTCTCGGGCAGCTCCGATTCCGCCGCCCGCTCGAGCTTCGTCTCGAAGCGCGAGAGCCGCTTCTCCGAGTCGCCGTACTTCGTCTGCGCGTTCCCGAGGTGCTTCCCGAGCAGGTCGAAGTCGCCCTTGAACTTGTCGAAGTCACGGTTGAGGTCGGCGACATAGGCCATGACCTCGCGAGCGTGCTCCTCGATCTGCAACCCCTTGAAGCCCTGCGCGAGCGTGAGCAGGTACGTGTAGAAGGAGTTCGGCGACACGGGGAACACCCTCCGCTTCTGCGCGTGCTCGACCGGGTTCGCGTCGCCTCCGATCCGGTTGCAGACCAGCTCGTAGTACACGCCCTCGGTGGGCAGGTACATGAAGGCGAACTCGCACGTGCCTTCCTCGGGTCGGATGTACTTCTCGGCGATCGCGTCGATGTGGCCCTTCACGTCGCGGGCGAACGCTCTGGCATGGATCTCGCCCGTCTGATCGTCGCCGGCCTCGACGAAGCGCTGGAAGTTGTCGTGGGGGAACTTGGCGTCGATCGGGATCAGCATGCCGTCGAGCCGGATGACGGCGTCGACCCGCTCGCCGCTGCGGAAGCCGTGCTGGAGCGAGAACTTGTCCGCCGGGAGCACGTCGGCAAGCAGCTGCTTGAGCATCAGCTCGCCGACCCCGCCGCGGGCCTTCGGCGGCCGGAGGAGCTGCTCGAAGCGCTGGAAGTCCTTCGCGCGCTCGTTCATCTGCGCCGTCGCCTCGTCGACCTTCCCGAGGCGCTCGTGGATCTTCGTGGACGTCTCCGTCATCCCGGCGAGCCTGCCGTCGACCCGGAGGTCGAGCTCCCCGAGGCGGCGGTCGACCTTCGTGTCGAGCTCGCCGAAGCGCCGGTCCATCGTCTCGGTCATCCCGACAAGCCTGCGGTCGATGTCGGCGTTGCGTCCAGCGAGCTGGTCGGCGCTCTCCGCGCGCAGGCCTGCGAGCTCGGTGCGAAGCACGCGAACGAGCCAGAATGCGCCGGCCGCGAGGAGGGCGGCCAGGAGCACGAGGATGACAATGGTCCCGGTCATGGGCCGACGAACAGTAGAAAGGGCGTCGGACGGCGTCCCGGAAAACCGCTGCTTAAAGCGCCAAATCCGGCGAGCCCGAGGGCTTACCGGATCTGGCATGCGCGAGCCTATCGGCGGCTCCTCGCAGACCGTCAAGGAATCCGCGACGGAACTCTCGCAAAGAGCATCTTTTTTCGGTAGAACCTCTCTCGTGCGTCGTCCCGTCACCGTCGCGTGCGTCCAGGTTCAGCCCGTCGTGCTCGACCGAGAGGCGACGCTCGAGCGCCTCGCCGAGCGCACCGCGGAGGCGGCGGGCGCCGGCGCTGAGCTCGTCGTCTTCCCCGAAGCCTTCCTGCCCGCCTATCCCTCGTCGGTCTGGGCCAAGTACCTCGCCGGTTGGGCCGACCCGAAGGCGAAGGCCGCCTTCGCCCGGCTCGCCCAGGAGTCCGTCGAGGTGCCCGGCCCCGCGGCCGACCGGCTCGGCGACGTCGCCCGCGAGCACGGCGTCTGGCTCGTCACGGGCGTCACCGAGATCGATCCCGAGCGGCCCGGGACGCTCTACAACACGCTCCTCTACCACGACCCCGAGGGCCGGCTCGCGCTCCACCACCGCAAGCTCGTGCCCACGAACCACGAGCGGCTCGTCTGGGGCCCCGGCGACGGGCGCGGCCTCCGTGCGATCGAGACCGGCCTCGGCCGCCTCGGCGGGCTGATCTGCTGGGAGAACTACATGCCGCTCGCGCGCTTCGCGCTCTACGAGTCCGGGATCGAGCTCTACGTCGCCTCGACGGCCGACGACTCCGACGCGTGGCAGGCGACGCTCGTCCACATCGCGCTCGAGTCGCGCGCGTTCGTCATCGCTCCATGCCACTTCCAGCGCGCCGACGCCTACCCGGAGGACTTTCCGCTCCGCGACGCTCTGGACGGCGTCGAGATCATCGGCCGCGGGGGCAGCGCGATCCTCGGGCCAGACGGCGCCTACCTGGCCGGGCCGCTCTACGACGAGGAGGGGATCCTGTACGCCGAGCTCGACCCGGTGCGCCTCCACGAGGAACGACAGCGCTTCGATCCCTCGGGCCACTACCACCGACCCGACATCCTCAAGCTCGAAGTCAGCGCGCCGGCCGAAGAGTGAGCGCCGGCCGCTCCGCCCTCGCGCCCCGCAGCGACTTTCCGGTGCTGGAGGAGGTCGTGTACCTGAACACGGGCTCGATCGGGCTCGAGTCGCTGCCGGTCCAGCGCGCGGGGGAGGAGCTGGGGCGCCAGATCGCCGGACGCGGCACCGTCGGGTTCGACGACGAGATCGAGAAGCGGGTCGGCGACATCCCCCGGGCGGCGGCCGCCCGACTTCTCGGGGCCGATCCGGACGACGTCGCAGTCGTCACTCACGCCACGGAGGCGCTGTGCCAGGTGGCGTGGTGGCTGCGGCCGGGGGAGGGAAAGAACGTCGTGTCCGCCGACCTCGAGTTCCCGAGCGTCACCTATCCCTGGCTGCGGATCGCGCGCGACACCGGCCTCGAGGTGCGCCTTGCGCCCGCGCTCGACGATCCCGCCTCCTTCTCGCTCGACACGATCGCGGCCGCCGTGGACGAGCACACCGAGGTCATCTGCGTCAGCCATGTCCAGTACGCGACGGGCCACCGGCTCGATCCTGCGGGCCTCGTCGAGCTGGCGCGCTCGGTCGGCGCCACGCTCGTCCTGGATGCGACCCAGTCGGCCGGTGTCGTTCCGCTCGACGCTCCCGCGCTCGGCGTCGACGTCATCGTCTCCGCGGGCTACAAGTGGCTCTGCTCGGCTCCCGGCGCGGGCGTCTGCTACCTGCGCCGCGAGCTCTGGGAGCGGATCGACCCGCTGTTCGTCGGCTGGAAGTCGACCGAGGACGCGTTCGCGTTCGACGCGCGGACGATCCCGCTCGCCAACGCCGCCCGCCGGCTCGAGTACTCGACACCGTCGTACGCCGCCGGGGCGTCGCTGACGGCGGCCGTCGACTACCTGCTCGACCTCGGGATCGAGAACGCGCTCGAGCACGACCTCGCACTTGCAGGAGAGCTGCGCGAGGGGCTCGAGCGGCTCGGCGCCGAGATCCTGACCCCGGCCGAGGACGACCGCCGTGCCGGGATCGTGATCGCACGCTTCCCGGGCCGTGAAGGGCCCGAGGTGGCCGCCCGGCTCGCCGACGCCGGGGTGATCGTCTCGCCGCGGCTCGGCGCCGTGCGCTTCTCGCTCCACGTCTTCAACGACTCGACGGACGTCGAGCGGGCCCTGGCGGCGCTGGGAGAGATTCTCTGAGCGCACTCAGACGGCTCGCGGCGGCACCGGCGCCGCTGCTCGTCCTCGGCGCGGCCCTCTCCGTCCAGTCCGGCGCCGCGCTCGCCACGAGCGCCTTCGACATGGTCGGCCCGCTCGGCTTCGTCTGGATCCGGGTCGCCCTCGCCGCGGTGATCCTCGTGGCGATCAACTTCGCGGCGCTCCGCCGCACGGGGCGGCTGCCGCTGACCTGGGTGGTCGCGTCGGGGGCGGCCATCGCCGTGATGAACGGCTGCTTCTACCAGGCGATCGACCGAATCCCGCTCGGCCTCGCGACCACGATCGAGTTCCTCGGCCCGCTCGCGGTGGCGGTCATCGGCTCGCGCCGTGCGGTCGACTTCCTCTGGGTCGCCCTGGCCGGCGCGGGCGTGGCGCTCCTGGGCAGCCCGAGCGTCGACCTCGACCCCGTGGGGCTCGCCTGGGCGTTCGGCGCGGCGGTCGCCTGGGCGGCGTACATCCTGCTCGCCAAGCGGATGCTCCAGGACTGGCCGATCGGAACCGGCCTGGCCGTGTCCCTCGGAGTGGCGGCCGTTCTCCTCGCGCCTTTCGGGATCGCCGGCGGCGGATCGGACCTCGTCGATCCGGCCGTCCTCGTCACGGGGCTGGCCGTGGCCGTGCTCGGCTCGGTGCTCCCGTTCACGCTCGAGCTCGCCGCGCTGCGCAAGCTCTCCACGGCGACCTTTGGGATCCTGCTCAGCCTGGAGCCCGTCGTGGCCGCGCTCGTCGGCGCGATTGCCCTGTCGCAGGTGCCGGGCGCCGTCGAGTGGGTCGCGATCCTGTGCGTCGTCGTCGCCTCGGCCGGCGCCAGCCTCGGCGCCCGCCGGGCGGTCCCGCCCGAGATCTAGGCTCCGCCGCCTCCGCAGCCGCCCCCGCCGCCGGCGTCTCCCCCGGAGAATCCGCCGCCGTCGCCGCCGAACCATCCGCCGCCGTCCCCGCCGGTCCCGCCACCGTCGCCGCCGAACGGCCCCTCGAAGGCGCCCGAGCTCCCAGCCTCGTCGGCTCCGGACGTGCGCAGCCCGTCGAGCTCTTCCGGCGTCCAGTTCTGGCCCGTCGGGGAGGCCCAGCTCCCCGTCCAGCGCGAAGAGGAACGGGATTCCGAGATAGCCGGGCACCATCGGCTCGCGCTCGGTGGTCAGAAGCGTCCGTCGGAGCGCGGCCGGCATGGCCTCGTCCATCGTCTCCTCCGGGCTGTGGTGCAGGTAGTAGCCGAAGGCCTCGTCGCAGAAGGATTGGTACTCGCGGGTCATGAGGATGAACTCGTGCCAGGCGACGTCCACGGCCTTCGAGGGCATGCCCAGCGTCTTGCCGTCGGCGTACAGGCACGCGACGAACCAGGTGCGGAGGCCGTCGAGGACGAGCGAGATCTGCGTCCCGCTCAGGTCGAGGTCGGGATGTGCCTCGAGCTTCTCGCGCAGCGCCCCCGGGAACGAGTAGCTCTCGATGTAGATCCGGCGCCGTTCGAGCTCGGCTCGCCGGCGCGAGCGTCGGCGGAAGAGCGACAACATCGTTGTCAGAGGGTACCCCTGGGCGGCTGTGGCCGAAAGGGCCTCAGGCGAGCCGGGTCGAGCCGTCCTCGGCGATCGTCCAGCCGGGGTTGTGGGCGACCTCCCACGGATGGCCCTCGGTGTCGACGAAGACGCCCGAGTAGCCGCCCCAGAACGTCCGGGCGCCCGGCCTGGCGATCGTCCCGCCCGCCCTCTCGGCCTCCACGAGCACGGCGTCGACCTCATCCGGTGAGCGGACGTTGTGGGCGAGCGTGACGCCGCCCCAGCCGCCGTTGTCGAGCATGACGCTGTCCTCCGCAAGCTCGGCGCGCCCCCAGAGGGCGACGATCATTCCGCCCGTCTGGAAGAACACGACGTCGTCGCCGGGCTTCGCGCCGGTCACCCAGCCGAGCGCCTCGTAGAAGGCGCGGGCGCGCTCGAGGTCGACGACGCCGAGCGTGACGAGGCTGACGCGCTGCTCCACGGCCGCGACCCTACCATGGCGAACACGTGTTCGCTATGCTGACCGGCGGGCGTTCTACGCTCAACGACCCCTGATGCGCGCGTTCTTCGGTCCCGGCGGTCGCCTCGCCAGCACGCTTCCCGGCTTCGAGCCGCGGGCGGAGCAGGCTGCGCTCGCCCAGGAGGTGGCCGACGCCATCGAGCGCGGCGAGCATCTGCTGGCCGAGGCGGGCACGGGCATCGGCAAGAGCCTCGCGTACCTGATCCCCGCCCTGGCGTCCGGCGAGCGGGTGGTGGTGGCGACGGCGACGAAGGCGCTCCAGGAGCAGCTCCTGACCAAGGACGTGCCGGCCGCCGCGGCGGCGCTCGGCCGCAAGGTGGACGTGGCGGTGCTGAAGGGCCGCCAGAACTACCTCTGCCGCAAGAGCCTCCACATGCTGGCGATGCCGCTCTTCCGGACGGCCCAGGACGCGTCCGAGTACGAGCGGCTCCAGGACTGGATCGAGACGACCGAGACCGGCGACCGCGCCGAGCTCTCCTTCGAGCCGAGCGCGAGCCTCTGGGCGGAGCTCGCCGTCGGCGCCGACCGCTGCGCCGGCCGGCGGTGCCCGATGCTGGCGACGTGCTTCTCGGAGCAGGCCCGAGCGCGGGCCCAGGACGCCGAGCTCGTGATCGCCAACCACGCGCTCTACTTCGCCGACCTGGCGCTGCGGGCCAAGACGGGGGACGGGGCGGGCGTCCTCCCCGAGCACGACGCGGTGATCTTCGACGAGGCGCACCGGCTCGAGGAGGCCGCCGTCGCGTGGTTCGGCGGGCGGGTGTCGCTCGCGGGCCTTCGCCAGCTCCTCCGCGACGTCGAGCGGGCCTGCCGGGAAGGCCAGAAGCCCGCACCGGCCCGCGCGCTCGCCGAGATCGACCAGCGGGGCGAGGAGCTTCTCTCCGGGCTCGATCCCGGCCGTGGCCGCCGGCGGCTGACCGAGGCGGACGCCGAGGCCGCGTCCGGTCCCGCGGGCCTGCTCGCGGGGGCACTCGTCAACCTCGCGGACTCGCTCAAGGGCGGGAGCGACGACCTCGACCAGCTCGCGCGGCGCGCGCTCACGACCGTCGACGACCTCGGAGCCTGTCTCGCCCTCGAGGACGAGGACAGCGTCTCCTGGGCGGAGCAGGGGACCCTCGCGTGGGCGCCGGTCGACGTCTCGGACGCTCTCAGGGAGGCGCTGTGGGAGCGCCCGGTCGTCTCCGTGCTCGTCTCGGCCACGCTCGAGCCGCGCTTCCTCCGCCGCAGGCTCGGGCTCGACGAGGCTCGCGAGGTCTCGCTGGCCTCGCCGTTCGACTACCGCGAGCAGACGTTGCTCTATGTCCCGCGCGCGTTTCCCGAGCCGCGCTCGCAGGGCTACGACGCCCGCCTCGCGGACGAGGTCGCGGCGCTCTGCCGGCTCTCCGAGGGCCGGGCGCTGGTCCTCACGACCTCGTACCGCGCCCTCGACGAGCTGGCCGACCGCGCCGCGCCGCGCATCCCGTTCCCGGTGCTGATCCAGGGCGACGCGCCGAGGGAGCGCCTCCTGGAGCGCTTCCGCGATGAGGTCGACACCGTGCTCATGGCCACGCAGACCTTCTGGCAGGGCGTCGACATCCAGGGTGAGTCGCTGTCGCTCCTCGTCATCGACAAGCTCCCGTTTGCCGCGCCCGGCGATCCGCTCGTGGAGGCGAGGTGCGAGCGCATCTCTCGCGCGGGAGGCGACTGGTTCGCCGACTACGCGCTCCCGACGGCGATCCTCCAGCTCCGGCAGGGCTTCGGCCGCCTCGTGCGCGGGCATGCCGACCGCGGGGTCGTCGCCATCCTCGACCCGCGGCTGCGGACGAAGGCGTACGGCCGCCGCTTCCTGGATGCGCTGCCGCCCGCGCCGCTGGTCGGCGAGCTCGGAGCCGTCGCCGAGTTCCTTGGCGTCGGTGAGCGGGCGACCGCCTGATACTTTTTTCACCCGTGGCCAAGAAAGATCGCGTCCCGACACCGCCGAAGCGACCCGTCCAGGCGCCCAAGGCCTACAAAGCGGAGCACAATCCGCGGCGTGCTCAGCTGATCTTCATCGTCCTGGCCGCCGTCATCATCATCGCGGCGGCCGCGGTCGGGATCGGCTTCATCATGAGCAGCGGCGGGGGCGACGACGGGGGCGGCGGCGCGATCGGGGACGAGGGCACGTGCCAGATGGAGACCTTCGAGGCTCTCGAGGCGAGCCACGTGCCGGAGCTGCCGGAGGGCTACGAGTACAACTCGGTGCCGGCCACGAGCGGCCTCCACAACTCGCAGACGGCGATCTGGAACCTCTACGACCAGCCCGTCCCGCAGATCAACTACGTGCACAACCTCGAGCACGGCGGCCTCGTGATCCAGTACGGCAGCGAGGTGCCCCAGGCCGAGGTGGCAGCGCTCGCGGACTGGTACCAGCAGGACACGCGGGGCGTCATCGTCGCGCCGCTGAGCGAGGAGATGGAGGAGGAGGACGCGGCGCTCGCCGACAAGATCATCGGCGCTTCCTGGACACACCTGATGCGGTGCACGACGTTCGACGAGTCCGCTTTCGACGAGTTCAGCGACGACTACCGCGGGCCGCAGGGCGACGCGCCCGAGAAGTTCGAGCTCGACCAGTTACAACAGGGCGGCGGTTAGCCCGGGCTCCCGCGCCCGGGCACGTGCGCCGGGGTGGCGGAACGGTAGACGCGGGGGGCTTAAACCCTCTGCCCGCAAGGGCGTGTGAGTTCGAATCTCACCCCCGGCACTGGAGAAGAGGTTCCCGGGGATCCGTGATCCCATCCATTCGGCCAGGAATGGCTGAAGACTCTTGGAATCGCGTGCCGAATGCCGCATGCTGAAGCCGCCAGCAGTCCCGTGCGGCGCGGGACCGAACCTCGGAGGAGAGACTCAGATGAGAGGATGGCGCACACCACGAATGATCGCGGGCATTTTCGTGCTAGCGATCGCAATTGCGGCCGTTGGGGTGGCGCCCGCGACGGGAACGACGTCGAATCCGGAGACGCTGACGGGTGAGTGCCCGTCGATCATGCCCCTGGCCGATGTCTCCACGGGCATGCGGGGAACGGCGATCTCGGTCGTGCGGGGGCGGACGCTCTCCACGATGAGCGCCGAGGTCCTCGGCATCCTGCGCGACGGGGTCGGCCCCGGCCGCGACATCATCATCGTGAACCTGACCGGAACCGTCGTCACCCAGGCCGGAGGGCTCTGGGCCGGCGCATCCGGGTCGCCGGTCTTCTTCCGGGATCCGGTGACCGGGAAGGACAAGCTTGCGGGCGCGATCGCCTACGGCCTCGCGGGTGGAGGCTCGACGCTGGCCGGACTGACGCCCGCCGAGGACATGAACGAGCTGCTCACGCTGGGGACGGACCTGAGCTCGGCCTCGCAGGCCGTCAATGTCCCCACGCGGCTGGCGACCAAGATCGCTGCGGAGACCGGCCTCTCGATGGCGCAGCTGAGCACGTTCTCGCGGCTGAAGACGCCCGTCTCGGCCTCCGGCCTCACCGATCGCGGCCTCCAGCACATGCAGAAGGCGATCGACCGGCAGGGGCTGCCGTTCATCCCGTACATGGGGTCGTCTGCGTCGAGCAACCCGCAGAGCCCGCCGGGCGTCCTGCGCGCGGGCGACACGTTCGCCGCCGCCATGTCGCTCGGTGACATCACGGTCGCCGGCGTCGGCACGACGACGCTGGTCTGCAACGGCCGCGCCGTGGCCTTCGGCCACCCGTTCAACTGGACCGGGGACACGACGATGGCCGCCCGCGCTGGCGACACGATCACGATCGTGAGCGACCCGGTCTTCGGCTCGTACAAGCTCTCCAACATCGCGGAGAGCGTCGGCACCCTGACCCAGGACCGCCTGGCAGGGATCGTCGCGGACCTCGGCGCCGGCCCGACGGGCTCGCCCGTGACCTCGACGGTCACCGACCTCGACACGGGCAGGACGCGCAGCGGGCGAAGCGAGGCCGTGCTGCCCGAGTTCCTGCCGTTCCTGACCTTCGAGCACCTCTTCCAGAACGTCGACGTGACCATCGATCGCATCGGCCCCGGCAACGCCGAGGCCGCGTACACGATCCGCGGGACGCGCGACGGCGGCCGGACGTGGGAGCTCACGCGGTCCACGCACTACGCCTCGTCGTTCGACATCTCGTTCGACTCGGTCGCAGAGGTGTCGTTCACGGCCGAGATCCTGCAGGCCTTCGAGGGCGAGGAGATCGAGGTCACGAGCATCGACGTGCCGACGCTCGAGATCGAGAAGAGCTTCGAGCAGTACCAGGTGCGGAGCATCCTCCAGTGGAACGGCTCCCGGTACGTCGCGCGCGAGTTCCTGCGCGGGCGCCCCGGTCAGATGCTCAAGCTGCGCATCGTGCTCAAGCCGGCGCACCTCGCCGGCCTGAAGAACGTCGACCTCCAGCTCAAGGTGCCGGCCAACGCGCGCCGGAGCGGCTGGGTCGAGGTGAACGGCGGCGGGTCCACTTCGGGTATCCCGTGCTTCATCTTCGACGAGGAGTGCGAGGATGGGCCCACCGAGCAGACCTTCGACCAGCTTCTCTCGGCGCTTCAGAATGCGCCCCGCGGGGACGCACTCGTCGCGCGCCTCCGCCTCGGGAACGGAGCGGTGCGCGCGTCGGTGACGAAGCAGCAGGACGCGGTCGTCGTGGGACGCCGCGCCATCGGGTTCCTGCTCCTCAGGTAATCGCAGAACCAGGGAGAATCGCGCCGTGATCCTTCTCGGCGCGATTTTCCTTGGGGTCTTCGTCCTGCCGATCGAGTGGGCGATCCCGGTCGTCCTCCTCGGGGCGATCCTCGAGGTCGGAGAGACCTTCTTCTGGCTCTGGTACCAGCGTCGGCGCCGCGTGCAGGTAGGGGCGGAGACGCTGATCGGCGAGCTCGCGGAGGTGGTGACCCGCTGCATGCCGGACGGCCAGGTGCGGCTGCAGGGGGAGATCTGGCGCGCCCGGTGCGAGGAGGGAGCCGAGCGTGGCGAGCACGTCCGGGTGCAGGGCCTCGAGGAACTCACCCTCGTGGTCGAGCGCGCCCCGTCGGACTGATGGGCTGGACTGGCGCCCGCATTCGTGCGAGGCTCCGCGGCCCCATGAGCGTGTCCAGGCGGCTTCAGCCGTGATCGTCCGCGAGGCGCTCGTCGCCGACCCGCCGGTCCTCCAGGCGGACGCGCCGGTGCCCGCCGCGGCGGCCCTCCTCGTCAAGCCGCACGTCGAGAGCGTCCTCGTCGCCGAGGGCGACCGGCTGCTCGGCTCCATCACGAAGGAGGCGATCGTGGCCGCCGTCGCCGACTCGCGCGACCTCCGCTCGCTCACCGTCGGCGACGTGGCCGATCGCGACGTGCCCACGGTCGGCCCGGAGATGCCGCTCGGGGACGCGCTTCTCCTCATGGCGGAGCAGGGCCTCGAGCGCTTGCCGGTCGTGGAGGACGGCCGCCTGCTCGGAATCCTCCCGCGCGAGCCTGTCGTGCGCCGCCTGTCGGAGGACGACCCCCCGCCCGAGCCCGACGAAGCCGCCTGACTAGCAGCAGGTGTAGGCGCCCGGCGGCGCGTTGCCCTCGGTGCGCTCGGGCAGCGTCGCCGCCTCGAGGGCGGCGCCGTGCATCAGGTCCTGCTCGCTGACCTCGAGCTCGGAGAGCCCGAAGTGCCGCAGGGTCTCGGCGACGACCACCGTGCCGGCGGCGATCACGGGGGCGCGGTCCGGGTGGATCCCACGGTTCTCGCGGATGGCGGACACGGGCAGCGCGGCGAGGCGCTCGGCCTCGGCGCCGATCCACCCCGTGCTCATCGTGTGCCCGTGCACGAGCGCCGGGTCCTCCTCGTCCAGCTCGAGCGAGAGGGTCGCGAGCGTCGTCACCGTGCCTGCGACGCCCACGGCGCGCGACGGGCGTCGCCTCGTCGGGCACGTGCTCGGCCAGCAGGGCGCCGATGTGGTTCCGGCAGGCCTCGAGCTCGTCCGGCGCGGGCGGGTCCGAGTGGAGGAAGCGCTCCGTGAGCCGCACGCAGCCGAGCGCGAGGCTGATGTGCCACGCCACCCCGTCCGGGCCGCCGAGCACGAGCTCGGTCGAGCCGCCTCCGACGTCGATCACGAGCGTCCCGTCCGAGGCGTCGCCCCCGGCGAAGACGCCCTTGAACGTCATCAGCGCCTCCTCGTCTCCCGAGAGCAGCCGCGTGTCGAAGCCGTAGCTCCACTCGACCTCGCCGAGGAACGCTTCCCCGTTCTCGGCCTCCCGCACGGCGCTCGTCGCCACCGCCAACGTCCGCTCCACGCCGGCTCCGTCGAGTGTCCGGCGGTAGTCGGTCAGCGCGTTGCGCACCCGGGCGATCGCGGTGGGGAGGAGGAGCCGGCGGCCGTCGACGCCTTCGCCCAGGCGCGTGATCGTCAGGCGGCGCTCCAGCTCGCTGACCGTGCCGTTCTCGACCTCGGCGACGAGCAGCCGGGTCGAGTTCGTCCCGAGGTCGACCACACCGACCCGGGTCACTTGCGCAGGTAGGCCTTCTGGAGGCGGGTGACCCCCGCGCGCGCCTCCGAGAGCGCGGAGGTGAGGATCTGGAGGCTGGCGAGGGAGCGGTCGAGCTGCGCCCGGTGCTGCTCGAACTCCGCGGCCCGGGCCTCCGCGTGAGCCATACGGCGCTCGAGCTCCTCGCCCTGGCGCGCCAGCTCCTCGAGCTGCACGCGGATTGCCTCGGCGAGCGCTCCCAGGCGCTTCAGCCGCGTGACCGCGACCGCCGTGAAGATGGCCGTCGCGAGCAGCGAGAGCGCCAGAACACCCAGGCAAAGCCACGTCCACCAAGGCATAGGACGGATGCTATCCTTGCCTTCACGACGCGGGGTGGAGCAGTCAGGTAGCTCGCCGGGCTCATAACCCGGAGGTCGCAGGTTCAAATCCTGCCCCCGCTACTGAGAAAGGCCCTGAGATCAGGGCCTTTCTTCTATGAGCGAGTACGACCGAGACTTCTGGGAACAGCGCTGGTCGCAGGCCCTGCGCGCGCACGGGGATCGCGTCGCGCAGCGGCCCCCGAACGCCCATCTGACCGCCGAGATCGGTGACCTGCGTCCCGGACGCGCTCTCGACGCGGGCTGCGGCCACGGATCCGACACGCTCTGGCTCGCTGCGCGCGGATGGCAGGTCACCGCGGTTGACTTCGCCGCGACGGCCTTGGCTTATGCCCGGTCGACGGCCGAGGCCATGGGACCGGACGTCGCCGAGCGCATCGACTGGGTCGAGGCCGATCTTGCGACCTGGACGCCTCAGCGGGACGAGTACGACCTGGTGGTCTGCCTGTATGTCCACGTGGCGGGATCGGTCGAGGAGATGGTGCAGCGGATGGCGACAGGGGTCGCTCGCGGCGGGACACTGTTCCTGGTTGGCCATCGCCCGATCGACCCGGCCACCGGGGCCGCGACGGCCGCGGCCGGGCAGGTGCAGGTCTCTGTCGAGGCCGCGCTCGCCGCCCTCGATCCGGGCCAGTGGCAGCCGATCGTCGCCGATGAGCGTCCGCGGCCGATGGCCGGTACCGGCGTCGATGCCGTGATCCGAGCGCGACGACGCTCCTGACGACCGAGAAGCGCAGCAGCGAGATCCGCTAGGCCCCAGCCGCGGTCAAGACGCCGGGAGATACGTGAGGAGGACCACTCCGGAGTCGAACCGCTTCACGTCGTCGAGCTCCATCCGGACGGTTCCCCTGTCGCCGAGCACGTGGACGTTTCCCTCGCCCCAGACGAGCGGGTTCAGGTAGACCTCGTACTCGTCGATCAGGCCCTTCTCGGCGAGGGCGTACGCGAACTCGCCGCTCCCGTGCATGAACAGGTCACCGTCGACCTCGTCCTTCAGCTTCGGGATCGCGTCCTCGAGGTCCCCCTCGAGCAGGGTCGCGTTCCACTCGAGATCTCCGGACAGCGTGTTGGACCCGACGTACTTCGGCAGCGGGTTGACCATGTCCGCCCACTTGCCCGACTGGCTCGGCCAGTATCCCGCCAGCCCCTCGTAGGTCTTGCGGCCCAGCACCAGCCCGCTGGATCTCGCCTGACGCTCGAACGAGTAGTCGCCGTGGTCTGCGTCCGGCTGCACCCACTCGCCGACCGGGTCGATGACGCCGTCGACGGTGGCCTGCGTGGTCGCGATCAGCTTTCCCATCTCGATTCTCCTTCGGTTGCGGGAGCTCCCTCTGAGTCCCCACTACCCATGAGACGAAACGGAAAGCGCGGATTCCACGCTGTCGGTCTCCAGAGCGGGCGCTACTGACCGTGCTGGGCGGCCCGCGTCCTCGTCCTCACGCCGAGCGCACACGCGCTGACGATGAGCACGATGCCCAGGAGCACGAGGCCGGGGGCGTCGTCGGCCTCCCCGAACACTCCCGCGAGGACGCCGACGGCGGCGATGCAGATCGCCAGGGCGAGATTCCCCACCCTTTTCACCGCCAGCTCGATCACGACGCCGATCGCCGCCAGGAAGACTCCGGCGGCAACGAAGTCCGCCAGGCTCCAGACCACCTCGTCGGTGATCAGCATCGCCACGAGCGGCACCGACAGGATGAGCGCGACGCCGATGGCGACGCGAACAGCGGAGCGAGAGACAGCCTTGCTCACCTTCATCGTTTCCTCCCGGGTCGAGGGACGTGCGGCGACCTTCGCCTGGTGCCCGCGCCACGCAGCGTCGGCCGCGAGGCCGCGGACCATCCGGGACGCGATGCCGAGCGCGATCCGCCGATCGCTGATTCCGTTGGCCCGCTCGTGCGCGATGTGGTCGTGCAGGTCGGCGCCGATCTCGTCTACCCGACGCTGGGCGATCGGAGTGGGCAGGTCCCGCGTGTAGAGCCGCACCCAGCGTGCCACCAGCTCGGCCATCCGCTCGGGCGTCATGCGGGCTCCGAGGTGACGCGTGCAAGCGGTGCAACGGCCTTGTCGGCGAGGGCGCTTCCGGCGACGCGCGCTCCCTCCCCGGTGAGCTCGTACAGTCGCCGCCGCGGTCGTCCGTCAACGGCCGCCGCGTCCTCCCAGCGGGAGGTGAGCAGACCGAACTCCTCGAGCCGGCTCAAGGCCTTGTAGAGGGTCCCGTGGGCCGTCAAGGCCCTTGACCCGGTCTGTTCGCGCATGGTCTGGGCGAGGCCGAATCCGTGGAAAGTGGCGTGTCCCGAGCGCAGCATGGACAGCGCCACCTCGAGGATCTCGGTCTCGAGAGGCAGAAGGGTTCCGGCCTTGCGTCGCGGCATCGGTAAACACAATAGGAAGATATCTTCTTATTGTCAAGTCGGCACCCGCGTCGTTGCACTGGAGGTTGTCCCGCCATCCCTTGAGGTGAGAGGGTCCCCGGCTGCCGATGAACGTCGTCTGGGGTTTCCTCATCACCGTCGGGGTGAGCGCGGTGACGATCACCGCGATGCTGCTCGTCCGGCGCCGGGCGCCGGAGGGGAGCTACTTCTCCGACGGCGACCGTGCGTCCGGCGTGTTCGGCGTGCTGGCGACCGGTTTCTCGGTCCTCCTCGGGTTCATCATCTTCCTCGCCTTCACGAGCTACGACCAGTCCCGGGCAGGGGCGGAGGACGAGGCGCTCGTGCTGACGCAGCAGGTCGAGACAGCCCAGTTCTTCGCAGGCGCGGTCGGCGCCGAACTGACCGGCGAGCTCATCTGCTACGGGCGCTCCGTCGTGTACGAGGAGTGGGAGCGGATGGAGGAAGGGACCCTCGGAGACGCCATCAACCCTTGGGGGGTGGAGCTCTTCAGGACGCTGCAGAGCATCGAGCCCGAGAGAGCCAGCGAAGAGTCGGCTTACGACAAGTGGCTCGAGCAGACGTCGAGCCGGGAGGCAGGGCGCCTGGATCGCGTCCACGGAGCGGTGGGCGTCATTCCGAGCCCGCTCTGGATCGTCCTCTTCTTCATCTCGGCGGTCATCTTCGTCTACATGCTCTTCTTCGCCGACCGCGGCGAGCGCGCTGTGACGCAGGCCGTGCTCATGGGTTCCGTCACCGCGGTGATCACGATGATGTTGCTGCTGCTCAACTTCCTCGACAACCCGTTCCACACCGACGTCGGAGGGCTTCGGCCGGTCGCGATGGAGCGGTCGCTCCGGATCATCGACGAGGCGATCGCGGCGGCGGACATCGAAGTGCGCATCCCGTGCGACGAGGAGGGGAACGCGAACTGACGAGCGCGGCACCCGAGGAGCGGACCGAGCGTCTGGAGATCGCCGCCACCGTGCTCCTCGCTCTTGCAACCGTCGCGACTGCGTGGAGCGGCTACCAGGCGAGCCGGTGGAACGGCGAGCAGGCGAAAGCCTTCAGCCGCGCCAACGCCGCGCGAATCGAGTCGACGCGCGCGTCCGGGCTCGCCGACACACAGACCCAGATCGACGTGGCCACGTTCACGGCGTGGGCCGACGCGTACGCCCAGGAGCAGACAGAGCTGGCGGACTTCTACTTCGAGCGCTTCCGGGAGGAGTTCAAGCCGGCCGTGGACGCCTGGGTGGCCACGCGGCCGCTACAGAACGCGGATGCGCCGCTGACGCCGTTCGCAATGCCCGAGTACCGGCTCGCCGCCCGGGAGGAAGCCGAGGCGCTCGAGGTGGAGGCCGAAGCGTTTGCCGCACAGGCGAGGACCAACGTGCAGCGGGCGACGAACTACGTGCTCTGCGTCGTCCTCTTCGCCGCCGCGCTGTTCTTTGCCGGGATGAGCGCGAAGCTGCGGACGCGACGCCTACGGGCGGTGCTGTTCGCGTTCGGGCTCATCGTCTTCGTCGGCACCGTCATCTGGATCGCCACGTTCCCCGTCAGCGTCTCGATCTGACCGGATACGGCCAGAACGTCGCGCCGCGTTTCGACAGTCTGTCAAGACGAACGAAGGACAGTGTCCTTGCGGGCGTCTAAACGCGAGGAAACGGCACCCGTGGCCGGAGTCGATAGCGTGACGGCACGGTATCGCCCGGCTCACGACGACCGATGAGTTCACCCTGCCCATCCGGTCTCTAGCCATGACCCCAAGACTTGGAGACACGATGACCAAGAACCAGGGAAGGACGGAAAAGGGGGGACGCGCATGACGGCCACCGGCCGCGCACGCTGGCTTGCGCTGTACGTCCTCTGCCTCGGCGACCTGATGATCGTCCTGGACGGGACGATCGTGAACGTCGCGCTCCCGACGATCCGGGACGACCTCGGCTTCTCGCAGACCTCCCTCGCCTGGGTGGTCAACGCCTACCTGCTCACGTTCGGCGGCTTCCTGCTGCTCGGCGGCCGGCTGGGCGACCTGTTCGGACAGCGCCGCATGTTCCTGATCGGCATTGGCCTCTTCACCGTTGCCTCGCTCGCCTGCGGTCTCGCAACTACGCAGGGCCAGCTGGTCGCCGCGCGCGCGGTGCAGGGCCTCGGCGGCGCGCTCGTCGCTGCGGTCGCGCTCTCGCTGACGATGATGCTCTTCACCGAGCCGGCCGACCGGGCGAAGGCGATGGGCATCTTCGGCTTCGTCCTCTCCGGCGGCGGCACGCTCGGCGTGCTGGCCGGCGGAGTCCTCACGGACATCCTGGACTGGCACTGGATCTTCCTCGTCAACCTGCCGATCGGCGTGCTCGTCTTCGCGCTTTCGCTGAAGCTGCTCCCGGTAACGCCGGGGATCGCCGGCGGTGGGCGCATCGACCTCGCGGGCGCCATTACGGTGACGGGCTCCCTGATGCTGGCCGTCTACGCGATCGTGAACGGCAACGAGACCGGCTGGACCTCCGCCGAGACGCTCGGGCTGCTCGGAGGCGCGCTTGCCCTCATGGCGGCATTCCTCTTCATCGAGTCGCGCATCTCCGCCCCACTCGTCCCTCTGAGCATCTTCCGCCACCGCAACGTCTCCACGGCGAACGCCGTCGGCGTGCTCATGGCGGCCGGGATGTTCGCGTACTTCTTCTTCTCGGCCCTCTACCTGCAGGAGATCCTCGGCTATACGCCGCTCGAGGTGGGCCTCGCCTACCTGCCCTCGATGGTGATCTGGGGCGGGACGTCGCTCTACTCGGACAAGCTCGTCATGCGCTTCGGGATCAAGAAGCCGCTGACTGCCGGGCTGGGGCTCATGGCCCTCGGGCTGATCCTGTTCGCCCGGACGCCGGTCGACGGGAACTTGATGCTGGATGTGCTTCCGGCGACGCTCGCGATCGGGCTCGGCGCCGGCATCGGCTTCAACCCGCTCCTGCTCGCAGCCATGGGCGATGTCAAGCCGGAGGAGTCCGGCCTCGCGTCCGGCGTCGTGAACACGGCCTTCATGATGGGCGGCGCGCTCGGGCCTCGCGGTGCTCGCGAGCCTCGCCGACTTCCGCACGGACAACCTGCTGGACTCGGGCGAGAGCGCCCTCTCGGCCCTGAACAGCGGCTACCACGCCGCCTTCCTGCTCGGTGCGGTGTTCGTGGTCGCGGCGATCGCGGTCGGCGTCGCGCTGCTGCGGCCGACGATGGCGCATCCGCACGGTGAGCCGGCCGGCGAGCCCGCGCTCGAAGGCGCCCAGCAGTAGCGACCCCTCCTCACGCCAACGAGAAAGCCCCGCTCGCGCGGGGCTTTCTCTGTTTCAGGGCCTCGTGAGGCTAGTCGTGCCGGCGCTTGGAGGGCGCGACCATCGCGCTCCCGCCGCCGCGGCGGACGGGCTCGGCCGCGGCCACCACACGGCCGTCGCGCAGGAAGTCGATCCCCGTCGCGGCGCCGATTTCGCCGGTGAGGGCGAGCACCTGCTTGTAGGTGGAGACCAGCTCCTGCCCCTCGGGCGAGGCGAGGAACGCGGCCTCCGCGAGCGTCGTCGCCGTGTTGCGCTGCGTGGCGCGCGGGGCGGCGATCGCCTCCGGCAGGGTCGCGCCGAGGTCGAGCCGGTCGACGAGCAGCTGGAGGACCGTGGTGATGATCGTCGAGCCGCCGGGCGAGCCGAGCGCGAGGCGCGGCTTGCCGCGGTCGAGGACGATCGTGGGGCTCATCGAGCTGCGCGGCCGCTTGCCCCCCTCGACCCGGTTCGGGTGCGTCAGGGAGCTGAAGTCGAAGTCCGTGAGCTCGTTGTTGAGCAGGAAGCCCCAGCCCGGGACGACGATGCCGTTGCCGCCGGTGGACTCGATCGTGAACGTGTACGAGACGACCGTGCCCTTGCGGTCGGAGACCGTGAGATGGGTGGTCGTCTCGCTCTGCGTCGCGGTGACCCCGGCCTGGCCGCCGGAGCCGCCGCCGTTGTGTGGCCACGGGTCTCCGGGTGCCGCGGGGTGCGTGCTTGCGAGGGTCGGGTTGATCAGCGCCCGCCGCTCCGCCGCGAACTCGTCCGAGAGCAAGCCCTTGAGCGGCACGTCGACGTACTCGGGATCGCCCAGGTACGCGTTCCGGTCGGCGAACGCGTAGCGCGACGCCTCGAGGAAGAGGTGCAGTGCCTGCGTGCGGGACATGCTCCCGAGGTCGTAGCCCTCGAGGATGTTGAGCGCCTCGCCGACCGTCGAGCCGCCGCTCGAGGGCGGTCCCATCCCGTAGACGTTGAGGCCCCGGTAGCGGACCTTCGTGGGCTTGCGCTCGGGTGCCGTGTAGTCCTCGAGGTCGTCGAGGGTCATCAGGCCCGGGCGCCAGACGTGGTTGGCGTCCGAGGCAATGGGCGGCTGCCGGACCGCGTCTACGATCGCCTCCGCGATGTCACCCCGGTAGAACCCGCGCGAGCCGAGCTTGGCGATCCGCTCGTACGCGCGCGCGAGGTCGGGGTTGCGGAGGATCGTGCCGACGTCCCGCGGCGTCCCGTCCGGGTCGAGGTAGATGGCCTCCGTCGAGGGGACGTCGTTGAACCAGTCGACGTTCGCCTGCGTCTGGTCGAAGAAGGTCTGGTCGACGACGAAGCCCTCCCGGGCGACGTCGATCCCGTACACGAGCATCTTCCGCAGCGACTTCGTCCCGTAGCGGTCGAGCGCCTTCTCCCAGCCGAGGACGGTGCCGGGGACGCCGGCGGACAGGCCGCTGAACCTGGCCTCGTTGAAGGGGAGCGGCACGCCGTTCTCCCAGAACGAGTCCGGCTGCATCGCCGCATGCGCCTTCTCGCGCGCGTCGATCGTCGTCACCTTGCCCTTGGACGTGCGGATGACCATGAATCCGCCCCCGCCGATGCCCGCGGAGAAGGGCTCGGTCACCCCGAGCACGCCGGCCGCCGCGACGGCGGCGTCGACGGCGTTCCCGCCGCGCTTGAGCACGTCGACGGCCGCGGCGGTCGCGAGCACGTCGACCGTGGCTGCGGCGCCGCCGCGGCCGATCGCGGTCGGCTCCTTGACCGGCTCGGGCGAGCGGCTCTGCTTCGCCGTGGCCGCGGCCGGCACGGCCAGCAGCGCGACTGCGAGCGCCAGCGCGAGTGGGCGCCTCGAGATCCGTCCCATGTGTTCCCCCTGTGTCTCGATGTCATGGGTCGCCTACCCGGACTCGTGCTAGACCGAACGTGCCCGCAGGCGTAGGGTCGCCGCATGGAGGTCGACCGCGATGCGCCGGTTGTCGGCTCGAGCGAGGGTCAGATCGACGCTCCGCCCGAAGTCGTCTGGGACGTGCTCACGGGCTTCGAGCTCTGGCCGAGCTGGAACCCGGACGTGAAGTCCGTGGAGGTGAACGGCCCGGTCGCCGAGGGCACGGAGTTCCGCTGGAAGTCCAAGCCCGGCACGATCAGGTCGCGGATCGAGCGCCTCGACCCGCCGCGCCTCGTGGGCTGGACCGGGCGGACGATGGGGATCGACGCCGTCCACGTGTGGCGGCTCGAGCCGCGCGACGGAGGCACTCGCGTTCAGACGGAGGAGTCCTTCTCCGGCCTGCTTGCGCGGCTCATGCGCGGGCGCATACAGAAGACGCTGGACTCGGCGCTCGAGGACGGGATCCGGTACCTGAAGGCCGAGGCCGAGCGCCGCACCGGTTCCGCCCGGTAGGGCGGGGCGGCCCGCGGTGCGAGCCGCCCCTGTCGCGGTCTAGCTGCGGCCTAGTAGCGGATGACGCGGTTGTTGACGTTCACGGGGCTCTGCGCGCCCGACTCGACGAAGATGCCGTAGGAGCGCGAGTAGCCGAAGACGGAGTCACGTGCGCCGGAGCGGACGGACTCGCCGATGCGCAGGTTCTGGTTGTAGGTCGCCAGGATGCAGCGCAGGCAGATGAGGTCGGTCGGGATGCCGGCGTTGGCCCAGGTGATGTACCAGCCGCCACCCGCGCCCCAACAGGTCCAGCGGCCCGTGAACGGGTCGCCCGACGTGAAGTCGACGAAGGTGATGTTGCTGCCGGAGAGCGCCTGGACGATGTCCTGGTGGATGGACGGGTCCGAGCTGCGGGCGCCGCACTCGGCGTTCCCGGTCACGACCAGGTCGTGCGCGTTCTGGCCGATGCGGACGGCGTCGTAGGACGTGCCGATCGAGCCGTCGCCGACCGAGCCGCCGTTGCCGCGGATGTCGAGGATCAGGTCGATCGTGCCGGGTCGCCGTCCCCGAGCAGCCTCGAGGCTGACGGCGTTGTCGTTGTCGTTGGCGCTGGCGTTGGCGATCGTCGAGACGACCTGGATCGGAAGCGCCCCGAAGGCCGAGAGAGGCCCGGTGCAGTTCCACGGGCGGTTGGTGACGATGACCGTCCCCGCCGGCGGCGTCCCGAGAGGCACGGCGTTGAGGACGACGTTGTCGACGTCGATCCAGTTCCGCGTCCTCGTGCGCCGCTCGAACACCGCAAGCGCGAGGGTGCTGTCCCCGCGCCGCACCGTGTACCCGAGCGCGGGCGGCCGCTGCCACGCACCGGTGGATGCCACGCACCGCACGGCCTGGGCAAGGAGCTTGCCGGCGCGGCGCTCACGGATCCGGACACAGACCTGCTTCCCGCGGGGAGCTCGAATCGAGGCGCGGGCGGAAACGCTCTGCCCGGCGTCGAGGTCGAGGCTCGGCGTGGTGAAAAGGCCGAACGCGGTTCCGCGGCGGAGCGCCGCACGTGCATAGCGCGACCCGTGGACCCCGCCGGCCCGAATCGCGAGCGCCGAGCCCATCGGCGCCCAGGACTGCAGCCGGTTCTCGAACGAGCCGTTCGGGAGGTCGTTGGCCGAGCCCGACGCGGGAAACGCGAGCGCGGCAACGAAAACGATTGCGGGAAGTAGGCGTCGAAAACGCATACGACGTGCGGCTCCTCGACCTTGATCGGCTGATGAGGCGACGGCCCCGACCCCAGGTCAAGGGATTTCCGCGGCGAGGCACCTGCGACGAGGCGCATGCCCGCGGCTATCGTGACCGGCATGACGACGGCCGCGGAGACGCTGCCCACGACGACGAGCATGGGCGCGGTCCACGTGACCGTCGCCGATCTCGACCGCTCGCTCGCCTACTACGGGGACACGGTCGGTCTCGCCGTTCTCGAGGAGGGATCCGGCGCGGCCTCGCTGGGCGCGGGGGACGTCGAGCTCCTCGGCCTCGTCGAGGAGCCGGGCGCCCGGCCGGCGAGCCGCCACACGGGGCTCTATCACTTCGCGCTCCGCGTCCCGGAGCGGGTCGACCTCGCTCGCTGGCTCGCCCACGCGGCGCGCGACCGCGTCGCGCTGCTCGGGATGTCCGACCATTTCGTCAGCGAGGCGATCTACCTCACCGACCCCGACGGCCACGGGATCGAGATCTACCACGACCGCCCGCGGGTGGCCTGGGAAGGCCTCGTGGCGAGCCGGATGACCACCGATCCGCTCGACGTCGCCGACCTGATGGGCGAGGTCGAAGACCCGGCCACCGAGCCGTTCGACGGCCTCCCGGCCGGGACGGACATGGGCCACGTCCACCTGCAGGTCGCCGACGTCGCCGCGACGATCGAGTTCTACCGGGACGTGCTCGGCTTCGACGTCATGGCCGAGCTGTTCGGGTCTGCGGCCTTCCTGGCGGCCGGCGGCTACCACCATCACGTCGGCGCGAACACCTGGCACAGCCTGGGGGCGCCTCCGCCGCCGGCCGGCACCGCAGCGCTCCGGCACGCGACGATCGTCCTGCCGGACGCGGGCGAGCGCGACCGCGTCGCAGCGCGTGTGGAGGCGACCGGGCAGGAGCCCGAGTCCCGGGAGGACGGGGTGCTCGTGCGCGACCCGTCCGGCATCGGCCTCCTGCTGGCCGCTTCGGGCTAGTCGGCCAGGCGGGCCGCACTACGATGACCCGTGTGCGGCGGGTGATCCTCGGCCTTGCGGTGCTGGCGGCCTTCGCGGCGGCCGCGCTCGCGTGCTCGGGCGAGGACGAGGCCCCGGAGTCGTCTCCGCCGTCGACCGCGGCCGAGACGGCGCCGGCCGAAGAGCGCAGCCTCCAGGCATGCGGGGAGATCGCGGACGCCGACGCCGCCCGCGACTGTTACGCCCAGGCGCTCGCGGCCCTCTTCGAGGGCGAGGACGACCCCGCCGGACCGCTCGAGGAGGCCGCGGTTGCGGCCTACTCCGACCCGACGGGGCGGCTCCTCGGCGACTGCCATGGGCTCATGCACACGGTCGGGCGCGAGTTTGCCGCCGAGCACGACGTCACGCTCGCCTCGCTCATGACCTTCCTGCCGCAGTCGAACGAGCCGGGGTGCACTGCAGGCTTCGCCCACGGGCTCGTCACCGGAGTCGCGCCGCAGATCGACCTGAGCCGGCCTGCGGACTCGGCGGCCGTGTGCGACGAGACCGACACCCGCTACCAGCGCTACAGCTGTGTCCACGGCTTCGGCCATGCCTTCATGCGGCTCGTCCGCGAGGATCTCGACGGGGCCCTGCAGCTCTGCGCCGCCCTCGGCGACGTGAGCGCGCCCGACTGCTCGCAGGGGGCCTTCCACGACTACTGGTTCGCGGTCATCGGCGCCGACGACACCGAGCCGCCCGACGAGGTCGTCGACGACCCGAGGGAGCTCTGCGGGGCCCAGGATCCGCAGTTCGTGCGCCCGTGCTGGTACCGCGCGTTCGTCGACGACCGGCCCGACCAGCCCGTGGACGGCGCCGAGGACATCGAGGCGCTCTGCACGGGCCTCGACGGGCTCCAGCGGCAGGCGTGCATCACTGCGGCCTCGGTCGTGGGGCCTCCGGACCCGAGCGCGCAGCTCGCGATCTGCACCGAGTTCGAGGGTGAGGATGCCGTCAGCTGCATCCGCGGCACGAAGGTGCAGAACCTCCTCGCGACGGCCGCGCCGGAGGATCTGGTCGCGCTCATCCGCCAGTGCGACGGCTTCCCGGGCGCGACGAAAGCCGAGTGCTACCGGTGGCTGGGCAAGGTGCTCGCCGTGCTGACGGACGGCGCGTTCGAGGAGTTCGGCTGCCGATCGCTACCCGACGCTGCCATGCGGCGTGCGTGCGTCGAGGGCGTCCGCAGCATGAACGGCGCCCTCGAGACGTTCAGCTAGGCGTGGCGCAGCGTCCTCAGTTCGGCTTCAGCGTCACGCCCGGCCCGGCCGACGGGGTCGCGGCCGAGGCCGCCGAGGCCGAGGCGCTCGGGTACGACCGCATCGGTGTGTGGGACTCGCCTGCGCTCTTCCGCGAGCCCTGGGTCACCCTCGGCGCGATGGCGCGCGAGACGAAGCGCGTCCGCCTAGGCACCTGGGTGACGAACCCGCTCAGCCGCCACCCGGTCGTGACCGCCAGTGCGGCGGCGAGCGTCGACGACCTGGCCCCCGGGCGCGTGTACATCGGCATCGGCGCAGGCGGCACGGGGGTCTGGCACCTGGGGATGAAGACCGCGAGCCTGGCGCTGCTCGAGGAGTACGTCGTCGCCGTCCGGCAGCTGCTGGCCGAGGGCGAGGCCGAGTACCGCGGCGAGACCGTCAGGCTTCCCTGGGCGGCCGGTCGGCGGATCCCGATCGTCGTCTCGGCCCACGGCCCGCAGGCGCTCAAGGTCGCCGGCCGCGTCGGCGACGGTGTGATCGTGGGTCTCGGCGTGACGCCCGAGGTGGTGACCGGGTCGCTCGAGCTCCTCGAGGAGGGCGCGCGGTCGGCCGGGCGCTCGGCGGCCGATCTCGATGTGTGGTTCACGTGCTTCTGGTTCGTCGACGAGGAGCCCGGTGTGGCCGCGCAGCGCGGCGCCTGGGCGGCGACCGCGTTCTCACTCCACTTCGCGCGCTGGGGCGTCGAGGGCCGCTTCGTCCCGCAGGAGCTGCAGAACGGGGTGGTCGAGCTCGGCCGGGCCTACGACCTCGTCACGCACGGCGCGGTCCCGCCCGAGCAGCAGGAGCACTACGCGCGCCTGGCCGACGAGCTCGGAGTCGGCGAGTACCTACGGCGGCGGTTTGTCTTCGCCGGCACGCCCGACGAGGTCGAGGCCCAGGTCCGGGCGGCGATCGCCGCCGGCGCGGGCCGCTTCGACGGGGCGATCGACGCCGACCTCCCGGAGCACCGTGAGCGCATCACGTCCTGGGCTCGGCTCGTCCTGCCACGCTTCCGCGATGCTTGACCTCCTCGTCACGGGTGGCGTCGCGGTCACGCCCGATGGCACCCGCTGAAACGGCTGGGGCCGTGAGTGCGGCCAGCGCGCAGACGGCAAGGGCATACGATCGTCCTGGTCTCACTTCTCGATTGTGCCACTCGTAACAGCGCTCCTCCCGGTCCGGGACGAGGCCGAGCACCTCTCGGAGGCGCTGGCGTCGCTCTCAGCGCAGACGTTCTCCGACTTCGAAGGGCTGGTCATTGACGACGGGTCGACCGACGGCTCGGCCGAGATCGCCGACGCTCATGTCCGGAGCGACGACCGGTTCCGCGTCCTGAGGCAGGAGCCCGCCGGCATCGTCGCGGCGCTCGAGCGTGGCCGTTCAGAGGCGCGCGGGCGGCTGATCGCACGCATGGACGGCGACGACGTCGCCCTGCCCGAGCGCCTCGAGGCCCAGGTGGACGCGCTCGCCGACCCTGAGCTCGCGGCCTGCGGCGGTCGCGTTGCCTACTTCCCCGAGGCGGCCGTGCGCGACGGCGCCCGCCGCTACGAGCGCTGGCTCAACGGCCTCGTCACGGCGGAGGCCGCGGCGCGCGACGTCTTCGTCGAGTGCCCGCTCCCGCATCCCGCGCTGACGATGCAGGGCGGACGTGCTCGCCGCGGTCGGCGGCTACCGCGATCCCGGGCTGGCCCGAGGACTACGACCTCGTCCTGCGCCTCTGGGCCGCCGGGTACCGCTTCCGCAACGTGGAGACGCCGGTTCTTCGCTGGCGAGACCACGGCGCGCGCCGCTCGCGGTCGGACCCCGCGTACTCGCTCGAGGCCTTCGTGCGCTGCAAGGTGCACCACCTGCGGGCGACCCTCCTGCGCGGTTTTCCCAGCGTCGTCGTCTGGGGCGCCGGCCCGGTCGGGAAGTCCTTCGCCCGCGAGCTCCAGGCCCAGGGCTCGCAGGTAGCCGCGTTCGTCGACGTCGACCCGCGCAAGATCGGTCACGACGTCCACGGCGCGCCGGTCGTCGGCATCGAGGACGCCCCGCGCTACCGCGAAGCGTTCGCGATCGGCGCCGTCGCGGGCGAGGTCGCGCGCGCCGAGATCCGCGAGGCTGTCGCCGCCGAAGGCCGGCGCGACGGTGTCGACTTCGTCGCCGTCGCGTAGCCTGCGGGCCGTGGCCGAGCGCTGCGCATGGGTTCCCGAGAGCGACCCGCTCTACGTCGCCTACCACGACGAGGAGTGGGGCGTGCCCGAGCGCGACGACCGCGCGCTGTACGAGCTGCTCACCCTCGAGGGCGCGCAGGCCGGGCTCTCCTGGTCGACCATCCTGCACAAGCGCGAGGGCTACCGTCGCGCCTTCGCGGGGTTCGACCCGGCCAAGGTGGCGCGCTTCGACGCGCGCCGCGAGCAGAAGCTGCTGGCCGACCCGGGCATCGTCCGCAACCGCCTGAAGGTTTCCTCGACGATCGAGAACGCCCGCCGCGTGCTCGAGACGCAGGAGGAGCTGGGCAGCTTCTCGGCGCTGCTCTGGGGCTTCGTGGACGGCGAGCCGCTCGTGGGCGGCTGGAAGTCGGTGGGCGAGATCCCCGCCGAGACGCCCGTCTCCAAGGCGATGAGCAAGGAGCTCAAGCGTCGCGGGTTTCGCTTCGTCGGGCCGACCGTCTGCTACGCGTTCATGCAGGCCGCCGGGCTCGTGGACGACCACGTGGTCTCGTGCTTCCGCTTCGGCGTGGGCACGAAGCCTCGGTGAGCGGAGACGACCTCCGCGAGGCCGAGCGCCTCGGTCCCGCGCCCCCGGTGCCCGAGCCGGGGCGTGTTCGCTCGGCGCTGAAGCTGGCGACGATCGACATCGGCCCGCTCAAGCGGCACCGAGACTTCCGCCTCCTCTTCTTCGGCCAGGGCGTCTCCTTCTTCGGCTCGATGATCACGTACGTCGCCCTGCCCTACCAGGCGTACCAGCTCACGGGCTCGTCGCTCGTCGTCGGCCTTCTGAGCCTCGCCGAGCTCGGGCCGCTGCTCGTGACCGCCTTCGTCGGCGGTGCGCTCGCCGACGCCTTCGACCGGCGCCGGCTCGTCCAGATCGCCGAGGCCTCGCTCGCGCTGTGCGCGGGGATCCTGGCGCTGAACGCGACGCTGGACAGCCCGAAGCTCTGGATCCTCTTCGTCGTCGGCGCGCTCATGGCCGGGCTGGACGGCCTCCAGCGCCCGCCGCTCGACGCGCTGACGCCGCGACTCGTCGAGCGCCACGAGCTGGTCGCGGCCAGCGCCCTCGACTCCTTCCGCGGCAACATCGGCATGGTCACAGGCCCGGCGGTGGGCGGGATCCTGATCGCGACGCTTGGCCTGCCGACGACGTACCTGATCGACGTGGCGACCTTCGGCGCCTCGCTCGGCGCCCTCGCGCTGATGCGGGCCGTCCCCCCGCCGCCCGGCGCTGCGCGGCCGAGCCTGAGCGGGATCGTCGACGGCTTCCGCTACGCGGTGAGTCGCCCCGAGCTCGTCGGCACCTACAGCGTGGACATGCTGGCCATGTTCTTCGGAATGCCGCTCGCGCTCTTCCCAGCCTTCGCTTCCGAGTTCGGCGGGGCGGGGGTGCTCGGGCTGATGTACGCGGCCATCCCCGCGGGCTCGCTCGTCGCCACGGCGACGAGCGGCTGGACGGGGCGCGTGCACCGCCATGGCCTCGCGGTCATCCTTGCGGCGGGAGCCTGGGGCGTCGCCATAACCGCGGTCGGCTTCGCGCCGAACCTCGCGCTCGTTCTCGTCTTCCTCGGCTTCGCGGGCGCCGCGGACATGATCAGCGGGATCTTCCGCGGGACGATCTGGAATACGACCATCCCCGACCACCTGCGCGGGCGCCTGGCGGGGATCGAGCAGGTCAGCTACTCGGCGGGGCCGCTGCTCGGGAACCTCGAGTCGGGCATCGTGGCGTCGTTCGCGGGGATCCGGGCCTCGATCGCCTCGGGCGGCGTGCTGTGCGTGATCGGCGTCGCGCTCGCCGCGCTAGCGCTGCCCGCGTTCAGGCGCTACGACGCGCGCGAGCACGTGGTGCTCACGGAGCCGGCGGAACCCGCCCGATCGTGAGCCTGAGATAAGGACGACGGGTCCGCGCCGCTCGTAACGTGCGGCGGCGGTGCATCGCGTGCCAGAGGGGTTCGACGTCGTCGATGTGCTCTGCGCCCGCAGGCGTGATGGCGATCTCGGTCACAGTTGGATCATCTCAGGGTCCCTAGGATGGGAGGGACCACTTCGATGGAAGGACTGCCGATGAAGCTCGAGGGCATCCACCATGTGACAGCCATCACGGCCGACGCACCCGGCAACGTCGATTTCTACACGCGGGTCCTCGGTCTGCGGCTCGTCAAGAAGACGGTCAACCAGGACGACCCGACCGTCTACCACCTGTTCTACGCAGACGAGCTCGGGAGCCCAGGCGCCGACCTCACGTTCTTCGAGTACCCGGGCCTTCCGCGCGGGCGCGCGGGCGCCGGCATGGTGCACACGGTGGTCTGGCGCGTCGGCTCCGAGGATGCGGTCGCGTTCTGGGCCGAGCGGCTGGCCGCGGAGGGGATCGAGGTCGAGCGCGACGATGGACGGCTGCGTTTCACCGACCGCGAGGGGATGGGCCTCGAGATCGTCGCCGTCGAGGTCGACGACGAACCGCTCGTCGCCCGGCACCCGGAGATCCCGGCCGAGCACGCCCTTCAGGGCTTCCACGGCGTCCGCGCCTACGCGATCGACCCGGAGGCGAGCCGGGCCGCCCTCGAGGAGAGCCTGGGGTTCGAGCCCGACGGCGACCGTGCCTGGGAGGTGCGCGGCGAGCAGCGCGGCTCTTTCTACGCCTACGACCAGCCGCCGCCCGAGCGCGGGCAGGGCGGCGCCGGCACGGTGCACCACGTCGCCTGGTCGTCGCCGATGGACGACCACGATGCGTGGCGGCAGCGCGTGGCCGAGGCGGGCCTGCGCCCGACGCCGGTCATCGACCGCTTCTACTTCCGGTCGGTCTACTTCCGCGAGCCGAGCGGCGTCCTCTTCGAGCTCGCCACGATGGGCCCCGGCTTCACGGCGGACGAGCCGCTGGAGACGCTCGGCGAGGGGCTCTCGCTCCCGCCGAACTACGAGCCGCTGCGGGAACGGCTGGAGGCGATCCTGACGCCGCTTCCCGACACCCGCGGCGCCCGGACGCCCAACTAGCTCCGGCGGATATCGTCGGCCCCATGGCGCTGCTCAGGCGTGTCCGGATCCGCGCGTACCGCTCCGCCGCGGACGTCGAGCTCGAGCTCGGCCGCGTCGCGGCGCTGGTCGGCGAGGCGCGCGCCGGGAAGTCGAACCTCCTGCGCGCCGTGCGGGCGCTCCTCGACCCGACTGCGCCCGTCGACCGTGACGACGTCCGCCGTGACGAGGACGGGTCGATCGCGGTCGAGGCGGAGCTCGTCGACGGCCGGAAGGTCTCGCTTCGCGCCCGTCCGCCGGAGGCGAGCGCGGAGCGCGAGGGCGCGCCGCCGGTCGTCTTCCTCCCCGCCGGCCTGCGGAGCGGGGGGCTCGTCGAGGCAAGCTCGGGCGCTGGAGAGGCGGCCCGGCGCTTCGAGGCTGCTGCGCAGGAGCACGACGCGGGCGCCTCCGAGGCCTCCGGCGCCGGCGCGCTCGTCGCGGCGTTCAAGGCCTGTTGCGAGGCGAACGTCTCCGGCATGGTGTTCATCGTCGAGGAGCCCGAGCTCTTCCTCCGGCCGCACACGCAGCGCTACCTCTATCGCAGCCTGCGCGAGCTCGCCGCCGCGGGGAACCAGGTGCTCTACTCCACGCACGCGCCGGCCTTCCTGAACGTCGCCCGCCTCGAGGAGCTCGTGCTCGTCGGACACGATCCCGAGCGCGGCACGCACGTCGTCAGGCCGAAGCCGCTCGAGGCGGACGAGGCGTTCCGGATCGTGAGCGAGTTCGACGCGGAGCGGAGCGAGCTCTTCCTCGCCCGCTCGGCGATCCTCGTCGAGGGCCGCACGGAGAAGCTCGTCCTCCCGTCCGTCTTCGCCGCGCTCGGCCACGACGCCGACCGGGCCGAGGTCTCGATCGTCGAGTGCGGCGGGAAGTCGAACATCCCGGTCTTCGCCCGCATCTGCCAGGCCTGCCGCATCCCGTTCGTCGTCGTCCACGACCGCGACGCCGAGGCGGGCGCGGACCCGATCCTCTCGGAGCAGGGGCTGAACGTGCTGATCGCGCAGATCGCCGGCGCGGAGCGGGTGGTCGAGCTGGTGCCCGACTTCGAGGCCGTGGCCGGCCTGCGCGGGCACTCCAACAAGCCTGAGCGGGCCTGGAACCACTTCTCGACGCCTGGAGTCGAGGTCCCGGAGCCCCTCGCCCGCGCAGTGGAGCTCGCACTGCGGGATTCCCGCAGCGCGTCTGCGCCGAACCCGGATGCCGACCTTCATTCGGCGGACGAAGCTTCGTCGAAAAGGAGGAACCGATGAAGATTCTGCTCGCCTACGACGGTTTCGAGCACAGCGAGAACGCGCTCGCCGAGGCGGCCGAGCTGGTCAAGGACACCGGGACGCTGGCGATCTTGAGCGTCGTCCCTCCCGACGCGCGCGGATCCAAGTCCGGCGGTCATGTCGGCCTGAGGCCTCACGCGCACGAGGACGTCGCTCGCGCGCACAGGTATCTCCGGGAGCGAGGCTTAGAGTCCGAGATGCTGATGGAGAACGGGGACCCGTCCGAGGAGATCGCCCGGGTGGCTGCCGAGGGCGGCTTCGACCTGATCGTGGTCGGGTCGCGCGAGCGCGGGGCTGTCGCCGAGCTCCTGCTCGGCAGCGTCTCGAAGACACTCGTCCGGACGGCGCCCTGCCCGGTCCTGGTGGTCGGCAAGGACGCGAAGGTTCGCTTCGAGCCGGCGAGGGTCTAGAAGGCGACCTCGAACACGAACCAGCGGCGATCGGCTAGGCGCCGACGAGACGCACCCGGTCAGCCCTGCGCGTCGCGGGTGAAGATGACGAGCAGGCTCAGCGACTCGTAGCCGGTGAAGCGGTGCTCCGCGTGGGCGGCGACGAACATCGCCTGGCCCTCGGTGAGGTCGATCTCCTCGTCTTCGACCTGGAGCGTCCCGCGGCCCTCGAGGACGATGTAGACCTCGTCGTCCTCGTGCGGCTGCTGGCGGTCGGGCTCGGGCGCGACGAGGACGTAGACCCCGACCTCGAGGCCGCGGGACTCGTGGACGACCTCGTAGCCGCCGTTCGCGGCTTCGAGGCGCCGCTTCGCCTCCTGGACGTCGAAGAGATGCTCGTGCACCGCCATCACACGGCGGCCTGCTTCAGCTCCGGGATGATGTCCTTGCCATAGGCCGCGAGGATGTCCTCCTGGCCCTGGGTCATGAGGTAGATGTTGAAGTGGTCGACGCCGATCGAGTCGAGCTCGCGCAGCTTGGCGCGGACGGCATCCACGTCGCCGATGACGCTGAAGCGGTCGGCGATCTCGTCGGTGACGAACTCCCCGTGCGCGGCCCCCTCACGGCTGTGGTCCTTGTAGTCGTAGAACTTCCGAGCCTTCACGTACTCGGTCAGATCCTTGGGGATCTCGGAGTTCTCGCCGTAGCGCTCGATCAGGTCCATGACGTGGTTCGAGACCATCGCCGGGAACCAGCGCGTGGCGTCCCGCGCCCCCTGCAGGTCGTCGGTCACCACGCTGGGCGCGCAAACGAGGCACTCGAGCTCGTCGGGATCGCGCCCCGCCTCGACGGCAGCCGCGCGGGCCTGCTCCATGAGCCACTGGATGATGATCGGGTCGGCGAGCTGGATGATGACTCCGTCCGCGATCCGCCCCGCGACCCCGAGCGCCCTCGGCCCGTAGGCGGCGATGTAGAGCGGGATCCTCTCCCTGTCCTTGGCCCACGTGAGCTCGAGCTCCTTCCCGTTCCACTCCACGGCCCGCCCGTTCATCAGGTCCTTGATCATCGCGCAGGAGGCCTCGAACTCGGCCATCTTCACGGGCTTCTGGCCGATCACCCGGCGCGCCGAGTCGCCGCGGCCGATCCCGAGCACCGCACGACCGCCCGACATCGCATGGAGCGTCGCGTACGAGCTGGCGGTCACGGTCGGCTCGCGCGTCCCCGGGTTCGTGACGCAGTGCCCGAACTTCAGCTTTTCGGTCTGCGTTGCCAGCAGCGTCAGAAGCGGGTAGCCGTCGTGCCAGAGGATGTGCGAGTCGTACGTCCAGCCGTAGTCGAAGCCGTGCTGCTCGGCGAGCTTCATCAGCTCGAGGAAGCGCGTGTGCGGCGGGTCGGGGAGAACGGTGACGCCGAACGTGAGCATCGGACCTCCTGCGGGGTGGGGAAGGGCCGATTCTACGCCCGGAATGGCCGCACGCATCCTCACGTTCTAGGCCTATGGGGTATGGGTAACCTCAACTCCATGCAGATCGAGACCCTCGATCACGTCGCTCTGTGGGTGGAGGACCGCGACACGCTCGCGAACTTCCTCACCGGGCACGTGGGCATGCACGTGATCGACCGCACGGACAAGTTCACGCTCGTGGGCTCCGACGCCCGCCGCGGCAAGCTGACGCTCTTCGCGGCCGACGGCCCGCGTGAGCCAGGCCCGCTCGAGCGGGTCGGCCTGCGCGTCTTCGACCTCGAGGAGGCGGTCGCCGCGCTGCCGGCGGACCTCACGGTCGAGCGCCGCGACGGCACGGCCACGTTCGACGCCCCCGGCGGGCTGCGGGTCGCGCTCGTCGAGGTGGACGACGGCGTCGCCTACGACCTCGACCACGTCGCGTTCTCCGTCCCGGATCCCGAGGCGACCTTCGCGCGCCTCGCCGAGCTGGGCTTCGACGTGACGGACGGGCGCCTGCTCGCGGGCGACTCCTCGATCGTGCTCGAGCAGGGCGACGCCGCTGCGACCGAGCGACCGCTCCTCAACCACCTGGGCCTGCGGGTCGAGTCCGCCGACAACCACATCGAGGAAGCGGAGCGCCGCGGCCTCGAGATCGCCGACATCGTCGACGCCGAGAACACGTACGCCGTGTTCGTCTGGGGCCCGGACCAGATCAAGCTCGAGTACGTCGAGCACAAGCCGACGTTCTCCCTCACCTAGGCGGCCCGTGCCCGACCTGGTCGTCGCGGGGGCCGGGATGGCCGGGCTGGTGGCGGCCGCGCGTGCGCGCGAGCTCGGCGCGGACGTCGTCGTTCACGAGAAGGGCGACCGGCCCGGCGGGTCGATGCTGCTCTCCTCCTGCGTCGTCTGGCGCTATCGGGACTGGGACGACTTCAGGGCCGAGTGCCCCGGCGGCGACCCCGCCCTCCAGCGCGTGGTCTGGGAGGGGCTCGACGACGCGCTCGCCTGGCTCGAGTCCCTCGGAGCCCCGGTCGTCACACGCGAGACGGGCAACCCGCTCACCACGGGGGTGCGCTTCGACCCGCGAGGACTGACGGAGGCTCTGGCAAACGACGTACGGCTCGGAGAGCCGCTGCTCGAGATCCCAGAGGGCATCCCGACGATCCTCGCCACCGGCGGCTTCCAGGGCGACCCCGAGCTCGTCGGCCGCTACGTGACCGAGGAACGCCTCGTGCTGCGCGCGAACCCGTGGAGCTCGGGCGACGGTCTCCGGCTCGCGCTCGAGCGCGGCGCCGGGCTCTCCGACGGGCTTGGCGAGTTCTACGGGCGCAACCTCGCCGCCGCGCCGCGCATCGAGCCCGAGGACTTCGTGCCGCTCGCGCAGGTCTACGCGCGCCACGCGGTCGTGGAGAACGCGCGCGGCGAGCGCTTCGAGGCGCGCACGTGGTCGGAGATCGACGTCGTCCAGTGGACGGCGAGGCAGCCGGGGGCGCGCGCCTGGTACGTCGTGCCGGACGATGCGCTCCGCGAGCCCGTGCGCGAGCGCACGGTCGGCGAAGTGATCGAGGCGGCGGCGGGCGCCGGCGCCCCGGTCGAACGGCGCAACGGCGCCACCCGCGTCGAGGTCGTCGCCGGCATCACCACGACGCTCGGCGGCCTCCGCGTGGACGAGCGCGCCCGGGCCGCCGACGGCCTCTGGGCGGCGGGCGCCGACGTCGGCGGGATCTCCACCGGCGGCTGGTCGAGCGCGCTGGCGTCCGCCCTCGTCCTCGGCATGATCGCCGCCGAGGACGCGCTCGGCTAGGGGCCTACGCCGTCTGGAGGTAGGCGCACGCCCGCTCGTCCTGCGGGAGCGGGGAGGGGCCGACCTTGATGACCGTGAAGCTCAGATCCTCGACCTCGACGGACTCGCCCAACGCAGGAGGATCGCCGTCGCGCTCGACGAGCTCGTAGCCGGTCGACTTGGTCACGAACAGGAGGTGCTTGTCGGTCATGCGGCGCGAAGTCTAACCGCCGCGTGCGGCCGCGACATACGGTGGGACGACGACGCGCACTAGCGTCCCGCCTTCCTCGCCGCTGTCGATCTCGAGGCGGCCGTTGAGGATCCTGACGCGCTCGTCGATCGCCTCGATCGACGCCCGCCGGCGCTCCTCGACGCCGTCGTCGGTGATCTCCGTCTGGAAGCCGCCGTCGTCGCGCTCACCCACCGCGACCTCGATCTTCAGCGGCCGCCGCCGGACGGCCTGGTTGAGCGACTCGCGGATGATCTGGTAGAGGGCGACCTGGGTCTTCTCGCCGAGCCGCTCGCCCGCCTCGACATGGGTGATGACCGTGATCCGGTGCGTCCCCTCGATCTGGTCGGCGAGCGCGCGCACGGCGGCGTAGAAGCCCTGGTCGCGCAGGACGAGCGGCTCGATGGCGAAGGAGAGGTCGCGGAGCACCCGGATGGTGTCGCGCTCCTTCTCGAGCGAGTTCTCGATGATCTTGGCGGCTTCCTCGTTGCGGCCGTCCTGGAGAGCCGCGAGCGACGCGTCGTGCATGAGGGCGATGCCGGACATGGACTGGAGCGGGCCGTCGTGGAGGAAGAGCGACAGGCGTCTGCGCTCGTCCTGCTCGGCCGTGATGAGCCGCTCGGTCAGCCGCTCGCGCTCGGCCTCGCGATCGCGTGCCTCCTCGAGCAGGCGCGAGTTCTCCACCATGCGGGCTGCGAAGTCGGCGAGCACCGTCGCCCGCATGTGGTCCCAGCGGTGGAAGGGCTCGGGCCGGGCGAGCTCGAGGTCGCCCAGGAGCTCGCCGTGTACGGCCAGCGGGACGACCATGCGCTCGCCCCCGGGGATGGGCTCGGCACCGGCCACCTCGCCCGGCGGCCGGATGCGCGCGGTGTGGGCGTCGAAGAGGCGCCGCGCCTCGTCGCAGGTGCGGTCGAGGATCTCGGTCGCGTTCAGGGTCGAGGAGACGGCCGCGATCGAGTCGACGAGCGACTCGAGGAACGTCGTCTGCGCCTGAAGCTCGTCTTCGGCGAACTCGTGGCGCCGGCGCTCGGTGACGATCAGGTACAGCGCGAAGGCGCCGAAGAACGTGGTCGAGGCAACGAGGCCGCCGGCTGCGACGACCGGCTGACCGAAGGCGAGCCCGAGCGCGCCGACGAGCGCTGCCCCGACGGTGCAGCCGACGAGGATGCCGCGAGCGTTACGGGAGAAGCGACCGTCCACCGTCAACCGCCGGTGGTGAGATCAGTCGATGATCGATTCCCGCAGCGCGATGGCGACGGCATGGGTGCGCGTGTCCGCCTCAAGCTTGGCGAGAATATGCCGCACGTGGCTCTTCACCGTCTCCTGGCTGATGAAGAGGCGCGCCGCGACGTCCGCGTTGGACATGCCGTCTGCGAGGAGCTGGAGGATCTCGCGCTCACGCTGGGTGAGCATCTCCTCGCGCTCGCGGGTGAGCAGGGCCGGCATGAGGGCGGGATCGACGTAGCCCTCGCCGCTCGCGACCTTCTCGATGGCCCTGAGCAGAGTCTGGTGGGGTGCTTCCTTGAGGATGTAGCCCTTGGCGCCCGCCTCGAGGCCCCGTCCGAGCAGGCTGCGCTCGCCGTAGGCCGTGAAGATGAGAACGGCGGTGGTGGGCAGGCGATCGGCGAGGATCTTCGTCGCCTCGAGCCCGTCCATCCCGGGCATCCGCACGTCCATGATCACGACGTTCGGGCGTCGCCGCTCGGCGACCGCGACGGCGCTGGCGCCGTCCGAGGCCTCACCCACGACGCGGATTTGCGGCGCGCGTGAGAGGGAGAGGCGGAGGCCTTCCCTGACGACCTCGTGGTCGTCGGCGATTAGGCAGGTGATCTCGTTGGACATTGCGGCTCGCTCCCCAGGCACGATGATAGATCGGGTGAGAAGCCGTCACACTTTAGAGGGAGTTGTCATTGACCCTGTTGAGGGGGTCTACGCGGGCACGCTCGCGATCGAGGGCGATCGCATCGCCTCGGTCGAGCGGCGAGAGCTCGAAGCGCGCGAACCGCTGATCTTTCCTGGCTTCGTCGACCTGCACGTCTACGACCCGAGCGGGCTCACCGCGAGCGGCGTCACCGGGTATTTGCTCGCCACGCGCGAGCTGCGGGCGGTCGACGATCCGCTCTGCCTGGGCCTTCACCTCGAGGGGCCGTTCCTCAACATGGAGGCGGCCGGGGCGATCCCGGTCGACGAGCTGCTTCCGGTCGACGCGGGCCTGGCCGAGGAGTGGATCGCCGCGGACGGCGCCGTCCGGCTCGTCACGCTCGCGCCCGAGCTGCAGGGGGCGCTCGACGTGACCGAGCGGCTCGCCGCGGCGGGCATCGTGGTCGCCCTCGGCCACACGCGTGCGAACGCCCTCACGACCGACGCCGCGATCGAGGCGGGCGCCCGCTTCGCCACGCACCTCTGGAACGCGACGCGCCCCGTGAGGGCGCGGGCCACGGGCTCGGTGCCAACGCTCCTCGTCGACGAGCGCGTCACCGTCGGGCTGATCGCGGACGGGCGGCACCTGCACCCGCTGATCGAGGAGCTAACCGTCCGGGTTGCAGGGCCGGCGCGCATCGCGCTCACGAGCGACATCGTCCCGCTGCCCGCTCACCGTCCGGACGGCTCCCTCCTCGGCGGCGACCGCTCAGGCGCCGCGCTCGTCGCGCATATGGCGCGCTTCGGTCTCCAGGAGGCCGCCACCATGGCGAGCCTCGTTCCCGCGCAGCTCCTGGGCCTGACCGACCGCGGGCGGGTCGCGCCCGGCTACCGCGCAGACCTGGCGATTCTCGACGCGGAGCTGCGGCCGTTGCAGACGATCGCGGCGGGCGAGACGGTCTGACCGCTCCGCTATTGTCAGTTCGACACTTGGACGAGATACCGCCTAGTACCCACGCCTGGGGCGACCAGGCGTGAGCGACGTTCTTCGCATCCTGATCATTCTCCTGCTCGTGCTGGGGAATGCCATCTTCGTCGCGGCCGAGTACGCGCTCGTCACGGCACGGCGCCCTCGCCTGGAGGAGATGGCGAAGGGCGGGAACCGTCGAGCCAAGACGGCCCTCGCGATGCTGGACGAGCCGGTCCGCTTCATCTCGACGGTGCAGGTCGGCATCACCGTCTTCAGCATCCTTCTCGGCGCGATCGGAGCGTCGTTCCTCTCAGGCTTCTTCGACGACTGGATGCCGGAGGAAATCGCGTTCATCCTTTCGTTCCTCATCCTCACGTACCTGAGCGTCGTCCTGGGCGAGCTCGTGCCGAAGTCGATCGCGCTCCAGCGTGCCGAGAGGCTCGCCGTGTGGCTCGCGGTCCCGCTCGACTGGCTCGGCAGGGTTGCCAACCCGCTCGTCTGGCTCCTCCAGAAGTCGGCGCACGGCATCGCGCGGCTCTTCGGCGTCCAACCCGCGCCGGCTGGGATGACCATGCACACGGAGGAGGACATCCGGCTGATCGTGGCGCAGACGGCGGAGATCCCCGCCGCGGAGGAGGAGATGCTCTACAAGGTCTTCGACTTCGCGGACAAAGAGGCTCACGACGTCATGGTCCCGCGGCCCGAGGTCGTCGCCCTCTCGGTCGAGCTGCCCCCGCAGGAGGCCCTCGCGGCTGTAATCGACTCGCCCTACACGCGCTACCCCGTCTACCGCGACTCCCTGGACGACGTGCTGGGCGTCCTGCACGTGCGCGACCTCTTCCACGCGCTGTACGACCGCGGTATCGAGAACGTCGTCATCGAGCACATCGTCCGCCCGGCGTACGTCGTGCCGGAGACCAAGGACCTTGCCTCGCTGCTCGCGGAGTTTCGGCGCCGGAACCAGCACCTCGCCCTCGTCGTGGACGAGTACGGCTCGGTGCAGGGAATCGTGACGCTCGAGGACCTGCTGGAGGAGATCGTCGGCGAGATCGAGGACGAGTACGACCTGCCGGACGAGTCGATCGAGCAGCTCGCGGACGACCGCATCCGCGTCCACGGCACGTTCACGATCGACGACTTCAACGAACGCTTCGGCACCGATCTGCCGCAGGAGGACTACCACACGCTCGCCGGGCTCGTCTTCGGGATGCTCGGCCGGGCCGCGGAGCCGGGCGACGAGGTCGAGACCGACGGGCTCACGTTCAGGGTGGTCGAAGTCGACGGGCCGCGCATCGAACGGCTCGAGGTCGAGTTCCGGGCGCCCCTGTCGGAGGAGGAGGCTTCGCCTGAGGCGGCGAGCGGCGGGGAGTAAGCTCCCCGCGTGCAGTTCGACCACATCGGCGTGCCCGCGGCGGCCAAGCGCGAGGGCATGCGCTACCTCGAGTCCAAGCGGCTCTGGCTCACGAGCCCGGGCGACCACCCGTACCGGGTTGAATGGCTCTGGTACGAGCCTGACAGTCCGGAGGCCGAGCTCGTGCGCACCGTCCCGCACGTGGCCTACCTCGTCGAGAGCCTCGAGGACGCTATGGCGGGCGAGCGCATGATCGACGAGCCGTTCGACGTCTTCGGCGAGGTGCGGGTCGGCTTCATCGAGGTCGACGGCGCACCGGTCGAGTTCGTCCAGCCCTACTGATGCCCGCCGAGCTCCTCGCGGACCTCGTCCGCATCGACTCGATCAACCCCGACATGGTCGAGGGCGCGGCCGGCGAACGTGAAATCGCCCGCTTCGTCGCGGGGTGGCTGGAGGACGCCGGCCTCGAGGTCGAGGTCGAGGAGGTCGCGCCGGGCCGGTTCAACACGGTCGGCATCGCGCGCGGCTCCGGCGGCGGCAAGTCGCTCCTCCTCAACGCGCACATGGACACGGTCGGCGTGGCCGGCATGGAGCGGCCGTTCGAGCCTGCCGTCGAGAACGGGCGGTTGCACGGGCGCGGCTCGTACGACATGAAGGCCGGCCTGGCCGCGATCATGCTCGCGGGCGCCGAGGCCGCCGGGGCGGGGCTGCGCGGGGACGTGATCGTCACGGCGGTCGCCGACGAGGAGGTCGCCAGCATCGGCTCCGCGCGGATCGCCGAGCGCTACGGCGCCGACGCGGCCATCGTCTCGGAGCCCACCGAGATGCGCCTGGCGCTCGCGCACAAGGGCTTCGTCGGCTTCGAGATCGAGACGAAGGGCCGGGCGGCGCACGGCTCCAGGCCCGACCTCGGCATCGACGCCATCGCCCACATGGGCCACGTGCTCGTCGGGATCGAGGAGCTCGACCGCCGCCTGCGCGCCGACCCGACGCACCCGCTCCTCGGCAGCGGCTCGCTGCACGCCTCCGTGATCGAGGGCGGCCAGGAGTTCTCGAGCTATCCCGAGCGCTGCCTGCTCAAGGGCGAGCGGCGCACCATCCCGGGCGAGTCGACCGAGCACGTCGAGGGCGAGCTGCGGGAGCTCCTCGGCGACATCGACGGCGAGATCCGCGTCGGTGTCGCGCGTCAGCCGTTCGAGACGCCCGCCGACGAGGCGATCGCCGAGCTCGTCTCCCACCACGCGGGCGGGCCTGAGATCGTCGGCGTCCCGTTCTGGGCCGACTCGGCGCTCCTCTCCTCAGCCGGCATCCCGACGGTCGTGTTCGGCCCTTCGGGCGAGGGCGCGCACGCAGTCGAGGAATGGGTGGATCTCGCCAGCGTCGAGCGCTGCGTGGAGATCTACTCGGCCGTCGCGCGCGAGCTCTGCGCCTGACCCGAAGGCCACACCCCGTGCCCGGCACCGGGACACGGCGCGGTCGGACCGTGCCCGTCTCGCACGCACGTCGCGACGCCCGCTCTCACCGCTTGAAACTCTCGTGCCCCTGTGCTTAGCTCTTGTACGTAGACACGCGTATCGCGGTGTCTAGCATGCGGCGAATCGACTACTAGCGAAAGGCGGCCCTTTCGATGACTGCGGATCCGGCGACCGTGCGCACGAGCGTGGCGGTCAGGTGGCGTTGGCAGGGCCGCCCTCGAACACGCGACGAAGCGGAGGACCGAGCGTGAATTCCACCGAGGGCAAGAACGGGATGGCACCCGACCGCGCGAAGGCCGACCGGAGGCATTCCGGCGAACGAAAAGGGAAGGCGCTCGTCACTGGAGGTGCCGGGTTCATCGGCTCCCATCTGTGCGAGAGCCTGCTCGACGAAGGCTGGGAGGTCTACGCGCTGGACGACCTTTCGACCTCGTCGATGCGGAATGTCGCTCACCTGAAGGAGCGCTGGGACTTCCATCTCGTCGTCGACTCGGTTCTCTCTGCCTCCGTCCTCAACGAGCTCGTGTACAAGTGCGACGTCGTCTTCCATCTCGCTGCGGCCGTCGGCGTGAAGCTGATCGTCGAGCGCCCGGTGCACACGCTCGTCACGAACGTCCAGGGCACGGAGACGGTTCTCGAATACTGCAACCGCTTCGACAAGCGCGTGCTGATCGCGTCCACCTCGGAGGTGTACGGCGATCACCGAGAGCAGCGACCGCTCGACGAGGAGGCGCGACGGCTCTACGGCCCCACGACGGCGCGCCGGTGGGCGTACGCCGATTCCAAGGCGATGGACGAGTTCCTGGCGTTGGCCTACCAGCAGGAGCGGGGCCTCGACTGCGTCATCGCCCGGCTCTTCAACACCGTCGGGCCGAGGCAGAGCGGGCAGTACGGCATGGTGATCCCACGCTTTGTCGAGCGCGCGGTCGCGGGCGCTCCGCTCGAGATCCACGGCGACGGCACGCAGACGCGGTGTTTCTGCCACGTCGCCGACACCATTCGCGCGCTGACAGGCCTCATGGACGCGCAGCACACCTCCGGCCAGATCTACAACGTCGGGTCGCCGCAGCCGATCAGCATCCTGGACCTCGCCAAGCGTGTCATGGAGATGACCCGCTCGTCGTCCGAGCTCACCTTCATCCCCTACGAGCAGGTCTACGGGCAGGGCATTCAGGACATGCTTCACCGAATGCCGGCCGTGGAAAAGATCCGCGAGGCGATCGGCTGGGAACCGTCGCTCGAGCTCGATCTCATCCTCGCCGATGTCATCAAGCACATCCGGACCGCGCCGGTCCCACTCCCCGAACGAGACCTCGCTTCGGCGCCGTGAGGCCGCTCTAGTCAACCAGGCGGGCGACCGCCCTCGCGTAGGGCAGGAGCCGCGAGGTCTTGATCCGAAAGCGAGTCCGGCCGTCGCCCCGGTAGACGTCTGCGCGAGGGATCCCGTACGATCCGAGCCGCGTGTCGGCGGCGAGGCCGTAGGCGGCGGCATAGCCCGTGTCCTCGGCGGCCCGGCGGACGCGCTCGTCCATCTCGCCGTACGGGTACGCGAGGAAGCGGCACGGACGCTGCAGGTTTGCCTCGAGAGCCTCGCGCGAGCCGGTCAGCTCCGCTTGCAGGTCGTCGTCGGACAAGCGTGTGAGGTGCGGATGGCTGCGCGTGTGGGACCCGATCTCCACGCCAAGCGCCGCCGCTCGGCGCAGCGCCTCCCAGTCCATGGTCAGGATCTCCTTCTCGTGACCCACCGCGCGCGGGGCAACCTCCGGGACGTCGAGCGGCGCGCCGTCGGAGGCAAGGTCGGAGCAGGCGAACACCGTGACGCCGGCGCCCAGGCTGCGAAGCTCGGGAAGCACCTGCTCGATATTCCGATAGGCGTCGTCGAAGGTCACGTGGAAGCTTCCGGCGGGCCTGTCGAGGATCTCTGCGGCGTCTACCGCCCGAAGGCCGCGGCCGAGAAGGCGGCGCACCTGCTCGAGGAGGACGCGCGCGGGCACGGCGAGTGGGTCCGGCCAGCTGTCGGAGACCGCGTGGTAGCAGAGCACGAGCGGCGCGGACGCCATCACCGCTCCTGCCGAACCCGGCCGAGGACCTGCCGTCCGAGTCCGCTGAGGAGGCCGGCGCCCCAGCTGAGGTGGATCGTCGCGAGTACCGGGGCGGTGCGCCAGCCTCCATCCGACCGTCCGGCGATCACCGCGACTAGCGCCGCATACCCTACGAGCAGCGTGCGTGCCGCCGGGGCCAGGCGCGTCGGCGCGGCCGCGAGCGCCACCAGGCCGAGCAGGCCGACCGGCGCGAGCTGGCGCCACTTGAGCGACTCGGGGGCGATGGCCAGCGTGACCGCCTTGTATTTTCCGAAGCCCCAGTACTGCCCGGCGAGTGCCGTCACCGACTCCCGTGGGTGGTACACGAACCACACTCCAGGCTCGAAGACGATACGGCCGCCCGCCTGTCGCAGCCGGTGGTTGAGCTCGAAGTCCTGGTTGCGGACGAGATCCTCACGCCAGCCTCCTGCCCGCCGGAGAGTGTCCACCGGGAAACACCCGAATGGAACGGTTTCGACGTCCCTTCGGCCCGTCCCGGGCTGCGGGCGGCGCCAGAGGCGCGAGTTGCCCACCCCCGCTGGCGAGCGGAGCGCGGCGGCGATGGCGCGACTCCACGGCCCGGAGCCGCGAACCTCGGCCCAGCCGCCCACGTTGACGGCGCCTACCTCTTCACCGAGGGCGCGCACCAACCGGTCGACGTATCCCGGCGGCATCTCGGAATGGGCGTCGAAGCGGATGAGGATGTCACCTCGTGCTGCCTCGAGCCCGCGATTGAGAGCTGCGGGGGTTACCCGGTCGGGATTCGGCACGACGACCGCGCCCGCCGCCTCTGCCAGCTGGGCTGTCCTGTCCGACGACATTCCATCGACGACGAGGACCTCCAGGCCGCCCTCGACCTCCTGGGCGAGGATCGACGTGACGCACGCGGTGATCGTCGCGGCTTCGTTGCGGGCGGGCACGATGACTGAGACCCTCGGCTCCACCGGCGGAAGGATACGCCGGAGTCTGCTGCCGATAGTGGGATGCCGTCCCGCGGCGCAGAGAGGACACTAGGACTCGATGGAGAGACACGAGCCACGGGTGCAGGGCCGGGCGTTCGCGTCAGCGGCTGCCGCGACCTTCGCGACGAACATGGTTGCGGCCGCCCTCTCGCTGGCGAACGTCCTCATAACTGCGCGGCAGCTCGGCCCGTCGGGGCGCGGAGAGCTCGCCTTCCTCACGACGGTCGCGATGCTGACCGCCGCGCTGTCGTCGTTCGGCGTCGAAGAGGCCCACGCGAACCTGGCCGCCACGATGCCCAGGGTGCGGCGGGCGCTTGCGAGCAACTCGCTGGCGTTCGGACTCGTCCTCGGCGCCCTGGCGGCGGGCTTCGTCGCGCTGATGATGGCGCTGTTTCCCGGGATGGCGGCCGGTTCGTCGCCTCGCCTGCTCGTCGTGGCCTTCGTCGCGATACCGATTCTCCTGATCCAGCTGTACCTGCAGTTCCTCGTCCGGGCCGACTACGGCTTCACGGTTGCGAACGTCGCGACGCTCGCGGGAGTAGTGCTGAATTTCGCAGTGAACGCGCTCCTCGCTGCGCTCGGGCTCATCACGGTGGGCACCGCCCTCCTGGCGTGGCTGGCCGGCCAGCTGCTCGCCACCGCTCTGCTCGCCGCGTACGTCCACCGGCGGCTTGTCGGCTTCGGCAGGCCGAAGGGCGATCTCGCGCGTGAGTCGTTTGCGTTCGGCCTGCGTGCTCACGCTGGCCGGGTGATGAAGACCGGGAACTACCGGCTCGACCAGTGGCTCCTCGGCTCGATTGCCGGGACGCGCGAGCTCGGCCTGTACAGCGTGGCGGTGGCGTGGGCAGAAGCGCTCTTCTACCTCCCCGAGGCACTCGGGATGGTCCTCCGCCCCGACGTGGCGCGGGCTTCGGCCTCGGAAGCAGGCCGAAGGGTCGCCGTGGTCTTTCGGATCGCGATCCTGATCACGATTCCCGTCGTGATCGTGCTCATCGTGGCTGCGCCGATTCTCTGCGTCACCGTCTTCGGAGACGAGTTCCGCGGGTCGATCGATGACCTCCGTGTGCTCGCCCCGGGAGCGTTCGGGATCACGGCGATGAAGCTGTTCGGCAACGCCCTGACGGCGCAGCGCCAGCCGATGCTCGCGAACGCCGCCCTCGCAATCGCCTTCGGAGCGACGATCGGCCTCGATCTCCTGCTCATCCCTCGCTACGGCGGCGTTGGCGCGGCGTTCGCCTCGACTCTCGCGTACACGGCGGGTGGGATCGCCGTGGCCGTCATCTTCAGCCGGGCGCTCCGGGTGCGGGGAGCCGACTTCGTTCCGCGCCCCGGCGATCTCGGCCGGCTGTCGGCGAGCCTCCGCGCGCGAGGCGCGCGGGCTCCGACTTAGGTCATCGAGTGATGGACGACGCGAAAGCACTCGCGGCGATCGCGACGGCGATCGGCGACGACTCCGCACGCCGGCCGACGCCGGCGTCGCGGCGGCGACAGACGTCGGGCGACACGTCGCGTGCTCTCGAACCTCACCTCGACGACGCGGCGCTCTCGCTCGGCGCGACGGTCGCGCGCGCGAGCCGGTCAGGCGCTCGAGTCGACGTCGTAAACGTCTTCGCCAACGATCCCGAGTCGACGGCGGGCGCGGGGCCCTGGGACGCGGCATGCGGCTTCACGAGCGCCGCCGAGGCGGCCCGGGCGCGCCGCGAGGAGGACCGGCGTGCGTGCCGGCTGCTCGGGGCGGCGGCTGTTTGGCTTCCGTTTGCGGACTACGAATACGAGCAGGACGTCGACGACGACGGCCTCTGGGCGGCCTTGGCCGACGTGGTCGGAGCGGCGGAGACGGTGCTGATGCCCGGATTTCCGCTCGCGGCGCCCGACCATCTCGGCTCACGCGCCTGCTGCTCGCCCGGCCGCTCCCCGGCGTCCGTGCCGGTCTCTACGTCGAGCAGCCGTACGCGACATGGCGACTGATCGGAAGAGGTCGGCGAACAGGGGCTCAGGGCCTCACCCCTTCGCAGGGGCTGCGGAACCTCTTCGCGATCGCGTTCCGGACGCGACAGGCCGAAGCCTGCAGGCACCCTCGGATCCCACCGGTGCTCTCGAACGGGTGGACGCCCTCGCCTGGCTCTCGCTTCCGATGTCGCCGAGGGATTGGTGGATCAAGCAGCGAGCGATTCGCGCCTACAAGTCACAGGTGGACGGCTTTGGGCCGCTCGTCATCTCGCGGATGGTCGCCTACGAGGTCGGATGGGGCGGGGAGGCCATCGCATGGCTTCCCTCCTCGTGAGTCGGCCGGTCGCGCTTGGAGGGCCGCAGGTTGCCTAGTATCATTGACTTCTTGTCACTGCGGCCATTCGGTTTAGCTGCGACGCGACCGACGACAGACCATGAAGACTGAGATTCCTCCCGGCGAGCCGCGCACGCCTGCCGAGCTGCGCGAGCATTACGAGATCGAGAAGGAGCTCGCAAATCGCCTGCGAGCTGCCCCGCAGGCGGGTCGGCTCGAGCTCTACGGCCCGGTCTACAACGAGCTGTTCCAGCGCGTGCCGCTCCACCCGCAGCTGGTGAAGAAGACGGATCCGGAGTCGTTCGCCTGGGCCATCCAGCGGCAGAGCCTCATCCTCGAGCCGTTCCTCAGGCCCGACGCAACCTTCCTCGAGGTGGGCGCCGGAGACTGCGCGCTGTCGGTCGCCGTGTCTTCGCGCGTTCGGAAGGTCTATGCGGTGGACGTTTCGGACGAGATCATGAGGGATCTCGAGCTACCAGCCAACGTCGAGGGGCGGCTCTCCGACGGGACGAATATCCCCGTCTCCCCGGGCAGCATCGACGTCGCGTACAGCAACCAGGTCATCGAGCACCTCCATCCGGAAGACGCAGGCGACCAGCTCACCAACATCTTCGATTCCCTGGCACGGGGCGGCGTGTACGTATGTATCACGCCGAATCGCGTCTCCGGGCCGCACGATATCTCCAAGTATTTCGACGACGTTGCAACCGGGTTTCACCTGAAGGAATACACGTTTCGAGAGCTCCGTCGCCTGTTCGAGGACATCGGCTTCTCGCGGGTGACAGCGTGCGTCGGCGCCGAGGTCGCTACTTCGGCACGCATCCCGTCCCGGTCGAGATGACAGAGCGAATCCTGGCGAGATTCCCTGCTTCGGCCAGGAGGAGGGTCGCGGACCATCTCCTGGTCAGCGGCATCCTCGGATCCGGATCATCGGGCGGAAGTAACCGCGACAGGGAGGCTCACCGAGTTGAGGGCCCCCCGCCGGCGCAACTCCGAATGAATCGCGCGACGCGGTCGGCCTGAGCCTCCAGCGTGAGAGTCCGCACGAGCTCGAGGCCCCGCTCGACGCATGCGGCCTGGAGCTCGAGGTCATCCGCGAGCCGGTGGATTCCGGCGACCAGGGCGTCGAGATCGGCAGGAGGGACGAGGACGGCAGCCGGCCGTCGTCCACGGCGGAGCGCACGCCGCCGACGTCCGTGGCGACGATCGGCGTCGCCGAGGCGAACGCCTCGATGAGCACCTTGGGGAACCCCTCGCTCAGGGAGACGTGGACGAAGAGGTCGGCTCGCCGGTAGAGGTCCAGCAGCTCGGGGCCGAAGGGGACGTAGCTCCGCACCGTGACGCGGTCGGCGAGCCCGTGCTCGTGGATTCGCTGCGTGACCTGCTCCTCGAGCGGGCCCCGTCCGACCCAGGTGAGGCGGTACCGGCCCGGCTCGGCGGCCTCGAGGCGCGCGAGCGCGTCGACGAGGAGGAGCGGGTTCTTCTCCGTCTCGAGCCGCCCGACGGTCAGAGCAAGACGACGCTCGATCGCGATCGCGCGACGTGGAGGCAACGATGTCGGCGGCACGCACGACCGACTCCGCCAGCTCGAGGACATTGGCGCGCGGCGCTCCGTAGCGCTCGAGCGAGCTCAGTCCCCTGGACGGTGACCTGCGCCCGGCGAGCCAGGAGGCGGAACGCTCCGTCGAGGAGGTGGACGGCGGCGAGCGCGGGGACGCGCTTCCACCCCGAGACGCGCTTTCGGTAGAGCTCGACGCTGTTCTGGCGAACGCCGAGCACGATCCGCTTGCGACGGGCCAGCGCGAGGACAGCGAAGGCGACCGCAAACGGATGTGGTCCGAAGAGCCAGACGACGTCGACGGACGGGAGGTTGCGCCAGAACGTCCTCACCGTTCCGCCGGCGGCCCGGGCGACCGAGGCGATCCGGCGCAGATTCGGATAGTGGGGAAGCTCGACGAGCGCCACCTCGGCGGGGAGCACGTAGTCGGCGAGCCCCTCGCCTCGAACCGTTCGCCCGAAGAGGACCAGGCGGTCGAAGCTGCCTCCGACCTCGACGACGAAGAGAAGAAACGATCGATCCGTTGAAACCTGGCCGTTCGGGGCGTCGCCGTCAACCCAGTAGACGGCATCGATGTACACGCCCAGGCGCTCGCCGGTCTGGCTCAGCTCCCGACCTCCGCGGGTGGCCATCTGCGTCGGCGGCCGTGATCTACTATCGAAGGGCGGAGGATCCGTGGAGACTATACGTCCTCATCCTCGTCACGGCTGGCTTGCGGCCGTCATTCCAGCCGGGGCGAGAACTTTTCGCGTCCAGGGCTCCGAGCTGGCCGTCGCGATCACCGAGGCGGGCGGGGAGATCGTCGACGAGCGCCCCGACGTCGAGATAGGGACTGCCGAGCGGGTCGTCGGAGACGCTCCCTGCGCGATCGTGGAAGTCGGGCGCCGCGAGCCGGTTGACCGCAGACGAATCGTGCGCGGCGGGCAGCGGCTTGTGGCTGCGGCCCGGCTGCGTCGCGAGACGGCCGCCGTTCGCCGCGGGCTCGTGGCCCGAGGGTACGAGTCCGTCGACGTCCTCAACTGGGAGCGCGGGATCACGCTCGGCTCCGGCGACCGGAACGGCCGGCAGCTCGCCCATCGCTTTCCGCTCAATGCGGTGGTCGTGGCACGAAACGATGAGCGCCGGACGATCCTCGACGAGGTCGTCGCCGCGGCGGAGTCGGCGATCGGTGCCAGGCTCGAGCTCAACGGATACGTCCTCGGCGCGTCCGGCGTCATCATCGCCAGGACCGACAGCGCGGTCTTGCGGGTGGCCGTGGGGCCCGCCGCTCGACGAATCAAGGAGCAGGTCGAGACCCTGCGGCTCCTCGCACAGGCAAATCCACCGGCCACGATGGCGGCCCGGATTCCCTGGACGCTCGCGTCGGGGCGAAGCGGTCTTGCCGTCTGGTCGGTCGAGCAAGCGCTGCCGGGAGCCCGGGCGCTACCGACACTCACGCCCTCGCTGGAGCGGGACTGCATCGATTTCCTCGTCGAGCTCCACGCGCTCGACGGCAGCACCGGCCCCCGCCTTCACGTCGAGGAGCACGCGGAGATCGTTGCCGGGCTCTGCGACTCGGGCGGCGCAGACGAGGTGCGGGAGCTGGCCGACGGGTTCGCCGCCGAGACGCGAGAGCTGACCCGCGGTTTCGGCCACGGCGACTTCTGGAACGGCAACGTGCTCTCCGAGAACGGAATACTGACGGGCGTCGTCGACTGGCCCGGCGGCGGACCCGGCCGACTTCCCCTCCTCGACCTCCTCCACCTCAAGGTCTCGGCCGTGCGAGAGCTCACCGGTCAGGATCTCGGGGAGGCGATCGTGAGCGAGCTGCTGCCGCCGGTACGGCTCGCCCGCGACAACCGCGTTCGCGCGTATCTCGAGCGCCTCGGGCTGGACGCGGACGAAAGGCGGCTCGAGGCGCTCGTGGGCGCGTACTGGCTGCAGGCCGTCGCCCACGAGGTGGTGGATCCGGATCGAGATCCGGTCCACGCCGGAGACCGTACCTGGCGTCAGGTGAACGTCGACTCGGTTCGGGACGCCCTCCGGCATCGGCCCCGCGCGCTCGGCTCTCGTGGTCGCCCGGCCGTCTCGGACGGCGCCGCGAGCGTGGAGCTCATTCGCGATCCTTCGGCTCTGGAGCGGATCGAGGGTGAGTGGCGGTCGCTCGCCGAGGCCCGCGGTGCTCCCTTCATCACGCCGGACTGGTACCGGGCCTGGATGCGGTGCTTCGGCGACGACGTGACGCCCTTCGTCGTGTCCGTGAGGGATGACGGTGGGCTGGTCGGGCTCATGCCGCTCGTGCTCTCGCAGCGACGACATTTTCCGACGTTGAGCTTCGGCGGCGCCGAGTACGGGGACTACTACCAGCCGGTGGCGCGGTCTCAGGCGGAGGAGGAGACGGTCGCGCGGGAATTCGCGAAGGTGCTCGGCGAGCTAAAGAAGGAGTGGGCGATGATCGCTGCCGACTACGTCGACGAGGATGCGCCGTGGACGAGGGCGCTTGCGCGCTCGAACGCGGTCTCGCTGAAGGCGATCCGCTATCACGAGCATCCGAGCGTCTACCTGTCGATCCCGCTCCGGGACCAGACGTGGGACGAGTACCTGGCCGGCCGCAGCCGCAACCTCAGGAGCCAGCTCGGGCGCAAGCGGCGCGCGCTCGAGCGGCTGGGCACGGTGCGGTTCCGTCGCGGCAGCGACGACCTCGAGAACGCGATGAACACGCTCTTCGACCTCCACGCGAAGCGCTGGGCCGGGAAAGGAAGCACGATCTTCAGCTCGGAACGCGCACGCGAGTTCCACCTCGAGTTCGCCCGCGCCGCGCAGGAGCACGACTGGCTGCGGCTCTGGTTCCTCGATGTGGACGAAAGACCGATCGCAGCCTGGTACGGCTGGAGCATCGGCGGCCGGTACCTCTACTACCAGGCGGGGTTCGATCCCGCGTGGTCCCACGTGAGCCCCGGGCTTCTGCTGCTCGCGCACACGATCGAGGCCGCCTTCGACGAAGGTGCGTCCGAGTACGACATGCTCCTGGGGAACGAGCCGTTCAAGGAGCGCTTGGCGACTGCCGCGAAGGAGCGTCGCACGCTCGTCCTCGTGCGACCCGCGCACCCCGCCCGGGCCTTGGTTCTCGCAGACGTGGCGCTGCGACGCATCGGTCACCGTCTTCCGATGCCGATCCACGACCGTGTGCGGAGGGCGGTCGACCCGCTGCTCCGCCGCTGGCCCGTGGAAACCGCGCCCTGAACACTTCACTATGGGCTTCGTCATGCGCTCTTCGCGTTCGACGCGGCTGAACGTCTGGCCGCCGCTGCCGCCGTCGATCTACGTCGGACGGCGTCGCGGTGCGCCCCCGTTCCCGCTGGCGGATCGGCGCTGCCGGCTCTACTCGCTGGGTCGTCATGCGCTGTGGCACGGGGTGAGGGCGGCCGGCCTCACCCGGGGCGACGAGATCCTCGTTCCGGCGTATCACCACGGATCCGAGATCGAAGCGCTGGTGCGAGCCGGCCTTACGTGCCGGTTCTACGGGGGAACCACGGCGCTCGCCCCCGACGAGAACGAGCTCGACGCGCTCGTGGGAGGGAATACCCGCGCGCTTCTTCTCATTCACTACCTCGGCTTCCCACAAGATGCAGCCCGCTGGCGGGAGTGGTGTCACGAGCGTGGGCTCGTCCTCGTGGAGGACGCGGCGCAGGCCTGGCTCGCCACGACGGCCGACGGGCCAGTCGGGTCCTTCGGCGAGGTTGCCGTCTTCTGCCTGTACAAGACGTACGGGCTGCCCGACGGTGCCGCGCTCGTCGCACCGGGCCCCCCCGACGAGAGCCCGCTCCGGGCCACGCTTGGGCTCGGGTTGCTCGTCCGGCGGCATCTGGCCTGGGTTCGCTCAAGGGTCCCTCTCGAGGCGAACGGGGCGAGCCGAGTCGCCTCTTCGGCTTCGACGACCCCCGCCGAGGAGTTCGGGCTGGGGGATTCCGACCTCGCGCCGGCGCGGACGACGGTCGGCGTGCTCCGGCGGGTCGCCGGCGAGGACGCGTCCGTTCGTCGGCGGGCGAACTACGAGCAGCTGCGAGATCGCCTCGACGAGCTCGTCCCACCTCCGTTCCAGGACCTTCCGAGCGGTGCGTGCCCGTTCGTGTTCCCGGTGGCGACTGCGGCCAAGCCCGAGGTTCTCCGCTCCCTCGCGGGCGCTGGTATCCGTGCCTTCGACTTCTGGTCGATCCCTCATCCGTCGCTACCGACGGACGAGTTTCCGCTGGCGCAGGCGCTGCGGCGCGAGGTCATCGGCCTCCCAGTGCACCAGGAGCTTCGGTCCCGCGATCTCGATCGGATCGTCGAAGCAGTCCGTGCCGCCGTGCCCGAGCGTGCGGTGCGGGAGACGGGATGATCACCGTTCACGGCGGTCTCGAGGAAATCTCCGCCGGCTGGGATGTTCTGGCCCAGGAGTGCGGGGCGCCCCCGTTCGAGCGACCCGGGTGGTTTCGGCTGTGGTCGGCGGCGTTCGGGTCCGGGACCCCCTGGGTGGTCGTGAACAGGTCGAACGGCGAAACCGTCGCGGTGCTCCCGCTCGTTCGCTCCCGCAATGGGCTCCGCTCGGCGACGAACGAGCACACACCGCGCTTCGGTCTGCTCGCGAAGGACGAGAGCGCGGCCCGCGAGCTCGCCGCCTGGGTCTTCGAGCGGCGCCCCCGCAGCGTCACCCTCGAGTACGTCGATCCAGGTCACTTCGGATCCAGAGAGCTCGAGGCGGCGGCCGCATCGCGTGGATACCGCGTCCTGACGACGACGTACGAGCGGTCGCCGTTTCTCGTCATCGACGGGACGTGGGAGGACTACGAGCGTGGTCTGAGCGGTCGCGTTCGGCGCGACCTCGACCGGCGGCTCCGCCGGCTCGAGGAGATGGGCCCGGTCCGCCTGGACGTAAGCGACGGCACCTCCGGGCGGGCGGAGCTCCTCGCCGAGGGGTTTCGGCTCGAGCCGTCGGGCTGGAAGGCTGCGCGCGGGACAGCCGTGACCTCACGCGAGAACACACGCCGGTTCTACGAGGAGCTCGCCGTGTGGGCGGCCGAAAACGGGTGGCTTCGACTCTCGTTCCTGCGCGTGGGCGAGCAAGCCGTGGCGTTCCAGTACGGCTTCGAGGCCGGGGGCACGTACTACTTTCTCAAGGGAGGCTACGACCCCGAGTACCGTCGCTTCGCTCCCGGCAAGCTTCTCCTTCGCGCTCTCCTGGAGCGCGCCTTCGCGACCGGCCTGAGGAGCTTCGACTTCCTGGGAGCGGACGATCCCTTCAAGCTCGAGTGGTCGGCGACGGCGTACGACCTCAAGCTCGTGCAGGCTTTCTCCCGGTCGCCCCTGGGGGCGGCCGAATGGGTTGCCTTTGCGTACGGCCGTCCCCTGGCCCGGCGCCTCCGCTCCCGGATCCGACGGCTGCGTTCGGGCTAGCAGCCCCGGGCGACGAGATTCGCGAAGACGAGTCCTGCTCCCTCATGTGCGTGGGTGAGGACGACGGCCGGGCCGCCGCTGCTTGGCGCGCCGACGACGACGAGCGAGCCGTCGTAGCAGCGGCCGAAGAGCAGCCGGGCGCGCCTGGCGTGGTAGTCGGAGGTCACGACGAGGAGCTTCGTCCACCCGCGCGCAGCGGCGAGCCGGGCGACCACCCGGGCTTCGCCTCGGGTGGTGAAGGGGTCGGCTCTGAAGCAGATCACCTCGAAGTCCGTCGGCTGGCTCGCGCAGACGGCATCTGTTGCCCGGCGCTGGCCGCCCCGGCCCATCGAGACGACCAGCGTGTCGGCGAGCTGCTCGTCGAGAAGGGCCTCCGCGCGCTCGAGCCTCTCACCGTCGCGGCCGGGCCCGAGAACGACGACTGCGTTTGCCGGCTCCGGAGAGTCTCCACCCGTCCGAAGGTAGATCTCGAAGCTCGCGATCCCGACGATCGTAAGTGCGGTCAGAACGATCGCCACCGCAAGCAAGCGGCCCGAACGACGCCGCGACGGTCTGCTGTCGACGGCATCGGAATGGCTGGGGCCGAGGTCCTCGTGGACGTCGCGCGTGTCCGAAGGCCGAACGCTCGGGTGCTCGTCTTCGAGCCGATGGGTCACAACCCGATTATCGACCTTCACCACCGGCCCACCCGATTCCGAACGGCGTGCGAGCACCGTTGCCCCTGTAGGCACACCGAGAACCCCCGGTTCGACGGGGTCGCCCCCGACTTTCGTACTGTGTGGCGGGAATTGCCGTCAGTATCATTCGAGGAAGCCCGATTTCCGGGCGACTTATATGCGGCAACCGAAATCTTGACCGACGACCTCTTCAAGGAGGAGCACCGCAGCCAGGCTGGGGAGTACCTGCGCGCGCTGCGCCGCCGCTGGCTGCTCATCCTCGCACTCGTCGTCCTGGCGGGCTGGACTGCCGTTGCCTTCGTCGCAACGGCCGACAAGAAGTACGAGGCCGAGGCGGACATTCTCGTCACTCCGTTCGCCGACTCGACCGGCGCGTTCGAAGGTATCACCCTCTTCCGCGACCCCAGCAGCAGCATCTACGCCGCCGGTCGCATCATGACCACGCCGGCAACGACGGACGCCGTCATCGAGCGGCTCGACCTCGGCGTCTCCCGGGAGGACCTTCTCGGCAGCGTGGAGATCAGGCCGCTGGAGCAGAGCGGCATCGTCTCGATCATCGCGGAGGCGGGATCACCGGAAGCTGCGGCCCAGCTTGCGAACACGTTCGCCGAGGTCTTCATCGAGCGACGGAAGACGGAGTTCCAGAGCCAGTTGCAGGCGCGCATCGACCAGGTCGAGGCGCAGCTGAACCAGCTCGGCTCGGAGAACACCGATGAGCTGCAGCAGCTTGCGCTGCAGGAAAAACTCGCCACGCTGAAGACGTCGGTCGGAGCGACGGACCCGACCATCCAGCTGTTGAGCGAGGCGGTCCCGCCGGATTCAGCCTCCTGGCCTAGGCCCGTGCTGACGTTGGCCGTCGCCATCTTCGCCGCGCTCCTTCTCGGCGTGGGAGGAGTGCTCTTGCTCGCGACGCTCGATCCGCGCATGACCAGCGAGGATGAGCTTCTCCGCAACGTCCCGGTGCTGGCGCGGATTCCTCGCGCCCACACCCGGGTGGTGCGCTCGTACCTTCGCGGGAAGGGGCCGCTTCCGGCCGACCTGTGGGAGGGATATAGGACTCTGCGCGCCAGCCTGGCGGCGCGCGGGGTGGGCGGCGAATCGCCGCGCGCGGTGCTCGTCACGAGCGCGATCAAGGCCGAGGGGAAGACGATGACCTCGGTGAACCTGGCGAAGGCGCTGGCGGCCGGGGGGTTGCGGGTCGTCCTCGTCGACGCCGACTTCCGCCGGCCGGCGGTAGGTGCCGTTTTTGGCCAGGGCGAGAGCGGCGGGCTCGCTGAGCTTCTGTTCGGCCGCACGTCGGTCGACGAAGCGCTCGTCGACGCGCCCGGTTACGGCGACTGGCTACGCCTCCTCCTTCCCGGTGATGCACGACCGATCGACCTGCTGGAGCCGAGGCGGATCGCCGACATCATCGACCAGCTCAAGGGCGAGGCTGACGTCGTCGTGGTCGACTCTCCACCGCTGACGGAGTTCGCAGATGCATTTGCGCTCGTCGACGCTGTCGACATCGTGCTCATCGCGGTGCGCCTCGGCCACAGCCGCCGCGATCGGTTTGCGGAACTCAATCGCTTCCTCTCCCAGCATCCGGTTCCGCCTGCTGGGCTCGTGGTCACGTCGCAACACCGCTCGCGAGATGTCGGCCTCACTCCGAGCATCGAATCGCTCGAGGCGCTGCTCGGCGAGGTGTCGAGAACGGGATCGGCCGCCAAGGCCGACGGGTAGTCAGTGCTGGTCGCACGGGCCCCGACGGTCTCGGAGCCACAGTGGCTGGGGGTCTCGGCCCTCGCGGCAGGAGCCGTTGGTGTCGGGCTCCTCGCCCCTGTAGCCCCTCAGCTCGCTCTCGCCGCCGTCTTCGCCGCCGGGTTCGCCGCGCTCGCCTTCGTCAACCTCGGGGCCGCTCTCGCGGTCTTCGTCGTCCTCACGTTCTTCGATCGGACGACCGGATTGCAGTCGATGGGGTTGACGACGCCGGTGAAGCTCGGCGGAGCGGTGATCGCCGCGGTCTGGCTGTTCAGGCTGTTCGACCGGCGCACCCGAATGCGATTCATCTTCGTCGACCATCCGCTCGTTGCCTGGAGCGCGATCGCGCTCGTCGGGTTCGCTGCCTCGTCGATGCTGTGGGCGGCCGACTCGGGCACCGCGTTCTCGAGCGCGTTCCGCCTCTTCCAGGGCGTTCTCCTCCTCTTCATCACGTACTCCGTGATCTCCGACCGGAAGCGGCTCACGTGGGTGCTCGCCGCCTTCGTGGGCGGCTCCCTCTTCGCCGTCATGCTCGGGTTCTTCGGCACGTACTCCGCAACCGCCGGGGTCAACGACGCCCGCCTCTCCGGCGGCTTCGACGATCCCAACGAGCTTGCAGCCCTCGTCGTCCCGAGCATCGTCTTCTGCGCCTACGGGTTCGTGGCGTTCGGCGACCGCCTCATTCGCTGGGCGTTGATCCCGGTCGCCATGGTGCTCGGGGTTGCTCTGCTGAGAACGGACTCTCAGGCGGGGCTCGTCGCGCTCGCGGTCGCGCTTCTTCTGGCGCTCGTGTTCTCCGGCGACCTGCGGCGGCGCGCGGCGCTGGTCGTCGCCGCCCTCGTCGTGGCCGGGACGCTCTTCTACACGCTGGTGACCGAGCCAGTCGCATTCCAGACGATATTCTCGTCCGGCAACACGTCCAATCGCGAGTCCCTCTGGGCGGTCGCGGGGGCCATGGTCTCGGATCATCCGATCCTCGGAGCCGGAGCCGGAAACTTCTCGGTGCTCGAGCCGTTTTACACCGTTCGAGCAATCAACCTGCCGAGGGTCGAGCTGATCGCCGAGGGCGAGCTCGCGCACAACTCGTACCTGCAGGTTCTCGCCGAGCTCGGGATCGTCGGACTCGTCGCCTTCCTCGGCGTCATTGCGTCGACACTGGCCGTCGGCGTTCGCGCCGTTCGAGCCCTCGAGCGGGGCGGGGACGTCAAGGGAGAGCGGCTCGCGCGCGCGGTCGTGATCGGTACGACGGCCATGCTCGTGGCGTACTTCTTCGCGACGAACCACTACGAGAAACAGCTCTGGTTGATGCTCGGAACGTGCCTGGCCTTGTCGTCGGTCGCCCGGAGCTCACTTGGCGCTTGGCCGTCGTCGCGGCCGGCCGCGCGCTAGTCGACGACCGGCTCGACCGGCCCCATGCCGGCACATGGGCTTCCGTCCTGCACCCTGAAGTCCTTGGCGGCGCGATCGACGAAGAGCGGGTCGCGGTCGAGGTTGTCCACGTACGCGAAGCCGCCTGCCCAGGTCGTGTTGCCCCAGGGCGCGTTCCAGACGCAGTTGCCGGTGACGAGGTTGCCGCTGGGTTGGATCGTGGGGTAGTAGGAGTCGATGTTGTAGCGGGCGCTCGAGTTGGTGACGATGTTGTTCCGGAGGAGGTTGTTGTCGGAGGCGTAGTCACGGTCGTACTCGCCTCCCGCCTCCTCGCCGGAGAAGGTGACGTTGCCGCGGTTCTCGTAGCCGTTGCCGTCGATGACGTTGTGCTCGATGAGCGCGTCCTGCGTGTCGGGATACATGGAGATCCCGTAGCCCGGGTTGTCGTAGATGTAGTTGCCGCGGATCACCGCGCGGCGGGAGAACTCGGAGTAGATGCCGTGGTCGTGGCCGCCGTTCCCCCCGCCGCAGTTGTGGATGCGGCTCTGCTGGACGAGCGCGTCGAACGCGGGTGTCCCGGTGTGCCCGAGGAGCAGGCAGGAGCCGGTGCTGGTCGAGTTCAGCTTGTTGCGGTTGGTGATGTCCAGCAGGCGGAGGACGGCGCCGTCTCCGTGCACCTGGACGGTGATCGGAGTCACGTCGTGCCCGTCGATGTCCAGGTTGGAGAGTTTGACGCCGTTGGCCGAGTCCTTGATCCAGACGGAGCCTCGCAGGAGCGCGCGCGTGCCGGGAGCGCTCATCAAGGTGACGCTGCCGGTCGAGACGGCGACATTGCCGACGTAGGTCCCGGCGAGGAGGCAACCCGTCTCCCCGGCGGCGAGGTCGTTTACGAGGCGCTGGGCGGTGCGGAACGGGCTCGAGAGGCTCCCCGCGCCTGCGTCGTTCCCGTTCGGACCGGCATACGCGGAGCAGGCCACGCGTGCGGTCGCCACGAGCGCCGTCGGGTCGGACTCGGCGTCGGTCGAGCCGGCGCCGTTGGTCGCGGTCACGGCCACGCGAACGGTCGACCCGACGTCGGCCGCACCGAGCGTGTACGTGGTTGAGCCTGCCGACACCGGGCTGCAGGTCAGACCCGACACGTCGCAGCGGAGCCAGCTGAAGGCGAGGGTCGGCTCCCCGGTCCACATCCCGGGCGAGGCGGTCAGGGTCTGGCCCTCGACCGGCGTTCCCCCGATCGACGGGCGCACCAGGCTCACGGGCGCGCTCGGGCACTCCGCGCTCTGTGCTGCGGTCGTGGTGACGGACGAACGGTTCCCGCCGCTGTCGAAGGCGTCGACGCCGACGACGAACACGGTCGCGCACGGGAGCTCCTCGAACGTGTAGGCGGTCCCGGTGGACGAGGTCACGAGCCGGCCGTCGAGGTAGAGGCCGTAGCCGGCGACGCCGACGTTGTCGGACGCCGGGCTCCAGGCGACCGAGATCGTCGAGCCGGTGGCGCCGGTCACCGCGAGGCCGGTGACGTCGGCCGGCGCGGTGAGATCGCGTGAGTCCCGGACGAGGACCCCGTCGACGTCGAGGACGTCGGTCGCCTTCGCCGACGACTGGACGACCGAGACGAAAAGGCGATTCCCCGTGCCGCGCGCCGTGTACCGAAGGCTTGCAAAGGACGACCACGTCGTGAGTGCCGTCTTGCAGGTCCTCGCGGATCCGACCACCTTGCGGGTGTTGCGCTCTTGGAGCACCAGACAGACCTTCGCGCGGCGCTTGGGAGTTCGCGCCCACGCGCCGGCCGTGTAGCCGAGGCCCTTGACCGTTGCGACCCCTTGGGCGTTCTGGAGCCCGTAGGTCGAGGCGGTCGGACCGGAGGCGCGCACGTACCCGTCTCCGACCGCCGCGCCCGTGCGGAGAGCGAGCGTCGAGGCGACGGCTTTCCAACCCGAGAGCGAGCTTTCGAAGCCTCCGTCGACGACGGTCGCCGCGTGGGCAGTCGACGCGGACGCCACGGCAAGGGCGACCGCGACGAGTACGATCGTGAGTTGCTGCGGTCGGACGATTGCTGGACGGGCAGGGCCCACTGATTCCCCTCACTCGTCAGGGCCCGGCTCCGCGGCGAGTCGGCATCCTTCGGTGCCGACGCAAGGAGCGCGTGCCTTGGCTGCGGCTTTCCGCGTGCTTCGGCGCGTCGGCGGCCGAGCTTGAGGAGGTTCACTCGATGTGGGGAGATGCCGTGATTACGCGCGAACCTCGCCTCGGCCGCCGTGCGGCACGAGCGCGCGAAAGACCGCCTTCTCGGCGAGCGCGCGCGCCCGATTCCGCCGTGAGCGCGCGTAGCCCCGAAACCGCTCCGCGACAGCCGCGAGCTCCGAGCGGCCGCTCATGTCGGCCAGCGCGCCTAGCTGCCTCTCGTGCAGGGCGTGATAGAAGGGGCTGGCGATGTTGCGGACCCGATGCGGGAAGAGGTCGTAGAGCGACCAGTAGCCCGTGTCCCAGCGGTCGATCGTCCGAGCGAGCGTCTCGATAACCGCGGCGAAGAGGCTCCGCGCGTCGTCGTCGGACAGGCCGACCCCGACGTCGTAGGCGCCCCACGCGGCGAAGATGGCGCCGTTGAGGACGAAGCTCGGGGGCTGCGTCGGATACTCCTCGAGGAACGGGCCACCGTCGAGGGTCGCCGCCACGCCGCCGCGGTCGGTAGCGATGCGCAGAGGCGCGAGGCCGCGGACCGCCGAGGCCGCGAGCTCCTCGGAGCCCATCTCGAGCGAGAGGCGGGTTAGCAAGCTGCTGCATTGGCCTTGCGCCATCGCCGAGAGCCAGGGCGCGTCGAGCTTGAACGTGTGCGGGGGTTTGGGCTCGGGCCACGCACCGGTCGGCTCCTGCGCGTCGGCGATGAACTGTCCGGCGTCGAGGGCGGCCGCCAGCCACTCCTCGCCCTCCTCCGAGAGATAGCGCTCGTAACAGCCGAGGCCCCACTGCGAGATGCCCATGAAGCGGTGGAAGCCGGGCCAGGGAAACCACTCGGGAGGCCACGTGGCCTCGGTCGTCTTCTCCCGGAAGTCGATGTAGTAGCCGCGAACAGCCCCGGAGGCGACATGGCGTCCCACGGGGAGCCGGTCGACGTCGAGACTCTGCCGCACAAACATTGCTTTCATCGGATGTTGGGCGGCGAGCGGGCGTCAGTCCGCCGTTTCCAGTAAGGCACAATACGTCAGTGAGCAGGCGCAAGCGCCCGGAGCGACTCCGTGTCGTCACCCTTCTGGACTACCCCGACATCAGCGGCGGAGGCGAGCGAATGGCCGTCACCCTCGCAATGCGGCTGGATCCCGCGCGCTTCGAGAGCGTTCTCTGCGCCACGCGTTCGGTCGGCAAACCCACGTTCGAGGACGATCTGCGCGCCGCCGGCGTCACGATCATGCGGCTCGAGCGCCGCTCGCGCACGGACCTCGCAGCCTGGCGTCCGCTGTTCACGTATCTGCGAGACGGGGTGCACGTCCTCCATGCGCACAAGTTCGGCTCGAACGTCTGGGGCACGCTGCTCGGGCGCCTCGCGCGTGTCCCCGTCGTCATCGCACACGAGCAGAGCTGGGCCTCTGCGCGGTCCTCGACCACAGGGCCGTTCGTTCGCCGCACGATCGACCGCGAGGTGATCGCGCGGGGAGCGGACGTCTTCATCGCCGTGTCCGAAGCGGACAAGCGGCGAATGATCGAGTTCGAGGGAATCCTTCCTCGGCAACTGCGGGTCATTCCGAACGCGGTCGCCGCTCCCGTGCCCACAGGCCATGACGTCCGGGCGGAGCTCGGGATCCCGGCGGACGCCCCCGTCGTCGTCACCGTGTGCCAGCTTCGGCCCGAGAAGGCGGTGGAGGTGCTCGTCGAAGCGGCCGCCCTGGTGCGCGGTCGCCAGCCGGGGCTTCGCGTCCTCGTCGCCGGCGACGGGGCTGAGCGCGGGCGCCTCGAGTCGCTCATCGAGGAGCTGGGCCTTGCCGACTGCGTGCTCCTGCTGGGGACCCGAAGTGACATCCCGGACGTGCTCGTCGCCGCGGACGTGGCGGTCTGCTGCTCGGACTTCGAAGGCACGCCCCTTTCGGTCATGGAGTACATGGGTGCCGGGAAGCCGGTGGTCGCGACCCGCGTCGGCGGCCTACCGGAGGTCGTCGAAGACGGCGTGCAGGGTCTCCTCGTCGAGCCGCGCGACCCGGCGAACCTCGCGGACGCGCTCGCCCGCCTGCTCGAAGGCGAGTCTCTTCGGCGACGTCTCGGGGAGGCGGCCAGGGCCAGGCAGCGCACCAGCTTCGATCTCGACGGTGCCGTCCGGAAGATCGAGGATCTCTACGACCAGCTGTTTCTCGCCTCCCGGCGCCTGGACGACAGGCACCGCGAGCCCGTGTCGTCCTGAGCCGGATGAGAATCGCCGTCATCTGCACCGCGGACAGCGTGTTCAACCGGCACGTCCTGCCGGCGCGCGTGTCCTCCTTCGCCGAGCTCGTCGGGATCGTCGCCATCCACGAGCCGAAGCGCCGCGTGTGGAGGCGACTGCGCCACGAGTGGCGCCGATCGGGATGGCGCACGGCCGACGTTCTCGCGTTTCGCCTCTTCTACGGCGCGCTCCTTCGCCGAAAGGACACGGCGTGGATCCGCGGCCGCGCGGACGAGGAGCTCGCCGGCCTTCCGGCCGTCCGGGACGTGCCGGTGCTCGAGACGCAGGATCCCAACTCCGCGGAGACCCGCCGGTTCCTGCAGGAGGTCGAGCCGGACATGGTCGTGGCTGCGTGCAAGACGATCCTGCGCCGTGAGATCTTCGACGTGCCGGCGCACGGAACGTTCGTGGTCCACCCGGGCATCTGCCCCGAATACCGCAACGCGCACGGATGCTTCTGGGCGCTCGCCCGCCGAGATCTGGAGCGGGTGGGGGCGACACTGCTCCGGATCGACGAGGGGGTCGACACCGGCCCGGTCTACGGGTACTACTCGACCTCGTTCGACGAGCGGCGGGAATCCCACGTCGTCATCCAGCTGCGCTCGGTCTACGACAACTTCGACCGCATCTCCGAGGACCTTCGCCGTGTGTACGAAGGCGCGGCCGTGCCGATCGACGTGAGCGGACGGAAGTCGGCCGCCTGGGGCCAGCCCCGCCTCAGCGACTACCTTCGCTGGAAGTGGGCCGCGCGGGGCACAGCGTGAAGCCGGTCGTCCTTCTCTACCACGACGTCGTCCGGAGCGAGGAGCGCGACGAGGTCGGCTTCCCCGGGCCTCTGGCGGCCCGCTACAAGCTCGAGCCTGCGGTCTTCGAGGAGCACCTTGACGCGATCGCGGGAACCGGCCGGAGCGTCGGCCTGCCCTCGCAAGAGAGCCCACCCGACGTAGTCCTCACCTTCGATGACGGCGGCTCGTCGGCCCTGGCGGCGGCGACCGCGCTGGAGGCGAGAAGCTGGAGGGGCGTCTTCTTCGTGACGACATCGAAGATCGGGACGAGCGGCTTTCTGAGCGACACTGACATCAAGGCGCTGGCCGACCGCGGGCACGTCATTGGGAGTCATTCCCACTCCCACCCGACCTACATGGGCCGGCTTCCGCCCGCACAGATCGAGCAGGAGTGGCGGGAGAGCCGAGCGGCGCTCGGTGACATCCTCGGTGAGCCTCCCGACACAGCGTCGGTTCCAGGCGGCTTCGTCTCCCGAGACGTAGTCCGCGAAGCCGCCGCAACGGGGTATCGAGCGCTCATGACCTCGGAGCCGCGCGCGGGCGCGCGGCTCCGCGAGGGCCTCGCTGCCTACGGTCGCTATGCGGTGTGGTCGACGACGCCGGCCGAGCGGGCGGCAGCGTACGCCTCGGGCGTCCGGACAGCCCAGCTGCGACTCTGGCTGGAATGGAAGGCCAAGGACATCGTCAAGAGGGGAAATCCCTCGGCATATCAGGCCTTGCGCCGTCTCAGGGCGCGGATCCCCTAGGCGGAACCCCTCTTTCGTCCGACGGCGGGGAGGCCCGCTATCATGACCCGCTTCGTCGTGCCGCCCGGTACTTCCTCCAGCGTGACCGTGCCCTGCCCGAGAGCTCGCACCGTTTGGATCGCAGCGGCTCTCTTCCTCTTCCTCCTCGCGTTCGCCGTCGCCGAGGCTGACGCCGCGCCCCGGCGTGCGGCCGACGGCACGCTCTGCGCGCGCTACGCGTCGCCCGGCGGATCGGACGCCTGGTCGGGCAGCGCATCGAGGCCCTTCCGGACTGCCCAGCGCCTGGCCAACGCGCTCAGGGCCGGACAGACCGGCTGCCTCATGCGCGGGACGTACTACGGGACCGTGGCCATCGCGGCCGACCGCATCGAGCTCGCGAGCGTCGCCCGTGCGCGGGCGCGCCTCCGCGGCAATATCTGGATCAGGGACTCCGCGAACCGCGTGACGCTCTCCCACCTCAGCATCGACGGTCACGACGTCGTCCCGATCACCGTTCAAGTGCATGGTGACGATGCGCTCCTGCGCCGTTTGAACATCACCAACCGCAACAAGCGCAACTCGACCAGCACCGGCTCCTGCCTGCTCCTCGGTCACATCGGGACTCCGGCCTTTCGCACGCGCGTGTTTCGCAGCCGCATCCACAACTGCGGTGGGGGGAACCGCGGCCACGATCACGGCATCTACTCCGAGTTCTCCCGCCGCGCGGTGATCCGCGGCAACTACATCTACGACAACCCGGGCTTCGGGATCTCCATGTATCCGGACACCCAATACGCGCTCATCGAGCACAACGTCATCAACGGCAACGCCTACGAAAACCGCGAGCAACGTCACCTTCTCCGGCGAGGAGGCAGGAGGCGAGTACGACCGCGACTACGCGTCGTCCAACAACGTTCTGCGCAGGAACATCATCAGCAACGCCAGGGCGCGCTACAACGTCGAGTCGTACTATCCCTTCTCTGCAGCCCACGGGGAACCTCGTCGCGAGAAATTGCGTCTGGAACGCGCCCTTCGGCAACTTCGGCGAACGCTCCGGCTACAGGTTGTCGATCAACCTCATCGCGCCGCCGTACTTCCGCAACCGGACTGCCAAGGACTTTCGCCTTCGTGCGGTCAGCCGGTGCCGCGGCAACGGCCCGACGGCTTGGCCGGTCGGGTAGCGCCAGGCTCGTCGGCCGTCGACGCCGTCCGACCGGCTCAGTGGCAACGGTCGCTGCCGCCGTCGACGATCCTCGTCGGGCCGGCTGCCACGAACTCCCACGCGTAGCCTCCCCGTAGGAGGGCGAGCTTCAGGATCCCGTAGGAGGCTCGGAAGCGGACCTCGCTGTTGGCGTCCACGGTCTCGAATCCGTACAGGCTGCCGCCACCGGTTCCGACGGTGAACTGGCGCAACCCGCGGCGGGGGTCGTACGCACCTCGAGGGTCCTGGGGTGCATAGCGCTCGTACACGTGGTCGTCGCCGCCCAGGACGACGTCGACGCCTGCCGCGTACAGGCTGTCCCAGTAGCCCTGCATCTCTCGGTTGTCCCCGTGGACATCGCCCGAGCTCCAGCGCGGGCTGTGGAGCACCGCGAGCGTGCACCGGCTCTCGTGCTCGACCGAGATCCTGGTCCAGCCACGCGACGCTGACGCTCGACGCTGCACGACGGCAGGTTCCAGCAGCTCGCGTTGAGGACGACGACGTGCCAGGAGCCGAGGTCGTAGCTGTAGTAGGCGCGAGCGGGGTCTCGGGCGCTCGGACCGAAGCGCGCGAGCCGCTCCGCGAAGTAGCCGAAGTAGCCGGCCGCGTTCGGCGTCTCGTACTCGTGGTCGCCGATCGCAGGATTCGTCCGTTCCTTCGCCGCGCCCCAGCTCCGGTCGTAGCAGTTGTCGAAGTCGGAGGGCGAGCCGTGTGGATACGCGTTGTCGCCGAACGTCTGCACCGTGGCGTCAGGCGTCTCGGCGAGGAGCTCCGCAGTGAGTAGGTGGCCTGTGTCGGTGCAGTCCGCGATGTCGCCCGCGCCGGCGAGGATCGGGCGTCCTGACGGGAGGCTCCGCACGACGGTGAAGGTCGCCGGTGCGCTCCGCGCTTCGTCGCCCGTCGCGCTTGTCTGCAAGGCCTGAACGGTGTACGTCCCAGTGGGGAGAGGCGGCCGAGCCGAGACGCTCCAGGACCCCGCCGCTGCGCGCCGGGCGGCCATGATGCGCAGGGGAGCGCCCGAGGTGGACTCTCCCTCGGTAGAGCCGCACCTCGATCGCGGGCCTGTCGAGCGCCCCGTCGAGGCTGACCCTGCGAACGTCGGCGTCGAGTCGGTCGTGCGGCTCGCGCTCTCCGGAGTCGTCACGCGTTACGGTCGGAGTCGAGGACCCGAAGCCCGCGGGAGCCTCCGCATATTGTCGACGGGCCTGGCGAGGGTTGAGAGGCCTGGTCGAGAACCAGACGTCGGCGAGCAGTCCGATAAAGGCGCGCCGGTCCTCGCTCTCGCCGCCGCGGCCGATCAGGACGGGCAGTCCGTTGGGCACGAGGCGAGCTTCGCCGCGGCGCTCGCCTGCAAGTCTGCCGTCGACGTAGATTCGCGCGGCCTGCCCGTCGTAGGAAGCGGCAAGCTGATGCCAGTCGTCGTCCAGGCGCTGCGGTGCCTCGACCCGAACCTGGCTGCCCCCGTTGCCGAAGAACGCGACCGGGTGGCCGTCGGGATCGATCCAGAGCGCGTAGGCCTGGCCGGCCAGCTCTCCGGTCCCGGGCTTGGCGATGACGTTTTGCCAGGTTCCGGAGCGGCGCTGCCTGACCCAGGCGCCCATGGAGGCCCAACGCGAGGGGTTCAAGGCCGGCGACGAGAGGACGGCAATGCGGTCGTCCGGATCGTCGAAGGCCACCGCCGACGGGGATCCGTCTCGGGCGGCGACGAGCGAGACGCCCTCGAGACTGCCGGGGGCGACCGACGCATCGTCGCTCACCCGGCCGAGCCGCCAGACCAGGAACGTCGCTCGGGCCGCCAGCGCGTTCCGGTTCCACCGCCGCCTCGACCGTGTAGACGCCTGGGACCAGGCGTGACGCAGTGACCGAGAAGTCGCCGTTCTCGTCCAGCCGGGCCTCGAGCTCCTGCGCGGGCGTGCCCGCTCCCGTGCCGGCGTAGAGCGTGACGGTCACGTTCGCGCCTCGCTCGACCGACGCGCTCGGCCGCGAATCGTGGGGGTCAGATCGTTGGTGAAGCTCGATGCGGCCGGATACGTGAGCAGGATCGACGGTCTCGACTCCGGACGAACGACGAGAGCCACGACGAGGACGAGGACGACGACACACAGAGCGATCGCCAGAAGGGCGAGGCGGCGACGGCTGCCGAGCCTTCGCTCGGGAGGCGCGCCGGCGGGATCAGTTGCAGGAATCCGAGCCGGAGTCGGTGAACGTTCCGGAGGTCGGGACGTACCGCCAGTCATAGCTCGTGGCGTGCAAGCCGAGCCTCAGGATGCCGTAGCAGTCGCGGTAGCGCACTTCGCTGTTCGCCTTCGGTTCGCCGAATGTGTACAGGCTGCCGCCGCCGGTACCGACGGTGAACTGGCGAAAGCCGTGGCCCGGTGATAGAAGCCCTGCGGGTCCTGCAGGGCGAAGCGCTCGTAGACGTGGTCGTCGCCACCGACGACGACGTCGACCTCGTTGGCGTGGAGGGAATCCCAATAGCCCTGCATCTGCGGGTTGCTCCCGTGCACGGTCCCGGAGCTCCAGCGCGGAGCCGCGAGCACCGCAAGCGTGCACGTGTTCGTGTGCGCCTCAAGGTCGGCGTTGAGCCATGCCAGCTGGCCGTTCACGCTGCAACCCGCGATCTCGTAGCAGATCGCGTTGAGAACGACCACGTGCCAGGCGCCGAGGTCGTAGCTGTAGTAGGCCCGCAGCGGATCCTGCGCACTGGCGCCGAACGGCGCGAGGCGGTCGGCGAAGTAGTTGAAGTAGCCGGACGCGTTCGGCGTCTCGTACTCATGGTCGCCGATCGCCGGATTCGTGCGGTTCTTGAACTGGCCCCACGTCGGGTCGTAGCAGTTCGCGAAGTCGCTGGCCGAGCCGTGCGGGTAGGCGTTGTCGCCGAACGTCTGCACGGTTGCGGTCCGGGAACCCGAGGATCAGGTTCGCGGTCTGGTTGACGCCCGTGTCGGTGCAGTCAGCGATGTCGCCGGCTCCCGCCAGCACCTGGAGAGGCGACGGGAAGGACGCCGCCACCGTGAACGTCGAGGGGGCGCTCTTCCCGACGTTGCCGCTGACGTCGGCCTGCTCGGCCTGCGCCGTGTACGTGCCGAGGGCGAGCGCGGAGGAGGCGTCGACCGACCACGTGCCGCTCGTGAAGCGCGTCGTCGTCAGGGTCTGCACGGGAGTGCCGGTCGCCGATGGCCCGGCGTAGATCTTGACGGTCACGGTCGCCGAGTCGGCGGCGGTCACCTCCGCGACACCGGCGAAGTGCGGTCGGGTGTCGAGCGTCGTGCTTCCGTTCGGCGGCGTCGACAGCGTGACGACCGGCGGGACGGGGTCGCCGCGGTTCCCTTCTGGTAATGCGCCTCGATGCGGGCGGCGGAGAGGGCGGTGCGGGTAGACGGCGACCTCGTCGAGGGTGCCGCCGAAGATGCGAGTTGTTGTCGGTGGTGCGGCCGATGAGGAGCGGCTGGGTGTTGGCGGTCAGCTGGATGTTGGAGTTCGTCGAGGCCCTGAGGACGCCGTCGATGTAGACCTTGGCGGTCGTCTCGTCGTAGGTGGCCGACGATGTGGTGCCAGTTCGTGTCGATGGCGGGCGCATAGGTGGCCACCGAGGAGTTGCCGTTGCCGAAGAAGGCGACCGGCTGGTTGGTGGTGTTGATCCAGAGCGCGTAGTTCTGCGCGGCGTTGGCGCCGTTTCCGGGCTTGGCGAGGATGTTCTGCCAGGCGCCGGTCTTGGTGCGCTTGACCCAGGCCTCGATGGTGACGCCGCTGGTCGCGTTCAGGGAGCTCGAGTGCGGGACGCTGACGATGTCGTTGACGCCGTCGAAGGAGGCGGCGCGTGTTCGCGTCGCCGGTGAGCGCGCCCGTCTGCCCGAGCGTGACGCCGTTTTGGTAGGTGCCGTTGGTCGTGCTCGCCGCGTCGCTGGCCGCGACCGTTCCCGAGGACTCGCCCAGCCGCCAGTACGCCGCGGGGTTGTCGGAGAGGACCTCGTCGCGGTAGCTCGTGCCGACCGTGAACGTATGCGGCGCGCTCAGGCCGAGGTTGCCGGCCGCGTCGTCCTGCTCCGCGCTGACCGTGTACGTGCCGTCCGGCAGCGTGTCACCCTGAACCGACCAGCTTCCGGCGGCCTCGGTCGTCGTGTAGGTCTGGAGAGGCTGACCGGACGGCGTCAAGCCCGAGATAGACGTTGACCGTGATCGTGGGAAGGTCGCCCGAGGCCGTGCCTGCGCCGCCCGCGTAGAGGGGCGTGTGTCGGCCCCGAGCTGCCGTTCGGCGGGGTGGTGATCGTCACGGCCGGCGGCGTGATGTCGGCCGACGTGACGGTGAACGTCGTCGGGCGCGCTTAGCCCGACGTTGCCGGCGCTGTCCGCCTGCTGGGCCTGCGCGGTGTAGATGCCGTCGGCGAGAGCAGGCGAGGCGTTCACCGACCAGGAGCCCGCGCTCGCGCTCGTCGTCCGCGTCTGGACGAGCTGCCCGCCGGTCGTGTTCCCGCTGTAGATCCGCAGAGTCACGGTGCTGAGGTCGCCGGCGGCGGTGCCGGCAGCCCCGCGAAGGTCGGAGTCGGGCCGACGACGCTTCCGTCGCTCGGGGTGGTGAGCGTCACCGCCGGAGCTGTCGTGTCGACGGAGGTGGCGGCGGTGTAGTGCGCCTGGATGCGGGCGGCGGAGAGGGCGGTGGGGTAGACGGCGACCTCGTCGAGGGTGCCGCCGAAGATGCGCAGGTTGTCGGTGGTGCGGCCGATGAGGAGCGGCTGGCTGTTGGCGGTCAGCTGGACGTTGGAGTTCGCCGAGGCCTTGAGGACGCCGTCGACGTACACCTTGGCGGTCGCCTCGTCGTAGGTGGCGACGATGTGGTGCCAGTTCGTGTCGATCGCGGGCGGCGTGGCGCTTACGGAGGAGGTGCCGTTGCCGAAGATGCGCGACCGGCTGGTTGGCGGTGTTCAGCCAGAGGGCGTAGTTCTGGGCGGCGTCGCCGCCGTTTCCGGGCTTGGCGAGGATGTTCTGCCAGGCGCCGGTCTTGGAGCGCTTGACCCAGGCCTCGATCGTGACCCCGGTGGTCGCGTTCAGGGAGCTCGAGTGGGGCACGCTGACGATGTCGTTGACGCCGTCGAAGGAAGCGGCCGTGTTCGCATCGGCGAGGAGCGCGCCCGTCTGGCCGAGCGTGACCCCGTTTTGGTAGGCGCCGTTGTTCGTGCTCCGCCTCGTCGGCCGCCACCGTCCCCGAGGCCTCACCCAGCCGCCAGTACGCCGACGGGCTCGTCCGAGAGCACATCGCCCGATACGTCGACGTGGGCGGCGGCGCGCTCGACACGCTGAAGGTGGTGGGGGTGCTGGTGCCGGTGTTGTTGGCGGTGTCGTCTTGCTCGGCTTGGGCGGTGTAGGTGCCGTCGGCGAGCGGGCTGGCGCCGGTGGTGTAGGCGCCTGCGCCGTTGGGTGTGGCGGTGAGGGTCTGGACGGGGCTGCCGGTGACGGTGGCGCCCGCGTAGACCTTGACGGTGACGCTCGTCTCGTCCCCGGCTGCGGTGCCGGCCTGCCCGGCGAAGGTCGGCGTCGGCCCGGTGGACGTACCGTTTGCCGGCTGGGTCAGCGTCACCTGCGGGGTGTCGTGTCGATCGTCCAGGTGAAGCTGGCGGGGGTGGGGTCGGTGTTGCCGGCGGGGTCGGTGGCGCGCACCTGGAAGGTGTGGGAGCCGTCGGCGAGGCCGCTGTAGCTCTTGGGGCTGGTGCAGGCGCTGAAGCCGCCGCCGTCGAGCTGGCAGGCGAAGGTGGAGCCGGCCTCGCTGGCGAGAAGGTGAAGGTCGCGGTCGCGTTCGTCGGGTCGGTCGGCGGGCCGGAGTCGATCGTCGTGTCGGGGCGGCCGTGTCGATCGTCCAGGTGAAGCTGGCGGGGGTGGGGTCGGTGTTGCCGGCGGGGTCGGTGGCGCGGACGTAGAAGGTGTGGGAGCCGTCGGCGAGGCCGCTGTAGCTCTTGGGGCTGGTGCAGGCGCTGTAGCCGCCGCCGTCGAGCTGGCAGGCGAAGGTCGAGCCGGGCTCGCTCGCGAGAAGCTGAAGCTGGCGCGTCGTGCTGGTCGACGGGTCGGCGGGCTGCGGTCGATCGTCGTGTTCGGGGCGGCCGTGTCGATCGTCCAGGTGAAGCTGGCGGGGGTGGGGTCGGTGTTGCCGGCCGGGTCGGTGGCGCGCACCTGGAAGGTGTGGGAGCCGTCGGCGAGGCCGCTGTAGCTCTTGGGGCTGGTGCAGGCGCTGAAGCCGCCGCCGTCGAGCTGGCAGGCGAAGGTGGAGCCGGGCTCGCTCGCGAGAAGCGTGAAGCGTCGCCGTCGGTGCTGTTGGTCGGGTCGGTCGGGCTTGGAGTCGATCGTCGTGTCGGGCGCGGTCGTGTCGATCGTCCAGGTGAAGCTGGCGGGGGTGGGGTCGGTGTTGCCGGCCGGGTCGGTGGCGCGCACCTGGAAGGTGTGGGAGCCGTCGGTGAGGCCGCTGTAGCTCTTGGGGCTGGTGCAGGCGCTGAAGCCGCCGCCGTCGAGCTGGCAGGCGAAGGTCGAGCCGGGCTCGCTCGCGAGAAGGTGAAGGTCGGCGCCGGCGCTGTTGTAGGGAAGGCGGGCTCCGAGTTGATCGACGTGTCCGGCGCGCTCGTGTCGACGTCCAGGTGAAGGTGGCGGGCGTGGGGTCGGTGTTGCCGGCGGTGTCGGTGGCGCGCACCTGGAAGGTGTGGGTGCCGTCGGCGAGGCCGCTGTAGCTCTTCGGGCTGGTGCAGGCGCTGTAGCCGCCGCCGTCGAGCTGGCACTCGAAGCGTCGAGCCGGCCTCGCTGGACGAGGAAGCGTGAAGCTGGCGCGCCGCGCTGCGCCGAGGGATCGGGCGGGCTGCCGAGTCGATCGTCGTGCTCGGGCGCGCGCCGTGTCGATCGTCCAGGTGAAGCTGGCGGGGGTGGGGTCGGTGTTGCCGGCCGGGTCGGTGGCGCGCACCTGGAAGGTGTGGGAGCCGTCGGCGAGGCCGCTGTAGCTCTTGGGGCTGGTGCAGGCGCTGTAGCCGCCGCCGTCCAGCTGGCAGGCGAAGGTGGAGCCGGGCTCGCTCGCCGAGGAACGTGAAGGTCGCGGCTGCGCCGGCGGAGGGGTTGGCCGGATTGGTGTCGATCGTCGTGTTCGGGGCGGCCGTGTCGATCGTCCAGGTGAAGGTGGCGGGGGTGGGGTCGGTGTTGCCGGCGGTGTCGGTGGCGCGCACCTGGAAGGTGTGGGAGCCGTCGGCGAGGCCGCTGTAGCTCTTGGGGCTGGTGCAGGCGCTGTAGCCGCCGCCGTCGAGCTGGCAGGCGAAGGTGGCGCCGGCCTCGCTGGCGAGGAAGGTGAAGGTCGCCGGACTGCGAGTTCGTCGGCAACGGCGGGCTGGAGTCGATGGAGGTGTCGGGGCCGGTGGTGTCGATCGTCCAGGTGAAGCTGGCGGGGGTGGGGTCGGTGTTGCCGGCGGGGTCGGTGGCGCGGACTTGGAAGGTGTGGGAGCCGTCGGTGAGGCCGCTGTAGCTCTTGGGGCTGGTGCAGGCGCTGAAGCCGCCGCCGTCGAGCTGGCAGGCGAAGGTCGAGCCGGGCTCGCTCGCGAGGAACGTGAAGGTCGCCGTCGGGGCTGTTGTCGAGAAGCGGCGGGCCCTGAGTCGATCGACGTGTCCGGCGCGGCGTGTCGACGCTGAAGGTGGTGGGGCTGCTGGTGCCGGTGTTGTCGGCGGTGTCTTCTTGCTCGGCCTGGGCGGTGTAGGTGCCGTCGGCGAGCGGGCTGGCGCTGGTGGTGTAGGCGCCTGCGCCGTTGGGTGTGGCGGTGAGCGTCTGGACGGGGCTGCCGGTGACGGTGGCGCCCGCGTACACCTTGACGGTGACGCTGGCCTCGTCTCCGGCGGCGGTGCCCGCCTGCCCGGCGAAGGTCGGCGTCGGCCCGACGACCCGGCTGCCGGCTCGGTCAGCGTCACCTGCGGGGCTCGTGTCGGCGGTCCAGGTGACGCGGTCACGCGCTCTCGTATCCGACGGAGGTCGGCGGCCGGTCGTAGTGCGAGCCTCGGATGCGGGCGGCGGAGAGGGCGGTGCCGGTAGACGGCGACCTCGTCGAGGGTGCCGCCGAAGAGCGGACGTTGTCGGTCGGTGCGGCCGATCAGGAGCGGCTGGATGTTGGCGGTCAGCTGGACGCTGAGTTGGTGGAGACCCTGAGCACGCCGTCGATGTACACCTTGGCGGTGGCGTTGTCGATAGGCTGGCGACGATGTGGTGCCAGTTCAGTGTCGATCGCGGGCGCATAGCCATTCGTGACGGAAGTGGAGCACGGTAGCCGTAGTTCGACCGCGATTCCATTGCTGTCCCGAGAGCGGCGTACTGATGACACCTCCGCCGCCCTTGGGGAGCTGCTCCGAAGAAGGCGACCGGCTGGTGTGCCCGTGGTGTTGCCAGCGACGGCGCGTAGTTCTGTCCAGCGACTCGAGCCGTTGCCGGGCTTGGCGAGGATGTTCTGCCAGGCGCCGGTCTTGGAGCGCTTGACCCAGGCCTCGATCGTGACCCCGGTAGGTGGCGCTCAACGAGCTCGAAGTGCGGGACGCTGACGATGTCGTTGACGCCGTCGAAGGACGACGAGCAGTGTCCGCATCGGCGAGGAGCGGATCACCCGCCTGACCGAGCGTGACCCCGTTTTGGTAGAGCTGGCGCCGTCGTTGCGGACGCCCCGCCTCGTCGCCGACCGCCGACAGTACGCGCCGAGGCCTCACCCAGCCGCCAGTACCCGGAGGGGCTGTCGGGGAGCACGTCCTCTCGATATGTCGACATAGCCGCCGGCGCGGCGCCGGGACCGACCGTCAGCGCGAGGCGCCGGCGAGCACGAGCGCAGACCGCGATCCACGTGGAAGGCGGCGGCGGAGCCGCGAGACTCCTTGCCGGCGCTCGGCTCGGCCGTTCACATCCTTAACTCGCCGCATGGTTCGGGGGGCACCTCTGGCCGCAGAAAGACTCGACGGGGTGCCGCGCCTCGCCCCGTCCGGGATACCGATCGTAGCGCCTCGAAGGAGGTATCTGGGCCGGCGCAGCGACGAACCCCCCTTCCGTCTAGGGCCTCGTCGACCTCCGGGAACCCTCACCGCGCGCCGCTGCCGGTGACGAGGATGCGGGCGGTCATGAGGAGAATCGCCAGGTCGAGGACGAGGCTTCGGTGCTTGAGGTAGTAGAGGTCGTGCGCGAGCTTGGTGGCGGTTCCGTCGACGTCATCGGCATAGCCGTGTCGCACCTGGGCCCACCCGGTGATTCCCGGCTTCGCGAAATGACGACGGGTCCAGTAGGGGACCTCGGCGTTGAGCACGTCGAGAAACTCCGGACGCTCCGGCCGCGGGCCGACGATGCTCATGTCCCCGCGCAGGACGTTCCAGAGCTGCGGGATCTCGTCGAGCCGCGTGCGGCGCAGGAGGCGACCGACGTTCGTCACGCGCGGATCGTCCTCGAGGGCCCAAACGGCCTCCCCGCCCGCCTCTGCACCGTCCACCATGGTCCGGAACTTCACGATCTCGAAGATCCGCCCGCCCTCGCCCAACCGCTTCTGCCTGAAGAAGACGCCTCCGGGACCCGATCGGTTCACAGACACCGCGATCACCGGCCAGACGGGTGCGGTGACGAGGAGGCCGAGGACCGCGGTGACGATGTCCAACAGGCGCTTGGCGATCCGTGGGTATGCACGCTGATTGAGGTGGATCAGGCCGAGGAACCAGCGGGGTGACACGCACGAGATCGGGACGCGTCCGAACGCATGCTCGTAGAAATGCGGAAGATCGACGACGCGTACCGACCGCTGGCTCGAGACGACTGCGTCAAAGACGGGCCCGGGATTCTCATCGCGGTTCGCCAGGACGACGATGTCCGGTTTGGCGAGCGCGATCATTGCCTGCAGATCGCCGCTGTCTTCGCTTCCAGAAGCGCGCGAGTTCCCGTTTTCGCCGTCGAGAGAGCCGACCACGCCGACGCACTCGAACTCGGCGTCGGCGTTCTCGTCCAACTCCCAGGCGACGCTCTCGGCACGCTCGTCGTCACCGACGACGAGCACACGGCGAACCCTCGCATAGCCACCCAGGAGCCGCTCGTACGCCAGCGAGATGCCGAAGACGGCGATCATCAGCGCCAGGAGGAGGCGAGCGCTCGGGACGAGCGACGGAATCCAGAACCCGATCGTCGAGATGACTGCCAAACCGGCGAGCGTTCCGATCGCCGTCGACATCACCAGGCCTATCGCGCGGGGTGCGAGCCAGCGCGATCGGTACACGAGGCCGAGGGCGCAGACCCAGGCCATCGAGGTGACGATCGCCCAGCCCAACTCGCCAAGCCCTGGATCGATAATGCTTGCGAGGATCACGGTGACCGCGTAGACGAGGGCGAAATGGGCGGCCAGCCCCCGGCCCTTGGAACGCGTCCGGATACGCGGCTCGCCGACTGCGACAGGCTGGTCGCCTGCGTATGGATAGACGGTCGAGCTCATCGGGGTGGACGCTCCGTCACTCGACCGTCACCGTCTTCGCCAGGTTGCGCGGGCGGTCGACGTTGAGGCCGCGCAGCAGGGCGATCCTGTGGGCGAGGAGTTGGAGGGGCAGCACGGCGACCACCGCCTGGGCGTACGGGTCGGCGTGCGGGACGTAGATCGTGTCGTCGACGAGGTGCTGGATCGCCTCGTTGCATTCGCACGCGATCGCGATCACCTGCGCGCGCCTGGCCCGGACCTCCTGGATGTTCGAAAGGACCTTCTCGTAGACGTGCGAATGGGTTGCCACGCAGATCACGGGCACGTTCTCGTCGAGGAGGGCGATTGGGCCGTGCTTCATCTCCCCGGCCGAGTACGCATCGGTGGGCGTGTACGAGATCTCCTTGAGCTTCAGGGCTCCCTCGAGGCAGACGGGCAGGCCCAGATGGCGGCCGAGGTAGAGGAAGAACGGCCGCTCCAGGTAGCGCTCGGCGATCTCGTCGACCGGGTGGGCGCTTGCCAGGAAGCCGTCGACGAGCCGCGGGAGCCGGGTGAGCTCGGCGGTGGTCTCGGCGATCGTCGTGTCGTCGATCGTTCCGCGTGCGCGGGCGAGCGTCAGCGCGAGCAGGAACAAGATCGAGGCCTGGGCGGTGAAGGTCTTCGTCGCGGCAACCCCGACCTCGAGGCCGGCGCGCGTGAAGAGAACCTCGTCGGCATCACGTGTGATCTGAGAGCCAGGCGTGTTCGTCACGGCCAGCGTCTTAGCCCCGTGCGCGCGGGCAAGGCGGAGCGCCGCCAGGGTGTCCGCGGTCTCGCCAGACTGGGAGATCGCGACGACGAGCGTCCGCTCGTCGATCAGCGGCTCGCGCGAGCTCCATTCGCTCGCGATCTCCGCCTCGGTCGGGATCCGAGCCCATTCCTCGATCGCAAGCCGACCAAGGAGGCCGGCGTTGTACGCCGTTCCGCAGCCGAGCACGACGACTCGCCGGAGATCCAGAATCGCGTCGTCGTCGAGCCCGATCTGCTCCAGGGCCGGGCGCCCGTTCTCGATCCGGGGCAGGAGGGTCCGCCTCAGCGCCTGCGGCTGCTCGTAGATCTCCTTCTCCATGAACGTCTCGAAGCCGTCGTGCTCCGCCGGCTCTTCGTCCCAGCGGACCTCCGACACGTCTCGATCGATTTCGACGCCTTCGGTGTAGAAGCGGGCGCCGCGGGCATCGAGCAGCACGATCTCGTCGTCTTCTAGATGCTGGATCGACCTCGTCTCCGAAAGGAAGGCGGTGATCATCGAGGCGACGAACATCTCGCGCCGGCCAACGCCGACGACGAGCGGACAGTGCCGCCGAGTGGCTACGAGCTCGCCGGGATGGTCACGATGCACGACGACGAATGCGAAATGGCCCTCTAGCTCCGCGAGCGACGCGCGGACGGCTTCGCCGAGGTCACCCGCGTAACGCGCCTCGATGAGATGGGCGACCGTCTCGGCGTCGGTTTCCGAGCGAAACGTGTGCCCGTTCGCCGAGAGCGCCGCCCGCAGTTCGACGAAGTTCTCGACGATTCCGTTGAGGACGATCGCCATCTCGCCCTCATCGCAGGACGTCAGGGGGTGGGCGTTCTCGAGGGAGACCCGGCCGTGAGTCGCCCAGCGCGTGTGGCCGATGCCCCACGTGGCCGCGGAGGCCCCGGAGATTGCCTGCCGGCGGAGGACTCCAAGGTCCCCGACGGCACGGGCATACCGAAAGCCGCTGTCGTCGGCGATGCAGAGCCCCGCGGAGTCGTAGCCGCGGTACTCGAGCTGCTCGAGACCGGCTAGGAGAACGGGCTGAGCGGCGCGGTCGCCGACGTACCCGATTAGCCCGCACATCGCCGTTGTCCCTGCTCGCGGTCAATTGCGCAGGGAAACGTAACGACAGACGTCGAAGCCAAGCCTCTGTTTTTCTGGAGTCTCCGGCCAACGCCAAAGTAGCCGCCGGAGCTCCGCCGCAGTCGCCGCAATTCCTCGCCCTTCCTATCCGTATCCCGGAGCCGACACGGCCGGTCGGCACGGAACTTCAGGTGGACGAGCGAAAAGCTACGGAATGGTGAAGCTTGTGGCAAGGCCAGGAAACATCGGAGACTGCCCCCCGAACGGCTAGTCTGCGCCGCCGGTCCGCTGCTTCGGCGCGGGTCCCGGCTCCTGCCTCAAGCCCCGATTTGGAGCACGGCGGCGAACCGGTCCCACCGGTCGACCTCGCAGCCGTTCTGGCGGCTGAACGTCGCGTGCACCTGCTCGCCGTCGAGCGTGCCCACGACCTCCGCCTCCTCGGGCCCGCCGTAGATCTGAGTGCACACGCTGTCGGGCGGCAGCGGCTCGAGGGCCGAAGGATCGGCCTGGAGCGCCAGGCACGCCTCCTCCGGGCGCGGGTGCGTCCCGCCCGGCGGGTCGCAGGTGAGCGTGACCTCCTCCGAGGCGCCGTCGCGTCCCTGCAGCCAGACCGTGATCGTCAGCTCTGTCCCGGCCGGCGCTTCATTCGCGCCCGTGTCGCCGCCGCCGGCGTCGCCGGAGTCGTCCGACTCCGAGCCGCAACCGACCGCGAGGAGCGCTACGAGTGCTGCGAGGAGGACGAAGCCAGCTCGTCCGTGCGTCGCGCCAGCTCGACGTCGGCGTCCGTGATCGCGCGCTTGACGTGCGTCCACCACCGAACCGTAACCGCGTTCCAGCTGATCGTGATGTCCGGATGATGGTTCGCCGCCTCCGAGACCTCGGCCAGCCGGTTGACGAAGGCCATCGCCTCGGCGAAGTCCTTGAAGCGGAAGCCGCGCTGCAGCGCGCCGCGAACCTCGTTCCAGCCCTCCGGATGTTCGGTCGTCACGTCTGGACATTCTCGCTGACCGTGAGCGTCTCGTCCCCGCCCTCGGCGCCCCGGATGCGATCACCAGTACGGTCGGCGGACGCATGCCCTGGCTAGTATCGCTTCGCATGGCCTCCACGGCCCTCGTCACCGGCCTCGACTGCGAGGCCCCCCGCGTGGAGGGCCGCGACGTCGTCGCCGACGACGGGACGATGGAGGGGCAGGCGATGGTTCGCCTCGCCGGGGTGCGCTAGTGGCGATCGCGCGGCTGCGGGCGAAGGCTCGCCGGAAGAGGCGGGACTGGAAGCGCCTCGGCTGGGGAAAGGTGGTCGGGCTGCCGGCCCACGAGCTCCGTTGGCGCCTGTCCAGCGCGGAGAGGCGGGCACGCTGGGCCGACGAGCGGCTCGCCGTGGACGGCGACTACTGGCTCTTCCTGCTCGGCCTCAACAACTCAGGCACGTCGATCCTTCTTCGCGTCCTCTCCTCCCATCCCCGCATGCGCTCGCTTCCCAACGAGGGGCAGCTCCTCACCCGGGCGCTCCCGCAAGCGCCTCGATATGGGGTCGGGCGGAACTGGACGAAGCGGCCGGACATCTTCCGGTGGACCGAGGAGAGCGATCCTGCGCCGGCGCTCCGGGCCCGGTTCGACTGGGCCTACTTCTTCGAGCCCGGTCCGGGGATTCTCCTCGAGAAGAGCCCGCCGGACACCATTCGCGGCCGGTGGCTGCAGGAGAACTTCCGTCCGAGCCGCTTCGTCGCGCTCACGCGCCACCCGTACCCGGTGTGTGAAGGCATCCGCCGCCGGACGGGGCACTCCCTCGAGGAGGCGGCGCGCCACTGGGCGCGGGGCAACGAGATCCTCCTCGAGGACATCGAGCACCTCGAGCGGTGCCTCATGCTCACGTACGAGCGTCTCACGGAGCGTTCAGAAGAGGAGCTCGAGCGCGTACGAGCTTTCCTCGAGCTCGAGGAGCCGTTCGACCGAGAGGTCGTGGCGGGACCGATCCCCATGCACAACATCACTGGGAAGGCGCAGCCCATCCAGAACTTGAACGCGCGTAGCCTCGAGCGGCTGTCCGGCGAGGACCTGGCGGCCATCGATCGCGTCGCAGGTCCCTCATGGACCGGCTCGGCTACGAGCGGCTCGAGCCGGCAACCAGGATTGGCGCAAAGTCGTGAGCTCCGCGCCCGTGGGGTGGGTGTCTAGCTGACCGTGAGCGTCTCGTCCTCGACGATGCCGAGGAGCTGAATCGGGCGGTCGGTCCAGCTGACGTCGCCCTCCGTGATGAGCCCGTCGACCTCTTCGAGTTTGATCCCTTCGACGACGAGCGACGGCCCGCCGCACTGGGGCGGGAAAGACTCCGCGAGCGCGTAGCAGAGGCGCACCTCGTCGCCGTCGGCGAGCAGGTTGCCGTTGACGAGCACCATCTCGTCCGTGTCGGCGGCGAGTGCCTCCTCGATCGAGATGCCGGGACCGGCGCCGAGGCCGGAGGTCTGGGGAACGCTGGTGCCTGCTCCTCCCGCTGCGTCGTCCTCCGAGTCGCCGCAGCCGGCGAGCGCGAGTGCAGCCAGCACGGCTGCGAAGAGGGAGATCGTCCTCATGCCCATCTGACCGGCGAGGCGCCGGAAAGGTTCCCGCAGCCTACGAGAGCGGCAGGCTGTCGACGGAGCCGTCCGCGATCGTCCACGCGGCCAGCTCGCCGGTGCGAAGCGAGAGGATCACGTAGGGGCGGCCTTCCCAGAGCCCGATGTTCTCGACGTCCGTCCGCGACGGGCGCGGCGGGCTCGACGGGTGGGAGTGGAAGATCGCCAGCTCGTAGCCCTCGTCCTCGAGGAACCACGTCTCGGGATCGACCTCGAGCTCGAAGCGGTACGGGCTCTCGGCGCGGTTTCGGCCGGGGACGAGGCGCTCGGCGATGCCGTCGCTGAGCACGAGCAGGCCGCAGGCCTCGTTGGGGAGCTCCGCCTGGGCGTGCTCGACGAGCGCCGAGCGCACCTCGGCGGGGATCACCACCAGACGCTGTCCTCCATCGACTCCCCGACCTCGTCCGCGGGACGGGCCCAGAAGTCGGCGGAGAGGTACTTCCAGCCGCCGTCGGCGAGCACCGCGACGACGACGCCCTCCTCGAGCTCCTCGGCGACCTTGCGTGCCACGTGGAGGACGGCGCCCGACGAGACGCCGGCGAAGATCGCTTCGCGGTCGAGCAGCAGGCGCAGGCCCTCGACCGACTCCTCGTTGGTGACGAGCACCTTCCGGTCGAGCTTGGCGAGGTCGAGGATCGGCGGGACGTAGCCGTCCGCCAGCGAGCGGAGCCCGTAGACGAGGTCGCCCTGCAGCGGCTCGGCCGCGGCGACGACGAGGTCCGGGTTGTTCTCCCGGAGACGGTCCCCGGCGCCCATGAGGGTGCCGCCGGTACCGAGGCCGGCGACGAGGGCGTCGACATGCGGGAGGGCGTCTGCGATCTCGGCGCCCGTGCCCTCGTAGTGCGCCCGGGGATTGGCCTCGTTCGCGTACTGGAAGGGCATGAACAGCCGCGGATCGCGCTCCGCGAGGCGGAGTGCGTGCCGCACGGCGCCGTTCGAGCCTTCCGAGGCCGGGGAGAAGACGAGCTTCGCGCCGTAGAGCTCGAGGAGCTTCACGCGCTCCGACGTGGCGTTCTCGGGGAGGACGCAGGTGAGCGGGTAGCCCTTGAGCTTGGCCACCATGGCGAGCGAGATCCCGGTGTTCCCGCTGGTCGGCTCGAGCAGCTCGCGCCCCGGCTCGAGCTCGCCCGAGGCCTCGGCGGTCTCGATCATCGCCTTGGCGACGCGGTCCTTGATGGAGCCGGTCGGGTTCTGACCCTCGAGCTTTGCGTAGAGGCGGACACCCGGGTGGGGCGCCAGGCGCGGCAGCTCGACGAGCGGCGTGTCGCCGATCGTCTCGATCAGGGACGGTGTCAGGGTGCGCTCGCCGCCCGCCATCGCGGGCAGGAGGATCACGGTCGAGCCCTCGCGCACGGGCGTGTCGAGGCCCTGGAGGGTGCGCACGTCCTCGCTGTCGAGGTAGACGTTCACGAAGGGCGCGATCCCGTCGCCGTCCTCGAGCACCTGGTTCCCCAGCCCGGGGAAGCGGTCGGCCAGGTCGCCCAGCACCTCGCGGAGCGTGCCGCCGGACGCCTCGACCTCGCGCACGCCGCCCACTTCGTTCCGAAGCGTCGGCGGGATGCGGACGCGGATCACTGCGTCACCTGGGCCCGCGGGCCGGCGCAGAACTCGACGTAGTCGATGTAGTCCGTGATGGTCGGGTGGTCGCCGCAGACCGGGCAGTCCGGGTCGCGGCGCAGCGTGATCTCGGTGAACTGCGTCTCGAGGGCGTCGAAGAGGAGCAGGCGGCCGACGAGCGGCTCGCCGACGCCGAGCGCCAGCTTGAGCGCCTCGTTGGCCTGCAGCGAGCCCACGATGCCGGGCAGGACGCCGAGCACGCCGCCCTCGGCGCAGCTCGGGGCGAGCTCGGGTGGAGGCGGCTGCGGGAAGAGGCAGCGGTAGCACGGCCCCTCCTTCGGCTTGAACACGGTCGCCTGGCCCTCGAAGCGGAAGATCGAGCCGTGGACGACCGGGATGTCGTGCCAGACGGAGGCGTCGTTCAGGAGGTAACGCGTGGGGAAGTTGTCGGCGCCGTCGACGATCACGTCCCAGCCCTCGCCGAGGATGCGGTCGACGTTCTCCGAGGTCAGCCGCTCCTTGTAGACCTTCACGGTTACGTCCGGGTTGAGCGCCTCGATCGTGCGCTTGGCCGACTCCGCCTTGGACTCGCCGAGGCGGTCGGTGGAGTGGACGATCTGACGCTGGAGGTTCGTCTCGTCGACGGCGTCGTCGTCGACGATCCCGAGCGTGCCGACGCCGGCGGCCGCCAGGTAGAGCGAGGCTGGTGAGCCAAGGCCGCCGGCGCCGATGAGCAGAATCCGCGCGTCGAGGAGGCGGAGCTGGCCCTCCTCGCCGACCTCCGGGATGAGGAGGTGGCGGGAATAGCGCCGGCGCTTCGCGTCGTCGAGCGCGCGCGGGACCTCGAACGGGAAGCCGTTGCGCTTCCAGTCGCCGAAGCCCCCCTGGAGCGATGCGACGTTCTCGTAGCCGAGCTCCTCGAGCGCCTTGGCGGCGAACGCGGAGCGGTTGCCGGACGCGCAGTAGAGGATCACGGTCGCGTCCCGGTCGGGCACCGCCTGCTCGATGCGGGACTCGAGGTGGCCGCGCGGGACGTGGATCGCCCCGGGGATATAGCCCTCGTCCCACTCGCTGCGCTCGCGCACGTCGACGAGGACGGGCGAGTCGGTCTCCCGAAGCTCGGCCGTCCGTGCGGCGTCGATCTCCTCGATCTCGCTCTTGACCTGCTGGAGCAGCTCGCGATAGCTCGGCATTTGCTTCACGAAGTATAGCGACCTCCGTGCGGCCTCAAGCAAGGGCTTTGCGGCACCATTGCCGGGTGTCTTCCCGCGTCCGCGCACGTCTTCTCGTGGGCGTCGCCGCCGCCGCAGCGGCCGCGCTCGTCGTCGGCGTGACCGTTCTCCAGGCCGGCGACGAGCCGAGCGCGGAGCCCGCTGCGTCGGAGACCGAGCGGCCGCCTCCGCCCCTCGAGCTCGGGCTCCTCGTCAGGGACGATGCCGAGGCCCGCGCGCTCCGCGACGCGGAGGAGCAGCTCGAGAACGGCGAGCGTGAGCAGGCACGCGCCGGCTTCGAGGAGCTGCTGGCGGCGAACCCCGACTCGGTCGAGGCCGCGGTCGGAGCGGCCATCGCCTCCTGGCCGGACGGTACCGTCGAGCGCCTCGAGGCGCTGGTCGCCGAGCAGCCTGACAGCGGCGTCGCCCGTCTCCACCTCGGCTTCGCCCTCCTGTCCGACGGCGATAGCGAGGGCGCCGCGCGGGAGTGGCGCGAGGTCGAGCGGCGGGAGCCCGACTCGCCGGCCGCGGTCCGCGCCGACGACATCCTCCACCCGGACTTCGCACCGGGCCGCCCGCCGTTCGTCGCACCCATCGAGGCGCCTCCGGGGCTCGAGGACCTGACCCCCCAGGAGCAGCTCGACGAGCTCGAGCGGCGCGCGGCAGCCGGTGGGGTGGAGGAGAAGCTCGCGTACGGCATTGCGCTCCAGCGCGTCGGCAGGCCGCTCTCGGCCAGGCAGGTCTTCGATGCCGCCGTCGCCGCCGACTCGGACGACCTGCCGGCTCGCGTCGCCGCCGCGCTCGGGCGCTTCGACAAAGACGACCCCTCGCAGACCTTCTCGCGCCTCGGACCGCTCGCCTCCGGGGACGAGGGCGGCGTCGTCCGCTACCACCTCGGGCTTGCGCTCTCCTGGATCGGCCAGGTCGAGGAGGCGATGCGCCAGCTCCGCCTCGCGCGCGAGGAAGACCCCGGAGGCTTCTACGCCCGGGAAGCTCAGCGCCTGCTCGAGCGTCTAGAGAGCGTCGGCACCGAGCCGTAGCCTCCCCCAAACGGGGTAGGTCCCAGTAAGGCGTAAATGGGACCTTCGGCCCATGGCGAACGTCCGGCAGGCGTGCAAGAGTCGCGACGCACATGCGGCAGATTCGGCGCAGGGCAGCCGTTGACAAGTTGCGAGACCCGGCTACGTTGAGGGAAGTAGGGGGTTAGGGGCATCGTGGAGAGGAAGGGGAGCGAGGCGGCCGTGTTGCTCGATCACGAAGACGCCAAGGCACTCGTGCGCCAGGGCCAGGAGGCTGGCTTTCTCACGCACGAGGAGATTGCGCTCGCGCTGGGCGACGATTTCGAGCCCCTGCAGCTGGACGAGCTCTACACGGCGCTCGAGGAGCTGCACATCGAGGTCGTGGACGAGCCCGACGAGGAGGAGGGCCTCGACCTGCAGCCCGAGTCGCGCGAGGTCTCGACCGACGCGCTCCAGCTCTTCCTCAAGGACATCGGCAAGGTTCCGCTCCTCACGGCCGCGCAGGAGGTCGAGCTCGCGAAGCGCATCGAGCGCGGCGACCACTCGGCCAAGCAGAAGATGGTCGAGTCGAACCTGCGCCTCGTCGTCTCGATCGCGAAGAACTACCGCAACCAGGGCCTGCCCTTCCTCGACCTGATCCAGGAGGGGACGATCGGGCTCGTGCGCGCCGCGGAGAAGTTCGACTACCGCAAGGGCTTCAAGTTCTCGACGTATGCGACGTGGTGGATCCGCCAGGCGGTGGCAAGGGCGCTCGCGGACAAGGCGCGGACGATCCGCATGCCCGTGCACGTCGTCGAGAAGCTGAACAAGATCGGGCGCATCGAGCGCAAGCTCCTCGGTGAGCTCGGGCGCGAGCCGACGGTCGACGAGATCGCCGTCGAGCTCGAGTACGACCCGACCGAGGTCGAGCACATCAAGCGCAGCGCCCAGGCCCCGGTGTCGCTGGAGAAGCCGGTCGGGGACGACGAGGAGTCCGAGTTCGGGCACTTTCTCGCCGACGAGACCGCGCCGGCGCCAGACGACGCGGCGGAGACGGCCCTCCGCAAGGAGACGCTGAGCCGGATCCTGCAGACGCTCTCGCTTCGCGAGCGCCGTGTCCTGGAGATGCGCTATGGCCTCGACGGCCAGCACCCGCGCACGCTCGACGAGGTCGGGCGCACGTTCAACGTCACGCGCGAGCGCGTCCGCCAGATCGAGAACCAGTGCCTGAAGAAGCTCCAGGCGCTGGCCGAGAGCCAGAAGCTCCGCGACGTCGCCTAGGCGACGGCGACCGCGGCCTCGGCGGCGCCGCGCAGCTCGGCTACGCGCTGAGCCTCCTTCTCGAGATCCCCGCGCGGGAGGCGACGGAGGGCCTCGACGGTGATTTCCGCCGTCTTTCCCTTCGCCTTGACCCGCCAGAGGCCCGTCAAGCGGCCGTCCTTCAAGACCGCTCCAGGGCTCGCAACGGGCCGGAACAGCCGCTTGCGCAGCTCGGGATCGGACGCGAGCAGGGGCCGGTTGGGTGTCTGGAGATAGGGGTCGCCCGGCGGTAGCAGGCGGATCCCCTCGGCAGCCGGCGGCGACTCGAGGGCGCCGAGGTCCTCCCTCAAGAGCCAGCCGGTGGCCTTGCCGACTTCTACCTCGACGAGATCGCCCGCCACCTCGTCCCACAGGCGGGCTGCGTGGGTCCTTGCGAGCCCGGCCCAGTCGGCGAAGCCGCCCGGCGTCGCCGGTCCGTAGAAGCCGAGAAAGCGCCGGACAGCCTCGCTCGCGGCCGGGGCACGGCCCGGCTTGGCGATGAGGTAGCGCCGCTCCGAGTCGAGCCGGACGCCGGCTTTGACCGTCGCATAACGCCACAGCATGGGAGCGACGTGGTGGCTTCCGCAGTTCCGGCACCAGGGCATCACGTCGGCGCGAACGCGGTCTCTCAGCTGCTGGTGCAGCTCGTTCTTGTCCAGCCTCCGGCCCTTCGCCAGCGCATCTTTCGTGGCCGTCGCCACCTCCTCGAGGGCCTCACTCGGCGCGAATCCCTTCTCGGCGGCGAGACGCTGTACCTGCCTGCCGAGCTGCGCGGCAAGCTCGTCCTCGTCGCGGGCGATCAATGCGCGCCCGTAGAGCGCGAGGTCACCGGGCGCGAGCGCATGGATGGCCCCGCGGACGATGTGCGCGACGACCAGGTCGCCGGCGTCGACAGCCTGGCTGTAGGCCTCCCTGGAGAGATCCTCGACACGGGCTGCCAGCGCCAGCAGCGCTGCGTCCCGGGCGAAGTCCGAGGCCGGACAGGCGGCGGCCTCCGCGAGACCGCGCGCGTCGCGGACGGTCAGCCCGGAGCGGGCGAGCCGGAAGGCGAGAATCTGGTCGGAGTCCACCAGGAACGGCTACGACGCGTTCCTGGGCAGGCGGCGCGCCCAGACGACCGGGCGCCAGTGTGCGACTTCCTCGACCTGCTCGACGGCGACGCGCGTGCCGTCGTCGAGGTTGATCGTCTCTCCTTCGGCGGGCGGCGTCTCGAGCGTGACGGTCGGGCCTCCCGGGCGCGGACCGTCCTCGCCCTGCCAGGCGACGCGGTAGGTCTCGGGCACGGCGATCAGGGTAGCGATCACGTTCCCAGGAAGGCGACGGTCGGCTGGACCGTAGACTCCCCGGTCGATGAACGACCGGCTCGACCCCGCCTGGCTCGACGAGCTCTCCGAGTGGCTCCGCATCCCGAGCGTGAGCGCCGACTCGGCGCATGCCGACGACGTGCGCCGCGCCGGTGAATGGGTCTGCGAGTTCGTCCGCGGGGCAGGCGGCGAGGCGGAGCTCGTCGACACCGACGCCCAGCCGCTGGCCGTCGGCGAGATCCGCGCCTCCACGGGGGCGGACGAGGCCCCGACGGTCCTTCTCTACGGGCACTTCGACGTGCAGCCGCCTGCGCCGCTCGACCTCTGGGAGTCCGACCCGTTCGAGCCCGAGATCCGGGACGGCTACCTCTACGCGCGCGGGGCCGTCGACGACAAGGGCAACTCCTACCTGATCCTCAAGGCGGCCCGCCTGCTCGCCCAGGAGGGCGCGCTGCCGGTCAACGTCCGCATCGCCTTCGACGGGGAGGAAGAGATCGGCGGCGACTCGATCGTCCATTTCCTCGCCGCCGACGAGCGCGGCGCGGACGCCTGCGTCATCTTCGACAGCGGCATGCCGCGCGAGGACACGCCCGCGTTCGATCTCGGCGTGCGGGGCCTGGCCTACTTCCACGTCCGCCTCCGGACCGGAGAGCGCGATCTGCACTCGGGCGTCTTCGGCGGCGCCGCGCTGAACGCCGTCCACGCGCTCATGCAGGCGCTCGAGGCCGTCGTGGCGGTGCCCGACGAGCTGCGGGCGGGCGTCATCCCGCCCACGCAGGAGGAGATCGACTCGTGGGGCGAGCTCGCGCCCGGCGCCACCGTGCTCGGCGATGCCGGCGCGAAGCCCATGGACGCCGAGTCCGCCGACGCCTTCTACCACCGCACGCTTGCGGGCCCGGCCGTCGACGTGAACGGGCTCACGGGCGGCGAGGCCGTCCTCCAGAAGACGGTGCTGCCGGTGTTCGCCGAGGCGAACGTCTCGATCCGGCTCGCTCCCGGCCAGGACGTCGACGAGATCAGCTCCGCGTTCGAGCGGCTGCTGCGGGACGCCGCCCCGGCGGGCGCGGAGCTCGAGATCGAGCGCCGCTCGAGCGCGCCGGCGGGCCTGATTCCTCCAGATGCCCCGGCCGTGCGCCTCGCCCAGGACGCGTTCGAGCGCGTCGTCGGCCGCCGACCCCTGCTCCTCCGCTCCGGCGGGACGATCCCGCTCGTGCCGGCGCTCGCCGACCGTGGCATCGCCACGATCCTGTCGGGCTTCGCCCTCCCCAACGCGAACATGCACTCGCCGAACGAGCGCCTGCTTGCGCGCTACGTGCCCCTCGGGGTCGAGGCCGCCCGGGAGACGCTCGTCGCCTTCGGGAACCTGCCGCGGTGAGCGGCCGCATCGGGGGCGCGGTCAACTCTGGCCTGCGCAAGGTCATCCTGGGCTCGTCCCAGAGTCGACCCGTCAAGCGGGTCGCGAGCCGGCACGGGATGCGGCTCGGCGCCTCGCGCTTCGTCGCGGGCGAGACGCTGGACGCATGCGTCGAGGTGCTGCGCGGCCTGAACGAGAAAGGCTTCCACGCGAACACCACGCTCCTCGGCGAGGACGTGATGGACGAGGCCGCGACCACGGTCGTCGTCGACGAGTACCTCCGGATCCTCGAGCGCATCGAAGCCGAAGGCCTCCGAGTGAACGTGGCGGTCAAGCTCACGCACCTGGGGCTCGACCTCGGCGAAGAGCTCGCCCAGGCGAACGTCCGCAAGGTCGTGGAGCGCGCGGCCGAGCTCGGCAACTTCGTCCGCATCGACATGGAGTACTCGGCGGCCGTCGACCCGACGCTCCGCATCTACCGCGCTCTCCGGGAGGACGGGTTGGACAACGTCGGCGTCGTGCTCCAGTCCTATCTCTACCGCGCGCCGCAGGATCTCGAGGAGCTCCTCCCGCTGAAGCCGAACCTGCGCCTCGTGAAGGGCGCCTACCTGGAGCCGCCCTCGGTCGCGTATCCCAAGAAGGAGGACGTCGACGCCGCGTACGTCGCGATGATGGAGCAGTCGCTGCGCGGCGAGGGCTACACCGCGATCGCCACGCACGACCAGAGCATGATCGACCACGCCATCGCGTTCACCGAGCGTGAGGGGATCGGCCGGGACCGGTTCGAGTTCCAGCTGCTCTACGGCGTGCGCCCGCAGCTCCAGCTCGACCTCCTCGGGCGGGGTTACAAGGTGCTCGTGGCCACCCCGTTCGGGCCGGAATGGTTCCCGTTCTTCACGCGCCGCCTGGCCGAGCGCCCGGCCAACCTGCTCTTCCTCGCGAAGAACCTCTTCGCGCGGTAGCTACGCGGCCGGCGCGACGCGCGACTTCTTCTGGCCGTGCGTGTGGCCCTCGTCGGGCACGAGCCACGTGTGGCCGAAGCGGCGCATCTCCTCGATCACGGGGAGCAGCGCCTTGCCCTTCCTGGTCAGCTCGTACTCGACGCGCCGGGTCGCGGAGTGCTTCTCCAGCACGCCGTCCTGCTCGAGCACGCGCAGGCGCTCGGAAAGCGTCCGCGGACTGATGCCGGGGCAGGAGCGCTCGAGCTCGGAGAAGCGGCGCGGCCCTTCCGAGAGGTCGTGGACGATGATCGCAGTCCACTTCGAGCCGATGATGTCGGCGGTACAGGCGACCGCGCACTCCTCGTCATGGACGGGTCTCATCGTGCGCATGGGCGCATTGTAACCCCGGCTGGTGTAGGTGCCCGATCAGCCCCAGGGAGGCGGGTTGTGCACCCAGCGGCCGCCGACCATCGTGGCGACGACCTCGAGCTCGCCGAGCTCCTCGGGGGCGCATTCGAGGGGGTCGCGGTCGAGCACGACGAGGTCCGCGAGGTAGCCGGGGAGGAGCTTGCCGCGCCGCCGCTCGTCGCCGGTCAGCCACGCCGGGGCGACGCAGGTCGCGTGCAGGGCCTGCTCGACGGTGACCGCCTGCTCCGGGTGCCACCCGTCGCGGCCGTCGATCGTCCGCGTGACGCCGGCCTTGATGCCGAAGAGCGGGTCGAGCTCCTCGACAGGCGCGTCCGAGCCGTTGGCGACGAGAGCACCGGAGTCGATCAGCGAGCGGAAGGCATACGCGCCGTCCGTCTTCCCGGCCCAGAAGTCGTCGGCGAGGTCGCGGTCGGACGGGGCGTGGCTGAACTGGACCGAGGCGGCGACGCCGATCTCGGCGAAGCGCCCGATGTCCTCGGGCGCGAGCAGCTGCGCGTGCTCGATCCGCTGGCGCAGGCCCTTCGGGTGCCACTCGTCCCGCGTCTCCTCGAAGGCGTCGAGGGCGCGCCGGTTGGCGCGGTCGCCGATCGCGTGCACCGCGACAGGGAAGCCGGCGCGGGCGGAGCGGCGGACGATGTCCACGAACTCCTCGTAGCCGACGATCTCCACGCCGGTGCCGTCGAGCATGAGCGCGGTGCGCGAGCCGAGCGTCCCGTCGAGGAAGGCCTTGATGTAGCCGACGCGCAGGAAGTCGTCGCCCAGGCCGGAGGAGATGCCGATCTCCTGGAGCCGGTCGAGGTGGTCCCAGGGGAGCGACTGCCAGATGCGCAGGTTCAGCGAGCCCTCGTCCTGCAGGCGCTGGAAGACCCGCAGCGCGCCGAGCCAGCCGTCCTTGTCGTGCACGGCCACGACTCCGCGGGACAGCGCGAGCGGGATCGCCTCGCGCGACGCGGCGACCATCTCGTCCTCCGTCGGGCGCACGTAGGTGTCGCGGAAGTGCCAGGCGCATTCCTCGCGCAGGACCCCGGTCGGCTCGCCGTTCGCGTCCCGCTCGACGACGCCGCCGGGAACCTGGAGGTCGGCGTCGGCCAGCGCGAGTGCCGCGGAGTTGACCCAGAGCGAGTGGTAGTCCTTGGCCATCAGCGCCACCGGCACGTCGCCGGCGACAGCGTCGAGTGCCTCCTTCGTCGGCTCGACCGACGGCGACCACTCGCTGTTCCGCCAGCCGAGCCCGCGCAGCCACCGGCCCTGGGGCACCTCGCCGACCGCCGATGCCACACGCGAGAGCGCGTCGTCGAGCGACTCGGAGCCCTCGAGCCGCACCTGGCGCTGTGCCAGCGCCCAGCTCGGGAAGTGCACGTGGGAGTCGGTGAAGCCCGGCAGGACGCACCGCCCGCCGAGGTCGATCCGCTCCGGGCTCGCGAGGGCGGTCTCGTGCGTCCCGACCCCACCGGCGATCCGGTCGCCCGCGATCGCGAGTGCCGCGGCCCGCGGCAGCGAGGGATCGAGCGTGCGGACGACGCCGTTCTCGAGGATCACGCTGGAGACGATAGTGCGTGGAACGTGCCGACGCCCCGACGGACGGCAGGGTGTCCATCGGGGCGTCGGTCCGGAGCCGGGCTGCTGTGATTCGCAGCCGGTGCGCAGGCGGTTCGGCTACTCGGAGAACATGTCCGGGTTCTGCTCGACGATGGCGCCGGCGAGCGTGTCGCCCGTCATGACCATGTGCTTGTAGGCCTCGCGGAAGAGGCGGTAGGCCTCGTCGTAGTCGCCCGCCGCGTACGCGTCGAGCTGGCCCTTGAGCTGCATGACGTGCTGGGTGACGCCTTCCTGCAGCGCCTCCTGAGGCAGACCGGTCGCCTCGGCGAGGAAGCCGGAGAACGCACCGGTGTAGCCGGTCAGGTTGTCGACGGCCGCCTGCTGGCCGGCCTTGTCCTTCTTGGCGAGCGCGACCGTGTAGTCCACGAAGAACTTGATGTGGTCGCGCCAGAGGCTCGGGCCGTTGAGGAACGTCTCGGCCGCCTCGTCGCCGTAGACCGAGCCGATGGCCTGCGAGAGCTCGACGCCGTTCTGGTCGAGCGCCCCGGCGATCGCCTCGAAGTCGGCGGAGCCGCTGAGGCCCTTCTGGGTCGCCAGCATCGCGAGGATCGCGTGCTCGCCCAGGAGCCTGTCGAGGGTGACGCGGAGGTCGGCGGCGGACATCGTCGCCGGCTCCAGCGGGAACATGTCGGGCGACTGCTCCTGGATCGCGCCCGAGAGCGTGTCGCCGGTCATGATCATGTGCGTGAAGGCCTCGCGAGCCAGCCCGTAGGCCTCGTCGTAGTCCTTCGCGGCGTAGGCGTCGAGCTGGCCCTTGAGCTGCCCGATGTGCATCTGGATCCCGTCCTGCAGCGCGTCCTGCGGCAGGCCGGTCGCGCCGGCGAGGAACCCGGAGAATGCGCCGCTGTAACCGGTGAGGTTGTCCACGGCCTCCTGCTGCGCCGCGGTGTCCTTCTTGGCCACGCCGACCGTGTAGTCGACGAAGAAGCCGATGTGGTCGCGCCACAGGCTCGGCCCGTCGAGGAACTGCTTCGCGGCCTCGTCGCCGTAGACCGAGCCGATCGCCTCCGAGAGCTCGACGCTGTTCGCGTCCAGCGCGGCGGCGGCCGCCTCGAAGTCCTTGTCTCCGTCGAGGCCCTTCTGTGTGGCCGCGATCGCGAGCAGCGCGTGCTCGCCGAGCAGCGTGTCGAGGGCGACGCGGAGGTCGGCGGCCGGGCTGGCCGCAGCGATCTCCGACATGCCGTCCGACATGCCGTCGGTCGTCCCGGTCTGGGCGGGCGCCGGGGACTGGGATGCGTCGTCGTCGCCGTTGCCGCCACACGCGACGAGCCCGAGTGCGGCGGCCACGATGACTGCGAGAAGTGCAAGTGGTGTTCGGATGCTCATCGTGTCTCCAAGGTCGGTGTCGTTGGGTCGGCGGTTGTTCGCGCCGCCCGCCGCGTCGGTTTGCCCAAACCGCGCACGACGCCCTTCCGTATGGACACGCGATGCGTCGTCTGGCCCTCCTCCTCGTAGTCGCCGCCGTCCTCCTCCCGGCCTGCGGTGAAGAGGACACGCCGGACGGGGCGAGCCCGAACGGGGCCGGCGCGGGTGGCGGCGAGGTCGTCGAGGTCGCCCTCAGCGAGTTCGCCCTCGAGCCGGCCTCGTTCTCACTGGAGCCCGGCTCCTACACCTTCCACGTCGTGAACGACGGGTCGGTCGTGCACGCGCTCGAGGTCGAGGGGCCGACTGGCGAGGTGGAGACCGAGGACCTCGAGCCGGGCGCCTCAGCTGATCTGGACGTCGACCTCTCCGAGCCGGGCGAGTACGAGATCTACTGCCCGGTCGACGACCACAAGGGCATGGGGATGGAGGGGACGATCACGGTCGGCGGCGGTGGGGGCGGGACGACAACCACCGATGACACGACGACCGAGGACTCCGGCTACGGGTACTGACCAGCCGTCTCACCGTGAGTCGCGTCGACTGACGGTCCGTCGAACAAACGAGAGAGGGTGGGCCTGAGCCCACCCTCTCGTTTCGTTCACTCCTTTTCTCGTCTAGGGATCGATCACGATCGTGCAGACGACGGTTCGCGGCGACGGGATCGATCCTGATGCCCGTGTGCGTCACCGACGTGTCCCACCCTGTCGCCGGGATGGCGTCCGGGGTGTCCGGCGTGGTGCCAAGGCCGGCGCAGTCGATGGAGGTGACGCTGGTTTCGCCGGAGCCACCGTCACGGAAGTTCACCTGGATGTCCGCGAGCGGCGGGTCCGTGAACGTCACGACAGCGGTCACCTGTAGGCAGGTTGTCGGTGCAGTTGGTCCCGGCGACCGCCGGTGACCGTCACGGGGCCGGGGTTCACGGGGAGGCCGTAGCCGGGCGGCGCCGACGTCTCGGTGACGGTGTAGTCGCCTGGCGATCAGGCCGGAGACGCACACCTCGCCGACGTCGGCGTCCTCGTCGGGGGCCGTAGCCGTGGTGTCGTCAGTGACGCTCGGAGCCGTCATAGGAGAAGACCGCGCCAGCTGTCCGAGACCGGACCGCCCTTGGTGCTGTTCTTCAGGATGCGGAACGCTCCTCGCTGGAAGTTGCCGAAGTTGTTGTCACTGAGGTCATGAACCAGCCATGGCGAAGGCGTAGCCATTCGTAGGGCCCTGGGCAGTTGGTGACCAGCGTCTCGCCGGCCGGCGCCGACGTCGGTGCCGACTGCTCCCAGGTCGCTTGCAGCACTTCGCAGACGATGTAGTTGCCGGCGAGGAGGCTCTGGAAGGAGTAGTCACCGTTCGCATCCGTCACAGCGGACGCGAACACGGGCTCGCCGTCGTAGGAGCCGATGGTTCCGGTGTCCTGGTAGAGGTTGATCGTCCAGCCCGGGAGCCCGGGCTCGCCGGCGTCCCTCGTGCCGTCGGCGTCGAGGTCGTTGAACTTCACCCCGCTCTTGGAGTTGCAGACGTTGAACGGAACGCAGGGCGAAGTCGTACAGCGTCGCCGTCGTCGAAACCGACGAGCGGGTGTTGGTGAGCAGCGTATTGATGCACGGGTTCAGCCCGAAGGCGGACACATTGATCCCGCCCTCGTAGAACTGCTGCGTGTCGATGAAGTCGAGGCTGCCGGAGTCCTTGTCCCAGGTCTTCCACGGCGGGTTCACCTGGTTGCTGACGTTGGTGATGGCGCACAGCCGGTCATCCGCCCCGGGCGTGCCACAGATCCCGCTCGTCCCGAGCTGGACGAGGTTGTTCACCGCGGTGTCGTCCCATACGTAGGCGGTGATGGTCGCCGTGGACCCACCGCCGCTGAACTCGGACACGACAAGGATGTCACCATTGACGTGATCGCCGGTGAACGCCGTGCCTTGGCCACCCTGCGTATCCGAGCAGTTCACCGTCGGCGTCCTGCAGGAACCAGACGCCGAGGTTGTTGGTGCCGCTCGCGTCGTTCTTCTCGGCGCCGAAGTAGAGGATCAGCTCCCCGGCGCATTGATATAGGCGACGGCGTAGGTGTTGACGAGGTCACCCTTGTCGGTGACGTTGTTCGCGCGGACGCAGCGCCACTCCGCGCTGATGTCCAGGATGTCCTTGCTGTTGGTGGTGAACGTCGAAGTGTCGGCAGTGACCGCGACCTCGACGCCACGCCGGATTTCCGTCGTGAAGTCCGGGCCCGCCGTCGCGGCCGAGAAGCCGGCCGGCAGGCTGGTCTGGGGCGCAGAGAAGCCGGTTGCGCCCGACCCCCACGATGTCGTTGTCCCAGTCCACTTCCGGTCCGCCAGCCGGATTGGCGTCGTCGATGTTGCCGTCGAGCTCGAATGCCTCGTCGTGCACGGCGGCGGCTGTCCCGATGAATAGAAGGCCGACCATCATGGTCAGCAGAAGGGGTATGGCCAGGAACCGGCGTCGTCGCCGACTCCCTGGCGGTCCGACAATGCGTGTCATGAAGACCTCCGTTGGTGAACCCGATAGGCCGCAATGTGAGTGCGCCGCATGACTCGGGGCGCAGACGCACAGGTCGACCCATATAGCCCCTTTCCCGACTCCGTCCGCTTCAGAGGGTGGGGGTGGAGCCCACCGCGTCACGAAACCGCAGTCGTTCGTTGCTGGAGGCACAAGGCTACGGTTGTCCACAGCCCTGTGGAAGACGGCGAACGACCGATTTATCGTATGGGCTAATAAATGGAGTAGTCGGTGTCTCGCCTACGTGAATCCGGGGCGAGCGCTAATGCGATCGACGTAGAGCACGGTCTTGTCCTTTGCGGCGTCTGTGCTGTTAGATACACCAGCCCAGTCTGCCCCCTATGGAGAACCTCAGCGGCAAGGTTCTCGTCGTCGAAGACGACGCGAACCTGCGGGAGCTCGTCAGGAGCCTGCTCGAGCGGGCGGGCTACGCGACTCTCGGCTTCGCGTCGGGCGAGGACGTCCTCGCCGCGGCGGTGGAGCGACCGGCGCTCGTCATCCTCGACGTCCGGCTCCCCGGCCTCAGCGGGTACGAGATCTGCCGCGAGCTGAAGGACACGTTCGGCAGCAGCCTCCCCGTTCTCCTAGTCTCGGCCGTGAGGACCGAGGCGTTCGACCGTGCGGCCGGCCTGCTCATCGGAGCGGACGACTACATGGTCAAGCCGCTGGATCCCGACGAGCTCATCGCCAGGGTCCGCAGGCATCTGGCCCCGCAGACCCGCGCAACCGAGGCACCGCCGGGCGTCATGCTCCTGACGCCTCGAGAGCTCGAGGTGCTCCGACTCCTCGCGGACGGCATGGATCAGCGGGAGATCGCCGAGCGGCTCGTCATCAGCACGAAGACCGTCTCCACGCACATCCAGCACATCCTCGTGAAGCTCGGGGTCCACAGCCGCGCCCAGGCGGTCGCGGCCGCGCATCGTTACGGCCTGAGCGAGCCGGGCCGAAACGGGTCCTAGGAGCCGCAGCACCAGCCCGAGACCCGCGGGAACTCGCCGATCCCGGGGCTCCCGGGGTCGAACTCGCGGCGGACGTCGTCGACGGCGACGATGCGCCCGACGCCCGGGAGACGCAGGAAGAGGAACTGGTCGGCCTCGGGCCAACCGGCCAGGAGCCAGCGCCCGTCGGGGGAGAACGTGAGGTCGCTGATCCTGCCCTCGACCCGCTGGAGGCGCTCCTTGCCGAGGACGACGATGCCCCGGCCGTTCTCGGCGTCGAAGGCCGAATAGGCGATGCGGCGGGTCCCCGGGGCGAACTCCGCATCGAGCACAGCGTGTGCGGCAGGCGTCCTGAGCGTGCCGGCGCGGCGCCCGCCCTGGCGGTACAGCGGATGCCGCAGCCCGTTCGTGACGACGAGGAGGATGCCGCCGTCGGACGACCACACGAGCTTGGCGGGAGCGGCGCCCGGGTCTGCGGACCAGAGCTCGTCGCCGTCGGCATCGGCGACGTGCACGCGGCCCGCGGCGTCCGCGTAGGCCAGCATCGTGCTGCCCTCGCGCGGCTGCCAGGCCGGGGCGACCGGGGCGACGTTCTCGGCCAGGAGTCGGTCCCCCGTGCCGTCGCCGGCAACGATGCGCAGCGTGTCGCCCGCCCGGTACGCGACCCGGAATCCGGGGCTCGGCGCCCAGCGCGCGTCCGCGACCGGGTCGGGCTTCGTCACGGACCAGCGCGGGTCGCCGTCGGGCTCGAGCGCGACCACGCGGCGCCCGCGAGTGGCGACGACGAAGCGCGCGCTGGGTGAGAACGACGCGTCGTCGTAGGCGCCGAGGAGGCGCTTGGACCCGTCCGCCCGGACGAGCCACGGGCCGCCCTCCGACACGACGAGCAGCTGGCCGGCGGCGGGCAGCCTGAAGAGCGCAGGCTCCGTCTCCTCCTGGCCGGCGACGCGGTCGCGGATCCAGTCCCCCACGGCCCGGCCGGGAGGCGAGAGCGCTGCGGCCACGAGCACAGCGAGCACGGCGAGCGCAACCAGCAGCCGGAGCCGGCGGGGCCGGCGCACCGGCTCGCGCTCGGCGTAAGCGGCCTTCACGACGCCCCACGCGCGCCGCTGCGCGTCGAGCTCGTCGGGCACGGGCGCGGAAAGGAGCGCGGAGCGGACGTCGCGGGCGGTCATTCCGGCTCCTCCACGTCGACGACGCCCTGGAGAGCGTCGAGCCCTCGCCGCAGGCGCGAGTTGACCGTGCCGCGGGGCAGCTCCAGCATGCGGGCGATCTCGCCGGGCGAGTACTCGAGGACGTAGCGCAGGACGATCACCGCCCGGTGATCGGGCGAGAGCGAGGCCAACGCTGCGACGACCTCGCCCGAGAGCGGGGCGGCGGGAGCCCCGCGCTCGGGGGCCGCCGCCTCGTCGATCGTGTCGCCGGCGCCCACCTCCCGCCGCAGGGCGCGCGCACGCGACCAGTCGATGGCGCGATTGACCACGATCCGGTGCAGCCAGGGCCCGAAGGGGCGCGCGGCGTCGAAGCGGTCGAGGTTCCGCACGGCTGCGAGGAAGGCTTCCTGGGCGACATCCTCGGCCGCCGCGGCGTCGTGGACGACGAGGTAGGCAGCCCTGTACGCGCGGCCCCAGTGGGCGCGGAAGAGCTCCTCCAGGTCGGCGACCGACCCGGCCTGTGCGGCCCGCACCCGGGCACGCTCGTCACGGCCCGCTCCCGCCATCGCGTGCCGACTATACGAGCGGATCTGCGCATCCGGTCCACCGCGAAGGGATACGCCCGCGCGCCTTGCGGAGGTCCGGCGTCCGTCGTACGCTTGCCGGAAGGTGCGCGAGTGTGCGAGTTGCCGCGGGCAGGTCGAGGAGCGGTATCGCTTCTGTCCCTGGTGCGCCGCGCCGCTGCGCGTCAAGCTGGTCGAGCTCTTTCCACCGCACCCGCTCGTCGACGGGGACGCGTCCAAGGCGTTGCGCGTATCCCGCTACCTCGCCGAGGAGAAGGAGCGCCGCCACGTCCGCTTCAGCGTGTGGAATGCGGGCGGCCAGACGCCGCGCGCCCAGGCGGCGGTCTCGATCACCGAGGAGGAGGCGGCCCGGCTGTCGGCCTTCCTCGCGGAGCGCGTCGACGCATCCGAGGCCGAGACGCTCGTCTGAGCGCGGCCTAGGGGGCGAGCAGACGCCGCACGGCGCGCGCGTGGCGGGCGGCCCGTGTGTCGGCAAGCTCGCCCGCCGGCAGCTCGACGACGAACGACGCGGTGCCCGGGAACGTGTGGTTCTGCCAGTTGGGCCCGGTCCCGCGCGGCCAGCGGATCGAGCCGTAGCGCTCACCTGCGAGGGTCGCGTAACGGCGAGCCTTCGCGCGGCTCTGACCCCACGCGCGGACGAGGTTCTGCGGCTGGTGGTACCAGATCGTCACGTCGGGCCGCACGCGGAGAATCAGCTGGCGGGCGATCCTCGTCTCTCGCTCTGACCAGGGGCGCGGCCCGGAGTACTCCGGATCCCAGCGCTGCCCGATCCTCGTCCACTCGGAGGCGAAGTTCCGGTTGAGGTCGACGCCTCGCCCGTTCTGGCGCACGCCGAGGCGATGTCCGTCGGGGTTGAGGTCGTGGACGATCCAGAGGTCGATGTTCGTCGGGATCGGGCCGCGGGCGAGCCGGCGGGTGATCTCGATCCCCTCGCACTCGTTCCCGTGGATGCAGCCGAAGACGAGGACCTTGCGCGGGCTCGAGAAGTCACCGAAGCGGTGAACGCGGATCACGCGCAGCTGCTCCGAGCGCCCGATCGCCTTGTGGTATTCGTCCGCGCTCGCCGTCGGCGGGAACGCGAGCAGCAGGGCGGACGTCAGCAGGGCGGCGACCACGACGGCTTGTACGGCGCGAGGGGCGGTGTAGGTCCGGGACCCCATCTCGGTCGTCCAGCGTACCCAGGAGACCCGCGTGAGAACCATCGCCGGCATCTTCGCGCTCGCCTGCGCCTTCGCCGCGCCGGCTGCCGCCTACCTGGACTCGGGTGCGGGACGGCCGCTGCTGCTGGTGGAGCCGCCCCCGGTCGTCGAGCCGGTCGTCTGGCGCGACTCCGTGGCGCTCGGCACGCCCTCCGCCGGCCGGCTGGTGCGCGGCGTCCGGCTTCCGGCCGAGCGCGCCGAGCTCTTCACCTGGGACCCCGTGCGGCGCGAGCAGCCGAACCGTGCGTGGCGGAGGTGGGGCACCGACCGTCTCGTGCGGATCGTGCTTCGCGTCGTCCGCGAGTATGCAGCCGCGCATCCGAAGGCGCCCCGGGTCGGCATCGGCGACCTCAGCCGGCCGCGGGGAGGCCCGTTCGGGCCCAAGCACGCGTCGCACCAGAACGGGCTCGACGTCGATGTGTACTACCCGCGCCTCGACCGCCGCGAGCGGCCGCCCAGGCGCGTCGACCAGATCGATCGGCGTCTCGCACAGGACCTGGTCGACCGCTTCGTGCGCGCAGGCGCGGAGATCGTCTACGTCGGTCCGCTCACGGGTTTCACGGGGCCGCCGGGGATCGTGCAGGCCCTCTGGAACCACGACAACCACCTGCATGCGCGATTCGCTGCTAAGACTGACTGAGCGCCATGCGCAGGATCGCCACCTGGCTGCTCGTGGGGGCCGTCGCCGCCCTGGGCGTCGCCGCTGCGGTGGATGCCCTCCGCGGCGACGTCGAGCCGGTCAGGGAAGCGCGCCCGCCTGAGACCACGACGACGACCCCGGACCTCACGGGCCAGGCCGGCCCCGCGGCTGCGCGTCTCCGCGACGCCAGGATCACCGGCGTCCTGACCTACGCCGACGACGACTGCCGACTGAGGGCGGTGTCGCTCCCCGACCTGGAGCCGGCGCGCGCCCCGTCGTTCGAGATGTGCCGGCCGCTCACCGACTCGAGCGGGCTCGGCACGGTCGACGGCGACGTTGTGTGGGCCGGCCTGGGCTACGGAGCGGTGCAAGTGGTGGTCAGCCGCGAGACGCTCGGGCGGGAAATCTCTCGTTGGCTCGCCGGGCCTGCTGCCGAGCGACGAGGCCCATTCCGCGCCGTCCAGGCAGTTGGCCTCGGCCCGGACCGGCTGGTCGTTCTCGCCGATTCGACTGTCGATCCGACCGAGCGCGTCCTCGTCCTCCTCGAGCACGGGCGCGTGATTTTGGTCCAGCCGCGCTGGGTCGTGCGGGAAGCCCGTTTCATGCGTCCCAGCCCTCTGGGCACGTACTTCGCACTCTTCGGCCCCGACGGCGTGCGCCTCTTCGACCGCAACGCAGGCCCGCTCGCGCTGCCGGCCGCGGCGCGCGATCCTCAGGCGGTCGCGTGGTCGCCCGACGAGCGCTGGACCGCGCTCGCCACCGAGGACGCCGTCTACGTCTTCCCGTCCGAGGCGCCCTACGACCCAATGGTGCGTGTTCCGCTGGCCGTCCGCGACCTGGACTGGGGCGGCGCGGAAAGAGGCTCTTAATCTAGGGGCACCCCGCCCTCCTCCCGCTTTCGAGCGTAACGCCGCGAAGCGCGCGCGTGGCGCGTGGATCGTGACGAGAGCGTGCCGCGCGCCCCGCGCCCTACAATCCCGCCGTGGGGTACGAGCCGCTCTCCGACGAGCAGCGCGAGATCCGCGACCTCATCCGCGCACTCGCCCGCGAGCGCATCGCGCCGCGCGCTGCCGAGATCGACGAAACGGGCGAGTTCCCGTGGGACATGGTCAAGCTGCTGCGCGAGCACGAGATCCTCGGGTTGCCGTTCGAGGAGCGCTTCGGCGGCACGGGCACGGGAACGCTGATGGTGCTCGTCGCTATCGAGGAGATCTCGAAGGTCTGCGCGACCACCGGCCTGATCCTGGCCCTCCAGGAGCTCGGCGCGCTCGCCATCAAGAACGACGGGAGCGAGGACCAGAAGGAGCGTTACCTGCCGAAGCTGGCCAGCGGCGAGTGGCTCCCGGCCTACGCGCTCACCGAGCCCGGCTCGGGCTCCGACGCAGCCGCGATGCGTTCCGAGGCCCGCCGCGAGGGCGACGAGTACGTCCTCAACGGCTCGAAGCGCTTCATCACCAACGCGGGCGTGGCGAGCCTCTACGTCGTCTTCGCCAAGACGGACCCGAAGGCCGGCCACAGCGGCATCTCGGCCTTCCTCGTCGAGAGCGACGCGCCCGGCTTCGAGGTCGGGCGGATCGAGCCGAAGATGGGCATCAAGGGCTCGACGACTGGCGAGGTCTTCTTCAACGAGTGCCGCATCCCCGCCGAGAACCGCCTGCTCGAGGAGGGCGACGGCTTCAGGGTGGCCATGCGGGTGCTCGACCGCTCGCGCCCCGGGATCGCCGCCCAGGCGCTCGGCATCGCGCAGGGTGCGACCGACTACGCGCTCGAGTACGCGAAGACACGCGAGACGATGGGCAAGCCGATCGGCGAGCACCAGCTCATCGCCGCCAAGCTCGCCGAGATGGAGACGAAGTGCGAGGCGGCCCGCGGGCTGCTCTACAAGGTCGGCATGGCGATCGACGAGGGTGTCGAGCCGCTGACCAAGCTCTCCGCGATGGCGAAGCTCTTCTGCGGGGACACGGCGATGGAGGTCACGACCGAGGCCGTCCAGGTCCTCGGCGGCTACGGGTACATGAAGGAGTACCCGGTCGAGCGCATGATGCGGGACGCCAAGATCACGCAGATCTACGAGGGCACGCAGGAGATCCAGCGCATCGTCATCGCCCGCGAGATGCTCCGCGAGACGCGGGCATCGCTCCTCGCCGGCGTCGCCTGACGGTTACTTCGAGGAGGCGGCCCTGAGCGACGCCTTGTAGGCGCGCTTCTTCTCCTGGTAGGCCTCGAGGGCCTCATAGGAGTCGACGTCGCCGAGCGTGGGGTGGTCTGGCGTGACGTCCTCCCAGCCGGGCGGGCGCACGCCGTAGCGCTTGACGAGGATCGCGATCAGCGAGCGCGCCTTCATCGGCCCGATGCCCGGAAGGTCGAGCAGGCGCTTCTCGAGGTCCTTGCCACTCTCGGCCTCGAGCCAGACGCGCTCGGCGCGGCCGCCGTAGTCCTCGGCGATCACGGCGCACAGCTCCTGCACGCGCCTCGCCATGTTCCCAGGGAAGCGGTGGATCGCGGGTCGCGTCCGGAAGGCCTCCTCCAGCTCGCCGGGGTCGGTGCCTGCGATGGTGGCGGCGTCGAGCGTCCCGAGCCGCCGGCGGATCTCGAGCGGCCCCGAGAACGCCTTCTGCACGGTCACCTGCTGGTCGAGCACGAACCCGACCAGTAGCGCGAGCGGCTCCTCGGCGAGCAGCCGGTCGGCCTCGTCGTCGCCGGTGAAGTGCAGGTGCGTCGGGCGCGTGATCGCCACGCCCCGATCTTACTTGGAGGCCTTCGCCTTCTTCGCCGTCTTCGTCGTCTTCGGCTTCTTGGACGCCTTGGAGGCGGCCGCCTTCTCCTTCTCGGCGGCCTCGGTCTGCCGCGCCAGCACGCGGTAGAGCGTGCCCCGGGTCTTCCGGTCGAATTCGCCGTCGCCCTTGATCTTGCGGTCCTTCTGGAACCGCTTGACGGCCGCCTCGACGAACCTGTCGTACCGCGGATGCGGGTGCTTCAGGTACGGCTTCCCCTTGGGGTCCACGACGATGCTGAGCGCCTTGCTCAGCCGCACGACCTCGGGGCCCCGGTCTCCGCGCTTGTAGTCGAGCTTCTCGCGCTCCTTCTGCTGGCGCAGGGCAACCTCGAGCTGCGTCGCGGTCTGCGAGCCGTACTTGCCGTCCTGTTTCTGGTGATGGTCGGCCTGGAAGCGCCGGACGGCCGCGACCACGAATCGGTCGTAGCGGAAGTGGTCCTGCTCGAGATAGGGCTCGGCTGTCTTCGGGCTCCGGAGGTTGGCGAGCTTCTGCGTGAACTCCTGGACCCGCTTCCCGGTGTCGCCCTTCTTCAGCTCGATCTCGAACTCGGGCGCCTTGCGGAAGTTCAGGTGGTGGGCTTCCCTGGGATTGTCCTGGTAGGTCACGGTCACGATCCAGCCCCGCTTCGCCGCCTCGCGGACGACCGGGCCGGGCGGGCTCCAGTCCATTCCCACCTGCCACGTCCTCGAGCCTGGATCCCGCGCCTGCCGGGGTAGGCCGCCCCGTCGTTCCGTCGCTCGTGCGTCGAGTAGCCGGGTGGGTTCGCCGGGTTGTAGCCGCGCAGCCGCTTGACCCAGCCGTCGTAGAGCTGCGCGCTGCGACATCTTCCTGTTTTCTTTGAGCAGCGGCTCGGCCTCCGACGAGCGATCGCACGAGCTGAGGGTGGCGCCGGTCTTCTCCTTGAGGAGCCGGATCTCGTCCGCCAGCTCGCGAGGGACCGGGCAGCGATCGATTACGTCGAACTCGACCTTCTTAGCCATCTCGACCTCCCAGAGTCTGGGAGCAAGCGTACTCCTGTCCGAAGGGCACGACAACGTTGATACCTAGGTTTGCTATGTATAGAATCTCTAAGTACGAGTGAGCGAGCTCCACGGACATCTCGACCTCCTCGCCCTCGCGGTGCTCGCGGAGGCTCCGGCCCACGGCTACGCGGTCATCGAAGAGCTCCGGCGGCGGAGCGCGGGCGCCTTCGATCTCCCGGAGGGAACCGTGTATCCGGCGCTCCATCGGCTCGAGGCGTCAGGGTTCTTGACGAGCAGATGGGAGGCTCATGGCCGGCGCAGGCGGGTCTACAGGCTCACGCGCCGCGGGCGGGGCAGGCTCGAGCGCGGGCGGAGCGAGTGGAGCGCGTTCTCCGGCGCGGTCACCGCGGTCGTGGGCGAGGCTCGATGACCCTGAGCGACTACGTCGCCGCGCTGGCCGGCGAGCTCAGGGTCGGCCCGTTTCGCCGCCGCAGGATCCTGGCCGAAGTCGACGATCACCTGCGAGCCTCCGTCGACGAGCGCCTGGCCTCCGGCGTGCCTCGGGACGAGGCGGAGGAGGCAGCTCTGGCCCGGTTCGGCCCGGCCGAGGACCTCGCCGCGGGCTTCAACCGGCAATGGCGCCTCCGCACCAGGCTGGCAGCCGCCGCCGTGCTGGGCGGCGCAGGCGCACTCTTCGTAACCGTCCAGCGCCTGATGGAGGGCTGGCTGCCGCCGGCGCCGTGGCCGGAGGATGCCGCACCCGCGGCGGTGGCCTGGCAGTCGGGCACCGCCGAGGCCTGCCTGTTCGTAGCGGTCGTCCTCGCCCTCCTCGCCCTGGCGGGCCGGCGGTGGTCGGCGGCCGCCGCGGGGGTCGCTCTGGTCGCCGTCGCGCTCGCCGCGGCGTTCGTCTCCCACTACGAGGTCGAACGGGCCGCTCTCGTTGTCGGCTCGCCCACGAACTGGGAGCTCGCCGGAGTCTGCGTGCTCCGCGCCGCCGCCCTCCTGCCGGCAGCGTTGCTCCTCGTCGGGCGCCTGCGCGTTCCGCGCGTTCTGCTGACCTGAGCGGCTACGCGGCCGGGCGCTGCTGCGCCGGTAGGCTGGGATCGTGGAGCCGCTCGCACCCTTCACGCCGGCAGTCCGCACCTGGTTCGAGCGGACGTTCGACGGGCCGACGCCCGCGCAAGCGCAGGGCTGGCCGGCGATTGCCTCGGGCCGGCATGTCCTCATCCAGGCGCCGACCGGCTCCGGGAAGACGCTCGCGGCCTTCCTCTGGGCGCTCGACCGCGCACGTCCCGGCGAGGGGACGCAGGTGCTCTACGTCAGCCCGCTCAAGGCCCTCAACTACGACGTCGAGCGCAACCTTCGCGGCCCGCTCGCCGGCATCGGGTCGGAGCTCTCCGTGGCCGTCCGCACCGGCGACACGCCGCCGAAGGAGCGCGCGGCGATGCTGAAGTCGCCGCCCGACATCCTGATCACGACGCCGGAGTCGCTCTTCCTCATGCTCACCTCGCGCGCTCGCGAGACGCTCGGCCGCGTCGAGGTCGTCATCGTCGACGAGGTGCACGCCGTCGCCGGCTCGAAGCGCGGTGCGCACCTGGCGCTCAGCCTCGAGCGGCTGGAGCGCTTGGTCGGCGAGCCCGTGCAGCGGGTCGGCCTCTCGGCCACCCAGCGGCCGCTCGAGGAGATCGGCCGCTTCGTCTCGGGCGGCAGACCGATCGAGCTCGTGGACGCCGGCACGCGCAAGGAGCTCGACCTTCGCGTCGTCGTGCCGCTGGAGGACATGCGAGAGCCCGGCGAGGGCGGCTCCATCTGGCCCTCGATCCACCCTGCCTTGCTCGAGCTCGTGCGGGAGCACCGCTCCACGATCGTCTTCGTCAACAACCGCCGGCTCGCCGAGCGCCTCGCGCTCCGCCTCAACGAGCTGGCCGAGACGGAGATTGCCCGCGCGCACCACGGGTCGCTGGCACGCGAGCAGCGGGTCGAGGTCGAGGAGCTGCTCAAGAAGGGCGAGATCCCGTGCCTCGTGGCCACCTCGTCGCTCGAGCTCGGGATCGACATGGGCGCCGTCGACCTCGTCATCCAGGTCGAGTCGCCCAAGTCGGTCGCGCGGGGGCTCCAGCGGGTCGGGCGGGCCGGGCATCGGCTGGACGAGGCCTCGAAGGGCCGCATCTTCCCGAAGTTCCGCGCCGATCTGCTCGAGTCGGCCGTCGTCGCGCAGCGCATGAAGGAGGGACTGATCGAGGAGACCCGCGTGCCGCGGAACCCGCTCGACGTGCTCGCGCAGCAGATCGTCGCCATCTGCGCTGAGGAGGAGATCGCGGTCGACGAGCTCCACGACCTCGTCCGTCGCGCGTGGCCGTTCCGCGACCTCTCCCGCGAGCAGCTCGAGAACGTCCTCGACATGCTCGCCGGGCGCTATCCGTCGGAGGAGTTCGCGGAGCTGCGGCCACGCATCACCTGGGATCGCTCCGCAGGGCTGGTGCGCGGACGCGAGGGCGCGCAGCGGCTCGCCGTCACGAACGCGGGCACGATCCCCGACCGCGGGCTGTTCGGCGTCCATCTCGTGGACGGCGGCGGCCGCGTCGGCGAGCTGGACGAGGAGATGGTTTACGAGGCGCGCGCGGGCCAGACGTTCCTGCTCGGCGCCTCGACGTGGCGGATCGAGGAGATCACGCGCGACCGCGTGCTCGTCTCCCCGGCGCCCGGCGTCCCCGGGCTCGTGCCCTTCTGGAAGGGCGAGGGCGTCGGGCGGCCGTACGAGCTGGGAGAGGCGATCGGCCGGGCCGGCCGCGAGCTGGTCGCGCTGCCGGACGCGAAGGCGCGCGATCGCCTCACGGGTGAGCACGAGCTGGACGAGCGGGCCGCCGGGAACCTCCTCACGTTCCTGCGCGAGCAGGAGCAGGCGACCGGCGTGCTCCCCTCCGACCGGACGATCGTGGTCGAGCGCTTCCGGGACGAGATCGGGGACTGGCGCCTCTGCATCCTCACGCCGTTCGGCGCGCGCGTGCACGCACCGTGGGCGCTGGCGCTCGCAGCGCGCCTGCGCGAGTCCCTGGGGCTCGAGGTGAACTTCATCTGGTCGGACGACGGGATCGCGCTGCACCTGCCCGACGCAGACGCCCCGCCGCCGCTCGAGGAGCTGCTGGTCGGGCGGGACGAGCTCGACGACCTCGTCGTCGCCGAGCTCGGAGGCGCAGCGCTCTTCGGCGCGCGCTTCCGCGAGAATGCCGCCCGCGCGCTCCTCATCCCGCGCCGGCGGCCCGGGCAGCGCACGCCGCTCTGGCAGCAGCGCCTCAAGGCGCAGGGCCTCCTGCAGGTGGCGCGCCGCTATCCCGACTTCCCGGTTGTGCTCGAGACGTTCCGCGAGTGCCTCCAGGACGTCTTCGACCTTCCGGCCCTGCGCGCGCTCCTCGAGGCTCTGAGGCAGCGCCGCATCGACCTGGTCGAGGTCGAGACGCCGAGCGCCTCGCCCTTCGCGTCCTCGCTCCTCTTCGACTACGTCGCCACGTACATGTACGAGGACGACACGCCGCTCGCGGAGCGGCGCGCGCAGGCGCTCGCCCTCGACCGCGACCTGCTCAAGGAGCTCCTCGGCCAGGAGGAGCTGCGCGACCTGATCGACCGCGATGCCGTGGACGAGGTCGAGGAGCAGCTCCGCGGCCGCGCGGGCTCGCCCGACCAGCTTCACGACCTGCTCCTTCGCCGCGGCGACCTGGTGGCCGGCGAGTTCGACGAGGAGCTCGCCGCTACGCTCGAGGCCGAGCGGCGAGTCGTTCGCGTGCGCCTGGCCGGAGGCGAGCACCTGATCGCCGCCGAGGACGCGGGCCGCTACCGCGACGCGCTCGGCGCGATGCCGCCCTCGGGCCTCCCCGATGCCTACCTCGACGGCGGGGAGGACCCGCTCGGCTGGATCCTGCGCCGCTTTGCCCGGGGCCGCGGTCCGTTCACGACCGCGGAGGTCGCGAGCCGCTTCGCGCTCGACCCCCTGCGGGCCGAGGAGATCCTCGCGGGCCTCGACCTCGTCCGCGGCGAGCTGCGGCCGGGAGGCACGGAGCGCGAATGGTGCGACCCCGACGTGCTGCGCCGGCTGCGGCGCGCCAGCCTCGCGCGGCTGCGCAAGGAGGTCGAGCCCGTCGACCAGGGCGCGCTCGGGCGTTTCCTGCCGGGGTGGCAGGGCGTCGACCGGCGCGCGACCCTCAGGGAGGCGCTCGTTCCGCTTCAGGGGCTCTCGCTCCCGGTCGCGCTCTGGGAGGGCGACCTGCTCCCGCGCCGGGTCCCCGGCTACCAGGCGGCCTGGCTCGACCAGCTCACCGCCTCCGGGGAGGTCGTCTGGGTGGGCGCCGGGCTCGAGCGGGTGGCGCTGTACTTCCGCGAGGACGCCGCGGCGCTCGGTAGGCCGGGCGCGCTGCCGCCTCCCGACGGCGAGGCACACGAAGCGATCAGGGAGGCGCTCGGCGCCGGCGCGCTCTTCTGGTACGACCTCCTGGCCGCGACCGGCCTCGAGGGCGAGGCCGCACTGCCGGCGCTCTGGGATCTCGTCTGGGCGGGTGAGGCGACGAACGACGCCTGGCAGCCGCTGCGCGCGAGCCGCCGCTTCCAGGCCGCGCGCCCGCAGAAGCGCCCTCGACGGTTCTCGCGGGCCCGGGCGAACGCCATCACGGCCACGCAGGGGCGCTGGTCTTCGGCCGTCGGGCTCTTCCCGGGCGAGCCTGATCCTCGCGCACTCGCAGAGCTCCTCCTCGAGCGGCACGGGATCGTCACGCGCGACGGCGTCCGGGCCGAGGGGATCCCGGGCGGCTACGCGCCCGTCTACCGCGAGCTGCGCAAGCTGGAGACGCTCGGCGTCTGCCGCCGCGGATACTTCGTCGAGGGGCTCGGTGGGGCGCAGTTCGCCCTCCCCGGCGCAGTCGAGCGGCTCCGCGAGAAGCCGGAGGAGGAGACCGCGCTGGTTTTCGCGGCCGCCGATCCGGCGCAACCGTACGGCGCGGCGCTCTCGTGGCCGAAGCGCTCCGGGGCACGCGCCGCGCGGGTGGCCGGCGCGCATGTCGTTCTCATCGGCGGCGAGGCTGCGCTCTTCGTCGAGCGCGGCGGGCGCTCCCTCGTGCCGCTGCGGGAGCCCGAGGAGGGCTGGCTGCGAACGGCCCTGACGGCCCTCGTCCAGCACGCGCGGGCGACCGGTCTCAAGCGCCTCGCGGTCGAGCGCTTCGACGGCGAGCCGGTGGGGGAGACCGAGGTCATGCCGCTCCTTCTCGAGGCCGGCTTCCTCGCCGGCCCGCGGCGCGCCGTGCTGCGCGCCTGACGCCGGTCGATGCCTGAGGGCGACGCGCTCCATCGCGCGGCGGATCGGCTCCGCGTCCTCGAGGGCGAGGTCGTCGCGGTCGAGACACCGCATCCGCGCGCGGCAGTGCTGCGGCTCCCGGAGCGGCTCGACGGCCTACGCCTCGAGCGCGTCGAGGCGGTCGGGAAGAACCTCTTGCTGAGCTTCGAGGGCGGCCTGCTTCTCCGCAGCCACCTCCGCATGCACGGACGGTGGCGGGTGCAGGCAGCCGGGACGGAGCCGTTCGGGAGGCCGTGGCTCGTCCTGCGCGGTCGAGAGCGCCAGGCCGTGCTCTGGAACGGGCCCGTGCTCGAGCTCACCCGCGGCCGCTCTCCGGCAGTGGCGCGGCTCGGCCCCGACGTCCTTGCCGATCCCCCCGACCTGGACGCCATGGTCGCACGCCTCCGGGCGGCCGGCCCGTCACGGCAGGTGGGCGACGCCCTCCTCGACCAGCGCCTCCTCTCGGGTATCGGGAACATGTGGAAGACGGAGATCCTCTTCGAGGCCGAGATCTCTCCCTGGCGGCCGCTCGGAGAGCTGGAAGACGAGGATCTCCAGCGGATCGTCGGCGAGGCGGCGCGCCTCATGCGGGCGGGCCGCCGGCGGCACCGGGTGTACCGCCTGGCGGGACGGCCGTGCCGGCGCTGCGGTGAGGAGATCCGGTCGTTTCCGCAGGGCGACGAGGCCCGCATGGCCTACTGGTGCCCCGGGTGCCAGGCAGGAACGGGCCCCGCGAAGGCGTAACCGTTCCGCGTGTCCGACCGGGCTTCCGATCGCAGCCCCCTCGACGGGGGCACGGGCAGGCCTCCCCGCTCGCCCGAGCTCTTCACCGCCCTGCGCGGCTTCTGCCTGGGCGCCTTCTTCGATCTCGGGATGGAGCTCGAGGGCGGGGCCGACATCCCGATCGCGCTCGAGGAGCACGGGGGCCCGAACCGGCCGACCCTCTACGAGTACCGGCCTCTCGTCGGCTCGTTCGTCGAGCAGCGCGCCGGCCGCCTCGCCCTCCGCGAGGACGCGCGCGAGGCTCTGTCCGCGCTGAAGGACGAGCCCGCCGCCGGAATCTTCGCCAGCGCCCACGCCGACGAGCGCATCGGCGAGGACGAGGCGCTCAGGCGCACGATCCTCATCCCGCTCCTCGTCCGCACTGCCGAGGCGCTCGGCGGCTTCGACTGGGACGACGCCGTCTTCGAGCGCGCGTACGCGGAGCTGGAACGCTCCCTGTACGGCGATCGCCGTTCCTACGCCGCCGTCACGCCGTTGGTCGGGCTGACCGCCGGCGGGGTCGCCGAGCTCGGCCGCGGCGTGCGCGTGCGCCCGGCCGCGGTCGGCGAGCTGACCGCATCCTGGCCCGACGCCGGCCGCCTGCTCCCCCGCGACTGGGGGCGCGAGGTCGACCGGACGCTGGTCCTCGAGCTGGAGGCCGAGCTCGACTCGCAGGCCTGCCGCGTCCCGGACGCCCCCGGCGAGTTCGGTCGCGCAGTGAGCGCGCTCCGGCTGGCGACGCCCGGTGCGATCGCGGCCGGGCCCGTCGTCTTCGAGCGGCTCGACTACCGGCCGTACGGCGTGCGCCCGATGCCGGCGACCTCCGCCCAGGTGCCGCCAGGTGAGGCCACTCGCCTCGACGTCTTCCGCGCGCCGCTCGTCGTCGATCTCCAGACGCGCCTTGCCGAGGCTCCCGACGAGCTGCTCGAGGCGCTCGACCGCTGGGAGCTCGCCCTCTTCCACGGTGGCGCGCACCGCTCCGACGAGCTCCGGGAGGCGCTCGACACGCTCCTCGGCTGCGACGAGGGCCCGTGGGCGGCCGCGATGCGCGCGGCCGTGCTGCTCGGCGAGACCGCCCGCGAGCGCGAGGATCTGCTCATCTCGCTGCGCGCCCTTCTGGACGGTGACGGCCCGGGCGCGCAGGCGGAGGACGCCGTCAGGCGCGCGCTCGTGGAGACGCTCCTGGAAGGTTCACGCGAGCGGCTCGTCGCGACGCTCGACGAGGCGCTCCTCGGCCTGCGGCCACGCCCGCAGGTGAGCACGTCCTCGCGCGTTCTCGCGGCCGGATGATCCCCTCGCGCGCCGACCTCCTGCGCCGGCGCCGCTGCCGGCTGCTGATCTTCGGCATGCTGCTCGGCGTCCTCCTGCCGATCTACCAGTTCAGCTGGATCACGCTCGCCGTCGGGGCGACCGGCGTGGTCGCGCTCCTGATCGTCTACCGGCGCGAATGTCGTGGCGCATTCGCGCAAGAACCGGAACACGAGGACACACACCCGCGCGATTCGTAGGCGTAGCCTCGGGCTCATGGACGAGGCACGTCAAGTCATCCGCCGCCTCGAGCGGATCGAGACGCTCCAGGGCGCACGCGCGCCGACAGCGGATCTCCTCGCGGAGGTCAGGCAGCTCCTCCGCGAGGGAGAGGCCTGGCTGGCGGTCGAGCACGGGGAGGGGGCGTCCGCCAACGGGGAGGCCGGGCATGTGCAGACCGCCGCGGCGGAGGCGGCGCTTCAAGGGTGCCGCGCGACGATGCACGAGGAAAGGAGGTGATGCCCGAAGAAACCGGCAGGACCGCCCTATAATCGCGCCCCGATGCCGCGCTACGGGCCGCCCGACGCGTTCGAGACGCCGCGCTTTTCGGGCCCGCGGACGTTCATGCGGCTCCCGCACGTCCGCGACCTCGAGGACGTCGACGTGGCGATCGTCGGTATCCCGACCGACGGAGCCGTCGTCTACCGCACCGGCGCCCGCTTCGGGCCGGAGGGGATCCGCAGCGCGTCGGTGATGCTGCGCAACTACAACCCGCTGCTCGGCGTGAACGTCGTTGACAAGCTCTCGCTCGTCGATTACGGCGACGTGCCCACGGTCCCGGGCTCGACCGCCGACTCGCTCGAGCGCTCCGCCGCCGCGCTCGAGGAGATCGCCCGCGTCGGGGTGACGACGCTGTGCCTCGGCGGCGACCACACGGTCCTGCTCGCGGAGCTGAGGGCGCTCGCCGCCGTGCACGGGCCGCTGGCGCTGGTCCAGTTCGACTCGCACCACGACCTCTGGGACGAGTACTTCGGGCAGAAGCTCTTCCACGGGAGCGTCGTTCGCCGCGCGGTCGAGGAGGGCCTGATCGATACCTCGCGGTCGATCCAGGCCGGCCTGCGCGGATCTCTGTCGTCGGCCGCCGAAGCCGGGTATCCGGCGGACTTCGGCATCGACGCGCTGACGTACGAGGAGCTCGCCGCGCTCGGCCCCGGCGGCTTCTCCGACCGTGCCCGTGAGCGGGTCGGCGCAGGCCCGTGCTTCCTCTCGTTCGACATCGACTTCGTCGACCCGGCGTTCGCGCCGGGGACGGGCACGCCCGAGGTCGGCGGGCCCTCGAGTCGCGACGCGCTCACGTACGTTCGGTCCCTGGCGGGCCTCGACTTCCGGGGCTTCGATTGCGTCGAGGTCTCGCCGCCGTTCGACCCTGCCGGCGTGACGGCGTTCGTCGCCGCGAACGCGTGCTTCGAGATGCTCTCGCTGCTCGCGCTCCGCCGCTAGGCGGCGACCTCGCGAGATCGGGGCTCCCCCCGGAGGGCAAAAACCCCGCAGGCCCGCTTGCCAAGCCGGATTGCGGCACGGGAAACGGGGAAGGATTGTGCTACCCTGGCACGAAACAGGAGCCCTCAATGGGCCTTTCCGGAATCCTCACGCGTCCGCGCAAGCAGACGCCTACCTCACAGGGAGTCACGCTGGGTCAGGTCATCGCGCTCGCCAACCAGAAGGGCGGCGTGGCGAAGACGACGACGACGCTCAACCTCGCCGTCGCCTTCAAGGAGCAGGGGTTCAACGTCCTCGCGGTCGACCTCGACCCACAGGGCAATCTGACCATGAGCCAGGGCATGGACCCGGACACCGTCGAGCGCTCGATGTTCGACGTCCTCGTCCACAGCCTGCCCATCGACGAGGTCATCCATCGCACGGAGATCGACCTCGCCGTCTCGTCGATCGACCTCGCCGGCGCCGAGCTCGCGCTCTCGAGCATGATCGGGCGCGAGCGCGCCCTCCAGAAGGGACTGCTGCCCGCCCGTAGCCGCTACGACTACATCCTCATCGACACGCCCCCGTCGCTCGGGCTCCTGACGATCAACGCGCTCACGGCCTCGGACAGCGTCATCGTCCCGGTGCAGTGCGAGTACCTCTCGCTGCGCGGCCTCGTCCAGCTGGAGAACACGCTGACGATGATCCGCGAGAACCTCAACCCGACGGTCGAGATCCGCGGGATCCTGGCGACCATGTACGACGGCCGCACGCTGCACTCGAAGGAAGCCGTCGAGATGCTCAAGGAGAACTTCGGCGAGCTCGTCTTCGACACACGGATCCGCAAGACCGTGCGCTATGCGGAAGCGCCCGTGCAGGGCAGCTCCGTGCTCAAGTACGAGCCGTCCGGATCAGCCGCTCAGGCCTACCGCGAGCTCGCAAAGGAGGTGCTCGATGGCGCGACGCCGCGCCAGCATGCGTGAGGGCCCGCTCGCCGAGCTCTTCAAGGCGACCGAGGCAGCGCAGCGCCAGTCCGAGAAGGAGGGCGACCCCGGCCAGGAGGCTGGAGAGCAGAAGCCGCGCCCGGAGGACATGGCGACCGTGGAGTCGGCTGCCGCCGTTCCCAACCCCGCGCCCGAGCCGCCTCCGTCGGGAGAGCGTCACGCGGAGCCGGTCTCGGAGCCCGAGGCCACGTCCGAGCCTCCGTCCGAGGACGTCACGTTCTCCGAGCCGCCTCCGACACCCGAGCGCCCCGCGCCTGTCGAGGCGGAAACGACCGCACCGCCCGCTCATGAGCCGGTCGCGCCGCCCGAGCGCGTAGGCGAGCCCGAGCGGCCCTACGCGGATCCCGAGGTCGACCGCCGGCAGGCCATGCGCCGCCTCGTCGAGCCCGCGCCCCGCATGCGCACCACGCCGCGGCCCGACTCCGCTGCCTACCTCGCGGTCATCCGAGTCGTGGGCGTCGGCGGCGCCGGCCTGAACGCGGTCAACCGCATGATCGAGGCCGGCATCTCGCAGGTCGAGTTCATCGCGGTCAACACGGACATTCAGCAGCTGAAGCAGTGCGAGGCGCCGATCAAGCTCCACATCGGCCGCGACCTGACCCAGGGCCTCGGCTCCGGCGCCGACCCGGACGTCGGCCGCCGCGCCGCCGAGGAGGCCGAGGATCAGATCAAGCACGTGCTCCGCGGCTCGGACATGGTCTTCGTGACCGCCGGCGAGGGCGGCGGAACCGGCTCGGGCGCGGCGCCCATCGTCGCCCAGCTCGCGCGGGATGTCGGCGCGCTCACGGTCGGCATCGTGACGATGCCCTTCCGGTTCGAGGGCACGCGTCGCCGCTCGCAGGCCCAGGCCGGCGCGGATGCGCTCCGCGAGGTCTGCGACACGGTCATCATGATCCCGAACGACCGCCTGCTCGAGGTGCTCGACCGCTCGACCTCGATGCTGGACGCGTTCCGCATCGCCGACGACGTTCTCCGCCAGGGCGTCCAGGGAATCTGCGACCTGATCACGATGCCGGGGCTCATCAACCTCGACTTCGCGGACGTCCGGACGGTCATGTCGAACGCCGGCACCGCGCTGATGGGGATCGGCTTCGCCACCGGCGACAACCGGGCCCACGAGGCGGCCGAGCGCGCGCTGCGCTCCCCGCTCATCGACACGGAGCTCGTCGGCGCGAAGGGCATTCTGCTCTCCATCGCCGGCGGTGAGGACCTGACGCTGCTCGAGGTCAACGAGGCGGCGGAGGTCATCCGCAGGGGCGCCACGGAGGAGACGAACATCATCTTCGGGGCGACCATCGACGAGCGACTGGCCGGCCAGGTCTGGGTGACCGTGATCGCCACGGGCATCGGCAAGCCCGCCGAGCGCGCCGTTCTGCGCGCGACCGAGTCCGACCCGCTCGAGCCTCCGAGCTTCCTGAGCGATCTTTAGGAGGGTCTGACGAAACAGTGGCGGTGCCGCCGGGCCGCGCTGCTCGCCCCGAGGACTGCGTCCTCACTCGCGCCCGTAGCTCATTCGCTACGAACGCTCCCTGCGTCCTTGCCTCGGAACGACCATCGCACCCCGACGGCGAGCACCGTTCCGCCAGACTCTCCTAGACCGCGAAGCGTCGGCGCTACGCTCTGGTCATGAAGGGCGCAGTGGCCGCAGGCCACCCGCTGACCGCCCAGGCGGGCGCGAGGATCCTCGCCGAGGGAGGAAACGCGGTCGACGCCTGTATTGCGTCGGCGTTCGTCTCCTGGGTGGCCGAGAGCCCGCTGACCGGCCCCGGTGGCGGCGGGTTCATGCTCGTCCACTCCGCGCGTGACGGGAGCGACCGGCTGCTGGACTTCTTCGTCGCGGTGCCCGGCGCGGATCAGGCGCCTGGGGCGAGCCCGGAGATGGTCGCGGTCGACGTCCCCTTCGACGAGCGCACGAAGCAGGTCTTCCTCATCGGCCCCGGCGCGGTCGCCGTCCCCGGGGCGCCCGCCGGCCTCGCCGCCGCGCACCGCCGTTTCGGGCGGCTTCCCTGGGCCGAGCTCATCGGCCCGGCGGTCGAGATCGCACGGCAGGGAGTCCCGCTGAACGCCGCCCAGGCGTTCCTCCACGACATCCTCGACTCGATCCTCCGTCACGAGGAGGAAGGCCGTCGCGTCTACGGCGGCGACTGCCCGCTCGAGGAGGGGCAGGAGGTCGTGATGGACGAGCTCGCCGGCACGCTCGAGTGGCTGGCCGCGGAGGGTGCAGACACCTTCTACCGCGGCGAGCTGGCGCGCCGTGTCGCCGGCGTCGTGCGTGAGCGCGGCGGCCGCGTGACGGAGTCCGACCTGGCCGACTACCGGGTGATCCAGCGCCGCCCCGTGCGGGCCGCCTACCGCGGCACGGAGTTCGTCTCGAACCCGCCGCCGTCCTCGGGCGGCCTCCTGATCGCGTTCGCGCTCCGCATCCTCGACCGGCTCGGGCCGATGCCCGCGCGCGGCAGCGCGGAGGCGATCTCCGTGCTCACCGAGGCGATGCGCGAGACGGCGCGGATCCGCGGCGGCAGCTTCGTTGCCGACCTCTACCGCGGCGGCGCGACGCGCCGCATCCTCGCGGACGAGCGCGTCGCGGAAGCGGCCCAGGCCGCGCGCGAGAATGCCCGCGTCCCCGTCCACGAGACGAGCGGGATCCCCTCGACGACGCACATCAGCGTCGTGGACGGCGACGGCAACGCCGCGTCGCTTTCGGCCTCGACCGGCTGCGGCTCGGGCTTGTTCGTCCCCGGCACCGGCATCCAGCTGAACAACATGCTCGGCGAGCACGACCTCAACCCGCCGGGCAGGGCCGCGCGTCCCGGCGAGCGCCTGACGAGCATGATGGCGCCGTCGTTCGTGCTCGACCGCGGCCGCCCGCGCCTGGTCGTGGGAAGCGCGGGCTCCATCCGGCTGCGGGCCGCCATCCTCCAGATCGTCGTCAACGTCGTCGACCACGGCCTCAGCGCCAGAGAGGCGATCGAGGACCCCCGCGTGCACCTGGAGGAGGACGTGCTGCAGCTCGAGGGCGGCACCGACGCCGCGGCCGCCGATCTCCTGGAGGAGCAGGGCTACGACGTCACGCGCTGGGCCGGGCGCAACCTCTACTTCGGCGGCGCCGCCGCCGTCGTGGGGCGCAACGGCGAGCTGGAGGCCGCCGGCGACCCACGCCGCGGCGGGGCCGGCCTGGTGGTCGCGTGACGGTCGTCGTCCGCCGCGCGGCTCCCGGTGACGCCGCCGCGCTCGTCGAGCTCGCGCGCGCGGTCGGCGCCGAAGAGGAGGGCTGGCTGATCACGGACGGGGAGTGGCGGAGCCCTTCCGAGGAGCGCCGCTACCTCCGCACGGTGCGCCGTCACCCGCACGCGGCCGTCTTCGTCGCCGAGGACGAGGAAGGCATCGTCGGGCGTATCTCGCTCGCGCGCGACCCGCACCCGGCGAGCGAGCACATCGCCGATCTCGGGCTCATGGTCTCCTACGAGCGCCGGCGACAGGGGATCGGCCGCGCGCTCATGGAGGCCGGCGAGGCCTGGGCGCGCGAGGTCGGCGTCACCAAGCTCGAACTGCACGTTTTCCCCTACAACCACGCCGCGATCGCGCTCTACGAGCAGCTCGGCTACGAGCGCGAGGGCTACCGCCGCCGCCACTACCGGCGCGGCACCGGCTTCGTGGACGCGATCCTGATGGCGAAGCAGATCGGATGACCGAGCCGGCCGAGCCGAGACGCGGACAGCTCCTCTTCCAGGAGCAGGAGCTCGTGGAGGAAGAGGAGCTCTGGATCGACGACTCCGACGATGACCACGCCGGCTGGTTCTGCGTCCGCACCGACCCGTTCCCGTGCCCGGCGCCCGGCTGCGCGTTCGTGGCCGAGTTCATGACCGCCGTCCACCTCATCCTCGTGTGGGTCGAGCGCGACGACCCCAACCTCCTCTGGCACGCCCAGCGCGCGATGGAGGTCGGCCGCAACCCACGCATCGTCCCGTACGAGCGATCGTTCGGCCCGAGCGCCTCCTATTACGCCTGGGAAGCCGCCGGCCGCCCGGTCCACGGCGTCCGCCGCCCGGCGTAAGCCCGCGGCCCGCCGGGACCTGCCGGTGGGACGCCGGCTAGAGCGGCTCGACGCGGCCGTTGCCGGCGGCTCGCGTCCTGATCTCGCGCTCGCGCTCGACCGCCTCCGCGGCCTGGTTCAGCATCGGCGCGAGCTTGATGACCCGCTCCCGCTCGGAGCGCAGCTCGAGCAGGCCCTGCTTGACCTCGGTGCCGAAGTCGATGCGGGCGGCGATCTGGTACGCGACCGAGTCGGCGTCGAGATCGAGGTCGTCCAGCTCGGCCTCCGCCGCGGCGACGACGCGGGCGTAGGCGGCAAGCACCTCCTCCACCTCGTCCTCCAGGGGCGTGTCCGACTCGTCGGGCAGCGTCTCGATCTCGGCGGTGCTGAACGTGCGTCCGTCCGTGACCTCGAGGAGCTGGAAGCGCTCGGTTGCCTCGACGACGACGTTGAGACGGCCGTCGGGGAAGCGGTCGATCACCTCGACGACCTTGCAGCGTGTCCCCACCTCGCGCATCCCCTCGTCGTCCTCGAGCAGGAGGCCGAAGTCGTTGCCGAAGTCCAGGCACTCGCTGATCAGCTCGCGATAGCGCGGCTCGAAGACGTGCAGGGGCGCCTGCTCGCCCGGAACGAGCACCAGGTTGAGGGGGAAGAGGCCGATTTCGGTGGGCGAGTCCACTAGATCACCGCACTTCGGTGTTTCGGAGCGGCAGCGTACCTCCCGCCGCGCCGACCGCGCCGTTCAAGCTGCGGGCCGGTGGGGAGGCGCGAGCAGCGGGCCGAACTGGTTGCTGCGCCCGGCCTCTCGGGCGTAGGATCGCGACTTGTGCCAAGAGTGACAATATTTGCGCTCCTTCTCGTGTCCCTTGCAGCCTGCGGCGGTGGGGAGAACACGTTCGAGCGCGAGGGCGTGTCGTTCACCTATCCGGAGAACTGGGGCGAGGCGGAGTACGAGGCCGTCGATCCGGCGGCAGTGTTCGGAACGGCGTTCACTCCGGAGGAGAACAGCCTCACGGGTCTCATCTTCGAGATCTCCCGTGGCGACGTCACCGTGACCGAGAAGAACGTCGACGACGTTCTGGCCGACGTCGCCGGCGGGCTCGACCCGTCCACCGAGGGCCCGAGTCGGCTGACCGTCGGAGGACTTCCCGCCATCCGCTTCGTCTCTCATCCACAAGACGGTCTCACGCGGCGAGTCACGTTCGTCTTCGACGGAACGACGATCTACGCACTCAATTGCGCCTTCACGCCAGAGCGTGCCGAGGAGATGAAGAGGGGCTGCGAGCAAGTGGTGACGTCCTTCGCCGTCGAGGAGTAGTACCGGGCCAAGCCGCCGGTGGAACCAGGCGACGCCTCGAGGCGGTCCGGTCGAAGTGCCGCAGGTTAAGGTTTCCGTGTGCCCGGCGACCTGTTCAGGCCCGCGATCGCGGATCTCATCCCGTACGAGCCGGGCAAGCCGGTCGAGGAGGTGCAGCGCGAGCTCGGGCTCGACCGCGTGGTCAAGCTGGCCTCCAACGAGGGGCAGTTCGGGCCGTTCCCGGCCGCGCTCGCGGCGCTGGAGCGCGGGCTACCGGGCCTGAACCGCTATCCGGACGGGGGCGCGTACCGCCTCGTCATGCGGCTCGCCGAGCGGCACGGCGTCGAGCCGTCCAACGTGGCCGTGGCTGCAGGCGCCGACGCGATCATCGCCTACCTCTCGCTGGCAGCGCTCGACCCCGGCGACGAGGTCGTCTTCGGCTGGCCGTCCTTTGCGAGCTACCCGCTGGCCGCGATCAAGATGGGCGCGACGCCGGTCCGCGTCCCGCTCACCGACCACCACTACGACGTCGAGCGCATGCTGGCCGCGATCACCGGGCGGACGAAGATCGTCTACCTCTGCAACCCGAACAACCCGACGGGGACGATGATCGGCCGAGACGACGTCGACGCCTACTTCGCCGCCGTGCCCGACCACGTCCTCACGGTGCTCGACGAGGCGTACCACGAGTATCTCCAGGAGCCCGATTATCCGGACGGGATCGAGGAGCACTTCAAAGCCGGCCGCCGCGTGCTCGTCCTGCGCACGTTCTCGAAGATCTACGGCCTCGCGGGGCTCCGCGTCGGCTACGGGATCGGCCAAAAGGAGGTCGTCGACGCGATCAAGAAGGTGCGAAACGCGTTCGACATCACACAGCAGGCGCAGGACGCGGCCGCAGCCAGCATGGACGACCCGGACGAGCTCGAGCGCCGCCGCCGCGTGACCGGCGAGTCCCGGGCACACCTGGTCGAGCTCTGCGCCGACCTCGGCCTCACGATCGCCTCGCCCCCCGTGGCGAACTTCGTCTATGCAGAGGTCGGCGACGACGCGCGGCCCGTGTTCGACGCGCTGCTCCGCGAAGGCGTCATCGTCCGCCCGCTGGGGCCGTTCGGCGCGCCGGGCGCGATCCGGATCACGGTCGGCTCGCGCGAGGAGAACGAGCTCTTCGCTGAGGCGATGCGCCGCGTGGCCGCGCCGGCGAACAGCTAGTGCCGACGCGCTGGACCCTCGAGACGCTCGCCGACGGCGTTCGCGAAGGAGACCGTCGTGCGCTGGCGCGTGCGATCACGCTCGTCGAAAGCTCCGACCCGCTTGCCTACGAGCTCGTGAAGGAGCTCTACCGCGAGACCGGCAACGCGTACGCGATCGGCGTCACCGGGCCGCCCGGCGTGGGCAAGTCGAGCCTGATCAGCGCGCTCGTCAGGCGCGTCCGGGGCGACGGCCGCAGCGTCGGCGTCATCTCCGTCGACCCGTCGAGCCCGTTCACGAAGGGCGCCCTCCTCGGCGACCGCATCCGCCTCGCCGACCACTTCCTCGACCCCGAGGTCTTCATTCGCTCGATGGGAACTCGGGGCCACCTCGGCGGCCTGGCCGAGGCGACCCTCCAGGCCGCGCTCCTGCTGGATGCCGCGGGCAAGGAGCTGGTGTTCCTCGAGACGGTCGGCGCGGGCCAGAGCGAGGTCGAGGTGATCACGATCGCCGACACGGTCCTGCTCGTCCTCATGCCCGGCTCGGGCGACTCGATCCAGGCGCTGAAGGCGGGGATCATGGAGATCCCCGACGTCATCGCCGTCAACAAGTGCGACCATCCTGCGGCGAAGACGATGGTCAACGAGGTGCGCTCCATCCTCGCCCTGGACACCGAGCGTGACTGGAAGCCGCCGATCGTGCTCACCGAGGCCGTGCAGGGCGAGGGCGTCGATGAGCTCTGGGGGAAGATCGAGGAGCATCGCGCCCACCTGGAAGAGAGCGGCACGCTGGCCGAGCGCCGCGCTCGGAACCTCGCCGGTGAGGTTTTCGCCGTCGCGAGCGCGCGCGCCAAGACGCGTCTCCAGGAGGCCGTGGCCGAGGACGAGGAACTGCGTCGCCTTCTGGGCGAGGTGCAGCGGCGCGAGCTCGATCCGCTCACCGCGGTGCGCGAGATCATGGAACGGGTATTCAAGGTGCGGGATGACGGGTCCGACGCTCGCTGAGATCCAGGACGCGCGCACGCGTCTCCAGGGTGTGGCGCGGGAGACGCCCATGCTCTCCTCGGAGACGCTCGGCCGTCTCGTGGGGCGCACGGTCTGGCTCAAGGCCGAGAACCTCCAGCGCACCGGCTCCTTCAAGATCCGCGGCGCCTACAACCGGATCGCCAAGCTGACCGACGCCGAGCGGGCGGCCGGCGTCGTCACGGCCAGCGCGGGCAACCACGGCCAGGCGGTCGCCTGGGCGGCGCGCGAGAACGGCGTCCGGGCCACCGTCTTCATGCCCGAGGACGCCCCCACGGCGAAGATCGAGGCGACGAAGAGCTACGGCGCCGAGGTCGTGCTCGCCGGGCGCAACTTCGACGACGCGGGCGCCGCGGCACAGGAGCGGGTCGAGGCGGGGGAGACGTTCGTCCACGCCTTCGAGGATCCGCTCGTGATCGCGGGCCAGGGGACGCTCGGCCTCGAGCTCGCCGAGCAGCTCGACCCGGCGGTCGAGACCCTGGTCGTCCCGATCGGGGGCGGCGGCCTCGCCTCGGGCATCGCGCTGGCGCTCGCCGAGCTGCGGCCGGAGCTGAAGATCGTGGGTGTCCAGCCGGCGAACTGCGCTCCCTTCGCCGGCCACGAGCCGATCGGCAGCACGATCGCCGACGGTATCCACGTCAAGCAGCCCGGCGAGCTGACGAAGGGCCTCCTCGAGGGCAAGCTCGAAGCCGTGGTCACCGTCACCGACGCGGAGATCGCGGGTGCGATCCTCCTCGTCAGCGAGCGCTGCAAGCTGACGGTCGAGGGCGCCGGAGCGGCCTCGGTGGCGGCGCTCCTCGCCGGGAAGGTCGACGGAGATGGCCCGGTCTGTGCGCTCCTCTCGGGCGGGAACATCGACGCGAGCATGCTGATCGAGGTCCTGCGGCACGGCCTCACGCGGGCCGGCCGCTACCTGGTCGTCCGCACGCGCGTCGACGACCGTCCCGGGAACCTCGCCGACCTGCTCGCTCTCGTCGCCGAGGGCCGCGCGAACGTCCTCGGCGTCGACCACCACCGCGAGGGCATGGATCTCCCGGTCACGGGCACGGAGATCGAGCTCACCCTCGCCATGCGCGACGAGGAGCACTGCGACGAGCTCTTCGCCCGCCTGAACGCCGAGGGCTATCCGGTCGAGCGGGTGCGCTAGCGCCGCGTGGAGACGAGGAGGCGGGTGGCGCCACGCCGCAGCTTGCGCCGCCGCTCTGCCTCGAGAACACGGTCCAGCCTGGCGCGCACGCGCGCAAGCCTTGTGAGGGGGTGTTGGGCCATGCCTTCACGACGGCGTGGCCGGCCGATGTCTTCCGTGCGCTAGGTGTCGAGCTCGAGCCGCTCGTGGGCGAGCTCGAGGGTCTCGATCGCGACCTCGTTCGCCGACGCGTCGAGCTCGGGCGCCTCGAACTTCGCAACCCACGCGTCGCGCAGGAGCCAGCGCAGCACCGGCGTGCGCGAGTCGTCGAGGAGCGTGATGGCGACGTTCCGGCGCTCGACGGTGCCGTTCACGACCGTCTCCCACCAGTCCCACAGGTCGCGGGAGGTCGTGAGACCGCGGCTCAGCCGCACGTTGGGATAGCGCACGCGGCCCGGGAGCTTCCGTGAGGAGGAAACGGGGTCCGAGCCCTCGCGGTACTCGATCACCTCCGCCTCGGCGGCGAGGCCGCTCACGCTCTTGAACGCCGACGAGGCGATCCCGTCGATCTCGACGAGGAAGGAGTAGTTCTTGAACGGATCTCGTCTCGCGCCGGCCATCGGTCAGTCTCCTCTCACGTAGGCGATCTCGCGGTAGATCTCGAGGTCGTGGGTCATGGCGCCCTTGTACTCCTTCTTCTCGGCGTCGCGGTAGGTGACCCGCGCGACGACGGTCTTCGCGCCGCGGCGGCTGAACCAGGACGCGGTCGAGTCGAGGAGCGTCCTGATCTCCTTGCTCGGCGCGAGGAACGGGATGTTGGCGAAGAGCGGCAGCGCGGCGACGTCCTTCGTGCCGCCGAGGCCGACGAGCTTGCGGTTGAAGGTCGTCTTCACGTCGAGCGCGGGTCGGTCGCCGATGTTGGAGACGGTGAGATAGAGGAGGCCGTCCTCGAAGACGACGTCCACGATCACCTCGGGCCGGCCGCTCATCGCCGCAAGCCTACTCCCCGACCAGCTCGCGCAACCGCTCGGCGTAGAGCGGCGCGGTCGGCTCGTCCTCGTGGCGGAAGAAGCCGTAGACGTCCGTGCCGTCGGCCAGGAGAGGGCGGACCGTCTCCGCCAGCCCGGCGAGCGCCGCCTCGTCGTAGGGCGGATCGCGGAAGCGGAGGTACCTGAAGGGCGCCGTGGTGTCGTGCGCGTCCACGCGGGCGACGCCGCGCTCGTCGAGAAGCGCGCTCACGTCGGGCGTGTCCCACGAGTCGTGGCGGAAGTCGATGGCGACCGGCACGCCGGGCTCGAGCGAGTCGAGGAACAGTCGCAGGAAGCCGTCGTCGCGCGCCTGCGGCACCTTCACGCGCAGCGGCCCGAGGTGTTCGCCGAGGCGCAGCGCCATGCGGCAGAAGGCGTCGACGCCCTCGACGCGCCCGAACGAGGTCAGCCGGCGGCTCATCGTCACGGCGAAGCGGAACCCCTCGGGCACCTGGGCCGCCCACCGGTCGAACTGGTCCTCCTCGGGCACGCGGTAGAACGTGTTGTTGAGCTCCACCGTGTTCACCCGCTCGGCGTAGTGGCGCAGGAACGTGTCCGGCTTGGCGTCGGCCGGATAGAACCCGCCCTTCCACGACGGGTACGAGAAGCCGGAGGCGCCCGCGTAGAGCCTTCCGCTCACGGGCCGTCCGGCCCGTGAGCGTGTGGAGGGTGTGTGAGGGAACCGGGAGGTTCCTTCACTGCATCTAAGAAGGGGGCACGTGGGGGAAACATGGTTTCCCCCACGGGAGTGAGCCGGAGGCGAGCGACGGTCACTCAGGGAGTATGCGCACGTTCTCGGCGCTGAGGAACGCAGCCAGACGCCGGCCCTCGGCCTCCACGGCGGCCGCATCTTTCTTCGACAAGCGGCGCAGCGGCTTCACGACGACATCGCCGTCCTCCGGCCGCCAGATGGCGCGAATGAAGCCGCCGACCAGCACCATGCGGAAGAAGCGTGCGTCCCAGGAGCCGAACTGCGGCCGGTGGGCCGGGTCGACGATCCGCGAGCGGTCGGCGTGGGAGAGGAAGACGTTGTCGTACTCCGGCAGGAAGCGAACAGGCGCCGGCACGTCGGGAGCGGAGATAGGCGCGTCCGGGAGGTCGAAGAGCTCGACGCCGTTCTCGTCGCGGAACGTGCGCAGGCCGCCGCGCAGGCGCTCGAGCACCTCGCGGACGCGGGTGAACCCTGACCACATGGCCACGTCCTTCGTGCTCGCCGGCCCGAACGCACCCAGGTACCGCAGCACCGCGCGGTCGGGCGCCGGGTCGCCGTCGAGCGGCCGGCCGAGCCAGGTCTCGACCGTCGCCAGAGTCGCCCGCCCGCTGCGGCTCCAGAGGCCGCGCGGCGGGACCTGCACGACCGGGAGGAGGTACGCCACCGTGTGCGCCATCGCCTCCGAGTCGCGGTCCGGCCAGCGCTCCGCGAGCAGCTCCCTGCACCTGTGCGCGCGTGCGCGGCTGCTCCTCGAGGAACATGCGGCCCGCGGCGACGACCTCGTCCGGGTCGGCGTCGCCGAGCCGCCGCCCGAACGGGCTGGCCGTCCAGTGGATCCGCTCGGTCACCGCCTGGATCGCCGGGCGGATCGCGAGGCAGTCGCGGGCGGTGACGAGGTGGATCGTCCCGCGCATGAGCGTGAGCCGCACCGCCTTGCGGCCCTCGATCAGGGCCTCCAGCTCCTCCGGCCGGAACCCGTCGATCCGCGTCCACAGCCCGACGTACGGGTCCTTCGGCTCCTGTGCCTGCATCCCGACCAGGTGCTCGATCACCTCGGCGGCCGGGCGTTCCACCCGCCGGAGCAGCAGCTGCCGCTCCAGCAGGGTTCGGTTCAGCTCCCGGGTGCTTAGAGCCCGAGGTGGCGCGCGATCACCATCCGCTGGACCTCGTTCGTGCCCTCGCCGATCTCCAGCACCTTCTGGTCGCGGTAGAGGCGCGAGATCGCGTACTCGTCCATGAAGCCGTAGCCGCCGTGGATCTGCAGCGCCCTGTCGGCGACGCGCTTCGAGAGCTCGCCGGTGTACAGCTTCGCCATCGCCGCCTCCTGGGCGAAGGGGCGGTCCTGGTCCTTGAGCCACGCGGCCTTGTAGACGAGCCCGCGCGCGGCCTCGATCTCCGTGGCCATGTCCGCGAGGGCGAACTGGATGGCCTGGAACCTCGCCACAGGCTTGCCGAACTGCTCGCGCTCCTCGGCGTAGGAGCGGGCGAGCTCGTAGGCGCCCTGTGCCAGGCCCAGGCCCATGGCCGCGACCGAGATGCGCCCGCCGTCGAGGATCTCGAGGAACTGCTTGAACCCCGCGCCGCGCGGCCCGAGCAGGTTTCCCTCGGGCACCTCGCAATCGCGGAACGAGAGCTCGCGCGTGTCGGAGGCCCTCCAGCCCATCTTGCGCATCGGCGCCGAGATCTCGTAGCCCGGCGTCCCGTTCGGGACGATCAGGTTGGAGATCTCGTCCTCGCCGGTCCGGGCTGTGATGGTCACGCACGCGCTGATGTCGGTGCCGGCGTTCGTGATGAAGATCTTCGAGCCGTTGACCACCCACGAGCCGTCACGCAGCTGGGCGTGGGTGCGCGTCGCGCCCGCGTCCGAGCCGGCGCCCGGCTCGGTCAGGCCGAAAGCGGCCAGCTTGCGGCCCGCGGCGAGGTCGGGCAGCCACTCCGCCTTCTGCTCCTCCGTGCCGAAGAGCAGGATCGGCATCGTCCCGAGCGAGGTGTGCGCGGCGACCGTGATCGCCACCGAGGAGTCGACGCGCGTCAGCTCCTCGATCGCGATGGCGTAGGAAAGCGTGTCGCCGCCGGCGCCCCCGTGCTCCTCGGGAATCGGGATGCCCATGAGCCCCAGCTCGGCCAGCTCCGAGACGATCTCGTACGGGAAGCGGTGCTCGCGGTCGAGCTCCTCGGCGACCGGCGCGATCCGCTCCTCGGCGAACTCGCGCACGGTCTTGCGCAGAAGGTCGTGCTCGTCCGAGAGGTCGAAGTCCACTACTACGACGTGAGGCGGCGGGCCAGCTCGGCGAGGAGCCGCACGCCGTAGCCGGTGGCGCCGAGCCGCGTGTAGTAATCGCCGCGGCCGCGCTCGAGGTAGGACGTGCCGGCGATGTCGAGGTGCGCCCACGGGCCCTCGCCGGCGAACTCCTGCAGGAAGGCGGCGGCGAGGATGGGGGAGGCCTGCCGGTAGTCGGACGAGTTCTTCAGGTCGGCGAAAGCGGAGTCGTTGTAACGCGCGTAGCGCTCGTGGAGCGGCAGACGCCAGGCGTGATCGCCGCTCGCGTCCGCGGCGCCCTGGATTTCGGCGACCCAGTCCTCGTCGGTGCCGAAGAGGCCCGCGTACAGGTCTCCCATGGCGACGACGACCCCGCCGGTCAGCGTGGCGAAGTCGATCAGATGCGTCGCGCCCGACTCGCGCGCGTACCAGAGCGCGTCGGCCAGGATCAGGCGGCCCTCGGCGTCGGTGTTCGAGATCTCGATCGTCTTGCCGCTCATGGACGTGACGATGTCGCCGGGCCGGAAGGCGTGGCCGCCGGGCATGTTCTCGCAGGAGGGGACGACCGTGAGGATGCGGACGGGCAGGCCCAGCTCGGCGATCGCGGCGGTCGCGGTCAGCACGGCGGCGCCGCCGCCCATGTCCGACTTCATCTCGTCCATGCGGTACGCAGGCTTCAGCGACAGGCCCCCGGCGTCGAACGTGATCGCCTTGCCGACGAGGCCGAGGCGGAAGTCCGGGTCGGCAGGCGACTCCGGCTCGTAGGTCAGCGTGATCAGCCGAGGCGGGTTGTCGCTCCCCTGGCTCACGGCCGAGAAGGCGCCCATCCCCGCGGCGCGGATCTCCTCCGGGCCCAGCGCCTCGAAGCGGAGCGAAGGGTTGGCGGCCGCGGCTTCCTCGGCCCACTCGGCGAGGCGCTCGGGGGTGAGCTCGTTCGCCGGCGCGTTGACGAGGTCGCGGCAGCGGTTCGCCCAGGACGCGATGAGGCTTGCGCGCGCGGCTTCGTCCGCTCCCGCAGCCGCGCCGGGGCCGCAGAGGACGAGGCGCTCGAGGTCGGCGCCGTCGTCGTCTTCGTTCGTCTTCCACCGGCCGTTCTCGTACTGGCCGAGGAGCGTGCCCTCGACGATCGCGCGCGTCTGGTCGGCGGGCGAGAGGCCGCCCTTGCCTTCGATGAGCCACGCGATCGACCGGCCGCCGACCTCCTTCGTCCGGCGGGTGACGGCGGCGGCGGCCGTGCGGAGCGAGTCCGGGTCGAGGGCGTCCTTACCGACGCCGGCGCCGCCCACGCGGCGCGCACCGAGCCGGCCGTCCGTGTGCGTGAGCGCCACCGACCCGCGCTTCCAGCGAATCTCGCCCTCCTCGATCAGGCGGGCAAGCCGTCCGTCGAGCAGCCGGTCCAGCCCCTCGGCCGCCTCTGTCAGCGTGACCGGGTGGTAGACCGGGAAGACGAGGACGTCTGCCTCGACCCCACCCGGCGGCGCCTCGACAACGTCGATCTCCATAGGCGAGGCGGGATGGTATCGGAGCCCGCTCCCATCGTGCCCCGTTCGAGGGATCAGCCCCGGCCCCGCGAGGCCGATACCAGGTGTGCGCCACAGAGCGCAGCTCCACCCTCTCCCCGCCCGCACCCTCCCCCGCGGGCGAATACCTCTCCCCCTCGAAGCCCTCCACTTAGGAGGGCTTCATCGTTGGTTGGGCAGGCATCGCCACGAGGTCGCCCGGGTAACGTTCGGCGCGTGAAGGACGGCTTCGACTCGCGCGGCATGGCCGCCCTTTCCTCCGGCCATCTGGCGACCGACCTGGCGCAGGGGTCCCTGCCGGCGCTGCTTCCCTTTTTGGAGGCCAAGTTCGACCTCTCGTACACGATGGTGGGCGCGCTCATCCTCGTGGCGACGTTCAGCTCGTCCATCATCCAGCCGGCTTTCGGCCTCTGGTCGGACGTGCGCGGGGCGCTCTGGCTCCTGCCGGTAGGGGTCTCGCTCGCCGGCATCGGGATCGCGTTCGCCTCGATCGCGCCGAGCTACGGGCTCGTCATCGTCGGCGTGCTCTTCTCGGGGCTCGGCGTCGCCGCCTACCACCCGGAGGGCTCGAAGTTCGCCAGCTACGTGAGCGGAAGCAAGCGTGCGAGCGGGATGTCGCTGTTCTCGGTCGGGGGCAACATCGGGTTCGCGCTCGGGCCGCTGGTCGCGTCGTTCTTCGTCATCACGCTCGGCATGGGCCTCGACGGAGGCGTGTTCGTTGCCCTCCCGGGCCTGCTCGTCGCCTCGATGCTGCTCTTTGCGATCCCGCACCTCGCGTCGTTCGCGCCGGCGCAGATGGAGGTGCGCGCGGCCGCGGCGGCCGACCAGTGGGGCGGGACACTGATGCTCCTCGCCATCGTCGGCCTGCGCAGCCTCGCGCACATGGGCCTCTTCACGTTCATCCCGCTGTACGAGATCTCGCGCGGCAACGGGGCTGCCTACGGGACGCGCGTGCTGGCCCTGTTCCTCTTCGCCGGAGCGCTCGGCACGCTGGTCGGCGGCCCGCTGGCCGACCGCATCGGCCGTCGCAAGGTGCTCCTCGGGAGCTTCATCGTCTCTCCGCCGCTGATCGCGACCTACGTGCTGGTGGGCGGCACGGTCGGGCTCGTCGCTCTCTTCTTCGCCGGCGCGGCCGTGATCGGGACGTTCAGCGTGAGCCTGGTGATGAGCCAGGAGTACCTGCCGGGCCGGGTTGGTGTCGCATCGGGGCTCTCGATCGGGCTCGCGATCGGCCTCGGCGGCATTGCCGCGCTCTCGCTGGGCGCCGTCGCCGACGCGGTCGACCTCGAGACGGCGCTCCTCTGCACGGCTCTCGGGCCGCTCGTCTGCATCGCGCTCACCCTGCTCCTCCCGGCGCCGCGGTACCGGCGTCCCACGGGGCCCGAGCCTGCGCCGGCGGCGGCGATCTAGTCGTGGCGGCGTCGAGCGCCAGAGAGTTCTTCGAGGACCTGGCCGCACGGACGGCGGAGGGCTCCGCCCGCACGCGCGGCCTGCGGGCCACGTATCGGTTCGACGTCGATGGCGCGGGGAGCTGGCTGGTGGCCGTCGACGACGGCGCCGTCTCGGTGAGCGAGACGGACGCCGCCGCCGACTGTGTCATCTCGGCCCCCGAGGCGCTCTTTCTGCGCATCGTGCGCGGAGAGCAGAGCCCAATGGGCGCCTTCCTGATGGGGAAGATCCGCGTCGAGGGCGACGCGGCGCTCGCCATGCGCCTCAAGGACCTCCTGGGCTGACCAGCTAGCGCGAGAGCCTCGGCGGCCTCGCGCTGCTCGGCGTGCTTGCCCTCGGCGAACTCCTCGACGAGCTTCTTGCAGAAGGCCGGCAGGTCGTCCGGCTTGCGGCTGGTGAAGAGCCCGCGGTCGATCACGAGCTCCTCGTCGACCCACGTGACCCGCCCGCGTTTCTGATGTCCGTCTTCAGGCTCGGCCAGGACGTGACCGTGCGGCCCTTGACCATGCCGGTCTCGACGAGGGCCCAGGGGCCGTGGCAGATCGCGCCGACGGGCTTCCCCTGCTCGAAGAACGACGCGACGAAGGCCATCGCGTTCGAGTCCGTCCGGAGACTGTCGGGATTGACGACACCGCCCGGGAGCACGAGCCCGTCGTACTCGCTCGGTCGGCGTCGTTCACGGTCTTGTCCACCGGGAACGTGTCGCCCTTGTCGTGGTGGTTGAAGCCCTGGATCTTGCCGGTCTTGAGCGAGACGAGCTCGGGCTCGCCACCGGCGTTCTCGACGGCCTTCCACGGCTCGGTCAACTCGACCTGCTCGACGCCGTCGGTTGCCAGGAATGCGATTCTCTTGCTGTTCAGCTCGGTACCCATCGAGCCTCCTTGCGATCGTTTTCGCTTCCTTTTCACCTACCCGCGGACGTCGCCCGAAAACGGGGCCTCGAGCGCCCTGTTCATGCGGGATCGCGACCCCTAGGGAGCGAGGCGCTCCAGCCGCCAGGAATCGCCGTCGCGCGTGTAGCGGAAGCGGTCGTGGAGGCGGTTCGGGCGGTTCTGCCAGAACTCGAGCCGCACGGGGCTGAGCAGGTACCCGCCCCACCAGGGCGGGAGGGGCGGATCCTCGCCGTACGTCGCCTCGGCATCTGAGAACGCCCGGTCGAGCTCCTCCCGGTCGGGGATGACGCTGGTCTGACGGGACGCCCAGGCGCCCAGCCGGCTTCCGAGCGGCCGCGTCCGGAAGTACACCTCCGCTTCCTCCCGCGGGAGCGGCGCGACCGGCCCGGCGACCGTCACCTGTCGCCGAGGCTCCTGCGGCCAGTGGAAGACGAGCGCGCCGTTCGGGTTCTCGGCCAGCTCGCGGCCCTTACGGCTCTCCGCGTTCGTGAAGAAGCGGAAGCCGTCCGCGGCGGCCGACTTCAGGAGGACGGTGCGCGCCGACGGCCGCCCCTCGGCGTCGGCGGTGGCGAGCGTCATCGCCTCGGGCATCTCGACACCTGCGGCGACTGCCTCCTCGAACCAGCGGTGGAACTGCGCGATCGGGTCCGGGTTGAAGTCGGCGGCGTCCATCACTCCTCCAGCTCGACGAGGACAGCGCCGCCCGCAACCCGGTCGCCCTCGGCGACGTGCACGCGGCGGACGATTCCTTCGTAGGGCGAGACGAGCGGCGTCTCCATCTTCATCGCCTCGAGGACGACAAGCGGCTGGCGGGGCTCGACCCGGTCGCCTTCCGCCGCGAGCACGCGGATCACGACGCCGGGCATGGGCGCCGTGATCGCGCTCTGCTCCCCGGCCGGGTCGGCCGGCGTGGGAAGCGTGCTCCACGGTCGGCGGGGGGCGGAGCGGAGCCGGTGCGGCGGTGCGGTCGCGATTGAGCCTCCACGCCCCCGACCACGGGCCCGGCGGCGCCGTCGGGGGCGAGAGCGGCGGATGCTCCTCCAGGAACGCGGTGGTCGCACGGCCGGCGCGCACGTCCGGATGGTCGACGAGCCAGCGAAGGAAGCCGAGGTTCGTCGTCGCGCCCGCAACGCGTGTCGCACGGAGTGCGCGGGAGAGGTCGTCGAAGGCCTCCTCCCGGGTCTCGGCGTGCGCGATCAGCTTGGCGATCAGCGGGTCGTAGGCGACCGGGATCTCGTCGCCGGCCTCGACGCCCGCGTCGACGCGCACGGTGTCCGGGAGCTCCAGGCGCTCCAGGCGGCCCGCCTGGGGGAGGAAGGTCAGCGGGTGCTCGGCGTAGAGGCGGACCTCGACCGCGTGGCCTTCCGGCGGGCGGGGCTCGACCGACAGGGGCTCGCCGCCTGCGATGCGGAGCTGCTGCTCGACCAGGTCGATCCCGGTGACGAGCTCCGTCACCGGGTGCTCCACCTGGAGGCGCGCGTTCAGCTCGAGGAAGTAGAAGCGCGCGCCGTCCAGCATGAACTCGGCCGTGCCGGCGTTCTCGTACCCGACGGCGCGCGCGAAGGCGACCGCGGCCTCGCCCATGGCCGCTCGCAGGTCCTCGTCGAGGGCGGGCGAGGGGCTCTCCTCCAGCACCTTCTGGTGGCGGCGCTGGATCGAGCAATCGCGCTCCCCGAGGTGGATCGCCGTCCCGTGGCCGTCGGCCAGGATCTGGATCTCGACGTGGCGGGGGCGCTCGACGTAGCGCTCGCAGAAGACCCGGCCGTCGCGGAAGCCCGCCTCCGCTTCCCGGCTCGCTGCCTCGAGCGCCTCCTGGAGCTCGTCGGGCGACCGCACGACGCGCATCCCGCGGCCGCCGCCCCCCGCGGCGGCCTTGACGATCAGCGGGTAGCCGATCTCGTCCGGCTCGCCCGACTCGACGACGGGGACGCCGGCCTCGCGGGCGAGCCGCTTGGCCTCGAGCTTGTCGCCGGCAGACCGGATTGCGTCGGGGCCGGGCCCGACGAAGACGAGCCCGGCCGCGTCCACGGCCTCGGCGAAGTCGCCGTTCTCGGCCAGGAAGCCGTAGCCGGGGTGGATCGCGTCGGCGCCGGCCTGCTTCGCGGCGCGCACGATCTCCTCGGAATAGAGGTAGGAGAGGACGGAGACGGCCTCGTCGGCCTGCCGTGTGTGGAAGGCGCCCTCGTCGTCCGGCGCGTACACGGCCACGGTCTCGATCCCCAGGCGCCGGCAGGTGCGGAAGACGCGCGCCGCGATCTCGCCGCGGTTCGCCACTAGGAGCTTTCGGATCTCCATGGAGTCATGCGCCCTCGGCGCGCCCGCAGCTTAGTCTCCGGCCCGAGCGGACGTGGCCGAAAAGGCCGTTGTCGGAGACGGCAACACTCGTCTATCCTCGGAGGAAAGCGAACTCGAGCGGCGCAGCCCGCGGCCTCGTCTCGGTTCTGGACAGGGAGGTCGCTCATGCGCGCATGCCTATTGGTGCTCCTCGCGGCGTCGCTTCTCGCGGTGCCGCCTACTGCGTCGGCGGAGACCATCACGATGGAGGAGCCCGTCGTCCTGGAGACCGGGGAGACGCTCCTCCAGGCCGCGGAGTTCACTGACGAGGCGGTCGAGGTGGTCGCGGGCGCCGCGATCAGGTGCAGGAAGGTGCACGGGTGGCACGGCCTCAAGCACCCGCTCCTCGGCTACTTCTACTGGAAGTACATCCTGACGATCCGGTGGTGCTGGCGGGCCGGGGGCTCGCTGATCGTCAGGACGACGAACCCGTGGTCACCGACGTACTGGCGCTCTGTCGAGTGCTGCCTTCAGTTCTCCGGCTGGGACTTCAAGGGGCACTTGAGCCTCGACGTGGACGGCGGCGCGGGCCGGAGCATGTATCGCGTGCGTGCGCAGGGAAAGTTTCAGCAGTGCTTCCAGTATTGCTTCAACACGAAGACGCCCTGGGTGCGCCTGACCGGGTACCCCGGTGGGGCGTGGGGGTTCGCGCATGGGAACTAGGCGCCTGGCTCGGCGTGTCCTGACCGCCGTCGTGCTCGCGCTCGTGGCGCTCGTCGCCCTGGTCGTCCTTCTCACCTGGGGCACGGGCGCCGGGGGAAGCGGGAGCGGGCCGGGCTAGCGGGGCTCCTGCTCGGAGAAGACCCCCCACGAGCCGCCCTCCGGGAGGGTCGCGGCGCGCTTCTCCAGGAACGCGCGGAGGCCCTCCTGCCCCTCGGGGCTCGTCCGCAGGCGGGCGGCCAGCTGCGCGGTCGCCTCCCCCGCGGGCCGGTCGCGGATCAGTCGCTTCGCCGCGCGCGCTGCCTCGGGGCCGGCGGCCAGGATGTGGCCGACGACCTGCTCGACCGCGTCATCGAGGTTCTCGGTGACCTCGTGGACGAGCCCGATCCGCAGGGCGACGTCGGCGCCGAAGCGCTCTCCCGTCAGGAAGTACCGCCGGGCCGCGCCGCTGCCGATGCGGGCAAGCACGAAGGGCGAGATCACCGCGGGGACGATCCCCAGGCGGACCTCGGTGAACCCGAAGACTGCGTCGGGCGACGCCACGACGACGTCGGCGCACGCCACGAGGCCGGAGCCGCCGCCCAGGGCGAAGCCCTGCACGCGGGCGACGACCGGTGCGGGGCACTCGTCGATCGTCTCCATCATCCGGTACAGCCGCATCGCGTCCTCGACGTTCTCGTCGTAGGAGAGGTCGATCGAGGCGCGCTGCCATTCCACGTCCGCGCCGGCGCAGAAGCTCGGGCCGTCGCCCGCGAGCACGACCACGCGGGCGTCCCCCACGTCGGCGAAGGCGTCGGTCAGCTCGGCGATCAGGGCCGCGTCGAACGCGTTCCTGCGCTCGGCCTTCGCGATCGTGACGCGCAGGACGCCGCCGTCCCGCTCGATCCTCAGCGCGCTCATCGTGCGAGAGCATAAGGTTCGTCCGGTGATCAAGGGCACGCTGGCAGCCGCCGTGACCCCGTTCCGCGACGGCGGCGCGACCCTCGACGAGGACGCGTTCGAGCCGCTCGTCGACTTCCTCGCAGGCGCCGGGCTGGACGGCATCCTGGCGATGGGCACGACGGGCGAGGGGATCCTCCTCTCACTCGCGGAGCGCACACGCGTCACCGATCTCTTCCTTGCCGCGTGCGACGGGAAGCTGGACGTCGCCGTCCACTGCGGTGCCCAGACGACTGCTGACACGCTCGCGCTGGCCGAGCACGCCGCCGCCGAGGGAGCGGACGCCGTCGCCGTCATCGCCCCGCCGTACTTCCAGCTCGACGACGAGTCGCTGTTCACGCATCTGGCCGCGGCGGCGAGCGCCTGCGCGCCCACGCCGTTCTACGTCTACGAGTTCGCCAAGGTGAGCGGATACGCCGTCCCCGTGCGCGTCGTCGAGCGGCTGCGCGACGCTGCGCCAAACCTCGCCGGGATGAAGGTCTCCGACGCCCCGTTCGAGGCCGTCGAGCCGTACCTGATCGAGGGGCTCGACATCTTCATCGGCGCGGAGAGCCTCATCGGCGCTGGGATGCGGCAAGGCGCCAGCGGCTCGGTCTCGGCGCTCGCGACGGCGTTTCCCGAGCTCGTCGCCGCCGCCGTCCGCGAGCCGAGCCCCGAGCGCAGCGCCCGTCTGGGCGAGCTTCGGGAGGGCCTGGAGGCCTTCCCACGTCACGCGGCCCTCAAGCGGATCCTGGCCCTGCGCGGGATTCCCGTGCGCGAGGACGTCCGTGCTCCGCTCCGCGGTCTCACGGACGAGGAGCGCGACCGGCTCGACACGCTCGTGCCGGACTGGCTCGGCCAGCCCAGCGGCGAGCGCGCCGTCCACTAGCGCGATCCGACCTCCCCCGGGCCCCTGGCGCGGCGACCGCGACCACGACCGTGCCGTGAAAAAGGGACGCCCGCCGGGGCCGCAGAGCCGGCGGGCGTGTCTGTCCCCCCATGGGAAGGAGTCCGTCGGAGGGCCGGAACTTGCGCCCCATGTGCAGATTCGTGCCCTTCCGGGTAGGTGACAGGGGTAGCAATGCGGACAGTTGCGGCGGAGATGAAGGCTGGGCGCGACCTGGAGATCCTCTACGCGCGCCACAAGAGGGACGTCTACCGCTTCGTCCTGCGCGACGTGCGGGACCCCGACGAGGCCGAGGACATCACCCAGACGGCCTTCCTCGATGCCTTTCGAGCGCTCCGCCGCGGGGACGAGCCCGAGCGGCCCCAGGCCTGGCTCCTGACCATCGCCCAGAATGCCGCGCGCCGGCGGTATCGCACCCGTGCGGGGCGTCCCCCGGAGGTCGAGCTCGATGCGGAGTTCCTCGCCGCTCCCGACCGGGACGGCCCGTCGGCCGACGACATCCGAGTTGCCCTCGAGCGCCTTCGGCCCGCCCAGCGCGAGGCGCTCGTCCTCCGCGAGATCGGAGGCCGTTCGTATGTCGAGATCGCAGCTGCGATGGACATGTCCGTCCCGGCGGTCGAGACGCTTCTCTTCCGTGCGCGCCGCGCGCTCAGGATCGAGCTCGACCACGAGGCGCCGCGCACGAGGAGCCGTCTGCTCGGCGGCCTCCTCACGTGGCCGGTCGGCTGGGACGGCTACGCGTCGATCCTCGGCTGGCTCTCGGGGCGTGGTGCGTCTGTCAAGGTCGCGGGGGCGGTGTCCGCCGCCGTGATCGCAACAGGGGTGGGGGTCCAGCAGGGCCTCGTGCCCCGAGGCGACTCCGACCCAGACGCGTCGGCGGCGGCGGCCGCACCGGCCCCGGGCCCTGAAACCGGCGCAACGGGCAGCGGGCCTACACTGCCGGCCCGTCCCGATGCGACGCCGGCCTCGGCCGATCGCCAGGCGACCAGGCGTCCACGCAAGAAGGCGCAATCCGGGTCGACCGGGCCGCTCGCGAAGACCACCACCGAGGTCGTGACCGGCCTGACGGAGCTCACGACCACCACCGCGCAGCGCGAGGTCGACGCCGCCGTCAGGACGTTGCAGGCGGCGCCCGAGCGGGCGACGCCCTACATCCGGAAGATCCCGAAGGTCGTCTCGGGGATCGGGGCGTTGAGCGCTGCCGAGATCCCGAGCGCGATCACCTTGCGGGTGTCGACGGGGTCGACGATCCCGTCGTCCCAGAGACGCGCGGTCGAGTAGTACGGGTTCCCCTCGCGCTCGTACTTCGCGCGGATCTCGTCCGGGTCGGCGCGCCCGACGCTCGAGAGGACGTTCGCGGCCTGCTCGCCGCCCATCACCGAGATGCGGGCGTTCGGCCACATCCAGAGCTGGCGCGGCGCGTACGCGCGCCCGCACATCCCGTAGTTGCCGGCGCCGAACGAGCCGCCGACGATGACGGTGAACTTCGGCACCTGCGCGCAGGCGACAGCGGTCACGAGCTTGGCGCCGTCCTTGGCGATCCCGCCGGCCTCGTACTCCTTGCCGACCATGAAGCCGGTGATGTTCTGGAGGAAGAGGAGCGGAACGCGTCGCTTGCAGGCGAGCTCGACGAAGTGGGCGCCCTTGAGGGCCGACTCGGAGAAGAGCACGCCGTTGTTCGCCAGGATCGCGACGGGGTAGCCCTCGATGCGGGCGAAGCCGCAGACGAGCGTCTCCCCGTACAGCGGCTTGAACTCGTGCAGGCGGCTGCCGTCGACGAGGCGCGCGATCAGCTCGCGGACGTCGTATCCCTTCGCGTAGTCCGTCGGGACGATCCCGTAGAGCTCCTCGGCGTCGTACAGCGGCTCCTCCGGCGGGAGCACGTCCCACGGCGGGTCGGGCTTGCGGCGATGGAGGTTGCGCACGATCTGGCGCGCAAGCGCGAGGGCGTGCTCGTCGCTCACGGCGTAGTGGTCGGTGACGCCTGAGACGCGCGAGTGGACGTCGGCGCCTCCGAGCTCCTCGGCGCTCACCTCCTCGCCCGTGGCCGCCTTCACGAGCGGAGGCCCGCCGAGGAAGATCGTCCCTGTCCCGCGAACGATGACCGTCTCGTCGCTCATCGCCGGCACGTAGGCGCCGCCCGCCGTGCACGAGCCCATGACGACGGCGATCTGCGGGATCCCCAGCGCCGACATGTTCGCCTGGTTGAAGAAGATGCGGCCGAAGTGCTCGCGGTCGGGGAAGACCTCGTCCTGCATGGGCAGAAAGGCGCCGCCGGAGTCGACCAGGTAGAGGCACGGCAGGTGGTTCTGCTGGGCCACCTCCTGGGCGCGGAGATGCTTCTTGACCGTCAGCGGGTAGTACGTGCCGCCTTTCACGGTCGCGTCGTTGGCGACGATGACGCACTCGGTGCCCTCGACGACGCCGATGCCCGCGATCATCCCGGCGCCGGGAGCGTCGCCGTCGTAGACCTCCCAGGCAGCGAGGGCGTTGAGCTCGAGGAAGGCCGACCCCGGGTCGAGGAGCCGCTCGACGCGCTCGCGGGCGAGGAGCTTCCCGCGCGCGACATGGCGCTCGACGCTTTCCGGCGAGCGCTCCGTGGCCACCTGCGCCGTCCGCCGGCGCAGTTCGTCCACGAGCGCGGCCATGCGCTCGCGGTTGGCCGCATACTCCTCGGCCGCCCGATCCGCCCGAGAGTCGAGAACGGCCACTAGGCGGGCTGCGGCAGCTTGGCGATGACTGCCTTCACCGCCCGGAGGACGTCAGCCTCTTCGTGCCCGAAGTCCTCGAGGTAGGCGTTCAGCGCCGCCCGGACGAGGCGAAGCTCGTCGTCGGTGAGCTCGATCGTGTGCATGGTCCGTAGCCTACGCCCTACCCGGGATACCAGGCCGGTCCAGACTGGTAATCGGGTTTCCCGAGCGCTACCTTGTGGACTGAAATGCGGCTGTCGGGGAAGGGGACTGTTTTAGCGCTGCTTGCGTGCGCTCTCGTTCTCCTGCTCGCGACCGGGGCGGCCGCGAAGCGCATCGTCGGGTCGGGCGGCACGAACATCATCAACGGCACCGTGGTGCGCGACGACATCTTCGCGCGCGGAGGGAACGACGTGGTCTGGGCCCGCGGCGGCAACGACTTCGTCTACGGGCAGCGGGGGGCGGACATCCTCCAGGGCGACGTCGGCAACGACTCGCTTTACGGTCACGCGCTCGAGGACACCCTCGACGGCGGGCCCGGCGGGGACAAGCTCTTCGGAGGCTGGGGCCCTGACGTGATCGACGCCGGCGCTGGGAACGACGTCATCGACGTGCACGAGAACGACGGGCAGGTCGACAGTGTCGACTGCGGGCCCGGGCGGGACCGGGCGATCATCAGCCGCAAGGATCAGGTGTTCGGGTGCGAGACCGTGCGCCGCGTCAACATCCGCGGGCGCATCCCGACCGGTGAGGTCGTGAAGTTGACTTCTGGTGTCGATGTCTGGAACGGGGACATCGCCAACAACGATCGCCACCTTGTCATCGGACTAGCGGATGACGATGTGCTCGACGCCACCGCAGGCAGCGATGTGGTCTGGGGCAACGAGGGCAACGACATCTTGGTCGGGGGGAACGGCCGCGACTGGCTCATCGGCGGCACCGAAAACGATGTGCTGCAGGGCGACGAGGGCAACGACCGGCTCTGGGGCGGCTGGGGACGCGACCAGCTCTTCGGCGGAGACGACGACGACGAGCTGATCTCGATCGACATGGACGCCAACGTCGACCAGATCACCTGCGGAGCCGGCTTCGATCGAGTCGTCAAGCGTGCGAGCGACCAGATCATGGACCCGGTGGATTGCGAGCGGGTCATCGTCGTCCGCCTGCGTTAATCCCTCAAGAAACGCTTACGGCCCGCTAACAGGACGGCCATTCCTTCCGAACAGCGCGGTGGTTCAGTTTGCTGCGCAGGCACCACTCGGAAAGGAACCACCTGTGAAGCGCACACTCCTGTTCGTCTCGGCGACGGCACTTCTCGTGCTGGCTGCCGCCCCGGCGGCCTCGGCGAAGGTGATCGTGGGCACGCCTGGTGACGACACGCTGGCCGGTACGGCCAAGCGCGACTTCATCTACGGTCGCGCCGGCAGCGACGCCATGGCCGGAAACGACGGCTCGGACTTCCTCTTCGGCCAGCGCGGCGACGACACCGCAAGCGGTGACGACGGACGCGACTTCCTCTGGGGAGGCCCGGGCAACGACACGCTCCAGGGCGGGGACGGGCCCGACTTGCTCCAGGCGGGCTGGGGGGCCGACACGCTCGAGGGCGGTCCTGGCGACGACATCCTGAGGGCCGGCGAGAACGACAACCGGCCCGACGTCCTCGACTGCGGCGGCGGCCGCGACACGGCCCTGATCCGCGTCGGGGACGTGGCGGTCGACTGCGAGCGCGTGCGTACGGCGCCCGCACGCCGTTCGCGCGTCCACTTCCAGCGGGGGACGCCCGGCGACGACACGCTCACCGGCACGGCCGGGCGCGACTTCATCCTCGCGCGGGCCGGCAACGACACGGTGTCGGGGCTCGGCGCGACCGACTTCCTCTTCGGTCAGATGGGCAACGACACGCTCAACGGCGACGACGGCGCCGACCGGGCCTGGGGCGGCCCCGGCGACGACAGCGTCAACGGCGGCGCCGGCTTCGACTGGCTCTGGGCAGGCTGGGGCGCCGACACCCTCTCGGGCGGCGAGGGGAACGACCGCCTGTTCGCGGCGGCCGACGACAACGCCGCCGACACGCTCAACTGCGGCGAGCACGCCGACGATCGCGATCGCGCCATCCTGAGGCCAGGCGACACGGCGGTGGATTGCGAATTCGTCCGGACTCTCGCGAACTAGCGAGAGACGTGCACTGACCGGAAGCGGGGCCCTGATGCCTGACGGGCCCCGCTCCGGCCAGCCCGGCACACACTCGGCACCCTCCGGTCACCATGGGTGCGCTTTTCGGCGTTAGCGTCCAAAGCGGGTGGTGGCTCGGGGTGGCCCCTCGGACAGGGCGGAGCCGGGCCCGTCTGGAACGGCCTTGTCAGGCGGCCGGGGCGGCGACGGAGTCGAGCGCGCTGCGCAGGGACGCGACGAAGTCGCGGAGGCCTTCGGGCCCCGACTCGTCGGCGACCTGGATCGGGCGGCTTCCGACGACGATGCCGTCGGCGAGCGTTGCCACGTCGGCGGCCTGCTCCGCGGTGGAGATGCCGAAGCCCGCGAGGAGCTCCCGGTCGGTCAGCGCCCTCGCCCGCTGCACGAGGCCTGCGAGCTGCGAGGACACGGCGTCCCGCGTTCCCGTCGTGCCGGTCAGGGACACGAGGTACAGCCAGCCGTCGGTGCGCTCAGCGGCGCTCCGGATCCGCTCGTCGGTCGACGTGGGGGCGACGAGCTGCACGCGCGGGATCTCGGGCGCGGCCTCGAGCGGGAGGTCGGCGACGATCAGGCTCGTCGCGCCGGCCAACCGGGCGTCCTCCCAGAAGAGCTCGTAGCCGTAGGCCTCGAGGATCGAGGCGTACGTCATCGGGACGATGGGGATGTGGGGGCCGATGCGGCGGCGCGTCTCGGCGAGGCACTCGAGGCACTCGCGCGTGCGCATCCCGCGCGCGAGCGCGCGCTCGCCGGCCTGGCGGATCACCGGCCCGTCGGCGAGCGGGTCGGAGAACGGGAAGCCGATCTCGATCAGGTCGGCGCCGCCCGCGACCGCGGCCTCGACGAGCTCCGGCGTCTCGGGGAACGCCATCAGGTAGACGCAGAGCTTCTTGCTCACGCGTCGTGTCCGAGGACGACCGCGAGGTCCTTGTCGCCGCGCCCCGAGAGGCAGACGACAACGAGCTCGGCGTCCAGCTCGAGCGCCCTCGCGAGCGCGTGGGACGGCTCGAGCGCGGGGATGATGCCCTCGCGCTCGGCCAGGAGGTGGAGCGCGGCGAGCGCCTCCTCGTCGGTCGCCGGGAGGTACTCCGCCCGTCCTGTGTCGCGGAGAAACGCATGCTCGGGGCCGACGCCCGGGTAGTCCAGGCCGGCCGAGATGGAATGGGCGTCAGCGATCTGGCCGTCGTCGTCGGCCAGGATCGATGAGCGTGCCCCGTGGAGGACGCCCGGCCGGCCCGTTCCCAGGCTGGCCGCGCCGGCCGCCTCGACGCCGACCAGACGAACGTCCTCGTCCGCGATGAAGCCGGCGAACATCCCGATCGCGTTCGAGCCGCCTCCGACACAGGCGACGACCGCGTCCGGGAGCCGCCCCTCGGCCTCGAGGACCTGCTCGCGGGTCTCTCGCCCAATGACCGACTGCAGCTCGCGCACGAGCTCGGGGTACGGGTGCGGCCCGACGCAGGAGCCGATCAGATAGTGCGTCGTCTCGACGTTTGTGATCCAGTCGCGAATCGCTTCGCTCGTCGCCTCTTTGAGCGTGCGCGTACCGAACTCGACGGCGCGCACCTCGGCGCCCAGCAGGCCCATGCGCTCGACGTTGGGCTTCTGGCGCTCCATGTCCTCGGCGCCCATGTAGACCACGCATTCCAGGCCGAACCGGGCACAGACGGTCGCCGAAGCCACGCCGTGCTGGCCCGCGCCGGTCTCGGCGACGATGCGCTGCTTGCCGAGCCGGCGGGCGATGAGCGCCTGCCCGACGGCGTTGTTGATCTTGTGCGCGCCGGTGTGGCAGAGGTCCTCGCGCTTGAGGTAGACGCGCTGCTCGCCGGGGAGCCGCTCGGCGAGGTAGAGCGGCGTCGGCCGGCCGACGTAGGTGGACTGCAGCGCCTCCAGCTCGGCGCGGAAGCCGGCGTCCTCCTTGATCTCCGCCCAGCCGCGCTCCAGCTCCTCGAGCGCCGGCATGAGCGTCTCGGGGACGTACTGGCCGCCGTAGTCGCCGAACGTGCCGCGCAGGATCACGCTCACGAGCGGACCGCCTCGCGGGTGCGCACGGCGTCGACGAAGGCGCGGATGCGGTCGTGGTCCTTGACCCCCGGGGCGAGCTCGAGGCTCCGGCTCGCGTCGACGCACCAGGGCTGGACGGCATCGATGCCCGCCCGCACGTTCTCAGGCCCCAGGCCGCCGGCGAGGACGACGCGGCCCTCGACCTGCGCGGCGCGCTCCCAGTGGCGCGCGTCCATGCTCAGCCACGGGAGGTCGAGCACGGAGGCGACGGCCTCTCCGCTCCTGAGCAGGACGCCGTCCCGAGCGCGGTGGCCGTCCTCCTCGGGGTAGAGCTGTGCCAGGTCGGTGCCGACGTCCTCGGCTTCGCCGACGAAGACGCCGACCGAGAGCATCGTGTCCGGCACCGGAAGCGGAGCCGCGGCGCGGCGAGGGCTCTCGGCGAGGATGAAACCGGCCAGGTCGGCCCCGGCCTCCGCGGCCGCGGCGACGTCCTCCTCGCGCGTGAGGCCGCACACCTTCACGAGCGGACGGGCGATGAGCTCGGCAAGCGTCGCGCCGGGATCGTCGGCCCGCATGAGCGTCGAGCCGACGAGGATCGCGTCTGCTCCCGCGAGCTCGGCCTCGGCGCCCTGCGCGCGGTTTCCGATCGCGCTCTCGGCCACGATGACGCGGTCGCGCGGAGCCTTGGCGACCAGCTCGAGCTGGGTGCCGCGGTCGATGGCGAACGTCCCCAGGTCGCGTGCGTTGATCCCGATCACGTCCGCGCCGAGCGCGACGGCGCGCTCGAGCTCGTCCGCATCGTGAGCCTCGACGAGGAGGTCGAGGCCGAGCGTGCGGCCGCCCTCGAGCATGAGGCGCGCCTGCTCGTCGTCCAGGTCGCGGAGGAGGAGCAGCGCGGCGTCGGCGCCGGCGATGCGTGCCTGGAGCAGGTCTCCCTGGTCGTCGAAGAAGCCCTTGGCGAGGAGCGGGACGTCGGTCGCGGCCCGCGCGGCTTCGAGATCGGCGAAGGAGCCGCCGAAGCGCTCGTCGACGAGGATCGAGACGGCGGCCGCGCCGCTCTCGCCGAAGGAGCGGGCGAGCGCGGGCGCGTCGGCGTCGGGCCGCAGATCGCCCGCCGACGGCGAGCGCCGCTTCACCTCGGCGATGGCCCGCAGGCCGGGCTCGGCCAGCGCGTCCCGGAAGCGCCCCATCAGGCCGGCACCTCCTGGCGCGAGAAGGCGATCAGGGCCTCGAGGCGCTCCGCGGCGGTGCCGGAGTCGACGGCTTCAGCGGCCAGGCGGTAGCCCTCCTCGAGCCCGGCCGCGCGGCCGCCGGCCGCGATCGCGCCCGCCGCGTTGAGGAGCACGGCCTCGCGCTTCGCGCCGGGCGCCCCGGCGAAGATCTCGTGCACGACCGCGGCGTTCTCCTCGGGCGTCCCGCCCGCGAGCTCGGCAGTAGAGCAGCGCGGGACGCCGAAGTCGGCCGGGTCGATCTCCCGCTGCTCGACGCGGCCGTCGGTCACCTCGCAGACGAGGTTCGGCCCCGCCGGGGAGAGCTCGTCGATCCCGCCGGCGCCGTGGACGACGAACGCGCGGCGTGCGCCGAGGCGGGCCAGGACGGACGCGATCGTCTCCACGAGCTCAGGAGCGTAGACCCCGACGACCTGCGCTCGCGCCCCTGCCGGGTTTGTGAGCGGGCCGAGCACGTTGAAGACCGTGCGCGTGGCGAGCTCGCGTCGCACCGGGGCGGCGTGGCGCATCGCCGGGTGGTGCGCCTGCGCGAAGAGGAAGCCGAAGCCGAGCTCGTCGATCGAGCGCTCGATCTGCGGCGGGGTGAGCTCGAGCTTGAAGCCGAGCGCCTCGAGGACGTCGGCGGAGCCCGACGCCGAGGAGACCGCGCGGTTGCCGTGCTTGGCCACGCCGGCGCCCGCTGCCGCGGCCACGAGTGCCGCCGCGGTGGAGATGTTGAACGTTCGCGCGCCGTCGCCGCCGGTCCCCGCGGTGTCGACGAGGTCCGAGCGCTTCGGCCGCACCGAGAGGACGTGCTCGCGCATGGCCTCGGCGCAGCCGGCGATCTCGTCCGGCGTCTCGCCCTTGAGGCGCAGCGCGACGAGGAAGCCGCCCATCTGCGCCGGCGTCGCCTCGCCGCCCATGATCAGGTTCATGACCTCGCGCGCCTCGGCCTGGGTGAGGTCGTGCCCGTCGAGCAGCCGCGCAAGCGCGTCCTGGATGGTCATCGCCTGCCCTCCAGGAAGTTGCGGCCGAGCAGCGGCCCGTCGGGCGTCAGCACCGACTCCGGGTGGAACTGGATCCCGACGACGGGGAGCTCACGGTGCCTCACGGCCATCACCTCGCCGTCGTCCGAGGTCGCGCAGACCTCCAGCTCGTCCGGCACGCGGGTGGCGGCGAGCGAGTGGTAGCGGCCGCCCTCGAGCGGGTCGGGCGCGCCCTCGAAGATCCCCTGGCCGTCGTGCGAGATCGCGCTCGCCTTCCCGTGGAGGAGCCGGTGCGCCTGGCCGACCTCGCCTCCGAAGGCGGCGACGATCGCCTGGTGGCCGAGGCAGACGCCGAGAGTCGGCACGCGCGGGCCGAGCCGGCGCACGATCTCGACGGTCGCGCCCGCGTCCTCGGGGCGGCCGGGGCCGGGGGAGATGACGAGCTGGCTCGGCGCCATCCGCTCAGCCTCGTCCGCGTCGATCGCGTCGTTGCGGATGACCGTCACCTCGGCGCCGAGCTCCTGGAAGAGGTGCGCGAGGTTGTAGGTGAAGCTGTCGTAGTTGTCGACGAGGAGGATCACGCTGGTGTTCCTCCATTGTGCTCTGCGTCCGCGAGCGCCGCCTCCAGCGCGGCGAGCTTGCGCAGGCACTCCTCGTGCTCCGCGGCAGGGTCGGAGTCGGCCACGATCCCCGCGCCTGCCTGGAGGCGCGCGAGGCCGTCGGCGAGGATGACCGTGCGGATGGCGATGCACGTGTCCATCGACCCGTCCGGCAGGGCGTAGCCGACGGCGCCGGCGTAGGGCCCGCGGCGGTGCCCCTCGAGCTCGGAGATGATCTGCATCGCGCGTACCTTGGGGGCCCCGGAGACGGTGCCGGCCGGGAAGCACGCGCGCAGGAGGTCGAAGGCGGTGCGGTCGGGAGCCAGCTCGCCCGCGACCTCGGAGACGAGATGCGTGACGTGCGAGTAGCGCTCGGCCTCGAGGAAGCGGACGACGCGCACGGTGCCGGCCTCGCAGACGCGCGAGAGGTCGTTGCGGCCGAGGTCGACGAGCATCACGTGCTCGGCCTTGTCCTTCTCGGATGCGAGCAGCTCCTCGGCGTCGCCCTCGCCGGGCGTCGTCGTCCCGGCGATCGGGTTCAGGGACGCGCGCGAGCCCTCGAGCTTGACGAGGGTCTCCGGGGAAGAGCCGACGAGCGAGATCCCGTCGAGCTCGAGGAGAAAGTGGTAGGGCGAGGGGTTGATGCGCCGCAGCGAGCGGTAGATGGAGAGCGGCGTGGCGCTCGTCGGTCGCTCGGCACGCTGGGAGAGGACGATCTGGAAGGCGTCGCCCGCGCGGATGTGCTCCTTGGCGCGCCTGACACCGTCCTCGTAGGCCTCGCGCGACGGGAACCGCTCCATCGGCCCGGATTGGCCGGCGGCCGCGGGCTCCGCGGCGAGCGGGCCGTTGAAGCGCGCCGCCACCTCGGCCGGATCGCCCACGAGCACCTCGGCGAGGCTGGCCGCGTGGTCGAAGCGGACGAGCGTGGAGGCGACGACGAAGCGGCTCTCGGGCAGGTCGGGCCCCGTGGACGGAAGTGGCACCGTCGGCTCGAGCTTGGCGATGTGGTCGTAGCCGAGGTAGCCGACGACGGGACGGCCGGCCGCCACTTCCTGCTCTGCCTCCTCGAAGGTCACGATCCGCGCCCCGGTGCCGAGGAGGCTGTGCCTCCCCAGGCGGCCCTTCTCCACGGACTCGAGCAGGAAGCCGGCGCGCTCGCCCGCGCGCAGCCGGAGGTAGGCCCCCAGCGGGGTGATCAGGTCGGCGTGTATCTCGGGAGCAACAGTCATGGCAAACGAAAAAGACCCTCCTGGCGGGGGTCCTCGAGCGGAGCGGGGTGTTCGAGCCTCTGGCCTAGCAGGCGACGCTCCCGCTCCGCTCGCGGCGCCAGGCCCACCAGGTGCGGACGGGGGGAGTCATCTTGCGCGGAGCGTAGGCGACTCCGGCCGTTTGCGTCAAGGCCGGGGCCAGCGCCCGACACCTGTCCGGCGCTGCACGGATAATCACGGCCGATGGAGCCGCATCCGATTCGGATGGTGGTGGAGGACGACCTGGAGCGGTCGCGCCTGACCGTCTTCTTCCGGCTCCTGCTCGCCATCCCGCACATCATCTGGCTGATCCTGTGGGGGATCGCCGTGTTCTTCGTGGCGATCCTGAGCTGGTTCATCGTGCTCTTCACGGCCCGGCTCCCGCAGTCGCTGCACGATTTCTCGTCCGCGTACATCCGCTACGCCACGCACGTCTACGGCTACGTGCTGCTCGCGGCGAGCCCGTTCCCGGGCTTCACCGGCGCGGAGGGCTCGTATCCCATCGACCTCGAGATCGACGCCCCGGCGCGCCAGTCGCGCTGGAAGACGGCCTTCCGCATCATCCTGGCGTTCCCCGCGCTTTTCCTCACCGCCGCGCTCGTGAACGGCTGGGGAGGGGGAGGGGGCAGTAGCAGCGCCTCCGGCGGGTCCGAGGAGGCGTACTACTGGAACGGGTTCCTCGGCCTTGCCTTCACGATCGCCTTCTTCGCCTGGTTCGCCTGCATGGTGAAGGCGCGGATGCCGAACGGCTTCCGCGACGCGCTCGCCTACGCGCTGCGCTACTCCGCCCAGACCTACGGCTACCTGGTCTTCCTCACCGACCGGTACCCGTATGCGGACCCCCGACAGAACCCGGTGCCGACCCCGCCGCCGCCCCGTCCGATCGCGCTTTCGGCGGACGAGGACCTCCATCGGAGCCGGCTCACCGTCTTTTTCCGGCTGCTGCTCGCGATCCCACTCTTCGTCTGGCTCCTCCTCTGGACCATCCCCGTGGTCTTCGTGCTCATCATCGGGTGGCTCGCCGCGATCGCCCTCGGACGCTTCCCGGACCCGTTCCACCGCTTCGTCGGGGCGTACCTCCGGTACACGATCCACGTGCTCGCGTTCGTGACCCTCGTCGCCAACCCGTTCCCTGGCTTCACCGGAACGCCGGGCACGTACCCGGTGGACCTGCACATCGATCCGCCCGAGCGGCAGAGCCGCTGGACGATCCTGTTCCGGTCGGTGCTCGTCTTCCCCGCGATCGCAGTCGAGTCGGCCCTGAGTATTGCGCTCTGGATCGCGGCCTTCTTCGCCTGGTTCGCCTCGATGGCGACCGGGCGCATGCCGGCGGGCTTCCGCGCGCTCGGCGAGTGGGCGCTCGGCTACTACGGGCAGACCTACGGCTACCTGTATCTCCTCACCGGCACCTATCCCTACAGCGGCCCGCCCGCAGTCGACGTTCCTGAGGCCGTCGAGGAGGCGGCGCCCGTCGACACATGGCCCGAGCCGCCAGAAGCGCCCTCCTTCTCGGCCTCCTAGCGCTCGCCGCCCTTCTCGGCGTCGCCGCCTGGACGCTCTGGGACACCGACGTGCCCGAAGGCCTTCGGTTGCCCGAGGTCGAGGCTTCGGCCGTCCTGGACGCCGACCTGCTCGAGGAGGCGCGTGACTTCGAGCGGTTCCTGCGGATCAGCTTCCTCGTCTCGCTCGTCGTCGTCATTGCCGTCTTCGTCGGCTACGCGCGCTGGGGCGGCAGGTTCGTGCGTGAGTCGGCCGCCGGCCGGATCGGCACCGGGATGCTGCTCGGCATGCTCGGCCTGGCGATCCTCTGGCTCATCCAGACGCCGTTTGCGCTCGTCGACCACTGGTGGGCGCGCCGGCACGACGTGTCCGAGCTGGGCTACGTGGACTGGCTGATCCTGAACTGGTTCGCGCTCGGCAGCGAGTTTCTGTTCATCTGCCTCGCGCTTCTGATCGTGATGGGCCTCGCGGGGTGGCTCCGCTTCTGGTGGTGGATCCCGGGCGCCGTCGTCTTCACCGGGCTCGTCGCCCTGTTCACCTTCGTGAGCCCGTACCTGATCCCGGCGCAGGAGGAGCCGCCGCCGTGGGTCGTCGAGGACGCGAACGAGCTCGCCGCGAAACAGGGTCTCCCGGAGATCCCCGTACAGGTGCAGGTCGTGGAGTCGTGGGAAGCGCCGAACGCCGCCGCGACGGGCCTCGGGCCGACCCGGCGGATCATCCTCTGGGACACCATGCTCTTCAGCTTCAGCGAGGACGAGATCCGCGTCGTGCTCGGCCACGAGCTCGGGCATCACTCCGCCAACCACCTCTGGAAGAACATCGGCTGGTACGCGCTCTTCGCGTTTCCCGGCGCCCTCGCGATCGCGCTGATCACGCGCAGACGGGGAGGGATGCGTGAGCCCCTGGCCGTTCCCCTGGCGCTGCTCGTCTTCGTCGTGCTCCAGACGCTCGCCCTCCCGCTTCAGAACGCGATCACCCGGCACATGGAAGAGGAGGCCGACTGGATCGCGCTCGAGACGACCCAGGATCCCGACGGCGCCCGCAACCTCTTCCAGGGCTTCGCGCGGGAAGCCCTGCTCGATCCCGATCCTCCCTGGTGGTCGTACCACCTGACGGAGACCCACCCGGTGATCGTCGATCGCGTGGCGATGGCCGAGGCGTGGCGTGACCGGCGGGAACGCTAGCCCCCGTTGGTAGGCTGATTTCAATGGCTCGGTCCGTCATCGTCTCGGCTGTTCGTACGCCCTTCGGCAAGCTCGGAGGCGGCCTGCGGGACTACGAGGCGCCCCAGCTCGGGGCGATCGCGATCCGCGGGGCGCTCGACCGCGTCGACGTCCGCGACGACGAGGTCGAGTACGTGATCATGGGCCATGTCCTCCAGGGCGGGGCAGGCCAGGCGCCTGCCCGCCAGGCGGCCGTCGGCGCCGGCCTCCCGAAGGAGGTTCCGAGCGACACCATCAACAAGGTGTGCGCCTCGAGCGTGCGCGCCGTCGAGATCGCCGACCAGATGATCCGCGCCGGCGACCACGACGTCATCGTCGCGGGCGGGATGGAGTCGATGTCGAACGCGCCGTACATCCTCAAGCAGGCGCGCTTCGGCTACCGGCTGGGCGACGGAGCCGTGATCGACCTCATGCTCCACGACGGCCTGGTCTCCTCGTTCGACGGCAAGCACATGGTCGAGCAGGCGTCGTTCGTCTCCCGCGAGCTCGGCATCACGCGCGAGGAGCAGGACGAGTGGGCTCTTCGCTCGCACCAGCGCGCCGTGGCCGCCGGGGAGTCGGGCAAGTTCGCCGACGAGCTCGTGTCGGTCAACGGCGTCGAGGCCGACGAGGCGCCGCGCGCCGACACGTCCCTCGAGAAGCTCGCAAGCCTGAAGCCGGTCTTCGACCCCGAGGGGACGACGACCGCCGGCAACGCTCCCGGCGTCAACGACGGGGCGGGGGCGCTCGTGGTCACGAGCGAGGAGTTCGCGCAGAAGCGCGGGCTCGAGATCCTCGCCACCATCGTCTCCTCGGCGTACATCGCCGACGAGTACGCCTACCTCGCGCGTACGCCTGCGAAGGCGGCGGCCCGAGCGCTCGACAAGGCCGGGAAGACGATCGACGACGTCGAGCGCGTCGAGATCAACGAGGCCTTCTCGTCGGTGACCGTCAACTCGGTGAAGATGCTCGGCGCCGACCCCGAGAAGGTGAACGTGAACGGCGGCGCCGTCGCGCTCGGGCACCCGGTGGGCGCCTCGGGCGCGCGCATCCTCGGCACGCTGATCTACGAGCTGCGCCGCAACGGCGGCGGGCTCGGCCTCGCCGCCATCTGCTCGGGCGGCGGGCAGGGCGACGCCATCCTGCTCGAGGTCTGACCGCTAGTCGGTGAAGACGATGTACGCCGGCCGCTCGGGCGCGGCCCGGCCGACGGTCTCGCCGGTCGCGAGGTCGACGATCTCGACCTTCCGGCCGTCCTGGGTCGAGACGTAGAGGCGCCTGCCGGCGGTCTGCGAGAGGTCGGCCTGGCCGCGGCGCTCGAGCGCGAACCGCTCGCTGCCGTCCGGGCCGAAGACGTGCAGCGCCTGGCTCGTGCCCTCCTCGTTCCAGCTCGAGCCCAGCAGGGCGTCGCCGCGGAGAGTCACCCAGGCCGGCGCGTCGCTGACGTGGCGCACGCTCCAGTTGCCAGGGTCGACCAGCGCCAGGCCGGCCGGCGTCGCGTGCACGGAGTCGCCCTCGGTCGTGTAGGTCACGCCGCTGAGAGCGATCAGTCCGCTGGGCAGCCAGACCGCGTTCAGCTCGGGGCCGTCGATCATCTTGGCCCAGGCGCCCGGCTCGAGCCAGTTGCGGAAGCGCTCCAGGAGGGAGGCCGCCTGCGCCAGGTCGTGGGAGGTCGCCGTCAGGCTGGCGAGGTCGACCTCGACCGCCCGGTTGCCCGGCGCGATCACCACCGCACGGCTGCCGTCCGGCTCAACTGCGAGCGCGGGCAGGAGCTGGCGGGCGCGGTAGTCCTCCTGCTCGCCGGACTCCTCCCAGCCCGCGCGGATGCCGGGGAGGTCGACGTAGCGCACCTCGTCGCCGTCGAAGAGCCCTAGCTGTGCCTGGCCGATCCCGTCAGCCGGGGCGAGGAGGAGGACGAGGCCGTCCCCGGCGGGCGTGGACTTGAGGATCGTCCCGTCGAGGTCGCGCACGAGCACCGGCTTGCCGGCGCCTGGCTGGAGCGTGGCCACCTGCGGCTGCTCGCCCCAGAGGCTCGCCAGGATGCGGTCGTCCGTGGGCCAGTGGAGCAGGTCAACTGTCGTGCCGGCCTGGAGCTCGATCGAGCCCATGGAGCGCATGTGCTCGAGGTCGACGATGTCGACGATGCCCGTCTCGCTCCCGCCTACCGCGAGCCTCGCCCCGTCGGGCGAGTACTCGGCGGCGCCGAAGAAGAAGGGCACCGGGTAGGAAAAGTCGTTCACCGGCTCGAGCGTGCGCGCGTCCGCCCAGAAGATCTCGCTGCCCCGCGTGTCGCTCCAGGCGGCGAGCACGGTGTCGCCCGCGGCCGGCTTGGCTGCCGCCGGCGCCTGTGGCGGCGGCGCAGCCTCCTCGGTCCCGCCGCAGGCGGCAAGCGTGAGCCAGGCTGCGAACGTCAGGAAGAGGGAGCGCGTCATCACTCTCAGTACACCATCGACTGCGCCCGGGTTCCAGTAGTGTCTTTCGGCCGTGAAGCGGGAGCGCATCCTCGTCGTCGGAGCCGGCCAGATGGGGGGCGGGATCGCCCAGGTCATGGCGGCTTCCGGCCGCCGCGTCTTCCTCCACGACGCCGCTCCGGGCGCAGTCGAGAAAGGGCTCGCCGGGATGCGCAAGAGCCTGGAGAGGCTGGCGGCCAAGGGCGCGCCGCACGACCCGGACGACGTCCTTTCCCGGGTCGAGCCTGTAGACGAGCTGGTGGACGCCGACCTGATGGTCGAGGCCGTCGTCGAGGACGCGGGCGTGAAGCAGGACGTCTTCCGCCGCGCGGATGCCGCTCTCGGCCACGAGGCGGTGCTCGCCTCGAACACGTCCTCGATCCCCATCGCCTCGCTCGCGGAGGTCACCGGCAGGCCGGAGCGCGTGATCGGCATGCACTTCTTCAACCCGGTGCCGGTCATGGACCTCGTCGAGGTCGTCCGCGCGCCGGGCACGTCGGACGAGACGGTGAGCGAGATCGTCGAGCTCGCCCGCGAGCTGGGGAAGACGCCCGCCGAGGTGAACGACTTCCCCGGCTTCGTCTCGAACCGGATCCTGATGCCGCTGATCAACGAGGCTGCGTACGCCCTCGCCGACGGCGTTGCGGAGCCGGACGCGATCGACACCATCGCCAAGCTGGGCTTCAACCACCCGATGGGGCCGCTGGCGCTGGCCGACCTCATCGGGCTCGACACCTGCGTGTCGATCATGGAAGTCCTGCGCGACGGGCTCGGGGATTCGAAGTACGAGCCCTGCCCGCTTCTGCGGGAAAACGTTGCGGCGGGCCGCCTCGGCCGCAAGAGCGGTCAGGGCTTCTACGAGTACTCTTGACAGCAGGAAATTCGCCTCCGGATCGTCCTTAATGAGGTAGACCCGAAAAACCGATAAGGGCCGTACCAGCGAATACCAGGAGCCGAGCCGCCAGTGCGCCTTCTGATCGTTGACGACGATGATGCCTTCCGTGCCTTGCTCCGCACGACGTTCGAGGTCGTGGACGTCGAGGTGGAGGAAGCCTCGACCGCGGAGACCGCGCTCGAGATCGTCGAGCTGAGGCGCCCGGACGCGATCGTCCTCGACGTGAGCATGCCCGGGATGGGCGGGCTCGAGCTCTGCCGGCGCGTGAAGGCCGACCCCGTGACGCAGAGCGTTGCGATCGTCCTCCTCTCGGGCTCCGTCAGCGACCTTGCGCTCGCCGGCGAGTCGGGCGCCGCGGACGCGTACCTGCGGAAGCCGTTCAGCCCTCTGGAGCTGCTCGACGTCGTCGAGCGCCTGACCGGCAGTGTCGAGGCCGTGCCGCCTCCGCTCGCGGGCGAGCGCAAGGGCGACGAGCACCAGCTCCTCCTCTACGCGCGCGACCTCCGCCACCTGCTGGAGATCGAGCGGGGTCAGCGGGCGCTGCTTCAGGACGCTTACCAGGAGACCGTCGCCGCGCTCGCGAGCGCGCTCGAGTCGAAGGACACGGGCACGCGGGCCCACTCCCAGCGCGTCCAGCGCTACGCGCTCGAGCTGGCCCGAAAGGTCAGCCCGGACCTGATCGACGACCCGAGCGTCGAGTACGGCTTCCTCCTCCACGACGTCGGCAAGATCGGGATCCCCGACCGCATCCTCCAGAAGCCCGGGCCGCTGAACGAGGGGGAGACCCGGCTCATGCGGACGCACACGCTCCTCGGCGAGCAGATGCTCGGCGGTGTGGCCTTCCTCCGCGGCGAAGGGCTCCACATCGTGCGCTCGCACCACGAGCGCTGGGACGGCAGCGGCTATCCCGACGGGATCGCGGGCACCGACATCCCGCTTGCGGCGCGGATCTTCGCCGTCGCCGACGCGCTCGACGCCATGACGAGCGACCGGCCCTACCGCTCGGCGCTCTCGTGGGCCACGGCCGGCAAAGAAGTGCTTGCGCAGTCCGAGGCGCAGTTCGACCCCGGCGTCGTGCGGGCGTTCGTCGAGCGCGAGGACGCGCTGAGACTCGTCCGCTCCGAACTGGCCGCGTAGCTTCCCTCGTTCGAGTCTCAGGTCGAGGCGCGGGAGCCGCCGATCAGGTTTCCATGCGCAGAGTCGCCCTTCTCGCGACCCTCCTGCTGCGCGACTCTGGGCGTCGCCGGCTGCGCAGGCGCCGACGGCCAGCGCGCGCAGGAGACTCATGTCGGTGTCACCCAGGCGACGTCGTCTGGGCAAGTGCCGACGTCGGCCAGAGCGCCGACATGCACCTCGACTTCACCATCACCGGCGTCAACGAGCCGGTGAAGATCCCGCAGCCGCGCGCCTAGCCCGGCAGGCGACCGCTCTATACTCGCCCGCGTGGGGCGCCGCCGCGACGAGCCTGTTCGGTTGACGCGGATCTATACCCGCGCCGGGGACGCAGGGGAGACGAGCCTCGGGGACGGAAGCCGCGTCCCCAAGACCGATCCCCGGATCGAGGCCTACGGAGCGGTCGACGAGCTCAACTCGCTGCTCGGGCTGGTCCTCGCGGGCGACCTCCCTGCGGAGTTCCGTCCCTGGCTCGAGCAGGTCCAGAACGACCTCTTCGACCTCGGTGCCGACCTCTCCGTCCCGCTCGAGGACGAGCGCGAGCGGCTGCGCGTCACGACCGAACAGGTGGAGCGCCTCGAGGAGCTGTGCGATCTCGTCAACGAGGAGCTGGAGCCGCTGAAGAGCTTCATCCTCCCCGGCGGGACCGAATCCGCCGCGCGCCTGCACGTTGCACGCTCCGTCTGCCGCCGGGCGGAGCGCCTCGCCGTCGACCTTGCCGCCAAGGGAAGCGTCAACCCCGCCGCGCTGGCGTACCTGAACCGCCTCTCCGACCTCCTCTTCATCCTCGCCCGCGCGGCCAACGCCGGGACAGCGGAGCCTCTCTGGCGGCCCGGCGGAGCCGCCTAGCCACCTACGCCGATGAGGGCGCTCGAGCTGGTGCTCGCGTTCGCCGGGTCGTTCGCGGCCGGGGCGCTCGGGTCGCTCGTCGGGCTCGTGCTCGGGAGCCTTCGGCTTCCCGCCGTCCTGCTCGCGTCCGGGAGCCCGGCCGCGGCCGCTGGCACGAACATCGCCGTCAGCGCGGCCGCGGCGTTCACGGGCGGGCTCACGCATGCGCGGGCTGGGCGCGTCAGCTGGCGGATCGTCGCCTGGATGACACCGCCGTCGGTCGCCGGCGCGTTCGTCGGCGGATACTTCGGAAGCGAGGTGCCGTCACGGCTTCTTCTGGCGGTGATCGCGGCCGTCCTCTTCTGGAGCGGGCTCGACATCCTCTTCGAGCTCCGGGCGGCGCCCACGTCCCGCCGGCCTCGCCTGGCCGCCTCCGTCTCGGGCGCACTCATCGGCCTGCTCGGCGGAGCGGTCGGCCTGATCCTCGGAACGCTCCGGATGCCCGCGCTCCTGCGCAGCGTCGGGCTCCCGGCCCACGCGGCCGTGGGCACGAACCTCGTCGTCGGGTTCTTCCTGGGCGCCGCGGGCTTCGCGGCCCACGTCGTCCGCCTCGAGGTCGAGTGGCTCGTGCTCGCCGTCAGCCTCGCCGGCGCGCTTCCGGGCGCCTGGCTCGGCGCGCGCTACACGGGCCGGCTGCCCGACCGCACGCTGCGGCGGCTGATCGGCATCGCCCTCCTGGCGGTGGCAGCGACGATCGCCGTCACGGCACTCGTGTCGCGAGATAGTGGCGGTGCCGGCTAGCCGAGGCGGAAGAGGCGGCGCAGGGCGCGGCTGACGCTGCGCAGGAGCCTGGCGTCCCAGAAGAGCTCGTCGCTGCTGAGCTGGTCGTCGGAGGCGACATTCGAGCGGCGGGCGCGGAGGCCGGAGCCGATAGCGACTGAGAAGGCGGCCACGAGGAGCCCGAAGCCGAGCTCCTGGCGCAGCTCCTTGAGAACGGCGCGACGGGGCTGAGGCGGGATCCGGCCGTGCGTGAGGGCCTCCTCCGTCGTCGTCGGCGGCGTGGTCTCGAGGGCCGGAGCCGGGGCGGGCGCGGGGACGTAGGCGACCGGGCCCGACGGCGGGACGAAGAAGCTCGGGGGAGGGGTCGTCGTGCCGGGCGAGGCGGGCGGAACGGGGGTGACGGCACGGCGCGCAGTCGGCTTGCCCTTCGAGACGACGAGACCGATCTTCGCGCCGGCCGGCTGGAGGCCGCGGAGCGAGCCCTTGACGACCCTGCCCTTGGGGACGGACCTGGAGGCCTTGTAGGAGATCCGGCCGGGCTTGAAGCCGCGGGCCTTGAGAGCCCTCAGGGCGGCCGTCGTCGTCAGTCTCACGAGCTTCGGGACGATCTTCAGAACCCTCGTCTTCGGGCCGGCGTTCCCGGCTTCGTCGACCGCGGCGACCTGGAAGCCGCGCTTGTCGGTCAACTTCAGTGCGCCCAGCGAGGCTGTGCGGGCGGCGCCGTCGACGGTCTTCAGGAGCACGCCGTTCGCGTACACGCGGTAGGCCGAGACGAGGCCGGAGTTGTCGCTCGCGGCCGTCCACGACAGCGAGAAGTTCTTGCCGGAGAGGACGCCCTTGAAGCCGCCCGGGATCGTCGGCGCCTGCACGTCGCGGAGGAGCGTGAAGATCGACAGGTGGCGCGTGTGGATGCGGATGTTGCTGCCGTTGCGCTCGAAGCCGTCGTTCCAGGCCGCCGGGAGGCTCGCGCCGGGCATCTCGGCGATCGTCCGCCAGGCGCCGTTCTCGAAGGTCGCCGGGATGACGTTCGACGTCGTGTTGTCGATCTCGATCTCGAGCGGGAGGTCGAAGCTCGTCACGTTGCCGCCGTTGAGCGCCCAGTACGCGGTCACGTTCAGGACCTCGCTGGCCGACTGGAAGCCGCCCGAGACGCCCGTCGCCGGCTGCGGGTCGAGGCGGACGACAAGCCAGTCTCCGGCGGGCGCGCCGGACCAGGCGCCGGACGGGACGGTGACGGTCGTCGTGTCGCTCGGCGAGCGCAGGGACATGGGCGTCGCGGCCATGGAGTTCTTCTCGATGAAGGGGTAGTCGACCGTGGCGCCCGACCAGACCGTGAAGTGGATCCGGATGGGCTGGCGGTTGCCGGCCAGGTCCTCGAGCTCGCCGGCCAGCGTGTGGGGGCCGGGGTCGAAGGACTGCGTGTAGGTGATCAGGTTCCCGACGACGGTGGGCGCAGGAGCGGGCGAGCCGTCGAGCACGGCGTTGACGATGCCGGCGACGTCCTCGCCGGCGGCGATCTGGAGCGCGCCCGCGGACGCGACGGTCGTGCCGTCGGACGGGGCCGAGGACGAGACGCTCGGCTTCGTGTTGTCCACGCGCCGGTTGCCGAGGACCCGGGGAGGTCGTCGAGTTGCCGGCGTTGTCGACCACGATCACGCGGAGGTCGTAGAGGCCGTCGGCGACGGTCGTGGTGTTCCAGGAGGGAGCCACGGACGTCCAGGCGCCGACGCCCGCGAGGGAGCGCTGGTAGGAGACGCTCGCCACGCCCGAGCCGGCATCGCTCGCGTTCGAGGTCAGCGAGACCGTCCCGCGCAGGTACGCGCCGGGGTCGTTCATGGTCGCGCCGGGAGCGGTGTTGTCGACGAGGCGGTCCTCGATCTCGGCGGAGGCGCTCGAGTTGCCCACGTTGTCGGTGACGACGATGCGCAGGTCGTAGAGGCCGTCGGCCGCACCGGTCGTGTCCCAGCTGGCCGAATAGGGATCCGTCGTGTCGGTGCCGACCGACGTCCACGTGCCGGCGTTGGCCGGGGAGGCCTGGAAGTCGACGTTCTGGACGCCGGCGCCCGTGTCGCTCGGCGAGGCCGAGAGGACGATCGTGCCGCGCAGGAACTGGCCGGGGTCGGCGAGGCCGCCGCCGGGCGCGGTCGCGTCGATCGTCCACGTGTGGGTCGCGGGCGTCGCGTCGACGTTGCCGGCCGGGTCGGTGGCGCGCACCTGGAAGGTGTGGCTGCCGTCGGCGAGGCCGGCGTAGCTCTGCGGGCTCGTGCACGGCGCCCCAGGCGCCGCCGTCGAGGCGGCACTCGAAGGTGGAGCCGGGCTCGGTCGCCGAGAATTCGAAGTCGGGCGAGGCGTCGGCGCTCGGGTGCGTCGGGGCGACGTCGATCGCCGTCTGCGGGGCGACCGTGTCCACCGTCCAGCTGCGGACGGCAGGGGTCGGGTCGACGTTGCCGGCGGCGTCACCGGCGCGGACCTGGAAGGTGTGGTTGCCCTCGGCGAGGCTCGTGTAGCTCTGCGGGCTGGTGCACGGGCCCCAGGCGCCGCCGTCGAGGCGGCACTCGAACGTCGCGCCGGGCTCGCTCGAGCTGAACGTGAGGCTCGCGTTGGCGCCGGCGCTCGGGTCGGCCGGGCCGGAGTCGATCGTCGTGGCGGGCACGGTCCGGTCGATGGTCACGTCGACCACGTCGGCGCCCGTGTTGGAGGCGGCGTCGGTGGCCACGGCGCGGAGCGCGCGGTTGCCGTCGGCGTCGAGCGGCCAGGAGGCCTCGTACGGGGCCGTGTTGTCGGTCCCGAGGGAGACCCAGGAGCCGGTGCCGCAGGTCGCGGAGGCGTCGGAGCAGCGGAAGAACTCGACGTTCGTGACGTCGCCGTCGGGCGTCGTGGCGGTGACCGTGTACGGATCGGCGTCGGAGGCGTTGACCGCACCGGACGGCTGGGTGATCTGGACGCTCGGGGCGCCGGCGTCGACGAGCCAGGTGTAGGACTCGGGCGTCGACTCCTGGTTGCCCGCCTGGTCGGTCGCGCGGACGGAGAACGTGTGGCTGCCGTCGGCGAGCGTCGGCGGTGGTCGCCGGGCTCGTGCACGCCGTCCAGGCGCCGCTGTCGACGCGGCACTGGAACGTGGAGCCGGCCGTCGTCCGCGGAGAACTCGAAGGTCGGGGTGGCGTTGTTGGACGGGTCTGCGGGGACGACCGTGAAGGAGCTCTCGGGCGCGACCGTGTCGACCGTCCAGGTGTGGGCAGCCGGGCTGGCGTCGACGTTGCCGGCCCCGTCGGTGGCGCGCACGGAGAACGTGTGGCTGCCGTCGGCGAGGAGGCCGATCGTCTCGGGGCTCGAGCACGCCGCCCAGGCGCCCGCGTCGACCTTGCACTCGAACGTGGCGCCGGGCTCGCTCGCAGAGAACTCGAAGGAGGGCGCGTCGTCGTTGGACGGATCAGCCGGGGCGTCGTCGAGGGTCGTGTTCGGGGCGGCCGTGTCGACCGTCCAGGTGTGAGAGGCCGGGGTCGCGTCGGTGAGGCCGGCCGAGTCGGTGGCGCGCACCTGGAAGGTGTGGCTGCCGTCGGCGAGGCTCGCGTAGCTCTTCGGGCTGGTGCACGCGCTCCAGGCGCCGCCGTCGATGCGGCACTCGAAGGTCGAGTTGCCCTCGCTCGCGGAGAACTGGAAGGACGGGGAAGCGTCGCCCGAGGGATCGCTCGGGGCGACGTCGATGGTCGTCTGCGGCGCGACGAGGTCGACCTTCACCGTGCTCGTCGGGAGGGTGTAGATGGCCTCGTTGCCGACGCGGTCGGAGATGCGGTAGCGGTAGCGGACGCAGGTGCCGGTCGCGACGGTGTCGGGGCTCGTGACCGCGCTCCAGCCGCCGACGAACGGGGCGCAGGCGCCGTCCGTGAGGGCGGACGTGCGGCGCTCGAGGGCGCCGGAGGCGGAGTCGAGGCCGGAGATCGCGTCGCTGCCGCCGTCGACCGTGACCGTGACCACGCCGTCGGCGTCGTAGCCGTCGGGGTAGGAGACGGAGCCGCCGGTCGGGTCCAGCCGTGTCCGGGGTGACCGTGAACGTGTCGCTCGCCGTCAGGCCGGCCGCGTCGTGCGCGGTGACCGTCTGGGAGCCGCTCAGGTCGTCGAGGTCGTAGGTCGCCGAGTACGGGCTCGAGGAGTCCTCGACGCCGTTCGGGAAGACGATCTTGTCGATGCCGGAGCCGGCGTCGGAGCTCGTCGCCGAGACGCCGAACGTGGCGGTGTGGCCGGTGTTGACGAAGATCTCGGCGCCGGACACGTGCGCGTACGGGGTCGACTCGTTGAGCGAGATCGCGGGCGCCGCCGGGTCGGTCTTGTCGATCCTGATCGTCGCGAAGGCGGTGCGGACGGGCTCGACGTTGCCGACGTTGTCGACCGAGAAGTAGCGGATCGTGTAGACGCCGTCGTCGGTGAGCACGACGGAGGTGCCCTCGGGCGAGCTCGTCGTCGGCACGCTGCCGTCGGTCGTGTAGTAGGTCGCCGCCACGCCGGAGCGCGCATCGCTCGGGCTGAGGGTGACCGTGACCGGCGCCGTCTTCCAGCTCGAGCCGATCGTGCCCGTGTCGTCCGTCGTCGACGGGCTCGACACGTCCTCGGTGACGTCGAACTCGGAGTCGGTGGTGTTGCCGGCGCGGTCGTGCGCGGTGACCGTCTCGGTGCCGAGGAGGTCGTCGAAGTCGTAGGTGGCCGCGTACGGGGCGCTCGCGTCGTCGACGCCGTTCGGGAACGCGATCTTGGCGATGCCGGAGACGGGGTCGGAGGCGGAGGCCTGGACGTCGAAGGAGCCCGACTCGTCCGTGTTGAGGTAGATCTCGGTGCCGACGACGTGCGCGTACGGGCTCGACTCGTCGAGGGTCAGCGCGGGCGCCGACGGATCGACGAGGTCGACCTTGACGACGTTGCCCGACGTGTGGACTGCCTCGTTGCCGACGCGGTCGGAGACGCGGTAGCGGTACTGGGCGCAGAGGCCGGAGGCGACCGTGTCCGGGCTCGTCACGGCCGTCCACGGGCCGGCGAACGCGTCGCAGGAGCCGTCGGAGAGGGCCGCGGTGCGCCGCTCGAGGACCGCCGAGCCGGGGAGGATGCCGGAGAGGGCGTCCGTGCCGGAGTCGACGACGATCGTGACGTCGCCGTCGGCGTCGTAGCCGTCCGGGTAGGAGACGGAGCCGCCGGCGGGCGCAGCCGTGTCCGGCGTGACCGTGAAGGGGCTCGAGGCGGTGAGGCCGACGCCGTTGAAGGCGGTGACGGTCTGGGCGCCGCTCAGGTCGTCGAGGTCGTAGGTCGCCGAGTACGGGCTCGTGGAGTCGTCGGTCGGGCCGGGGAAGCGCACCTTGTCGATGCCCGAGTGCGCGTCCGAGCTCGTCGCGTCGACGTCGTACGTGCCGGTCTGGGCCGTGTTGACGAAGATCTCGCTGCCGGAGACGTGCGCGAACGGGCTCGACTCGGAGAGCGTCACGTTCGGCGCCGCCGGGGCCGAGTTGTCGACCGTGACCGTGCGGGTGGCCGAGGTGAAGCTGTTGCCGGCGTCGTCGGTCGTGATGACGCGGAGGTCGTAGTCGCCGTCGGCGAGCGCGCTCGTGTTCCAGCTCACGGAGTAGGGGGCGTTCGCGTCCGTGTCGATCGTCGTCCAGGCGCCGCCGCCCGCGGGCCGCCGCTGGAACTCCGCGGAGTCGACGCCGGAGCCGGCGTCCGCCGAGTCGGACTCGACGGCGAGCGTGCCGGTGACGAGGGCGCCGTTCGCGGGAGCGGTCAGCGCGCCGGTCGGGTTCGTCCGGTCGATCGTCACGTTGACGACGTCGGAGCCGGTGTTGCCGCTGCCGTCGGTCGCGACCGCGCGCAGCGCGCGGTTGCCGTCGGCGTCGATCGGCCAAGAGGCGGAGTACGGGGCGTTGGAGTCGACGCCGAGGGAGACCCACGAGCCGGCGCCGCAGTTCGCGCTCGCGTCGGAGCAGCGGAAGAGCTCGACCTGGTCGACGTCGCCGTCGGGGGTCGTGGCGGTGGCCGTGAACGGGTCGGGCGCGGCGCCGTTGACGAAGCCGGTGGGCGCCGTGAGGGAGACGGTCGGGGCGGTGTTGTCGACGAGCACCGTGCGCGTGGCCGAGGTGAAGGTGTTGCCGGCGTCGTCGGTGGTGACGACGCGCAGGTCGTAGTCGCCGTCGCCGAGGGCGGTGGTGTCCCAGTCGACGGAGTAGGGCGCGTTCGCGTCGGTGGCGATGGTCGTCCAGGCGCCGCCGCCTGCGGGCCGGCGCTGGAACTCGGCGGAGGCGACGCCGGAGCCGGAGTCGGCCGAGTCGGAGGAGACGGCCACCGTGCCGGAGAGCTCGGCGCCGTCGGCGGGCGCGGTCAGCGACCCGGTCGGGTTCGTGTTGTCGACGAGCACCGTCTGCGCGGCGGAGTCGAGCGTGTTGCCGGCCTCGTCGGTCACGCGCACGAGGACGCGGACGTCGCCGTCGGCGGGCTGGCTCGACCACGTGACGCCGTAGTTCGGGCCCGTGCTCGAGGAGCCGATCGGCGTGGACGGGCGTGCACGAGGTGCCCTCGCAGTAGAGGTAGGTGAGCGAGTCGACGCCGGAGCCCGCGTCCGCGGCCGAGCCGGTCAGCTGCTGGCCGTTGCGGATCGCATCCGGGAGCGTGTCGAGCGTCGCGGAGCTCGGAGCCGTGTTGTCGACGGTGACCGTGCGGGTCGCCGAGTTGAAGGTGTTCCCGGCCTCGTCGGTGGTGACGACGCGCAGGTCGTAGTCGCCGTCGCCGAGGCGGTGGTGTTCCAGTCGACGGAGTACGGCGCGTTGGCATCCGTGCCGATGGTCGTCCAGGCGCCGCCGCCTGCGGGCCGGCGCTGGAACTCGGCGGAGGCGACGCCGGAGCCGGAGTCGGCCGAGTCCGAGGAGACGGCGACCGAGGCGCCGCGCAGGGCCGCGCCGTCGGCGGGCGCCGTCAGCGAGCCCGTCGGGGCGGTGCCGTCGAAGGTGAACGTGCGGCTCACGGGCGTCTGGGCGTTGCCGGCCTCGTCCGTCGCGCGGACGCGCACGGTGTAGGCGCCGTCGGCCGAGAAGTTCGAAGCCGGGAAGGCGCGCGACCAGTCGCCGCTCGCGAGGCCTGCGTTCGCCCACGTCTCGCTGCCGGCGGAGAAGGACGCGCCGTTCCAGTAAAGGCCCGTCGAGTCGCGCCGGATCGAGACCTCGACCGTGTCGACGCCGGAGCCGGCGGGGCCGTCGCCGTAGGTGCCGCAGAGGCCGCTCGTCGCGCAGCCGGCGTTCCAGCCCGCGACGTTGTACTCGCCGCCGGCGGCCGGGAAGCCGACCGTGGAGCTCGGGGCGGTCGTGTCGACCGTCCACGTGAAGCTCGCCGGGGTCGCGTCGGTGTTGCCCGCCTCGTCCGTGGCGCGCACCTGGAAGGTGTGGCTGCCGTCGGAGAGGCTCGTGTAGCTCTTCGGGCTGGTGCATGCGCTCCAGGCGCCGCCGTCGAGGCGGCACTCGAAGGTCGAGCCGCCCTCGCTCCCGGAGAAGTCGAAGTCCGCAGACGTCGAGGTGGTCGGGTCGGACGGGCTCGAGTCGAGCGTCGTCTGGGGAGCGGCCGTGTCGAAGGTGAAGGTGCGGGTCGGGCCGCTCTCGGTGTTGCCCGCGTCGTCCGTCGCGCGGACGTGCAGGGTGTAGGAGCCGTCGGCCGGGAAGCCCGCCGCCGGGAAGGCGAACGACCAGTTGCCGCCGCCGAGCGTGGCGGAGAAGTAGGTCTCCGAGGCAGCGTCGAACGAGTCGCCGTCCCAGTAGAGGTCGCTGGAGACGCGCTTCAGCGAGACCTCGACCTCGGCGACGCCGGAGCCGGAGTCGGAGTGCGGGCCGCAGGCGCCGTTGGTCGCGCAGCCCGCGTTCCAGCCGGCCGCGTTGTACGAGGCGCCGGCGGCCGGGAAGGTGTAGAGGGCGCTCGGGTCGGTGTTGTCGATCCGGAAGGTGCGGGAGGGGCCGCTCTCCGTGTTGCCCGCGTCGTCGGTCGCGCGCACGTGCACCGTGTACTGGCCGTCGGCCGGGAAGTTCGCCGCCGGGAAGGCCAGCGACCAGTTGCCGCCCGCGTCGGTCGCCGCGAAGTAGGTCTCGGAGGCGGCGTCGAAGGAGTCGCCGTCCCAGTAGTTGCCGGAGCCCTGGCGGACGGAGACCTCGACCTCGGCGACGCCCGAGCCGGAGTCGGAGTGCGTCCCGCAGAGGCCGTCTGTCGCGCAGCCCGCGTTCCAGCCGGCGCTCGTTGTACTCGCCGCCCGCGGCCGGGAAGGTGAAGAGCGCGCTCGGGTCGGTCGTGTCGATCGTGAAGGAGCGGCTCGAGGGCGCCTGCGTGTTGCCGACGGCGTCGGTCGCGCGCACGCGCACCGTGTAGGTGTCGTCGGCCGGGAAGTCGGAGGCGTCGAGCGCGTACGACCAGCTGCCGGCGGCGAGCGAGGCGTCGTTCCAGACCTCGGTCGCGCTGGAGAAGCCGGTGCCGTTCCAGTAGTTGCCGGTGCCGCGGCGGACGGAGACCTCGACGTCGGCGACGCCGGAGCCCGTGCCGTCGCCGTAGGTGCCGCAGAGGCCTGCGGTGGCGCAGCCCGCGTCCCAGCCGGCCGCGTTGTACTCGCCGCCGGAGGCGGGGAAGGTGGTCGCGGAGCTCGGCGCGGTCGTGTCCACGAGCCAGGTGAAGGAGGCCGGGGAGTCGCGTCCTGTGTTGCCGGCCTGGTCGGTGGCGCGCACGTCGAAGGTGTGGCTGCCGTCGCCGAGGCTCGCGTAGCTCTTCGGGCTGGTGCAGGCGCTCCAGGCGCCGCCGTCGATGCGGCACTCGAAGGTCGAGCCGCCCTCGCTCGAGGAGAAGTCGAAGTCGGCGTCCGCGTCACCCGTGGGATCCGACGGGGAGGAGTCGATCGTCGTCTGCGGGGCCGTGGTGTCGTAGCGTGAAGGTGAGGCTCGAGGGCGCCGACGTGTTGCCGGCGACGTCGGTCGCGCGGACGCGCACGGTGTAGTTGCCGTCGGCGGGCAGGTCGGCGACCTCGAGGCCGTAGTCCCAGTCGCCGCCGGCGATGGTGGCGTCGTTCCAGACCTCGGAGGCGCTGGAGAAGCCGGTGCCGTCCCAGTAGTTGCCGGTGCCCTGGCGGAGGGAGACCTCGACCTCGGCGACGCCGGACGTGGCGTCCGAGTAGGTGCCGCAGAGCCCGCTCGTGGCGCAGCCCGCGTCCCAGCCCGCCGCGTTGTAGTCCTCGGCGGCCTCGGGAAAGTCGGTGGACGCGCTCGGGGCGGTCGCGTCGAAGGTGAACGTCCGGCTCGTCGGGGTCTGGGTGTTCGCGACCGCGTCGCGCGCGCGCACGCGCACGGTGTAGTCGCCGTCGGCGGGGAAGTCGGACGAGTCGAGCGCGTACTCCCAGTCGCCGGCCGCGATGGTGGCGTCGTTCCAGACCTCGGAGGCGCTGGTGAAGCCGCTGCCGTCCCAGTAGTTGCCCGTGCTCTGGCGGATGGAGACTTCGACCTCGGCGACGCCGGAGCCGGTGCCGTCCCCGTAGGTGCCGCAGAGGCCGCTCGTGGCGCAGCCGGCGTTCCACTCGGTGGCCGTATAGCTGCCCGACGGCGACCGGGAAGGTCGCGGTCGAGCTCGGCGCCGTCGTGTCGACGAGCCACGTGAAGCTCGCCGGAGAGGCATCCTGGTTGCCGGCCGGGTCCGTGGCGCGCACGTCGAAGGCATGGCTGCCGTCGGAGAGGCTCGAGTAGCTCTCGGGGCTCGTGCAGCTCGTCCAGGAGCCGCCGTCGATGCGGCACTGGAAGGTCGAGCCGCCCTCGCTCGAGGAGAAGTTGAAGGTCGCCCCGGCCGAGCTCGTCGGGTTCGCCGGCGACGAGTCGATCGTCGTCTGCGGGGCGGTGCGGTCGATCGTGAAGCTGCGGCTGTTGGGCGTCTCGACGTTCCCGGCGACGTCGGTTCCCCGCACGCGGATCGTGTAGTTGTCATCGGCCGGGAAGCCGGCTGCGGCGAAGGCGTACGACCAGTTGCCACCCGCGAGGCTCGCCGTGTTCCAGACCTCGGAGCCGCTCGAGAACCCGGTGCCGTCCCAGTAGTTGCCCGTGCCCTGGCGGATCGAGACCTGCACCTGCGAGACGCCGGAGCCGGCGCCGTCGCCGTACGTGCCGCAGAGGCCGCTCGCCGCGCAGCCCGCGTTCCAGCCCGCGAGGTTGTACTCGCCGCTTGCGCCCGGGAAGCTCGTCGTCGAGGTCGGGGCGCTCGTGTCGACGAGCCAGGTGTAGCTCGCCGCCGAGGCGTCCTGGTTCCCGACCGAGTCCGTGGCGCGCACATCGAACGTATGGCTGCCGTCGGCCAGGCTCGGATAGTTGTGGCCGCTGGCGCAGCTACCCCAGACGCCGCCGTCGATCCGGCACTCGAACGTCGAGCTGCCTTCGCTCGAGCTGAATGTGAAGGTCGCGGACGCCGAGCCGGAGGGGTTGGAGGGGTTCGTGTCGATCGTCGTCTGCGGCGGCGTGGTGTCGATAGTGAACGTCCGGCTCGACGGCGTCTCGACGTTGCCGGCGGCGTCCGTCGAACGTACGCGCACGGTGTAGCTGCCGTCGGCCGGGAAGTTCGCGGCCGCGAAGGCGTACGACCAGTTGCCCGTCGCGTAGGTGGTGGCGGTCCACACCTCGGAGCCGCTGGAGAACGAGCCGGTGCTCCAGTAGTTGCCGGCTCCCTGGCGAATCGAGATCTCGACGCTCTGGACACCGGAGCCGCCGTCCGAAGCCGTCCCGCAGAAGCCGGTCGTGCCGCAGCCGGCGTTCCAGCCCGGCGCGCCGTAGGTCGTCGAGGCCGCCGGGAAGGACGTCGTCGAGCTCGGCGCCGTGTTGTCGACGCGCCGGTTCCCGACCGAGCTCGAGGTCGCCGTGTTCCCCGCGACGTCGGTAGCGACCGCGCGGAAGTCGTAGAGGCCGTCAGTCACCGTCGTAGTGTCGAAGGAGACGGAGTAAGGGGACGATGGTGTCCGCCGAGCCGATGTTCGTCCACGTACCCGGCGCCGGCCGGGGAGCGCTGGAACTGCACCTGGGCGATCGCCGAGTCTGCGTCCGAGGCTGTGCCGCCGAGGGAGACCGTGCCGGCGAGTGGCGTGCCGGGTCGGTCTGCGCGACCGACGGGGCAACGTCGTCGACGTTGAAGGCGACCTGATGGCCGACGACGCGGCCCGAGGCTGGCGGTGGAGGTCTTGTCGCCCGTAGCGCCCGCCGTCACCTGGCTCATATCGTCGGTCGCGTTCGACATGCCGGTCGTGGCGGCGTCGTGGCGCTCCGTCATCCCGGCTGCGGTCGAAGGTCGAGTTGCTGTTGCTCGCGAAGAAGGCGAGGACGAGCGCGCCGTCCGCCGCCGTCGTGACGGCCGGAGCGGTGACGGTCGTCTGTGTTCGCCGTGTTGGTGGTGCCCGACGACGTCGAGCGGGGCTCGAGCCCTTGACGCCGTAGTACGCCTCATGCCGCCGGCGGCCGGCTGCGTGCTCGTCCAACGTCCACTGGTACGAGGCGGGCTCGGAGACGCAGGCGATGCGGTAGTAGGTGGCCTGGCGGATGAAGTTGCCGTTGGTCGTGTCCGCCGGCCGGCGTCCAGCCGCCCGGTGCCGTGAAGGCCGCGTTGCCGCGAACGCGCGATATGCGCGACGAGCAGGTCGTTGGCGGGACCCCGGCCGGGACGTTGATCGTGAGCGAGGTCGGCCGGCCGTCGCCGTTGGCCGGCTGGGCGGACCGGTACGTGACCGGCGGGATCGATGACGTACGGGAGCGGGAGGTCGCGATCGTCGAGGTCGAGCGTCAGCCACCAGCCGGAGTCGCTCTTCTCGAGGTTCCACTGGAGCCCCTCCGGCGTGATCTCCTTGCCGGAGCGGTCGAGGATCTGCACCGGGTCGATCACGAGGCTCGTGACGTGGTTGTTCGTCTTGTCGAGGAAGCTGACCGCGCCGTCGTCGCCGAGGCGGGGGACGAGGCGCGTGGCGAGCTTCCAGCGCCAGGTCTTCTCGCCCTGGCGCTCGGTGACGGTGAGGAACTTCTCGGTGCGCGCGCCGTCGACGACGATGGTCTCACTGCCGAAATCCGTCTCGCGCGTGACACCGTGAACGTGGTTGCGCCACCGGGCGCCGCCCACGTCCTCGGATACGACCGAGACGGACGCGCCCCAGTGCGAGACGGTGTAGCCCTCTGCGTTGATTCGCACGTCGACGCCCGGAGCGGGAGCGCGCTCCATCGGCGCCTCGGCCTTCTCCGGGCCGAGCGCGTCCTCGAGGAAGCTGACGTCTGCGTCGAGACGACCGACGCCGGCGATGAAGACGATGAGAAGGAAGACAGCCGCGGCGGCCGCTATCGCCGCGGCTGTCTTCACGGGCGACGCGCCGCGCAGGGCAGCAGTCGGCTCGTCAGTCGAGCCGCCGTCGAGTGGCTGGAATGGAGGGATGGACGCCATTGCGAGAGGGGTGCGCGTTGGTCTCTTGCTGACGAACCAATCGGCTCCAGGCGTAGGCTCGGAGCGGGGAAGCGGTATGAAAACGGGATGAAGCAGCCTGGATCCCGCATCCGGGGGAGAGGGTTGTCCCCCGGGCGGGTGAGCATGCATCAACCTCGACTAGAGGCTTAGGGTGAAGGGCGCAGCCCGCATTCCCGCGTACACTTCGCTCCACATGGCCACGACCGAGGATCCCCGGCGGCTCGACGCGACCGAGGAGTGGCGCCGGGAGCTGTACGACGCGAAGCCTGAGCGCGACGCGCTCTTCACGACGATGTCGGGGCTGCCCGTCGAGCCTCTGTACTCACCCGACTCGGTCGAGATCGACTACGAGCGCGACCTCGGCTACCCGGGCGTCTATCCGTTCACGCGCGGCGTCTACCCGTCCATGTACCGGGGGAAGCTCTGGACGATGCGGCAGTTCGCCGGCTTCGGCACCGCAGAGGAGACGAACGTCCGCTTCCGCTACCTCCTCGAGCACGGGCAGACGGGGCTCTCGACCGCCTTCGACATGCCGACGCTGATGGGCTACGACTCGGACCACCCGAAGTCGCTCGGCGAGGTCGGGCGCGAGGGCGTGGCCATCGACTCGCTCGAGGACATGGAGCAGCTCTTCGCGGGCATCCCCCTGGACGAGGTCTCGACCTCGATGACGATCAACGCGCCGGCGGCGATGCTCCTCGCGTTCTACATCTGCGTGGGCGAGGAGCAGGGGGTCGCGCGCGACCGGCTGCGCGGGACGATCCAGACCGACATCCTCAAGGAGTACATCGCGCAGAAGGAGTGGATCTTCCCGCCCGAGCCCTCCATGCGGCTGTGCGTGGACATGATCGAGTTCTGCGCGAAGGAGGTGCCCCAGTGGCACCCGGTCTCGATCTCCGGCTACCACATCCGCGAGGCCGGCTCGACGGCCGCCCAGGAGCTCGCCTTCACCCTCGCGGACGGGTTCGCCTACGTCGAGGCGGCGACGGCCCGCGGGCTCGACGTCGACGACTTCGCCCCCAGGCTCTCGTTCTTCTTCAACGCGCACATCGACTTCTTCGAGGAGATCGCGAAGTACCGCGCCGCCCGGCGCATCTGGGCGCGCGAGCTGCGCGAGCGGTACGGGGCGAAGAACCCGCGCTCGTGGCTGATGCGGTTCCACACGCAGACCGCGGGGGTCTCGCTGACCGCGCAGCAGCCCGAGGTGAACATCGTCCGCACTGCGATCGAGGCGCTCGCGGCGGTCCTCGGCGGGACGCAGTCGCTGCACACGAACTCGTTCGACGAGGCGCTCGCGCTGCCGACCGAGCACGCCGCGAAGCTCGCCCTCCGGACCCAGCAGGTGATCGCGCACGAGACCGGCGTGACCGACACGATCGACCCGCTCGGCGGCTCGTACTTCGTCGAGGACCTGACCAACCGGCTCGAGGCGGAGGCCTACGACTACTTCGGGCGCATCCGCGAGCTCGGCGGTGTCGTCGCCGCGATCCGGGAGAACTTCTTCCAGCGCGAGATCGCCGAGGCGTCCTTCCGCTTCCAGAACGAGGTGGAGGCGGGGCAGCGCGTCATCGTCGGCGTGAACCGCTTCCAGGAGGAGGACGCCCAGCCGATCGAGATCCTCAGGATCGACCAGGCGCTGGAGGACAAGCAGGTCGCGCGCGTCCAGTCGCTCAAGGGCCGCCGCGACTCGGCGGCGGTGGAGGAGGCCCTCGCCAGGCTGAAGTCCGACGCCGCCGTCGAGGACAGGAACCTCATGCCGGCGATCGTCGAGGCCTCGCGCGTGTACGTGACCATGGGCGAGATGTGCGACGCGCTGCGCGAGGTGTGGGGCACCTGGCGCGAGACCCCGGTTTTTTAACACGCACGCGCGCGAGGGGAACGGGCGAACACTCCTGTGGGAGTCCCGTCGAACGGCTAGTAGACCTCCGACCGGCAGGTGGAGTACGCTCGCCTGACGAGCGGCGGTTGGCCGCAGCTGTCGCTCTGTTGGCGAGGGTACGTCGTGAGCCTTCCCTCTGCGCGGCCCTCGCATTAGGTGAGCGGGCACTCCCGGAGACCAAGCGGGATGGCCCGCTTACCCCTTCCGGGGGATAGACGCGCGGGCCCAGTCCGGTGAATCTTGCTGGGCGCTCCTCCAGGGCGCGCGCGGCCGCCCCCGATTGGTCGGGGGGTGGCCGCGCTCCGTTTCTCAGGACGTTCTAGGCTGCGGTGCTCTGCGCCGTCTGAAGCGGCAGCAGCCCGTGCACCTGTGCCCACCGGCTCGCCTCGGTTCGATTCGAGACGTTGAGCTTCCGGTAGATGTTCGACAGGTGGAACTTGACCGTCTGCTCCGTCACCCACAGCATGCGGGCGAGCTGGGCGTTCGAGTGCCCCTCGGCCACAAGCGTCAGGATCTCGAGCTCGCGGCGGGTGAGGCCCCACGCCTCCTCGATGGACTCGCGGGTGCGCTGGCGCTTGCCGTTGTGCCCACGGGCGAGGAAGATGGAGTGGTCGAACGCCTGCCGGATCGCCGAGGCGAGGTCGTCGGCATGAGCGGTCTTGAGCACGTAGGCCTCCGCCCCCGCGGCGAGCGCCGCGTCGACGTACTGGGGATCCCCGTACGCCGTGAGGACGATGACCTTGAGCTCGGGATTGCGCTGCTTCGCCAGGGCGAGACACTCGAGGCCGTCCATCTCGCCGGCACTCATCTCGATTCCCGTGACGAAGAGGTTCGGACCATGCTCCTCGATCAAGGCCAGGGCGTGGTCGGGCGAGGTCGCCTTCCCTTTCACCTCGACGCCGATCCGGTGGATGACTTGCTCCACCGCCTCTAGCCAGAGGGGGTGCTGGTCCAGCAGTACTGCCGTACGATGCTCAGAGGGACTCATCGAAAGGGCCGCCTTTCGATCGGACTACACGAAGGACTTAGACCATAACTGATCTTTCGTCGTGTGCAAAGCCCCGTGGAGAAAGTTGTTGAAACTGGCTTCACCTGCCGGAGTCCACATGTGTGGAAGGTCACGAGGCCCTGAGGCCTGCTCGAACGGCTAGGCGTTTGTAAGCAAAATTGGAGGAGCGAGCAGGTATTCAGCCGCCCTCCGCTTGCGCTCGATGTCCTCGAAAACGCGCTCCACGACCTCGGTGTCGAGCCCGGTCGCGGCCGCCGCGGCCTCGACCGGCAGACCCTCGTTGAGTGCGTAGAGGCAGAGGTCGAGCTTGTCGAACGGGACGGAGAAGTAGAACTCCTCCTGGCTCTGCTCGAGCGCGTACGTGTCCGTCGTGGGCGGCCGCTCGCGGATCACCGCGGGCACGCCCATGTGCTCGGAGAGCTGGTAGACCTGGGTCTTGTAGAGGTGGGCGATCGGCTTCACGTCGGCGGAGCCGTCGCCGTTCTTGACGAAGAACCCCTGGTCGTATTCGAGGCGGTTCGGCGTTCCGACGACCGCGTAGTCGAGACGGTCGGCGTGGTGGTACTCGAGCATCTTGCGGACCCGCTGCTTGAAGTTCGTGGCGGCGACGACCTCGCGGTACGCGGTCGCCGTGAGCCGTGCCTCGCGGCGCTCGCCCTCGGGCGACTCGGCCACGACGGTGAAGAGGCTGTAGCGCGCGTTGCCGAGCAGGCTGGGGAGCACGATCTTCGCCTTCCAGCCCTCGGCGTACTCCGGCATGACCGTGCGGATGGCCGCGTCGCGGCGCTCGTAACACCCGGCCGCTTCGAGGAGGTGCGTGATGTCCTCGACGACGGTCTCGACGCCGGCCGCCTCCGCCGCGACCTGCGAGAGGTCGAGGGTGTCCGGCGCCGACTCGCCCTCGGGCATGAGGACGCCGAGCACTCGCTCGGGCCCGAAGGCGTGCGCGCAGAGATGGGCGACGAGGCTCGAGTCGACGCCGCCCGAGAGGCCGATGACCGCGCCGCGCCGGCGGAGGTCCTTGTAGACGACCTCCCGCATGCGCTCGGAGATCTCCTCGACGGTCCGCTCCGCGTCGAGGCGGAGCGTGTCGGGGCTCAGCTCAGCCGGCGCCATTCGAGCCGCCGCCGACCTTGGCGCCGACGAAGCGGGTGATGTTCGCGATCGAGTCGAGGTTCTCGGGGAGGACCTCCTCGTCGGCGATCTCGACCTCGTAGCGCTCCTCGATGAAGCCGATCAGCTCGAGGACGCCGGTCGAGTCGATGACGCCGACCTCGATGAGCGAGTCCTCGCGGTCCAGCGTGACCCCGTCCGCGCTGAGGGGGAAGTTGTCCCTCAGGAATTGGCGGACTTCTTCTTCGATGGCGTCGGGGCTGGGCATGACGGACAAAGAGAAGTCGCCCGAACCTGCGAGGCGACGGTCTGAGAGTAGCAGGCAATCCTTCGCGCGTAAGACCAGGATTTCCTGCCCTTGCCGCCTGCCCGGACGGCCCGTATCGTCAAGGTCATGTGCGGCATCGCCGGCATCTACGCGCGCCCTGGCTCGGAGGCTCCCCAGGAGCTTCTCCTGACCATGGCGGGCGAGCTCCGCCACCGCGGTCCCGACGGCACCGGCCTCTACGTCGACGGGCGCTACGGGATGACGAACAACCGGCTCGCCATCGTCGACCTCGCCGGCGGCGACCAGCCGCTCTCGAACGAAGACGGCCGGTACTGGGTGATGCAGAACGGCGAGATCTACAACTACGTCGAGCTGATCGCGGAGCTCGAGGATCTGGGCCATCGCTTCGCCACCAGGAGCGACACCGAGGTGATCGCCCAGGCCTACGAGGAGTGGGGCCCGGGATGCCTCGACCGGATGAACGGCGACTTCGCCTTCGCGGTCTGGGACCGACGCGAGCGCGAGCTCTTCCTCGCCCGCGACCGCTTCGGGATCCGCCCACTGTTCGTCGCCGAGATCGGCGGAGACCTCGTCTTCGCCTCCGAGGCCAAGGCCATCCTCCGCCACCCCGAGGCCCGGCGCGAGCTCGACCCGGCCGGCCTCGTCGAGACCTTCACGACCTGGTGCGTCTCGCCGGACGGCTCGTCGTTCCCGGGCATCCGCGAGTTGGCGCCGGCCCACTACATCGTGGCCGGGCCCGAGGGCATCCGCGAGGAGCGGCGCTGGTGGGACCTTCGCTTCTCCGACGCGGGCGACGTCTCGCCGACCGAGCGCGCCGCGTTGGCCGAGGAGCTCGACGCCCTGCTCGCCGACGCCACCCGGCTCCGCCTGCGGGCCGACGTCCCGGTCGCGGCGTACCTGAGCGGCGGGCTCGACTCCTCCGCGATCGTCGCGCTCGCCCTGGAGCAGATGGACGAGACGCTCTACTCGTTCGGCATCGGCTTCGAGGACGAGCGCTTCGACGAGAGCGCCTACCAGGACAGGCTTGTCGGCCACCAGGGCCTCGACCTCACGCGGGTCACCGTCGGCGCACGCGACATCGCCGAGCTCCTCCCGCGCACGATCGAGATGTCCGAGAAGCCGACGCTGCGCACCGCGCCGGCTCCGCTGCTCCGCCTGTCGCGCGCCGTGCGCGAGGCCGGCCTCAAGGTCGTCACGACCGGCGAGGGCGCGGACGAGCTCTTCGCCGGCTACGACGTCTTCCGCGAGAACAAGGTGCGGCACTTCTGGGCGCGCGAGCCGGAGTCGGTGCTGCGCCCACTGCTGCTCACCCGCCTGAATGCGTTCATCGGCAAGGACCTCAAGCGCTCGGGCGCGTTCCTCGTCGGCTTCTACCGCAAGGGCCTGACCGAGACGGACGACCCGCTCTACAGTCACCGGCTTCGCTTTGCGAACACGTCGCGGCTGCTCGGCCTCCTGGACGCGGACGTCGTCGCCGGCGCGGCCGACCGCGGCGATCCCGCAGAGCGGCTGGAGGCGCGCCTGCCCTCGTGGTTCGGCGAGATGACTCCGCTCGGCCGCGCCCAGTACCTCGAGATCTCGACCTTCCTGGAGAGCTACCTCCTGCACTCGCAGGGCGACCGGATGCTCATGGGCCACTCGATCGAGGGCCGGTTCCCGTTCCTCGACTACCGCGTCGCCGAGTTCGCGGCCGCCCTCCCGGATGCACTCAGGCTGCGCGGCCTGAACGAGAAGTACCTCCTCCGCAAGTCGGTCGAGCACCGGCTGCCGACCGAGATCGCCGCCCGCAAGAAGCGCCCGTACCGCGCTCCGATCGTGGGCGCGTTCGTGGGTGACGACGCCCCAGGCTACGTCCGCGAGCTGCTCGCGCCCGAGCGCCTCGCCGCGGCGGGGGTCTTCGACCCCGAGGCCGTGGGGCGGATCGTGCGCAAGTGCGAGGCCGGCGCGCCGCGCGACGCCGTCTCCGAGACGGACGAGATGGCGCTCGTCGGCGTTCTCTCGACGATGATCCTCCACGACCGCTTCGTCGCGAGCCCGCAGCTCGCCGACCCGCTCGTGCCCGACCGCGTCGTCGTCGGCGACGAGCTCCGCGTCTCCCACAAGCCCACGATCGCCGCCTGACGATGACGCCTCCGATCCGCCTCCTCCACGAGACCCTGCTTGCCTCCGCCGAGCGCGTGCCCGAGCGCGAGGCCGTCGTGGCCGGCGCCGAGCGGCTCGCCTACTCGGAGCTCCTCGACCGCTCGCTGCGCCTGGCGCGCGCGCTCCAGGACCTCGGCGTGGCCCGCGGCGACCGCGTCGCGATCTACATGGACAACTCGGCCGGCTGCGCGACCGCGATCTACGCGGCCATGCTTGCCGGCGGCGTGTTCGTCGTCGTCAACCCGCAGACGAAGGAGGACAAGCTCCTCTACGTCCTCGACGACTGCGAGGCCTCGGTGGTGCTCACCGAGGGGAGCCTGACCCGCACGGCGCTCTCGGCGGCCGCGTCGGCGTCGAGCGTCAAGGCGGTCATCTCGGCGTCGCCGCCCGAGGGCGTGGAGGGCGCGCTCGACTTCGGAGAGGTCGTCGCCTCCGCGGATCCGGATCCGCGTGCCGCCGGCACGATCCCGGTCGACCTCGCGGCGCTCATCTACACCTCGGGGAGCACGGGCTTCCCGAAGGGCGTGATGATGACCCACCAGAGCATGGTCTTCGCCGCGGGGAGCATCGCGCAGTACCTGCGGCTCGGCCCCGACGAGCGCATCCTGGGGCTCCTCCCGCTCGCCTTCGACTACGGCCTCTACCAGCTGCTCATGAACGTCCTCAAGGGCGGGACGCTCGTCCTCGAGCGCTCGTTCGCGTTCCCCGCGCAGATCGTCAAGCGCGTGCAGGAGGAGGAGGCCACGGTCTTCCCCGGCGTGCCCACGGTCTACGCAACGCTCCTCTCCATGCGCAGGACGATGGACTTCGAGCTTCCCAGCGTCCGCCGCGTGACGAACACCGCCGCGGCGCTCCCGGCCACCTTCCACGGCGAGATGGCGCGCATCTTCCCGAACGCGCTCGTCTTCGCCATGTACGGCCTCACCGAGTGCAAGCGCGTCAGCTACCTCGAGCCGGAGCTCCTGGCCGAGAAGCCGACCTCCGTCGGGAAGGCGATCCCCGGCACCGAGACCATGGTGCTACGCGAGGACGGGACGCCCGCGAAGCCGGGCGAGACGGGCGTGCTCTACGTGCGCGGGCCGCACGTGATGGTCGGCTACTGGCGGAAGCCGGAGCAGACCGCGGAGATGATCGTCGAAGGCCCGCTCCCGGGCGAGCGCATGCTCTGTGCCCAGGACCACTTCACGGTGGACGAGGACGGCTTCCTCTACTTCGTGGGGCGCAGCGACGACATCATCAAGACCCGCGGCGAGAAGGTCAGCCCGATCGAGGTCGAGAATGCGATCTTCGACATCGACGGCGTCAAGGAGGCGGCCGTCGTCGGCGTGCCGGACGAGGTGCTCGGCGAGGCGATCAAGGCCTTCGTCGTGCTCGACGAGGGTGCCGAGCTGTCCGCGCAGGAGATCATCGCCGCCTGCCGCACGCGCCTCGAGAACTTCATGGTCCCGGGCGAGGTCGTCTTCATGGACGCGCTCCCCACGACCGCCACCGGCAAGGTCCGGCGGAAGAGCCTGCGCGAGCCCGTCTAGGGCTGGGAGGAGGCGGCCGGCGCGGGGACGGCCTCCTGGTACGGGTACTCGTCGCAGACGCTCGGGTCGTTCGAGTCGTCGAAGGAGTACGCCCTCGCCGTCGGTTGGAACTCGCACGTCGAGACGGCGAAGCTGCAGAGCCCGACCATGCCGGTCGCCAGCCGCTCCTCGCGCTCGGCCGGGTTCCCGGAGCGGAACCTGCTGTCGACGATCTCGGTGCCGACGGAGGCGCCGATGTTGATCCCGCGCCGGCAGGCGATCACGCGGCAGCGGATGCACTTGTGGCCCGTCGGGATGACGTTGGCGACGCCGCCCAGAGAAATGCCGATGCCGGCCTCGGCGCCTGTGCAGGTCGCCCGCTGGTCGTCCCAGTCGCCGATCTCGAGGTCGACAAAGGCGATGTTGCGGGCCCCCTGGGCCTGGATGCCGTCCTGGTGCGAGCCCTCGGCGCGAGGGCCGCAGTCGATGTTCCCGGTGATGTCGATGTCGTGGGCGTCGAGCTTCACGCTCAGGGCGTCGTTGATCCCGCCCTTCGTGCGGCCGTCGCCCTGGATGTCGAGGATGAGGTCGATCGCCTCGGTGCCGTCGCCGGCGCAGCCCTCGCGCAGGTCCACGACCGGGCCCGGAGGTCTCGATGAAGGTCGTGAACTTCGCGGTCACCTTGAGCGGGAGCGTCCCGCCGACTTCCCGAGCGACCTCCTCGAGCGGCTGGGTGCACCGCCACTGGTCGTCGGTGATGATCAGCTCCGAGCCGGGAGCGCAGCCGCTCGTGTCCGCATCGGTCGCAGGGGCCGGTCGGGCCCGTGAGCTCGTCCGAGCCGCGAGACTCGGCGGTGGTCGTGTCCGTCGTGTCCGTCGTGTCCGTCTGCTCCCGCTCGAGCGCGCTGTCGGACTTGCCGGGCCCGTCGTCTCTCAGATCGACGTACGTCCCCGCGACGAAGCCGGCGGCGAGGGCGGCAAGGATGGCGAGGGCTGCGAGTGCCTTCTTCATGAAAGGGTGACGCGCCGCGGGGCGTCGCGGGCCGCTCGGCCTGAACGCTATCGAAAGGCTTCTAGCGCCGAACGACCATGAGGCTCTTCGTCAGGCCGAAGAGCTTCTCGCGGTGGATCTCCCCGTCGGGGAAGAGCCTGCGCAGGTCGCCCGCCGAGAGGAGGTTCGCTTCCTCCCAGTCGCCCTTCTTGCGCCAGCCGAGCGTGAAGCGCTTGTTCAGCTCCCGCTGCAGCCGCTCGGGGAAGAACTGGAAGAACGGGAACTGGTAGTGCGGCTCGATGGGGAAGTACCGGTTCGGCGTCTGCACGTAGTAGCGCTTGGCGACCCGCCGGATCTCGTCCGCGAACGCCTGCTGGAGCTCCTTCGGGATGTGCTCGATGACCGAGCTCGAGAAGGCCAGCGGGAACTCGCCGTCGGCGAACGGGAGCTTCGTCGCGTCCGCGACCTGCACCTCGACGTTGTCCTGCTCGAGCCATTCGCTCTCGAGCGGCTCGAGGTCGACGGCGACGATCTCGTTCGTCGTGTTGAAGCGCTCGAGCGCCCCGCCGGCGCCCGCGCCGACGTCGAGGATGCGCTCGCCGGGCTCCACACGGCAGAGCTCGAGGAAGCGCGCGTAGCGCTGCTCGCGCCAGCGGCGGACGGTGTCGCTCGTCATCGCCCACCGTCGGGTCCGTGCGTAGATCAATTCGCCCATCCGCCTCTTCTTAGCACGGAAACTCGGCGCAGTCTCGCCGGGGGCGGTCAAGACTGGACGAACGGGGGAGGCCAAGGGCGGATCCTCGAACGGCCAGGGTCGCAGAAACCCTGCGGAGGATCGTACGGCCGGTCGTCGCGACGTCCGGGTCAGCCGGAGTATGGGTAGCGGTCGCAGCGGTTGCCGATGATCTGGCGACCGGTGGAATAGCCGGGCGTGATCACGCAGGGCCCGCCGCTGTGGTTGCAGAGGCCGGTCTGCCCGTTGGCGAGGACGCCCGTGCGCTCGGCGGGGTTGCCCGAGCGCCACCAGGAGTCCACCACGGTCGTGCCCCTCGAGCGGGAGATGAGCATGCCGTGGTTGCAGGCAACGCTGTGGCAGCGGATGCACGCCATGTTGCGAACCGGCCAGCCGTTCACGCTGCCGGGCACGAACGTCCCCGCGGCGGCCTGGCACGTCGAGCGGCGGGCGTCCCAGTCGCCCCAGGTGAAGTCGATGAACTCGATCCGGTTCCCACCCTGGATCTGCGCGCCGTCCTGGTGTGAGTCGTCGCTCGGTGTCCGGGCGCCTGTCGCGGCCGAGGCCCTGGGGGCCGCAGTTCGCGTAGCCCGTGATCTGGATGTCGTGCGGGTTCTCGCGGACCTTGATCGCGTCCGACGTCCCGCCCCTCGTGCGCCCGTCGCCCTCGATCTCGAGGATCAGGTCGATGGTATTGCTGTTGCCATCGCCGCGGCACCCGCGCCTGATCTCGACCACCCCGGGGTTGATCGGGCGGTAGGTGGTGAAGTTGATCTTGACGAGCAGCGGCAGCCGGCCTGGGTTGCCGTTGATCCCGTTGTTGCGCGCGATCACGCTGAGTGCCTGCGTGCACGAGAACCCGGCGTTCGTGCGCACGATGCGCGAGCGAGGCTCGCAGCCGGTGCCCTTGCGGATCACGCGCAGCGCTGCCGCCGAGACCCCTCCCAGGGGTCCGACCGCGCGCACCGTGACCGTGTAGCGGCCGCCGCAGAGGATCCCGTCGACCGTCGCGCTGCGTGCGGTGGTGGTCTCGACCAGGGTGCCGTTGAGCGCGACGCGGTAGCTCACGGCGCCCTGGACGGCGCGCCAGCCGACGGTGATGGACGTCGCCGTCGTCGCGTTCACGCGGATGATCGGCTTCGCAGGCGCCGCCGTCGCCTGTCCCACGAAGACGAGAGAGAGGGCTGCGAGGGCGAGGACGGCGAGGAGTCGAGAGCGGCGGGAGGTCGTCACGGCGCGCGAGCCTAGCAGTGGCCCCAGAGCGCGGCGGCCGCCGGATCCTGCGGAATCCTCATCCGCCGACGGCACGGAGCGCTCGCGAGCAGGAAAAATCTGGTCGTGTAAGGATTTCCTGAATTCGGCTACTCGAGGTAGCCGAGGCCACGCAGCCGCCGCTCGACCTCGGCGGCGCCCTCGTCCTCGAGCTCGGCGCGCTTGCCCTCGAAGTCGGGCGGCGGCGAGTCGTCGTACTCCGGCGGGCGCTCGTCGAGGAGCTCCGGGCGCAGCGCCTCGAAGAGCACGCGGCCCTCGAGGTCGCTCGGGATCGCCTCGCCGAGGAGGTAGAGCAGGGTGGGGGCGACGTCGACGAGCTCCCCGGAGAGCGAGGCTCCGCCGGCCACGGCAGGCCCGGCGAGGACGGCGATGCCCTCGTGCCGGTGGCTCCCGACGTAGTGGTGCTCGCTGTCCTCGATCTCGATCTCGTCCCACAGCGAGTCGCCCCTGGTCTTCAGGTTGCCCTTCCCGAGCCAGGCATAGCGGTCGAACTCGACCAGGAGGTCGGGCACCTTGTCGAGCTCGGGCCCGTGGAACAGGTCCTCGCGGCGGTGGACGTCGGCCACGATCGACTCGCCGCCGGGCCCGCGCAGGTCCCCGACCTTCGCCGCGATCTCGTCGCGCACGCGGTCGTACTCCTCGCCCGGCTCCACGGTCCCGTTCGCCTCGCGGCCGCGGACGTTGATGACGATGTTCCCGAACGTCCCGTAGGAGAAGGCGCGCGTCTGCGACCAGTCGAGGACGCTGTAGTCGCTGCGCTCCTGAGCCCGGTCCCGCAGCTTCGGCAGACGCTGCTTGGCCGCGTAACGCCAGCGCTCCGGCAGGTGGCGGCGCAGCTCGAGGGTCTTGCCGAGCAGCTCCCGGCTCTTGACGCCGCCCCCGGTTGCGTAAGCCAGGAGGCCTTCCTGCGCGAGCCACGCGTTGAGGTTCACGACGCCGTGGAGCGGCCCGGCGCCGTGATCCGAGACGATCATGAGGTTCGCGTCGGGCCCGCTCAGCTCGGCCAGCCGCCCGACCGCCTCGTCGAGGACGCGGTAGACGTCGGCGACCGGGCTCTCGAGGCCCTTGGCCTCCCAGTCGTTCCAGCAGATGTGGTGGACGTGGTCGGCCGCCATGAAGACGACGAAGAGGAGCTCGGGGTCGAACCGCTCGGCCAGCCACTCGACGATCTCGAGCTTCTGCGACGCGGCCCGGCGCACGAGGTCGAGGTCGAACTGGCCGTTCTTCAGGGGGAACCTGTTGTCGAGCTCGAGCGAGCCGTAGCGGCGGCGCAGCTCCTCCCCGACGGAGGTGGGGAAGGTCAGGCCCTGCTCCCGCGCGGCGGCGTCGAAGCCGGCGATCGCGAACCCGTCCACCTCCGGCGCGGGCCACGTGAAGGGGACGTTGACGATCCCGAGGCGGCGCTCGGACCTCCGCAGCCGGTCCCAGACCGCCGGCGCCCGCCGGAAGCTCCCGTTCACGAGCCGAAGCTGGTACCCGGACTCGTCGCGCTCGGTGAAGTCCCAGATCCCGTGCCTCCCGGCATTCACGCCCGTGACGATGGTCGACCAGGCGTGCGGAGTGAGGGGATGCGTGGTCGACCGCAGCACGCCTCGAGCGCCTTCGCGGCAGGCGCGTCCGATGTTCGGAAGCTCCCCTGCGTCCAGCATCGGATCGACGACGTCGAACGTCGCCGAGTCGAGGCCGATGACGGTCAAGACTGGACTGGACACCCGGCAAGACTCCCGCTACAAGTAAGGAACCAGCGTACTGAATGGACTCCCATGGGAATTGCGGCAGCGGGAGAGCTGTCGCGGGGAGGCTTCCCAGGCGGTGTCAATGAAAACTTGTCCTAACTGCGGCCAATCTACGCGCGACGACGATCGCTTCTGTCCGAGCTGCGGTCAGCCGACCGACCCGCGCCGGCAGGGGCCGCTGGTAACCGAGGACCGCTCCCCGCGCCGACAGGCCGCTTCGGCCGCTGCCTCGAACGTGGTGGGCTACGTAGGCGCGCTCAAGCGCTTCTGGTGGGTGCTCGTCATCGGCCTCCTCTTTGCGATCTTCGCCTCCCTCTCGGCACGCTTCACCGTGGGCTTCTTCCCGCCGAGCCTGGAGGAGAAGGACCCGGTCAGCTACACGGCCGAGGCCCGACTGCTCGTCAACAGCGCGAGCAACCTGCACTACCGGGCCCAGGTGACCACGGACATCCCGCGCGAGACGGGCGGGGGTGACGAGAGCGATTCGGAGGAGGACACGGTGCCCTTCGTCAGCGCGCCGGACCACAACACGATCATCCGGAACGCGAACACGTATCCGTTCATCATCGAGTCCGACCGCATCGCCGACTACCGGCGCGCGGAATTCGGCGAGCTCCCCGGCGTAGTCTCCGCCCAGGGCGCGACGTCGGTGGTGACCGCGAATCGCGTCGAGCTCTCGGAAATCCCGGTCATTCGTCTAGTAGCCGTCGCCGACAGCCCCGAGGACGCGATTGCGCTCGCGGACAAGACGGGGAAGGCGTTCATCGGCTGGCTCCGGCAGGAGCAGATCGACGACAAGATCAGGCCCGAGGACCGCATGGTCGTCGAGCAGCTCACGACCCCCCGCAGCGTCGGCGCCTCGGCGGGCCCGTCGACGACGCTGCCGATCCTCGTGTTCGTGGTCGTCTTCGCCGCCTTCTGCGTGCTCGCGATTCTCCTCGACCGGCTCGTGCCCGCACGGCCGCAGCCCGCACGCTCGGGCGTCGAGCCGCTCGAACAGCCGGTCAAGGTCAAGAAGACCGCCTAGGCCTTGGCCACCGTCGTAGCGCCCGCCGACCGCCGCACGACGGCCATCGGGCTGGCGGCCTTCGGGTCGGCCTGCCTCCTGGGCGGGGCGCTGATCGGTCCCAACGAGGCGCTCGGAGGCGCCGTCATCTTCCTCGTCGCTGCGGTCGTGGCGATGCGCGAGCTGGCGACGCCGACAGTCACCTGGCCCAACGCGATCGCCGCCTTCGCGTTCGTGATCTGGCTCATCCCAGCCAGGGGCTACCGCCTGCCGATCACGCTGCCCTTCAACCTCGAGCCCTACCGTCTCGTCCTGGCCGGCCTCGTGCTGGCCCTGATCGTCGCCCTGATCGCGGGCCGGGCGAAGCTCGAGTTCCTCGGCTTCGGGATTCCGTTGGCCATCCTGGCCACGACGGCGACGGTCTCCGCCATCCTGAACTACGACGCGATCGGGACGGTCGCCGGCGACCCCGGGGCGTTCAAGTCGCTTTCGTACTACTTCGGCTTCCTCGCCGTCTTCGTGCTGGTCGCGTCCACGATCAAGACACAGGCGGCGATGGACACGGTCGTGCGCGCCCTCGTCATCGGCGGGACGATCGTGGCCTTCGCGGCCATCTACGAATCCCGCTCGGGCTACAACTACTTCGACCATCTGCACGAGTGGATCCCCGCGCTCATCCGCGAATCGCGCGCCGTCTTCGACGTCCGCGGCGGGAACGTGCGCGTCTACGCCTCGGCGCAGCACCCGATCGCCCTGTCGGCCGCGCTCTTCATGACCTTCCCGCTCGCGCTCTATCTGGTCGGGCGGGCGGGCTCGGTGCTTCGCGCCCGGCTCTGGACGGTGGCCGCGGCGATCTGCGCAATGGGCGCCGTGGCGACGATCTCGCGCACGACGGTGATCATGGGGATCGCGCTCCTGCTGGTCGGGCTCTGGGTGCGCGGCCGCCAGGTGCTGCGCTTCTGGCCGCTGCTGCTCATCCTTCCGATCGCGATCCACTTCGCCGTGCCCGGCGCTCTCGGGGGCATCTACTACGCGTTCTTCCCGCAGGAGGGCCTCGCGAGCGACTTGACCACCCGCGCCGGCGAGTCGGGCTCCGGCCGTTTCGCCGATATCGAGCCCGGGCTACGAGTCTGGAGCGAGTCCCCGCTCGTCGGCAACGGCATCGGCAGCCGGGTCACCACCGGCGAGGCCGGCGCCGCCCAGACCGCGGAGGGGGCGGAGGGCGCCGTGATCTTCTTCGACAACGAGTGGCTGGGGACGCTCGTCTCGCTCGGCGCTTTGGGGATCCTCGGAACGGCCTGGTTCGTGTGGGGGAGCCTCGTGACCGTCGGGAGGTTCGCCCGCAGGGTGCCCGGCCCCAGGAGCGAGCTTGCCGCCGTCTGCGCGGCCGCCATCGGCGCGTTCGGCGTCAGCATGTTCGTCTTCGACGCGTTCGCGTTCGTGCAGTCGACGATCCTCTTCTTCGCCATCGCCGCGCTCGGCCTCCAGGCGCGCCGCCTGGGCCCCCGGCCGACCGACTCCTAGCTAGGGAGAGCCCAGCAGGCTCGTCCCGCGCATCGAACCGGGGACGTCCAGCCCCAGCAGCTCGAGCACGGTCGGCGCGACGTCGAGGAGGTGTGCGCCCTCCCTCGTTCCCGTGGCCACTCCCGGCGCTGCGAGCACGAACAGGCCCTCCTGCGCGTGGTTGGCGTCGTCGGGCCCGGTGTCGTTCTCGAACGTGTGGATGCCCTCGTCGCCGCCGACCGTCCCCACCGAGCGCCAGAGCAGGTCGCCGAAGTGGACGATCAGGTCGGGTGCGACGCCCTGCACCTCGGGGTAGACGCGCTCGGGCACGTGGACGCGGGTCGCCATCGGCTCGCCGTTCTCGTCGGGGATCGCCGCGAGGCGCTCGGCGAGGTCGTCGCGCACGCGCTCGTAGTCCTCGGCCGGGATGGTGCCCTCCGGCTCGCGGCCGGCCACGTTGAGGAAGATGCGCGAGTAGTACCCGCCTTCGCCCCAGGCCGTCGTCTTCGACCAGTCGATGCCCGCCTCGCGCAGCGGCATGACGGAAGCGGGCTCCGTGAGCAGGCCGAGGAAGCCCTCTCGACGTAGCCATTCGTTGACGCGGATCCCGCCGTCCATCCGCTTCCCGCCGTGATCCGAGACGACGAAGACCGCGGTGTCCTCGTCGGCGCGCTCGAGCAGGCGACCCATGAGCCCGTCCACGTGCTTGTGGTAGTCGAGGATCGCGTTCTCGAACGGGTTCCCCGGCACGTGCTTGCGGTGCTCCGGGTCCATCATCTTCCAGAAGCCGTGGTACATGCGGTCGATGCCCATCTCGACCATCGCGAAGAGCTCCCACGGCCTCGTGTCGAGCAGGTGCTCCGCGAGCGCGAAGCGCCGGTCGGTCATCTCGTACACCTGGCGGAGCAGGTAGTCCTTGTCGTCCGTGCGGAAGTCGCGCACGTCGAGGAGGTACTCGCCGACCGTCTGCTCGATCTCGCGCTTGAGCATGGGCGGGAACGTGTACTGGCTGTCCGTCGTCGGGGTGAGGAAGCAGCTGACCATGACCCCGTTGAGCGGGCGCGGCGGATAGGTCCCGGGCACGCCCAGGACGATCGAGGGCTTCCCGGCGCGGGTGGCGAGATCCCAGAGGCGCGGCTCCTTGATCGCCGTCGAGTTGGCGATGAAGAGGTTGTCGTAGGAGTGGTCGGCGCGGTTGCGGAAGCCGTAGACGCCGAGGTCGCCGGGGGTTCGGCTCGCCATCATGCAGGACCAGGCCGGCACGGTGATGGGCGGGATCACGGACGTGAGGCGGCCATGGGCGCCTCGCTCCATCAGGCCGGAGAGCACGGGCAGCTGGTCGCGCCAGCGCTCGAGGAGGAGCGAGGGCTCCGCGCAGTCCAGCCCGATGATCATCACCTTGGTCATCGTCCGCTCACCTCACGGTAGAGGCCGGCGATCTCGCGCGCGGAGTACTCCCACGTGAGGTTCGGCCGCGACGCGACCGCGTTCCTGCGCAGGTGCGTGAGCAGCTCCCGGTCGCCGTCGACGAGGCGAAGGTGCTCGACGAGCGTGGGCAGGTCGCCCGCTTCGTGGACGAGGCCCTGCTCCATGTGCTCACAGCGGGCCCCGGTCGCGTCGGAGACGACGAGCGCGCAGCCGCTCGCCTGCGCCTCGTAGGTCACGAAGGCGCTGCCCTCCTCGATCGAGGGGAAGAGGAAGATGTCGCTGTCCCGCATGAGCTTCCCGGGGTCGTCGACCCAGCCCTGGACGGTCACGCTGGGATGCCGGAGCATCGGCTCGAGCGCCTCCTGGTAGCCGGGGTAGAAGTTGCCGCAGATCGTGAACGTCCCCCGCTCGGCCGCGCCCGACTCGATCCAGGCCTCGAGCGCGTAGTGCAGGCCCTTGCGGGGCTCACAGCGGCCGACGAAGACCGCCCGCAGCCCTTCGCCCTCCCTCGAGGTCACGTCCTCGGGCTCGGGGAACCGTCCGGGGTCGAAGCCGTACGCGTGCATCCCGAGCCGCTCCTCGTCGAACCCGCGGTCGAGGAACGTCTGCCAGACGTACGGCGAGAGGACGGCGACCATGTCCGCCGCCTCGTACTCGCGCTCCTCCAGGCGGAGCGCATCCTCGGCGCCCTCGTGCGAGTGGCCGGCCACCGCTCCGAGGCCGAGCTTCGCGTTCTCCTCGGCGACGCGCGCGTAGGCGAACGCGGTGTGCGTGTTCGGCGCCTCGCGGATCGACCGCGCGCCCATGCGCTTCGCGGCCGCCGCGCTCGCCAGGGTGGCCCGCGGCCAGAGGTGCACGACGTCGATCTGGCCGGCGGCCCGGCGCAGGGCCCAGGAGACGCGGCGGTCGTGGTAGCGGTAGGCGCGCTGCCGCCCGAGTGCGCGATGGGGGATCCGCCGGCCGGCCAGGGTCAGCGTCGTGACGAGCTGGTGGACGACCGGGGGCGTGCCCTTGACCGCGGTGCAGTACACGTGCACCTCGTGGCCGAGGAGCGCGAGCTGCTCGGTGTGGTGCCGTGCGGCGACGCCGATCCCCGGCGCTCCGAGCGTGTCGGGAAAGCTGTAGAGGATGCGGAGCGGGCGAGACTCGTCCGACGCGCGGACGGCGTCAGTCTCGGGGGCGGCTACTGCCACGGCTCAGTCCTCGAGATAGCCGAGGGAGTGAAGACGGCGCCGTATGGCCAGGACCTCGTCGTGGGTGAGGCCTTCCTCCTCGGAGCTCGGAGCGTGGCTCGACGCCAGGTCGCGCAGGACGTAGACGGAGAACTCCGTCACCGAGTGGAACCCGGTCCCCTCGATCACCTGCTGGAGGCGCTCGTAGAGCGGCCGGGGGATCTTCAGGGTTACGTCGCCGGTTCTGGATCGGGCCATGACACTTCAGGAGGAGTGTGGAAAGAGTGTAGCGGGGGCCTCCGGGAAGTCTCGCGCACGGCCCGGCCCCGCGCCTCCGCCGAAGGTCTGGACCATCTACCCTGGACTAGCCAGAGCGCCCAGAATCGCGTAGGACGTGACTTGGAGGAGATGATGGACGGCCGACGCTTGCCCAGGGTCCTCGCCACTGCGCTGGACCCGATGACGTACTTCCAGGCCGTTCGCCTGCTCCACTTCTACAGCTATTCGCACGTCAAGCCGCGGCGGAAGCTGACCAAGGGGCCGCAGACGACGATCGCCCCGAACACGTCCCTCCGCAACGGCGAGCGCATCGTCATCGGCGCACGGACGCGCGTCGGCGAACGGGCCTACATCTGGGCCGGAGACACCGAGGGCCGGATCACGATCGGCGACGACTGCCGCCTGGGGCCCGAGGTCTTCATCACGGCCTCCGACTACGGCCTCGCGCCGGATGCCAAGATCACCGAGCAGGCGCGCAACGAGCGCGACGTGGAGATCGGCAACGACGTCTGGCTCGGCGCGCGCGTGTTCGTCGGCGCGGGCGTGTCCATCGGCGACGGCAGCGTCGTCAGCGCCGGCTCCGTCGTCACCAAGTCGCTGCCGCCGGGCTCGGTCGCCGTCGGCGTCCCGGCGCGCATCGTCCGCAGGCGCGAGGACTACGCCGAGGCGGGGGGCGGGGACAAGCCGGAGCCCGCCGAACCGCAGGTGACGACGAGCGCGTGAGTCTCGACGTCTCGATCGTCATCGTCACATACAAGTGTCGGGAGGCGGCACGGGACTGCCTTGCCTCCATCTACGAGACGACGAAGGGCATCGACTTCGAGGTGATCGTCCTCGACAACGCCTCGGAGGACGGCACGGTCGAGATGGTGCGGAAAGAGTTTCCCGACGTGCGCCTGATCGCCTCGCCGGAGAACATCGGCTTCGGGGCCGGGTGCAACCGTGCGGCCGAGGAGGCGGGCGGCGAGCACGTCTTCCTCCTCAACCCCGACACCGTGCTGCACGAGGGGACGGTCGCCCATCTGGTCGAGTTCGCGCGGAGCCATCCGGAGAACGGGGTCTACGGCGGGCGCACGGTCCGGCCCGACGGGGTGCTCGACCCGGGCTCGTGCTGGGCTGCCCCGTCCCTCTGGAGCCTCTTCTGCTTCGCCACGCTCCTCACGACCGCGTTCCGGGGCTCGCGGTTCTTCGACCCGGAGGTGATGGGCGGCTGGAAGCGCGACACCGTCCGCGAGGTTGACATCGTCACGGGCTGCCTTCTCTTCGTCACCCGCTCGCGCTGGGAGGAGCTCGGAGGCTTCGACCTCCGGTTCTTCATGTACGGGGAGGACGCCGACTTCTCGCTCAGGGCGAAGGCGCTGGGCCTCCGCCCGATCGTCACCCCGGACGCCGTCGCCACCCACGAGGTCGGCGTCTCGTCGAAGGCCCACGGCGACAAGCTCATCCTGCTCTCGAGGGGGAAGGCGACGCTCCTGCGCAAGCACTGGCACGGCCTGCGCCTGCGCCTTGGGCTATCGCTCCTGGCCGCCGGCGCCGGCGTCCGCGCGCTCCTCGGGTTCGCTCGTGGGCGCTGGGGCGGCTCGGGCTCGGACTGGCGGAGGGTCTGGCGGGAGCGCCGCAGCTGGCTGGCCGGCTACCCCGAGGCCCCCAAGGACCGGTCACGCGCCCCGGCGCCACCCGTGACGACCTGAGCGGTTCCGCATGAGCGACCACCAGAGCTCCTTCCACAGCTCGCTCAAGTGGACGTTCCTGATGACGTGGGGCGACCGCGCGTTCGGGCTCGTCTTCACGTTCCTGCTCGCCGCGATCCTCGGCCCGCGCGACTTCGGGATCGTCGCTCTCGCCCTCATCTACATCGCGCTCGTCCAGCTCATCAACGAGGGCGGGATCCAGACCGCCATCGTCCAGCGCGAAGGGCTCGAGGGCGACCACCTGGACGCGGCGTTCTGGATGAACCTCGCGTTCTGCCTCGTGCTCGCCGCGGTCAGCTTCCTGCTCGCCGGCTGGTGGGCCCGCGTGAACGACGTGCCCGAGCTCGAGGACGTGGTCAAGGTGCTGTCGATCCTGCTCGTGATCCAGGGGTTGACGATCGTGCCCCTTGCGGTCTTCCAACGGGAGATGCGCTTCAAGGCGCTGGCGATCCGCGAGACGTCGGCCGTCGTCGTCGGCGGCGCTCTCGGCCTCGCCCTGGCGCTCAACGACGCGGGCGTCTGGGCGCTCGTCGCGCAGCAGCTCGGCTTCGCCGGGACGCAGCTCGTCCTCCTCTGGGCGCTCGGCTCCTGGCGCCCGGGCTTCAACTTCTCGCGCGGGCACGCGCGTGAGCTCGTCGGCTTCTCGAGCGGCGTCTTCCTCGCCAACCTCGGCGGCTTCCTCAACCGGCGGGCCGACGCCCTTCTGATGGGCCTCTTCTTCGGGCCGACCGCCGTCGGGCTCTACCGGCTCGCGGACCGCTTCATGGACAACCTGCTCGAGGTGACGATGCGGCCGATCGCATACGTCTCGCTCCCGTACTTCTCGCGGCTCCAGAACGACCGGGAGAAGCTGCGGGAGGCAGTCGCGTCCTGCGTGCGCATGACGCTCATCCTCACCGTCCCGGCGATGGCGGTCCTGGCCGCGTGCAGCGACTTCATCATGGCGCTGATGGGCCCCGAGTGGGAGCCCGCGGCCGACGTGCTCAAGCTGCTCGCGCTCGTGGGCGTCGGCAAGGCGATCGTCTTCTTCACCGGGCCGCTGCTCTTTGCCGTCGCGCGCCCGCACCTGCGGGCGGTGATGCTCTGGATCCTGGCGGGCTTCAGCGCCGGGATCGTCGTCGTGACCGGCTGGCTGCTCACCGACTCGTCGAGCCGCGACCAGGCGATCGGCATGGCCGTGTCGCGCGCGGCCTTCTTCCTCGCGATCGTGATCCCGGTCAACATCGCGGTCGTCTGCTGGATCACGGGGCTGCGGCCCCGGCGCCTCGTCCGCTGGGTGTGGACGCCCCTCGCCGCGGCCGCAGCCGGCATCGCGCCGGTGCTCGTCCTCGAAGCGGCGGGGCTCCTCGACGGCCCGCCGCCGATCGTCGGGCTGATCGTCGCCGGCGCCTGCTCGACGCTCGCCGCCGGGGGCGTCCTCTTCGCCCTCGAGCCTCGCGCCCGGGGACTGGCGTTTCCCGTCCTCCGGAAGATGATGCGACGGGAGACCGACACGGCGTCAGCATGACCGGCACCCGCAACCCCGAATCACGACAGAATGGAGACCGATCAATGGACGACTCGAAGCCCACGGTGATCCCGCCCGAGCTCGCCGTGCCCGGCCCCAACCTGGTCGGGGCAACCGGCGGCTCGGGCACGCGCGTGGTGGCGAAGATCCTGCGCCGGGCGGGGCTCTACACCGGCGACAAGCTGAACCCCTACGAGGACGCCGTCGAGTTCGGCTTCTACTCGGATCGCTGGATCAACCGCTACCTCGCGGCCGGAGAGCTCCCCGAGGACATGCGCGGCGAGATGGAGACGGACCTGCGCTCGGTGCTCGCCGACCACGCCGGCGATATCCCCGCCGAGGCTGCCGCCTGGGGCTGGAAGGAGCCGCGGAGCATCTACCTCCTGCGCTTCTGGAACGAGACGATGCCGACGGTGCGCTTCCTCCACTTCCTCCGCGACGGGCGCGACATGGCGTTCTCCGAGAACCAGCAGCAGCTCACGAAGCACGGCGACGCCGTGCTCGGCGAGGACCTGCGCAAGGCCAAGACGCCCACACGGTCGATCGCGGTCTGGTCACGCGTGAACCTCGCAGCCGCCGACTACGGCGAGCGCGAGCTCGGGTCCCGCTACCTGCGCGTGCGGTTCGAGGACCTCTGCGCCGAGCCCGCGTCGACCATCGCGCAGATCTACGACCACTTCGGCCTCGAGGGCGACGCCGAAGCGGCTGCCGCAGAGGTTCGGCCCCCCGACACGCTCGGGCGCTGGGAGCTGCGGCGCAAGCGCGTGATCGAGGAGCTGAACGCGACGGCCGAGCCGGCGCTCAGGCGCTTCGACTACCTCTAGCCCGCCGCGGCCAGACGCTCGACGAGCGCCTCGCCGATCAGCGCGAGGGCCTCGCGCCCGGCCTCCTCGTCCGTGAAGGGCGCGAGGAGCCCCTCCGAGCGCAGGAGCTGGACGACGACGACGCGGCCGGGCTCGACCGGCTGGAGGATGAACTCGTACTCGAGGTCGCGCACGCCCGGGACGACGAGCCTGTCCTGCCACCGGAGCTTGCGGTCGCCGCGAACGATCAGGACTTCGGCGTCGAGCTCCTCCGGGTCGTGGTCGGGCAGCGTGAGCTCGAGGTCGAGCTCGGCGCCCACGACCGGCTCGCCGGACGCGGACGTGATCACCGGGTTCCACTGGTCGTAGTCGTCGAAGTCCGTGAGGACGGCCCAGACCTCAGCCTTGGGCGCATCGACGGTCGAGCTGACCATCATGACCCGAGCGGGTCGGTCGAGCACCGCGCTCGCCCCCAGCGCAGCGAGCACGAGGCCGGCGAGGACGGCGACCGTAACGAGGCCGCGCCGGAGCCATCTGCGCACGGCGCTCACTCCTCGCGGTCGCCCGCGGCGAGGCGCGAGCGCCACGACCGGCGGACGTCTCCGAGGTGTCCCGTTCGCGCCAGGGCCGACCGCGCCGCGGCCGACGCGCCCCTGATCGAGGTCTGGACGAGGTTGATCCCCAGCGGGCGCGGACGCCGTCCGAAGACCTCGACGTCCTGCTCCGTCCAGCTTTCGTCGGCGAACGCACGCTTGTAGTCCGCGTCGCCGAAGCCGAAGTCGAGCCGGTTGACCGCCGGATCCTCGCAGAGCCTCTCAATCATCTTCATGAGGAGATACGTGCCGGGGCGCTCCTCCGAGTGCGCGGGATCGAACGCGGTTCCCGACGCGGCGTACGTCCCCCGATACGCGGTCCCGAGCTGGAAGGCCACGGGTTCGCCGCGGAGGAAGAGCACGCCGGCGAGGTACCAGCCCTTGCGCATCGAGAGCTCGGTCAGCCGGCGCTGGCGCTCGTCGGACGAGAAGCCGACGCCGAGCGCGTGCTGGTACGAAGTGCGATGGACGCGCACGCAGGCTTCGTACAGCCCGTCGAGGTCGGCCGGGCTGGCGAAGAACCGGATCTTGAGGCCGTCGCCGTAAGACTCCTCCAGCCGGCGGGCATGGCGGCGCACGTTCTTGCGGCGCTCGCGCGACCTGGCGGCAAGGAACTCGTCCATCGAGCCGGGAATCCGCGCGGCCCAGTGCGTCGTCTTGGGCGCGAAGCGGCGGAGACGGAGCGCCGGCGCCCGTGACGAGGCCTCGCTGTGCAGGCCCGAGTCGACGGTGAGCATCCTCAGCCGGAGGAGGTCGAGCCGCTCGCCGCGCAGCGACTCGGCGAGCGCGTCCAGCACGGCGCCCGTGCCGACGGCTTCCACGTCGCCGAGGAAGCCGCCGTAGACGACGGTCAGGGCGCGGACGGTCGGCGTGTAGCCGATCCCGTAGCCGAGCTGGGCTGCCAGCGGGAAGTCCTCGAGGCGTGCCACGACGAGCGCCTTCGCCGCGCCGTCCTCCACGAGGACGACGTGAGGACGCAGGACGCGCGTCGAGTGCTCGAGGAAGGTGAGGAAGAGGTCGATGTCGCTCGGCAGGCGCCCGCCTTCCAGGGACTCCCAGACCGGGCGGAGCGCCTCGACCTCCTCGAACGAGCGCGCGGCGTGCACGGTCGTCACGTGAGCGCCCCCGGCGCGTTGCTTACGAGCCGTCCTCGCCACGCCCGACGGGCCGCGCGGAGGCGGCCGCTGCGTGAGAGGAGCGCCTTCGAGGCCTGCGAGGAGCCGCGCACCGTCGTCTGCGCCAGGTTGATCGCAATGGGTCGCGGACGCGCGGCGAAGACCGTCACGTCTTCCTCGAGCCTGCTGTCGTCCGAGAAGCGCCGCTTGTACTCGGCGTCACCCGAACCAAAGTCCATCCAGTCGACCTCGCCGCAGAGTTGTTCGACCATCTTTACCAGCACGTACGTGCCGAGGCGAAGATCCCGATGCGCCGGATCGTACCCCGTAGGGCCCGTGTAGAACACCCTCCGGTACGCGGTCCCGTGCCAGAACGCGGCAGGCATGCCGTCGAGGTAGAGCACGAAGCCGCGGAACCAGCCGCGCTCGGCGGCGAGCTCGCGCAGGCGCCGCTCGAGCTCGCCGCCTGTTAGCCCGGCGCCCATGCCGTGCTGGTACGTCTTCACGTGCACGGCCGCGGTGTCCCGCATGAGCTCCTCGAGCTCGGCAGGCCTGCGGAAGACCTTGAACTCGACGCCCTCGCCGTAGCGTTCCTCGAGCCGCCGTCCGTAGCGCTTGACGTTCGAGCGCGTCTTCGAGGAGCGCGCGCCAAGGTATTCGTCGAAGGTCGCCGGGATCCGCGCGCGCCAGCGCTCGACCTGCGCGCCGAGGTGCTGGCGGACGAGGAGCCCGGGCCGGGTCCGGGCAAGCTCGTGGACGGGACCGCCGACCTCGAGGAGCCGCAGTCGTAGCACGTCGAGCCCGTCCTCGGCCAACGCGCCGGAGAGTGCCGCGAAGAGCGGCTCGGCGGTCTCGCCGTCGATGCCGAGGAGGCCGCCCTGGGCGATCGTGAGAGCCCGGACGCGCGGCCTCAGCACCGCCTTGTAGCCGATGCGGGCGGTGAGCTCGGCCTCCTCGACGCGTCCGACTGCTAGCGCCGTCGGGCTCCCGTCGCGCTCGAGGACGGCCACATGCGGCCGGATCACGCCGCGTCCATAGCGGAGGACCGTGAGGTGGTAGTCGAGGTCGGCGGTGAGCCTCTCCGGCAGCAGTGCCTCCCAGGTGTCCCGCAGCTCTTCGACCGCCTCGATCGTGCGGGCGACGGTGACGCGCGTGCCGCTCACCGGCCGATCCTCCTGACGCCTGCCTTGAGGCGGCCCGCGCGTGCGCGCGCCTTGCGCACGAGGCGCTTCGCGCGATAGCCGAGGAGCGAGTCCCGCTCGAGCGAGGCGGCCTCCTCGTCCGTCAGCTCGACAGCGAGCGCGCCGGCGTTCTCCTCCAGGTGGGCGACCGAGGCCGTGCCGGGGATGGGGATCGCGCCGTGCCGGATCGCCCAGGCGAGCGCGACCTGCCCGGGCGTCGCGCCGTGCGCGCGGCCCACCGAGGCGAGCGCGCCCGAGGCCCTCGAGAGGAAGCCCTTGGCGAGCGGCGCCCAGGCGATGAAGGCGAGGCCGTCCTCCGTGCAGCGAGCCAGCACGCTCGTGGAGCTCCGCTCAGCCAGGCTGAAGCGGTTCTGCACGGACACGACGGCGGTCACGCGGCGGGCGCGCTCGAGCTGGGCGACGCCGACGTTACAAACACCGATCTCGCGGATCTTGCCCTCCTCGCGGAGCTCGGCGAGGGCGCCCACCGAGTCCTCGACCGGCACGCGCGGGTCGACGAGGTGCAGCTGGTAGAGGTCGATGCGCTCGACGTCCAGCCTGCGAAGGCTCGACTCGCAGGCCGCCCGGAGCGATTCGGGGCGGCAGTCCGCCTCCCACTCGTGCGGGCCGTGGCGCCGGAAGCCGCCCTTGGTCGCGATCAGGAGCCCGTCGTACGGGTGGAGCGCCTCGCGCACCAGGTTCTCGGCGACCTCAGGGCCCGTACGAGTCGGCCGTGTCGAAGAGCTCGACTCCCAGGTCGGCCGCGCGGCGTAGCAGCGCGCGGGCGGCAGCCGGATCGGCGGGCTCGCCCCAGGTCCCGCGCCCGGTGAGCGACATCGTGCCCAGCCCGAGCGGGCTGACGGTGAGATCGCCGATCCGCGCGGGCCGCTCATCGGAAACCGTCTCCCGACTGGCCCTGCCTCGGCGGCGGGAAGAGGGCGTAGCGCGTCGCGCTCGCGCCGAGCGTCCACTCGGCGACGACGAGGCGCGGCAGATAGCGCACGAAGCGGCGCTTCAGCGCGGGCTCTTGCCCGAGCCGCCGGTAGATGACCGGAAGGCGCAGGAGCGCGAAGTGGTGGAGGGGGACCTTGGCGGCGATTCGCCGGACGGCGCCCTCGTCGACGACGCGGCGCGTCCGCGCGATCCCGTAGGCCATGCGCTGCTGCTGGCGGCGCAGGTCGCCCCAGGTCTCGCGGCTGTGGTCGTGGTGCGCGTGGAACCGCGGGTCGAACACGAGCCGGTACCCGGCGGCCTGGGCGTCGGCGCTGAAGACGCCGTCCTCGCCGCCGTAGCTCTCGTCCCAGCGGAAGGGCACGTCTCGGGGGACGGCGACGCAGTAGGAGGAGAGGAACGGCACCGTCCGCGGCTCTCCGAGCGGCAGGTACGGCGTCTCGCCCTGGAGGTGCGCGACCCAGCCCCAGGCCGTGCGGCTGTCGAACGTCCGCGCGCAGCCGACGAGCGCGTTGGGAAACTCCTGCAGGGCGCGGGCGAGGCCGGCGCCCCAGCCCTTGGCCGGGATCGCGTCGGCGTCCAGGAAGACGACGACGGGGCTCGTCGCCGCCGCCCAGCCGGCATTCCGCGCGCCCCCTGCGGACTTGGAGGTCTCGTTCGCGACGACCGTCGCGCCGGCCGCCCTCGCGGCCTCGGCCGTCCCGTCCTTCGACGCGTCGTCGACGACGATGATCTCCGCGGGCGCGGGCGTCTGCGCGCGTAGAGCCTCGACGACGCGCGCGATCGTCCGCTCGGCGTCGTAGGCGGGGATGACGACGCTGTAGGCGGGCTCAGCGCCCATTGCCGAGGATCCGTTCTCGCAGGGCGAGGGAATCCGCCAGGAACTTCGCTGACCAGTTCGGGTACTGGAGCGGCGCGTAGCGTCCGTAGATCGGGAACGAGCCGGCGACGGCGCCGTCGATCGCGCTCCAGCGGCTGCGCGTCTGGAGCGCCGCAGCCTGCTCGACCGCCGCGATTCCGGCCCGTCTGAAGTCGACGTCGCCGGTCTCCTGGTAGAGGCGGAGCCAGACTCCGCCGACCTGCGCGAGCCCGGTGATGCAGATCGAGCGCGACTGCGCGGTCCATTCCCGGTCGTACGTCGCCGGCAACCAGCCGCGGGTGTAGAAGATGCCCATGAGGGCGCGCGCTGTCTTCTGCGCGGCCTCGAGGTAGCGCCGGTCTCCGCCCAGCGCGGAGCTCTCCAGGAGCCCGCGCATCGTGTAGGCGAGCGCGTGCGTGCTCGGGAAGGTCCCAGTGCGGAAGATGCACCAATCGAACCAGCCGTTCTCGTGCTGGACGGAGAGGACCCAGTCGAGGTGCCGGACGGCGACGTCGCGGAAGCGCTCCTCGCCGGACGCGGCCGCGAGGCGGAGGAGCGCCCAGTCGACGCGCGAGCAGTACGTATGGGGGATGCCGCCGTAGTCGTTCTCGCCCTGCCAGGTACCGTCGGCCTCCTGTGCGCGCTCGAGCCACTCGCCGGCTCTCACGGCCGCCTGCAGGTAGCGCTCGTCCCCGAGCGTCTCGTGGAGGTCGAGCCAGCCGAAGATGACCATGCCCGTGTTGAAGGCAACGGATCGTCCGGGCGGTGACTTGACGGCGTCGGTCATCACCCCTCCGTCTGGATTCTGCACGTCGATCTCCCAGTCGCCCATCTCGCGGGCGCGGGTGACGAGGGACTCGTCGCCGGTCCGGGCGGCGTGCTCGAGCAACGTCCCGATGATGTAGCCGGTGGTCTCCGGGAAGGCCGGGCGCCAGCCGTGCAGCATGTGGTACGCGAGCGCCGAGCCGCGGCGGCCCGTGATGTCGTGTGTGAGGCAGAGCCAGCGGATGGCGGCCTCGAGCGCGCCGTCGGGCACGCCGGCCTCGGCCGGGAAGGACATCCGCGCCCTGCGGGCCGTGTCCCCGACGACGAGTGCCGGTAGCGCTGCCGACCGGCGGAGAAGATCCATCGCGTCCACGGCTACCCGCGTCGGCGTGTGACGAGGGCGCGGGCCAGCATGGCCGCGAACCGTGCGTTCGTGCGCAGGTAGCGCGGGCCCAGTCGGCGAGGCTCCTGGATGAAGCGGTAGAACCACTCGAGCCCGGTGCGCTGCATCCAGCGCGGGGCCCGCTTCGTCAGCCCGGCGACGACGTCGATCGAGCCTCCGACGCCCATGGAGAAGGGGACGCCGAGGTCCCGGGCGTGTTCTGCCAGCCAGAATTCCTTGCGCGGCGAGCTCATGGCGACGAACAGGATGTGGGGCTCGGAGGCCCGCACGAGCTCGCAGATCTCCGGGCTCTCCTCGTCCTTGAAGTAGCCGTGGTGGTGCCCGGCGACGACGAGCCCGGGATAGCGCTCGAGCAGGCGGGCGATCGCGGTCTCGAGCACTTCCTGGCGCGCGCCGAGGACGTAGACGCGGTAGCCGCGCTCCGCCGCGAGCTCCAGCAGCCGGAACATGAGGTCGATCCCGGCGACGCGCTCCGGGAGCGGGTCGCCGAGCAGCCGGGAGGCCCACACGATCGGCTGGCCGTCGACGCTGATCAGCTCGCACCGCTCGACGACGTCGCGCAGGCGAGGGTCATCGTGCAAGGAGACGACCTTGGCGACGTTGATGGCCACGTGCTGCGTCGGCTCGCCCGCTTCGATGATCTCCGCGCAGCGCTCGACGGTCGCGTCCATGTCGAGTCGGTCGATCTCGCAGCCGAGGATCTGTGCCCGGTCGCGGAACCTCGCCGCTCGAACCGGGGCTTCCAGCGCGCTGCTCCCGCTCACGCGCTCGTCGCGATCGGGGGCTCGAGCGACGAGCTCAGGGCTGTCGCGAGGACGTCGGCGACACGCTCGGCGGCCTTCCCGTCCCAGAGCGGGATCGCACACGGTGCGTGCGCCCTCCCGGCCGGGTCGATCTTCGCGATCGCGGTCGGGTCGTCGCCGATCAGCGTGTTCGTCCCCTGGAGGATCGTGATCGGGCGCTCCGTGTTGGCGCGCAGCGTGTAGCAGGGAACTCCGAGCGCGGCCGCCTCCTCCTGCAGGCCGCCGGAGTCGGTGACGATGATCGCCGCGCCGCTCTCCAGCGAGAGAAAGTCGAGGTACCCGAGCGGGTCGAGGCAGGCGACCCCGGCCGCCTCGAGGCGCGCGAGGCCGTCGCCGGCGGCGAGCTTCGCGCGCGTGCGCGGGTGGATGGGAAAGAGGACCTTCGTGCGCCCCGCCAGGTCGACCAGCGCGTCGACGACGGCTCGCAGGCTGGCCTCCGCGTCGACGTTCGACGGGCGGTGGAGCGTGATGAGGGCGTAGCCGCGCTCCTCCGCGCCGTAGCGCGCCCAGACCTCGCGCGTGCGTGCCTCGCGCTCGAGCCGGCGAAGCGTGTCGATCATCGTGTTCCCGACGTAGCGGATGCGGGCGGGATCGATGCCCTCCGCCACGAGGTTGTCGTGCGCCTCGGGGCTGTGCGTGAAGAGGATGTCCGAGAGCCGGTCGGTGAGCACGCGGTTTTGCTCCTCCGGCATCGTCCAGTCGCGGGAGCGGAGTCCCGACTCGACGTGGGCGACGCGGATCCCGAGCTTGGAGGCCGCGAGCGCGCAGGCCAGCGTCGCGTTCACGTCGCCGCTCACGACGACGAGCTCGGGGCGCTCTTCGAGGAGCACGCGCTCGAAGGCGACGAGTGTGAAGCCGGTCTGCTCGCCGTGCGAGCCGGACCCGACCCCGAGGAAGCGGTCCGGCCGCGGGAAGCCGAGGTCGTCGAGGATCTCCGTCGACATGCGCTCGTCGTAGTGCTGGCCCGTGTGGACGACGAGCTGGCGGAAGAGGCCACGGCGCCCGCACGCCTCGATGACAGGCGCCATCTTGACGAAGTTAGGGCGAGTTCCGACTGCGAAGACGACCGTGGTCATTCTGCTTACCCGGCTCTCAGTGTGACGCAGAACTAGGTCGCTAGCACGCCCTCGCCCGGTAAAGGGCGGGGACGGTGCGGAGAATCAGCTTCAGGTCGTTCAGCCCGGACCACGTCGTGACGTAGACGTAATCGAGCCTGACCATCTCTTCGAACGGGATGTCGTCGCGGCCGAGAACCTGCCAGAGGCCGGTGATGCCCGGCTTCAGGTTGAGGCGCTGCCGGCGCCAGTCGACGACGTGCTGATCCTCCTCGAGAATGAGGGGACGGGGGCCGACGAGGCTCATCTCGCCACGGACGACGTTGATGAGCTGCGGCAGCTCGTCGATGGAGAAGCGGCGAAGCCAGCTGCCCGAGCGAGTGACGCGCGGGTCGTTGGGGATCTTGAACATGCGAGAGTCGCCGCCGTTGCCGTTGTGCTTGTTGAGGGCGACGAGCTCGTGCTTGCGGGCATCCGCATCCAGGTCCATGGTGCGGAACTTGAAGATCTCGAAGGTCTGGTCGCCGGCGCCCATCCGCAGCTGGCGGAAGAAGACGGGGCCGCGGGAGTCGAGCTTGATCCAGACCGCGACGGCGGCGAAGAGCGGCGCGAGGAGCACGAGCCCGGTGATCGAGAGCGCCAGGTCCATCGTCCGCTTGAGCGCCTTGGACGAGCGCGAGAGGCGGAGCGCCGGGAGCCCGATGAGTGGGAGGCCCTCCGCCGTGTGGATGCCGACGTTCGTCCCGATGACCTCGAAGAAGCGAGGGACGAGGTCGATCTGGATGTCGAGGTCCTTGAGGTCGCGGATCAGGTTGAGCATCTCCTCGTGCGAGTCGTTCGAGAAGGCGACGATCACGCGCTCGACATCGAGGATCTGAACCATCTGCGGGAGCTGCCCGAGCCCGCCGAGCAGGGCGATGTCCGAGAGGCCCGAGTGGCGGTCCTTGGGCTGGTCGTCGACGAAGCCGACGAGGTTGAGCCCGTACTCGGGATGCTGGCGCAGCTTCTTGGCGACGAGCTGGCCGACGTCGCCGGCGCCCACGATGATCGTGTTCTGGACATAGGCGAGGTGGCGCCGCGCAAGTCCGCGGGCGATCGCCCGGCCGATGGTGATCGCGGCGATGGCGAAGAGCCAGAAGCCGAGGAGCCTGGCGAAACCGGGGTCGGCGCGATGCGTGACAGCGGCGAAGGCGAAGAAGAGCCAGCTTCCGACCGTGACCAGGTGGAGGACCCCGACGAGATCGTCGGCGGTCGAGTGGTCGGTGCGCTCCTCGTCGTAGTCGTAGAGGCCGTAGAGCTTGGCGACGACGACCCAGGCCGGCAGGCTCAGGCAGAAGATGAGCAGCTCGATCTGCGAGCTGACCACGTCCTTCTGAACCGTCTCGCCGAAGACGAAGGTGGCTGCGAGGAAAGCGAGGGTCAACCCGACGAGGTCGGCGACCACGAGCATTCGCCGCACGAGCCAGCCGCGCCGCAGGCGCACCCCACTCGAGCGCCGCCGCTCGAGGATGTGCAGCGTCCTCTGGTCGAGGACGACCGGCCCCTCACTCGACGCAGAGCCGACGAAAGGCTCAACAGTGCTCATTTGCCGGGCCCCCCTGGCCGGGGCCTTCTACCTGACCCGCATGTTGCCGCATTTCCACTCCCCTAGTAGTGACGCCTCCCCCCGAGCACGCTTCTCCCTAACGTCCTCAGGCTCTTCCGAACCTACAAGTCATGCGAAGTTCCGGCAATGAACGAATGGACGGCCCGCGCGCCGGGTTTCTTCCACCATGCTGAACTTTCGACTAGGCTCAACCGCGACGTGGCGCCCCGGTCAGCCGATAACGGCCGCCAGCGCGATCGTCAGCACCGGGACGAGCAGCACGCCCAACGTGAACACCGCGAGCCTCGTTCTGCTGCGCGTGATGGCCGTCTGCATCCCCCAGAGCGCGCTCCAGACCGTCGGGTACGCGAGCGCCAGGAGCAGGATGCTGAGCGAGCCCGCCGCGATCACCTCGGCGAGCACGACCCGCACCGCCGCCGGCGAGTCGAGCGCGAAGGCCGCGAGCATCGTGTCGCCGAGCGTCGTGATGTTCGCGCCCATGATGTAGGGGAGCACGTACTCCTGCCGGACCATCTTCTTGGCCACGAGCGGGACGAGGACCGTGAGCGCGACGGAGACGGACATCGTCACCAGCGCGACCGCGGAGCCGAGCGCGAACATCGGCCACTTGCGGCGCAGCCAGGCGGGCCGGCGGGCGACGCGGTCGTCGTCGAGGTCCGGGAGCGCGGTGTCGATGAGCTTGAACGCGAGCAGCAGGACCCCGATGCCCGCGAGGAAGGTGACGAACGCGGGCAGCTCCTTCGCCCACTCGACGATGTCGCCGTAGACGAAGTCGATCAGGTCGATGAAGCCGGCAGGAAAGCCGAGCTCGAGACCGGCATACGGCTCCCAGGTGAGAAGCAGCGCGCCGAGCACGGCGGCGGGCAGGTAGACGACCGCGGTCGCCGTGAGTGCCAGGACGGCGGTGGAGACCGGCGCGCGCCGGTGGCCCTCGGCCGCACGCGCCGCATAGATGACTGCGACCACGAGCACGACGAAGGCCGCGCCGAGCCGCGAGCCGGTGAGCATCGTGAAGCCCTCGAGCTCCGAAAGGCCGCGGGCGCCTCCCGATTCCTCACCCGCCGCGACGAGCGCGAGGGACGTCGCGGCGACCGGCGAGCCCGAGAGGAGGATCAGCGCGCCGAGCCAGCCGAGGCCGAGCGTGGAGAGCGCGTTCTCGACCAGGACGCTGCCCGGCTGGAGGACGCCCAGCGCGCCGGCGCCTGTCTTCATCAGTTGGAGCGCTCCGACGAAGAGGAAGAGGCCGCCCGCGAGCGCGACCCCGCGCTGCATCGTCGGGACGAGCGGTGGCCGTCGACGACGCACAGTCGCCGGGCTCTCGACGGTTCTGGCGGACGCGGTCACGCTCCTTCCACTCATAGGACACTCCTGTGAGAGTGTCAACGACGAGACGCCTGGCGGCACGCGCCACGCTCGACGAGCTCCGCGACGACCTCACGCCTGAGCGCGTCGAGAGCTGGGGGCGCAAGCTGCGCCGCTCGGCCCGTGCCGTTCGCAACGCGTTCGTGCGCCGGTCGGACCACGAACGCAGCGGCTAGCTGAAGCGGGCGAGCTCGTCGTGCCCGGACCGCCCCGGCGGCGGCCCGACGTCGACTCCGCCGAGCTCGACCCACGCGTGCGCGTCCTTGTCCGTCGGCCGGGCGGGCAGCCCGATGACCAGCTCCGCGTCGTCGTCCTGCTCACGCAGGAGGCGGTAGAGGACGAGCGCGTTGACGAGGCAGCGCGGCCGGCGGCTGCCGATCCTCAGGCTGCGGTCGACCGCGTGGCTGAGCTTCGCCGCGGAGTGGCGGTCGCGCCGGGGTGAGCCCGGCTTGCCGAAGCGGGCGACGAAGGCCGGCAGCGGCTCGCGCCGGAGCCCGACGAGCACCCTCGCGAGGAGCGCCCAGATCCGCAGGGCGAGCGCGGCCTTCGCGCGCAGGGGGAGAGGGGCCTCAGACACCGGCGAGCACCAGCTCCAGATGATCGTCGATCGCCCCGAGGTCGAGCGGCCGGCGCAGGCGGCTAACCGGGATCGTGGCCGCAAGATCCGTGACGCCCGCGAACGAGCGCCCGACGTCGTCCTCCGTCGCGCCGCACGCACGTCGTGTCCTCGCTCAGCACGCGGTGGCCTGCGCGGTGGAACGCCGCGGCCATGGTCGTCTTTCCGTAGGTCCGCGGCGCCGCGACGATGACCGCGCCCTTGCCCGTCTCGACCGCGGCCGCGTGCAGGGGCAGGTCACCGCGTGCGAGGAAGCAGAGGAGGGAGGGGATGCCCGCGCGAGGCCTTCGCCCTTCGGCTGCACGGCGGCGGGGCCGTCCGCGAACGGGCGACGCGCCTCGGACGCCATCAGAAGTCGACGACCAGCCCGTCGTGCGCCACCGCAACGCCGTCGGGCGGCGGGAGCTCGATAGGCCGGTGGGTCAGCAGGATCCTCCCGTCGGCGGCTGCCAGTGCCTCGGTGGCGGAGAGGTGGCCGCGGGGCAGGCCGTCGTCGGTGCCGTCGGCCAGCGTCGCCTCGCAGAGGAATAGGTCGGCGCCGCGCGCGAGGTCGGCCAGCTCGTCCGAGGGCGCCGAGTCACCCGAGTAGGCGAGCGTCGAGCCGTCGTGCGTGACCCGGAAGCCGTGCGAGCCGAGCTCGTAGTGCGGGAGCCGACAGGCGTGCACCTCGAAGCCCGCGGCGGTGAACGTCACGCCCGGCTCGAATTCGCGCAACTCGAAGGCCACCTCGAACATGTCGTCGTTCCCCCAGCGCGAGGCGAACTCGTGCAGCTGGCCGGTGCCGCCCGGCGGGAGCCAGAGCGAGCAGGCGATCCGGTGCTCCTGCGGGCCGTAGGCGTTCAGCCAGGCCCAGGGCACGAGGTCGCCCCAGTGGTCGAGGTGGAAGTGGGTGATGGCGATCGACGCCGGGTAGAGCTCGAGCTCTCGCAGGCGCCCGAGGACGCCGGGCCCGCAGTCGAGGAGAAGGGTGCTCTCGCCCTCCAGGAGGTATCCGGACTGCGCGCTTCCGGGGTTCGGCCAGGCGGGGGAGGAGCCGATGACGGTCAGGCGCACCTCCATATACTGGCGCACCATGGCCAGGAAGATCCGGGTCGTGATCGCGAAGCCGGGGCTTGACGGTCACGACAGGGGTGCGAAGATCATCGCCCGAGCGCTCAGGGACGCCGGGATGGAGGTCATTTACACGGGTCTCCACCAGACGCCGGAGCAGATCGTGGAGACCGCGATCCAGGAGGACGCGGACGCCGTCGGCATCTCCATCCTCTCCGGCGCCCACATGACGCTCGTGCCGCGGATCCTCGACGGCCTGCGCGAGAACGGGGTCGAGGACGTGCTCGTCGTCGTCGGCGGCACGATCCCGCGCGAGGACGTCCTCGCGCTCAAGGAGCAGGGCGTCGCCGAGATCTTCACGCCGGGCGCGCCGGTCTCCGAGATCGTCGACTTCCTCCGGGCGAACGTCCCCGTCGGGGCCTAGTGGCGATCACGGTCGAGCGCGACGGCGGGACCGCGATCGTCACGATCGACCGGCCGGAGGCGATGAACGCGCTCGACCTCGAGCACGCCGAGTCCCTCCGGGAGACGCTCGGCGAGCTGCCGCGAGGACGATTCCGCCCGGGTCGTCGTCCTCACCGGGGCGGGTGAGAAGGCGTTCATCGCCGGCGCGGACATCAAGTACATGCAGGGCCTCGACGTCCTCGAGGCGCGCCGCTGGGGGCAGCTCGGCCACGACTGCGGGAACCTGCTGGAAACGATGCCGAAGCCGACGATCGCCTCGATCAACGGCTACGCGCTCGGCGGCGGCTGCGAGCTCGCGCTCGCGTGCGACCTGCGGCTCGCATCCTCGAACGCGAAGATCGGCCAGCCGGAGATCGACCTTGGGATCCTTCCCGGCTGGGGCGGCTCCGTCCGCCTCGCGCGGACGACGACGCTCGGCTTCGCCAAGGAGCTCATCTTCACCGGCCGCCCCGTGGACGCCGCAGAAGGCGCTCGCAGCACGGGCTCGTCAACGCGGTCTACGAGCCGGGGGAGCTGCGCGAGAAGACCCTCGAGCTCTGCCGCGGCCTGGAGGCCAAGAGCCCGCTCGCGCTCGCCTACGCGAAGGAGGCCGTGAACCTCTCCCTCCAGGGCCCGCACCGCATGAACCTCGAGGCCGAGGCGCGGCTCTTCGCCATGCTCTTCTCGAGCGAGGACCAGTCCGAGGGCATGGCCGCCTTCGCCGAGAAGCGCCCGCCCGAGTTCCGCGGCCGCTAGATCGAGCCCGAGAAGGTGTCGCAGGCCGCCGGGCGGCCCTCTTCGTAGCCGCGCGAGAACCAGCGGCGGCGCTGCTCGGAGGACCCGTGCGTCCACGACTCCGGGTTCACCTGGCCCTGCGTCTGCTCCTGGATGCGGTCGTCGCCGATCGCCGCGGCCGCGTCGAGGCCGGCGTTGATGTCGTCCTGGGTGAGCTGCTCGATCAGGCCGGTCTCCACCGCGTTGGCGGCCCACACGCCGGCGTAGCAGTCGGCCTGGAGCTCGGCGCGCACGGCCCGGCTCTCCGGGCCCTGGCGGTCGCCGCCGATGCTCTCGAGGATGCCGAGCTGGTTCTGCACGTGGTGGCCGTACTCGTGCGCGATCACGTAAGCCTGGGCGAACGGCGCCTCGCCCGCGCCGAAGCGCGACTGGAGCTCGTCGAAGAAGCCGAGGTCGATGTAAACGAGCTGGTCGGCGGGACAGTAGAAGGGGCCAACCTGGGAGGTCGCCGACCCGCAGGCCGTCTCCACCTGGTCGGTGAAGAAGACGGTGTCGACGTAGGGGTACTGCTCGTCGCTGCGCTCGAAGACGCCGTCCCAGAACTCCTGCGTGCTGTTGACGACGCCGACGATGAAGCAGTCCTGGCGCTCGTTTGCGTCGGCGCCCGTCCGGCACTCCTCCGAGACAACGCCGGGGTCGTCGCCCTGCCCGACCTGCTGGTCCTCGAGCGGGGCGAGCTGTCCGAGCCCACCGCCGCCGGTGAGGAGGCTGAACAGCACATAGATGACGACGACGCCGAGGCCGATGCCACCGCCGCCCACGGCGAGCCCACGCCCGCCCCGGCGACCGCGGACGTCCGTGACCTGACCGGGATCGAGCTTCGCGCCCCGCCTGAACCGCATTGCGGCCTCCCTACCCGGGAGGCCCGGGGGGCAAGCACCGGTTCGGTACCCTGTCCGGAGCGGGAGCCCCTGACGGGGGCTGAGAGGCGGCCACGGAGGCCGCGACCGCCAGCACCTGATCTGGGTCATGCCAGCGAAGGGACGTGAATGAGCACTCAGGATCACCTCGTCATCGCCGGACGCGAGTTTCGGCTCGCGCCTGCTCACCGGCACGGGCAAGTACGACACCTTCGAGACCATGCGGGAAGCGCTCGGCGCCTCCGGATCGGAGATCGTCACCGTCGCCGTCCGGCGCATCGACCTCGACGCGCCCGGCGACGACATCACCGCGTACCTGCCCGACGAGGTCCTGCTCCTGCCGAACACGTCGGGCTGCGAGACGGCCGAGGAGGCGGTGCGCACCGCGCGGCTGGCGCGGGCGGGCGGGCTGCCGGACTGGGTGAAGCTCGAGGTGATCCCCGACCCGCGCTACCTGCTCCCGGATCCGGTCGAGACGCTGCGCGCCGCGGCGCAGCTCGTCGAGGACGGCTTCACCGTCTTGCCGTACGTCCTGCCGGACCCGGTCCTCCAGAAGAAGCTCGAGGAGGTCGGCTGCGCCACGGTGATGCCGTTGGCCGCGCCGATCGGGACGGGCCGCGGGCTCAAGCTGCGCGACACGATCCGGATCATGGTCGAGCAGGCCGAGGTGCCGCTCGTCGTCGACGCCGGCCTGGGCTCGCCCTCGCACGCCGCCGAGGCGATGGAGATGGGCGCCGACGCCGTCCTCGTCAACACGGCCATCGCGCGGGCCGGCGACCCGGTCGCCATGGCAGGGGCCTTCCGGCTCGCGGTCGAGGCGGGCCGCGCCGCCTTCGAGGCCGGGATCATGGAGGAGCAGGCGCAGGCCCAGCCGTCGAGCCCGGTCGGGGGAACGGTTTGACCTCGATCGTCGTCAACGGCAAGGACGAGGCCCTGCAGGAGGGCGACACGGTCTCGGCCCTGCTGGAGCGCCTCGGCCTCGGGGCGCGCTACGCGCTCGTGGAGCGGAACGGCGAGCCGGTCGAGCGCTCGCGCTACTCCGAGGTCAGGCTCGAGGACGGCGATCGCCTCGTCGTCGCGCGGCCCGTTGCCGGCGGCTGATCACTCCCTCGACGCGCGGCTCTACCTGATCACGGGTGCGCGCCCGGACCTCGACGCCTTCCTCGAGGCGGCCGTGCGCGGCGGCGTCGACCTCGTCCAGCTGCGCGAGAAGTCGCTCGCGGACGGAGCCCTGCTCTCGGTCCTCGAGGAGGCTCGTACGATCACGCGCCGCCTCGGCGTCCCGCTCGTCGTCAACGACCGTCCGGACCTCGCCGTCCTGGTCGGCGCCGACTACATCCACGTCGGCCAGGACGACTTGCCCACGGCGGCCGCGGGGCGCTTCGGCCTCCCGGTCGGGCTCTCGACCCACTCGCCTGCCGAGCTCGACCGCGCGGAGGCCGACTACATCGGCATGGGCCCGGTCTACGCCACGCCGACGAAGGAGGGTCGCCCGGCCGTCGGGCTGGAGCTCGTCCGCTACGCGGCCGAGCACGCGCGGATGCCGTGGTTTGCGATCGGCGGGATCGACGCGGGCAACGTCGCGGACGTGGTCGGCGCCGGGGCGACTCGGATCGCGGTCGTGCGTGCGATCGGGGACGCGGACGATCCCGAGCAGGCGGCGCGGGAGCTCCGCCTGGCGCTTCCCTGATAGGAGAGCCTGACGAAACGCGGGCGATACCGCCGGAACGCGCTGCTCGCCCCGAGGACGGCGTCCTCAGTCGCGCCCGTAGCTCATTCGCTACGAACACTCCCTGCGTCCTTGCCTCGGAACGACCATCGCGCCCCGACGACGAGCCACGTTCCGCCAGGCTCTCCTAGTCCTGCTTCCGGATCAGCAGGTCGGCCGCGACGTGCAGCCCGGGGAGGGCGCGCGAGGCGTTGAGGTTCTGGGTGAAGTCGCCGGTCCAGGCGATGACCTTGAGGCCGGGCTTGAACTGGCTCAGGCTCGCCGTCGAGAAGACCCCAGGCTCCGTCCACCGGCGGTAGATCGTGTCCGGCGACAGCGAGAGCGCGATGTCCCGGTTCGGACGGAAGACCCAGCCGTTCGAGAGGAGCACGCGCGTGACCCTGATCCGGATCCGCTGTGGGTCGATGTCGGTGACCGTGTAGACGACCGTGCCCTCGACGCGCATGTTCAGCGTCGTCACGGCGGCCGGCGGCCGCGCGAAGAGGTGCTTGAAGGCCGCGCGGAGATGGCGGTAGGGCGAGACCGCGCGCCCGCCGTTCGGGTGCAACTCGAAGTGAAGGTGAGAGGCGATGCCGTTCGCGTCGCCCGAGTCGCCCACGTACCCGATCAGCTGTCCCGCCTGGACCTGCTGGCTCGCCTGGAGGCCCGGGGCGTACGCGATGCCGTTCACGCAGCCGCCGCGGTTGTCGTTCCGGAGCGTGCGGTCGTTGTTCAGGTGGATGTACATGTACTTCGTGCCGCTCTTGCCGTAGAGGTAGAGCATGCAGCCGGCCGCGCGGGACGACGTGTACTTGACGACGCGCCCGGGCTCCACCGCCACGACCGGCGAGCGCTTGGCGGCCATGAGGTCATTGCCCTCGTGGCGGCCCTGCCAGCGCGGGGCGCCGAAGTCGTCCGTGTACGAGGCCTTGGCGACCACGGGGAAGATGAGCCGTGGCACGGCGGCGCTCGCGGTCCCCGCGTAGACCCCCGAGACAAGGAGGACCAGAAGAGCTGCGGCTGTCGTCCGGTGGCGGCTCATGAGCGAGCGGTCCGACGCTCCGGCGCGGCGCCTGGAAAGCGCGCCGAGACTAGCAAAGCCCTCGGCAGGAACGTGTAAAGACTTAAGCGCCGTCGGCTCACGCGCAGCCCGATAGGATCCGCCCCCGGTGAAGGTCGCCGTCTTGGTGAAGGAGGTGCCCGAGGCATCCGCGCGCACGCGGATCGACTCAGGCACCCTGCGGCTCGACCGCTCCGGGGCCGCGGCGCTCAACCCGTTCGACGCCCACGCGCTCGAGGAGGCGCTCCGGATCAGAGAGGCCGACGGCGACGGCGAGGTGGTGGCGATCATGATGGGGCCCTCGGGCGCTGCGGACTCGCTCCGCAAGGCACTCGCGATCGGCGCGGACCGCGCCGTGCACGTCGTCGACGACGCGCTCGCCGGCTCCGATCTCGTGGCGACGGCGCGCGCGCTCGCCAAGGCGGTCTCGCGCGAGGAGCCGGACCTCGTCCTGCTCGGCCAGCAGGGCGGCGACTCCGACGGCGCCGTCCTCTGGTCGGCGCTGGCCGAGCTGCTGCAGCTCCCTGTCGTCTCCCAGGCCGCGAGCCTCGAGCTCGCGGACGGCAAGGCGAAGGCGAAGCGCCAGACCGAGTACGGCTACGACGTGATCGAGGCGCCGCTCCCGTGCGTGGTGGCCGTCTCCGACGCGATCAACGAGCCGCGCTACCCGTCGCTGAAGGGGATCATGGGCGCGAAGAAGAAGCCGTTCGACACGGTCTCGGCGGGCGACCTCGGGCTCTCTGCCGACGAGATCGGCGAGGCCGGCTCCCGGACGGTCGTGCTCGCGCTCGCCGACCCGCCGGCCCGGGGCGACTCGGTCAAGATCGAGGACGAGGGCGACGCGGCGGACAAGATCCTCGCGTATCTGTCCGAGAGGAAGCTCGTCTAGTGGCGACGCTCGTCTACCTCGAGGATCACGAGGGCGAGCTCGTCAAGGGCTCCCTCGGCGTCCTCTCCAAGGCTGCGCAGCTCGGCGACGACGTCGCCGCGGTCGTGGCCGGCTCTGGGGTGAAGGACCTCGCGCCGCAGGCCGGGCGCTACGGCGCGAAGCGCGTCTTCGCGGCCGACGACCCGGCGCTCGCCTCCCCGCTGCCCCAGCCGCGCGTGGACGTCCTGGCGAAGCTCGTCGCGGACGAGGGCTTCGACACGGTGCTCTTCGGCGCCTCGGTGCTCGCCGCCGACCTGGCCGCCGGGCTCGCCGCCCGCCTCGGCGCCGGGCTCAACTGGGACCTCGTCGACCTCGAGCTCCGCGACGGCGAGCTCGTCGGCAAGCGCCCGGCCCTCCAGGACTCCGTCCTCGTCGAGGTCGGCTGGAAGGGCGAGCCGCGGCTCGCGCTCGTCCGCTCCGGGACCTTCGAGCCTTCCGAGAGCGGGGGAGACGCCGAGGTCGAGGACATGGCCGTCGAGATCCAGGACTTCTCACAGGGCGCAGCGATGCTCGAGCGCGCGCACGCGGAGAGCGAGGGGCCGTCCATCGAGGACGCCGACGTGATCGTCGCCGGCGGGCGCGGCCTGGGCTCGCCCGACCGCTTCGAGCTGCTCGAGGAGCTCGCCAAGGCCCTCGGCGGCGCGGTCGCGGCGACGCGGGCCGTCGTCGACGCCGGCTGGTATCCGTACGCGACGCAGGTCGGGCAGACGGGGAAGACCGTCTCCCCGCGGCTCTACATTGCGGCCGGCATCTCGGGCGCGATCCAGCACAAGGTCGGGATGCAGGCCTCCGGCACCATCGTCGCCATCAACAAGGACCCGAACGCTCCGATCTTCGAGTACGCCGACCTCGGCGTCGTCGGCGACCTCCACGAGATCGTCCCCAAGTTGACCCAGCTTCTGCGGGACCGCGGATGAGCGCGCGCCCGGCTGACTTCCCGCCGCCGTTCGACTGGCGCGAGTTCGTCGCCGAGCCGACCGACCCGCCCGACGAGCGCATCGACGTGGGCGTGCTGGTCGTCGGCGCCGGGCCGGCGGGGCTCTCGGCCGCGATCCGGATCGGGCAGCTCCTCGAGGAACACCCGGAGATGCAGGAGCACCTCGGCGACGTCCCCGTCGCGGTCGTCGAAAAGGGCAGGGCGCCCGGCGCGCACCTGCTCTCTGGGGCCGTGGTCAACCCGCGGGCCTTCCGCGAGCTTTTCCCGGGCATGCACACGGACGAGATGCCCTTCCGGGGCGCAGTCGTGCGCGAGGGGGTGTACTTCCTGACCGAGAAGCGGCACGTGCGCGTCCCGGCGCCACCCACGATGTGGAACCACAACCACCACGTCGCCTCGCTCTCCGAGATCGGTCGCTGGCTCGCCGAGCGCGCCGAGGCCCTCGGCGTGACGATCGTCCCCGAGACGAGCGCGCGCCGGCTCCTCGTCAGCGGCGGACGCGTCGTCGGCGTTCGCACGGGCGACAAGGGGCGCGGCAAGGACGGTGAGGAGCTGGCGAACTTCGAGCCGGGTTCCGACATCCGCGCGCGCGTGACCATCCTCGCCGAGGGAACGCAGGGCCACCTGGCCGGCATCGCCTCCTCGCGCTTCGGGCTCGCCTCGCGTCCGCAGGTCTACGCGCTCGGCGTCAAGGAAGTCTGGGAGGTCGCCCGCCCGCTCACCCGCGTGATCCACACCATGGGCTGGCCGCTGCGCGGCGGGAAGCGCTTTCGCGAGTTCGGCGGCAGCTTCATCTACCCGCTCGGCGACGACAAGGTCGCCATCGGGATGGTCGTGGGCCTCGACTACACGGATGCGGCGCTCTCCGTGCACGACCTCCTCCAGGAGCTGAAGACGCACCCGTTCGTGCGCCGCATCCTCGCCGGAGGCACGCGGGTCGCGTGGGGGGCGAAGACCATCCCCGAAGGCGGCTTCCAGGCGCTTCCCGAACGCTTCTCCGTCCCGGGCGCGATGATCGTCGGCGACTCTGCAGGCTTCGTGAACGTCCCGGCGCTCAAGGGCGTCCACTACGCGATGAAGTCGGGGATGCTTGCGGCGGAGGCGGCCTTCGGCGCCGTCGGGCCGGGGCAGACGTCCTGGGCACCGGGCGCCCTCGACGCCTACGACGAGGGGGTGCGCTCGAGCTACGTCTGGAGCGACCTCCGGCGCGTCCGCAACATGCGTCCGGCGTTCAAGCACGGCTTCGTCCGGGGCGCGCTGACGGCCGGCATCTCGCTCACCTCGTTCGGCAAGATTCCGCCGGGCACGATGAAGCTCGAGTCCGACTCGGACGTCCCCGTCGACGTGGGCGACTTGGCCGCGCGCTACCCGAAGCCTGACGGCGAGCTCGTCTTCGACCGGCTCTCGGGCGTCTATCTCTCGGGCAACAAGACGCGCGACGACGCGCCGAGCCACATCCGCGTCGACACCAAGGTCCGGCGCGAGGTCGCCGAGACCTGGGCGCACATGTGCCCCGCGCAGGTCTACGAGGTCGCCGGCGAGGCCAGCCCCGCGGGCAACGTGGTCGATGTCGAGGTGACGGCGTCCAACTGCGTCCAGTGCGGCGCGATCACTGCCAAGGGCGGGCGGCTGACGCCGCCCGAGGGCGGGGACGGGCCCGAATACAGCCTGATGTAGGAGCCGCTGCGGTCGCGATCGCCGGCCGCCTGCACAGGACGCCACTCCTCTCGTCGGAGACCCTCGGGAAGGCGTTCGGCGGCCGCGCGCACCTCAAGGCCGAGCTTCTCCAGAAGACGGGCAGCTTCAAGCCGCGCGGCGTCCTCAACAAGCTTGCCTCCCTCTCGGCCGAGGAGCGCTCGCGCGGCGTGATCTCAGCCTCGGCCGGCAACCACGCCGGCGCGCTCGCGTACGGCTGCGCGCTCGAGCGGATCGACTGCCTCGTGGTCATGTGGCAGGGGGCGAGCGAGCAGAAGCGCGCCGCGGCCCTCGGCTACGGCGCCTCGGTCGACCAGGAGGCCGCCGGGCCGACCGAGGTCTTCCAGCGGCTCGGCGACCTCCAGGAATCGACCGGCCGCGTGCTCGTGCATCCCTTCGACGACCCGCTCGTCATGGCCGGACAGGGAACCGTCGGCCTCGAGATCGAGGAGGATCTGCCGGGCGTCGAGATCGTCGTCGTCCCTGTCGGCGGGGGCGGGCTCGTGAGCGGCATCGCGACGGCGCTCCCCGGCCGTCGCATCGTCGCGGTCGAGCCCGAGGGCTCGGCCGCCCTCCACGAGGGCCTCGCCGCCGGAAAGTCCGTCCCGGTCGACCCGCGCTCGATCGCCGACGGCCTGAACGCGCCCTTCGCGGGCGAGCTGGCGGTGGAGATCTGCGCCGCCCGAGGCGTCGAGTCGGTGCTCGTCACCGAGGACGAGATTCACGAGGGATTCCGGTTCGTCTACGAGCGCGCGAAGCTCGCCGCGGAGCCTGCTGGGGCGGCCGGAATCGCTGCATTGCTCGCCGGGAAGGTCGCCGGCGTCGAGGGCTCGACGGTGGCCGTCGTCGTCTCGGGTGGCAACGTAGCCGGGGAAACGGCCTCTGGTATCCTCAAGCCCGACCCGCGCTAGGCCGATCATGAAGACCGAGATTCATCCCGAATACGTCCTTGCCACCGTCACGTGCTCCTGCGGGAACACGTTCCAGACCCGATCCACAAAGGCCGAGCTGCATGTCGAGATCTGCTCAGAATGCCATCCGTTCTACACGGGGAAGCAGAAAGTCGTGGACACGGGCGGCCGCGTGGCGCGCTTCCAGAAGCGCCTCGAGAAGGCCGGCGCCAACCGCGGCGAGCAGTAAGGGGCATCCGCAGCCATGAGCGCGCCCATCGGCGGCCAGGCCGTTCTCGAAGGCGTGATGATGCGCGGCCCGTCCGCGTGGTCGGTCGCCGTCCGCAAGCCCGACGGCGAGATCGCCGAGGTCAACCGGCCCATCACATCGTTCCTGCTCAGGCACCGCTGGGCGCGCCTGCCGGTCGTCCGCGGCGTCTTCGCGCTCGGCGAGTCGCTCGCCATCGGCTTCCGCGCCCTCGCCATCTCGGCGAACTACGCGGCGCAGGAGGAGGGGGAAGAGGGCGAGGAAGTCCAGACCGAGCTCTCGCGCGGGCAGCTCCTCTTCGCCTTCGGCATCGCCATTGGCTTCGCGCTCCTGCTCTTCAAGGTCTCGCCGGCGCTGATCACGAACTGGCTCCCGATCGAGTCGACGACCTGGTTCGTCGTCGTCGAGGGGCTCATCCGCGTGTCTGTCTTCATCCTGTACCTGGTGCTCGTGGGCTTCATGCCGGACCTGAAGCGTGTGTTCCAGTACCACGCCGCCGAGCACAAGGCGATCAACGCCTACGAAGCCGGCGACGCGCTCGAGCCCGAGGTCGTCCAGCGCCACAGCCTCATCCACGTGCGCTGCGGCACGGCGTTCCTGCTCTACGTGATGGTGATCGCCATCTTCGTCTTCGCGTTCGTCGGGCAGCCCGGCTGGTTCTGGCTGATCGCCTCCCGGATCCTGCTCCTGCCCGTCATCGCGGGCATCGCCTACGAGGTGATCCGCTTCGCGGGCAAGCACCCGACGAACCCGATCCTGCGGACGATCCTGGCGCCGGGCCTCTGGCTCCAGCGCCTGACGACGCGGGCTCCTTCGCTCGACCAGATCGAGGTCTCGATCCGTGCGCTCCACGAGGTGCTCCGCCTCGAGGGCCGGCTCACGCCGGAGGAGCGCAAGGTCGAGGTCATGGCCTGAGGGTTCGCGAATGCGGTGCCGTCGGCCGCGCGCACGCCCTCCACCGGCTGGGCCGCCCCGTCGCGGGGCTATTCTGAGCCGGTTATGACCGCTGCCATCGAGAACCTGGTCGACGAGCTCGAGCGCTCCTACGTCGAGGCGCAGGAGCGTATGAACGACCCTTCGCTCTACTCGGACCGCAACACCGCGGCCGAGGCGGGGCGGCGGCTGAAGGAGCTCGAAGGGCCGCACAAGCTCGCCGTCGAGTGGCGCGAGGCGCGCGAGGACGCCGACGCTGCGCGTTCCGACCCCGACCTCCGCGAGCTGCTCCCGGAGATCGAGGAACGGCTCGAGCGGCTCGAGGAGGAGCTCAAGCTGGCGCTCGTCGAGCGCGACCCGAACGACGCCAAGGACGTCGTCGTCGAGATCCGGCAGGGCGCCGGCGGCGACGAGGCCGCGCTCTGGGCGGGCGACCTGTTCCGCATGCTCACGCGCTACGCGGAGCGGCGAGGGTTCAAGTGGGAGACGCTCGGCTCCGGGCCGAACGATGGCGGCGGCTACAAGGACGTGACCTTCGCGGTCAAGGGCGACGGCGCGTACTCGATCTTCAAGTGGGAGGGCGGCACGCACCGCGTCCAGCGCGTCCCCGAGACCGAGTCGCAGGGGCGGATCCACACCTCCACCGCGACCGTGGCGGTCATGCCCGAGGCGGAGGAGGTCGACGTCGAGGTCGACCAGAACGACCTCAAGATCGACGTCTACCGCTCGACCGGGCCCGGCGGGCAGAGCGTGAACACGACCGACTCGGCGGTGCGGATCACGCACCTCCCGACCGGGATCGTCGTGGCCATGCAGGACGAGAAGTCCCAGCTCCAGAACAAGCAGAAGGCGATGCGCGTGCTTCGCGCGCGCCTGCTCGAGGCGGAGCTGCGGCGCCAGCAGGACGAGCTCTCCGCGCAGCGGCGCTCGCAGATCGGGAGCGGTGACCGCGCCGAGAAGATCCGGACGTACAACTTTCCCGAGAGCCGGGTCACCGACCATCGCATCAAGCTCACGCTCCACCGGCTGGACGCCGTCCTCGACGGCGACCTGGACGAGCTCTCGGAGGCACTCGGCGCGGAGGAGCGGCGGCGCGCGCTCGAGGCCGCGGCGGCATGAGCCCGCTCGCCGTCGTGCACGAGGTGGCGCGCGAGCTCGACGAGGCCGGGGTGCCCTCGCCCCGCGTCGACTCGGAGCATCTCGTTGCGCACGTCCTGGGGCTGACGCGCTCGGGGCTCTACTCGTCCGACCGCGTGCTGTCCGAGCGCGAGGCCATTCGGCTGCAGGAGCTGGTCGCCCGGCGCCGAGCCCGGGAGCCGCTCGCGTACGTGCTCGGGGAGTGGGGGTTCCGGCGGCTCATGCTCAACGTGGACGCGCGGGCCCTCGTCCCGCGACCGGAAACGGAGGTGGTCGTCGAGCGCTGCCTCGTCCATCTCGCCGGTCTCGCCGAGCCGCGGATCCTCGACGTGGGCACCGGCTCGGGCGCCATCGCGCTCGCGCTCGCCGATGAGGTGCCGGGTGCGCGCGTGGTCGCCGTCGACCTCTCCGAGGACGCGCTCGCCCTCGCGCGCGAGAACCTCGCGCGGATGGACGTCGACGGCCGCGTCGAGCTACGGCGCGGCGACCTCCTCGCCGGCGTCGCCGGCCCCTTCGACCTCGTGGTCTCCAACCCGCCGTACGTCCCCGCCGCGGAGTACGACTCCCTCCAGCCCGAGATCCGGCTCTACGAGCCCTACGGCGCCGTCGTCGGCGACCGCGTCTGGGAGCAGATCGCCCGCGAGGCCCGCCGCGTGCTCGTCCCGGGCGGCTGGCTCGTCCTCGAGTGCGGCGACGGCCAGGCCGCAGACGTCTCCGCCGGCCTCGAGGCGCTCGGCTACCAGGCCATCCTGGCCACGCCAGACCTTGCCGGTCGCGACCGGGTAGTCGAAGCCCACCGTCCCTAGCAGCCACGCCCCGGGGTCTGACCCCTGTCGTGTCCGTGCTGGACACGGCTGTGGATTGTGATCCGCCCCTCTTGCGGACTCGAGCCGTCAAACTGTTCGCGCATGGAGATCTGTGGAAATCCGTTGGCCGCTCGGACGGGGCGCACGCGGACGTGCCCGGGGTCAGACCCCGGACGGGGCCGAAGGGGACAGGCGTGAGTGACGACGCTGTCGTGGCGTTGCGGGCCGGGCAGGTCGTGCTGTTGCCGACCGACACGGTCTACGGGCTCGCCGTGGACGCGTGCCGGGGGGCGCCGGCACGGCGCCTCTACCGGCTCAAGAACAGGCCCGAGACGGAGCCCATCGCGCTCGTCGCGGGCGAACTCGACGCGATCCTCGACGCGGTGCCCGAGGCCCGCGGGCGCGCCGCGGTCGCGGCGCGGGCGCTACTGCCGGGCCCGTTCACGCTCGTCCTGCCCAACCCCGCGCGGCGGTTCCGCTGGCTCTGCGGGACGACGCCTGAGGCGATCGGGATCCGCGTGCCCGAGCTCCCGCAGGAGGCGCAGGCGGTCGTCGAGTCCCTCGGGTTCGTCGCGGCCACGAGCGCGAACCTCCACGGTGGAACGGATCCTGCCCGCATCGAGGACGTCCCCCGGGAGATCCTCGACGGCTGTGGCGCGGTCGTCGACGCCGGCGAGTTGCCGGGCACGCCCTCTACGGTCGTCGACCTCACCGGGCCCGAGCCGGTCGTCCTCCGCGAGGGCGCCGTCAGCGCCCAGGACGCGCTCGACGCGGCAACCGCCGCGCTCGCCTAGCGCCTAGCGCGCGCGGGCTCGACGGCCGCCTCGACCGCGCGCACCGCGAGGGAGTACGCCGCCAGGGAGGCGGCGATCGTCACGCCCCATTGCACGTAGGGCCAGGCCGCGAGCGGCAGCGCCACCACGACGCCGATCCCCACCGCGGGGACGACGAGACCCGTGACGCCGAGCGCGGCGGCACGGCCGAGCCCCCACGCACGGCGGAAGTCCGCGTATTCGCGGGCGAGCGGCACGAGCACGAGGCCCGCGACGGCAAGGATCCCCAAACTCCCCATTCCCCAACTCACACGATCCCACAGAGTTGCTTGCCCGTCCAGACCGGGTGAGTAAAGTGGCGGCGATGGCTGTCGCCGTCGAGACCCTCGAAGAGCTCCGCCGCGCGGCGCTCGCCGACGTCGACCCCGACCTCGTCGAGCTGCTCGGGCGGGAGCTCGAGCGGCAGCGCGGCCAGATCGAGCTGATCGCCTCCGAGAACTTCACGTGGCCCTCGGTCTTCGAGGCCGTCGGCAGCGTGCCGACCAACAAGTACGCGGAGGGCTATCCGGGCCGCCGCTACTACGGCGGCTGCGAGGTCGTGGACGAGATCGAGCAGCTGGCGATCGACCGCGCCAAGGCGCTCTTCGATGCCGAGCACGCGAACGTGCAGCCGCACGCGGGCGCGCAGACGAACATGGCCGTCTACTTCAGCTGCCTCGACCCCGGCGACACGATCCTCGCCATGCGCCTCGACCACGGCGGGCACCTGACGCACGGGCTCAAGGTCAACTTCTCGGGGAAGCTCTACGACGTCGTCGGCTACGGCGTCGACCGCGAGAGCGGGCTGGTCGACTTCGACGAGGTGCTGCGCCTGGCCAAGGAGCACCGGCCGAAGCTGATCGTCTGCGGCGCGTCGGCCTACCCGCGCACGATCGAGGCCGACCGCTTCCGCGCAATCGCCGACGAGGTCGGCGCGCGGCTTCTCTGCGACATGGCCCACATCGCCGGGCTCGTCGCCACCGGCCACCACCCGAACCCGGTCCCGCACTGCGACTACGTCACCTCGACGACGCACAAGACGCTCGCCGGACCGCGTGCCGGGCTGATCCTCTGCAAGGAGGAGCACGCCCAGGCCGTCGACAAGGCGGTCTTCCCGGGGATGCAGGGCGGCCCTCTCCTGCACGTGATCGCGGCCAAGGCGACGTGCTTCAAGATCGCGGCGACCGAGGCCTTCCGCGGCTACCAGGGCCAGATCCGCGCGAACGCCGACGCCCTCGGCGAGTCGCTCCTCGCGGGCGGGCTCGACCTCCTCACCGGCGGAACGGACACGCACCTGGTGCAGGTCGACCTGCGCAAGAGCGACTGGACGGGCAAGGCCGCCGAGGAGCGCCTGCACGAGGTCAGGATCACGGCCAACCGCAACACCGTGCCCTTCGACGAGCGCCCGCCGATGGAGGCCTCCGGCATCCGGCTCGGGACTCCGGCCGTGACGATGCGCGGCTTCGACGAGGACGACCTGCGGGAGGTGGGGGAGATCATCGCCGGCGCGCTCGGCGGCGGCGACCTCGACGAGCTGCGCTCGCGCAGCGACGCGCTGTGCGAGCGGCGCCCGCTGTATCCGGGCTACCGGGGGTACCCGGAGTACCGCGCGTGAACGTCGTGACCGGGAACGTCACCGTCGTCGACCACCCGCTCGTCCAGCACAAGCTGGGGCTCCTCCGCGACGCCGAGACGCCGACGCAGATGTTCCGCCAGCTCGTGAAGGAGATCACGCTCCTCCTCACGTACGAGGCGACCAAGGACCTCGCTGTCGAGGAGGTCGAGATCCAGACGCCGCTCGAGTCGCTCACCGTCCCGAGGATCTCGGGCAAGAAGGTGGCGATCTGCCCGATCCTCCGCGCCGGCGTCGGGATGCTCGACGGCGTGCTCGACCTGATCACCGCCGCGCGCGTCGGGTTCATCGGCCTCTACCGCGACGAGGAGACCCTCCAGCCCGTCGAGTACTACGTGAAGCTCCCGGCTGACGTCGCTGCCCGCGACGTCATCCTCCTCGACCCGATGCTCGCCACCGGGAACTCGACCGCCTACGCGGTGGAGACGGTCAAGCGGGCGGGGGCGCAGGCGGTCAGCCTGATCGCCGTCATCGCCGCGCCGGACGGGATCGAGCATCTGCACTCGCTCCATCCCGATGTGCACGTGACGGTCGCCGCGATCGACCGCGGCCTGAACGAGCGCGGCTTCATCGTTCCTGGCCTCGGCGACGCCGGGGACCGGCTCTACGGGACGAAGTAGCCATGTGGGACGACTTCATGGCCAACCAGGATGTGTTGTGGGGCTTCCTCGTCGCGCTCGCAGTCGTGCTCGTTCTCACGCCCGCGGTCGGGCGGGTCGCGCGCGTCCTCGGCGTCGTCGACGAGCCGGACGAGAAGCGCCGCATCCACCTGCGCGCCGTCCCGCGGCTCGGCGGGCTCGCGATCTTCCTGGGCATCTTCGTCCCGGCGCTCGCGTTCATCGACCTCACCCCGGAGTACCGCGGGATCCTTCTCGGCGCGGCGGTCGCCACGACGATCGGCGTGGTCGACGACTTCCGCGGGCTCCCGTGGTGGCTGAAGCTCGCCGGCCAGATCGGCGCCGCCGGCGTCGCCGTTCAGGCGGGCGTGACGATCGACCGCTTCACGTTCCCGATCGTCGGCATCCACGCATTGCCTGACTGGCTCGGGGTCATCCTCACCCTGGTCTGGATCGTCGCGATCATGAACATGGTCAACTTTCTCGACGGGCTGGACGGTCTGGCTGCCGGGGTCTGCGCGATCTCGGGGCTGACCTTCGCGATCATCTCGCTCTCGCTCGGCAGGCCCAACGCGGCCGTGCTCTCGGCGATCGTCGCCGGCGCGTGCCTCGGCTTCCTGCGGCACAACTTCTATCCCGCGCGCATCTTCATGGGGGACTCGGGCTCGCTGTTACTCGGGTTCATCCTGGCCACGATCGCCATTCAGGGGACGCTGAAAACGGCCGCGACCGTCGCCCTCTTCCTGCCCCTGTTCGTGCTCGCGGTGCCCATCATCGACACGTCCTTCGTGGTCGCCCGCCGGATCAAGCACGGGGAGCGGGTCTTCGCGCCCGACCAGGCGCATCTGCACCACCGCCTCCTGCGGCGCGGCTTCTCGCAGCGGCGAACGGTCGTGTACCTGTGGACCTGGTGCGCGATCCTCGCCTGCGGCGCGCTCGCCACCCGCTTCGTGCCCTTCCGCGAGAACGGGGAGTGGCACCTGTGGCCGACCGTGCTCGTGAGCCTCATCGGCCTGATCGCGCTCGTCGCCTCGCTCTACCTCGTGACCCTGCTCGAGATCCTCAAGATCAGGCGCCTGCGCGCGTGGGTCGGCCGGCCGCTCGAAGAGGACGACGAGCCGCGCCTCAAGAGCGCGTGAGCGACGCGAGGGACGAGACCGCGGCCGCCGCCGCGTTCGCGTACGAGCAGGCCGGGGAGTACCTGGCGGGCCTCGACGAGCGGCCCGTGCTGCCGCAGGGCGTCGACGAGGCCGTCGCGCGCTTCGGCGGCCCGTTCCCGGACGAGGGCTCCGGCGCCGTCGCCGCGCTCGAGGAGCTGCTGACCGGGCTGGACGCGGCGACCGGCTCCTCCGGGCCGCGCTTCTTCCACTTCGTCACCGGCGGCGTCACGCCCGCGGCGCTCGGCGCCGACTGGCTCACGACCGCTCTCGACCAGAACGCCTTCAGCTGGGTCGGCTCGCCGCTCGGCACCCGTCTCGAGACCGTCGCCCTCGACTGGCTCAAGGAGCTCTTCGCGCTGCCGGCCGACTGGGGCGGGGCGCTCACGACCGGGGCGACGGCGGCCAACTTCATGGGCCTCGCCGCCGCGCGGCAGTGGTGGGGGGAGCAGCACGGCCGCGACATCGGGAGCGAGGGGATGGCCGGGCTGCCGGCCGTCCCGGTGCTCTCGAGCGGGTTCATCCACGCGAGCGCGCTCAAGGCGCTGGCCATGGTCGGCGTCGGCCGCTCGTCCGTGCGCACGTTCTCGCGCGACGCCGCCGGCCGCATCGACCTCCCGGCGCTCACGGCCGCGCTCCGCGAGCTTGGGGGCGCGCCCGCGATCATCGTGGGCAACGCCGGCGACGTGAACGTGGGCGAGTTCGACCCTCTGGCGGAGCTCGCCGACCTCGCCGAGGAGCACGGCGCCTGGCTGCACGTCGACGGCGCCTTCGGGCTCTTCGCGCGCGTCTCGCCGCGGGTCGAGGCCCTGGCGGAGGGGGTCGACCGCGCGCACTCCGTCATCGCCGACGGCCACAAGTGGCTCAACGTCCCGTACGACTGCGGCTTCGCCTTCGTCCGCGATCCCGGGCTGCTCGCCAAGGTCTTCTCCCTCGCCGCCGCCTACCTCCCGGAGGACGAGCCGGAGCCCACCTACGGCTACCTCACGCCCGAGTCGTCGCAGCGCGCCCGCTCGATCGCCGTCTGGGCGGCGCTCCGGGCCTGGGGCCGGGCGGGCTACCGGGAGATGGTCGAGCGCCACCTCGATCTCGCCCAGCGGCTGGCCCAGCGCGTGGACGAGGCTCCCGACCTCGAGCGGCTCGCCGACGCCCCGCTCAACATCGTCTGTTTCCGCTACCGCCCGCCCGACGTGCCCGAGGAGGAGCTCGACGGGCTGAACGCGCGGCTCGGGGAGGACGTGCTCGCCGACGGGCGCGTCTACGTGGGGACGACGAGCTTCGCAGGCAAGACGGCGTTTCGCCCCGCGATTGTCAACTGGCGCACGGGAGAGGCCGAGGTCGATCTCCTCGTGGACGTCCTGCGCGAGCTCGGGAGCTCGCTGCTCGCCCGCACAAAGTAGCGTGATTGCGGCATAGAATCTCGCATCGCGCTGTCACGAACGCACGCGCCGAACTGATAGGCTGCGGGCGAATAAGATGCAGTCCGTCGTGGCCGCCGAACGCACGCCGCTCGATCCGATCGGCGCCGGGGCTCTTCTCGCAGGTGTGCTCTTCGCCTGCGTGGGGCTGGGCGCGGCGCTGGGCGTGGCGGTCGGAGCGACCGGCGCGGGCATCGCGATCGGCTCCGTGATCGGCATTCCAGCGGCGGTCCTGGCCGTCTACTACCGCTACGGGCGCTCGCTGTGATGCCCGGCGCGATCCTCACGCCGCGGCCGATGCCCGAGCGGCGCATGCCGATCATGCTCGGCGGCGCCATCGTCGCGCTCGCGCTTCCTGTCTTCCTGCTCGCCGGCTGGGACGTGCGCGGCTGGGCACTCGGCGCGCTGCTCTGGGCCGGCAGCCAGATCGTCGGGATGCTCCTGAACAAGGCCGGGATCGGCGAGCCGACGCTCCGCGGCTCCGGGGTCGCCGCCTTCGGGATGATGGCCCGCGGGATCGTCCTCGTGCTCATCCTCATCGCCGTCGCGGTCGCCGATCCGTCGCTCGCGCTCGCGGGCGCGCTCACGTACGCGGCGGCGTACAGCGTCGAGCTGGCCGCGAGCCTGACCCTCTACTTCCAGGGGACGCCGCGCCGATGAGCTTCGTCTTCGCCGCCGAGGGCGACTTCGACCCGCAGCACGAGTTCCTGCTCGAGGAGTGGATCCCCATCCAGATCGGGCCACTCGACATGTCGGTCAACAAGGCGGTCGTCTACCTCTGGGTCGGCGGGCTGGCGACGATCTTCCTGGGCATCTGGCTCATGCGCTTCGGCCTCTCGCTGAAGCCCGACCGCCGCCAGACGGCCGGCGAAGCCATCTACGAGCTCGTCCAGTCGCAGATCGCGGAGTCGAGCCTGCCCTCGAAGGCGCTGCGCCTCTGGTTCCCGTACGTCGCGTCGCTCTTCCTCTTCATCTGGGTGGTCAACATCATCGGGTTCCTGCCGCTCCCGATCTCGAACGACACGTACGAGGTCTTCGGCGTCAACGTGCCGACGCTCGGCATCTACGCGGCGACCGCGAACCTGAGCGTCACGCTCGCGCTGGCGCTGATCACCTTCGCCGCCACGCACGTCGAGGGCATCCGCTACAACGGGCTGACGCGGTACCTGAAGAGCTGGATCCCCGCAGGGGTGCCGAAGCCGCTTCTCGCGCTGATCGTCCCCCTCGAGATCATCTCGCAGTTCATGCGGCTCATCTCGCTCTCCGTCCGACTCTTCGCCAACATGCTCGCCGGCCACATGCTGATCCTCGTCATGCTCGGCCTCATCTTCATCTTCTCGTCCTGGTTTCTGATCCCCATCTCGGTCCTCGCCGGGACCGTCATCTACCTCTTCGAGGTAGGGATCGTGGTCACGATCCAGGCGTTCGTCTTCGCGCTGCTCTCGGCGATCTACATCGGCGCCGCCATCGAACCGGAACACTAAGGAGGAGGAACAGTGGAACTCTTGCTCGCACAGACCACCGACGCAGGTCTCGCCGACCTGGGGAAGGCGATTGCCTTCGGCGTCGGGGTCGGCCTCGGCGCGGTCGGCGCCGGCATCGGTCTCGGCACGATCTTCGGCTCCATGATCCAGGCCGTCGCGCGCCAGCCCGAGCTGCGCGGAGAGCTGACCGGCATCCAGTGGCTCGGCTTCGCGCTGGTCGAGGCCGTCGTCTTCTACGCGCTCCTCGGCGCCCTGCTCGCCTTCGTGCTCGTTTGATGCCCCTTCCCGCAATACAGGCCCTGCCTCTGCGCCGCGATCACGCGGCGCCAGAGCCCGCCCTCCCGCTCACCAAGGCTTCAAGCCTTGGCTTCGCGACAGACCGAACTCTGACTTGGTGCTCGCGACGCAGAGTCGCGGCAGCATCACGGGAAGGGGCATAGAAGATGAAGGATTCGCTGCTTCAGGCGTTCCTCTTCGCCCAGGAGACGACCACCGGGGCGGAGGAGGAAGAGGGGTCGCTGATCGACGTCGTCCCGGGCCTGATGGTCTGGACGATCATCACGTTCCTGATCGTCCTCTGGGTGCTCCGGCGCTTTGCCTTCGGCCCGATTCAGAGGATGATCGACCAGCGGCGCGACCGCATCCGTGAGGCGCTCGACGAGGCCGACAAGGCCCGGAGCGAAGCCCGCGAGCTGCGCGAGCTGACCGCGAAGGAGCGCGAGCAGGCGAAGGCCGACCGCGAGCAGATCCTCGAGGACGCGCGCCGCCAGTCCCAGCGGCTCGTCGAGCAGGCGAAGGAGCGTGCCGACGCCGACCTCAAGGAGCAGCTGGAGAAGAACCGCGAGGAGCTCGCCGCCGAGAACGCGAGGCTGCGCGAGCAGATCCGCCGCGACGTCGTCGAGCTGACGCTCTTCGCCGCCGAGAAGGTGACGGGCAAGGTCCTCGACGAGGACGACCAGCGCCGGCTGATCGAGGAGACCATCGAAGAGGCCGACGTCCAGCGACTCGCGTCGGAGAACTAGGGAGAGCATGGCCGTCGCCCACCGCGTCTACGCCGAGGCCCTGCTCGCGGCCGCCGGCGAGAAGGGCCGCCTCGCCGAGGTGCGCGAGGACCTCGCCGAGTTCGCCGCAGCCGTCGAGTCGAGCGAGGAGCTGCGCTCCTTCCTCCGCAACCCCCAGATCGAGCCGCACGTCAAGCGCGACGCCCTCGCGGCGCTGCTCGCCGACGCCGACGAGCTCGTCCGCAACTTCCTCCTGCTGCTGGCCGAGAAGGGCCGGATCGCCGAGATCGAGCAGATCCACTCGGAGTTCGAGCGGCTGATCGCGCAGGAGGCCCGCGTCCTCGAGCTCGAGCTGACCACCGCCGTCGAGCTCTCCGACGAGGAGGCGGCGCAGCTCGTGCGCCGGATCGAGGACGCCGCCGGCCGCAGGGTCGAGGCCACGCGCCGCGTCAACCCCGACATCCTCGGCGGCATCGTCGTCCAGGCCGGCTCGCGTCGACTCGACGCGAGCGTGCGCGGCCGGCTCAACCGCCTTCGCCAGGAACTCACCGCCCGACGCTAAGGAGCACACACGTTGAAGCTACGTCCCGAAGAGATCACGTCGATCCTCAAGCAGCGCATCGAGGCCTACGAGGTGGAGACCGACCTCGCCGAGGTCGGCAGCGTCCTGCAGATCGGCGACGGCATCGCCCGCGTCTACGGCCTCGAGAGCTGCCTGTCGCTGGAGATGCTCGAGCTCGAGCACGGCGTCACGGGCATCGCGCTCAACCTCGAGGAGGACAACGTCGGCGTCGCGCTCTTCGGCGACTGGGAGAAGATCGCAGAGGGCGGGACGGTCAAGCGCACGGGCCACGTCGTCAGCATCCCGGTGGGCGACGAGCTCGTCGGCCGCATCGTCAACCCGCTCGGCGAGCCGCTCGACGGCGCAGGGCCCGATCGGCGCGACCGAGACCCGCCTGCTCGAGCACAAGGCGCCCGGGCGTCGTCAGCCGCCAGCCGGTGAAGGAGCCGCTCCAGACCGGCATCAAGGCGATCGACTCGATGATCCCCATCGGCCGCGGCCAGCGCGAGCTCGTGATCGGCGACCGCTCGACGGGGAAGACCGCGATCCTCGTGGACACGATCCTGAACCAGAAGGGCCAGGACATGATCTGCATCTACGTCGCGATCGGCCAGAAGGCCTCGACCGTGGCGCAGGTGTACGAGCGCCTCAAGGAGGCGGGGGCGATGGAGTACACGATCATCGTCACGGCCTCGGCGACCGAGGCGGCCCCGATCAAGTGGATGGCGCCCTACACGGGCACGGCCATGGGCGAGTACTTCCTCTACAACGGCAAGCACGCCGTCTGCATGTACGACGACCTCTCGAAGCACGCGGACGCCTACCGGCAGATGTCGCTTCTCCTCCGCCGCCCGCCCGGGCGCGAGGCGTTCCCCGGCGACGTCTTCTACCTCCACTCGCGGCTGCTCGAGCGTGCGTGCAAGCTCAACGAGGAGCTCGGCGGCGGGTCGCTCACCGCCCTGCCGGTGATCGAGACCCAGGCGGGCGACGTCTCCGCCTACATCCCGACGAACGTCATCTCGATCACGGACGGCCAGATCTTCCTCGAGTCCGACCTCTTCTTCTCGGGCGTCCGCCCGGCGATCAACGTCGGCATCTCGGTGAGCCGCGTGGGCGGGAACGCCCAGACGAAGTCGATGCGGAAGGTGGCCGGCCGCCTGCGCCTCGACCTGGCCCAGTACCGCGAGCTCGAGGCGTTCGCCCAGTTCGGCTCCGAGCTCGACCCCCAGACGCAGGGGACGCTCGCCCGGGGCGAGCGGATGGTGGCGACGCTCAACCAGCCGCAGTACGCGCCGTGGCCGCTCGAGGAGCAGGTCGTCGCGATCTTCGCGGGCATCCAGGGCCTGCTCGATGACATCCCGCCCGGGCAGGTGCCGCGCTTCCAGGAAGAGCTGCGCGAGTACCTTCGTTCCGAGGGGTCGATCTACCAACGGCTCGGCGACGAGAAGGACTTCCCCGACGAGCTCCAGGACGAGGCCCGCAAGGCGATCGAGGAGTTCAAGAAGATCTTCTCCGTCCACGACGAGAGCGGGGTGGCGGGCGCCGCCTAGCACTGATGGCCACCGTCCAGGACATCAAGCGGCGGCTTCGCTCCGTCCGCAACACGCGCAAGATCACCAAGGCGATGGAGCTCGTCGCTGCCGCAAAGCTGCGGCGGGCCGAGGCCAGGATCCGCGCGCTACGGCCATACGCGGAGCGCATGCGCGAGCTCATGGTCGGCACGGCCAGGGCGACGCCGTCGCGCGGGTTCCCGTTGCTCGAGGAGCGCGAGAACGTGAGCGCAGTGGCGATCCTCCCGCTGACGGGCGACCGCGGCCTCGCCGGCGCGTTCAACGCGCAGATCATCCGCCGCTCGCTCCAGATCGAGCGCGAGGTGCGCGCCTCCGGCGCCGATGTCCGCTGGGTCGTCGCGGGCAAGAAGGGCCGCTCGACGCTGCGCTTCCGCCGCTACGAGATCGAGCAGGCGTGGGTCGACTTCACCGACCGCCCGAACTACTCGGATGCCGTCGCGATCGCGCACACGATCGCCGAGCTCTTCACCGAGCGAGAGGTCGACCGCGTGGTGATGATCTACAACCACTACGTCTCGCCGCTCACGCAGACCGTGGAGGTCGAGGACGTGCTCCCGATCCCGCGCGCACTCCTCGAGGAGGAGGAGAAGAGCGCCTACGAGATCGCGCTCGAGGGCGACTTCATCTACGAGCCCGAGCCCGACGAGATCCTCGCCCGGCTGCTGCCGACCTACCTGGAGACGTCCGTGTACCGCGCGCTGCTCGAGTCCGCCGCCTCGGAGCACGGAGCGCGGATGACCGCCATGCGGAACGCCTCGAAGAACGCCGGCGAGCTCATCGACAAGCTGACGCTGGACATGAACCGCGCGCGCCAGTCGGAGATCACGCAGGAGATCCTCGAGGTCGTCGCGGGCGCGGACGCCCTCACCAGTTAGCTAACGCCCGGGTCGCTGCGCACGTCTGACTCGGTGAGATGCGCTGGCTCCTCGTAGCCGTGGTCGCCGCCGTGCTGGTCGCCCTGGCGGCCGTGCTGGGCACCTTCGGCGACGGGTCGGAGGAGGCGCAGGCCTCCCCGTGGGAGCTCGCGCAGCCCATGTCCCAGCGGCGCAGCTACATCGCTGCGGCCGAGATCGGCGGGAAGGTCTACGCGGCGGGAGGAATGGTCGGCGAGACGGGCCGGCCGCTCGACCTCGTCGCGCGCTACGACCCCGCGACGGACACGTGGGACACGCTGCACCGGCTCCCCGACCCGCTGCGCGCCGCGGCCGGTGCGGCCGTGGACGGCACGTTCTACGTCATCGGCGGGACGACCGAGGACGGGAACACGGCCGCCGTGAACGCCTACGACCCGGAGACGGACACGTGGACCCCGCGCGCGCCCCTGCCTGAGCCGCGCTTCAACCACGCGGCGCTCGAGCTGGGCGGCAAGATCTACGTCCTCGGCGGCTACCTCGAGGGCGAGGAGCGCCGGGACGTCTTCGTCTACGACCCCGCCACCGACTCGTGGTCGGAGGGCCCCGAGCTCCCGATTCCCAACCACGCCTTCGACGCGGTCGCGGTCGACGGGGAGATCTGGATGATCGGCGGCCGGAGCGAGGACGAAATCCTCCGCGACGTCTGGATCCTGAACACGGAAACCGGGCGCTGGCGCCCCGGGCCGGAGATGCCGGAGCCGATGGAGCTCCTCGGCGCGGCTGTCGCGGGCGACGAGATCCACGCCGTCTGGGAGAGCACCTACCAGGTCTACGACACGTCCACCGGTGAGTGGACGACGGGCCCGCGCTCGCTCGTCACCAGGCACGGCCTGCAGACGTTCTACATCGACGGCGTGCTCTTCACCGTCGGAGGCTGTACGACCAGGCTCGTCGACAGCCCCATCGTGGAGCGTCGCGTCCTCCAGTCGCGCTAACTTCAGGCGCCGAGGTGCGTCTAAGCACCAAGTGGCCGTGCGGGGTGCAAAACCGTGCGGCCGTTGGATTGGAAACTCAGAGGAGGGCGGAAGTGCGAAGAAAGACATGGCTCCTGCTCGTTGCCTCGCTCGTGGCAGTCCTCGCGCTCGGAGCCGCCGGTTGCGGTGGCGACGACGACGATGACGACGCGGCAGGCGGCGACACCGGGGCGGCGACCGACGGCGGCCAGCCGGCGGCCGAGCAGGTCATGACAATCGGGTGGGGAGCCGATCCTCCGTCACTGGATCCCGGCATCGCCGAGGACACCACGTCGGCTCATCTCCTGAGCAACCTGTTTGACCCGCTCGTCAAGCTCAACCCGGACACGCTCGAGGCCGAGCCGGCTCTCGCAGAGTCGTGGGACATCGAAGGTCCGTTGGTCACCTTCCACCTGCGCGAGGACGGGACGTGGACCAACGGCGACCCGGTGACGGCCGCAGACTTCGAGTATGCGTGGAAGCGCGCGCTCGACCCGGAGCTCGCTGGCAGTTACTCGTACCAGCTCGGCGGGATCAAGGGCGCCGCCGAATACAACAGCTGTGAGGGGGCGAAGTGCACCGCGCTCCGCGACCAGGTCGCGGTGACCGCGGTCGACGACTACACCCTGGAGGTCGAGCTGACCTCGGAGCAGCCCTGGTTCATCCAGCAGGTTGCTCATCACGTGTTCCTGCCTGTTCACCAGGCCACCGTCGAGGAGTTCGGGGCCCAGTGGCCCGAGCCCGGGAACATCGTGACCAACGGTCCGTTCATGCTCGAGTCGTTCGAGCACGAGGCCAACATCAACCTGGTCAAGAACCCCGACTGGCGTGACGCGGACAGCGTCAGCCTCGAGCGGATCGACGGCCGGATCATCATCGACGGCGTCACCCGCGTGCAGGCCTTCGAGGCCGGCGAGGTGGATGCCCTCGACGGCGGAGGCCTCCCGCCCGAGGAGATCGAGCGCCTGAAGACGGAGCCGTACTTCGAGCAGTATCCGTCGCTCGGGACCTACTACTACGGCTTCAACACGAAGAACATCTCCGACCTGAACGAGCGGCGCGCGCTGTCGCTCGCCATCAACCGGAAGATCATCACCGACAACATCGACCGGACGGGCCGCGACCAGGCCACCGGCATGACCCCGAAGGGCATGCCCGGCTTCGACGTCATCAACCCGGAGTCGCCTTGGCTTCCGCCCGAGGGTGACATCGAGCAGGCGAAGGAGCTGTACGCGCAGGTCGCAGAACCCGCACCAGCAGATCAACCTGTTCCACAACGACGCACCCGGCCACAAGGAGATCGCGGTGGCCGTGCAGGATCAGTGGAGCGAGCTCGGCGTCCAGACGACGATCAAGGCGCAGGAGTGGGCCCAGTTCCTCGAGTTCCTCGGGCCTCCGCCGAACGACGAGGTCGACGTCTACCGCCTGGGTTGGATCTACGACTTCCCGGATGCCTTGAACGGGCTCGAGGTCTTCATCTGCGACGACCCGCCCGCGAGCACGAACAACAGCACGAACTGGTGCGAGCCCGAGTACGACGCGCTCATCGAAGAGGCACGCGCGACGCCCGACGAGGCAGCGCGTTGGGAGATCTACGCCCAGCTCGAGGACGTGATGTTCGGCGAGGACGGCGCCCTGCCGATCACGCCGATCATGTGGTACACGTTCCCGAACCTCGAGAACGACGCGGTTCGCGATACGTTGTTCATCAACCCACTGGATTCGATCGACTTCACGAAGGTCGTCGTCCAGGAGGGCTAGCAGGTAAGCGCTTCAAGACGAGTATGGCGGGGCGCTCCGGCGCCCCGCCACCGTCTTGTTGCCAATTGGCCCGCAACGGGTAGACAATTCGACGTAGATGGCGGCTTTCATCATCAGGCGGCTCATCTGGACGATTCCAGTGATCCTCCTCGTCATCCTGATGACGTTCGTGATGATGAAGCAGATCGGCGGCAACCCGTTCCGGCGCAGCGAGCGCCCGGTTCCGCCGCAGGTCCAGGAGAACCTCGAGCGCAAGTTCGGTCTCGACGAGCCCTGGTACGTGCAGTACTTCACGTACGTGAAGAACACCTTCACGTTCGACTTCGGCCCCTCGCTCTCCGCGCCGGGCCGTGACGTCAACGACTACGTCACCGAGCAGTTCCCACGCTCGATCAAGCTCGGGATCCTCGCGTTCATCTGGGCGGTCCTCCTCGGCCTGCCGGCCGGGATCATCGCCGCGCTGAGACCGAACTCGTTCTGGGACTACGGGGTGATGTTCTTCTCAAATGTCGGCTTCGCCATCCCCAGCTTCCTGGTGGCGACGCTGCTCATCTACTACTTCGCCGTCAAGTTTTCGATGGTGCCCACCAGCGGCTGGCCGCTCGGGGTCTTCGAGCTCGACTCGCGTGTGCTGCTGCCGTCCTTCGCCCTCGGGCTGCTCCCGATGGCGTACTTCGCGCGCCTCGTGCGGGGCTCCATGCTCGAGACGTTCCAGCAGGACTACGTGCGCACGGCGCGTGCCAAGGGCCTCCGCTACCGTCGGGTCGTCGGCGTGCACGTCCTGCGCAACTCGCTGATCCCGGTCGTCACGGCAGCAGGCCCGCTCCTCGGGTTCCTGGTCACGGGGGCGTTCGTGATCGAGTTCATCTTCGGGATCCCGGGCATCGGCAAAGGCTTCATCGACGGCGTTCGAAACCGCGACTACGCGCTCGTGATGGCGCTCACGGTCCTGCTCTCCGTCGTCATCATCATCGCCAACCTGATCGTGGACATCCTCTACGGGATCCTCGACCCGCGGACGAGAATCCGCGCCTGATGGTCGTCGACCGCCGAGAAGCGCTCACGGTCGCCCCGGCGCCGACCGTCCCGCTCCCGGAGGGCGAGGTCGCCGGCGCGCCGGTCCGCCAGTCGAGCCTCTGGCGCGACGGCTATGCCCGGTACATCCGCAACAAGGGCGCCGTCGGCGCGGCGATCCTCTTCCTCATCATCGTCCTCTACTGCCTCCTGATCCCGGGCTTCTGGAAGATCCCGGGGATCTGGACGTCGATCTTCGACATCGACCCGAACGACGCGAACTTCGGCGAGACGTACCTGCCGCCGAGCCTCGAGCACCCCTTCGGCACCGACGGCTTCGGGCGCGACCTCTTCACGCGCACTGCACTGGGCGGCCAGATCTCGATCGGGATCGGGTTCGCGGCGACGTTCGTGATCCTCGTCATCGGCGTCACGTACGGCGCGATCTCGGGCTTCGTCGGCGGCTGGGTCGACAACGCGCTGATGCGGTTCCTCGACGCGCTCTACGGCCTGCCCTACCTGCCGTTCGCGATCCTGACCATCCAGATCCTCTCCGAGTGGGGCGCCGTCGACTTCAGGACGATGGTGATCGCCCTGGCGATCGCGAGCTGGTTCACGACCGCGCGCATCGTCCGCGGGCAGATCATCACGCTGAAGCAGAACGACTACGTGCGCGCCGCGAAAGCGGTGGGTGCGCGGTGGTACCGGATCCTGGTGCGCCACCTGCTCCCGAACACGCTCGGCGTGCTCATCATCGCCGTCTTCCTCGAGCTCCCGGGCGTCGTCCTCGGCGAGGCGATCCTGTCCTTCATCGGGCTCGGCATCAACCCGCCCGACGCCTCCTGGGGCTCGATGGCCCAGGACGGCCGCGAGGCCTACCGGCTCCATCCCATGGAGATCATCATCCCCAGCGTCGCGATCGCGTCACTCGTCCTGTGCGCGAACTTCATCGCGGACGGCCTCCGCGACGCCCTCGACCCCCGCACCCGGGAGACGTAGGCCAGTGGCGCTCCTCGAGGTCAACGACCTCAAGACGCACTTCTTCACGCGCGAGGGAGTCGTCCAGGCGGTGGACGGCGTCTCCTTCCAGGTCGAGAAGGGCCGGACGCTCGGGATCGTGGGCGAGTCCGGCTGCGGCAAGTCCGTCACCGCGCTCTCGATCATGGGCCTGATCCCCAAGCCGCCGGCCAAGATCGTCGACGGCTCGGTGCTCTTCGACGGGAAGCGACCTGACGAAGCTCAACGACCGCCAGCTCGAAGACGTGCGCGGCCGCCAGGTCGCGATGATCTTCCAGGATCCGATGACGTCGCTGAACCCGACGTTCAAGATCGGGTCGCAGATCACAGAGACGCTGCGGCGCCACTTCGACATGAAGAAGGAGCCCGCGCGGAAGCGCGCGGTCGAGCTGCTCGAGGAGGTCGGCATCCCGGACGCCGCGGGCCGGCTCGACGACTATCCGCACCAGTTCTCCGGCGGCATGCGCCAGCGCGTGATGATCGCCATCGCGCTCTCCTGCAACCCGAAGCTGCTCATCGCCGACGAGCCGACGACCGCGCTCGACGTGACCATCCAGGCCCAGATCCTCGACCTGCTCGAGCGCCTGCGCGAGGAGCACGAGATGGCGATGATCATCATCACGCACGACATGGGCGTCGTCGCGGAGGCGGCCGACGACGTGGCCGTCATGTACGCCGGCCAGATCGTCGAGCAGGCGAACGTGCTGGAGCTCTTCGAGAACCCCGAGCACCCCTACACCGAGGCGCTCCTCGGCGCGCTGCCGCAGCTCGAGGGGGAGGGGATCCGCGAGGGCCGCCTCACCGCCATTCCGGGGCGACCGCCCGACCTGGTCAACCCGCCCGAGGCCTGCCGGTTCGCCGCGCGCTGCCCCTACCGCGAGCTCGACACCTGCGCGGACGAGCCCCAGGAGCTGCGCGAGATCCGGACGGGCCACCTCGTCCGCTCCGCCCATCCGACCAGCAAGCGTGCGGGCATGCGCGAGCCGGTGACGTCGGCATGAGCGTTCCGCCGCCTGCAGGGAGCGGCGCGAGCCAGGACGGGATCCTCCTCACCGTCCAGGACCTCGAAAAGCACTTCCCGGTCAGGAAGGGCCTGATCATCGAGCGCACGGTGGGCCACGTGAAGGCGGTGGACGGGGTCTCGTTCTCCATCCCGGCCGGCAAGACGCTCGGCCTGGTGGGCGAGTCGGGCTCCGGGAAGTCCACGACCGGCTACTGCATTCTCCAGCTGACCAAGCCGACGTCGGGCTCCATCCGCTTCGACGGCAAGGAGCTCACCACGCTGAGCGGCGAGCAGCTCCGGAAGGTCCGCCAGGACATGCAGATCGTCTTCCAGGACCCGTACTCCTCGCTCGACCCGCGCATGACGGTGGGGAACATCGTCTCCGAGCCGCTCGAGGTGCACGGCATGGGCACCCGCAAGAGCCGGCGCGAGACCGTGACGGCGCCTCCTCGAGGTCGTGGGCTTCAACCCGAACTTCACGAACCGCTACCCGCACGAGTTCTCGGGCGGCCAGCGCCAGCGCATCGGCATCGCGCGCGCGCTCGCCCTCAGCCCGAAGCTGATCGTGTGCGACGAGCCCGTCTCGGCGCTCGACGTCTCCATCCAGGCCCAGATCCTCAACCTGCTCAAGGACCTCCAGCGCGACTTCGGGCTGACCTACCTCTTCATCTCGCACGATCTCGCCGTCGTGCGGACGATGGCCGACGAGATCGCGGTCATGAACCGCGGGAAGCTGGTGGAGGTCGGGTCGGCGGAGGAGGTGTACGCGAATCCGAAGGACGAGTACACGAAGGCGCTCTTCACCGCCGTGCCTGTGCCGGACCCGAGGCGCCAGCGCGAGCGCAAGGCCGAGAGGGCCCGGCTGCGCCTCGAGCGCCTGCGGATGTAGGGCTGACTAAGCCCTAACCTCCGGCTGCCGATATCGTCAGAGTGAATATGGCCGGCAATGACCCGCTGATGATGGGCGGCGCGTGCGAACGTGCGCGTGAGTGGGCGTCGCTGCGCCTGGACGACGAGCTGTCCGTGCTCGAGGAGGAGATCCTCGAGCGGCACCTCGACGTCTGCGACGCATGCCGGCGGTTCGAGGAGGGCATGCGCGTGTCGACGGTCAGGATCCGCACGACCCCGCTCGAGATGCCGGCGCGGCAGATGCCGGTCCCGTCACGGCGCGTGGTGGTCACGCGGCAGCGCAAGTGGACGGCCATGGGCGCCGCCGCGGCGCTCGCGCTCGGCGCGCTGATCGGCTCGCTCGTGGAGCGGCCGGGAGACGCGGTGCCGAGCCAGACGCCGTCGCAGGTCAGCTTCCTTTCGCGCGACTCCAACAATCTGCGCGACATCCCGCGGGCCCGCTTCATGACGCCGGTGCCGACGCCGGCGACGCCGCGCAACCCGCCCGAAGGCGTCATCTAGCGCGTACGAGACCGGCGGGATCGGCGCCGGGCCTTGGATAGACTCTCCGTGGCCGGGCGATCGGCCGTCCTCTCACGCGATCATCCAGGAGATTCATGGCCAGGGACACGGACTCGAAGAACGTCGGCAGGGTCGTCGAGATCAAGGGCGTCGTCATCGACGCGGTCTTCCACGGCGAGTTGCCTTCCATCTACAACGCGCTGCGAATCCAGTTCGACGAGACCGACGAGCGCGCGGCGGGCTTCCTCGTCGCCGAGGTCCAGCAGCACCTCGGGAACGACCGCGTGCGCGCGGTGGCGATGGACTCGACCGACGGCATCCCGCGCGGGGCCGAGGTGCAGGACACCGGCGCGCCGATCTCGGTGCCGGTCGGCGAGGTCACCCTCGGACGGATCTTCAACGTCCTCGGCGAGCCGATCGACGACGCAGGCAGCGTCAAGGCCGACCGCTGGCCCATTCACCGCGCTGCTCCCGCCTTCGAGGAGCTCCAGCCGACGGTGGAGATCTTCGAGACCGGGATCAAGGTCATCGACCTCCTCGCCCCGTACGTGAAGGGCGGCAAGGTCGGCCTGTTCGGAGGCGCCGGCGTCGGCAAGACCGTGCTCATCCAGGAGCTGATCCGCAACATCGCAGCCGAGCACGAGGGTCTGTCGGTGTTCTCGGGCGTCGGCGAGCGCTCGCGCGAGGGGAACGATCTCTGGCTCGAGATGACCGAGTCCGGCGTGATCGAGAAGACCGCGCTCGTCTTCGGCCAGATGAACGAGCCGCCCGGAGCGCGCCTCCGCGTCGCCCTCTCCGGCCTGACCATGGCCGAGTACTTCCGCGAGGAGGGTCAGGACGTCCTCCTCTTCATCGACAACATCTTCCGCTTCGTGCAGGCGGGCTCCGAGGTCTCGGCGCTCCTCGGGCGCATGCCTTCCGCGGTGGGCTACCAGCCGACGCTGGCCACCGAGATGGGCCAGCTCCAGGAGCGGATCACCTCGACCCGCAAGGGCTCGGTCACGTCCGTGCAGGCGATCTACGTGCCCGCGGACGACCTCACCGACCCGGCGCCCGCGAACACGTTCGCGCACCTCGACGCGACGACCGTGCTCTCGCGCTCGATCGCCGAGCAGGCGATCTACCCGGCGGTCGACCCGCTCGACTCCTTCTCCCGAGCCCTCCAGCCGGACATCGTGGGCGAGGACCACTACCAGACGACCACGCGCGTCCAGGAGATCCTCCAGCGCTACCGCGAGCTCCAGGACATCATCGCCATCCTCGGCATGGACGAGCTCTCCGACGAGGACAAGCTCACGGTGCTGCGCGCCCGCAAGGTGCAGCGGTTCCTGTCGCAGCCGTTCTTCGTCGCCGAGGCCTTCACGGGCTCCCCGGGCACCTACGTCAAGCTCGAGGACACGATCAAGGGCTTCAAGGAGATCATCGAGGGCAAGCACGACGACCTTCCGGAGCAGGCCTTCTACATGGTCGGCACCATCGACGAGGCCGTCGCGAAGGCCCGCGAGATATCCGGTGAGGAGTCGCCGGCCAAGGAAGAGCCGCCGGACGAGCCGGAGGCCTCCGAAGAGCGCGAGCCCGAGCCGGCCGCCGTCTGAGCTGAGCCGTCATGGCCCAGGAAGGCGCGCAGAGGACGTTCGACCTCTCGCTCGTCACGCCCGAAGGCGCGGCGTTCGAGGGTGAGGCCGAGATGCTGATCGTGCCCGGCGCCGCCGGTGAGATCGGCGTGCTGGCGCGCCACGCTCCGCTCGTCGCGATGCTCAAGGCGGGCGAGATCCGCGTGAAGGCGGGCGGCGAGTGGCAGGCCTTTGCCGCCGGGCCCGGCTACTTCAAGGTGCAGCAGGACCGCGCCCTCGTCCTTGTCGACGACGCCGTCCGCGCCGAGGAGATCGACATCGATGAGGCGCGCCGCGAGGCCGAAGAGGCCAAGGCGCTTCTCGAGCAGATCGACGCCGGTGACGAGGAGCAGGACCGCTGGCGGGTCGAGCAGCGCCTCCGCCACGCCGAGAACAAGCTCGCCGTCGCGGGCCGCGAATAGCTCGGCCCCCGCCGGGACGGGCCTTCGGTTCTTGGCGGCCATGGCCCCTTCGGTCGATTCTGAGGGGCCGGCCGCGGGCCTCCCTCCGCTTCGAGCGTAGCGCCGAAAAACGCTCGCGTGGCGCGCGGTCCGTGCCGAAACACGCGCTCTCCGTGCCGCGCGCGGCACAATTGATCCATGGCGACGACCGTTGCAGTCTCCGACCGCCGCTCTGCGCGACCTGCTCGCGCAGCGGATTCTCGTGCTCGACGGGGCCTGGGGGACGATGCTGCAGCGGCAGGGGCTCGAGGACGCGGACTACCGCGGCGAGCGGTTCCGCGACCATCCGCGCGACGTCGCCGGCGACCCCGACCTCCTCAACCTCACCCGGCCCGATGTCATCCTCGGCATCCACCGCGCCTACCTCGACGCCGGCGCCGACATCACGACCACGAACACCTTCACGGCCACGTCGATCGGGCAGGCCGACTACGGCCTCGAGGACGCCGTCTACGACATGAACCTCGAGGGCGCGCGGCTCGCCCGGCAAGCCTGTGAAGAGCGCACCGACGGCCGCCGCTTCGTGGCCGGGTCGCTGGGCCCGCTGAACCAGACCCTCTCGCTCTCGCCGAAGGTCGACGACCCGGCGTTCCGTGCGGTCACGTTCGACCAGGTGCGCGAGAGCTACGCCGAGCAGGTGCACGGCCTCGTCGACGGCGGCGTCGACCTCCTGCTCGTGGAGACGATCTTCGACACGCTGAACTCCAAGGCGGCGATCGCGGCCTGCCGCGACGTGCTCGACGAGAAGGGGCTCGACCTCCCGCTCTGGATCTCGGTCACGATCGTCGACCTCTCTGGGCGCACGCTCTCGGGCCAGACGCTGGAGGCGTTCTGGGCCTCGATCGAGCATGCCGACCCCTTCATCGTCGGCGTCAACTGCTCGCTCGGCGCGAAGGAGATCCGCCAGCACGTGGAGGAGCTCGCCCGGCTCGCCGACTGCTACACGAGCTCGCACCCCAACGCGGGCCTGCCGAACCCCTTCGGTGGCTATGACGAAGGCCCCGAGACGACGAGCGCGCTGCTGGGCGAGTTCGCGCAGAGCGGCCTCGTCAATATCGTCGGCGGCTGCTGCGGCACGACGCCCGACCACACGAAGGCCATCGCCGCCGCCGTCGAGGGGCTCGCCCCGCGCGACGTGCCCGAGCACCGGCCCCTGACGCGCTTCAGCGGGCTCGAGCCCTTTGCGTTCGCCGAGGACACGAACTTCGTCATGGTCGGCGAGCGCACGAACGTCACCGGCTCGGCGCGCTTCCGGCGACTGATCGAGTCCGACGACTTCCAGGGCGCGCTCGACGTCGCGCTCGACCAGGTACGCGGCGGCGCGAACCTCCTCGACGTCAACATGGACGCCGACCTCCTCGACTCCGAGGCGGCCATGACGCGGTTCCTCAACCTTGTGGCGACCGAGCCCGAGGTCGCGCGCCTGCCGATCATGGTCGACAGCTCGCGCTGGTCGGTGATCGAGGCCGGGCTCAAATGCGTGCAGGGCAAGGGCGTCGTCAACTCGCTCAGCCTCAAGGAGGGCGAGGAGGACTTCCTGGCCAAGGCGCGCACGGTGCGCCGCTACGGCGCCGGGGTCGTCGTCATGGCCTTCGACGAGCAAGGCCAGGCGGACACCGCCGACCGCAAGGTCGAGATCTGCGAGCGCGCCTACCGCCTGCTCGTGGACGAGGTCGGGTTCAAGCCCGAGGACATCGTCTTCGACCCGAACATCCTCGCCATCGCGACGGGGATGGAGGAGCACGCCGACTTCGCGAAGGCGTTCATCGAGGCCGTCCCGCGGATCAAGGAGCGCTGCCCGGGCGCGAAGATCTCGGGCGGCGTCTCGAACCTCTCCTTCTCGTTCCGCGGCAACGAGGTCGTCCGCGAGGCGATCCACTCGGTCTTCCTCTATCACGCCATTCAGGCCGGCCTCGACATGGGCATCGTCAACGCCGGCCAGCTGGCGGTCTACGAGGACATCCCGCCGGATCTCCTCGAGCACGTCGAGGACATCGTCTTCGACCGCCGGCCCGACGCCACCGAGCGCATGGTCACCTTCGCCGGAACAGTGAAGGGGGAGGGGACGAAGCGCGAGGTCGACCTCTCCTGGCGGGAGGCCCCCGTCGGGGAGCGGCTTTCGCACGCACTCGTCCACGGGATCGTCGACTTCATCGAGGAGGACACCGAGGAGGCGCGGCAGCAGCTCCCGCGCCCGCTCGACGTGATCGAGGGCCCGCTCATGGACGGGATGTCGATCGTGGGCGACCTCTTCGGCTCGGGCCGCATGTTCCTGCCGCAGGTGGTGAAGAGCGCGCGCGCGATGAAGCGCGCCGTCGCCTACCTCGAGCCTTACATGGAGGCCGAGAAGGCCGCGGGGAACGGCCGTGGCCGCGGGAAGATCGTGCTCGCCACCGTGAAGGGCGACGTCCACGACATCGGCAAGAACATCGTCGGGGTCGTGCTCGGTTGCAACAACTACGAGGTCATCGACCTCGGTGTGATGGTGCCGGCCGAGCGCATCCTCGACACGGCGGTGGAGGAGGGCTGCAGCGTCGTCGGCCTCTCCGGGCTGATCACGCCGTCGCTCGACGAGATGGTGCACGTGGCGAAGGAGATGGAGCGGCGCGGCCTCGACCTGCCGCTGCTGATCGGCGGGGCGACCACCTCGCGCCAGCACACGGCCGTCAAGATCGCCCCGGCGTACAGCCAGCCGACGCTGCACGTCCTCGACGCGTCGCGCGTGGTGGGGGTCGTCTCCGACCTTCTGGAGCCGGAGCGGCGGACGCGGCTCGACGGCGTGAACCGCGAGGAGCAGGAGCGCCTGCGGACGCTGCACGGTGAGAAGGAGCGCAAGCCTCTCCTGCCGCTGACCGCCGCCCGCAAGAACCGCGAGCGCGTCGAGTTCGAGGCGCCCCCGGAGCCGGGCTTCCTCGGCACCCGCACGGTCGAGGCGGACGTCGAGACGCTGCGCCCGTACATCGACTGGCAGTTCTTCTTCTACGCCTGGGAGCTGAAGGGGAAGTTCCCCAAGCTGCTCCAGGATCCCGAGAAGGGCGCGGCCGCCACCGAGCTCTACGAGCACGCCAACGAGCTGCTGGACGAGATCGTCGCGGGCAGCCTCCTGCAGCCCCGCGGGATCCACGGCTTCTGGCGCGCCCACGCCGAGGGCGACGACGTCGTCCTCGAGAACGGGACGCGCTTCTGCATGCTCCGCCAGCAGGCAGATCACAAGGACGGGCGGCCGAACCGCTCGCTCGCCGACTACGTCTCGCCGGACGACGACCGCGTGGGCGCCTTCGCCGTCGCCGTCCACGGCGGGGACGAGCTCTCCGGGCGATTCGAGGCCGAGAACGACCCGTACCGGTCGATCATGGTCAAGGCGCTGGCCGACCGGCTCGCGGAGGCGTTCGCCGAGCTGCTGCACGAGCGCACGCGGCGCGACTGGTACGAGACCGGCCCGCCTCTGTCGAACGAGGACCTGATCGCAGAGCGCTTCCGCGGCATCCGGCCCGCCTTCGGCTACCCCGCCTGCCCCGACCACTCGGAGAAGGGGAAGCTCTTCGAGCTGCTCGGCGCCTCGGAGGCCGGCATCGAGCTCACCGAGACCTTCGCCATGGTTCCCGGCGCCGCCGTCAGCGGCCTCTACCTGCACCATCCGGCGTCGCGCTACTTCGCCATCGGGCGCCTCGGCCGCGACCAGGTCGAGGATTACGCCGAACGGAAGGGCATGCCGCTGCGCGAGATGGAGCGCTGGCTCTCGCCCAACCTCGCTTACGATCCGGGCTAGCCGGGTACAGGCCCGCTCCGTGGAGCACCACTTCGGCAGGGGCCGTCCCTACAGCCTGGGTGTGGAGGAGGAGTTCCAGCTCGTCAGCAGCGAGAGCTTCGAGCTCGTCTCGCGCGTCGACGAGATCCTCTCCGAGGTCGAGGACGAGGCGGAGCACGAGGGTCGCGTCAAGCACGAGCTCCTGCAGTCCGTCGTCGAGGTGGCGACGAACGTCGCGGGCTCGGTCGACGAGGCGATGGAGGATTTGCGCGGCCTGCGGGCCAGGCTCCGCGATGCAGCCGCCGAGCGCGACGCGCTCATCGCCTCCGCGGGGACGCACCCGTTCTCGCGCCACGAGCACCAGGAGGTCACCGAGCGGCCGCGCTACCAGGAGCTCGCGGAGGACATCCGCTGGGTGGCCGAGCGCGAGCTCATCTTCGGCCTGCACGTGCACGTCGGCGTCGACTCGCCCGAGACCGCGATCGCCTGCACGAACGGCGTCCGGACGTTCCTGCCGGAGCTGCTCGCGCTCTCGGCGAACTCGCCGTTCTGGCAGGCCCGGCCGACCGGCCTCGCGTCCACCCGCGTGAAGATCTTCGACATGTTCCCGCGCTCGGGGCTTCCGCCGGCGTTCTCGTCGTGGGCCGAGTTCGAGCGGATGGTCGAGCGCGGGATCGCGACGAACGCCTTCGAGGACGCGACCTTCATCTGGTGGGACGTCCGGCCGCACCCGAAGCTGGGGACGGTCGAGGTGCGGATGCCCGACGCCCAGACGAGGCTGGACTCCGTCCGGGCGCTGGTCGCGCTCTCCCAGAGCCTCGTCGCCATGGTCGCCGACCGGCATGCGAGCGGCAATCCCCTGCCGGTGCAGCCGTTCACGCTCGTGGACGAGAACAAGTGGCGGGCCGCCCGCGACGGGCTCGATGCGACGCTCATCGACCTCGAAAACGACACTGAGCGCCCCGCGCGCGATGCGCTCCGCGCGCTCATCGAGCGCTGCGAGCCGGCCGCGCGCAGGCTCGGCTGCGCGGACGATCTCGCCGCCGTCGAGGACGTGCTCGAGCGCGGTTCCGGCGCTGACGAGCAGCGTCGGATCTACGAGGGCACCGATAGTCTGCTCGCCGTCGCGCAGTGGATCGCGGAGGAGACCGTCCGCGGTCTGTAGAACCGGAACCCTACGACCGTGACCTTCGCTATCCTCAACCGGTCGCCGAAGGGCGACTTTTCATAGATGCGGACGACCCTGAAGAAAGGCACCAGGGGCTCGGCCAACGGAAACGGCAGACTGTCGCCGGCCCCGAGCCTCCGTTCTCGCCCGAGCCCACCGCGCCCCCCGAGCCTCCGCTCCGGGTCGCGGCCCCGCCCGTGCTCCCGCCGGGCCCGTCTCCGCGTTCCCACTATCGCGTCCGGCGCAACCCGCTGAAGCTCCTCGCCAAGTTCGTCGTGTGGCTGATCGTGCTCGTGCTCGTCGCGGCGGGCGCACTCGCCGGCGGCGCCAAGCTCTACTTCGACTACAGCGTCGCCGCGGTGCGCGCACACTCGCCCGAGGTCGTCGAGGCGGCCAAGGACCTCGATGCCGCCCCGGCGGCCGGCCAGCCCGCGACGGCCATCGTGATCGGCTACGACCAGCGCGCCGGCGAGTCGGGGACCGGCTCGCGCTCGGACACCGTCATGCTGCTGCGCGCCGATCCCAAGAGGGACACCGTCACGCTCCTGTCCTTCCCGCGCGACCTCGTCGTGGACATCCCTGGCTGCGATGGCCACTCGGCCTGGACGGGGAAGATCAATGAGGCCTACGCCTACTGCGGCCCGCGCGGCACGCTCTCGACAGTGAAGGAGCTGACGGGCGTCCCGATCAACTACATGATCACGGTCAACTTCAAGGCGTTCATCGCGATCGTGAACAAGCTGAACGGCGTCCACCTCGACGTCGACCGCCGCTACTTCAACGACAACTCGGGCGCCGGGTACGGTGGGACGTACGCCAAGATCAACCTCAGGCCCGGCTACCAGAAGCTCGACGGCCAGCGCGCGCTCGACTTCGTCCGCTTCCGGCACACGGACTCCGACCTCTACCGGGTCGTCCGCCAGCAGGAGTTCGTGAAGTCCTTCAAGCAGCAGGTCTCGAACGAGTGGACGCTCTTCCAGCTCCCCGGCATCGTCCGCGCGATCACCGACAACGTCGAGGTCGCGAAGGGCGGGGGGAAGCCGATCAACGCCGATGAGGTGCTGAGTTACGCGCGGCTCGTCTACGAGCTCCCGGCCGGGAACTTCCAGCAGGTGCCGATCGAGGAGATCTCCGGCTACAGCGAGCTGACGACCTCGGAGACCGCCATGCGGCAGGCCGTCGATCGGTTCCTCAACCCAGACACGGACGCCTCCGAGAAGGCGATCACGGTCGCGACCGGCGGCAAGCCGAAGGTCGACAGGGGCCCGCCGCCCTCGCAGGTCTCGATCGAGGTGCAGAACGGGAACGCGGTCGCCGGCGCGGCCGACGACGCCGCCTACCTCCTGGGCCAGATCGGCTACCAGTCGGCCAACGGGGGCAACGCCGACAACTTCGAGTACTTCCGGACGAACGTGCTCTACGATCCGGCCGTCGAGGGCTCCGAGCCCGCCGCAGTCGCGGTCGGGAGGCTGTTCGGGGAGGCCGAGGTCAAGGAGGTGCCGCCCGGCACGCAGCTCGGGACGATGCTGCGCGTGATCGTCGGCCAGACCTTCCAGGGCTCGCTCGGCCCCGCGCCGCGCGACGAGACGCCCGAGCGCCAGCCGCCCGCGGTCGTCACCGACCCGGCGTCGATCGCTCCGCAGCTGAGGCCGTTCCGGCGCAAGGTCGACTTCCCGATCATGGTGCCGGCGGTGCGCGAGCAGAACTCGTCGGTGACGGACGAGGCGGGCATCCGCGCCTACTCGATCAACGGCGACGACACGGCTCTGCGGATCACGTACGACACGGGAGCGAACGAGTACTGGGGCATCCAGCAGACCAGCTGGACGGACGCGCCCATCCTCGCCTCGCCGACGCTGACGCGGACGATCAAGGGCCGCGAGTACAAGCTCTTCTTCAGCGGCTCGAAGCTCCACATGATCGCGTTCGAGCAGAACGGCGCCTCCTACTGGGTCGTGAACACGCTCCTGAACAGGCTCTCGAACGAGACGATGATCGCCATCGCCAAGGGCCTCAGGCCCCTCGGCCGGCCGCAGTAATGGCCCCCGAGCCGCTCGGCGTCGTCGGCGCGGGCTGGGTCGGCCTGGTCACTGCGGCCGCCTTCGCCGAGCTGGGCCACGAGGTCGTCGTCCGCGACGTCGTCCCGGAGCGCATCGCGGGCCTCGACGCGGGCGAGATTCCCATCCACGAGCCGGGGCTCGCCGAGGCGGTGGCACGCAACCGCGAGCGGCTCCGCTTCACGCTCGACCTGGACGAGCTGCTCGGTTCCGCCACAACCGCCTTCATCTGCGTCGGGACTCCGTCCACCTACTCGGGCGACGCAGACCTTTCGGCCGTCTGGCAGGTCGTCGACGAGCTCCCGGAGCCCGGCGAGCCGCTCCTCCTGGTCATGAAGAGCACGGTGCCGGTGGGAACGGGCGAGCGCGTCCGTGCCCGCCTCGACTCACGCGGTCTCGCGCACGTCGGCTACGTGTCGAACCCCGAGTTCCTCGCCGAGGGCACCGCGCTCAAGAACTTCAGGGAGCCCGACCGCGTCGTGGTCGGTGGCTTCGCCCAGGCCGACGCCGACCGCGTCGCCGCGCTGTACGAGCCGCTCGACGCGCCGATCGTGCGCACCGACGTCGCCTCCGCGGAGATGATCAAGCTCGCGTCGAACGCCGCGCTTATGACGCGGATCAGCTTCATCAACGAGATCGCCAACGTCTGCGAGCTCGTCGGCGCCGACGTCGTGGAGGTCGCGCGCGGGGTCGGCCTCGACCGTCGCCTCGGGCCGCACTTCCTGCGGGCCGGCATCGGCTACGGCGGCTCGTGCTTCCCGAAGGACGCCTCGGCGCTGAAGCAGCTCGCCGCCAACTCCGGCTACCACTTCCAGCTTCTCACCGCCGTCATCGAGGTCAACGAGCTCCAGAAGCGGCGCGTCGTCCAGAAGCTCCAGAATCATCTGGGCTCGTTGCGCGGGAAGGCCGTGGCCCTGCTCGGGCTCGCCTTCAAGCCGCACACGAACGACATGCGGGAAGCACCGAGCCTCGTCCTCGCGCCCCGGCTCCTCGCCGAGGGCGCCGAGGTGCGCGTTTGGGACCCGGTTGCCCTCGAGGAGGCGCGCAGCCTCCTCGGCGGCGTGACCTTCGCCGCGACCGTGCTCGATGCAGTCCGCGGTGCCGACGCGGCCGTGATCGTCACCGAATGGCCGGAGCTCGCCGACATGGCCAGCGCCGAGATCCGCGACGCGATGCGCACGCCGCTGATCGTCGACGGGCGCAACTTCCTCGACCCCGCGGCCGTGCGCGCCGCCGGGTTCACCTACGCGGCCATCGGTCGTCCCGACGCCTTCGTCTCCGGGCTCCCGGAGACCGGGGAGCCCGACACGACGCTGCGGTCCTAGCCTTGGAGGCCATCATCCTCGCGGGCGGGAAGGCGGAGCGCCTCGGCGCGGCTGCCCAGGGGCGTCCGAAGGCGCTCGTCGAGGTCGCAGGACGGCCGCTCGCCGCCTACCAGGTCGAGCTGCTTGCGCGCGCGGGCGTCGACCGAGTCATCGTCAGCTGCTCCGTGGGCAACGAGGCACTCTTCGAGGCGGCGCTGGCCGGCCTCGGCCCGGAGATCGCCGCCGTCGGCGAGCCAGAGCCACTGGGGCGCGGCGGCGGTCTGCGCTTCGCGGCGGCCGCCCGCAGGGAAAGCGGCGACATCTTCGCCCTCAACGGCGACGAGCTCCTTGACGCGGACCTCGCCGAGCTGCTCGACCGGCATCGCGAGACTGACGCGGCGGCGACGATCGTCGTCACGCACCCGCGCTCGCCGTTCGGCGTCGTCGAGCTCGCCGAGGACGAGGTCGTCCTTGGCTTCCAGGAGGGCGGCGTGCTGCCTGTGTGGGTCAGCTGCGGCGTGTACGCGCTCGGCGAGGAGGCCGTGGCGGCGTTGCCCGAGCGCGGCGACCACGAGACGACGACCTTCCCGGCCCTCGCCGAGCGGGGCCGTCTACGGGCGTTCCGCCACGACGGCATCTGGATGACGATCAACACGCCCAAGGACCTCCGCATCGCCGAGGAGCACCTGCAGGCATTTCCCGGCTGGCTTGACTCTCGATACGGCGCTGGGTTATGACCGCGGGGTGGGCGAGCTGACTCCGAACCTCCTCGACCTCGATCGCTTCGCCGTGCCCGTGGAGAGGATCGAAAAGCCGTGGGGCTACGAGATCGTGTACGCGGCGACCGAGCACTATCTCGGCAAGGTGCTCTTCATCCGCGCGGGCGAGCAGCTCAGCCTCCAGTTCCACAAGCGCAAGGACGAGGTCATCTACGTCCATTCCGGGCGCATCGAGCTCGAGGTGGGCGAGCCGGGGCGCACGCCTGACGTCGAGGTCGTCGGGCCGGGCCGGGCGTTTCGCTTCGCGCCCGGAGTCGTGCACCGCTGGCGCGCGCTCGAGGACTCGACGGTGCTCGAGGCCTCGACCCCGGAGCTGGACGACGTCGTCAGGCTCGAGGACCGGTACGGCCGCGCGGACGCCTGATCTCCGGCCTGAACTGGCTCTTTCATTAGACTGACCCGCGGCCATGGCCACGACCGCACCCAGCCACGACGTCAAGGATCTCGGCCTCGCCCCCGCGGGCGTTGTCCGCATCGAGTGGGCCGACCGGCAGATGCCGGTTCTCACGGCGATCCGGGAGCGCTTCGAGCGCGAGCGCCCGCTGGACGGCATCCGCATCTCGGCCTGCCTCCACGTCACGACGGAGACGGCGAACCTCGCCCGCACGTTGAAGGCGGGAGGCGCCGACGTCGTGCTCTGCGCGTCGAATCCGCTCTCCACACAGGATGACGTGGCCGCCGCGCTCGTCGCCGAGTACGGCATCCCCGTCTTCGCCATCCGCGGCGAGGACGACCAGACGTACTACTCGCATATCTCGGCCGCAGTCGATCACCGGCCGCAGCTGACCATGGACGACGGGGCAGACGTGATCGGCGTCCTGCACAAGGACCGCCGTGACCAGCTGGGCGAGATCCTCGGAGGCACCGAGGAGACGACCACCGGCGTCATCCGGCTCAAGGCACTCGAGGCCGAGGGCCAGCTCGCGTTCCCGATCGTCGCGGTCAACGAGGCCCAGACCAAACATCTCTTCGACAACCGCTACGGCACGGGGCAGTCGACGATCGACGGCATCATCCGCGCCACCAACGTCCTCCTGGCCGGACGGCGCTTCGTCGTCTCCGGCTACGGCTGGACGGGCCGCGGGGTCGCGATGCGCGCACGCGGCATGGGCGCGCACGTCATCATCACCGAGGTCGATCCGGTGCGGGCGCTCGAGGCGCTCATGGACGGCTACGAGCTGATGCCCATCGAGCGCGCGGCCGAGGTCGGAGACATCTTCTGCACGGCCACCGGCGACAAGAACGTCATCGCCCGCGGCGCGATCGAGCGCCTCAAGGACGGCGCCATCCTCGCCAATACGGGTCACTTCAACGTCGAGATCGAGATTCCGGCGCTCCAGGAGCTCGCCGTCGCCACCCGCGAGGCGCGCCCCGACGTCGAAGAGTTCGAGTTTGCCGACGGGCGGAAGGTGTACCTGATCGCTGATGGCCGCCTCGTCAACCTCGCCACGGCGGAGGGGCATCCGGCCGCCGTCATGGACATGAGCTTTGCGAACCAGGCCCTCTCGGCCGAGCACGTGGTCACGCACGCGAGCGAGCTGGAACCGCGCGTCTACGTCGTCCCGGAGGAGATCGATCGCGAGATCGCGCGCCTCAAGCTCGAGAGCATGGGCGCCGAGATCGATCAGCTCACCGAGGAGCAGGCGAGGTACCTGGCGTCCTGGGACGAAGGAACGTAGTAGCACCGGAAAATGCTGCGCATTTTCCGGTGAGGGGTCTACCGCCAGAGGAGATCGTTCGCCTGGAATCGCAGGCCGTCGTTGTCCTCGACCAGCGTCGTTTGCCCGACGACGTGACGTATCTCGAGTGCCGGTCGGCTGACGAGGTCGCCGAGGCCATTCGCACGCTGGCCGTGCGGGGCGCGCCCGCGATCGGGGTTGCGGCCGCATACGGCTACGCGTTGGCGGCGGCGCGCGGAGAGGACCTCGAGGCGGCTGCGGCAGCGCTCCTGGCCTCGCGCCCGACCGCGGTCAACCTGCCCTGGGCGATCGCCGAGATGCGCGCCGGCGACCAGGACGCGGCGAGGCTCGCCGCGCGGGCCCGGGAGATCCACGAGGCCGAGGTCGAGCGTTGCCGCCGCATGGCGGAGCACGGCGCCGGCCTGATCGCGCCCGGCTCACGCGCGCTGACGCACTGCAACACCGGGCCGCTCGCCACCGGAGGCGTGGGAACAGCGCTGGGGGCGATCTGCGAGGCGCACGCGCGAGGGCTCGTCGAGCACGTGCTCGTGGACGAGACGCGGCCGCTGCTCCAGGGCGCCCGGCTGACCGCCTGGGAGCTGGAGCGCGCCGGCGTCCCGGCCAGCGTGCTGGCCGACGCGGCCGCGGGCTCCCTGATGGCTCGCGGGGAGGTGGACGTCGTGCTCACGGGCGCCGACCGCATCGCGGCCAACGGCGACACGGCCAACAAGATCGGCACGTATCCGCTGGCCGTCCTCGCCGCCCACCACGGGATCCCGTTCTACGTCGTCGCCCCGAGCTCGACGGTCGATCTCGACACGGCGAGCGGCGCCGACATCCCGATCGAGGAGCGCGACCCGGCCGAGGTGACCGGCCGCTTCGCGGCGCGCAACCCCGCGTTCGACGTGACGCCGGCGGCGCTCGTGACCGCGATCGTCACGGAGGAGGGCGTGCACCGCCCGCCGTACGAGGCGTCGCTGGCCGCGCTGCGCGCGGAGGCCGCGGAGGTGGCCCGATGAAGGCGATGGTGATGGCGGCCGGCCTGGGCACGCGCCTGCGGCCGCTGACGGACTTTTTGCCGAAGCCGATGATGCCGGTCGCCAACCGGCCCGTCCTCCACCACCTGCTCAACCTCCTGCGGCGCCACGACGTCACCGACGTCGGCATCAACCTGCACGCCTTCCCGGAGATGATCCAGCGCTACTTCGGCGACGGCTCCGCACTCGGCATGTCGATCCTGTGGTCGCACGAGCCGGAGCTGCTCGGCACGGCCGGCGGGACGAAGAAGCTCCAGGACCACTGGGGCGACGAGGCGATCCTCATCACCTCGGGCGACGGCCTCCACGACGTCGACATCACGGCGCTGCTGGGCCACCACCAGCGCACGGGCGCTCTCGCGACGCTGACCGTCAAGCCCGTGAGCGACCCGTCCTCGTACGGCGTCGTCATCCTCGACCGCGACACGCGCGTGCGCGGCTTCCAGGAGAAGCCCAGGCGCGACGAGGCGCGGAGCGACCTCGCCAACTGCGGCATCTACGTGATCGAGCCCGAGCTGCTCGAGCGCATCCCGCCCGACACGTTCTACGACTTCGGCGAGGACGTGTGGCCCAACCTGGTCGCGGCCGGGGAGGAGGTCTACGCGTACACGACGATGGCCTACTGGAACGACGTGGGGGACCTGGACGAGCTGCGCAACACGATTCTCGACGCCGTGCTCGGCCACGTCCGCGTGGACATCCCCGGCGAGGAGATCGCCTCGGGCGTCTGGGCCGAGGAGGGCTGCAAGCATCCACGCGGACGCGACGATCGACGGCCCGGTCGTCCTCGGCCCGAACGTCACGGTCGAGGCCGGCGCGCAGATCCGCGGGCCCGGCGGCCATCGGCGCCGACTGCCACGTCGGCAAGGACGCCGCCATCCGCCGGGCTGCGCTTCTCCCGGGCAGCGTCGTGCCCGACGAGGGCCTCGCGATCGCGGGGATCTTCGGCGACGCGTCGAAGCTCGCCGACAGCATCCTGCGCTACCCGTCGGCGCGCGACTAGCGAACCGCGCCGGTGCGGAGCGGGGCCAGCCCCGCGGAGCGGAGCCTGTCCGTGTCCGCGATCACCACCGCGAGGGCGCCGAGCACCTCGGCCCGTTCGCCCAGCACGCCCGGCCTGACCTCCACGGCCTGGGCCGCTCCCGGGAGCGCGTAGCGGTCGATCGCCTGCCGGATCCCGTCGAGGAGCGGCTCTCCGGCCGCGCTCAGGTCGCCGCCGACGACGATGGCGGCAGGGTTCAGGTGGTTGCAGAGATCGGCGAGCGTGCGCCCGACCGCGCGGCCGGCGTCGTTGACCACGCGCGTGGCGGCAAGGTCGCCGTCGGCGACGAGCTCGATCACGCCGCGCAGCGTCAGGTGCGTCGCCGTGGGCGGGGCGGAGGAGGTCGACGATGGCCTCCGTCGAGGCCACCGTCTCGAGGCAGCCGCGGTTCCCGCAGCGGCACACCGCGCCGTCGACGCGCACCTGAACGTGGCCGAGCTCGCCGGCGATGCCCGTCGACCCGTGGTGGAGGCGGCCGCCGAGCACGAGGCCGGCGCCGACGCCCGCGGACATCATCACGTAGACGACGTCGGCGAGCCCGCGGCCTGCCCCGAACGAAACCTCGGCCAGCGCGCCCAGGTTGGCGTCGTTGTCGACCTCGACCTGGACCCCCAGACGTCGCGAGAGCTCCTCGCCCGCGTTGACGCCGGCCCAGCCCGGCACGACCGTCGAGGCGACGGTGCCCGTGTCGCGGTCGATCGGGCCGGAGAGCGCCATCCCGGCGCCGATCAGGCGGCTGCGATCGGTCCCCGCCTCGGCGAGCACCTCGCTGGCCAGGTCGGCCGCCGCGTCGAGCGCCGTCCCGGCGTCGTCGTCGACCTCGAGGACCACGTAGCGCTCGGCCAGCACGGTGGAGGAAAGGTCGGCGACGGCCACGCGCACGTGCCGGTGGCCGAAGTCGATGCCGAGCGCTGCGCCGACGGAGGCATCGAGGCGAAGGAGCACAGGCGGGCGGCCGCGGCCCGATGGGCCCGTGCGACCGGCCTCCTGCTCGGCGATCATGCCGCGTCCCTGGAGGTCGGCGACGAGCGTCGTCACGGTCGTGCGCGAGAGCCCGGTGAGGCGCGCAAGCTCGCTTCGGCTGGCGGTTCCCTGGCGCCGCAGCGCATCGACGACGCGCAGCCGGTTGAGCTCGCGCAGGCTTCCGAATGTCCCGGGTTCCACTGTCATGTGCCGGTCGTCGCGAGGGTCGCACGTCCAACACTTTCGCAGGATCGCGGCCGAATTTCACCTGCTCATCCCCGAAATACGACCGAGACCGGGCAGAAAGGAAACGCTGGTCGTCCGGCTCCGTCAGGCCGCCCGCCGCGCTCCCGCGACCTAACCAAGACGGCTTGAAATCCGTCCTCTGAGGCGCCTAGGCTCCCCGCGGTCAAGCCGGCGGGGGTCAGTTCAACGAGGAGGCGAAGTCGTGAGAAGAATTTCGTACAAGGCCACCGAATCACCACAAAGGTCGACTGTGCTTCGTCCTCCTGCTCGCGCTCGTGACGGCGCTGGCGTGGTCGCGCGGGCTGCGGAGGTGACGACGACGACGACGAGGAGCGCCGACACGGCGAGCGGCCGCCGGCGACGGCTCGGCGGCGGAGGAGGCGAGCTGCGACAAGCCCATCTGGGTGCTTCTCCCCGACAGTACGACCTCGCCTCGGTGGGAGACCGACGACCGACGTTACTTCGGAGAGGCGTTCGAAGCGGCTGGAGTCGAGTCACAACATCGTCAATGCCGAAGGACGACCCGGCGACGCAGCAGTCGCAGGCGGAGCAGGCGATCGCGGACGACGCGGGCGTCGATCGTGCTCGTCAGCATCGACACCGGCATCTGGCGCCACGATCATCGACCAGGCGAAGGAGGCCGACGTCCCCGTGGTCGAGTACGACCGGTTCAACACCGGCGGATCCGGCGGCGACGGCTTACGTGAGCTTCGACAACGTCGCGGTCGGTGCGAAGATGGCCGAAGTCCTGGAGCCGGCAATCGACGCGCTCGACGTCGACGAGCCGAAGCCATCGTGATGCTCAACGGCGGGGAGGAGGACAACAACTCCTTCCAGTTCCGCGCAGGGCTACGCGGAGACGGTCGAGGCGAAGCGCGTGGACGCCGGCGAGTGGACGTTGGTCGCCGACCAGCACGTCCCCGGCTGGGGCGCCAACGGCGAGGGCCAGCAGATCATGGAGCAGATCCTCACCGACGCGAACAACAAGGTCGACGCCGTGTTCGCGGCCAACGACAACCTCGCCCAGCAGGCCATCAATGCCCTCGATGCCGCAGGCGTCGGGGCAGGTCCCGATCAGCGGCCAGGACGCGAGCGCGGCCGGGATGCAGAACATCCTCCTCGGTAACCAGACGATGAGCGTGTACAAGCCGTTCCCGGATGAGGCTGAGGTCGCGGCGGATGTCGCGGTGGCGCTATGCGCCGGCGAGGACTTCCAGGAAGTCGCAACGGGATACGAGTCCGAGCTCGAATCCGGCGGCGCCAGCGTGGCGATCATCGGGATCGACGCGGCCAGCGGAGAGGCCACCGATTCGCCCGAGGGCGAAGGCGTCGTCCCCTATGTGGCCCTTGTGCCCATCGGCGTCACCGAGGAGAACATGCTCGATACGGTGGTGGCTGACGGGTTCCGCACGATCGAGGAGATCTGCACCGGCGACACTTCCGAGACGGACTTCTGTCAGGAGAACGGCTAACGACCGTGCGGCTGGGAGAGGGCGCCCTCGGGCGCTCTCTCTCCCTTCGCGGGAGAAGTGAGCTATGACTGAAAACTCGGCTCTGCTCGAATGCAGGGGCTTTTCGAAGGCATTTGGAGCCGTCCAGGCCCTCTACAGAGTGGACTTCGAGGTGCGCCGCGGCGAAGTCATGGCGCTCGTCGGCGACAACGGGGCCGGGAAGACGACGCTCATCAAGAGCATCGCGGGGATCTACCCGTTCGACGAGGGCGAGCTGGTCTTCGAGGGGCAACCGATGACCATCCACGGGCCCCGCGAGGCCGCGCAGCTCGGGATCGAGGTCGTGTACCAGGATCTCGCCCTCGCCGACAACCTCGACGTCGTCGGGAACATGTTCCTCGGCCGCGAGCGGGTCCGGAACGGGTTCGTCCTCGATGAGTCGAGCATGGAGCGTTCCTCGCGGGAGACGCTCAACAGCCTGTCGGTCACGACGCTCCGCTCCGTTCGCCAGAGGGTGGCGGGCCTGTCCGGAGGCCAGCGCCAGGCCGTCGCGGTGGCGAAGTCGGTCATGTGGGACTCGAAGCTCGTCATCCTCGACGAGCCCACCGCCGCGCTCGGGGTCGCCCAGACCCGCCAGGTGCTCGATCTGGTGCGGCGTCTGGCGGAGCGGCAGCTCGGCGTGGTGCTCGTCTCCCACAATCTCCACGACGTCTTCGAGGCCGCGGACCGGATCACGGTCCTCCGCCTCGGCCAGCGCGTGGCGGTGCTCGACCGGGCCAAGACGACGCAGCAGGAGGTCGTGCACGCCATCACCGCGGGCACGCTCGACCACGTCCCGGGCATGGAGGCCGGCCGATGGCGGACGCATGACCGAGCAGGTCGACCCCAACGTCCCCCCGCCGTCACCGCCGACATCGAGGAGCCGCCGACCTCGCGCCCGCCCGAAGGGGCGGGGCACACGCAGGAGACGGTCAGGGGTGGCTCGCAAGCTGGTGGCAGGGCGTCAAGGCCGGTGAGCTCGGGTCGCTCCCGATCATCGTCGGGCTCGCAGTCATCGTCGTCACCTTCGGGCTGCTCGACGACACGTTCCTCACCGAGCGAAACTTCACGAACCTCCTGCTGCAGATGGCGGCGATCGCGACGATCGCGATCGGGGTGGTCTTCGTCCTCCTGATCGGCGAGATCGACCTCTCCGTGGCCTTCGTCAGCGCCGTCGGCGGGGTCGTGATGACACTCCTCCTGCGGCCGGATGATCCCGGTTGGCCTTGGTGGCTGGCGATCCTCGTCGCGCTCCTGGTCACGACGACGATCGGCTTCCTCCAGGCGCTCGTGATCACCAAGGCTGGCGTCCCGTCCTTCGTCGTCACCCTGGCCGGCCTCCTCATCTGGTCCGGCGTCGTCCTGATCCTCACGACCCAGGCGTCGAGGTCGGAACGATCCGAATCCAGGACGAGACCGTCGTCCGACATCGCGAACGACTTCCTCTCGGAGACGGCCGGCTGGATCCTCGGAGCCGCGGCGGTGCTCGCCTACGCGCTCGCGCAGCTCCGAAACGCGACGCGCCAGCGGCGGGCCAGCGGCCTGCTCGGCAAGCCACTCTCGTTGATCGTGCTCCAGGTCGCCGGGCTCGCGCTCGTCATGTTCGCCGCCGTCTGGTACTGCAACCAGGATCGCGGCGTGCCCTACGCGATCGTGATCCTCATCGTCTTCCTCGATCTTCTGGTCGTTCATCGCCGCGCGAACGCGCTTCGGTCGCCACGTCTACGCGGTCGGCGGGAGCGCCGAGGCGTCGCGTCGGGCCGGGATCAGCGTCGACCGTGTGCGCATCGCCGTCTTCATGATCAGCGGCTTCATGGCCGGCGTCGGCGGCATCATGCTCGCCTCGCGGCTCCGCTCGGTCGCCACGAACACGGGCGGAGGCCAACCTGCTCCTGCTCGTGATCGCCGCCGCCGTGATCGGCGGCACGAGCCTGTTCGGCGGCGTCGGTCGCGTCGTCTCCGCGCTCCTCGGGGCCCTCGTCATCGGCTCCATCACGAACGGGATGGACCTCCTCGGCCTGGCGTCCGGGACGAAGTTCGTCATCACCGGCCTCGTCCTGCTCGGGCGCCGTGCTGATCGACGCGCTCGCGAAGCGCCGCCGGGCCGCTCGCGGCGGCGTGTGACGACCGGGGAGGGCATCGGCGTCGGCATGCTCGGCTATGCCTTCATGGGCAAGGCCCACTCGCGCGCGTTCCGCGAGGCCAAGGCGCTCGGCGCGCCGCTCGCACCCGAGCTCGTCTCCCTCTCCGGGCGCACGGCCGACAAGGTCGAGGCCGCGGCGCGGGATCTCGGCTGGAACGAGGCGGTCACCGACTGGCGCGAGCAGGTCGCCGACGAGCGCATCGGCCTCTTCGACAACGGAGGCCCGAATGCCCTCCACGCCGAGCCGACCATCGCCGCCGCGCGCAACGGCAAGCACGTCCTCTGCGAGAAGCCGCTCGGCCGCACGGCGGACGAGTCGCTGGAGATCTGGCGCGAGGCCGAGCGCGCCGGAGTCGTGCACATGTGCGGCTTCAACTACCGCTTCGTGCCGGCCGTCCGTCTCGCGCGCGAGATGGTCGAGGCGGGCGACCTCGGTGACCTCTTCCACTTCCGCGCGCGTTACCTCCAGTCGTGGGGAGTCGACGCGCCGCCGAGCTGGCGCTTCGACCGCGAGGCCGCAGGATCGGGAGCGCTCGGCGACCTCGGCGCCCACATCGTCGACATCGGCCGCTACCTCGTCGGAGAGCCGGTCGCGGTGACCGCCGTCGTCAAGACGTTCATCGAAGGACATGGGGTGGACGACACGTTCGCGGCGACAGTCGAGTTCGAGAACGGCGTCGTCGGGACGCTCGAGGCCTCCAGGCTCGCGCGCGGGCGGATCAACCACAACGCGTTCGAGGTCAACGGCTCGCGCGGGTCGCTCGCCTTCGACGTCGAGCGGCTCAACGAGCTCGAGGTCGCCGACGAGCGTGCATTCCGCCGCGTCCTCGGTCACCGAGCCCGAGCACCCGTTCATGTCCTTCTGGTGGCCGCCCGGGCACATCGTCGGCTGGGGCGACACGTTCACACACGAGATCCACCACCTGCTGACGGCGATCGCGGGCGAGGGCACCGTCGGGCCGCACGGGGCGACGTTCGAGGACGGCTACCGCTGCGCCGAGGTCTGCGACGCGATCGTGCGCTCCGCCGAGAGCGGCAAGCGCGAGGAGATCACCTACCGGGGAGTCGAAGGATGAAGACCAGTCTGGGCATCTGGGCGCTGGGGCCGATGGTCACGCGGTTCGTGCCCGGGGGCTACCAGCCGGAGCACGCCGGCGAGCCGACGGCGGAGCGCGTACGCCGCGCGGTCGACGGGCTCGGCGACTTGATCGACGACTACGAGTTCCACTACCCGCAGGAGCTCTCCGAGGAGAACCTCGACGAGGTGCGCGAGGCGCTCGGCGGCCACGGCATCTACTGCATCGCGACCGGCCTGCACCTCGACCCGCTCTTCGGACGCGGAGGGCTGGTCAACCCCGACCCGGAGATCCGCGCGGAGGCCCGGCGGCGCACGGTCGCCGCGGCCGACATGGCGGGCTCGCTCGGGGCGCACTTCATCATCTGGCCGGGGATCGAGGGCTACAACTACCCGTTCCAGACTCCGTACGCGGAGAGCTGGGGCTGGCTCGTGGACGGGATCGGCGAGGCCGCGGAGCGCTGCGCCGAGCACGGCATCAACCTCTTCCTCGAGCACAAGAACTCCGAGCCCGCGATGAAGATCCTCATGCGCAACATCGGCATGACGCTGCACGTGATCCACAAGCTGCGCGGCCGCGGCCTCGAGAACGTCAAGGTCAACATGGACTGGCAGCACCTGCTCATGAACGGCGAGAGCCTCGCCGAGTACGCCGCGCTGCTCGCCTCCGAGGGCCTCCTCGGCCACCAGCACGCGAACTCGGGCTGGGGCGACTTCGACGACGACAACATGGTCGGCGCCACGGCGTTCATGGAGACGCTCGAGCTCGCGGTCGAGCTCCGCCGTGCCGGATACGGCGAGAACGGCGAGCGGCTCGGGTTCGACCTCTATCCCTACACGGAGGACGCGGTCGCCGCCGTTCGCCGCAGCGTCATCCAGTGGAACTTCATCGACGAGGTCGCGGGCCGGATCGACGACGGAGCCCTGCGCGAGGCCCAGCAGGCCAAGGACGCGGTGCGGGCGTACGAGCTGGTCTACGCGGCCCTGGGCGCCTGATGAGGCTCGAGCAGGCGCAGGCGATCGTCGAGGCCGTCGTTTCCGGCGCGCCCGGCCCGGTCTCCGTGTTCGTCGGCGACACGCACGGCGAGCTCGTCGCCGCCGCCACCATGGACGGGGCTGCTCCCGACACGCGCCTGAACGCCCGGCGCAAGGCCTACACAGCCGCACGCAGCGACGCCCGCTCGACGGGCGAGCTCGCCGACAAGGTGCGCGACGACCCGGTCGAGCGCGCCAGCTTCGACTCCTTCTTCACGTTCTTCCGCGGAGGCGTCGCCGCCTTCGAGAACGGCGAGCGCGTGGGAGCGGTCGGGGTCAGCGGGCTGCCCGGCGAGCAGGACGAGGCGCTCGCGCTCGCAGGGCTCGCCGCCGCCGGGCTCGCGGTCGAGTGACCGCGCTCGTCGGGCTCGACGTCGGGACCTCCGGCGTCAAGGCGCTCGCCGTCGGGGCGGACGGCGAGGTGCTCGCCCGGGCCGAGCGGGGCTATCCGCTCTCGACGCCGCAGCCGGGCTGGGCCGAGCAGGACCCCGCGGACTGGGCGCGCGCGGCCGGCGAGGCGCTGGACGACCTGAAGGTCGACGAGGTGGCCGGCATCGGGCTCTCCGGGCAGATGCACGGCCTGGTCGCCCTCGACGCGGACGAGCGCGTGCTGCGCCCCGCGATCCTCTGGAACGACCAGCGCACGGCCGCCGAGTGCGCGGAGATCGAGGAGCGCATCGGGCTCTCGCGCCTGATCGAGCTGACGCGCAACCGCGCGCTGACCGGCTTCACCGCCCCCAAGCTGCTCTGGCTGCGCCGCCACGAGCCCGACGTCTACGAGCGGATCGCGCACGTCCTGCTCCCGAAGGACTACGTCCGGCTCGCACTCACGGGCGAGCGGGCAATCGACGTCGCCGACGCCTCGGGAACGCTCCTCTTCGACGTCGCGTCGCGGCGCTGGAGCGGCGACGTGCTCGAGGCGCTCGACCTTCCGGCCGCCTGGCTCCCGCCGGCGCTCGAGTCGCCCACGGTCTCGGGCGAGACGTCGGACGGCGTCCCCGTCGCGGCGGGCGCCGGCGACCAGGCCGCCGGGGCCGTCGGCGTCGGCGCGCACGAGCCCGGCCCGGCCTCGGTCGTCCTCGGCACGTCAGGCGTCGTCTTCGCCGCGCTTCCGGAGCCCGCGCTCGACCCGCAGGCGCGCGCGCACGTCTTCTGCCACGCCGTCCCCGGGATGTGGCACGCGATGGGAGTCATGCTCTCGGCCGCGGGGTCGCTCGGCTGGCTCCGCGACGCCGTCGCCCCGGGGGAGCCCTTCGAGACGCTGATCGCGGAGGCGGAGCGCTGGGAGCCCGGCGCGGAGGGCCTCGTCTTCCTGCCCTACCTGGCCGGGGAGCGGACGCCGCACGCCGACCCGGACGCACGCGGGGCCTTCGTCGGGCTCTCGCTGCGGCACGACCGCGGCGCCCTCGTCCGCGCCGTGCTCGAGGGCGTCGCCTACGGCCTGCGCGACTGCCTCGAGGTCCTGCGGGCGCTGGGCTGCGACGTCACGACCGGCCGCGTCTCGGGCGGCGGCGCGCGCAGCAACCTGTGGCTCAAGATCGTCGCCTCCGTCCTCGGCCTCCCCCTGGAGCGCACCGTGGCGGAGGAGGGGGCCGCCTACGGCGCCGCGCTCCTGGGCGGCGTCGCCGGGGGCGTCTTCGCCGACGTCCCCGAGGCCGTGGCCGCGTGCGTGCGCGTGCGCGACACGGTCGAGCCCGACGCCGAATGGCAGCGCTTCTACGCGGACGGGCACGCCCGGTTCCGCGCCCTCTATCCAGCCCTACGAGCAACGGAGGTCCAATGAGCACGAAGTGGGGGATCATCTCGACGGCGCACATCAACCGCCTCGTCCTGGCCGGGGCGCGCGAGTCAGATCGCGTGGACGTCCTCGCCGTGGCGAGCCGCGACCAGGCCCGCGCCGAGGAGTACGCCCGCGAGTGGGGGATCGAGCGCGCGTACGGCAGCTACGAGGCGATGCTTGCCGACCCGGAGGTGGAGGCCGTCTACATCTCGCTCCCGAACTCGCTGCACGTCGAGTGGTCGATCCGCTCGCTCGAGGCCGGGAAGCACGTGCTGTGCGAGAAGCCCTTCGACCGCCGCGCTTCCGAGGTCGAGCGGGCGTTCGACGCGGCCGAGGCCGCGGGACGGCTCCTCTCCGAGGCGTTCATGTGGCGGCACAACCCGCAGACCCGCCGGCTCCGCGAGCTCCTCGACGACGGTGCGATCGGCGACGTCAGGCTCGTACGCTCCGCGTTCTGCTTCAAGCTCGAGGAGATGGGCAACGTGCGGCTCGCCTCAGACCTCGACGGCGGCGCGCTCATGGACGTGGGCTGCTACTGCGTCAGCGGCTCGCGCCTCGTGGCGGGCGAGCCGGAGACGGTCTACGGCCAGCAGCTCGTCGGCGACTCGGGCGTCGATGTGCTCTTCGCAGGGACGATGCGCTTCCCGGGGGACGTCGTCGCGCAGTTCGACTGCGGCTTCGTCTCACCTGACCGGGACGAGCTCGAGATCGTCGGCGAGGACGGCTCGCTCTTCCTCGACGACCCCTGGCACGCGCGGGTGCCGGTGATCGAGATCCGCCGGGGCGAGTTCCGCGACGAGATCGTGCTCACGCCCGAGGACTCCTACCGGCTCGAGCTCGAGAACCTGAGCGACGCGATCCGCGGCGAGGCCGAGCTGCTGCTCGGCCGCGAGGACGCGGTTGCCCAGGCGCGGGCGATCGAGGCTCTCTACCGCTCCGCGGAGGAGGGGAAGCCGGTCACGCTCGGCGGCTGACACGATCCCGGCACGGTCCTGCGCGGCCTCCGGGCGCGGGCGAGCGCTACGAACAGAGGGTGGGCGCGGGCACGGCGATCCTGGACCTTCTCCTGCCGCCGCGCTGCGTCGCGTGCGGGAGGGCGGACGAGCTCCTTTGCGGCGAGTGCCGCGGGCGGCTCGTCCTGCTGCGCGGGACGGTGTGCGCCCGCTGCGGGTGCCCGACGGCCTGGCCGGTCGAGCGCTGCGGCGAGTGCGCCGGCCGCCGGATCTCGTTCGCCTCGGCGCGCGCCGCGGTCGCCTACGACGGGCCCGCGCGCGCTCTCGTCGGCGCCTGGAAGGAGCGCGGCATCCGCAGCCTCGGCCGCCTCGCCGCCGACCTGGTCGCCGACGTCGTCCCGCGCCCGCGGGCGACCGTGCTCGCCTACGTCCCCGGCGAGCCCGACCGGGTCGGGTGGCGCGGGGTCAACTCGGCGCAGGAGCTCGCCGCGCTCCTCGGTGACCGGTGGGAGCTCCCCGTCGAGCGCCTGCTCGAGCGCGCCCGCCGCATCGGCCGCCAGCGCGGGCTCTCGAGAGCGGAGCGCAGGGCCAACGTGCGGGACGCGTTCCGGGCGACCGCACACGTTCCCGCGCGCGTCTGCCTGGTCGACGACGTCTACACCACCGGCTCGACCGTCCTCGCTGCCGCGACGGAGCTTCGCCGGGCCGGCGCGAGGGAGGTGCACGTCGTCGCATTCGCCCGTGCCGTGCGGCGTTGAGGCGTGTTGGACGGTTGCACGCCCGCCGAGGAGCGGCGTCGAGCTACCTGACCGCGGGCGAGCCGCTCCAGCTGATCGTCGAGTAGCGCCCGCTCGGCGAGTGGAATTCCCTCCTGTCGTTGGCATATAGTGCCGCCGTCGGAACCGCGGAGCCGGGCGACGAAGACTTCGGCCGCGGGACCGGGAGGGGGATCACGAGCCACGCAACGCACGCCGTCAGGCCGGTACCGCACCAGGCCGATCCGTGTGGCCTCGAGCAGGCAGCTGACGCCTGCGATGACGCAGGCGCTCGCGCTCTCCCGCGAAGTCGTTCAGCGACACCGGGCCGGGGAGCCCGGGTGAAAGGAGAGAGCTCTTCATGAGGCACGTACCACGACGCCGGCGCGCGGTCATCGGCGTCCTGCTGGCCTTCGGCGTTTTCCTCGCCGTGGCGGCCGCCGCGACAGCGGCGCCTCCGGGCTTCGAGCCGATCGACCAGCAGGAGGCCGAGTACCAGGACGACATGACCTGGGAGGACTACAAGACGGTCCCGGGCACCGACTGGGCGAACCCCGTGCTCCAGCCCGACGATCGAGAAGTGGAAGGTCGCGATCGTCCTCACGGAGTTCGCCGACCAGCCGCTCAACATCACCATGCCGGCAGGCGCAACGATCTTCGGCAACCCGCAGACCACGGCCAACAGCATCCCGCGGGCGCAGGCGGCGCAGTTCTACGAGGACTTCCTCAACACGCCGAGCCTGCTGAACCACTTCACGACCATGAACAGCTACTGGATGGAGACGTCGCTGGGCCGCTACGGCGTCGAGATGGAGGCTTACGGCCCCTACACGCTGACGGGCAACCAGTGGGAGTACTGGCTCCGTGACGCGGGCAATGCCGGCTCGGCCTGTCCCGACGGGCTTCACCTGCAACCGCAACGCCCGCACCGAGGTGCGCGCGCTGTGGGAGGCCGACGTCGGCTCGGCCGTCGTCGCGAGCTACGACAACATCATCTACCAGCAGGCCGGCCAGGACGAGAGCTCTACCTGGCAGGAGTTCGGCGAGATGATGTTCCAGACGATGAACGACGTCACCGAGGCGTTCGGCAACCCCGATCCGACGAAGCCGAACTGGTCCCCGACGCGCTACATCCCGTGGACGTCGTTCGCGGCCGGCAAGGGCGTCTGGCCGAGCGCGGGCGGTAACACGTTCACCGCGGCCGAGAGCTCGGGCGCGGGCACGTACGCCCACGAGCTGAGCCACAACCTCGGCATCGCGGACAACTACAACAACCCGTACGGGATCCCGCAGCGGCGCGACTACTCGGGCCCGTGGGACATGCTGAGCCGCGGCTCGTTCAACGGCCCCGGCGGCCCGCACAGGCGCTGGCTGATCCCGTCGACGGAAGGTGGGTCGCTCGGAGCGAGCCAGAACTTCCGGAACCGGATGGAGCTCGACATCATCGAGGAGCAGAACATCCTCCGGCTCGACCGCAACGCGCTGGACGAGTCCGGCGTGGTCGTCGCACGGGTCACGGCGCGCGTCGCCGACCCGGGGCCTCGACGGGCTCACCGGCGTGAACATCGAGCTCAATCCGTCGCCCGACCTGGCCTTCCCCACGCGGGGCGACCAGTCGCCGGTGTGCAACATCAACACCGACCCGTTCTGCCCGGGGCCGACGGCGAACGCGGCGGGCGTCATCTCGCAGAACAGCCTCTACAACAACTACACGGTCGAGGTCGTCGACCGGCTCGGCGACGGACTCGTTCACGCCCGGCCACGGCGTCCTCTTCTCGAGGACGAAGAACCAGGACAGCCTGCCGTTCGTCTACATCATGGACGCGCATCCCGAGGACATGAACAAGGTCGACTTCCTCCGGCCCGACGGGACGCCCTCGATGGTGACGATCGCGGACTGGCGCCAGCTCAACGACGCCACGTTCCACGCCGGTCTCGAGTCCGGGAGCCAGTACGAGTACGTGGACGAGCCCAACCGGCTCCACTTCTACGTCATCGAGACGTTCGAGCAGAACGGCGTGCGTGAGTACGAGGTCGCCGTCCGCTCGCTCGACGGCGACGGCCCGCATCTCCGCGGAGTCGACCTCGCGAACGGCACGGTCGGCAAGCGGACGCGCGACGGCTGGAACGACTGCACGTTCAACCTCACGAACACCGGCAGGTTCGCGCGGACGACCGCGGCTCACCCCGAGGAGGTCAACGGTTACCTGCGAGGCGACGTCTACCGGCTGTCCGCCAGCATCGCGGGCGCGGGCTGGGAAGCCCAGCTCTACAACGCCCTCGCGACGGCCAAGGAACGCCGCGACGTCGACGTGCCGGTCTTCGTGACCCGCACCGGAAGCGGGCCGAGCACGGCCGTCGTCACCCTGACGGCGACCTCGGAGAGCGATCCGTCCAAGACGGACACCGCCACCTGCACGGTCAACGCGAGCGACCTGGGCTAGCCCGGTCGCAGGAGACATGGCTCGCGGCCCCCGCCGAACGGCGGGGGCCGCGTCGTCGTCATCCTCCCGCTCGAGCCGGCGTCGATCGCCCGGCCCGACGGGACGCTGGCGACGTTCAGCTAGTTGACGGCGGCGCGGGTAGGCTGCGACCAGAGACCGACGAGGGAGGCTCCTGTGAGACTTCAGGTCAAGGGCAAGAACGTCGAGGTCAGCGACACCCTCAAGGCCTACGCCGAAGAGAAGCTCGGCAAGCTCGACAAGCACCTGAACGACGCCGCGCGGCTCGAGGTCGAGCTCGCCGTGGAGAAGAACCCGTCCATCGCCGCGAGCCAGATCGCCGAAGGCACGATCTGGACGAAGGGCCCCGTGCTTCGCGCGCGCGAGAGCTCGTCCGACATGCGCGCCTCGATCGACCTGCTCGTCGAGAAGCTCGAGCGGCAGGCGCAGCGCTACCGCGACAAGCGGCGGCCGAGCGGCCGTCGCGGGAACGCGAACGAGCCCGAGGCGATACCGGTTGTCGCCGACGAGGAGACCCCAGTGATCGTGAAGACGAAGCAGTTCGCCGTGAAGCCGATGACACCCGAGGAGGCCGTGCTCCAGCTGGAGCTGATCAACCACGACTTCTTCGTGTTCCAGAACGCGGACACGAACGACGTGAACGTCGTCTACCGCCGCCGCGACGGCAACTACGGGCTCATCGAGCCGCAGGTCACGTGACAACCGGCGGCGAGGAGATTCGCGACCCGCGGGTCTTCCGCTGGGTGGAGAGCGGTGTCTCGGGCCTCGCGCGGGCGCGCGAGTGGGATGCGACCGCGCTCGTGCACGCCCCGTCCCTGCGGGGCTACGAGGCCGGCGAGATCGAGTTCCGCGTCTTCGCCGACGGCACCGTCATCGGAGACGTGCCGCCCGAGGCCCTGGCAGAGCTGACCGGCGAGCTCGGTCTCGCGCCGCCGCTCGTCGTGCGCGCCGTGCGCCAGGGCGACTCGCAATGGACGGTGGGCGCCCTGCAGCTCGAGTCGGAGCTCGTCGCGCTCCCGCAGGGGATCTCGGCGATGTCGCTCGAGGTCGCCGTCCCGCCCGACGGGGATACGACGCTGCTCGTCGACGGGGAGATGGTGATCGGAGGTCCCGGAAGGGCCGGAACGAGAGGCCCTCGCGACGCTCGAGAGCCGCGGCGCAGCTCGTTTTCAGGCTTTCGTCGCGCGTGCCGATAGGGTGGAAGACGGCCGGTGGGAGCTGACCGTCGACCCTCTGTAGAAGCTGCCCTCTCGCTAACCTGAACTGATGCCCCAGAACTACGGCGCCCTCGAGAAGGTCCTCCGCGTCGGCGAGGGCCGACGGCTCAAGCGCCTCGCCCAGCAGGCCGACTACGTCACTTCGCTCGAGCCCGACTTCGAGGCCCTCTCGGACGAGGAGCTCGCGGGGAAGACCGTCGAGTTCAGGCAGCGCCTCGAGAACGGCGAGTCGCTCGACGAGCTCTCCTTCGAGGCGTTCGCGGCCGTCCGCGAGGCGGCGAAGCGATCCGTCGGCATGCGTCCGTTCGACGTCCAGGTGATGGGCGCGATCGTGCTCCACGAGGGCGACATCGCCGAGATGAAGACCGGTGAGGGAAAGACCCTCGTGGCCACCCTGCCGCTCTATCTGAACGCGCTCCCCGCGCGCGGCGTCCACCTCGTCACGGTCAACGACTACCTGGCCAAGCGCGACGCCGAATGGATGGGGCCCGTCTACGAGGCGCTGGGCATGCGGGCGTCGTTCATCCGCAACCAGATGCCGTTCGCCGAGCGCCGCGAGGCGTACTCGGCGGACATCACGTACGGCACGAACTCCGAGTTCGGCTTCGACTATCTGCGCGACAACATGGCCTCGACGCTGGCCGGCACCGTCCAGCCCAGCCACTCCTACGCGATCGTGGACGAGGTCGACTCGATCCTCATCGACGAGGCGCGCACGCCGCTCATCATCTCGGGCGAGCCCGAGACGGCGGCCTCGACGTACTACGACTTCGCGCGCATCGTGCGCGGTCTCGAAGGGGTGGCCGCCAAGTTCATCCCCAAGGGCGTGGTCAAGTCCGAGGACGACGCCGACTACGAGTTCGACGAGAAGTTCAAGACTGTCTCCCCGCGCCAGACCGCGATCGAGGCGGTCGAGCGGGTGCTCCGGATCGACAACCTCTACGAGCCGCAGCACGCCCAGCTCGTCAACCACCTCATCCAGGCGCTCAAGGCCGAGTCGCTTTACCAGCGCGACGTCGACTACGTCGTGCAGGACGGCGAGGTCAAGATCGTCGACGAGTTCACCGGCCGCATCATGGAAGGGCGCCGCTGGTCGGAGGGCCTCCACCAGGCCGTGGAGGCGAAGGAGGGCGTCGCCATCCGCGAGGAGCACGTCACGCTCGCGACGATCACGCTCCAGAACTACTTCCGCCTCTACGAGAAGCTCGCCGGCATGACCGGTACGGCCAAGACGGAGGAGAAGGAGTTCCAGGAGATCTACAACCTCTCCGTCGTCGAGATCCCGACGAACGTCGAGGTCGCGCGCAACGACGAGAACGACTACATCTACAAGACCGCCGAGGCCAAGTACCAGGCGGCGCTCGACGACATCAAGGAGCGGCACGAGGCCGGCCAGCCCGTCCTCGTCGGCACGATCTCCGTCGAGGTCTCCGAGTACCTCTCGACCATGCTCGAGCGCCAGGGGATCCCACACAACGTGCTCAACGCCAAGCAGCACGAGCGCGAGGCCGAGATCATCGTGGGCGCCGGCCAGCCCGGAGCCGTGACGATCGCGACGAACATGGCCGGCCGCGGCGTCGACATCAAGCTCGGGGAGGGCGTCCGCGAGGTCGGTGGCCTCTACGTGCTCGGCACCGAGCGCCACGAGGCGCGGCGCATCGACAACCAGCTCCGCGGCCGCTCCGGCCGCCAGGGAGACCCCGGCGAGTCGCGCTTCTACCTCTCCGCGCAGGACGACCTCGTCCGCCTCTTCGCCGGCGACCGGATCAACAACATCATGGAGCGCTTCAAGCTCCCGGACGACCAGCCCATGGAGGCCTCGATCCTCTCGAAGCAGATCGAGAACGCGCAGAAGAAGGTCGAGGAGCAGAACTTCGTCTCGCGGAAGAACGTCCTCAAGTACGACGACGTCATGAACGTCCAGCGGATGGTCATCTACGAGCAGCGCCGTCACGTCCTCGAGGGGGCAGACCTCTCAGAGGAGATCGCGGGCTGGCTCGACGAGCTGGTCGCGCGCATCGTCTACGAGCACACCGACGCCGAGTACCAGGAGGACTGGGACCTCGACAGCCTCTTCAAGGAGATGGAGGGGCTCTACGAAACACAGGTGAAGCGAGACGAGTTCTCCGAAGGCTCGCTCACCCGCGAGGAGCTGATCGAGGAGTTCCAGGAGGACGCTCAGGACGCCTACGCAGCCAAGGTCGAGGAGTACGGCGCCGAGCTCCTGCGCGACGTCGAGCGCTACCTCGTGCTTCAGGTCGTGGACGTGCGCTGGCGCGAGCACCTCGAGTCGATGGAGTACCTCCGCGACGGCATCCACCTCCGTGCCATGGCCCAGAAGGACCCGCTCGCCGAGTACCGCGCGGAGGGCCACGCGATGTTCGAGGAACTGACCGCGACGATCCAGGAGGAGATCGTCCGCTATCTCCTCCGCATCCAGATCGAGCACCCCCCGGAGCAGGAGCCGCTCGCTCCCGCCCCGGCGGGCAATGGTGCGGGCGACGGCGACCTCGTCTACGAGCACGAGTCGGTCTCGGGCGCCGATGCGATCCGCGCCGCGGGCGCCGGCGCCGCTGCGCCCGCGACCGGCGGGCGTGGAGGCTCGATGGCCGGCGGCGGCGGCGCGGCCGCGACCACGGTCTCGACCGGCCAGCGCGTCGCGACCGAGTTCGACCGCGTGGGTCGCAACGACCCGTGCCCCTGCGGCTCGGGCAAGAAGTTCAAGAAGTGCCACGGCGCCTAGCCGCCGGCGCTTCCAGACCCCTTTCACGCTCTCGGCACGATCCGCGCGCCACGCGTGCGTGTTTCCCCGCTAGCGTCCAAAGCGGGTGGTGGCCCGGGGTGGCCCCGCGGACAGGGGCCGAAGGGGACCGGTCGGAGCCGTTCGACCCGGGCGCTACCATCCACGCATGGCCGAGAGGAGCGCGGTAGAGCGAGAGCTCGCAGAGATTGGGACCCAGTTGGCCTGGGTCCGTGATTACCTTTGACCCCGAGGGTCTGAAGGCGCGACTCACCGAGCTCGAAGAGGCCATGGGCGCCCCGGGGTTCTGGGACGACCAGCGAGGGGCCGCCCGCATCTCCTCGGAGCACGCGCGGCTCACGCGCCGCCTCGAGCGCTACGACCAGCTGAGCCGCGAGGCCGAGGACCTCGGCGAGCTCGTGACGCTGGTCTCCGACGACGGAGAGCTCGACGAGGTCGAGCAGAACGCCGTCGCCCTGCGCGGCCAGCTCGACCGCCTCCAGGAGGACTCGCTCTTCAGCGGCGACTATGACGCCGGCTCCGCTGTGGTCTCGATCCACGCGGGCACGGGGGGGACCGACGCGCAGGACTGGACGGAGATCCTGCTCCGCATGTACCTCCGCTGGGCGGCCGATCGCGGGTTCAAGACCGAGCTCGTCGAGGAGTCTCCCGGCGAGGAGGCGGGCCTGAAGTCAGCAACCTTCACGGTCGAGGGCGAGAACGCCTACGGGACGTTGAAGGCGGAGAGGGGCGTCCACCGGCTCGTCCGCCTGTCGCCCTTCGACCAGGCGCACCGGCGGCACACGTCCTTCGCCCAGGTGATCGTGAGCCCGCTGGTCGACGACGACGTCGACCTGGAGATCGACGAGTCCGACCTTCGCATCGACACCTACCGCGCCAGCGGCGCCGGCGGCCAGCACGTGAACAAGACGGATTCGGCCGTCCGCATCACGCATATCCCGACCGGGATCGTCGTCCAGTGCCAGAACGAGCGCTCGCAGCTCTCGAACCGCCAGACGGCCATGCGGATCCTCCGCAGCCGCCTGGCCGAGCACGAGCTCGAGCGCCGGGAGGCCGAGCTCGCACAGGAGCGCGGGGAGGTGCTGGACACAGGCTTCGGCAGCCAGATCCGCAGCTACGTGCTCCACCCGTATCAGCTCGTGAAGGATCACCGCACCGACGTCGAAGAAGGGAACGCCCAAGCCGTTCTCGACGGGGATCTCGACCGTTTCATACGCGCGTACCTCCTAGCCCACGCCACTGGAGCTGTTGCCTGATGTTGTGCTGTAACCCCACCGCCTCTTTCGCTAGACTCGACTCCTTGCAGAAACCCGACCGGTGCGCCCTCGGGACGGGCGACCACGTGTAGACCGGTGCAGGAAGCCGACCTCAAAGAGCAACTCCAACAGCCTGAGACGCCTGCCGCCGCATCGAACGGCGAGTCGTCCGAGGCTGCGCCGACGGTCGTTCCGGACGGGACCCAGCCGGCGCCCGCCGGGACGCCCATGATCGTGTTCGAGAGCGTCACGAAGATCTACGACCCGAACGTCGTCGCCCTCCGCGACACGAGCTTCGTGATCGAGAAGGGCGAGTTCGTGTTCCTCGTCGGTCCGTCGGGCTCGGGCAAGTCGACGATCATGCGCCTGCTCCTGAAGGAGCTCGACCCCACGCGCGGACGGATCCTCGTCGGCGGCCGCGAGCTCGCCCGGTTGAAGCGCTCCAAGGTCCCGATGCTGCGCCGCAACCTCGGCTGCGTCTTCCAGGACTTCAAGCTCCTCACCGACCGCACGGCGTACGAGAACGTCTCCTACGCGCTCAAGGTGCAGGGCCAGTCGAAGACTCAGATCCGGGCCAAGGTGCCCGAGATCCTCGCCCTCGTCGGCCTCGGCGCGAAGATGAATAGCTATCCGCACGAGCTGTCCGGCGGCGAGCAGCAGCGCGTCTCGATCGCGCGCGCGTTCGTCAACCATCCGCCGCTGCTCATCTGCGACGAGCCCACGGGCAACCTGGACCCCGACACCTCCGTCGGGATCATGCAGCTCCTCTACCGCATCAACCGCACCGGCACCACGGTGGTCATGGCCACGCACGACCGCGAGATGGTCGACAAGATGCGCAAGCGCGTCATCGCCCTCGAGGACGGCGTCGTCATGCGCGACGAGCGACGGGGCGGGTACGGCTAAGTAGGAATGCGCGCCCGGCTCTTCTTCACCGAAGCCTTCCGCTCGATCGCCGCGAACCTCTCCACGACGGTGGCGGCGATCATGACCGTCCTCATCGGGATGTTCCTGCTCGGGCTCTTCATCGCCCTCGGGACCTGGGTCATTTCGTGGACGGACCACGTCAAGAAGGATCTCGTCGTCAACGTCTACTTCTGCACCAACCTCACGTGCGGCCAGGAGGCGAGCAACCAGCAGATCGAGGCCGTTCGGGCGCAGCTCGCCGCCAACCCGGACGTGAAGGAGATCGACTTCGTCTCCAAGGAGGAGGCGCTCGAGGTTATGGAGGAGCGCTTCCCGGACCTGGCGGGCAACCTGGCGCGGAACCCGCTGCCGCCCGCCTACAAGGTCATCCCGATCGATGCGGAGCGGGTGAAGACGATCGCCGGGACGCTCGACCCACCGCCGGCTGGGGTCGAGAAGGTCACCTACGGCGAGAAGAAGGCCGAGCGTGTGCTTCAGGTGGCGACGATCATCGGCGGGATCTTCCTCGTCGGCAGCATCATCCTCCTGATCGCCTCGACCATTCTGATCGCCAACACGATTCGCCTCTCGATCTTCTCGCGGCGCCGTGAGATCGAGGTGATGAAGCTCGTCGGCGCGTCGAACTGGTTCGTGCGCGCCCCGTTCATGCTCGAGGGCATCCTCTGCGGCCTGGCCGGATCCGTCCTCGCGGTCGTCCTGCTCCTGATGGCGAAGGAGCTGGCTCTCCCAGGCATCATGGGTCGTGTGGAAAGCCCGGACGACATCAACGCGTGGAGCTTCCCGGTCGTGGCCCTCATCCTCGTCGCAATGAGCCTGCTCGTGGGCGCCGCGGGCTCCGGCATCACATTGCGGCGCTTCCTGCGGATCTGACGACGGTAATGGCCGTCGGCCCGGCACTGCGGACTGCGGGCGACCTGTGAGACGGGCGGCCGGTTATCTCGCCGCGACCGTTGTCGTCGTTGCCGCGTTCGCCGTCGGCTTCGTCATCACGCAGTCCGAACAGCAGGCGAGCCAGGCCGCGCCCCAGCGAACCAGCGACCCGTCGATCCGCCTGATCGACGAGGTCCGCGACGAGCTGAACGCTGCCTATTACCGCTGGATCCATCCCGACGTGCTTGCGCGCCCGACCGTCGACGGCATCCTCGATGGGCTGGAGGATCCGCACACCGAGGTGCTGACGGCCACCGAGTTCGAGAGCCTGCGCGATCGCACGGACGGGACGTACTCGGGCATCGGCCTCACCGTCGGGCCGGCGAGCGGAGGCCTCGTCGTCACGTCGGCCTACCCGGGGCCTGCCAAGTCGGCCGGGATCGAGCCCGGCGACGTGATCGTCCGCATCGACGGCGCGATCGTCGCCGACAAGCCGTTCGAGAGCGCGCTGACGCTGATCAAGGGGCAGCCGGGAACGGTGGTGCGACTTCGGGTGCGCAGGCCGCCGCAGAAAGAGGCGTTCGACGTCGAGGTGGTGCGGAAGGAGATCGCCGTGCCGCCGATCAGCGCGCGCCTCATGCGGGTGAAGAACCAGAAGGTCGCCTACATCCGCATCTTTTCGTTCTCGGCCGACGCCGCCGACCAGGTCACGGCGACCGCGAAGCGTCTCGTCGCGAAGGGCGCGACCGGCGCAATCATCGATCTCCGCGACAACCCCGGCGGCCTGCTTTCGCAAGCGGTCGACGTGGCGTCGATCTTCATCGCCGACGGCGCCGTGTGCCACACCGCCGGCCTGCACGAGGAGGAGCACACATACCGCGTCACCGGCTTTCCGACGCAGCCCAAGCTGCCGCTGGTCGTGCTCGTGAACTGGGGCAGCGCAAGCGCTGCCGAGATCGTCGCCGGCGCCCTCGTCGACCACAATCGCGCGATCCTCGCCGGGACGCGCACGTTCGGGAAGGCCTCTGTGCAGACCGTCGCGCCGCTCCTGAACGGGCGGGCGCTCAAGCTCACGACCGCGAAGTACGTGACGCCCGACGGGGCGGATATCACCGGCCAGGGCCTCCACCCGTCGGTGGAGGCCGTTGACGACCCGACCACGGCGGAGCACGACGAGGCGATCCAGATCGCCCGGCGGACGATTCTTCAGGTCCTCCGCGGCAAGTAGGAGGGTTTGGCGGAGCTGCTCGTCTGTGAGCTTGCGCGCCGGGGCAAGCTCCTCTCCGGCGAGCCGTACTTCGAGGGCGGGGTGCCCGTCGTGGTCGACCGCAAGGGCGCGGGGGATGCGTCGCCGGGCGACCTGGTCGTCCTGCGGCTCGGCCGCGGACGGGCGAAGGTCGAGCGGGTCCTCGGGCCGGCGAGCCACATCGAGGCTGTCCTGGAAGGCCTCCTCTGGCACCTGGGCGTGCGCAGGCAGCACGCGCCCGTGCCCCCACCTCCGCCGGACGACGAGCCCGACCGCGTCGACCTGCGCGGCCTCTTCGCCTTCACGATCGACCCCGACGAGGCGAAGGACTTCGACGACGCCCTCAGCCTGCGGCGGGAGGAGGACGGCGTCCGGGCCTGGGTGCACATCGCCGACGTCTCCGCCTTCATCCCCGCCGGCTCGCCGCTCGACCACGATGCGGGCGAGCGCGGCTTCTCCGTCTACGTCCCCGGCCGCGTGGAGGCCATGCTCCCGGAGGAGCTGTCGAACGACGCCTGCAGTCTCCGCCCGCACGTCGAGCGCCGCTGCGTCACGGTCGAGATCCCCTTCGACCGCGACCTCGTGCCCGGCGAGGCGCGCTTCTACCGCAGCCGCATCGTCAGCCGCGAGCGCCTGACCTACGGGCACGCCCAGGCGATCCTCGCCGGCCACGAGCGCGCGAGCGACGAGCTGACCGAGGCGCTCCGGCTCGCCGAGGAGGTCACCGCGGCGCTTCGCAAGCGGCGCTACGGCCGCGGAGCGCTGCGCATCGAGACGGGCGAGGTCACGTTCGCCTTCGACGGCGAGGGCGGGGTGGAGCGGGCCTGGATCGAGACCGAGCCGCTCGCGCACATGCTCGTCGAGGAGCTCATGATCGCCGCGAACGAGGCCGTCGCCGAGCTGCTGGCCGGCCGCGACCGCGAGGCGGTCTACCGCGTGCACGAACAGCCCGACCCGCAGTCGGTCGAGCTGCTCCTGGCGAAGCTCGCCGACCTCGAGGTGCCGACGCCGCCCGCCCCGGACAACCTCCGGCCGGCTGACGCCGCGAAGCTCGCCGCCAAGGTGAGCACGACGGTCATGCGCTACGTCGAGCAGACGGGTCGCGGGCGTGAGGCGTACCCGCCTCTCGTCCTGCGCGCGCTGAAGCAGGCGCGCTACGACCCGCGCAACCTCGGGCACTCGGGCCTCGCCAGCCGCGCGTACTGCCACTTCACCTCGCCGATCCGCCGCTATCCCGATCTCCTCTGCCACCGGGCGCTTCTGCACGAGCTCGGCGTGCTCGACGTGGAGCTCCCGGACGACCTCTCCGAGGTCGCCGAGTGGACGTCCGTGCGCGAGCGCGACGCCGCACAGGCCGAGTACAGGGCCGACGAGCTCTGCCTCGCGTGGCTCCTCGAGCGCCGGCTCTTCGAGGACGGTTGGGAGACGAGCTTCGAGGGCGAGATCGTCGGCGCGATCGGCTCGGGTATCTTCGTGCGCTTCGACGGCGTCTTCGAGGGCTACGTGCCGGCGCGGCGCCTCTCCGGCGACTACTTCGAGCTGAATCCGCTCGGAACGGCCCTCGTCGGCCGCCGCGGAGGCTTCTCCTACCGCCTCGGCGACGCGATCGAGGTCCGCGTCGCGGACGTCCGGAGGTGGGAGGGCAAGGTCGAGCTGGCCCCCGCGTGACCACTCGGAAATATTTTGCCGCTCTTTGCGGAGAAAGGCTTCGCCTGTCCCTTGCGCGGGGTGGCCCGTCCCTTTAGGTTGCCGCTTGCGCCGAGCACGGAGCGCGAGTAGGACGAAGCCTCACCGGTAGGCACAACGCGGAAGCGGAAGGTCCGTCGGTGAGGGGGACGAAAGCGCAACCGGCTCGGCGAATTTTTTTGGTCCAATGCAGGTAATGGCCGCCGGGACCAAGCTCATCGCCGAAAACCGTCGTGCTCGCCACGACTACCACCTCCTCGACCGCTACGAGGCCGGCCTTGCGCTGACCGGCACCGAGGTGAAGTCGCTGCGCAACGGGAAGGTCACCATCCAGAGGGCGTTCGGGGACATTCGCGACGGTGAGCTCTACCTCGTCGGCGCGCACATCGACGAGTACACGCAGGGCAACATCGCGAACCACGATCCCGACCGCGAGCGCAAGCTGCTCCTGCATCGGCGGGAGATCGACCAGCTCCTCGGCAAGATGCAGGAGAAGGGCCTGACCCTCGTCCCGACGAAGATCTACTGGAAGGACGGGCGCGCCAAGGTCGAGCTCGCCCTCGCACGCGGGAAGGACGTGCGCGACAAGCGGCGCACCATCGCCGACCGCGACGCCAAGCGTCAGATCGAACGCGCGCTCAAGGCCCGCTCGAGGTAGCCCAGCCGCGCCAGAGCACGACCGCGTGGATGATCGCCGCGGCCGCAAGAAAGCCCGCCACCGACCAGAGCCCGATCTCGCCGTGCGCGTCGAGCTCCGTGTCGCCGAAGAGGAGCCACACAGCGATGACCACGGCCGCGACCGTGCTTCCCACAGCGGCGGCAAACGTGACCGCGGCCTCCGCCGGCGTCTCGGCAAGCGCCCACTCGAGGATCGCGAAGGCGACGAGGGCGGCGCCGAGGAGCTGGGCGTAGAAGGGCGGCTCCGGCACAGGGAGGCCGAGGAACTCGTAGAGGCCGTCCCAGGTCGCCGCGAGCAGAAAGACCGCCAGAGCGGCGTTCGAGAACGCGTCCACGCGCAGCACGAGGGCCTGGCTGAGCCGGAGATCCCGCATCCCGAAGCATGATTTCAGTCTCTCTGGCGCGACCTTGCGTCGAGCAGAGCGCGCCGGGTAGGTTCGCGCCACACTCGACCGGAGGAGGCTCTCCATGAGGACCGCACGCAGGGGATGGATTTCGGCGTTCTTGGCGATGGGGGTGCTGCTCCTCGCGGTCCCGGTCGTCTGGGCGCTCGGCGGCGGGGGTGGCCGTGACGAGTCGCCGCTCGTGATCGGCCACCGTGGCGCTGCCGGTTACCTTCCCGACCACACGCTGGAGGGATACGAGCTGGCGATCAAGCTCGGCGCCGACTACATCGAGCCGGACCTGGTGGCCACGAAGGACGGGCACCTGATTGCCCGGCACGAACCGAATATCACCAGCACGACCGACGTAAGCAGCCGTCCGGAGTTCGCCGACCGGGAAACCACGAAGGTCGTCGACGGGGTCGCCGAGACCGGCTGGTTCGCCTCGGACTTCACTTTGAAGGAGATCAAGACCCTGCGAGCGATCCAGCCCCTGGGGGAGCGGCCGCAGCAGTTCAACGGCCGCTTCGAGATTCCCACGCTGGGCGAGGTCATCGACCTCGCGAAGCGCTGGTCGCGGAAGCTCGACCGGCAGATCGGCGTCTACCCGGAAACCAAGCATCCGACGTACCACGCCGGCCTCGGGCTCCCGCTCGAGGAGCGGCTCGTGAAGGTGCTGCGGCGCGAGGGCTGGAGCAAGCGCAACGCGCCGGTGTTCATCCAGTCCTTCGAGCAGTCCAATCTGAAGCTCCTCAACCGGCTGACGCCCGTGCGCCTCGTCCAACTCGTGGACGCCAACGACGTCGCCCCGGACGGGACGATCACCTACGCGCCGCCGTTCGACCGCCCCTACGACTGGACCGTCTCGGGCAATCCCGTGCTCCAGAGCCGCACCTTCGGCTACTTCACGACCGACGCGGGCCTCGAGGAGATCAGCACGTACGCCGACGGCATCGGGCCCTGGAAGGTGTACATCGTCAGCTCGCGGGCGATCGCGCTCAACCCCGACGGCACGGTCGCCGACGCGAACGGCGACGGGCTCGTGGACGAGCGGGACCGCACGCTGCTGCCGCCGACGGACCTCGTCGAGCGCGCCCACGACCACGGTCTGCTGATCCACACGTGGACGTTCCGCAACGAGCAACGCCGGCTGGCGAGCGACTTCGGGGGCAACCCCGTCAACGAGTACCTGCTCTTCTACCGCCTCGGCGTCGATGGGCTCTTCTCGGACTTCCCCGACACCGCGTTCACGTCGCGCGAGCTGTTCCGGCTGGAGGACTAGCCGTCCCTTCGCTCCCGGAGCGCCCTCGGGCGCTCCGGGAGCCTGTCTTCCCGAAGCTATACTTCGGGTTTCTGGGGGCGATCCGGTTTCGACGGGGTCGGTTCTCCGGAAGAGCTGCAAGCCGAGGTCCCCGGTTGGCCTCGTAAAACAACCGGGAACAACGTAAGTGCGGATCGCAACGAACTCGCACTGGCCGCCTAATTAGGTGACCCGTCGGCTCCGGTCTCGGCCCGTGGATCGGAAACCCGGCGTCAGAAAACGGGCTTGCCACCGAAGGAGCGCTGATCGCCGGAGGTGGGACTCTTCAGGATCGGCTAGCCAAGCGGTAGGTTCGCCGGCCCACCGGCCGCGGGGCGAAATTCAAGGGCAGGCTGTGCTTGGAGAGGCTCTTCACGGTGCGACTTCGGACGCGGGTTCGATTCCCGCCGCCTCCATCGGCTTGGTTAATGGATTGTGTAGGAGCGGAGTGAGTGGGGGAGAGAAAGGAGAGAGGAGAGAGAGGGGAGGGAGGAAGGAGAGAGAGGAGGGAGAGGGGAGAGAGGGGAGGGAGAGAGGGGAGAGAGGAGGGGAAGGGAGAGGGAGAAGAGAGAGGAGAGAGAGAGGTAGAAAAAGGAAAAAAGAGAGAAGAAGTAGTATAAAAAGGAGAGAGAAAGGGTATAGAGTGTGAGAGTGTTAAAGGAGATTGTTATAGATAGAGAAGAAAAATGAAAGAGTGTTGGTGGGCGCGGGAGAGAGAGAGAAAAGAGAGAAAGAAAAGAAAGAGAAAGAGAAAGAGAAAAAGAAGAAAGAAAAAGAGAAGAAAGAGATATTAGGTGGGAGGGGTGAGAATTTGACTTCGGACGCGGGTTCGATTCCCGCCGCCTCCATCGGATTAGTTCTGGAGTCGGAGTTCCAGAACTCGCTCCGAGCACGGATACTCCCGGCGTGAGTCACTCCAACATCGTGCACTGGGACGACGTCGAGGAGCACGACCACGAGGAGGGAGGCATCCACTCCGCCTGGCGGTACCTGGGCGACGCCGCCGGCACGGTCGGCGTCGGCGTGAACCGCATCCGCATCCATCCGGGCTGCCGCTCGACACCGCTTCACTCCCACGGCGACCACGAGGAGGTCTTCTTCGTGCTCGGCGGCTCGGGCCTGTCGTGGCAGCGCACCGAGCGGGGCGAGGACGTCGTCTGCGAGGTCGGCCCGGGGACCTGCCTCGTCCACCTGGCGACAGGGCCGGCGCACACGCTCGTCGCCGGGCCGGACGGCCTCGACGTGCTCGCCTACGGGAACGGGCGGCGCTCGGGGGCCGGCGGCTACGACTGGTTCCCGCGCATCGAGAAGGTCGGGATCGGCCCGTCGCTCTTCGACGTCGACCTGACGCACCAGTGGGAGCTCGAGGGCGCGCTGCCCGAGCCGGAGCTGCCGGAGCCCGGCGAGCGGCCACCGAACGTCGTCCGGCTCGAGGACGTCGAGCCGGAGCTCCTCGACCGCGGCGAGTTCGGCGACAGGTCGCGCGAGCTCGGCACGGCCGCGGGTTCGGTCGAAACCGGGCTCAACCACTCGGACATCCCGCCGGGCAGGCTCAACTGCCCAGTTCACTGCCACGCCTCGGAGGAGGAAGTCTTCGTCGTCCTCGAGGGCGACGGCGTCTGCATCCTCGGCGAGGAAGAGCACCCGGTGCGGGCCGGCTCGGTCGTCGCGCGCCCGCCGCGCACGCGGGTCGGTCATGCGTTCCGCGCGGGCGCCGACGGGATGAAGCTGCTCGCCTACGGCACGCGCGAGCCGGACGACATCGCGTGGTACCCGCGCTCGAAGAAGGTCTATTTCCGCGGCGTCGGCCTGATGACGCGTTTGCCCGAGCTCGACTACTGGGACGGCGAATAGCCGTCGCAGGTCCGGCCGGCTCTGCCGGCCATGACGACTTGCGGCGGCAGCCGTCGATTCACGCGTGGTCGTGCCGCGGCCGCGGACGTCGGCCGTGGCGGCCGTGGCGGAGTGGGTGTCGCCAGATGTCCTCGCCCTCGGGTCTTTGGTCGTCGCGTGCCAGTGCTCAGCCGATCCGACGCCTGATCCAGTAGATGGTGGCGAGGAGCAGGCTGATGGCGAGCGCGACGAAGATCGCCGTTTCAATGGTTTGGAAGGCCCAGAAGTGGCGTGCCGGGTGCATGGTCAGCGTCTCGCCGCAGTCGGCCGCACCGGCCGGGCACCCTGTGCGAGACTCGACGGGGCGGCTCCGGATCCAGTCGCCGTGCAGCAGATTCCATTGCTGGGTGCTGTCACCTAAGTTCAGACCGGCCACGCTGATGCGGCGCGTTTCGGTCGGTAGATAGTGGTCTCGCGCGGCCAGCGTGACGACCAGTCGCACTGCGAGGAACCCGACGACGGTGGTTGCCATTGCCGGCAGGAGCCGGCCGGTGACGGCGCCGGCGAAGATGCCAAGCGCCAACGCGAACGTCGCGTAGCCGAACACCACGATGCCGTGGATGTCGAAGAAGGTGTAGTCGAACCGCTGCCCCGACGTCTGCATCACGGGCGAGATCCACCAGTTGAGCATCGCGGCGAAGACCGCCGTCATGGCGAGTACGCCGATCGACACCAGGCCGAACTTGGTTGCCGCCCAAGCAAATCGCGGTCAGGAGCTCCGCCACCTCGGTGGCGCACTCGCGCGCAGCGTCCCCGGTGGCGCAGCCCAGAATCGACGGCACCTGGCTGACCTATGCCGTCGGAGTCGCGCCGACCGCCGACTGCTAAGCGAAAACCGCCATCCGCGAAGCAACCTCGAGGCAATGTCGCCGTGAGGCATCTGCTGACCGAGCTCAGGCCCGGACGGCGCGAAGGTGCCTCGTTTCCTAGGTCGTGTGGGCGACTTCGGACGCGGGTTCGATTCCCGCCGCCTCCATCGGCTTGGTTGACCGAAGCATGCGCCGTGACCCGTCGCGCCGAAGGTACATTGGACCGCGGAGTCGTGATTGTCAGGAGGAGGCGTGATGAGTGGTTCGGTCGAAAAGGCGATTCTTGCGGGCGGGTGCTTCTGGGGGATGCAGGACCTCATCCGAAAGCGGCCGGGCGTCCTGGAGACAAGGGTCGGCTACACGGGCGGCGACGTCCCGAACGCCACCTACCGCAACCACGGCACGCACGCGGAGGCGATCGAGATCGTTTTCGATCCCGAGCAGACGTCGTTCCGCGACGTGCTCGAGTTCTTCTTCCAGATCCACGACCCGACGACGGTGAACCGTCAGGGGAACGACGTCGGGATGAGCTACCGCTCGGCGATCTACTACCTCGACGAGGAGCAGCGCTCCGTCGCGGAGGACACGATTGCCGATGTCGAGGCCTCTGGCCTCTGGCCGGGGAAGGTGGTCACCGAGGTCGAGCCGGCGGGGCCGTTCTGGGAGGCCGAGCCCGAGCACCAGGACTACCTCGAGAAGTATCCCAACGGCTACACGTGCCACTTCCCGCGGCCTGGCTGGGTCCTCCCTCGCCGCGCGCCGGCGGCAGCCGGCTAACGGCCCGCTCGCGCCGGCTGTTGTTCGCGATCGATCGCCGCCGCGCTTCGATGCAGGTCAGCGTCCAGAGGGTCACGAGCGCGACGTGGCCGCGAGGCCATGTGCAGTCGCCCGAGCGCGGGTCTCTAGCGAAGCGACCGGAGCCCCGCGCGAACCTCTTCGGAGAACAATTGCGGCTGTTCCCAGACCGCGAAGCGCCCGCCTGTGTCGACCCTGTTGTAGTAGATGAGGTTGGGATAGGTTGGCGCAGCTGATGAACGTAGTGCGGCTCATGGTTGTAGGAAACTCGATGGAAGCAGAGACGATCTGCGGTCTCTTACGGACGGAAGGGATCGCCTGCGATCACCGCCAGACGGACATGGGTGCAGGCGCCGGCGACGCTGTGGGCGACAGCGGCCCGCGCGAGATCCTGGTGGCGAGGGACGACCTCGAGAGCGCGCGGCAGCTTGTCACCACCGACGCCTCGTAGGGCGCGCGGTCCGTCTCGGCCTCGGCCGTCGGTGAGCGGTGTCTTGCTTCCCCGGCCGGCGACGAAGTAGCTCGACAGGTACGCGGCGACCTCCCGCGTGGGCTTCGGCCCAACGAACTTGAGGCGGCCCTTCGTCGTTTCATAGCGTCGGCGACGCCCTACCTCCGCCTGGGGCGCGCGGCGGGGAGAGGTACGGAGTCGGTCGGCGGAGTTGCCTGCTGAGCTTCCCAGCTTCAGTAGTTCGACCAAGCGGCGAGTGGGGCGTGGAAATCTGGTGAACGGTAGTAGCTGCTGTTGCATTCTCTGTGGAAAGGCGTAGAGTCGTACGGCTCGTACGAAGCAGCCGTTCGTCGATTGCCGCGATGAGTCTTCAGGGGGTCTGATCTCGCGGCCGGTCGCAGCGGCGTCACAACCGATCGGAGCCCAATGACCGTTCAGTCGTCCATCGGCACGACAGAGCGAACCGCGGACGCAACAACGATCCGTCCGTTCGAGGTCGACGTTCCCGAAGAGGCCCTCGAGGATCTCCGTCGACGCATCGCGGCGACACAGTGGCCCGAGCAGGAGACCGTCGCAGATCAGTCGCAGGGGGTGCAGCTCACGACCATCAAGAAGCTCGCGCGCTACTGGGAGACTGAGTACGACTGGCGCGCGTGCGAGGCGAGGCTGAATGCCCTCCCGCAGTTCACGACCGAGATCGACGGACTCGACATCCACTTCATCCACGTTCGTTCGCGGTACGAGGACGCGTTGCCGCTCGTCGTCAACCACGGCTGGCCCGGCTCGGTCGTCGAGCAGCTGAAGATCATCGAGCCGCTGACCGATCCCGCGGGACATGGGGCGAGCGAAGCGGACGCCTTCCATCTGGTGATCCCGTCGATGCCGGGCTACGGGTTCTCGGGCAAGCCCGCGAGCACCGGCTGGGGCCCCGAGCGCATGGGCCAGGCCTGGGCCGAGCTGATGCACCGCCTCGGCTACGAGCGGTACGTCGCCCAAGGTGGCGACTGGGGTGCGTTCGTCGTCGACCAGATGGGTTTGCAGGCGCCCGCGGGGTTGCTTGCCATCCACAGCAACATGCCCGCCACCGTCCCGGCAGGCGTCGACGCGGCTCTCCAGGCCGGCGAGCCGCCGCCGGCGGATCTCTCAGCGGAGGAACGACGTGCCTATGAGCAGTTGGAGAGAACGTTCAAGCAGGTCGAGTACGCCAGGTTCATGGCCGCTCGCCCGCAGACCCTGTACGGCATCGCGGACTCACCGGTCGGCCTGGCCGCCTGGCTACTCGATCACAACGACGCCGACGGCCAGCCGGCCGCAGCGATCGCCTCGGCTCTGGATAGGACGACGAGCACCACCGGCGAGCTGACGCGCGACGAGATCCTCGACAACATCACGCTCTACTGGCTGACGAACACCGGGGTCTCCGCGTCCCGCCTCTACTGGGAGTACAAGGGCGGCTTCTTCAACGCGAAGGGCGTCTCCATCCCCGTGGCCGTGACCGTCTTCCCCGGCGAGCAGTACCAGGCGCCGCGGAGCTGGGCCGAGGAGGCGTACCCCAACCTCATCTACTTCAACGAGGTCGACAAGGGCGGTCACTTCGCCGCGTGGGAGCAGCCGCAGCTGTTCTCACAGGAGATCCGAGCGGCTTTCCGGTCACTGCGCTAACAAGGAGGTAGTCATGAGCACCGTCGAAACCGCCACCGATATCCGTCCATTCCAGTTCGCGCCTCCAGAGGAGCAGCTCGACGACTTGCGGCGTCGCATCGCGGCGACGCGCTGGCCCACCAAGGAGCTCGTCCCGGATCGGTCGCAGGGCGTCCAGCTCGCGACGATCCGGGCGCTCGCGGACTACTGGGCGAACGAGTACGACTTCGGGCGCGTGGAGGCGCGGCTGAACGCGCTGCCGCAGTTCACGACCGAGATCGACGGGGTGGACATCCACTTCATCCACGTGAAGTCACGACACGAGAACGCGCTGCCGCTGATCATGACGCACGGTTGGCCCGGCTCGGTGATCGAGCTGCTCGAGACCATCGGCCCGCTGACCGATCCGACTGCGTACGGTGGGCAAGCGGAGGACGCGTTCGACCTCGTGCTGCCGTCGCTGCCCGGCTACGGCTTCTCCGGCGAGCCCGCCGAGCTCGGCTGGAACGCCGGCCGCGTCGCGCAGGCCTGGGCGGAGCTGATGCACCGCCTTGGCTACACCCGATACGTCGCCCAGGGTGGCGACGTGGGCGCCCTCGTCACCGACACGATGGGGCGGCAGGCGGCCGAGGGGCTGCTCGGCATCCACGTGAACTTGCTCGTGACGGTGCTGGCCGGCCCCCAGCCGGCGGAATCGGAGGAGGAACGCGCGGCGGCGGACCAGGTCGCCACATTCAGGACGGATGGCTTCGGCTACTTCCTGGAGATGGCCACGCGGCCGCAGACGATCGGCTACGCCCTGCTGGACTCACCCGTCGCCCTGGCCGCCTGGCTGCTCGACCACGACACGGACAGCTACTACAAGATCTCCCACGCCTTCGTCGACGGGGAGCCCGCCGGCAATCTCACCCGCGACCAGATCGTCGACAACATCACGCTGTACTGGCTGACGGGCACCGGCGCCTCGGCGGCCCGGTCGTACTGGGAGGACGGACTGGCCCTGGCTCAAGCACTCGCGTCCGGCCAGGCTCCTCCGGAGGTCTCGCTCCCGGTCGGCTTCACCACCTTCCCCGGCGAGATCTGGCGGACTCCGCGTAGCTGGGTCGAGAACTCGTACCCCAACGTCAGTTACTTCAACGAGGTCGACAGGGGCGGGCACTTCGCCGCCTGGGAAGAGCCGGAGCTCTTCTCCGACGAGATGCGGGCTGCGTTCAGGTCGTTGCGTTGATCGCAGCTCGTCATGAGGAGGCTCGCTAGATGACCCTCTTCGCGAAGGTTCACATGCCGCAGCTCGACGGGGCGACCGAGTGGCTCAACTCCGAGCCACTCGACCCCGTCGGGCTGCGCGGCAGCGTCGTCCTCGTGAACTTCTGGACGCTGACCTGCATCAACTGGCTGCGCCAGGAGCCGTACGTCCGCGCGTGGTCGCAGGCCTACCGTGACGACGGGCTGCTCGTGATCGGTGCCCATACGCCGGAGTTCTCGTTCGAGCACGAGTCCGATCTCGTGCGGCGGGCGGTGGAGGAGCGGGAGATCGACTACCCGGTCGCGCTCGACAACGACTACGGGATCTGGAGCGCCTTCGACAACAACTACTGGCCGGCGCTCTACTTCGTCGATCGGGACGGGGTCGTCCGCGACGAGCACTTCGGCGAGGGACGCTACGAGCAATCGGAGCGGGTGATCCAGGACCTGCTCGGCGTCGAGCGCGAGCTCGTCCCCGTCGTAGGGGTCGGCGTGGAGGCCGAGGCCGACTGGGATCACCTGCGGACGCCCGAGACGTATCTCGGCTACGGGCGCGGCGAGCGCTTCGCCTCCCCGGCCGCGGCCGCGCCGGACGAAGCCCGCGTCTACGAGCTTCCCGAGCGCCTGCCCTCCAACCACTGGGCCCTGGCAGGCGAGTGGACGATCGGGCGTGAGAATGTCGTGCTCGAGCGGCCGGGCGGGAGCATCGCCTTCCGATTCGAGGCGCGCGACGCGCATCTCGTGCTGTCTCCCGGAGGGGGCGGGCCGATTCCTTTCCGCCTGCTCGTCGACGGCGAGCCCCCGGGCCTGTCACACGGCGTCGACGTCGGCGAGGACGGAAGCGGAACGCTCGACTACGGTCGTATGTACCAGCTCGTGCGTGCGCACGACAAGGTTCGCGAACGGACGCTGGAGATCACGTTCCTCGAGCACGGCGCCGAGGCGTACTCATTCACCTTCGGGTAGACGAACCAGCGGGAACGGTCATCGCGGGGACCGTGGCGGATTGAGCCACGGTCCTGCGGGCTACCATTGATGGGTGATCGAGGTGCGTGGCTGGTGGGTCGTCCTAGACGCCGTCTGCTGGATCTTCATCGCGATCGTCTTCGGGATGGGTGCATTCGGTGAGTGGCCCCCGTCGCCGTACGACGTGATCCTTCTTGTCGCACTCCTGCTCGCATGCGTCTGGTCACTGTGGGCCTGGAGCAACGTTCGAGCCGGCAGGCGTCCGCCTGATGCGGGCACTGCTGACTGAAGAGAAGAAACGCCCTGAAGGGGACTTCGTCGCCCTCCGAGGTGTCCGCTGGAACGGAGCCACTCAACGCCGCCTAGGGCGCGCGCTCAGGCGCTGCGCCTCGAACAGGTCGCGACGGCCGGGCGACCTCGAGAGCCCGCGCGAGATCAGTGATCGACAGGAATCCTGCGAGGCGTCCGTGGTCGACGACTAGGCCGCGGTTCACCGCGCTCTCAGACAGCTCTGCCAGCGCGTCGATTGCCTCGTCGCCCTCGCCGAGCAACGGCACCTGATCGAAAGGAATCATCGCGTCCCGCACGCGACGCGCGTTCCATTCGTCGCGCGGAACCGTTGCGACCGAGCGAAACGCGAGAAGCCCGATCGGGTGCCCGTGCTCGAGCACTGGGTACGTCGTGTAACGCCGCGACCACGCGACCTCGTCCATGAACTGGCCGAGGCTGAGGTCGGCATCGACGGTGATGGGCTGGCGGATCATCAGGTCGCGGACTTTAAGACCGTCGAGCGCCTGCTTGGTCGCCACGTAGCGGGCCTCTGCGCTCGCTGCCTGGAGCAAGAACCAGCCGATGAACGCCAGCCACGCGCCACTGAACGCTCCCTCGACGATGAGCATCAGGACACCGAGCCCGATGAACAGGAACCCGAAGCCGCGGCCGACCCCGGATGCCACGTGTGTCGCCCATTGCAGATCGCCTCGAAAGTGCCAGAGCGCCGACCGCAGGACCCGCCCCCCGTCGAGCGGCAGCGCCGGCAGCAGGTTGAACGCGAGCAGGATGAGGTTCGTGAACCCCAGCCAGGCGACGACCCCGTCGATCGCGTTCGGAAGCCCCGCGAGGGCCGCGACCAGCACGCAGAGGAGGCCGATCACAAGCGAGACGAGCGGCCCTGCGATCGCGATCCGGAACTCGGCGCCGGCAGTCTGAAAGCCGGTCTTGAACTGCGCCACGCCGCCGAAGAGCCAGAGATTGATCCCCTCGATCTCGACCCCTTCTCGCCTCGCCTGCAGCGCGTGACCGAGCTCGTGCAGCAGGAGCGAGACAAAGAAGAGAAGCGCGGCCACGACGGCCAGCGCGATGTACTCACCGTCGGAGAAGCCGGGGTTCTGGGACGGGAACACCGCGACCGCGAGCGACCAGACGATGAGCGCGAACACGATCAGCCAGCTCCAGTTCACCCCGATCCGGATGCCGGCGATCCGGCCCAACTGAAGAGTCGGGCTCACAAGGACGAACTCTACGCCTCTTCGAGAAGGCGACCTCGAGCGTGTCCTCCTGCCAACGTTGGCCCGCGCCTTGTGTGCCAGCCGACCCAGAGAGCGATAACCGGCTCACTGTCGCGCACTATGGTGAAAGACGCGCCGACCTCGCCGCGTTCGGCGAAGTCTTGCTCGAACCTCTCTCGAACCGCCTCGAAGCCCGCTACCCACCAAACCGGCTACGGGATGCGAAGGCACGGGCGGGAAGGTGTCTGATCGAGACACACCCTGCCGTCGCAAGAACGCCTAAGCGAAAAGTCGGACGCGCGGGCCGAACGTGTCGCAATCTGGCACTGCGAGGTGCTGCAAGCGAGTTGGTGGCGCCTCGTTTTCCAGGTCTTGTGGGCGACTTCGGACGCGGGTTCGATTCCCGCCGCCTCCACCTTTGGCTCAACTGAGCCACTTTTGGAGCCGGTCGATTGAAACACTTCAGTCGGCCGGCTCTTTCCACTTCCGCGCGCCGAACCGTGCTCCAGGGAGAAATGACCCGCGACGGGTGCAGACGCGTTACAGGGGTCGTGCGCCGGGCGGGTGCCGCGGCCCGGCCGCCCAACGGTGCGGGCGCTGTTCGGGCGCCGGCGCACTCTCGAACGCGGGCGCGGCGTCGCGCGGGTGGGCCGCGAACCACGCCGCGTAGCGCCCCGCGAACGGGGCTGCGGTCACGCCGTGCAGGAGAACCGAGAGCCCGATCGTGAAGAAGATCGTGTTCAGCAGCACTGACTCGTTCGCCAGGTGGGCATCTTCGACCAGGATCACCGCAAAGACGATCGAGGCCAGTCCGCGCGGCCCGAACCAGCCGAGGAAGGTGACCGTCGGTGGCCGAGCGCCGGATCCGAGCATTGCCAAGCCAACGGGAACCATGCGAACGAGCGTCAAGCTGAGAACCGCGTACAGGACAACGTCGGCGGAGAGATCGTCGAGCACCGGGACGAGCATGACGGCGCCGAAGAGGACGAAGGTGACCGCACCCAGCACGCCGCCCGTCTCTTCGAGGAAGAGCGTCACCTCGCCTCCGAGCTCGCGGCGGAGCCCTCCGAAGACGGCGCCTCCCACGAAAGCGGCGATGAACCCGCTGCCGCCCAGCCATACGGCCAGCCCGTACGCGAGCGCGGCTCCGGCGACCGGGACGACCTGGAGCCAGGTCGAATCGGCGAGGCGGCGCGGGACGCCCACCCTGATCACGACTGCGGCTGCGAGCCCCGCGACGACGCCCCCGACGCATCCGTAGCCGATCTCCTCGAGCACGAGGTGGAACGCCTCGCCGTCTCCAATCGCGCCCTCATCCGCCTCGGCAATCGCGATCGCGATCAAGAGAAGCGGTACACAGATGCCGTCGTTGAGCCCGCTCTCGACGTTGAGCCCTTGACGCACGCGCGAAGGAATCTGGGGATTGGTAACGACCGCCTGTCCCAGCGCAGCGTCGGTCGGGGCGAGCACGATCGCAAGCAGGAACGCCTCGATCAACGCCAGCTCTGCGAGCACGGCGACACCCGCGAGAGCGCCGGCCACGATCGTCAGCGGCAGCCCGATCGCAAGCAGGCGAAGCGGCATGACGTACTCGCGGCGCAGCGCCCCGAGGTCGATCCGTGACGCGTCTGAGAAAAGGACGACCGTCAGCGTCGCCTCGGCGACCCAGCGGACGGATTCGCTCTCGATTGTCGGATCGAGCCAGCCGAGGGCGTCGCCGCTCACCAGCATGCCGCCGGCGACGAACACCATCGCAGCTGTGATGATCGAACCCGAGAGCCGTCGCGAGACCGCCGAGTACGCGAGGACGAGGAGCGCGAGCGCGACGAGGCCCGAGCCGCCCAACGCTCAGTCTCCTTCGGTGGCTGTGTCGGAGGAGGGCAGTGACCCTTGGAGGCTCTCGTTCAAGGTCGCGACCTTACTGCCCGCGAAATCACGCGTCATCGCCCGCAACCGAGTTCACCCGGGTGAAACGCACAACGGCTCGATGCGCGGTTCCGCGACATCAGGCCGGTGATGATGCTCGCCGCTCACGAGGCCCGATTTAGGGAGTGTCGCCCGCGTGCGCGGATTCGAACGCCGCGACTGCAGCCCGGACCGTGGGGAAGAGACGGTCGGGCCCGATCTGCGCTGTGAGGCCCGTCTCCTCGAAGATCTCGCGCTGCCGTCCCTTCAGGCGGGCGAAACAGAGCGCGATGCCGCGTTCCTCGAGCTCGACCTGGAGCCGAGCCAGCACGTCGATCGCGGTGGCGTCGAGGTACGTCCACGCCTCGGCGTTGAGCACCAACCATCTGACGTCTTCGGACGCGTCGACCAGCTCGAGCACACGCTCTCGGAGGTACGCGGCGTTGACGAAGAAGGGCGCCGCATCGAAGCGGTACACGAGCAGCCCGGGAACCGTCTCGGCGCCCTCCCAGCGCGTGACGTCGTGATAGCCGTCGATGTCCTCGATGCGACCGAGTACGGCATCGTGCGGGCGCGCCGCACGGTAGAGGAACACGCCGACTGAAAGCGCGATCGCGACGACGACGCCGCCGACGACGCCGAACACGAGCACGCCGCCGAAGGCGACGAGCGCGAGCGCGACCTCGGCCGAGCGGACGTGCCGAAGGCGCCAGATCGAGCGGATGTTGATCAGCCCTGCGGCGGCGACGACGATGATCACTCCGAGCGCGGCCGTCGGGAGCGGCTCGATCAGGGGCATCGCGAAGAGGAGGAAGAGCCCGACGACCGCCGCGGCGACGACGACAGCAGCCTGGGACCTCGCGCCCGCGGAGTCGTTGACCGCGGACCGGGAGTTGGAGGAGGAGACGGGAAACGCCCCTGTCAGGCCGCCGACGAGGTTGGCGCCGCCGATTGCAGTCAGCTCGCGGTTGGCGTCGACCTCGTAGCCGTGCTTCTGGGCGAAGGTGCGCACGGTCGCGATCAGGTCGGCGAAGGCGACAAGCGAGAAGGCCGCCGCGGGAAGCACGAGATCGAGGAAGTCGTTTGCCCCGACACCTGGCAGCCCGAACGACGGCAGGCCGCCCGCGACCTCGCCGACAACCGCGATCCCGTGATCCTCGAGGTCGACGAGCGCCGCGATCAGGAGCGCAAGCGCGAGCACCACAAGGGACGGGGGCAGGGCAGGAACGATGCGCCGAGTTGCGACCGCGGCCGCCAGCAGCCCCGCGCTCAGGAGCACGGTCGGCCCGTTCGCATCGCCGAGCTCCGAGAAGACCTCCCGCACGATTGCGAAGAAGTCGTCCGCGCCGACGCTGATACCGAGGAGCTTGCCCAGCTGGGTCGAGATCACGATCAGCGCGACCCCGTTGATGTAGCCGAGCAGCACCGGCTTGCCGAAGAAGTCCGCCACGAACCCCAGCCGGAGCGCCCCGGCCAGAAAGAGCAGAAGACCCATCGCCAGCGCCAGTGCCGCTGCGAGCGCCGCATAGCGTGCCGGGTCGACCTCCCCTCCGACCATCGCGAGCGGCGCCACCGTCACTCCGGTCAGCGCCGCGAGCGTGGAGTCGGGCCCGACCACGTGTTGCCGCGACGTCCCGAGCAGCCCGTAGACCGCGAGTGGCAGAAACGTTCCGTACAGGCCGTAAACCACAGGCAGACCGGCGAGCTCCGCCATCGCCATGGACGAGGGCACTGCCACGGCTCCGACCGTGACTCCCGCCACCACGTCAGAACGGAGGTACGAGCGCGGATAGCGCAAGAAGAACGCAACACCGGGCGCCGCCTCCGCTAGAGATCGCGGCACGAGCGAGTGCGCGTACGAGACGAGCGCGGCGCGGGAGTCATCGCTCATCACGTCACCGGGCCTGGCGAGGTGCGAGAGGCGGCTCCGTCTAGGGGCTGTTCCCCTAGGCGCCCGCGCCCTACGACGCCTCGCGGCGCGCCGGCCACCAGGCCGGCTCCTCGGCGGTTCCGGTCTGGACTGCGAGGGCGAGCGAGTCGAAGACCGACCACGCCTCGACGATCTTGTCGTCGTCGAGCTTCAGAAACGTGGAGCCTTGGATCTCGATCGCATTGCCGCTCGCCGGCAGATCGGATCGCTGCTCGCCCGTGTGCGTGCCCGCGAGCACCCACTCGATGGCGATCTGGTCCTTCGCGCGGATCTCCTGCGAGAGCTCCATCCTGATGTCGGGCACGATCGAACGCCAGTACCCGATGCTTTCCTCAGCCAGAGCAGGGCCGTTCTCGTTGGGACCAAGGTCGGGAGAGAAGCCGTTCATGAAGACGGCACAGTCCGGAGCGACGTACTTCTCGGCCTCGCTGAAATCGCCCTCGTTCCAGGCGGCCACGAGGAACTTCACGGCCGGATGCTTCGGCTCGTGCTCCTCCTGCTTGCCGTGTCTGAAGTGCCTCACGGCGAGAGCGCCGAGTGTTGGAATGATCGCCACCTCGACGCCGGCGGGCAACAGGAGCTTGGCCAGCACCCAGCTGCAGAGAGCGGCGAGCGTCAGGTCCGACAGGAAGAGAAGCTTGTCGTCTCCCTCGGTAGCGAGATGGCTTTTGCTCACAGAGCCCTCCTCTCTCATGACGATCGCGACGCCGCCGCCTAGGCGCTGATCCCCTGAGCTGCGGCGACCTGCGCGCCGCCCTCGTGCAGCGCCTTCTCGTCCTCGTGAGTGCCCGGCTTGAGGTCAAAGATGACCTGCTTCACCGTTCCCGTGAAGGGATACGGTGCTTTCGCCGCGTAGGCGCGGTCGACGGGCAGGCCGTTGTCGCGGCCGACGTCCATTCCGGCATACGCGGAGAAGCGGACGGCGACCGTCCTCTCGATCCGCCCCTCGCCGATCTTCTCGTCGTTTGCGTACAAGGAGACCGTTCCGCCGGCCGACCGTTCCTGCCGGTCGGAGTCGAACAGCATGCGGACCGTGACGTCCCCGGTGGGAATGGGCTCGGTCGAGACTTGCTCGTACTGCTCGACGCCCATCATCGAGTAGCTGTGGTGCAGCAGGCCGTTCTCGTCGACCCAGAGCGAAAAGCCGCCCATCTCGTCCGCCTCGGCGACGATCACGCCCTCGGCACCCTCACCGGGGACTGAGAGCTCCGCCTCGATCGCGTAGGAGCGGCCGTAGACGCGCGGGATCATCCCGGACGCGATGTTCTCGACGCCGCCGTAGAACGTGTGCGTCGTGATCGTCGGCATCGGCGGCAGGATCCCGAAGAAGACCGAGAGCCCGGCCAGCAGCGGCAGGACGTTGTGCTTCTCGGCCTCCTCCCAGAAGAGCGCCTTCAACTCGGCAAGCTTCTCCGGGTTCTCCGCGGCGACGTCCTTCGCCTGCGAGAAGTCGTCGGGGAGGTAGTACAGCTCCCAGGTGTCCTGCTCCGGGTCGTAGGTTCCGGGGGCGAGCCTCGCCATCGTCGGCGGCGACAGATCCCACGGAATGCGGTCGACCATGCAGGCGGCCCACCAGCCGTCCTTGTAGATCGCCCGGTAGCCGACGATCTCGAAGTACTGCACCGTGTGGCGCCCCGGCGCGTTCGCGTCCTCGAAGGTGTAGAGGAAGCTCGTCCCCTCCATCGGCTTCTGGGGCGTCCCGTCCACGACCTCGGGCTCGGGGATGCCGGCCGCCTCGAGGATCGTCGGCCCGATGTCGATGCAGTGAGTGAACTGGGAGCGCAACTCGCCGGCGTCCTGGATCCGCTCCGGCCAGGAGACAACCATGCCGTTGCGCGTGCCGCCAAGGTGGGAGGCGCACTGCTTGCCCCACTGGAACGGCGTGTTCCCGGCCCACGCCCAGGCGGATGCGTAGTGTGGCGCGGACGCGTCGGTGCCCCAGGCGTCGAGCCCGCCGTACCGCTCGATGAGCGAGAGCTGCTGCTCGGCGGTGAGGGCGATCCCGTTCTGCATCGTGAGCTCGTTGAAGGAGCCGGTCAGCGTTCCCTCCAGGCTCGCGCCGTTGTCCCCGAAGATGTAGATGACGAGCGTGTTGTCGAGCTCGCCCATCTCCTCGACCGCGTCGAGCAGGCGGCCGACGTTCCAGTCGGCGTTCTCCTGGAAGCCGGCATAGACCTCCATCTGCCGCGCGTACAGCTTCTTCTCGCTGTCCGAGAGAGAGTCCCAAGCGGGGAGCGCGTCCGGTCTCGGCGTCAGCACCGTGTCCGGCGGGATCACGCCGAGCGCCTTCTGCCGCTCGAACGTCTCCTCGCGGAGCACGTCCCACCCCTGGTCGAACTTGCCGCGGTACTTCTCGCTCCACTCGACCGCGACCTGGTGCGGCGCGTGCGAGCACCCGGTCGAGTAGTAGATGAACCACGGCTTTTCGTTGTCCTGGGCGCGCACCTCGTGCAGCCAGCGCACCGCCTGATCGGTGATGTCGTCCGGCCAGTAGTACTCCTTCGTGTCCTCGCCCGGCGGGACGCCGATGGTCGTGTTGTCCTGCGTGATCACCGGGTCGTACTGGCCTGCTTCGCCGCCGAGGATGCCCCAGAAGCGATCGAAGCCCCACGCGTTCGGCCAGCGGTCGAACGGCCCCGCTGCACCTTGGACGCGATCAGGGGTCAGATGCCACTTGCCGAAGCCGGCGGTCGAGTAGCCGTTGCCCTGAAGCGCCCGGACGAAGGGAGCGCAGTCCTTCGGCACGCTCGCCGAGTAGCCCGGGAACGGGGCGGGGAGCTCCCCGATCTGACCGAAGCCGACGGTGTGGTGGTTGCGGCCTGTCAGCAGGGCTGCCCTGGTCGGCGAGCAGAGCGCGGTCACGTGGAAGCCGTTGTACGTGAGACCCTGCCCGCCGACCCGCGTCATCGCGGGCGTCGAGACGGGCCCGCCGAACGTCGACGGGTTGCCGAAGCCCGCGTCGTCGATCAGCACGAGCAACACGTTCGGAGCGCCCGCCGGCGGCGACGGCGTCGCGTGGATCGTCCAATCGGCGACGGACGTGTCGAGCGTTCGCCCGATCGCGCCGCCGAAGTTCGGATCCGGGATCGGCAGCACGGTGCGGTCCGGGCTGAACTTCCCCATCGCCTCGCCGAGCGACTCCTTCAAGGCGCCCATGCCCTTCTTGTCGCCCTGGACAATCGAGCGGAGCTTGGCGCCCGCGAGCGCCTGCTCGACGGCAAGCCGCTGCTCGTCGTCGAAGATCGCGATGATCCCGGCCGACCCCGGCGGCAGGTTCTCGCCGATCTTGTCGTGAAGCTCCTTGTTGACCTTGTTGCCGGCAAATCTGCCGACGACCCTGCCCGCGACGGCTCCGACCGCGACCGACGCAAGCAGCGGCGGCGCGAACAAGCCCACCGCGAGCCCGACGCCACCGCCCCAGCCCGTCCCCTTACGGCCCAGGTTGTCGCCGGTCCGCTGCACCGCGACGTTGCCGTCCTCGTCGTGCGTGACGAGGATGACGCCCTCGATCGAGACTTTCTTCTCCTTGACGAGCGCGACCAGCGCCTCGAAGTCCTTTGTCGCCTCGTCGATGTCCTGGTAGCCGGCAACGAGGACGTCGGTGGGTTTCTCAGCCATCTAAGGCTCTCCCTTCGATTCCGAGCATCGCGGCTCCCATGCCGCGCTGCCCAACATCGCACAGACGCGGTGACCGAACATCGCCCGGCCCCGCGTTCACCCGGGTGAACGTGAGCCGCGGGTGATGCGCGATCTACGGGGTTGCAGGAACCTCGTGCTTGACGACCTGCCGGTTCGACCGAAGGGAGGACGATGGACTCGTTCTGGACAGCAGTCGTGTATCTCTGGCTCGCGGCGACAGGGGCTGTCGTTGCATTCGTGATGTTCTCCTGGTTCGCCGCGGCGGCGCGGAAGGAAGCGCATTCACGAGCACAGACGTCCAGAACCGCCGCGACCGAACGGATGCACCACCATCGACGTGTGAGCTGAATCGGCCGGCGAGTGCACCGACAGATGTCGAAGCGCTACGCGGGCCGCAGCGGACAAGACCGCGTCCCCTACCGGATCGTGATTCGCGGTGAGATCGGAGAGCCGCTCGTGGGGCCACTGGAAGGAATGACCGTCGAGGTCGTCGGCGAGGAGTCGGTGCTGACGGGGGATCTCCTCGATCAGGCCCAGCTCCAGGGAGCATTGAGCTGGCTGACCAAACTCGGGGTCGAAATCGTCAGCGTGAACCCGGCAGACGACCAGTCGCAGCGACGAGCCGCACGCGATGACTAGCTTGACTCCGTCTGCAAACGGGGAGCACAAGTCGTACTGGCGGCGCCATGCCGGGGCGCTCTTCCTCGGTGGGTTCGGCCTCTTACTCCTCGTCATCGTCGTTGGCCAGCTTCTCGACCGGGGCGACGTCGAGGCATGGCTGGCCGAGCAGTCCGCCGCGGTGGCGTACCTCATCGTCTTCCTCCTGGTCGGCCTGGACGCCGTGGTCCCGATCTTCCCCGGCGAAACGACGCTGAACGCGGCGTCCACGATCGCAGCCGACGGCGGGCTCGAGCTCGAGCTCATCATGCTCGCCGGTGCTCTCGGAGCGATTGTCGGCGACTCCTGTCTCTTCTGGATCGCCCGCAGGAACGCGGCCAAGGTCAGGCCGAGCCTGGACAAGGCAACGAAGAACCAGAAGGTTGAAGCCGCCTGGAGCATGCTGGACGCCTCACCCGGGCTCCTCATCGTCGGGGGCCGCTACGTCCCCGGAATGCGCTTCGCCGTCAACGCGTCGATGGGACTCTCCGACATCCCTTATCGCCGCTTTCTGCCATGGTCGGTTCTCGGAGGCGCGCTGTGGTCGATCTATACGTGCGGTCTGGCCTACCTGGTGGCGTCGACGCTTGCCGGCTTCCCGCTCGTATCCATGGTCATCGCCGCCGTCATCACCTCGTGCGTCATCGTGGCCACCTACTTCGTCTACCGACGCAGAGAGAGGCGCGTGGCCGCGTCCTCCGCGACTTCACCCGGGTGACCGCGGGCAGGAGGTGATGACTGGCCGGCCGGTTGCATCGACACTCGGAGATCGAAGCGTGCCCCACGGCCCGCCAAACCATCAGAGAGGAGATGTGATGGCTATCGGACCCGTTCAGCTCATTGTGTTGGGCTTTGCTCATCCCGAATTTCACGGGGAGATCGTCGCCGAGCTGGAGCGGCTGCGAGAAAGCGACACGGTGCGAGTGATCGACGCCCTCGCAGTCCACAAGGACGCAGGCGGGGAGATCGAGGTGGCGCACCTGAGCAACCTCACCGACGAGGAGGCGATCGAGCTCGGCAGCAAGGTCGGCGCCCTCATCGGCTTGGGCATCGAGGGCGAGGAAGGCATGGAGGCGGGCGCTCTGGCGGGCGCCGAGGCGGTCGCCGAGCACGGCGTGCATGCGTTCTCGGACGAGGACGCCTGGGATGTGCTCGAGGACATCCCCAACGACTCGGCCGCTGCGCTCCTGTTGCTCGAGCACCACTGGGCGGTTCCTCTCCGGGATGCGATCGTGCGCGCGGGAGGTTTCCGCATCAGCGACGGTTTCATCAGTCCGCTCGACCTCATCGAGATCGGGCTGGTGTCCGCCGAGGAAGCCGAGGAGCTCCACGCGATGGAGGCCAAGGCCGAGGCCGCAAGCGCCAGGTAGCGCCCGGCGAGACGAGATCGGAGGCAAGGAGATGTTCAGGACCCGCAGAGTCGCGCGACGGACCAGCCGACGCACTGCCAGGCGCGTTTCGCGTCGGCGCCGCTAACCCAGTTGAGGGGCCGGCAGCACACCGCCGGCCGAAGCTGGACGAGGGTAGGAGTCGAAATGCCATTGATCGGACCAGGACGCAGGATGCGGAGGCGCGCCGTCGTCGGCGCCGCCGCGGTGGGCGGCGCTGCCTACTACGCCGGCAAGAAGGGCGCGCAGGCCGGGCAGGAAGCGGACCAGGACCCGATGCCCGAGGAACGGGAGGCGCAGGAGGCGCCTGCGCCGGTGAAGGAGGATTACATCGAGGAGCTTGAGCAGCTGGCAAAGCTGCACGAGCAGGGAGTCATCGACGACCAGGAGTTCGAGGCGAAGAAGGAGCAGATCCTCGGGAACTAGAGAGCCGACGCGCCCGTCCTCCCGCTGCTCGAGCCGACGCGACCCGGCTTCCCGAACGTGGTGACCTACACCGCTGCCGCTCTGTCCGTCGGCTGCATGAAAGCACCGATGATCCAGAGCAGCGGGAAGAAGATCCCGAAGAAGAACATCCACCCGTGGCCGTTCCTAAGGGTCATGAGCCCGAGCGTGAACACCAAGATCAGGTACAAGAGCCCGCCGAATCCGATTGCCCACCACATGACTCCTCCTTCAGGTCGATGGCGCGGCCGCTTTGGGCGGAACCATGCGCTCGCGACGAGCGCGTGGTCCCGCGCCCGCGATTCTCGGCGCGACGGCGCAGTTGTTCCCCACCTGGCGAGCTGGTTCACCCGGGTGAACGTAGGTCGGAAACTTGCGTAGGGGCTCAGCGAGCGTCTGCGCGGCTTACAAGGCTCCGAGCGTTCGAGCACGAGCAATCGCATCCTGCCGCGACGAGACCCGAAGCTTGTGGTAGATCGACTTCGTGTGTGAGTGGATCGTGTTGAAGGAAAGGAAAAGCTCCTCGCCGATCTCTCGCTTTGATAGGCCCTCGGCGAAGTAGCGGAGTACCTCGAGCTCGCGCTCCGTCAGGTCGCTGTCACCCTCGATTCGACGATGGGCCGGCGTCAGCGTGCGCGCGACCTCAACAAGGCGGGCGCCCAGCACTCCCGGATCCGGGCAGCTCGCAAGGATCTTCCTCGCTTCTTCGAGCGTCGCGCGAGCCGGAGCGGGCGCCTCGAGGGCGCGACGCACCGGGGCTGACAGGAGCAATGCATCGGCAATGTCCAGCGGCTGGCCACGGGCCCGAAGGTTCGCCACGCCTCTATCGAGCAGCTTCCCTGCTTCCTCGAGCTGGCCTCCGCGGGCGAGGGCGGCGCCGAGGGCAACGTGCGCGATGCCTGCGCCGGGCTTGTCGGCGACGCCGTGAATCTCGAGGGTGCTCAGCGCACGCCTGGCCGTTGACACGGCGAGGTCGACATCGTCAGTCTCCAGCGAGATCCGCGCGAGCATCGCCTTGGCGATGCCGGCGACGAGCCATTGGTTCGATCGTGCAGCGAGGAACGAAGCCTGCTCGAGCGGCGCGAGGGCCGCCTCGCACTCGCCCGCAAGACGCCGTGCCCAGCCGAGCGCGAGGAGGGAGACCGGTCTTCCGATCGAGAACGTGTCGCCCAGCAGCTCGGATGCCTGTCCGGCGGCGCCCAGCATCCCGGCCGCGTCGCCCCAGGGGAAGCAGGCGCGGGTCAAGGCGGTCGCAGCCTCGAACGGGAGGCCGCAGGGCATCGCCTCTTCGCATCGGGCCGTCTCCGCCGATTCGAGCGCGGCCAGCGAATCTTCGCGGCGATTGAGCGCGCTCAGCGCCCAGGCCCTGACGATTGCGAGTCGCGCATCTCGCTCGACGTTCGTCCAGGGAAGTTCCTCGAGCTGGCGGAGGATCGCCGTGGCGTCGTCCGGGTCGAGCGAGGGATGCCAGTCGTCCAAGACCAACGTGATCGCGCTCTCGACCTCGTCGGCGGCAACGGCGTGACGTACAGCTTCGTACCGATAGCCCTCCGGCACGAGCCAGCCGGACGCTCGCCGGTGCACGGTACGGAAGAGCTCGGGGTCGGTCTGGAGCAGTCGGTACCGGAGCACGTCCGCGAACAACTCGTGGTAGCGATACCACTCCCGGCGGTCGTCGAGCGGTATCAGGAAGAGGTTGGCGCGCTCGAGCTCGACCAGCATCTCGGCGGAGTCTTCTCTTCCGGTGGCCGCGTCGCAGAGGGACCCACACATCGTGTCGAGGGCCGCCGTCTCCAGCAGGAACTGGCGTCTGTCCTCATCAAGTGCGTCGAGAACGACCTCGGTCAAGTAGTCGACGATGTGCCGGCTGGCGCCGCCAAAGCGGGCGACGAAGCCGGCACGGTCATCCGCTTGGGAGAGCGACATCGCCGCCAGGTGAACGCCGACCGGCCAGCCTTCGGTGCGCTCATGGAGCACGCCCAGCGTCTCGGTCGCGAGGCCAAGGTGCAAGATCTCGTTGAGGAAGGTGGCCGACTCGTCCTCGGTGAAGCCGAGGTCGACGGCACGAAGCTCGATCAGCTCCTCCAGGGCGCGCAGCCTGCCCATCGGGATCGGTGGATCCGAACGCGTCGACAAGGCCAATGTGACGTTGCTCGGCGCCCGTTCGAGGAAGAAATTGAGCGAGTCGTGACACAGGCGATTCGTGATCACCTGGTAGTCGTCGAGCACGAGAACGAGCTTCTCGCCGAGCCCTTCCAGGCCGCAGAGAACAGCCGGGACGACCGTATCGACAACATCCGCGCGCGGCTCGCGGAGCGCACCCAGGGCAGCAGCGCCCCATTCAGGCACGGCGTGCCGGATCGCCTGAACGATGTAGCTCCAGAACGTGACCGGGTCGTTGTCCCCTGAGTCGAGCGAGACGCAGGCGAAGGCACGGTCGTCGACCTCGCGCCACTGTGCGAGGAGGGTGGTCTTTCCGAACCCCGGCGGCGCAGCAAGCAGGACGAGTCTCGGCGCCGACTCGCGCAGCACGTCGGTGCAGCGCGCGCGGACGAGAGCGTCTCGCGGAGCGCGAACTCGCTCGAACTTCGACTCGAAGAAGACCGCCTCGTCGTCGGGCGTACCTGTGAGTCGGTCGGCCGCTTGCAACGTTGCGGTCATGACTCGGGCAGAAATGGCGGGGGGACAAACGCCATGGTCACGTTGCCTCTTCGGTCGGCAGAGTGCTTTCTCGGGTGCCGTTAGCGTCGCTCACGAAGGGCCCGCGTGGCAATGAGGCCTGCACGGTACTTCGGTCGTGCCTGCGCCCGGGGTGCCTGCATCCCCAAAGCGAAGGTGCAAAGACCCTCGCGGCCGCGCCTGCCCGTTGTCTGGTCCCGGCAACGCGCTTTCACCTGGGTGAACGCAGTCGGCGGGTGAAGTCGGAGGCGCAGACCGGCGGCACCATGGCGGAGGACTGAACGACGTTGTCCAACGTAACGGGAGCGAAAGGAGACGAGATGACCGACTACGCGACGACTCGGCCCAGAGAACGCAGCGCATCCGCCGCGGCCGGGTATGTCTTCGCCGCCGTCATCATGATCATGGTCGGCTGCTTTCAGGCCATCGTCGGCCTGGCCGCCCTCTTCGAGGACGAGTTCTTCGTCGTAACGCCGAACTACGTCTTCGAAGTCGACACCACGACCTGGGGTTGGATCCACCTGCTGCTGGGGCTGCTCGTCGCCTTCGCCGGTTACGCGCTGTTCGCCGCGAAGACCTGGGCCCGCGTGGTCGGGGTGACGCTCGCGGTGCTGAGCGCGATCGCGAGCTTCTTCTTCATCCCGTACTACCCCTTCTGGTCGATCCTGATTCTCGCGCTGGACGTGTGGGTGATCTGGGCCCTGACGCGTTCGCTTTCGTCACCGGAAGAAATGACGACCTAGCCGAGGGAGAGGCTGCACATGACGACCTTGGCGAAGGGACGCAACGCGGTCGTGGCGATGGTCTCGCGCCGGCGAAGGCCGCGCTTTCGGCGCCGGGCAGCACGACGTTTCGAGCGTGTGGTCAATCGGCTGGCGGCGCGCCTGCCGTCCCGCCGGCGCGGACTGCGGCGGTGGCTGCCGCTGGGGCACTGAACGTAGCCACGTAGCAAGCCGCTCAGCATCTGCGGGTGCGCAGAGAAAGGAGATCTCATGGCCGAGCAATCCACCGAGACTCAGCTACTCGACCTACTCGCGAAGATGACGACAGAGTCGCTCGAGGCGTCCAGCCTCGACGAGCGGACGCTGATGCTCGTGCGCATCGCTGCGCTCGTCGCGGTCGACGCGCCGCCGGTCTCGTATCTGCTGAACCTCGAAGTCGCCGGCGAGGTCGGCGTCGACGAGGAGCAGGTCCGCGGCGTCCTCACGGCCATCGCTCCGATCGTGGGCACGGCGCGCGTCGCCTCGGCGGCGAGCAAGATGGTGCGCGCGCTCGGCCTCGCGATCGAGCTCGGCGAGCTCGAGGAGGAGGGAGAAAGCCGGAAATGGCCCTCTGCCTAGAGCCTGAGGGCCACGACCGCGGGCTTGCTTCTGATTTCAGCGCCGCACTCTCTACCGAGGAGGTTCCATGCTAGCCGCCGACTATCCGTTCCTCGACGTCCTGTGGTCCATGTGCATCTTCTTCCTGTTCGTCATCTGGTTCTGGCTCCTCATCACCGTGTTTGCGGACATCTTCCGCCGTCGCGACATCGGTGGTGGGATGAAGACGCTGTGGTGCATCTTCGTGATCGTGCTGCCGTACCTAGGAGTCTTTATCTACCTGATCGCGGAGCACGATGGGATGGCCGAACGTAACGCCCGGCAGATGCAGGCGCAGCAGCAGACGACCGACGCTTACATCAAGTCCGTCGCCGGCAGTGGCGGTGCGGCGACCGAGATCGAGAAGGCCAAGGGGCTCCTCGACTCGGGTGCGATCTCGCAGGACGAGTTCGACACGATCAAGCAGAACGCGCTGGCTTCGGGCTAGGGGCGGCTCCCGTGCACAGTGAGCCCCGCCGGGGCCGCTCCGACTTGAGGTGCCGTCGCAGGACCGCAACGTGAAGGGAACGCAGGAAACCATGAACGTGACCAAGGTCCAGCATCGAAGTGTCGAGGAGCGTCGAGCGAACGGCGAGGAGTCGCGGGAGCGGACGCCTCCCTCGAGTCACGGAGAGTGGGTGGCGGGCGCCGACCGATTCGATCCGATCGCCCTGCTCGAGCAACAGAACGAAACTCGCGAGCCCGACCTCGTGCCGGTGCGGCATGGCCGGATGATGGTCTCCCCCTTCACGTTCTACCGCGGCGCCGCCAAGATCATGGCTGCCGACCTCGAGTACACGCCTAGGGCCGGCCTGACGGTTCAGCTCTGCGGCGATGCCCATCTGTCGAACTTCGGCGCGTTTGCATCGCCGGAGCGGCAGCTGCTGTTCGACCTGAACGATTTCGACGAGACGCTGCCCGGTCCGTTCGAGTACGACGTCAAGCGTCTCGCGGCGAGCTTCACGATCGCGGCGCTCAACAACGGCTTCGGCAAGGGTGACGCGCGCGACGTGACGCTCGCGGCCGTCCGCGGCTATCGAGAGACGATGGCCGAGTTCGCGGAGATGTCGACGATGGACGTCTGGTACGCCCACCTCTCCGAGGCGACGCTCTTGGAGGCCATCGAGAGGCTCCGGGCCGCGAGCACGGACACCGCGGAGAAGAAAGGCTCCAGCAAGAAGAAGAAGAAGAAGAAGAGAAAGGCAGGCTGAGGCGAAGGCGACGAAGACGCGCACACTGGAGGTTGACGCCAAGCGGGCGAGGAAGGCCGCGGAGAAAGCTCGCACGCGCGACAGCCTGCAGGCGCTGTCGAAGCTCGCCGAGGTCGTGGACGGCAAGTACCGGATCATCAGCCAGCCACCGGCCGTCATCCCGATGCGTGACCTGGAAGACCGTCACGGCCTCTCCGTCGAGCAGTTCGAGCACGTGATCCACGAACAGTTCCGGGCCTACCGGGCAACCTTGCAGCACGACCGCCGCCTCCTCCTCGAGCGGTTCCAGTTCGTCGACATGGCTCACAAGGTCGTTGGCGTCGGCAGCGTCGGGGCGCGCGCGTTTATCGTGCTGTTGCAGGGACGCGACCACAACGATCCGCTGTTCCTGCAGGTCAAGGAGGCAACGGCCTCGGTGCTCGAGGATCACTTGCCGAAGAGCCGTTACAAGCAGCCTGGGGAGCGCGTCGTACAAGGCCAACGGCTGATGCAGGCCGCGAGCGACCTCTACCTCGGCTGGACCAAAGGTCTGCAGGAAAACCGCTACCTGTACTGGCGCCAACTCCGGGACATGAAGGGTTCGGCAGACGTCGAATCGCTCAGCCCTGTCGCGCTCGCGTTCTATGCCCACTGGTGCGGATGGACGCTCGCCCGCGCGCACGCTCGCTCCGGAGACCCAATCGCGATCGCCACCTACCTCGGCGAGAGCGATGCGTTCGACAGGTCGGTCACCGACTTCGCCGAGCGCTACGCAGATCAGAACGAGCGGGACTACCAGGCTTTCACGAAAGCGATCGGTTCAGGACGATTGAATGCGATCGAGGGCCTCTGACGCCGGATGAAGCTCCGAATCGGGCCCGAGCCCGAACCGCGGGGATCAGTTGGCGACCGGGAGGCTCCCTCGGACCGTCGTGCCCCGCCCCTGCGCGGAATCGACGGAGAGCGTGCCCCCGACACCGGCCATGCGGTCGGTCATGTTCGTGAAGCCGTTGCCTGACCCCCGGGCCGACTCGACGTCGAAGCCTGAGCCGTCGTCGACGATCTCGAAGTCGAGCCGGCCATCGCGCCCCCAGAGCCGAACTACCGCGCTCGTACCCGAGCCGGCGTGCTTGGCGGCGTTCTGGAGACTTTCCACGCAGCAGAAGTAGACGGCGGCCTCCACGTCTTCGGAGTAGCGGCCGATCGCTGCCGCCTCGAGCGTTGCCGGTGGAGCCGAACGCCGCACGACGCTGGCCAGGGCCTCCCGGAGTCCGAACTCGCGAAGCACAGACGGGTAGAGGCCATGGGCGAGGTCGCGGAGCTCCTCCAGAATCTCGTCGAGCTCCTTGCCGACGTCGTCGAGTCGCTGTGCCGCCTCTGGATCTGCGAATTCGCGTGCCAGACCGACTCTGATGCTCAGTGCGGTCAAGTGTTGCTGGGCTCCGTCATGGAGGTCGCGCTCGATCTTGCGGCGCTCGGCATCGCCTGTGGCCACGATGCGCGCACGCGTTGCGCGGAGCTCCGTGCTCGTCGACTCGAGCTCGGCCGTCAAGCGACCATTCTCGACGGCCAGCAGCAGCGCCTGACCCGCGGCAGCGACGAGCTCCGGGTCGGTGTTCAGAGCCGCGTCGTGCATGATCACGGCCACGGTTTCGCCGTTTCGCGTGACCGGAGTCGACGACTGGCCGGCCGGAGGCGTCGATGCAAAAGGCTTGCCGGCCGAGTCGACAAAGCCGTCGCCCTGCTCGAGACGGAACCCGAGCTCGAGCGACGGATCATCGAGTGACTCGGCCAGCGTCGCGCGCAGCTGAGCGGCGCTCGGGCTTTCGACCAGGCGGGCGACGATCTTCTTCAACGCCGTCGCCGCGAAGAACGTGCTCACCACGATCGAAAGCACAAATCCGTAGGGAAGCAGGGCGCGACCAACCGAGAGGAACCAGCCGACGTCCGAGATCGTGCTGGGATCCACATCGAGGCGATCGCCGACGACGCCGTGGAAGATCAGGACGGGCACCGTGAGCATCACGGCGACTACGTAGACGGGAATGAGTGCGCGCCTGCGCGGTCGAGTTGCCGTCGCCAGGCGGTAGAACAAGACAGCGAGAGTCCCCACTCCGAGCGCGAGCACCAGGTAGGAACCGTTGCTGCCCAACCCGTTGGCGATCGTCGGACGGTCGGCGATCATGAAGGCGTTCGTGGGACACGCCGAGTTGCAGCCGGCGATCGGCCCGCCGCCGCTCACGACGGGCGAGAAGAAAAGCTGAGGAAAGGACGATGTAAAGAAGGAAAGCGCCCATCCCGCGAGCAGCAGCCGCTCCGGCGTGCCGGTAAGCCGTCCGTCCGGGAAGGCGAAGATCACGTAGTAGGCCAGGACGAACGACGGGAAGTCACCGAACACACCGATGCTGTGGAGCAGGGGATTGGACGCCCCTTGCAGCGACATGACGCCCGACGCAAGCGCCAGGGCCACGAACGCGAGGCCGAGGCGATTGCCGGGACGTCGAACCAGCCAGTAGAGCGCCGCGCTGGACCATCCCACGATGATCACGGCCCGCTGGATGCCGTACGCAAGCGGATCGACGAGGTGGTCGCTCGTCGCGAGGAGCAGACCCGCGCCGATGGCGAGGAGAAGGCCGGCGGCCGCAAACGCAGCCAGCAGCAAGCCGCGCCGGGCGGAGTTCATCGCCTTGGCGGGAATCGACGCTGCGGCGCTCGATCCTGCGGAGATCGTCGACACGGCCTCTCCTTTGGACTTCGAGGCAATTGCGGCAAGCGCTATTTAGCCACGATTGCCGGGCCTTGTCCACTCGGCCGGTTGGCTTTTCACCACACCGACACATAGCACTTACCGTTTCCGCTCTATCGTGTCCGCTATGGCGATTCGAGTTGCCGTCGCGGACGACAGCCTTGTCGTCCTGGAGGGGGTGCAGCAGCTCCTCGCCGCTCACCCGGACATCGAGGTTGTGGCCGCGTGCGCCGACATGCCGTCGCTCCTCCGGGCGGTCGAGGTCGTCCGTCCGGACGTGGTGGTGAGCGACATTCGAATGCCGCCCTCGAACACCGACGAGGGCATCCAGGTTGCCGTCCGGCTGCGGCAGCTCCATCCTGAAGTAGGTGTGGTCATACTCAGCCAGTACGCGGAGCCGGCGTACGCGCTGAAGCTCCTCGAGACTGGCTCGGACGGGCGCGCGTACCTGCTCAAGGAGCGCGTACGTGACCCCGCCCAGCTCGTGTCCGCCATCGAGTCCGTCGCTGCCGGCGGATCGGTCATCGATCCCAAGGTCGTCGAGGTGCTCGCGACCGCCAATGCACGCCACGGGCACCCCTCGCTTGCCGAGCTCACCCCGCGGGAGCTGGAGGTCCTTGGGGAGATCGCCCAGGGAAAGAGCAATACAGCGATTGCCGAGTCTCTCGTGCTCAGCAAACGAGCCGTCGAGAAGCACATCCACTCCATCTTCTTCAAGCTGGATCTTTCCGAGTCGGAAAACATCAGCAGGCGGGTGAAAGCGGCTCTGCTCTTTCTCTACGACGGAGCGACGGACGGGGGCGAGGGACCTTCGCAGCAAGGTAGGACGGCTTGGCCCGTGAGAACCCGGCGACGCTAGACGCGCGGCGCCTTCCAGAGACGACCGCTTCACCCGGGTGAACGAGGCCGGTGGGCGATGTGCTGACGCCGTCGTGTGGCGAAACTGGCAAGCCAGCATGGAATGGGAACAGGGAGCCAGACCCGTGGGCGGTCCCAGTCCACGAACTTCTCAAATCCTGGCGCCTGACGCTGCAGACCGGCCTGCGAGGTGAAGCCTGATGGCGAGAAAGGCCGTGACGGAGAGCACTGAGCCCAGCGACAAGCACGAGCGGCGCCCGCGCGTCGTCATCCTCGGCGGCGGCTTCGCCGGGATCGGGGCCGCCCGCGCCCTCGAGGACACCGAAGCCGAGGTCGTGCTCGTTGACAAGCACGACTACCACACGTTCCAGCCCCTCCTCTACCAGTTGGCGACCGCCCTGCTCGAAACGGCCGTCGTCGGGCACGCGCTCCGGGATCTCTTCCACGAGCAGCCCAACATCGCCGTCAAGCAGGCGACCGTGACCGGGATCGACCTCGGGGGCCGCCGGGTGCAGTTCGCTGAGATGGCTCCGCTCGAGTACGACTACCTGGTGCTCGCGGTCGGCGCCGAGGTCACCTTCCTCGGAACCGAGGGCGCCGCGGAGCACGCTTTCCCGATGTACACGCTGTCCGATGCCGTGCGCCTCAAGGAGCACGTCCTGCGCACGTGGGGGGCGGCGGACCGAGACCCGACGCTGGTGGACGACGGAGCGCTCAACGTCGTCGTCGTCGGCGGCGGCCCGACGGGGGTCGAGAGCGCCGGCGCGCTGGCCGAGCTCTATCGGGAGAGCTTCGCCAAGGATTACCCGAGCCTGCCGCAGGAGAAGGCCCGCATCATCCTCGTCGAGGCGGCGCCCGAGCTCTTCACGATGTTCAAGCGGGACCTCCGCGACTACGCCAAGAAGACTCTCGAGGAGTTCAGCGTCGAGGTCATGGTCGGCGAGCTCGTGTCTTCCGTGGGGCGGACTCGGGTCGCGCTCGAATCGGGCACCGTCATCGAAGCCCACACGCTGGTCTGGGGCGCCGGCCTCCAGGCCAACCCGATCGTCGCCTCGCTCGGGCTCGCGCTGGAGAAGGGGAACCGGATCCCGGTCGGGCCGGATCTCACGGTTGCCGGGCACCCGGACGTCTTTGCCGTTGGCGACGTCGCTTGGATCACCGACGCGAAGACGGGCAAGGTCCTCCCGCAGCTCGGCTCGGTCGCCCTCCAGGCCGGCGAGCGCGCCGGAGAGAACGTGGCGCGGCGCGTGGCGTGCAAGGAGACCGAACCCTTTGTGTACCACGACAAGGGCACGATGGCGACGATCGGCCGCGGCGCAGCGGTGATCCAGACGGCCCGCGGGCGTACGATCAAGGGCAAGCCGGCCGCCCTCGCTTGGGGAACCGTCCATCTCGCGCTCCTCTCCACCGGTGGGGACCGGGCCAAGGCGATCGCGGACTGGACGTGGGCGGGGTTCTCGCACCAGCGCTCCGGCCGGATCACGGTGCGGACGGACGACGAGGGGAGAGCGGAATGAACGAGCCGGCCTCGGCCGACGTCTTCGTCGTCTTCGGGATCACGGGCGACCTGGCGAGGGTGATGACCTTCCACTCGCTCTACCGGCTCGAGGCGCGCGGGCTGCTCCAGTGCCCCATCGTGGGCGTGGCGGTCGACGACTGGACCGTCGACCAGCTGGTGCACCGCGCCCGCGAGTCGATCGACGGAACCGGGGAGCAGATCGACGAGGAGGTGTTCGACCGCTTCGCCGCCCGGCTCTCGTACGTGCCGGGAGACTTCGCCGATGCGGATACGTACGCCCGGGTCGGCAAGGCGATCGAGGGCGCCTCGACGCCCGTCTTCTACCTCGAGATCCCGCCCTTCCTGTTCGGCACGGTGGTCAGGGGCCTCGCCGACGCGGGCCTGACGACCTCGGCGCGGGTGGTCGTGGAAAAGCCGTTCGGTCACGACCTCGAGTCCGCCCGAGCGCTCGCCGACGAGCTCCACCAGTCCCTCGATGAGTCCCAGCTGTACCGGATCGACCACTTCCTCGGGAAGATGGGCCTCCAGGAGATCCTCTTCCTGCGCTTTGCGAACACGATGCTCGAGCCTGTCTGGAACCGGAACTACGTGTCGTGCGTGCAGATCACCCTGGCGGAGGACTTCGGGGTCGTGGGCCGCGGGCACTTCTACGACCCGGTCGGTGCGCTCCGGGACGTCGTCGTCAACCACCTCATGCAGGTCGTGGGCGCGACGGCGATGGAGCCGCCGTCGGGCGGCGACCCCGAGACGCTAAAGGACTGCATCGTCGCCCTCTTCCGGGCCGTTGCGAAGGCGAGCCCGGCCAACTACGTCAGGGGCCAGCACGACGGCTACCTCGAGGTCGACGGCGTCGCGCCGGACTCGACCACGGAGACGTTCGCTGCGCTGCGCCTCGACATCGACAACTGGCGCTGGTCAGGCGTGCCGTTCTTCATCCGGACCGGAAAGCTCCTGCCGGTGACGCAGACCGAAGTGAGGCTCGTCTTCAAGCACCCTCCGAAGCTCGGCTTCTCGGTGATCGAGGACACCGCTGAGCCCGACCAGTTCGTGATCAAGCTCGATCCGTCGACGGGTGTGCAGCTGCGACTCGGCGCCTTCCGGGCAGATGCCGCGAAGGCCGAGACGATCACGCTCGACACGGAGTTCGCCGAGGAGGGGGGAGAGGGCGCGACCCCGTACGAGATCCTCCTGCATGCCGCGATGGTGGGCCAGGGCACCCGCTTCACACGTCAGGACGGCGTCGAGGAGACGTGGCGCATCATGCAGCCGCTCCTCGACGCGCCCCCGCCCGTGCATCGGTACAAGCCCGGAACGTGGGGCCCGAAGGCCGCGGACGAGCTCGTTGCCGGCCACGAGCGGTGGTACGGGCCATGGTTGACGACTTAGTACGACAAGGTGAGGTGAGGACATGAGCACCACGAAGACAACGCCGGAGCCAAAGGAGCAGAGCGCAGCCGCGCCATCGCCGTTCCCGCCGATCGCGGACTACGGGTTTCTCTCCGATTGTCACACCGGAGCGCTGGTTGCCCCGGACGGGTCGGTCGACTGGCTCTGCGTTCCCCGCTTCGACTCCCCGAGCATCTTCGGCAGCCTCCTCGACCGACAGGCGGGGAGCTTCCGGATCGCGCCGTTCGGCGTCACCGTCCCGACGGAGCGGCAGTACGAGCCCGGCACCAACACACTCGTCACGACCTGGAACACACCCACGGGGTGGATCCTTGTCCGCGACGCGCTGGCGATGGGGCCGTGGGACCACGAGGACGAAGTCACGCCGCACACCCGACCCCCTGCCGACGACGACGCCGACCACGTCTTGGTGCGGACTGTGGAGTGCGTAGCCGGACAGGTCGACGTCGAGCTCGTCTGCGAGCCGGTCTTCGACTACGGTCGCGCCCAGGCCGAGTGGACGCTCGTCGACGGAAGCCGCCAGACGGCCGACGCCAGCGGTGCCGACGTCACGATCAGGCTCCAGACCGACATGGCGCTCGGGATCGAGCGCGGTCGCGTCCGGGCGCGGCACACACTCCGACAAGGCGACCGGGCCTTCTGCTCCCTCTCGTGGGCGGAGGGGCTCGCCTCGCCCGCAGACGTCGATGACGCCGCCGCTCGGCTCGCTGCGACCACGCGCTACTGGCGCAACTGGCTCGGAGCTGCGCGCTTCGTCGACCACCGCTGGCGGCCGATCATCCAGCGCTCGGCCCTGACGATCAAAGGCCTCACCTACATGCCGACCGGCGCCACCGTGGCCGCGCTCACGACCTCGCTCCCGGAAACCCCCGGCGGCGAACGCAATTGGGACTACCGCTACGCCTGGATGCGCGACTCGACCTTCACGCTCCAGGCACTGCACTACCTCAGGTTGGACTGGGAGGCCGACGAGTTCATGCAGTTCGTCGCCGATCTCGAGGCCAACGAGGACGGCGGTCTCCAGATCATGTACGGGATCGACGGCCGGCGTGACCTCACCGAATCGACGCGGGACGAGCTCTCCGGGTACGCCGGCGCCCGGCCGGTGCGGATCGGCAACGGCGCCTTCGACCAGCGTCAGAACGACGTCTTCGGGGCCGTTCTCGACTCGATCCTGATCCACACGCACAGGAGCGAGCGATTGCCGCGGAGCCTTTGGCCGATCGTCCAGGCGCAGGCCGAATGCGCGACCCGCGTCTGGCAGAGCGCGGACCAGGGCATCTGGGAAGCGCGCGGGAAGCCGCAGCACTACGTCTCCTCGAAGCTCATGTGCTGGGTCGCCCTGGATCGTGCCGCAAAGCTTGCGAAGATCCGCGGCGATGACGAGCTGGAGGCGACGTGGGCCGCAACGGCGGCCGAGATCCGGGAGGACATCCTCGCGCGTGGCGTGAGCGACCGGGGAGTGCTCCGACAGCATTACGACACCGACGCGCTGGACGCCTCGACCCTCCTGGCGGCGATCTTCGGCTTCCTGCCGCGCGACGACGATCGCCTGCACGAGACGGTCCTCGCCGTCGCCGAGGAGCTGACCGAGCACGGCTTCGTCCTGCGCTACCGGACCGACGAGACGGACGACGGCCTCTCCGGCAAGGAGGGGACCTTCCTCATCTGCTCGTTCTGGCTCGTCTCCGCCCTGACGATCGTCGGGGAAGAGCAGCGCGCGCGTGACCTGATGGAGCGCTTGCTCCGCATCGCCTCGCCGCTCGGGCTCTATGCGGAGGAGTACGAGACCGAAACCGCCCGGCACCTGGGCAACTTCCCGCAAGCCTTCTCACACCTGGCGCTGATCGAGGCGGCGGCGCGGATCATCCTCGCCGAACGGCTGAAGGAGTACTCGGTGTGAGCGACTACGGCCTCATCATCATTGGCACCGGCGCCGGCTGCGGCACGCTCGTCCGGCACCGCGCCACCTGGGGGCAAGCAGATCCTCTTGCTCGAGCGCGGGGATTGGCTTCCGCGCGATCCCCAGAGAGCGGGTGAAAGCGGCTCTGCCCCTCTCTCGGAGGGAGCGACGGACGGGGCGAGGGCTTCGCTTTCACCCGGGTGAACGAGGCCGGTGGGCGATGTACTGACGCCGTCGTGTGGCGAAACTGGCAAGCCAGCATGGAATGGGAACAGGGAGGCAGACCGTGAGCTCGAATCAGGTCGTGACCCGCCGCGTCGCAGCTGCCCTCACGGCCGCCCTTCTGGTCGTGATCCCCGCAATCGGCTGCGCTTCGGATGACGACGAAAGCGCACCGACCGAGGCCGCAACGGGAACCACCAACGCCGGCGCGGGTACAGGCACCGTCGACGAGGGCATCGACAGCCTCCAGGAGGCGCAGGCGGAGCTCTGTCCCGAGCTGTCGGACGTGGAGGCGGACCTCGAAGAGGTCTCCACCAGCGGGACGGAGGCCGGCCAGGAAGCCCTAGCAGGCTTCGCATCCTTCGCAGCAGCTCTCGAGGCCGTTGCCGCACCCCTCACGTCCGCCGGGGCTACTGACGCCGCGACTGCCGCCGAAGACCTTGCTGCCAGCCTGGAGTCGCTCTCCACGTCCGGCGGGGAGGACGCCCGTGCCGCGGCCGGCGAGGCGGCTGACGGGGCGCAGGAGCTCGCAGAGGCTCTGCAGTGTTCGTGACCGAATCGAGCGAGGTCGAGAACGAAAGGAGAGCGCTATGAGCCAAGATCATCTCGTCATCGACTTCCCGATCAAGGGACCCGCCGACGCCAAGGCGCTGGCCGACGAGCTGCCCGCCTTCATGCCCGATCTCGCGAAGGCGCAGGACGACCTCGGTACCGTGCATTTCTCCCGTTTCATGATCGAGGGAGACGAGAAGCTTCTCTTCCTGTCGGACATCGACGGTGAGAACGACCAGCACATTGAACGGCTCGTGGAGAGCGCCGGACCGGTGTTCGACGCCATTCTCGAGCACGTGGACGACCCTCCAGCCACGCCCGTGGCCGATGACCCTCAGAGAGCCAGCAAATGGCTGAAGCATCATGTCCGGGAGCCTCTCGATACGTACTTCGCCTACGAGGACGCTTCCGTTCAGGACATCAAGGAGTGCGCGCGTGCGGCGGGCTTCACGGGCAATACGTCGCAGGGCGCCTTGCTGACATACATGACCATCAGGTCAGGTGTGCGCGACTTTGGCTTGAAGCTGCTCGGGAAGCACCTGATTGGAAAGAAGGGGCACGAAGCATCCGACGCTATCGGGACCCTGCACTTCTCCCATTTCGTGCCCTTCGAGGACAACCACCTGGCTTCTTCACGATCTTCGACGGTGACTTCGCGAAGTACATCCAGGACTTCGCAGACAAGACCTCGTTCGTCTTCGATGCTCTCTTTCCACACGTCGATGGCGCGCCGCCTACCCCGGTAGCAAAGAACGCCCAGGCGTTCTATCAGTGGGCATTGGAAAACAACTATCCGGCCATCGGGTTCTACAGCGCCTATCCAGGCCTCGGGGTTCAAGACATCAGAGCCCTGCTGGCCGATATCGCACGTCACCATCGGCCACCGGCTCGATAGCAGCGGTGTCGCATGGCTACGACCATGATCTATCCGGAGTTCGGCGTTGGCCAGGAGCAACACACAAGCAGCACCGGCGAAGAAGGGCACAGGGCTTCTTCGCCGGTTGCGTGGTCGGGAGACCGACGGCGATTCGGGGGCCCCGGAAGGGTCGGCGCTCGACCTTGCGGAGATTCAGGGGTTCGTTCTCCGCGGCTTACAGAATGCCGATGGTGCGGCATTTCCTGTTGACGGTAGGAAGTCCGGCACACGCGCGCAGGCAACTCGGCCGGCTCGTCAGCGGCGACGAATCCGACACCCCGCAAGTCACGACTGCCCAGGACTGGCACGTAGGGTTCGCGCCCGGACCGGGAGACGATCCCGCCGAGGCCCCGCGTCGCAAGCCCGACTATTGCCTCAACGTCGGTATCACGTGGCCCGGACTGGTGGCGCTGGAGGTAGAGGAACGCGTCCCGACGCTCTCGTTCAGGTCGTTCGGTGCATTCATCGAAGGAGCCGCGCAACGAGCGGAGCGGTCGGCGATACCGGAGCCAGCTCGCCCCAGAACTGGGTCGGCGGCTTTGGAGGAGGAGACGATCACGTCCTGGTGACGCTGCATGCCATCAGCCCGGAGGCGATGACGAGCTACAGCGACAGGCTGCAGGCCTTGTTTGCCGAGGGAGATGCCTTTCGCGAAATCTGGCGGCAGGACGGGATGGCGTTGATGGAGATGCAAGATGGCCAACCCGTGCCGACTGCCAAGGTGCACTTCGGATACACCGACGGCATCAGCATGCCCACCATTCGCGGCGGTCCTGAGAACTATCCTCCTGACCACCAGGAGCCCTGCGAGCCATGGCTCTTCGTCTTGCGGGAAGACGCCACGAACTACGACGTCCCCGAGCCGCGAGCAACTGGGCCTGAACGGCAGCTTCGCAGTCTTCAAGAAGGTCGAGACCGACGTCGTTGGCTTTGAAAACTTCCTGCAATCCAACAAGGACAAGATCGATCCCGAACTGTTGGCGGCGAAGATGTGCGGGCGATGGCGCAACGGCGTTCCTCTCGCCCTGTCACCGGACACGGATAGCCCTCCGGGAGGGATCTCGCCCGAACAGTTGAACGATTTCGAGTATGTGAACGCCGATGGTTCGGGAGATCCGAAGGGGATCCACTGTCCCGTCGGCGCACACATACGCCGCGTCAATCCACGAGGCCAACCAGTCGCGGGCCAGGGGGTGCCCGGCGGCAGCAACAATTCCCACCGGCTGATTCGTCGCGGTCTGCCGTACGGGCCAACCTATGACCCAGCGGAAACCATACGACGGCATCGAGCGCGGGATGCTCTTTCAATTCATCAACGCGAACATCGAGAACCAATACGAGTTCGTGCTGCGACAGTGGGCCAATGACAGCGAGTTCGCCGGGGCCGTCAGGCTTCACCCCAGGTCGAAAGACCCACTGATCGGCACCCAGGACCCAGCGGAAAGCATCTTCGTCATACCTCAGGCAGATGGGGGCCCGCCGATCGAGGTACGAGGTCTCTCGAGCTTCATCACGACCAAAGCGGCTGCGTACGTGTTTCTGCCGAGCATCACGGCCATCAAATTCATCGCCAACTTGCGTGACGGCCGGTGATCTGCCGCCTAGTACGCTGCACGAGGCGGGCGCACGTCGCCGCGGCGCACAGGAACAGCGCACAGGCTGCGGCGTGAGCCGTGCAGCGCATGACCCAAACCGCGCTCAGCTCGGCCGGCCGCACGGCCGGGCGAGGACAGTGGACTGACTTCCACGGGTCATATCGGCCTCCGGTGCGTCGTCAGGCCGTAGGCGGGTCGTGTGAGACGGCCACAGATCGAACAGAAGCCGACTGAACAAGGGCCGCAAAGGTCGTTGAAGGCACACGTGGAGGCGTTGCGAGCCCGCGGTACGACGACGCTCGACTCCCTCGAGGAGAAGAGACCAGAGCATGCCTCGGTCGAGGTCGGCTTCCGCTGGCTCGTACGGGACAAGGAGATCGCCGGCGGCGTCCTGGGGGGAGGGCTTGCCTACCGCTTCTTCTTCTGGGCGCTCGCCTGGGCAGTTCTCTTGGCTGGCGGGCTCGGCTTCGCGTCTTCCGCCGGTGAGGATGTCCAGTCGGGGGCCGAAGAGACTGGTCTTACCGAGTCGCTCGCTTCGACGATAACGACAGCCGCGAAGCAAGCCGAATCGGGCCGCTGGTGGCTGGTGCTCACGGGCACGGTGCTCGTGCTCTGGTTCAGCTTCGGCCTTCTTCGCGCACTCCGGCTGACCCACGCCGCGGCGTGGCGAGTTCCAGCCCCGCCGCTTCGCAACCTGCCCAAGGCGATCGGTTTCGTGATCGCCGCTCCACTCGTTCTCATGGTGACCTCAGCCTTCGCGGGCTGGGTTCGCGCGAACGCAACCGACGCCCTAGAAACTCTCGTGACGCTAGGACTGATCGTGTGCTTCAGCGCGGTGTGGCTGTGGGTCTCGATATGGCTGCCGTCGAAGGACGTGCCCTGGACGGCTTTTCTGCCGGGCGCGATCTTCTTCGGCCTCGGCCTGGAGGCGCTCTACGTCCTTACGGCCTACTTTCTCCAGATCAAGCTCGCCAACGCGTCCGAGCTCTATGGCGCCCTCGGATTGGCGACGACCGGACTCTTCTTTCTCTTCCTGATCGGGCGAGGCGTCATCTGGGCTGCCGAGCTGAACGCGGTCGTCTGGGACGTGAGGAACGAGCGGCGCGCGAGCCCTGGATAGCCTCGTGCGCCTCTGCCGGCCAAAGGTCGAATGACGGGAACGCCTCCCGCGGTCGCCGTCCGGTCGCCGCTGAGGCGCGTGCTCAGGCCTGCGCTCGGGCTGGTGGCTCTCGCGCTCGTTTTCGGGTGGCTGCTGCCGCAGTTCATCGATTACCAAGAGGTCTGGGAGGCGCTCGCGGAGCTCGATGGGCGTGAAGTCGCCGTCCTGCTCGGGCTCGGGCTCGCTCGAGTTCCCACTGAGGCTCTGATGTACCGCGCGTTTCTGCCGGGGCTTGGTCTCTGGCGGGGAAGCGAGGCGTACCTCTCCTCGAATCTCGCGGGGCAATTGCTGCCGCCGCCGAGCGCGAGTGTCGTCCAGTACGGCTACTTCCGCGGCGGAGGCTATGACACGGACGCGGCCGGCCTCGCGGCGGCGGGGTCGTTCCTCTTCCCGATGATTGGCCGGTTCGTACTTCCCTGCGTCGCGCTTGTGCTGGTGATCCTCACTGGCGAGGCCGACGGCTCGATCCTGCTGGCGGGCGCACTTTCGGTCGTGATCACGGTTGTCGCCGGCATCGTCGGCTACTTCTTCCTCCGCACCGAGGCTTCCGCCCGCTGGTTGGGAGTGAAGGCACAAAGGCCACTTTCCTGGCTGGTCGTCAAGCTCAAGCGCGACCCGATCGAGGACGCCGGGGAAAAGGCTGCCGAACTGCGTGCCCGAGCGCTCGTGATCCTGCGCGAGGGCTGGGCGTTGGGCTCGATCGGCGTCGCGGCCAACCTGTGCCTCACGTACTTGATCCTGCTCGCCGCGCTCCGCTTCGTCGGAGTGTCGGGAGCCGAGCTCTCCGCCGTCGACGCTTTCGCCGCGTTCGCGATTGCGTTCTGGGCTGGAGCCGTGTTTCCCATCACGGGCAGCGGTCTCGGCGTGGTCGACGCGGTGCTCATCGCCATGCTCATCGAGTCGAGCAGCGCCTCTGATGACGCTTTGCTAGCCGCGGCACTTCTGTGGCGCGTCTTCTACTCGGTCATCACGCTTCCGCTTGGCGCGATCACCTTGAGCCGGTTCCGCAAGGCGGACCCCGGCGCGGCGTAAGCGAAAAACCAGATTCTGCGGCCGACCGCGTCGCCGCCGGCTACGCAGGACTCGCCGGCGTCTCGAGCGCGGCGCGGGCGGCCGCGACCTTCTCCCGGCGAGCCTTCGTCAGTTCTTGCACGAAGATCTGGATCGTCGCCGCGAGCGGGACTGCGGTGAGCGCGCCGAGGACACCAAGGAGGGCGCCGAAGAGCGTGACGGCGACGATGATGAAGAAGCCCGACAGGTTGACCGCCACGCCCTGGATCTTCGGCGTCAGGACGTTGTTCTCCACCTGCTGGTACACGAGCAGGACGACGCCCATGATGATCGCCGCGCCGAGCCCCTCCTCCGCCCAGAGTGCCGGCACGAGGATGATCCCGGCGATGGTGGCGCCGATGTTCGGGATCATGTCGAGCAGTCCTGCGATGACGCCCAGTGCGAGGGCGTAGCTCGAGCCGAGCAGCCAGGCAGTCATCCCCTGTGTGAACCCGGCGATCGCGGCGATCACGACGACTCCGATCGCCCACCGCGAAATCGAGGTCGTGACGCGCTCCCAGACGCCGAGCCAGCGCTCGTCCTCGCCCGGCATAAGCACGCTCCCCAGCGCCCGCTTCAGGTTCGCGATGTCGCTGAGCAGGAACACGCAGATGAAGATGATCGTGAAGGTAACGAGGAAGCCGGAGAAGATGTCGCCGGCGAAGCCGATCACGCCGGCGATCGCGTCCGGCACGGACGCCGCGACCTTCTCCGCGCCCGTCTGAACGTTCTCGGAAGCCCCGGTGTCGCCCAGCGACGAGAGCTCGTCCGAATCGCGCAGCTGCTCGACGAGGGCCGGAAGGTCCTGGAGGAAGTCCCGAACCGAGCCCACGAGCGGCACGAGGAACAGCAGAGCGATCAGCGTCACCGCAGCGAACGTGCCGAGCACGATCACTGCCGCCGCGACCCCGCGCGACATCTTGGTTTTCGACATCAGGTACCGCACGGGATACTCAAACACGAGCGCCAGGAAGATCCCGATGAACACGATCAGGAAGGTGTCGCCGATCGCATAGAACGCCGCGAGCACTCCGAGCGTCGCCGCCACCAACAGCACCGTTCGCATGGGCAGGATTAGCTCGACGCGCCGCGACTCACGTGTGTTCACTGTTCTCCAGCCTCCATCGAGATCTACTGGCGTGCCATCGAAATGCGTAGGCGTTCATCGAGGTGGTTGTTGTCCGAGGAGCGGTCCGCGTCGAGCTGGACCCAGTCGATGCGGCCGGTGAAGCCGTTGTTCGTGGATCCGTAGTCGTCGCTGACGGGTGGGCGCCGTCGCCTCCGACGTCGGCGACGGTCGTCGAGGGCAGAACGTTGTACTCGGCGGCGCCGATGAGGAAGAGCCGTTGCAACTCGTCAAGCTTGTCAGGCTCGTCGGCCGACAGGTCGTTCGCCTGCGACCAGGTGTCAGGTCCGTACAGCTCCCACCACGCGAGCTCTCGCGGTGCGGGCAAGGGCGTACTGAACCAGGTGACGGTGGAGGTCAGCGACCCCTCGCGATTCGCCCTCTGGGCGACCTCGGACGCGGTTCGATTCCCGCCGCCTCCATCGGACTTGGCTAAGCGCTGCGTCGCCGCCGGCTACGCAGGACTCGCCGGCGTCTCGAGCGCGGCGTGGGCCGCCGCGACTTTCTCCCGGCGGGCTTTCGTCAGCTCTTGCACGAAGATCTGGATGACCGCCGCGAGCGGAACGGCGGTGAGCGCGCCGAGAACCCCCAGCAGCGCACCGAACAGGGTGACGGCGACGATGATGAAGAACGCCGAGAGGTTGACGGCCACGCCCTGGACTTTCGGCGTCACCACGTTGTTCTCGATCTGCTGGTAGACGAGCAGCACGACGAGCATGATGATCGCCGCGGTGAGCCCTTCCTCGGCCCAGAGCGCCGGCACGAGGATGAACCCGGCGAGGATGGCGCCGATGTTCGGGATCATGTCGAGCAGCCCTGCGATGACGGCCAACCCGAGGGCATAGCTCGAGCCGAGCAGCCAGGCCGTGAGCCCCTGCACGGTGCCGGCGATCACGGCGATCACGACGACGCCGATCGCCCAGCGCGAGATCACGGTCGTCACGCGCTCCCAGACGCCCAGCCAACGCTCGTCCTCGCCCGGCATCAGGACGCTCCCCAACGCCCTCTTCAGGTTCCCGATGTCGCTCAGCAGGAACATGCAGATGAAGATGATCGTGAAGGTAACGAGGAAGCCGGAGAAGAAGTCGCCCGCGATGCCGACGACGCCGGCGATGGCGTCCGGCACGGACGCCGAGATCTTCTCCGCGCCCGCCTGCACGTTCTCGGCGGCTCCGCTGTCGCCCAGCCCCGAGAGCTCGTCGGAAGCGCGTAGCTTCTCGACTAGCGCCGGAAGATCCTGGAGAAAATCTCGAACACCGCCGACGAGCGGGACCAGGAACAGCAGCCCGATCAGTAACACCAGCGCGAACGCGCCCAGCACCAGCACTGCCGCCGCCGCCCCGCGCGACATCTTCGTCTTCGACATCAGGTACCGCAGCGGGAACTCGAACACGAGCGCCAGGAAGATCCCGATGAACACGATCAGGAAGGTGTCGCCGATCGCCCAGAACGCCCCGAGCACACCCAGAGTCGCAGCGACCAACAGCACCGTTCGCATGGGCAGAACCAGTTCGACTCGGCGTGTCTCGCCTGTCTTCATGGCGTCAGGAACACTGGACGCGGATGCGCCGTCCTTCCTCATACCGATGGGATGAATTCGCCGCGCTCACGGGTCGAGCTCCTCGAGCGCTTCCTCGACGTCGTAGCCGAGCGCGAGCGCGATCTTCGGGGCCGACGCGACGACTCGCGAGGTGCCCGTCACCGGCGTCACAGCCTCGAGGGTGGCGACGATCTCGTCCTTCGTCGCCCCGGCGGCGAGGGCGAGCGCGACGGCGTGCTGCACCGAGGCGGTCGCTACATCGACGGAGATGGTCGCGGCGAGGCGCACGAGGGCCAGCGTTCTCTCGTCGAGAGCTGACTCAGTCGGCTTGGTCTGGGCTGTCAGCGAGTCGACGAGCGAGTCGTCGTGCACTGCGAGCCGACGGAGGTGCTCCTTGTACTCATTCCACCGCCCCACATGGGACATCGCTGCGGCCTCCGGGCGCGTCATCCTTCCTGGGTGAGATTTGCCGGCGCCGAGTAGAACGGGCTTTCCAGAAGCCCGACTTCGACGGCACGTTCGATCGCCTCGGTGCGCGATGAGGCATTCAGCTTGCGGTAGATCGAGACCGCTTCGGTCTTGACGGTGTTGCGAGAGATGAAGAGCCTCGCCGCGATCTCCGGAACCGTGAGGTGGGTGGCGAGATAGGGAAGCAGCCGAAGCTCGGCGCCCGTGAGGCTCATGGCCCAGGCACCTGCCGAGCCGGAGGTCGCCGCGAGGCGGTCGCGAAGCTCGCGCGCGTCCTCGGCGAGCGAGCCCATGTCGGGGCGGAGCTCGAGCACGTCCTCGGTTTCTCCGAGCGTCGTGCGAGCGGCGGCTACCTCGCCGAGTCCGAGATGGATGCGCGTGAGCTCGATCCCGACGCCGACGGTTTCCCAGGGAATGCTGTGGTTGAGCATGCGGCCGCATGCGGTGAGCACGTGCCAGCGCCGCGCGAACGTCCTCGGCCGTGCCCTCGTGGAGCGCGACACGCGCCGTCGCGACGTGCACGACCGCGCTCGTCGAGTAGTCGCCGAGGCCCGACTCTTCGACGAGCCCTTCGGCGGCCTGTGCGCGTCGCCCTGCCTCGCCCCAAGCTCCTTCCTTGGCCGCCAGGAGCGCGAGCTGCGCCTGTGCCAAGAAGACCTCTTCGAAGCTGCCGGCGGCCAACCCCCGCTCGATCGGTTGCAGAGAGATCCACCACTGCTCGATCGGTCGCGCCGAGCAGGGCGTGCGCAACTCCTCGGGCGAGGAGTGCGGTAGAGGTCCAAAAACTGTCCGGCGGGAGTTGATCCAGCGCCATATCGGCGTCGGCGAGCGCCTGCTCGACGCCATTCGGCATCATGTGCGCGCGCAGCGTGGCGACCCACGGCTCGATCGTGGCGCTGCCGTCCGAGAGCGGGATCTTCGAGGCCGCCCCGTCGGCGAGGGCGAGCCAGCGCTCGGCCTCCTCGGCTCGCCCCGTCAGCGCGCGCCACCAGGCTCCAAAGACGGCAAGTGCGGGATATTGCACAAGCTCGTCGTCGCCGAACCACCCGAGCCACTCCTCCAACGTCTGCAAGCGGCCGTCGTAGTAGAGCGGCGGGCTAAGGGCGTCGACCAAGCCGGCGACAGCGTCCGTCTCGCCCGCCGCTTGCCCGTAGCCGATCGCCTCCTCGGGCAGGTCGTTAGCGATGCACCAGGCCATGGCGCGAGCGTTGAGCGCAGGCACCGCCTCGGGCTCGGTCGTGCTCGAGGTCGTTCCTGAGGAGCTCGCCGAAGAGGTGGTGGTATCGGTACCACTCGCCTCGCCGGTCGAGGGGCACGATGAAGCCGTTTCCTTGTGCGAGCGACTCGAGCGTCTGCGCCGACCGCGTCGTCTCGAGCACGGCGTCGCACAAACCGCCGCACATGCGCTCCAGGACCGACGTGTGCTTGAGGAACTTCGCCTCGTCTTCCGGTAGCCGTGACAGAAGCTCGAGGCGGAAGTACTCGGACACGAAGCGGTCGCCGCCGGTAAACCCCTCGGCACGCACCGTGGCCGCGCCCCGGCCTGCATCGACAGCGCCGCCAGGTACAGGCCGGCCGGCCAGCCCTCTGTTTGCTCGGTCAGCTCGGAGAGCTCGCCGTCGTCGAGCTCGACACCCGCGGCCTCGAGGAGCAGCCTCGCCTCCTGCTCGTCCAGCCGGAGGTCTGCGACGCCGATCTCGCTCACCGAGCCCTGCGCTCGCCAGCGGGCAAGGGGTAGGGGCGGCTCTTGCCTGCTTGTGATCGCGATCTGCGAGCCGGCTGGGACGTACCGGGAAAGCTCCGCAAGCACGTCCAGACAGGCCGGATTGGCCACAGCGTGCAAATCGTCGAGCGCCAGAACCAGCGGGCGCTCGCGCGCGGCCAGAGCGCTGCCGACACGCGAGACACGCGTCGACCAGACGGATCCCCCTGGTCCGGACAACGCGTCGAACACCTCGGGACGGACCGGCTCGACTCGGTGCATCGCCGCCGCGATGTAGCGCAGGAGCACGACGGGGTCGTCGTCTCGCCCGTCGAGAGCGACCCACGCGAACGGCCGCGGATCGGCCTCGGCCCAACGTGCGAGGAGCGTCGTCTTCCCGTAGCCGGCCGGTGCGACCACGGTCGCCACAGGCGCATTCCCCGCGCTCAGCTGTCCGATCACCGCTTCTTTCGCCACGGTGCCGGGCCGGGGCGACGGTGGAGCGAGCTTGACCTCCGCGAGGTCGAAAGGAACTTCCGTGGCTGCCAACTGCAGGCCGATGCTAGGGCATGGCGCTTGAGCGGACAACCGAGTGCCGCCCTCCCGAATGCTGCTCCCGAGGCGCCATTTTCATGCGATCGGTATGACGAGGACGGACCCGCCGACGCCCATACTCGGCACCGCAACGACACGTAAAGGACGCCTCGCTTTCCAAAAAAAAATACCTCCACAGACCCTCCATCCCCACCAACCTGGATCCTCGCCCCCCCCTCTCCGTTCGAATCGGGCTTACCTCATACTATCAATCTGCACCCAGACCACCACGAACGGAGTGGACCAAAAGACCCAAGGACACTTATCTTGTCTCCTCTCCTCCACCCGAAACAGACAACTGACTCTCCACGACCGACCCCCCGTTCTGGCACGAACGTCCAACGAAAGGAGAGCACCATGGCTGACTCGACCACCGACACCCCGGTCCTCGACCTGCTCGCAAGCATGACCGCGGACTCGATCGAGGCTTCGGGTCTCGACCCGGAGACGCTCATGCTCGTTCGCATCGCCGCGCTCGCCGCGGTCGATGCCCCGCCAGTCTCGTATGCGCTGAACCTGCGAGCGGCAGGCGCGGCCGGAATCGACTCTGAGCAGGTCCGCGGCGTCTTTGCCGCGATCGCTCCGATCGTCGGCACGGCCCGGGTCGCGTCTGCGACGGGCAACATCGTCAAGGCGATCGCGCTCCAGATCGAGGTCGCCGAGCTCGAGGACGAAGCCGCCCTGGACGAGGCCGACCTCAACGACCAGTAAACCGAGCGTGGCGCCGGCGAGCCGCCGTCCTCGGGCCGCGCGGCTGGCACGGCCCTCGCACCAATCCAAGGAGGCGACAGTGAACTCGAATCGCATCATGACCCGCCGTTTCGGAGCTGTCCTCGTTACTGCCCTCATGGTCATGGTCACGGCCCTCGGCTGTGCCTCCGACGACGAAGACAGCGCAACGACCGAGGCGGCGCCGAGTACCGCCGCTTCCGGCACCGGCACGGTCGACGAGGGCGTCGACATCCAGGAGGCTCAGGCGCAGCTCTGTTCCGGGCTATCGGATCTCGAGGCGGACCTGACGGAAGTCTCCGCCGGCGAGTCAGAGGTCGGCGCAGACCTGCGTGCGCGTCTCGCAACCTTTGCGGCGGCTCTCGAGGCCGGCGCCCAAACTCTCACCACCGCCGGCGCGGCGGACGCGGCGACCGCCGCCGAGAACCTTGCGTCCAACCTGGAGTCGCTCTCCACCTCGAGTGGGGAGGACGCCCAGGCGCGCGCAGGCGAGGCAGCCGACGGGGCACAGCAGCTGACGGATGCCCTGGAGTGTTAGTGACCGCCTTACCTAGACCCACCAATTCGAAGGAGGCATGACTTGTTCTGGCTCTGGTCCATCCTGGGCCATCATCGTCTGGGTAGCCATCGCGTTCTGGCCGGCCCGGGTTGCCGCCCGCAAGGGGCACAGCTTCTTCCTCTACTTCCTCTTCAGCCTGGTCTTCTTCCCGCTCGCGCTGTTCTTTGCCTACATGGTCGACGATCGAAGCTTGGCGCCGGCCTGAGAGGAGCCTGGAGGGCGCGACGATGAGCGACATCGAGGATCAACGGCTCGAACCCGCGGAGGGCGGCCAGGCGGCCGACGCTGGCCGCAGCGAGCGAGCCCGCGCCAAGCTCGGCGCCGCGAAGGAGAGCGCCAAGGGCGCGAGCGAACGGCACGTGGCCCTCGCAGTTCCGATCCGGGCGGTGGAACGAAACCGGCGTGTCGCGGCGAGCGTCCTCGCCGGGGGACTGGCGTACAGGTTCTTCCTGTGGCTGCTGCCGTTCGGCTTGATCGTCGGCGGCGCTCTCGGCCTCAGCGACGCTAAAGACACCGAGGACGCGGTCGAGGGCGGCGGCGTCCCGGCGGCGATCTCCAACGCGATCGGCGATGCCTCGCGTGCCGCCGAGTCCAACTCGTGGTGGCTCTTCGCGGTCGGAGTGCCCCTTCTCTTCTGGGCGGGTTTCACAGGCGCCAAGGCGGTAGTGCTCGTTCATTCGCTCGTCTGGGACGAGCCTCCCTCGAGGGCCAAGCCGGTGGGGTCACTTGTGTTCACGGGCATGCTCTGTGCGGCCATCATCACCGTCGCGCTCAGCTCGTGGTTCGCCGACGTCGCGTGGCACGGCCTCCTGGCGGCCGCGCTCACGATCGCACCGCTCACCGGGCTGTGGCTCTGGGTTTCACTTCACCTTCCGCACCGGGACGCTCCCTGGCGGGCGCTGCTGCCCGGCGCAGCTCCTCATCGGGGTCGGAGTCCCACTGCTCAGCGGACTGGTCGACGCCTTCCTCGTGGATGAGCTCGCGAAGTCGACCTCGCTGTACGGCGGTCTCGGCGCCGCGACGACGCTCATCTTCTTCGTCTACCTCCTCGGGATCCTCGTCGTCAGCTCACCGGTGCTGAACAGCTCGCTCTACGAGGAGCTCCTCAGGAAGGGCGAGCAGGCCGAGGGCGAGGCGACGGGCTCGCCGGGGGCTTCACCCGCATGAAACCGGAGGACTGAGAACGATGAACGAGGACCCCGCCGACACTCCGAACGAGACGAGGCTCGAACGGTGGCTCGAGCGTTGGGTGGCCCGCGCCGTGACGCCGCGGGGGGCCGCCGTCGTGATCGCCTCCGCGACGGTCGCGGATCACCGTCCCCGCCGGGACCCTGATGACGGTCCTCGACCGCGAGAACTACCCGACGATCGGCTCCGGGCTGTGGTGGGCGGTGCAGACGACCACGACGGTCGGGTACGGCGACAACGTTCCGACGACCTAGCGCCGGACGGTTCCTCGCCGCGTTCGTCATGCTGGTCGGCATCGGCTTCCTGACCGTCATCACCGCCGCGATCACGAGCACATTCGTGTCGCGCTCGCGCCTCGAGCCGGCCGACTCGGACGCCGAGACCTCGATTGCCGAGCAGCTCCGTCAGATCAACGCGCGGCTCGAGCGAATCGAGACGCGCAAGAGCGATCCCTCGTAACGCCTGCTGAGGGCGCCCGCTCGAGCGAGCGTGTGGATCGCGTAGGACGATGGCGAGGCCGAGCCGTCGTAGCGACCCAGGCCAGCCTGTCGCCGTACGCGAAGACGGCACCCATCGAGAGCTGCACGTTACAGGCCGCCTGAGCGTGAGCGCGAGGGTGATTCGAGGATCCGCTGTACGCTCGGCTCGGCTCGGTCGGCCACGAGGGTGAAGAAGCCTCTCGACCGAAGCCGGCCGACGGCGATGGCCGCGATCACGGTGAACGGCACGGCCAGGAGGAGGCCGACGATGCCGAAGAGGAAGCCGCCGAGCGCGGTGACGATGAGGACGAGCAGCGGGTGGATGTCGAGGGTGCGGCCCATCACGCGGGGCTCGACGAAGTTCTCGAGCATCAGGTTTGCGGCGAGAACGATGAGGAGCATGACGGCAGCGACGCCGAGCCCGCCGTCGCCATAGGCGACGATGACGGCGAGCCCGCCGCCGAGGAAGGCACCGATGTAGGGGATGTAGCCGCCGATGAAGTTCGCCACGACGATGGTGAAGACGAGCGGGAGGCCGAGCAGGAGGCTGGCGAGACCGACGACCGCCGCGACGATCGCGGACATGGCGGTGCGGCCCCGCCCGTAGCTGCGGAGAATTCGGCATGCATCGTCGACGAAGGTGTCGAAGTCGTCACGGATCGATGGGGAGACCTGCGCGACGACGGAGCGCCGGAGGCTGGTGCCATCCTTGAGGAGGTAGAAGATGATCAGCGCGCCGAGGATCAGGCCACCGGCGAGGCCGATCAGTGCGTGGATGCCGGAGACGATCTTGGTGATGAAGCCTTCGGCGACCGCAGGCGAGGTTTCTTCGGCTGCTGCCCGGGCGTCGGTCAGCGCATCCTGATCGACATCGAGCTCAGCGCTCGCCTTGTCGATGGCCGCATCGACTGAGACGCCGATCTCGTCCGTCTGCAGGATGAGCCTCCGCGCGGTGGCGACAAGGACGAGGGTCATCAAGGCGAGCAGACCGAGGACGACCAGGCCGGCGGCGAGGGTGGGCTTGAGCCCGTGGCGCTCGAGCTACCCGACAAGGGGCTTGAAGACCACGGCGAGAACGGCCGCGAAGAACAGGGGAAGAACGATCTCGCTCACGGCGCCGAACGCGGTGACGACGATGAGCGTCGCCGCGACGAATCCGACGAAGGTCCAAGACCAGATTCCGATTTTGGGAAACGAGGTTTCGTTCTTCATCTCGATCGCCTCGTGGCTTTCACGAAGCGCGAGGTGAACGCGGATCGAGGGAGCTCGGTCAGCCGCGCCCCTCGATCCGGTCCGGAAGTCCGCTCAGGCCACGGACGCCTTGAAGCCCTGCCAGCGCGCCGTCAGGGCGTAGAGCACGAGGATGTTGAGCGTGACGATCAGGATGTTCCAGAGCGGATACGCCTGGGGGTAGTTCGCCATGAACGCGATCTGGCCGATCGCATTGACGGCCACGCCGATGATCGCGACCCAGCGTGCCCAGCCGGCCCCACCGATCAGGCCGAGGCCGGTGAGGATGAGCAGGCCGCCCCAGATGAGCGTCATCCAGCCCCACGTCGTCACGTCGACGATCGCGAGGCCCTTGGCCGTGGCCACGACGTATTCGTCTTCCAGAATCCCGACGAAGCCCTGAATCACGTCGAGCGCGCCGACGATGATGAGCACGAAGGCGGCGAAGACGATCCACCCGCTCCACGAAGAGTCTTCCGATGCCATAGCGATTGCTCCTTTCGAATTGCGCTTGAGACGCAAGGAAAGGTGTCGCGGCCGAGACCGCTAGGCATCGCACGCTCTGGGCGAATCGCGCCCAGGGCGCCACCGGGCGCGTTGACCGACGGGTCACACAGATTGGATGATGTGGCGACGGGAGGCGGGCGCGACCATCGAGGCATGAGCGAGGTCGCTGCACCAGCGCCAGCCCAGCCATCGGTCGTTGACCCGTTCAATGAGCCGTCCCGCCCCAGGCGGCTGCTTAAGGTCGCCGGCTGGCTGGTCGGGATCGCGCTCGTCGTCGTCGTCCTGAATCTGCTTGGAGTCGATGTGATCGGCTGGCTGAAGGATCTCTGGGCCGAGATCAAGGAGGTCCCGAACCGGCTAGATGGTCTCCAGGGCTCTGTTCTTCCAGACCGGCCAGACGGTCTTCGCCGGCCTTTCGTACTACGGCATCCTGCGGGCGGCCTATCCGGGGCAGGTCGATTTCTGGCCGATCGTGACCGCCTACGCCGTCGGCGTGGCGATGAACAACTTCCTGCCGGCGAACATTGGCACGTTCGCGACGCTGGTCATGTTCGTCGCCATCATCCCGGCCTGAATCATCGGGCGCGCTCGCCGCCTACTGGTTGAGAAGATCTTCTTCACGATTGCCGGCACGTTCGTTTTCTACTTGTATCTGTTCCTGTCGGTGCCCGGCTCGTTCGACGCGAGCCTCGGGAACATCTCCGAGAACCCTGTGGTGACGGTCGTGATCGCGGTCGGTGCTGTCGTCTTGATCGTGCTCCTGGCGCGCATCTTCTGGCGGCAGCTGAAGAAGCTCTGGGTGAAGGCGAAGCAGGGAGGTAGTGATCCTCTCTCGTTGGAAGGAGTACTGAATGCATTCGTTTCTGCCGGCCTTTCTGTCCTGGGCTGTGCAAGCTCGCGGTGATCGGGATCTTCCTCGTGGGTTTCACGATCCCGGTCACCTTCGAGTCGGTCATGTGGGTGGCGGGCTCGGGCTCGCTTGCGAACGTCGTCTCGGTCACCCCCGGTGCGGTCGGCATCACGCAGGCAACGAACGCGCTCGCGCTCGACACCTGCTGCGACGACGCAACAGCACCGCGGTCAGCTACTCGACCGCGCAGCAGCTGATCATCGTCCGCCTGGAACGTCCTCTTTGCGATCGTCCTCGTCGTCTCGGTCTTCGGCTGGAAGGGCGGCAAGCAGCTCGTCACGCAGTCGTACGCGGACGCGAAGGTCAAGGTTTCCGAGCAGAAGGCAGAGCACGCCGAGAAGAAGGCGGAGAAGAAGGCAGCGTGCGAAGCGTCCGGCCAAAGCCGGTTTCGTCGCCGCCACGACAACGGGGCCGCGGAGAATCCGCACCCCCCGGAGGAGGAGAACTAGATGACTAGCGGTCCCGAGCCGTCCTACGGCCAGTCCACGGCCTGGCAGCCCGAGCGTCCCCGTTTGCGGCTGTTCCCGCTCCTCGTCTCGTGGTTCGCGACGGGCGTCGCCCTGATGGTGGCCGCGGCGATCTTGCCGGGCGTCGACATCGGCGGCTTTTGGGGCGCGCTTCTCGTCGCCGTCATCGTCGCGGCGCTGAACGCGGTCATCCCGCCCGTGCTCGCCGCGTTGCGCCTGCCGCTCACGCTCGTCCTCGGCTTCCTGCTCGTCCTGGTCGCGGACGCCCTCATCCTCCGATCGCCGCCGACCTGAACATCACCGACGGGGTGTTCACGGTCGACAACTTCGGCTGGGCGCTGCTCGCTGCGCTCGTTGTCGCGGCGGTCAGCGTCGTGCTCGCCGTCATCCTCGGCTCGGATGACATGTCCTCGATCCGCATCGCGCAACGGATCGCGCGCCGGCAGGGGATCATCGCCAGCACCGACGTCCCCGGGATCATCTTCCTCGAGATCGACGGGCTCGCACTGCCCGTGCTGCGCCGGGCGATGCGCGACGGCAACGCGCCGACCATGGCCCGCTGGCTGGCCGACGACACGCACCGCCTGGCCGAGTGGGAGACCGATCTCTCCTCGCAGACGGGCGCCAGCCAGGCGGGGATCCTGCTCGGCTCGAACGAGGACATCTCGGCCTTCCGCTGGGTGGAGAAGGAGACCGCGACGCTGATGACCTGCTCGGCGCCGCCGGATTGCGCGGAGATCGAACGGCGCCACGCGACCGGCATCGGCCTGCTCGCAACGGCGGCGCCAGCCGCGGAAACCTCCTCTCCGGCGAGGCGGAGGACGTGATCCTCACGGTCAGCCGCATGGAGGCGGAGAAGAAGTCGAACCCCGGCTATCGGGCGTTCTTCGCCAACGGCGACAACGTGACGCGGACGCTCGTCCTCTTCGGCTGGGAGGTCATCCTCGAGTGGACGGCCGCGCTGCGCGCGAACCGCCGGGACGTGCAGCCGCGCGGCCACCGCGGCGGCATCTACCCGTTCATGAGGGCGGCGCTCTGCGTCTTCGTGCGCGACCTGATCGTCTCTGGCGTCCTCACCGACATGATGCGCGGGCGGCCCGCCGTCTACGCGACCTTTTCGAGCTACGACGAGGTCGCGCACCACTCGGGGCTCGAGCGCGCCGACACGCTCGAGGCCCTGCGCAAGCTGGACGACCAGTTCGCGCACATCGAGCACGCCTGCCGCTACGCACCGCGTCCGTACGAGATCGTCGTCCTCTCCGACCACGGGCAGACGCAGGGCGCGACCTTCAAGCAGCGCAACGGCTACGGCCTCGACGAGCTCGTCGAGCGCTCGCTCGCGCAGGGCGACGTCGAGGGAATCGCCGGCGGGGACGAGCAGAGCTCGATGGTCGGCAACGCCTTCAGCGAGGCGACGGGGAAGAAGGCGAAGCGGCCCAAGAACGATGTCTCCGACCAGGACGTCGTCGTGCTCGGCTCCGGCAACCTCGGCCTCGTCTACCTGATGGAGGAGCGCCGCCGGCTGACGCTCGAGGAGATCGAGAGCGGCACCCGAAGCTCATACCACGCCCTCCGCGCGCATCCTCACGTCGGCTGGCTGCTCGTCGCTCGTCCGAGCACGGGGCGGTCGCGCTCGGCGCCGACGGCGCCCACTACCTCGCGGAGGGCCGCGTCGAGGGCGAGGACCCGCTCGCGCCCTTCTCGCCGCACCGCACCGCAGCATCTGCTGCGCACCGACGGCTTCCAGCACGTCGCCGACATCATGGTCGGCAGCTTCTACGACCCCGAGCTCGACGAGGGCTGCGCCTTCGAGGAGCTGATCTGCTTCCACGGCGGCATCGGCGGGCTGCAGACGCGGCCGTTCATCCTCCACCCGGTGCACCTCGAGGTGCCCGCCGGAGCCGATCATCGGCGCCGCGAGCGTCCACGGCATCCTCGCGGGCTGGCGGAATCAGCTGCAGTCCGGGGCGGACGACGAGGTGGAAGCCCATGCCGAGCAGGCGCGGTCGGACGGCGCCGTCGAACAACCGGTTGCACCCACGGGTCAGCCAGCAGGCAACTGGAGCTGCCGACAGCGCGCGTTCCGTCGGCAGCTGCTTCAGCGAAAAACGCCACGCGCCTCGTCGCCGAGTCACATGCCTTCCCGAGGCACATTCCCTGCCGTCCAAGCGAGCAATGATCACGAAGATCCTGTCGAGGATATTCTCGCGCTTCGGCGAGGAGCCTCTCCCTCGTTGATCGTCCGAACAGCCTCGGCCAGTGCTTCTCTGGAATCCCCTGAGCGCGTCGATGCCGCGGGAGATGGCCGCGCGGAGCTTATCGGCAGTCACGCGCAGCAGAGGTCGGCGCTCTCGGTCCGGCCGCGCAAGCGCGATGGTGGCTTCGACCTTCAAGAGCGGCATGCCGAGCGAGCGCGCACGGATACAGGCCTCGACGAGATCCGTCCGAGCGGCTGCGCCGGATCGGAACCGCTGTTAGTGCGGCCGGAGTGTGTCCTCGACGATCTAGGCATCGCTTACGCCCGGGATCTATCAGGATTCACGGATCGATGACCCTTGTTCCGCCGCCGAAACAATGAGATGCGGCGCTTCCGGCATGAGGCCTGCGACGCCGCCAGCGATGGGCCCAGCTTTCAGGAGCCTGCTCTTGTTCAAGCCGTCGCGCAGCTCGCCGAGCGAACGATAGTCGTTCCCGTTCGCTTTCCCTCTTGAAGTTCCCATCTGAAGCCCTCCCGTTAGCGTTTTCCAGAAGCCCTCGTCATCGCTGGACAAGCTCACCCTGGTCACTGCTCGACCGTCCTCGGATACCCATGCCGGCAAGCTCGTCCAGCTCCGGCTTGTTGTAGGACTTCAAGCCGCCGTTCGCCGTGTCCCGATTAACTCGCGTGCGGCGTGCCTTGCAGCTGCCGTCAGGTGCTCAGGAAACCCTCGGTCTCCCCGGTCCGTGTTCCGCATCGCTGGCTTGCTGATCCGCTTCGTCGGCGAGCTGCTTCGCCTGGCGATGGGCCTCCTCGGCCGCGGCGCGGGCGGCCTGCGCCGCTCGTCCGCCAGCCGCTTGGCCTCGGCGGGTGCCCCTGTTCCAGTCTCGACGGGCTCCTCGGCGCGCTCTTCGGCCCGCTCGGCATGGACGTGGGCTCCCTCGATCTCTTCGTCATTTTCGTGCTGGATTTCCTTCGATCCTCTGCTGCATCCGCCTCGGCGGCCTAGCGTCTCGCCGCACGAACTCGTCGGCGGTCTTCTGAGCCTTCCACGCGCTGCTTCACGTCCCGATTCGTCTCGCGCTCCACCTCCGTCATTCGGGCGTGACCACGCTCGCTGACCTGGCGAGCGTAGGCAGCGCGAGCCTTGGACTCCCGCGCTGCTTCCAGGGCGCGCTCTTCGGCTTCCCGAGCACGCTCGGCGGCCTCCTGTGCACGCCTCGCCCGGATCTCGAACTGAGTCCCCGCCGAAGGGCGTGGCGTCCGCCACGGCCGCGGCAGGCTTCAAGGCTTGGGCAAGTAGCCAGACAGAGTTGGACGGCATCTCACGACAGACCAGTTCGCATTCGCTCCAACAACTACATCAACCCCTTTGCGCCCCGAAGCTTTTAACACAGGGAGACGTTCCCTTCCAGGCGCCATGAAAACCTCAGAGAAGGCGGCTTTTGTCCTGTCCCGAGTGCGCCGAGCCGGAGTTCGGGTCATCCCGCCGAGGGTAGGGCGCCGTCCTAGCGCGGGTGCAGGTCGCCGCTACCGTTCGCCGGTGCCCGCGCCGAGCCCTCTTGACGGCCGCTGGCGTGTCCACCGGTGCGCCGGCCTCCTGCCGCCGTTCGGCGTCCGCAAGCGGATTGAGCGGGGCCGGGGCTGGACGCTCGTCGGTCAGGTTCCGGTGGCCTCCTTCGACGTCGCGGGCCTACGTTGGTCTACCGCCACCTACCTGTTCGCGACGAACTCAGCGGCAGGCCGACGGAACGTGGCTCGGCGGGGCCTCCTATGGGACGCGGGTTTTGCCGCTCAGGCTCGTCGGAGCAGCAGACCTGGCCTCTAGGTCGGTGGTCGCCAGCTAGCCGGTACGCGGAAGGGACTCCGGGCCCGGTGAATCGCATCCGGGCCCCGGTCCCGCTTAGTTGTCAGACAGAGAGAAGTCGATCGAAGAACGAGCGGTAGCGTTGCAGCGCGATGCGAAGGTCCTCAGTCGAGACCTCGTCACCTCGATCCCACTGCCCCTCGAGTCCCTTGCGCTCCTCGGCGAAGGAGTCGGCGAGCTGCTGCATCAGCTCCGCCACGAGCGTGTCCGCCTCTTCGACCGCGCGGCGAGGCTCGTCAACGAAGCCACCCTGAATCTTCTCCCAACGGCTGCGGACTTCGACCGTCGCTTCCTCTTCGAGCAGCGGACGGTGCTCGTCCTCCTCGTCAGCGACGGCTTCGGCGGCAGGCGGCGCCTGTTCACCAGAATCATTCGTGCCCGAGGCGATGTCCGCAGTGGTGGGACGTCTCTCGTCGGTCTCGCTGACGGGCTCTTCGGCAGAAGTCGTGGTGGACTCGTCTCGCTCCATCATCGCACCTCCTCGTGCGTCCGCTTGTCTGTACTGACGAGCTCCTCGAAAAGCGACCGGTAACGGACCATCGCCTCACGGAGGTCCTCGGTACTCGCCTCGCCCCGGTCGTAGGCCTTCGCAGTCGTGTGGGCTTCTCGATAGTTCTCCACGACGGTTGGATGATCCACCGAAATGAGATCCGCGCGCGAATCGAAGTCCTCGAACTGGGTAACCGCGCCGCGCATAGGACCATCCGCGGCGTAGTCGTAGACGAGCACTGCCCAGCGTCCGAACTGAAAGCCGAGATAGTCGTCGCCTGGCTTCCACTCGCCCAGCTCCCCAGTAGCGGACCGGCTTCGCCGGCGACCTCCGCATCGTGGTGCGAAAAAAGCAGCGGCGGCTTACCGCGGTTGAGAGAAAGGAGGACGTGGTCGAGCTCGCCGAAGAAGATCTGGAAGTCGCGTCTGACTGTGTCGCTCCGTTCAGGCGCCGGGCTCTCGCCCTGGAGACTTCCCTCAGCTATAAGGGCCGACGCCCAGCGCGGCAATCCTGAGCTTTGGCGGGTAGATGAGCTCGGCGGTCGTCCCGTCCGGAAACGTGACCGGCAGAACGACCCGGTGTCCGTCACGAGAGGTTGCCGGGGTGAAGCGAAAGTCGCTTGCCTCGCCACTGCCACTCGCGGCCTTGGCGGCAGCTGGATCGGTCGTCGCGGTTGCACGTTCGGCCTGGTTGGTCGGCTCCCGCGTTGCTCCTCCGCAGCCGGCGGTCACGAGTAGCGCAAGGACAAGTGCTTTGGCCTGGACGAGCGAGGCCGCCATTCCCTGAATACGAAGATCATTGAGGAACCGGTCCGCCCGTCTCAACGCGCCCTGGTTGCGCGTTCGAGAGCCCGCGCGACCGGTGGCATGTGCGGGGAGCGCCACACGTGTCGCTCTTCGAAGGGCCAGGCGTAGATCGGGCTGCCGTCGCGAACCAGCTCGAGCAGGCGTGGCTCGCCGAGCTCCACGGCGGACCACTCGTAGATGCGTTGCAGCCGCGGCACGATCACCGCGTAGTCGAGCAGCCGGCCAAGACGCTGCTCGTCGGCGATGTAGCGCTCCACGTCGAGCGCGAGCGGATAGCGGTTTGGGAGCACGCGGCGGAGTGAGAGAAAGACACCGGCCATCCCGAGCCGGGGGTCGCCGAGCAGGCGGCTGAGCGGAGCGAACCGTCCCAGCGCCAGGCGAGGCGCCCCGACGAGTGCATGCGCGTAGAGCACGCGGACCAGCGCGACGTTCATGAAGAAGCGCTCCGACGCGCTCTCTGCTTCGGCGAGGTCGCGGTGCTCGAGGTAGGCACCCACGATGCTCGAGTTATGAGCTCGGTACCAGTTCCGCCCCGTCGGTCTCGCGATGAACTCCAGCCACAGCTGCACGGGCCGCGACGACGGCTCTCCGGCCAGGCCGCCGACGAGTGCGACGGATTCGCATCCGTCTCGCAGCAGTCGCTCGTTGACCGCCCGCCACCACACGCTGCCGGGCGGCGAGGCGTCGAGCGGATTGAGCACACCGCGATGCGCTTGCCAGCGCATGAACGAGAGCGCCGCCCGCCGGAACGGCAGGTGTTGCGGGGCACGGCCGGTCGGCCCGTGGTAGGTCCGCACGATCAAGGCAATGCGCGCCGCGGGATCGTCGCGCGCGGCCGCGACCTGCGCCTCGGCCGAGGCGAGGGCAGCGCTTGCGTGCTGGGTCATCGCCGAGTAGTGATAGCGGAGGGCAGCGAGAATCGACCGAGGAGTGGGTCCGCCTCCAGCGGGAGCAGTGGGAATCGCTGCCGAGTGCCAGCCAGACCCGTCGCCCCAGATTCTGGGTGTTTCGCGTGAGTTTGTCCGGGAAGAAAGAGGCGTCCGCGGTGTTGAGAGGAAACGGCCGTGCCTCTTGCAACGAAGACAGGAACGGCAATACCTACCGAGCTGGATCGGGAGCCTCAGGGCTCGTCGAACTCTGGCCGCGCCGCGGGAGGCCGGGGACGGATGTGACGTTCCCGGGGGGTTTATTCGAAGGAGGGAGTAGAACGTGACCAGCACTGACATCTGGACATACCGGGAGTCCGGCGCCCTCGGTGTCGACATGGGGCGCGGCGTCGACGTGACCGGCTACAGCGTCGAGGCCGTCGACGGCGGTATCGGCAAGGTCGATGAGGCCACGTACGACGTCGGCTCGAGCTACCTCGTGGTCGACACCGGCCCTTGGATCTTCGGCAAGAAGGTCCTGCTTCCGGCAGGCGTCGTGGATCGGATCGACGCCGTGGCGGAGACCGTCTACGTCAACCGGACGAAGGACCAGATCAAGGACTCGCCCGAGTTCGACGAGTCGAACTACCAGGACGTCGGCTACAGGTCCGAAGTCGGCAGCTACTACGGCCCCGAGGGGCGCGGCTACACCGGCTAGCAACAAGCACGGAGCGAAGCAGGCCGGCGGCTAACGACATGCCGCCGGCCTGCCTATGCTCCGCTTGTGACCGCAGTCGACTGGGACGACTTCGATTTCGAGCCTCTGGTCCACGAGCTCCGTGAGGGTGTCGGAGGCCCGGACGGAGAGAGAATGATCTGGGCGTTCGAGCGGGCCCTGGGCGTGGCTCGAATCGATCCCGACCTCCTGGAGTACGTCCTGGCGGCGGTCGTATGCCTGCTGGCGCGCTCGAAGGATCAGTCGCCACGAGCGGTGCTCGAGGCATTCGGTCGCCGCTCCATCTCCGACCGCGAGTGGCACGAGCGCTACGTCGACCTCTTTCCTGTCTCGCTCTAGCCGCTCCTGGACAAGTTCCCGAAGAGGAACCATGATCGAAGAATGGGGACAAGCGTTTGCGGCCACGCCCGTCTTCGCCTCTCGACGACGACCCGGCTCCTGCTGGTCGGCGTCGTCCTGACTGCCGCCCTCTGGCTCACGTCTCACGCGCAGGCAGCCGTCACGGCTTCGGTCGCCCGCGGCACGCTGACCGTCATGGGTAGCGCTCCCGGCGAGCGGATCGCCTTGCGGTTGGCTTCCGGCGGGCGCCTCGTGGTCGACGTGGGGGACGGCAGCGCGAACTTCACGTTCCTCCGGAACCGGTTCACCAGGATCGTCGTGAAGGGCGGCCTCGGAAACGACCGCCTGCGGATCGACGAGTCCCGGGGCGCGTTCACGAACACCGAGCGCACGACCTTGAACGGCGGGCCCGGCGGGGACACGCTGAACGGCGGCCGCGGCGCCGAGACCCTGAACGGCTTCACGGGCATCGACACGGTCGACGGCAACGCGGGCAACGACACGGCAGTCTCGGGGCCGGCAACGACACCTTCATCTGGGATCCAGGCGACGGCAGCGACGTGGTCGAGGGCGGCAGCGAGCCGACACGCTGCGCTTCAACGGCTCTGCCGGGGCGGAGATTTTCGCCGCCTCGGCCAACGGCTCCGAGCTGAGCTTCACGCGCAACCTCGGCAACATCGTCATGGACATCGACGACGTCGAGACGGTGGCGGTGAATGCCCTCGGCGGCGCCGACACCGTCACCGTCAACGACCTGCCGGCACCGACGTGACGACCGTCAACATCGATTTCGGTGTCGCGGGGCGGCGACGGCGCCGCCGACAACGTCATCGTCAACGGCACCGCCGCGGCGGACGTCATCCAGGTGATCTCGATCGGCACCACCGTGCAGGTCAACGGGCTGGCCGCTCAGGTGAACATCGTCGAATCGGAGGCGGCCAACGACCGCGTCATCGTCAACGGCCTCGGCGGCAACGACACGCTTCCGGCGGGGCGCCTCGCCGCGCTGATGCAGCTCACGCTCGACGGCGGCGACGGCAACGACACGCTCAACGGCGGCAACGGCGCCGACACGCTGATCGGCGGTGACGGCAACGACACCGATCGACGGCAACCAGGGCAACGACACGGCTCTCTCGGCAACGGCAACGACACGTTCGTCTGGGACCCGGGCGACGGCAGCGACATCGTCGAAGGCCAGGGCGGCACCGACACCCTGCTCTTCAACGGCTCGGCGGGCGCGGAGATATTCACGGCCTCGTCCAACGGCGGGCGGCTGCTCTTCACCCGCAACGTCGGCAACATCATCATGGACACGGACGACGTCGAGAACCTGACGCTGAACGCCCTGGGCGGCACCGACACGGTCACGATCAACGACCTGACGGCGACGGACGTGACCGCCGTGAACGTCAATCTCGGCGTCGCCGGCGCCGGCGACGGCGCCATCGACGCGGTCACCATCAACGGCACTGTGGGCATCGACGTGATCGGCGTTTCGGGCAGCGGCGGCTCGGTGACCGTCGCGACCAACGCGTACACGATCGCGATCACCAACGCCGAGCCGGCCAACGACACGCTGACGGTCAACCTCTCCGGCGGCGACGACCTCGTCAGCGCCTCCGGGCTGGCCAACACGAGCGTCGTCCTGACGCTCAACGGCGGCGACGACAACGACATCCTCGTCGGCAGCAGGGGGACGACACCATCAACGGCGACGCCGGCAACGACTACGTCGACGGCGGCCCGGCATCGACAGCCTCCGTGGCGGGCTGCGAGACGACGGTCAACATCCCCTAGAGATTTCAGCTGACGGCGCGGCGGTTTATCCTCCGCAGCCATGAGCGTCGCCGAGCCAGCCCCGCCTTCCTGCGCCAGGACGGCAAGGAGAAGGTCACCGGCTCGGCCGGTACACCGCCGACCTGAACCTCACGGGGCAGCTGCACGCGAAGTTCCGCTACGCCGACCACACGCACGCGCGCATCGTCTCCATCGACACCGGCAAGGCGCGGGCGATGCCGGGCGTGTTCGCCGTGCTCACGCACGAGGACGTCCCGGACGTGCTCTACGGCGACATCGTCCAAGGACCGCGGCTCTTCGCGAACGAGAAGGTGCGCTTCGAGGCCGACATCGTCGCCGCCGTCGCCGCGCTGACGCCGGAGATCGCGGCCGCCGCGGCGGCCGCGATCGAGGTCGAGTACGAGCCGCTGCCGGCGGTGAGCGACATCGAGGCGGCGACGCCGAGGGCGCGCCGCTGATCCACGAGGAGTGGGAGTCGTACGAGGCCGACGAGGAGCTCGGCCTCAACGGCAACATCCTCGGCTACTCGACGATCGTGAAGGGCGACGCCGACGCGGCGATCGACGGGCGCCGACGTCGTCGCCGTCGTGAAGGGCCGCTACGTCGCCGACGGCGTCGCAGGGCGCGCCGATCGAGCCGCGGGCGCTGCTCGCCGCAGTGGCACGGCGACAGCGTGACGGTCTGGAGCTCGACGCAGGTGCCGTTCGCGGCGCGCGCGGGCGTCGCCCACGTCCTGCAGATGCCCGAGTCGCACGTGCGCATCGTCGTCCCGCTGCTCGGCGGCGGGTTCGGCTCCAAGTGCGACTTCCACTTCGAGGGCCACGTGGCCGCGCTCGCCGGGCGGCCGGCCGGCCGGTGAAGCTCGTCTTCTCGCGCGAGGAGGAGTTCATCGCGCCCGACCACCGCCGCGAGGGGATGGTCATCGAGCTCGAGACCGGCGCCCGGCGCGACGGGACGCCTCGTCGCCCGCCGCGGCCGGCTCGTCCTCGACGGCGGCGCCTACTGCGGCGAGGGCGGCTTCTTCGCGCAGATGGCGGCGATGCACGCCTGCGGCCCGTACATGGTCGAGAACGTCAACGTCGATTCGACGCTCGAGTACACGAACAACCAGCCGTCCGGCTCGATCCGCGCGCCGACGGCGCCGCAGGTCTGCTGGGCGCTCGAGCAGCACATGGACGAGCTCGCCGCGGCGCTCGACCTCGACCCGGTCGAGCTGCGCCGCGCACGCTCGTCGCAGGAGGGCGACGAGGGGCCGACCCGCCAGGTCTTCGGGCCGATCGCCATGAAGGAGACGCTCGAGCCGCGCCGTCGAGCTGATCGCGCCGGACAGCGAGCTGCCCGACGACGAGGCGATCGGCGTCTCGTGCGGCTGGTGGCCGTCCTTCGGCAACCCCGCGGGCGCTACGTGAAGCTCAACGCCGACGGCTCCGGCACGATCATCACCGGCGCCCAGGAGAACGGCAGCGGCGCCGTGATGGGGCTGCCGCTCCTCGTCGCCGAGGTGCTCGGCATGGCGCCCGACGGACTTCTCGATCCTCTACCAGGACACCGACGCGGCCCCTGGGACGCGGGCTCGTCGGGCTCGCAGACGACCATGAACAACGGGCGCGCCGTCGTCGCCGCCGCGGTCGAGGTGCGCGAGCAGCTGCTCGACCTCGCCGCCGAGGAGCTCGAGGTGTCGCGCGAGGACCTGGAGCTCGCCGGCGGCAAGGTGCAGGTCGTCGGCTCCCCGGCGAAGGCGGTCGAGATCGCCGAGCTCGCCGGAGTCCGGCGACGCCGCTCCTCGGCAAGGGCTCGGGGCCCGTGCCCGAGGACCCGCCGTGCGACGCGGAGGGCTGCCTCGGCCGCCTCGGCATGGAGTCGTTCCTCGAGCCGCAGGTCTTCACCCACGCCGCCCGCGTCAAGGTCGACCGCGAGACGGGCGTCGTGCGCGTGCTGCAGGTCGCCGCCGTCGCACGACTCGGGCATGATCATCAACCGCATCGGCGCGAGCGGCCAGGTCTTCGGCGGCATCGTCATGGGCATCGGGCAGGCGCTCCTCGAGGCCTCCCAGCTCGACGAGGACGGCCGCCAGCGCAACCCGCACCTCCTCGACTACAAGCTCGTGACCGCCGCCGACGCGCCGCGCATCGACGTCGAGTGGATCGAGACGCCGGCCGAGAACGGCGGCCCGAAGGGCCCAAGGGAGTCGGCGAGCCGCCGACCGTGCCGACTCCGGGCGCGATCGCGAACGCGATCGCCAGGTGGTCGGGGGCCGGGTCCGCGAGCTGCCGATGACGCCCGAGCGGGTCTGGGCCGCGGCAGCCGAGAACGGCCGTTGACCCCGCGTTCGTCTCGGCGCAGAGCCTCGACGAGGCGCTCTCGGCGCTGGCCGGCGGCGCGCGTCCGGTCGCGGGCGGCACCGACCTCGTCGTCGGCGCCCGGCAGGGCAAGCTCCGCTGCCGGAGAGCATCGTCGCGATCCACCGCATCGAGGAGCTGCGCGGCCTGGCGACGCGGACGGGCGGCTGCGCCTCGGCGCGCTCGTGACGCACGAGGAGATCGCGGCCGAACCGGCCGTCCGCGAGCGGCTGACGGCGCTCGCCGACGCGTCAGCGATCGTCGGGTCCCACGCCACGAGGGCGCAGGGCACGGTCGGCGGCAACGTCATGAACGCCTCGCCGGCGATGGAGCTCGGCGGGCCGCTGATGGTCTTCGGCGCCGAGGCGGTGCTGCGCTCCGCCTCGGGCGAGCGGCGCGTCCCGGCTGACCGAGCTCCTGACGGGGCCGGGCGCGACCTCTGCGCGCCGGGACGAGCTGCTCACCGCGGTCGAGATGCCGTTCCCGCCCGACGGGAGCGGCAGCTGCTACGCCCGGCTCGAGTACCGGCGGCAGATGGAGATCGCGGTCGTCGGAGCCACCGCGGCCGTGACGCTCGCCGGCGGCAAGGTCGAGCAGGCCCGCGTGGCGATCACCGCGCTCGCGCCCACGATCCGGCTGGTGCCGAGGCCGAGGAGGCGCTGGTCGGCTCGGACGGCGGTGCCGAGGCGGTCGCAGGCGGCAGCGCAGGCCGCGGCGGCGTCCGAGCCGATCTCCGACGTCCGGGCTCGGCCGACTACCGGCGCGCGATGGCCGAGGTCGTCGCGCGCCGCGTGCTGACGGCCGCCGTCGCGCGCGCCCGGGGCGAGGCGATCGCGTGCCTGCCAGCTCGGCCCTCTTCGGGGCGGCGTCGTGAAGATCCCCGTGACGCTGCGCGTGAACGGCGTCGCCTACGAGCTCGAGCTCGAGCCGTCGACCACGCTCCTCTCCGCCGTGCGCGACGCCGTCGGCCTCACCGGCACCAAGGAGGGCTGCGACGACTCCGAATGCGGCGCCTGCATGATGCTGCTCGACGGCAAGCCGGTGAACTCGTGCTCCTACCTCGCCGCGCAGGCGGACGGGCGCGAGGTGACGACGGTCGAGGGCCTCGCCGACGGCGGGAGCCTCGCCCCGCTCCAGCGCGCGTTCCTGGAGCACGGCGGCGTGCAGTGCGGCTTCTGCACGCCGGGGATGCTGATCTCGGCGACCGCCCTGCTGGAGGCGACCCCGAGCCCGAGCGAGGACGAGGTCAGGATCGCGCTCTCGGGGAACCTCTGCCGCTGCACCGGCTACGACGGCATCGTGAAGGCCGTGCTGGAGGTCTTTTTTTTTTTTTTTTTTTTTTTTTTTTTTTTTTTTTTTTTTTTTTTTTTTTTTTTTTTTTTTTTTTTTTTTTTTTTTTTTTTTTTTTTTTTTTTTTTTTTTTTTTTTTTTTTTTTTTTTTTTTTTTTTTTTTTTTTTTTTTTTTTTTTTTTTTTTTTTTTTTTTTTTTTTTTTTTTTTTTTTTTTTTTTTTTTTTTTTTTTTTTTTTTTTTTTTTTTTTTTTTTTTTTTTTTTTTTTTTTTTTTTTTTTTTTTTTTTTTTTTTTTTTTTTTTTTTTTTTTTTTTTTTTTTTTTTTTTTTTTTTTTTTTTTTTTTTTTTTTTTTTTTTTTTTTTTTTTTTTTTTTTTTTTTTTTTTTTTTTTTTTTTTTTTTTTTTTTTTTTTTTTTTTTTTTTTTTTTTTTTTTTTTTTTTTTTTTTTTTTTTTTTTTTTTTTTTTTTTTTTTTTTTTTTTTTTTTTTTTTTTTTTTTTTTTTTTTTTTTTTTTTTTTTTTTTTTTTTTTTTTTTTTTTTTTTTTTTTTTTTTTTTTTTTTTTTTTTTTTTTTTTTTTTTTTTTTTTTTTTTTTTTTTTTTTTTTTTTTTTTTTTTTTTTTTTTTTTTTTTTTTTTTTTTTTTTTTTTTTTTTTTTTTTTTTTTTTTTTTTTTTTTTTTTTTTTTTTTTTTTTTTTTTTTTTTTTTTTTTTTTTTTTTTTTTTTTTTTTTTTTTTTTTTTTTTTTTTTTTTTTTTTTTTTTTTTTTTTTTTTTTTTTTTTTTTTTTTTTTTTTTTTTTTTTTTTTTTTTTTTTTTTTTTTTTTTTTTTTTTTTTTTTTTTTTTTTTTTTTTTTTTTTTTTTTTTTTTTTTTTTTTTTTTTTTTTTTTTTTTTTTTTTTTTTTTTTTTTTTTTTTTTTTTTTTTTTTTTTTTTTTTTTTTTTTTTTTTTTTTTTTTTTTTTTTTTTTTTTTTTTTTTTTTTTTTTTTTTTTTTTTTTTTTTTTTTTTTTTTTTTTTTTTTTTTTTTTTTTTTTTTTTTTTTTTTTTTTTTTTTTAAAAAAAAAAAAAAAAAAAAAAAAAAAAAAAAAAAAAAAAAAAAAAAAAAAAAAAAAAAGGGGGGGGGGGGGGGGGGGGGGGGGGGGGGGGGGGGGGGGGGGGGGGGGGGGGGGGGGGGGGGGGGGGGGGGGGGGGGGGGGGGGGGGGGGGGGGGGGGGGGGGGGGGGGGGGGGGGGGGGGGGGGGGGGGGGGGGGGGGGGGGGGGGGGGGGGGGGGGGGGGGGGGGGGGGGGGGGGGGGGGGGGGGGGGGGGGGGGGGGGGGGGGGGGGGGGGGGGGGGGGGGGGGGGGGGGGAAAGGACTACCCGTTCTCGGCGGGAGGCGGCATCGTCGACGATCTGGACATCGGGTTCGCGCTCGAGGTCCAGACCCGTCCGATCTACGCGAAGGGCTTCTTCACCAATCCGGTGCAGGGCGACTTCGTGATCGTGCACGAGCTCGCGCATCAATGGTTCGGCGACAGCCTCGCCTTGGCTCGGTGGCAGCACATCTGGCTCAACGAGGGGTTCGCGACCTACGCCGAGTGGCTCTGGGCCGAGCACGAGGGCTTCGCGACGGCGCAGGAGATCTTCGACGAGAACTACTTCGGCATCCCCGAGGATGATCCGTTCTGGTCGCTGACGATCGGCGATCCGGGACCGGACGCCCTTCTCGACGGGGCCGTCTACATCCGCGGCGCAATGACCCTGCAACAGCTGCGGGTCACCGTCGGGCACGACGTACTCCTCGAGGATCCTGCGGAAGTGGGCCCAGTCCCGCGAGGGTGACAACGTCACCACCGACGAGTTCATCCGGCTCGCCGAGCGCATTTCCGGCGAGGACCTCGACGAGCTCTTCGACGCGTGGCTCTTCACGCCGGGTAGGCCCGCCCTCCCCGAGGCGTTGGCGCTCAGCCGCTCGGCGGCTGCGCAGAGCCTCGGTGAGGCGAGCGTCGCGCTCAACCTGACGAACCGGTTCGACCGGAAGCACTAGGCCTCAAGCTGATGCGGTCCCGGCGAAAGCCGGGGACCGCGCCTGCTCGAGCTATGACGGATCGTCCAGGCCGTCCCTGAAAAATCTCTCGCACTCCGCAGTTGACATGTAACCATACGGTTACATAACATCTCGGCATGGACGAGGTTTTCAAGGCGCTCGCAGACCCTACACGCCGGGGCCTCCTGGACGAGCTCTACAGGGAGGACGGGCAGTCGCTGACCGCACTCGAGCGGCGTCTGCCCATGACGCGCATCGCGGTCATGAAGCACCTGAAGGTGCTCGAGGGCGCCGGCCTGGTGACCACCAAGCGCCGCGGCCGCGAGAAGCTCCACTTCCTGAACCCCGTCCCGATCAGGCTCGTCCACGACCGCTGGGTGAGCAAGTACGCCGAGCCCTGGGCCGCCACGCTCACCGGGCTCAAGACAACGCTGGAGGCCGAGATGGAAAAGGTGTTCGAGATCTACATCAAGACCACGCCGGAGCGCCTGTGGGAGGCGATCACCGATCCCGACCTGCGGGCGCGCTACTCGTTCGGGGTGCGCGTCGAGTCCGACTGGACGAACGGCTCCACGTACGAGTCCAATGCCGGCGAGCTCGCCATCGCGGCGGGCGAGAACCTCGAGGTCGATCCGCCGCGCCGGCTCGTCCAGAGCTTCAACGCGCTCTGGAGCGACGACGTGAAGGCCGAAGGGACGTCCAGGGTCACGTGGGAGATCGAGCCGGTGGGCGACTCGTGCCGGCTGCTCGTCACGCACGACCAGCTGCGCGAGGGCGCGCACGAGGAGGTCTACGGCGGCTGGCCGCAGATTCTCTCCGGGCTGAAGACCCTGCTCGAGACAGGGGAGAACCTGACCACGCACGGCTCGCTGCTGTACGCGGAGCCCTGGTCGACGTAGACGCTCGCGGCGAGGAAGGCGCCGTCGCCCCGCGGCGGCGCCTTCTCAGCCGGCCGCCGGTACGAAGGCCGCCAGCCGGTAGGCCGGCTGCGGGCCGTCGAAGCCCTTCAGCTCGAACTCCTCACGCTCGACGGCGAGCCCGCGCTCGCTCAGCCACCGGCGACGCGGCGGAACGCTTCGACGCTGAGGAGGATCTCGCCGCCGGCTGCGGCGGTCTGCAGACGGGCGGCGAGATTCGTCGCCTCGCCGAGGACGCTGACGTTGGCGTCGCCGACGGAGCGCGTCACGACGGCGGGCCCGACGGCGATGCCGATGCCGACCGGGAGATCCATGAGCGCCGCCTTGTCACGGAGCGCGAGAGCGGCCTCGAGCGCGAGGACAGCATGATCGACGCGCGCCCCCGCGGCATTGAAGGTCGCCATGACGGCGTCGCCGGCGAACTTGTCCACGATGCCGTAGCGGCGCCCGACCTCGCGGCGGCCCAGCGGTGGAGCGTCGTGATGCGATCGGCGAGGTCCTGCGGCGAGCTCGCGGACGCGAGCGGCGTGTACCCGCGCACGTCAGCGAACATGGAAGTGACGAGCCGCTCGCCGCGGAGAGGACGTCGGGCTCGCGATGAGCGCCGACGGCTCGTCGGCGAAGAAGGGACGTAGAGGGCGAAGCGGGCCGCGAGCGCCTGGGCGTATGTCGCGGACGCGGATCGCGCCGGCAGCGTGAGCGTCGCGGATGCACGACGTGAAAAGCTCGCGCGCGGCGACAGGATCGCCGACCACGGCGGCTGCCTCGGCGGCCAGGACGTGCGCGCCAGAGCCAGAGCCGCAGGCCCGCCATCTCGAACGCGCGCATCGCACGCTCGAGGTGAGGCCGGGCCTCGGCCGGCTTGCCCGCCGCGAGGAGGAGGCGGCCTTCGGAGAGCGCGATCCCGGCGCCGCCGAGCTGGACGGGGGCGTCCTTTGTCCGCTGGAGCAGCGCCCACGCTTCGTCCAGGGCGCCGATGGCCACGAAGGCCTCGATCGCGATGCCCGCAGTCTCGCGGAAGGTCATCAGCTCCTCGGGGCCGGCGGCCCGCCGGCCGAGCTCCGCCGCCTCCTCGAGCTGTCCGAGCTGCAGCGCGATCCCCACGCGCGCTCCGGTGTCGTACACGATGTCCTGGAGCTCCTCCCCGGGCGACGGCGGAGGCAACTCGGCGGCCGCCTCGTCGGCTCTGCCGAGCTCCAGCAACGCCTCGGCTGCCACCAGCCGCGAGCGCCACGTGAACTTGCTGGCGCCGAGGCTCTCGTGGCGCACGGTCGACCGGCGTGCGGTCTCGAGCGCCTCGGGCAGCCTGCCAACCGCGAGAAGGGCAAGGCTCTTCGCGGTCGTTCCGCCGCTCGTCATCCACGGCGTCGAGGGGATGTGCTCCAGCTTCTCCAGCGGGCCGGCGAGGCCACCGGTGAGCGTGTGGACGCGATCCCAGATCTCGTTGTAGAGCGTGTTGCCGGCGATGAGCCCGTAACCCTTCGCCAGGGCCTCCTCGTAGCAGCGGTCGAGGATCTCGAACTCGCGCGAGGTGCCGAAGTGCCCGAGGGCGACATGGGTGAGGGACCAGACTCGCTCGTAGTCCGCCGAGGCCAGCTCCGCGATCTCGAACGCCCGCTCGGCGGCGGCGAGGCAGGCGCCGTAGTCGAGCTCGAACGCGTGGATCCCTGCGATGCGCAGGTAGGCGAGCGCCAGCTCCGGCGAGGGGCCCTCCTTCTCGAGCACGTCCCGGGCGCCTTGGAAGTCGCGATATGCGGCGTCCGGCTGGTCGAGCTCCCACCGGCAGCGACCGAGGTGGAGCCGGGCTCTCGCTGCTTCGATGTCCTCTCCTAGCTCGTCGAGCTGCCCGACGCCGTCCGCAAGGAGCTGCTCGCCGGCCGTCGGCTCGCCGTTCAACCAGCGGAGATGGCCCATCCGCGCGAGGAGCGACGCGTGCTCGTGCGCGCCCGTGACGTGCGGGAGCACGCGCTCGAGGAGCTCGGCCGCCTCGCTGAACGCGATCGCCCGCTCCGCTTCGTCCGCTGCTCGCAGGCATGCGTCCACGGCCTCCTCCATGCGGCCGGCGCCCAGCAGATGCCGCGCGACAGCGAGCGCGCTCCCGTTGGTGCGCAAGAGCGCGTCGGCGGCCCGGGAGTGGATCCGCTGCCGCTTCGGAACGACCGTGTCGCCCGCGATCGCCTCTTGCGTGAGCGCGTGGCGCCAGATGTAGCGCTGGCCGGCCTCGGCCTCCTCCTCGAGGAGCTGCTGCGCGACCGCCGACTCGAGCGCGGCGAGCACGGAAGCCTCGTCGGCCTCGGCCACCTCGAGGAGCAGCCCGTAGTCGAACGATCGGCCGAGCACGGCGGCGGCCCGCAGAACCTCGATCCACTCGGCGTCGAGCCGCCCCAGGCGCAGGAGCACGGCCTCGCGCACGGTCTCCGGCATCCGCAGCGTCTCGACCGAGCCTCGGCGCCAGCCGTCCTCCGTCCGCACGATCTCGCCGCGGTCGATGGCCTCGCGCAGCATCTCCTCGAGCACGAACGGGTTTCCCTCCGCCCGTTCCCCAACGAGGCTCGCGAGCTCGGCGCTGACCTCGTCCGCGTTCAGGATCGCCCCGATCATCTCGGTGACGTTCGCCGGGGTCATGGAGGGCACCGCGACCGTCTCCGCGAGCCCGCCGCGACGCCAGATCTGAACCGTGCGGGTCAGCGGGTGGCGGCGGTCGAGCTCGTCGCTCCGGTAGGTGGCCAGGAGCATCACGCGGCTCCTCACGAGCCGCCGGGCCGTGTAGTCGAGGAGCTCGCGGGTCGAGCCGTCGGCCCAGTGGACGTCGTCGAGCACGAGGAGCAGGCCGCGATCCTGTGCCCAGAGCTCCAGCAGTGTCACGACCGATTCGAAGAGGCGCAGCTTTGCCTGGGCGGGGTCGCCTTCGGGCGCGCTCGGCGGGCCCTCCGCCAGCTGCGGGAAGAGCTGGGCCAGCTCGTCGGCCGTCGGCCCCAGGGCCGTGCGCAGGGCGGCCGGATCCTGCTCGTCCAGGTGTTTTCCGACGGCCTCGACGAACGGCAGGTAGGGAAGGGCGAGCTCCGCCTCCGAGCAGCTGCCCCAGAGGACGTCGCAGCCGAGCTTGCGGGCCCGGCGCGTGAGCTCGGTCGCGAGCCGCGTCTTGCCGATTCCCGCCTCTCCGGCGAGCAGGGCGAAACGGCCGTCCCCGCGGTTCGCGGACAGGAGCGCGTCCTCGAGCTGCGACAGCTCCTCCTGCCGCCCGACGAGAACAGGGGAGAGAACCCGCTGGAGCATCCCGGGATTCTCCCAGGACCCCGAACCTGGCTAGCCGCCGCGCTTCGCCCGGTACGTATGGACGGCCACGCCGGACGCGAAGGACTGCGTGTCGACGGGCTCCAGGTCGATCTTGTCGGCGATGTCGTCGGGGAAGAGGCGCTTGCCGCTTCCGAGGATGACCGGGAAGACCATCATCCGGTACTCGTCGACGAGGTCGTGCTCGACCAGCGCCTGCACGAGCGTCGCGCTGCCCGCGACGAGGATGGGGCCGCCGTCTCCCTCCTTCAGCTGCGCGACCGCCGCCGGGACGTCCCCCTCGAGCAGGGTCGAGTTGTTCCACGCGAGCTCACCCGCCAGCGTCGTCGACGCGACGTACTTGGGCATGCTGTTCATCTTGTCGGCGAAGCCGGCCTCGTCCGACCGCGGCGGCCAGGCCTCGGCGAAGCCCTCGTAGGTGACGCGGCCGAGGAGCAGCGCCTCCGCCTCGAGCACCTCGTCGAGCTTGTACTGGAGCTGCTCCTGGCCGGTGAACGGGACCACCCAGCCGCTGTGCTTGTAGCCAGGCTCGCCGCCGGGCGCCTCCACGACGCCGTCGAGCGAGATGAACTCCGAGACGATCAGCTTCCTCACAGCAGGCCTCCTTTGGGGTTCTCCCAGGTAGACCCGCCCGGGCGACGAGACTCATCGGGATAGGCTCCAAAGATATGACACAGGCTGCAAAGGCGGAACGCTTCCGGGCCCTGCACGCGGGCGAGCCGTTCGTGATCCCGAACCCGTGGGACGCGGGCTCGGCCCGCGTCATGGCAGCGCTCGGCTTCCAGGCGCTCGCGAGCACGAGCTCGGGCTTCGCGTTCACGCTCGGGCGCCTCGACGGGGGCGCCACGCTGGACGAGGTGGTCGCGCACACGGCCGCGCTCGACCGCGCGACCGACCTGCCGGTGTCCGTCGACCTCGAGAACGGCTATGGCGCCGACCCGGAGGACGCTGCGCGTGCCATCACGCGCGTCGCCGAGGCAGGTGCCGTGGGCGGCTCGATCGAGGACTACGACCCGGACGGCCGCATCTACGAGCTCGGCCATGCGGTCGAGCGCGTCGAAGCCGCGGTCGAGGCGGCGCGGGCTCTCGACTTCCCGTTCACGCTCACGGCGCGCGCGGAGAACCACATCCGCGACAACCCGGACCTCGAGGACACGATCGCGCGCCTGCAGGCCTTCGAGCAGGCCGGCGCCGACGTGCTCTACGCGCCGGGCCTGCGGACCGCCGACGACATCCGCGCCGTGTGCGGGGCCGTCGTCGAAGCCGGTCAACGTGCTCGCGCTGCCGAGCCTGAGCGTGCCCGAGATCGTCGAAGCGGGCGGACAGCGCATCAGCGTCGGAGGGAGCCTCACCTGGGTGGCGGTCAGCGCCATGGCCGCCGCGGCCACCGAGATCCGCGACACGGGCGACCTGTCGTCGCTCTCGGCGCGGGTGCCGCTCGGCGAGTGGCTCGGGCCCTGACCGCGACTCATACCGGATCCAGCTTGAAAGGAAACGCGGCCCGCCTGTAGGAAAATGTCCTCATGCGGGCACGCGCGGCTCTCGCCACGGCCCTCCTCGCCTTGTGCGTCGCGGTGCCTGCGGCCGGCCAGCAGAGGTACGCGCCCGCGGTCGCCTTCGACGGCGCGACCTACCTCGTGGTCTGGGAGGAGCAGCCTCCGGCGGCGAGCAGGGACATCTACGCAGCGCGGGTCTCCGAGGCGGGCGTCGTGCTCGACCCGGTCGGCATCCCGATCTCGAAGGCCGCCGGGAACCAGCGGGCGCCGGCGGTCGCGTTCGACGGCACGAGCTTCGTGGTCGTGTGGCAGGACGACCGCTCCCCGTCGACCGGGCCCGACGTGTACGCCGCGCGCGTCAGCGCGGCCGGCCTCCTCCTCGACCCGGGCGGGATTCCCGTCACCGCGCGCGCCGGGTGTCCAGCTCGAGGCTGCGATCACGGGGACCGGGTCTGGCTCGCTCGTCGTCTGGACGGAGGGCGGCGCCGCCTCCGACATCCGCGGTGCACGCGTCAGCTCCGGCGGCGCGGTGCTCGATCCCGGGGGCCTGACGGTCTCCGCGGGCGCCGGAGCCCAGCTCGATCCGGCCGTGGCTTTCGGCGGCGCGGGCTCCGCCTCGTCGTGTGGGAGGACCACCGGAGCGGCTCGGGAGCGGATCTCTACGCAGCGCGGGTCTCGAGCGCCGGCGCGGTGCTCGACCCTGCCGGCATCGCCCTCGCGGCGGGCGCCGGCGACGAGCGAAACGCGGCCGTGGCCGTCGACGGCGCGGCCTTCCTCGCCGCCTGGGACGAAGCCTCGGACGTGCAGGCGAGGAGCGTCACTGCGACGGGCGCGCTGCTCGGATCCGGCCCCTTCGCGGTCGCCGCGGCGCCCGGAAGCCAGACGCGCCCCGCGCTCGCCTTCGACGGGGCGAACTTCCTCGCGGCGTGGCAGGACGAGCTCGACCTCGACGGCGTGCGCGTGAACCCCGGTGGCGGCGTGCTCGTGCCGGTCTCGGCGATCTCGACCGCGCCGCTGACCCAGCAACGCACGGCGGTCGCCTCCGGGGCGTCGGGCTCGTTCGTCGTCTGGGAGGACGGGCGCGCGGGCGCCGGCAGGTCGGACGTCTTCGGTGCGCGCGTTTCGCCGGCCGGCGCCGTCCTCGACGCGGCCGGGATCCCGATTCCACGGGCCCGCGACCTACAGGCGCCGCAGACGCGCATCACGCGCGGCCCTCGGGGCCGCCAGACCGCCCGGGCAGCGACCTTCCGCTTCCGCTCGAGCGAGGCGGGCTCGACGTTCCAGTGCCGGCTCGACCGCAGCCGCTGGCGGGCTTGCCGCTCGCCGAAGACCTATCGCGGCCTCGACCTGCGGACGCACCGGTTCCAGGTACGGGGGCGCGACCGCGCGGGAAATGTCGACCGCTCCCCTGCGAGCAGGGAGTGGCGCGTCGACAACCCCATTCCGGGGCTCCTGCACGTCGTCGGCGGCCACAGCCGCCGCTCCGGGCCTGGGCCGCTGCGCCGCTACACCGTCCAGATCGAGGACGGGATCCAGGTCGACCGCCGCAGGGTCGCGGACACGATCGCGAGCATCCTCGGCGACCGGCGCGGCTGGGGCGGCACAGGGCGTGTCTCGTTCCAGCGCGTCTCGACCGGGCCTGTGAGCTTCCGCGTCGTGCTCGCGACCCCGTCGACCGTGAACCGCCTGTGCGCGCCGCTGATCACCGGTGGCATCTACTCGTGCGGCATGTACGGGCGCGCCGTTCTCAACCTGCTGCGCTGGCGGTACGGCGCACCCGCCTTCCACGGCGACATGACGAAGTACCGGCGCTACCTCGTCAACCACGAGGTCGGCCACCTGCTCGGCCACTCGCACACGTCGTGCCATGCCTCGGGCGCGCGGGCGCCGGTAATGATGCAGCAGACGAAGGGTGTCGGATCCTGCCGCGCGAACGGATGGCCGCTCGCGTGGGAGCGCGGCTAACGCCTAGCTCGACTTGCCCTTGGCGGGCTTGTCCTTGCCGAAGCCGATCGCCTTCGCGGGCTCTGGAGGCACGGGCGGCGGCGGAGCCAGCTCGCTCGGCTTGCTCTGCGCGGGAGCCTTGCTCTTCCCGCTCGCAGGCGTGACCTGACCATTGGCAGCCGGTGGGAGGGTTGGCGGCGGCTTCGTCTTCCCGAGCGCCTTGCCGTTGTTGCTGCTCGGGCCGTTGGCGTTCGCGTTCCCCTCGCCGTTAGCGGCACCGTTCGGCCCGGCGGCCTTCGGGTTGGCCTTCTCGGGCAACGCCTGGCCCTGGGCGCGACCGTGGCCGGGGCGGCTAAACGCAGGCCCATCGGCGGCCCCCGGTGGCGCCGTGACGGACCAGCCCGGAGCGACGAGGACCGGCACGCTCGCAGCGGGCACGGCCTGCCCGGCCGGCGCGCCGGCGGGCTCCTGCCCGAGCCACGGCATGCCCGGCGGATCGGTAGCGACCACCGTCACGGTCGTCAGAGCTGCGACGGTGACGGCCGTCGCGGCCTTGACGCCAGCGCCTCCCGCGAGGAGGCCCTTGAGCGGGCCTAGGAGCACGCCGAGGTCGAGGACGTGCAGCGCCTTGAAACGGCTGCGCCTGCCCGGGTTCTCGAGCGCGTCGGCCAACGAGCGCCGGGAACGGAAAATGAGCGTCTCGGCGGCCGAGTGGCTGATCTCCAGGCGCTCCGCGATCTCCCCGTGGGAGAGGCCCTGCCACTCCCGGAGCAGAATCGCCTCGCGCTGTCGTTCCGGGAGGCTGAGGAGCGCCTCGGTGAGGCCGACGAGCGCGTCGTACGAGCGGTCGGGCGCTGCCACCGTCTCCTCGAGCACGGCGACGTCGCCGACCCGCTCCACGCCGTCGCGACGCCGTGCGGAGCGAAGCCGCGTGAAGCAGACATTCCGCGCGATATGGAGGAGCCACGCCGACCCCGCGCGCGGGCGCGTGCCTCTTCCGAGGCTCCGGCAGGCGTTCAGGTAGGTCGCCTGCACGGCGTCCTCGGCCTCCTCGGGCGAGCGGAGAAGCCGCAGGCAGTAGCCGTACAGCCAGCCTGAATGTTCATGGAAGAGCTGCTCCGCCGCCCTCGACACGGTGGGGGACAAGGCGGCGCCGCTCGCTTCCTGCGCGACGGTCATTACCCGGCATTGTGACGGACCAGGCGGAACCTTCAAGACCAGAATGGTTATCCCCGCATGTTCCGGCGTATTACGGCGTCTGTGCTCTTAACCGACGGATTCGGGAGGGAGGGGAGAAAACAGATGCTCGGAGCCAAGGGTCTTGCCGCGGCGCTCACGGCGATCCTGCTCGTGCCCGCTGCGAGCGCCAACCCTGGGAAGGGGAACGGCAACGGCAACGACCAGGGGCCTCCTGCATCTGCGGGCGTCGGCGAGACGACGATCAGAGCGGAGACTCCCCAGGCCGATCGGGGCCAGGCAAGGAAGGCGGAGAACGCGAGCCGGCAGGCGGAGCGGCGGGCGGCGCGGGACGCCGCTCGAGGGGACGATCCGGCTGGCCCGATGCGTTCGAATCCCGCGCAGGTCTGCAAGGCCCAGCGCGAGGAGATGGGCGACGAGGCCTTCGCCGAGGAGCACGGCGTCAACGACAACAAGGCAAACGCGTTCGGGAAGTGCGTTTCCGAGGAAGCCCGCGAGCGGGACGGTGCCGGCTCCAGCGATGAAGTGACGTCGCCCGAGACCGACGATCCCACCGTCATTGGCTCCGCTCGCGAGCCGTCCACGTTCGCCGAGGCGCTCGCGTTCTTCCGCCGGGTCGTGCAGTCGATGAGGGAGTTGCTCTAGCCCGGGACAACCTGCGGCGGGTACTGCGGCGCAGGGCGGAGCCTCCGCCTATGCGCGCGTTCCACGCAAAAGAGTCGCCCTCGGCTACGGCCGCCGAGGGCGACCATTCTTCGGTGCGCGCGGGCCGCTGCATGCCGCATCGTTCCAGGGCTCGCCCCCCGTCCTGCCTCTCGAGGTCGCTCCGACCGAGATCTCGGAGGAGCTCGTCGAGGGCGACTCGACCGCGACGTCGTTCACGATCACGAACACGCTCAAGACGGGACGCTCGTTCGACTGGACGATCCGCGAGGCGCCGAGCAGCTGCATCGCGCCGTCGGACGTGACCTGGCTGAGCGCCACGTCGGCGGTGACCACGGCGGCCAACACGTCGGCGAACGTCGACGTGAACCTCGACGCCGACGGCCTGACGGCGCCGACCGTCTACACGGCGAAGCTCTGCATCGAGTTCGAGGGCGGGCCGGTGTACGAGGTTCCGGTGTCGCTGCAGGCGCAGTACCCGTTCGACGGCTTCCTGGCCACGTTCGAGAACCCGCCGGTGCTCAACGCGGCGCACTCGAACCGTGCAGACGTTCTGGTTCCGCCTCGGCGGCAACCGCGGGCTCGACATCGTCGAGGATGCCTCCTCGCGCCGCATCGACTGCGCGACGAAGGCACCCATCGGCGGCACCGAGCCGGCCCCGAACCCGAGCTGGGACAGCCTCTTCTACCAGGCATACACGGGCCGCTACTCGTACCCGTGGAAGACGACGACCGCGTACAGGGGCACCTGTCGCGAGTTCATCCTCACGCTCGACGACCAGAGCGTGCACACCGCCTGGCTCCAGTTCGTGAGGTAGCCCGTAGGCAGGCAGCGGGGAGCGCCCGGCAACGGGCGCTCCCCGCATGACTCCAGAGCTAGCTCTAGGCGATCGAGAGCGGCGTGTGGAGCGGGACGCGCTCGTAGAGGTCGATTACGTCCGGGATCAACATGCGGATGCAGCCGTGTGAGGCCGCACCGCCGATCGAGGCCGCGTCCGCGGTTCCATGGATGCCCGCGCCGTCGTAGAAGCCCATCCACCGCGCCTTGATCGGGTTGTCCGGGTCGTTCCCGGCGATGACCTTGCCCGCGAGGTCGCCCGCCCAGTCGCTGTTCGGCACGTACCAGGCAGGGTTGGCCGCCATGCTCTCGATCTCGTACTCCCCGGCGGGCGTGTCGAACCCGGCTGCGCCGATGCCGACGCGGTAGGTCTTGACGAGGCGCTGCTTGACGAAGAGGCGGAGCTCGCGCCGCGACCGGCTGATGGCGATGAAGTGCCCGTAGCGCGACTTCAGCTGCTTCGTCGTCACCTTCGGCCGGACGATCTTGACCGGCACGTCGAACGTCCGGCTCGAGCCCGGGCTGACGAGATGGTCGACGATCTCCCGATTGAGCAGACGCGGCCGGAGGGCGATGCCGATCTGCGCCGGCGTGATCTGGACGCCCGCGAACGACGCGGAGCTTGCCGCGTCCCGCGCAGGCTGCTGCACCTCGCGCCGGATGCCGGCGACGACCCGCGCGACGGCCTCCCGCGAGTAGTCGACCTCGAGCTCGAGGTCGGTCTCCTGCGTGCGCCCGGTCAGGTCGTTGAGCGAGCGCGTGAGGAAGTTCCCCTCGCGGCTCTCGGCCATCGCCGACTGGAGCAGGGCGTCGACGTTCGTACTCACGTCCATGAGAGCCGGCTCGATGGTGAAGCTGCGCTGGCGATGTGTGATCTGCAGCGGCTGGTCGAGACGATGGGCCACCTCTTGGCGTACCGCAGCCTGCGCCTCGGGCATCGTCATCCCGCTCACGTCAACGCCGGCAACGCTGATTCCCTCAGCGATCTGGTCGGAACGCGAGGTGTCGTAGCGGTGCAGCGCGGCGGTGGCGGACCCGGCCAGCACGACAACGGCCAGCACCGTGATGACGAGTGCTTTTCGCACTGGGACCCTCACAACCTTAGCGAGCGTTACGAAATATGCCCGCTCAGGGGTTCATTTTTCCAGGATCTTCTAGGCGGCCCTGACGGCCTCGCCTTCGGCCTCCGCACGTGCGTGCGCCTCGCCGACCAGCTGTGCGAGCACGGCCTCGAGCTCGGTGCAGAGCTCCTCGTCGACGAGCTTGCCGGCCTCGTCGAAGCGGCTCGGCGCGCTCGTCACCGCGACGCCGTCCTCGACCACGCGCGCGCCCATCGTCTTCAGCACCTTGCGGAGCTCGGCCTGCGACCAGACGGCGCCGAACATGCCGGTCGAGGCCCCGATCACGGCAACGGGCTTGTTGCGGAGCTCGTTCGTGGCGAGCGGGCGCGAGACCCAGTCGAGGGCGTTCTTCAGCTGGCCGGGGATCGAGGCGTTGTACTCGGGCGTGGCGAAGAGAACCGCGTCGGCGCCGGCGATCGCGGAGCGCAGCTCCGCGACGGCCGCCGGCGCCGCCGGTCCGTCGTCGTCCTCGTCGTAGGGCGGGATCGCCTTCAGGCCCTCCCAGACCTCCAGCGCGACGCCCTCGCCGAGCCAGTCGGCGGCCGCGCGCAGTGCGCGCGTGTTGTGGGAGTCGCGGCGGAGGCTGCCCGAGATGCCGAGGATCGTCATCGCTAGTCGGCCTTCACGAACTGGAGCTCGGCGACGATCGTCACGTCGTTGGCGAGGGCGGGGCCGCCGGCCGGGAGCGGCATGTTCCAGTCGATGCCGAAGTCCGTCCGGTCGACCGTCGTGCCGAGCGCGAAGCCGACGCGCTCGTTCCCGTAGGGGTCGCTGAGGGCGGGGAACGCGGTGCCGGTCACGGTGACGGGCTTCGTGACGCCCTTCAGCGTGATCTCGCCGTCGACGCTGACCGTGTCGCCGTCGAGGGCGATCCGCTCGGCGGTGAAGCGCAGCTCGGGGTGCCGCTCGGCGTCGAAGAAGTCGGGCGACTGCAGGTGCGCTGCGAGGTTCTCGTCCTTGACGTCGACGCTCGCGACCTGGGCCGTGCCGGACAGGCTCGCGCCGTCGTCCGCGATCTCGAGCGTGGACTGGACCTCGCGGAACTCGCCCTTGAAGGTGCCGGCCAGGTAGGCGATCTCGAAGCCGACCGTCGAGTGGACGGGGTCGAGGCGCCAGGTCCCGGCGGGGGCGAATGCGGTGGCTTCCGTGGTGCTCACTGGGCTTTCCTCCTGGTAGTTGCGTGCTACACTGTTGTGTGCGCAATCAAATGTAGCAGCGATATGTTGAGTCCGCAAGTAACACATCGAGCCCAGCCGACCGCACCTGCGGTGCGCGCGTGGACGCGCCTCCTGCGCGCCTACGCGGTGACCGCCCGCTGTCTCAGCCCGGCGCTGCTCGAGGAGCACGGCCTCACGCTCAACGACTACGAGGCGTTGAAGCTGCTCGCGGAGGCCGAGGGCCGGCGGATGCGGCGCGTCGACCTCGCCGCCGCGCTCTCGCTCTCGGCTTCAGGCGTCACTCGTCTGCTCGAGGGCCTCGAGGAAGACGGGCTCGTCGTGCGGGCCACGTGCCCCCACGACCGCCGGGTGGCATACGCCCAGCTCACGGACGAAGGTGCGCTGCGGCTGCAGGCCGCCTCCTGCGGTCACGCGGCGTCGATCCGCGACTTGCTCGAGGACACGCTGACCGAAGCCGAGCTCGACGAGCTCGCGGAGCTCCTCGGCAAGTTCGCTGGGGACGAAGCCGGCTAGTACGGCAGCTCGACGTCGCTGACGTCGAGGCCGAGCGAGTTCGCGAGCCGGACCCCGTCGTCGAGGTCCTCGCGGAGCCGCTGGACGTCGCGGCTGTGCATCGCGCGCCCGATCCAGGCGCGCTCCGGGGGCCGCCAGAGAGCGTGCTCGACGAAGATCGGGAGCATTCGATTCGCCGCCGTGACGAGCTTCTGCTTCGTCCGCTTCGTGGCGTTCTCGAGCAGCACGCGCTCGTAGGCCATGCCGGCGCCGTGGTGGATCCCGTCGTCGATCGTCAGGCGGTTGCAGAGGTCCTCGAGCACCGTGCCGCGCGAGGAGCGGGCGATCAGGCGGAACCTGGAGATGATCAGGCGCTCGAAGAAAACCTGCATGAGGAAGACCTTCTCCTCGAGCAGGTCGAGGTCGTCCAGGAACATGCGTGCCAGCTCGTCGAGATGGGGATCTCGCGCACCCGGGCCGCCGACCTCGCCGAGGAGCTTGAGCCAGGCCTCGACGTGGCGAGCCTCGTCCTGGGCCATCGTCGTGTAGTAGAGCCGCGCCTCGTGGTGCTCCGCGAGATTCAGGAGCTGGGCGGCCATCTTCACCGCGAGGATGTCTGCCTGGTACTGCTGCGTGATGACCGAGCGCCACACGTCCTTGCGGCGGGCCTGCTTCTGCGCCGACCCGCGCGCCTCGGGAATCGGCGGAAGCTCGTTCCAGGGGAGGTCGTGCGTCTGCCACTCCGCCCGCTTGGCGAGGTCGTAGTAGCGCAGGACGCCGCGCCGTTCCTCGGACGGCTCGGGCTGAAGGCCTTGGTGGAGCTCTTCGACGGCCATCGCGGGGAGCTTAGCGCCGGTCTCGTGAGACGGGCGGCAGGCCGTTAGCCCACGGCGACCTTGAGGGCGACGATCAGGAGCCCGAGCGTGAGGTTCGTCCCGATGACGGCGAGCGTCGCCAGGCCGCCCAGCTGCTCGATCCGGGCGTAGCGGAGCCCCTGCACCGCCAGCGTGCCGACGCCGAGCCAGACGGCGAGCCACAGGGCCGTCGAGTCCTTCAGGACGTCGAGCGCGCCGAGAACGACCGCTGCGCAGGGGGCGACGGCCGCGAGGACGATCGTCGCCTCGCGACGGCCGACGTCGACGAGCCGGCGGGCGCGCATCGGCTGCTCCTCGCTGACGCTCTCGGCCAGCGCGTGCGCGTAGACGTGTGCGAGCCACAGGACGACGGAGGTCGTCGCGACGACGGCCGCGAGGTCCCACATCCTGCCCTGCGTGTTGGACGCTCCGGCCACGAGCGCCGCCAGGACGACGATCGTTCCGTAGACCGTCCCGGCGATCGTCTCGCCGGTGCCGAAGACGACATGCCGGGTCCGGCTCATGCCGCCGCGGCGCGCTCGTCCGCGGCCCACCGAGCCGTCAGGCTCCGACAGCGCTCGATCATCTCGTCCTGCCGCTCGTGCTCGACCTCGAGCCGGATCGCCCTGACGACGAGGTCGTCGAACTCCGCGCTCTCGACGTACTCGACCGTCAGCTCGTCGAGGTGGGGGAGGGCCGTCGCGCGGAACTCCTCGAAGCGGTCGGCCTGGAAATACGCGTCCGCAAGCTCCGCATAGCGTTCGAGCTTCTCCTCGTACGTCAGGTCGGGGTCGTCGCCGACCTCGAAGTACTCGCGTGTCCGCTGGTTGAGGCGCATCGAGCGCCCCGTTGCGACACAGAATGCGCACCAGGCGAGCAGCGACTTGATCGCCCACGGGAAGTGGTAGTGGAGGCTGACGAGCGCGATGTCGGGCGAGGCGTTCGCGTAATCGATCGGGTGGGCCTGCCCGTCCTTGACGATCGTCTCGCAGGAGTTGAACTCCCAGCGGAAGAACGCGTTCACGAGGCGGCTGATGACGGCGACCTCCCGCTCGAGCTCGGGCGGAAGGATGTCGAGCTCGACCTGGTAGCGGTAGTGGCCGTGCGCGCCGGGGTCGTAGCGCATGACGCGCGTCTGCGGCCCGATGGAGAGGCTGCGGGTGAAGACATCGAAGTCCTCGACGCTCGCCTGCAGGTGCATCATCCGCTCGCCCGACTCGTCGTAGGCTGCGTGCAGCTCCTCGGGCCCGGCGATCCTGGTGACGCCCACCCACATGCCGCCGTCGAACGGCTTCATGAAGAGCGGGTAGCCGATCCGCTCGGCGACCTCGTCGAGGTCGAAGTCCGGGTTGTAGCGCTCCGCCATGTGCACGTAACGCGGGTTGTCGGGCGGGAGCTTGTGCGGGAGCAACCAGGTCTCCGGCACCTTGAGGCCGAGCCGCATCATCGCGCAGTACGCCGCGTGCTTCTCCATCGCCTGGAACGTGAACGGGTTGTTCAACAGGTAAACGCGATCCATGAGCGCGATCTTCTTCAGCCACTCGCGCGGGAGGTCGTACCACCAGGAAAGCCGGTCGATGACGAGCGAGTAGCGCGGCTCGTGCCGCAGGTTGAAAGGCTCGTTCCGGATCCGGTACGACGCGAGCACGTGCGTCTCGCCCCGGTAGCGGACAGGGCCGACGCGTTCGAGCAGGGTCTCGAGGGCGGTCGGCCAGTCCTCCTCGGTGGCGAGCAGCAAGCCGATCGGATGCTGGCTCCCCATGTCTTTCGGAAGCGCGATGCTACGGGGTCCGAGGTCACCCGTGAAGGAGGCGCGATGGTGCAGGAGGCAAACCTCGTCAGGACCGAGAACGGCCTCGAGCCCGAGGGCGAGGGCTGGTACGTGCTCAACGCGCGTGAGGCCCGGTGGTACGAGAACGACGAGTTCGGCGGCTTCGTCAACTTCGAGGGCGACGTGCGCTTCGCCCAGCTCGGCTTCAACATCGCCGTCCTCGCACCCGGGCAGCCCGCGTGCATGTACCACGGCGAGGAGGACCAGGAGGCTTTCCTCGTCCTCGCCGGCGAGGGCCTGCTCCTGGTCGAGGGCGAGGAGCGCCCGCTCCGCCAGTGGGACTTCTTCCATTGCCCGCCCTGGACGGAGCACGTGATCGTGGGCGCGGGGGAGGGGCCGTGCGTCTTCATCGCGGTCGGCGCGCGCAGTCCGGCCTCGAGCGTGATCTATCCCGCGCGTGAGGTGGCGCTGAAGCACGGCGCGGGCGTCCGCGAGGACACGGGCTCCGGCGCCGAGGCCTACGCCGAGGTCTCGGAGCCCGCGGCCCGCCCCTACCGCGAGGGCGATCTGCCCGGGTGGGAGTAGACTCGGCCGGGGTCGTCAGTCCCAGCAAGCTCTCAGGAGGTATCCCATGGCCGGTCGTCGACAGGCGCCGAAGCCGAAGCCGAAGCCGCGGAAACGAGCGTCCAGGAAGCGCCAGCCGAAGCGGATCCTGAACGTCATCCCGTCGCCCGAAAGGGACGAGGACTGGACGTTCCGAAACGCGCAGGAGGCGGACATGATCGCCACCGCTCCGCGCGTTCCCTCGACCAAAGACCTCCGGGCGGACTGGTGGAAGATCAACGACCAGAAGTCGACGGGCTCGTGCGTCGGCTGGGCCACCGCGGACTCGGTCCTGCGCTGGCACTTCGTCAAGGCGGGGAGGCTCCCGCAGACGACGATGCTCTCGCCCCGCTTCATCTGGATGGCTTCGAAGGAGACCGACCAGTTCACGACGCGGCCGACGACGTTCGTCGACGCCGAGGGGACGAGCCTGAAGTCGGCGCTCGACATCGCCCGCAAGTACGGCGCGGTGCGCGACTCCGCGCTGCCGTGGGCCACCGGAAAGCTCTTCGGCGGCTCGGCGAACACGCTCTACGCGCTCGCGGCCCAGCTCAAGGTCCTCTCCTACTTCAATCTGGGCGTGAACCCGGCGAACTGGCGCACGTGGCTGGCGACGAACGGGCCGATCCTCACCCGCCTGGACGTGGACGCGACCTGGGACGCAGCCTCCGACAACAAGGGCGTCCTCGCCGAGTACAAGCCGAGGACGGCGCGCGGCGGCCACGCCGTGGCGATCGTCGGCTACCGGCCCGGCGAGTTCATCGTCCGGAACAGCTGGGGCACCGCCTGGGGCGACAAGGGCTTCGCGTACGCCTCGGACTCGTACGCCGAGAACGCGTTCACCGAGGCCTACGGCGTCAGCGTTTAGACGGAACGGTCTTGTCGCTGGGGTGCGATGGTCGTTCCGAGGCAAGGACGCAGGGAGCGTTCGTATCGAAGTAGATACGCGCGACTGAGGACGCAGTCCTCGGGCGAGCGCGGCCCGGCGGCATCGCCACTGTTTCGTCAAGCCCTCCTAGGCCGCCGCGCGGTAGCCGAACAGCCGCCCGATCGGGGCGAGGAGCGCGAACAGGACCTTCTGGATGTGGTAGGTCGGCCGCGCGAGCGCGAAGTCGTCCAGGTGCTTGCGGCCGATCACGGCCATGTGCAGGAGATTCGGGCGGCCCTGCTCGTCCGTCTTGCCGGCCTCCGCCAGGCCGTACATCGTCTCGAGGAAGCCCTCGTACATTCCCGCGGGCACGAAGTCGACCACCATTCGCACGGGCGCGTCGCCCTCGACCTTGAAGGTGTGCGCCTCGCCCCGCGGGATCTCGAGGCGGTCGCCGGGCTCGAGGATCCGGATCGTGCCGTGCAGGGCGATGGCCACGCGGCCTTCCCTGATGTCGTAGCGCTCGACGAAGTTCCGGTGGACGTGGAGCGGCGGGCCCTGCTTGTGCGGCTCCGCCGTGACGTCGACCTGGAGGAGCTTTCCGCCGGAGTCGGCCGACGTGACCACGAAGGTGAGCGTCTCGCCGGTCGCCGGGTTGCGGATCACGTCGCCTGCGCTCGCCACGCAGGCAGCCTACTCGGCGGGAGAGCCTCCGGCGGCGTCGTCGAGGCGGTACATCCGCGCCTCGCGGCGGCCGTTGCGCCCGGCCTCGATGCGCGCGACGATCTGCTCCAGCCGCGCCAGGCGCCGGTCGACGGAGCGCCAGCCGTTCGTCACGAGCTCGGTGAGCAGCGCGACGTCGTCGAGGCGGTCGCGGCGCTCGTCCTCGACTCCCGCCGAGACGTCCTCGAGACGGGCGAGCATGCGCTCGAAGAGGGCGCCCAGCTCCGCGACGTGCTGCGCGACGGGGCGGACCTCGACGCGGAGGGCCTCGTAGACGACCGAGCCGACCCCCTGGGGGAGCGTCGCCTCGAGCTCGGTCGCGGTGGCGCGGAACCGTTCGAGGAGCTCATCGCGCTCAGGGCCCTCCGGCAGAGCCGGAAGGACCTCGACCCGGCCCGGGTAGGGCGGCCCGCCGAGGGCTTCGATGGCCTCGTGCACGCGCGCCTCGACCTCCTCGCTCACAGGCTCTCCGTGAACGACTCGCAGGACGTTCTCCGCGGAAACGTCCGCATACGCCGCAAGCTCGAGAATTGTCGCCACAGGACGCCCTTACAAAACCTAATCTCTCAGCCGCCGGGTTCAACAGCGGCTGTCCAGGAACGTCCAGGCCCGCTCTCGACTCGAGCCTGCGCCAGAGCCGCTTCCGCGCGGGCGAGCACGGACACGGCGTCGTCCTCGAAGCGCAGCTCGACGGCCGCGGTCGGTACCTGGCCGTCGATCACGCCGGCCTCCTTGGCGCCCAGCGCGAAGCGCAGGCGACGCGAGAGCTGGTCGGCGTCGCGCCGCGACGACTCCGGGAGCAGGACGGCGAAGCGGCCCTCGGCCAGGTGGTAGACGAGGTCGGTCGTCCGCACCGCGCCCTCGAGGCGCTCGGCGGCTGTGCCGAGCCGCTCGGCCGGCGCCTCGACCCCGAGGAGCAGGAGGCTGAGCGGGTGGCTGTAGCGCCGCGCCCGCGCGCACTCGACGTCGAGCGCGGCCCGGAGGGAACGGCAGCCGCGCAGGCCGGTGGCGGGATCGACGTCGAGCTCCCGGCGGAGCTCCTCGACGCGGAAGGCGTTGGTGAGGGCCGGGCCGAGGGCGGCCGCAAGGCCCTCGAGCTGCTCGAGCTCCTCCTCGGTCACCTCCCGCTCGACCCGGCGCCAGAAGATCCCGAGCGTGCCGATCCGCGCGCCGGACGAGTCGGGCACAGGCAGGGCGAGGCCGCCGCTGAGCCGGAACTCGTCGCGCTCCGCCTCCTCCTCGCCGTAGCGGTAGCTGAGCGTGACGGCGCGCGCCTCCTCGCCTCCCGGCGGCAGCCCGAGCAGCTCGCGCGAGGACTCCTCCGAGTTGAGGCCGAACGTGGCGATCAGCGGGTCGCCCTCCTCCTGGGGCAGCGCGAGCATGGAGGCGGCGGCGCCGGCCAGGCCCGAGGCCGACTCGAGCACGCGCCGCAGCGTCGTCTCGAGCGTGTCCTGGGCGCCGATGTCCCCGAGGTGGCGGAGCCAGCGAAGCTCGCTCCGTGCGCGCGTCGACTGGGCCCGCTCGCGCCTGACCTCTTCCCAGGCGCGCTCGGTCCCTGCCTCGGCCTCGACCTCGTCGCCGGGCGGCTCCACGTGCTGCTGCTTGGCGCGCCTGAGCCGAGCGGCGAGAACGAGGCTCGTCAGCAGCAGGATGGCCGCAAGCGCGGACGCGCCGACGGCGATCCAGGTCGTGATCTCCCAGCTTGGCAAAGCGCTCCTCCCATCACCGGCCGCAAAGCGAGCGCGGGTGCTTCTCTCCCTACTCGGACTGTAGGAACTTTTCGGGAGATTTCCAGGCTGTTCAGCGAGCGCGCGCGAGCTTGAAGAGCAGGCGCTCCGTCCAGGACGGGCGGCCGGGGTCGAAATGTCCCGTGGCCGCGCGGGCGTACGGCGCCCCGACGCGGCGGGCGTAGTCGACGAAGCCCTCGCGGCGAAGCGGCGCCCAGTCCTCGCGGTACGGCACGACGAGGTCGCGGCCCGCGACCTTCTTCGCGGAGAGCAGGAAGGCCATGCCCATGCCGACGGAGACCTCGAGGAGGGAGCCGCGCTCGCGCGCGGCCTCCTCGCGCAGCCCTCGGTAGAGGGCGGCCAGCTCGTCGGGGCCGGGGAGCCCGGAAGCGTCGTCGCGGAACTCGCCGAGGGTCGACCGCAGCTCCGCGAGCTCGAGCGGCGGGATGTCGATCAGCCTCGCCGTGCGGCCGGAGGTGTTCTCGAGAGTCTCCAGGAGCTCGTCGACGGAACCGATCTCGCGCTCCTCGGCGAGCACGCCCGCGCTCTTCAGCTCGTCGACGAACGCGGTGAGGTAGACGCGGGAGCCGTGGGCGACGTCCGAGGCCGCCGCGAGCAGCCAGAGGGGCGAGAACCCGAAGGCCGCGATCGAGCCGAGCTCGACGACGTTGCCGGCCGCCTTGCGCTTCGTGATCTCCTTGGCGGAGACCTCCGGCGGCTCCCTCGGCGCGACGCGCCCGACGGCCTCGATCGCAATCCGCAGAGCGTTCTTCGCGGTCGCCTCGTAGAGCCGCGACTGCCTGACGAAGCGCGGGAGCAGCACCAGCGCGCTCTCGTGCACGACCCCGCCGAGCGCTCCCACGAGCGCCCGCACAGCCCGCTCAGGGAGCGAGAGCGCGTACCAGAGCCGATCAGCCGGATTTCGGTACGGTGCCGCCATGACTCAAGCCACGATCCACACTACACAGGGCGCCGTCTCGGTCGAGCTCTTCGACGAGGACGCCCCCAAGACGGTCGAGAACTTCACGAAGCTCGCAGGCGAGGGCTTCTACGACGGCATCACCTTCCACCGCGTCATCCCCGACTTCATGGTCCAGGGCGGCTGCCCCCGCGGGGACGGCACGGGCGGGCCCGGCTACGAGTTCGAGGACGAGCAGAACCAGCACCGCGTCGTCCGGGGCGCCCTCGCGATGGCGAACCGCGGGCCGAACACGAACGGCAGCCAGTTCTTCATCGTCACGACGGAGGCCGCGCCGTGGCTCGACGGCAAGCACACGGTCTTCGGCCGCGTCACCGAGGGCATGGACGTCGTCGACGCCATGTCCGAGGCCCCGCGCGATGCGAACGACCGCCCGCGCGAGACGATCTCGATCGACCGGATCGACCTGCCCGCGGGCTAGGCCGCGCGGCCCTCTGGGGCCGCGTCTTCGAGGGCGAGGAAGACCTCTACGACCTTCGGGTCGAACTGCGTGCCCGCCGCCTCCTCGAGGCGCCGGCGCGCTTCGGCCTCCGGCAGCCGCTTCCGGTACGCGCGGTCGCTCGTCATCGCGTGGTAGGCGTCGCAGACGAGGATCACGCGCGCCTCGAGCGGGATCTCCTCGCCGGCGAGGCCGTTGGGATAGCCGCTGCCGTCCCAGTGCTCGTGGCAGTGGAGAACGATCTCGCAGACCTCCTCGAGCCGCTCGATGGGCGCGAGGATGCGGGCTCCCAGCTCGGGGTGGAGCCGCACGATCTGCCACTCCTCGTCGTCGAGCGGGCCCGGCTTGGTCAGGATCGCCTCCGGGATTCCGATCTTCCCGATGTCGTGGAAGAGGGCGCCGAGCTCGAGTCGCTTCAGTGTCCGTGCGTCGAGGCCGAGCGCGCGGCCGACGTGCAGGGAGAGGTCGCTGATCCAGCGGGCGTGGGAAGACGTGTACTCGTCGTTCGCCTCGAGCGCGTTCGCGAGTGCCTCGACCGTCGAGAGGAACGTGCGCTCGAGGCTCTCGAAGTTGGAGACGTTGGCGATCGCGAGCTTGACCTGGTGCGCGACGCCCGCCAGCAACCGCATGCTGCGATCGTCGAACGTGTCCTCCGGTCCGTCACCCCTGACGAGGATGCAGCCGATCCTGTCCGAGTCGATCCGCAAGGGGGCGATGGCGATCGGGGACTCTCCGAGATCCCGGCTTCCGCCCGCGACCGGGGTCGAGATCGTCTGGAACGGCTCGGCCCCTCCGAGGATCTCGCGCGCTCGTTCGTGCGGGAACGGGATCGACCACAGGAGCGCGGCGTCCTCGGGCTCGAAGCCGACGAGCGCGCGGAGACGGAGATCCTCGCCGGCGCTCTCCTGGAGCCAGAGCGACGACCGTGGGCGATGGAGCAGGCGCGCGGACAGCTCGACCGCGCGCTCGAGGACCTCGTCCAGCGACTCGGCGGCCGCCAGCTTGCGGCTGAAGTCGAGCAGCGCGTTGGCGATCTCGAGCGAGTCCTTGGCCCTATGCGCCTCGAGACGCTCTGCCTCGTAGAGCCGCGCGTTCTCGACCGCGACGGAGGCGTGCCCGCCGAGCACCTCGAGGAGGCGCACGTCGTCCTCGTCGAACTGGCCCACGCCGAGCTTGGAGATCACGACTGCGCCGATCACGCGCGCGCCGTAGCGGAGCGGGACGGCGATCATCGATTCGTCCACGTCGTCCGTGCCGGGAATCGTCTCCGCAAAATCGCAGTCGAGCGCGTTGTCGAGCAGGATCGACTCGCCGGTGCTCGCAGCCCGGCCCGTGATCCCCTCGCCGATCTTGCAGCGGAGCGCCTCGACGCTCTCCTCGGCGTACTCGTCGAGGTCGCCGCGCCAGGCGACGGGGATGAGGTCGTCGCCGTCGACCACGTAGAGGCGGCAGCTGTGGTAGTCGACGAGCATCCGGAGCTCGTCCACGATCGTCTCGCCGATCTGGCGGACGTCGTTCAGCCGGTTCAGCTTTCCGGCAAGGCTCTGGAGCATCTTCAGGTGTGCGATCGAGCGGACGTCGCGACGAGCGGAGCCCGGCTCCGGGCGCTCGCCGCCGTGCTCCTCGAAGAGCACTGCCTGGCTCTTGCCGCGGGCCTTGGCCGTCATCATCGCGATCTCTGCGCAGGCGACGAGCTCGCGAGGGTTCATCGCGTGCTCCGGGCCCTGCGCGATGCCGATCGAGACGGAGAGGCGGCCGGCGGGCTCGATGTCGGTCTCGGCCAGGCGGTCGGTGATCCTGCGTGCGAGGCCGAGGGCGTCGCCTGCGTCGCAGGAGGCCATGATCACGCCGAACTCCTCGCCGCCGAGGCGGCAGACGACGTCCGAGACGCGGACGGTGCTCTGGAGCACGTCGGCCAGCTGGAGGAGCACCTGGTCGCCGATGCCGTGCCCGTGGACGTCGTTGACGCGCTTGAAGTCGTCGATGTCGAGCATCAGGACCGCGATCGGATCGTGGGTTCTGCTCGCGCGGTTCAGCTCGGCGCGAAGGCGCTCGTGGAAGTAGCGGTGGTTGTAGAGGCCCGTGAGTGAGTCCGTCTGCGCCTGGAGCTCCAGCACGGCGCGCACCTGCGCGTTGTCGAGCGCGAGCGCGGCGGCGTCGCCGAAGCGCTTGGCGAGCTCGAACTCCTCCTCGGTGAACGTCGCACCCGGGCCGATGCGGTAGACGTTCAGGGCGCCCTTGACGGTTCCGCGGGCGACGAGGGGCACCGAGATGAGCGCCTCCTGCTCGTCCACGGGCGTCCCGGGGACGGTCTTGACGCGCGGGTCCAGGCGAGCGTCGTTGACGAGCTGCGGCTCGAGATGGTCGATCGCCCAGCCGGTGATGCCCTCACCGAGGAGCGGCCGTGAGCTCATGACCTCCTCGGCCCAGCGGTCGCGCGCCATGACCGGGATGAGAACCCGCCGCGCCTCGTCCGCCTGGTAGATCGTGAAGGCGTCGTACGGGATGACGTCGGCGAGGCTGTCGGCGATGCGCTCGAGCACCGTCGTGTGCGTCTGCTCCGAGAGCACCTCGTGGAAGACGTCCGCGAGACGACGGTAGGAGTCGACGAGCGCGTCCGGGCGCACGGGCGACTCCGGGTCGGTCGCCTCGACCGCCTCGAACAACGGGCTTTTCACCTCTCTGAGTTCCACGCGGCCGCAGCCACCTCCTCTTCGGGGCCCTACGCCGGAGGCCCAGGGACAAATTCAACCCTTCTTGCGTAGCGGCCAACCTCCCTCCAAAGGGTGATTCGGCGCTGAGGCGCGCCTTGCCTCCCAGGGGTGCTTGAAGCATGATGGTGGCCTTCGCCCGGCATTGAAGGAGGTAGTGGTGCCCCATCACTGGTGGCTCATCGAAGGCGACAACCCAGGGCCCAGGCAGCGCGCGGCCGCCGTCAAGAAGGCGGTGGACGACCTGCCGAACGTCGAGTGTAACTTCGTCGGCCGTGAGGCCAACAGCAACCGCTGGTACGCGCTGGTCTGGGTGGATCCGGGCGCCCCGGCGGACGAACTGCGGACTGCGAAGCAGGGGATCAAGGTCAGGCGCTCGCTGAAGGTCCTCGAATCGTTCGACGACTAGCCGGGAGGTGTCCAAGTGCCCCACCACTGGTGGCTGATCGATCCGGACAATCCGGGGCCCAAGCAGCGGGCCAAGGCTGTCCGCAAGGCGGCTCGTGAGTACGGCTGCGAGGTTGTGTTCGTCGGCCGGACCCGGAAGAACACCTGGTTCGCGCTCGTCAACGTCGAGGATCCCGATCGGGAGGACGAGGTCTACAAGGCGGTCGGCGGGCGGGGCAAGCTCTTCGATCTCGAGGGCTTCGAGCCGGAGGAGAAGAAGAAGGGCCGAGCCGGAGAGTAGTCCGGCGCCTATTCCACCGCGCTGAGGCTGGAAGCAGCCCCGACGTCGCGATAGAAGGCGTTGGCCTGGCGGCGCTCGCGGTCGGCATCGTCCGCGAGCTCCGCTGCCTCCAACTCGGCGGCGGCGCGCGAGCGCGCAAACGCTTCGTCCGGAAGGGAGCCGATCCGCGCGAAGAGCCCGGCGGCGGCCGGCCAGTCGCCGTTCCCGGCCGCGAGCGCGGCCTCGAGCCAGCGTGTCTGGGTGCGGACGCGGCTCAGCGCCTCGAGGAGCTCGTCGCCGCGATCCAGGCGGGTGAGGGCGAACGCAAGGTCCGGTAGCCAGAACGAGGCGAGCGACGTCCCGCCGCCCTCCTCGAGCCAGAGCGCGAGCAGCTCGTCGGCGGCCTCCAACGCTGCGTCTCCCTGCCCGGCTTCGCCGCGGGCGTGAGCGTCGAACGCGAGCACGGGGAAGAGGAGCTGCGGCGCCCCGACGGACCGTGCGACGCCGAGCGCCCTCTCGACGCTGTCGAGAGCCGCCCCGGCGCCCTCGCGCGCCAGCTGGATCTTCGCGCGGATCAGCAGGGCGTCGACCTCGTACAGCGATCCGAGCCCGCTCTCGCCGTCGACGAGCATGCCGTCGCCGAGCTCGAGGGCGCGATCCCAGTTCCCGCGCCAGTAGTGCTCGAACATCCGCTCGACCTCCAGCCAGCGCAGCGCGAGCGCGTCGCCGAAGCGCTCGGCCGCGCGGCGGGCCTCGGCGTACAGCTCGAACGCGCGCGTGAGGTCGCCGAGGTCGGCCGTGATCGAGGCGAGGTTGTTGTAGCCGCGCGCGACCTGCGGCGAATTCGCGAGCGCAGCGACCTCGACGCTCTCTCGCAGGTCGTCCAGGCCGTCGAGGTCTCCCGTCATGACCCGCGAGAACCCCCGCGTGCTGAGCGTGTGGGCGCGAAAGTCGTCCAGCTCCAGCTCGTCGGCCATGCGGTGCGCCTCGCCCGCCGCGCTTGAGGCCTTCTCGGCCTCGTCGGCGGCCAGGTGGAAGTGCGCGCGGCTTGCGAGGACGCGCACCTTCGACCGCGACGGCGGCCGGTCGGCGAGCAGCGCCACCGCGTGCTCGAAGTGCGACTGTGCCTCCTCGCGGCGTCCCTGGGCGATCATCAAGAGGTCGGCGAGGAGCACCTCCGCCTCGGCCGCGAGCTCGAGCTCGCCGGCCTCGAGCAGCGCGCGGGCGGCCTCCTCGAGGACGTCGGCGCCGGTCTGCTCCGCGCGGAAGAGCGCCTGTCCGTAGCGCAGGAGAAGCGGCGGTCGCTCGGAGTCGTCCTCGGGCCAGGACGCCAGCGCCTCGCGGTAGAAGCGCACCGCCGGTGCGTAGGCGGAGAGCGCGAGGGCCCGGTCGCCCGCCTCGGCGAGCGCGATGCGTGCCCGCTCGGGAAGGTCGCCGAGCCCACGGCCGGCCGCGCGCGCGAACTGGAGCGCGCTCAGATAGTGGTGCGCAATCATGTCCGCGATGTCCTCGGCGCGGTCGCCCGCGAGCGACTCGAGCCAGCCGGCCGTGCGGCGGTGCAGCTCGGCGCGCCGCGGCCGCGGGATCTGCCCGTAGGCGACATCCCGGACGAGCACGTGGCGGAAGACGAACGCGGTCTCGCCGGCGACGGACGAGCGGCGCTCGCGCCGCACGAATTCCTTGCGCTCGAGCCGCTGGAGGCCCACCTCGACCTCCGGAGGCGGCCGGTCGCTCACTGCGGCGAGCGCGCCGACCCAGAAGACCTTCCCCACGACGGCCGCGTCCTGCACGAGGGCCTTCTCCTCGCCCGCGAGGGTGTCCAGGCGGGCGGCGATGATGCCCTGGACCGTCTCCGGGAGCGGCAGGTCGGCGTCCGCACCCGTCTCGGCCAGCATGCGGACGAATTCCTCCGCGTAGAGCGGGTTGCCGCCCGCATGCGCCAGCAGCTCATCGACGCGCGCCTGCGGGACCGAGCGCTCGGCGAGGAGCGCCTGCAGGAGCTGCTCGATGTCGGAGTCCGAGAGCGGCGAGAGGGAGACGGTGAGCGCGCTGCGCTTGCCGCCGCCCCAGCCGGGGCGGCGTTCGACGAGCTCGGGGCGGGCGGTGCAGACGACGAGGATGGGAACGTCCGTGGCCCAGTCGACCAGGTGGTCGACGAAGTCGAGGAGCCCGTCGTCGGCCCAGTGGAGGTCCTCGAAGACCAGAACGAGCGGCCGTGTCTCGGCGAGCGCCTCGAAGAAGCGGCGCCACGCCGCGAAGGCCTCGCGGCGGAGGTCGCCGCCCACCTCCTCGGGGCCTTCCAGGCCGACCAGCGGGCCGAGGTGCTCGTCCACCCACTGCGCCTCGACCTCGTCGTGCACGACCGTCGTGACCGCCGTCCCGAGCTTGGCGGCCGCCTCGTCGGAGGAGTCGGACTCGAGAATGCCTGCCTGCGCCTTGACCATCTCCCCGAGCGCCCAGAAGCTCACGCCCTCCCCGTACGGCAGCGAGCGGCCCTGGCGCCAGTTGGCGAAGACCTCGGGGTCGTCGTCGAGGGCCGCGTAGAGCTCGAACAGGAGTCGGCTCTTACCGATGCCGGGCGCGCCGACGAGGGTGACGAGCTGGGGCGCACGCTCGCGCTCGGAGCGGGCCAGCGCGTCCCGGAGGAGGCGCAGCTCCTGCTCCCGCCCGATCAGCTCGGCGCCGCCGCGGAAGGCGATGTCGACACCCAGCCGGTTTCGGGGCGCGACCACCTCCCAGACGCGGATCGGCTCGGTCTTGCCCTTGGCGGCGACCGGCTCGGCGTCGCGGTACTCGATCACATTCGAGGTCGCCCGGTAGGTGGACTCGTCGACGAGGATCCCGTCCACCGGCGCCGCGGACTGAAGGCGGGAGCACGTGTTGACGATGTCTCCGGCGGCCATCCCCTCGCCCTCGCTCGGGCGGGCGGAGAGCGCGATCATGGCCTCGCCGGTCGTGACGCCGATGCGGACGTGGAGGCCGAGGGCGGGATCGGCCGCGTTGAGCTCGCCGATCGCCTCGCGGACCGCGATCGCAGCGCGCACGCCGCGCTCGGGGTCGTCCTCGTGGGCCAGCGGGGCGCCGAAGAGCGCCACGACCGCGTCGCCGATGAACTTCTCCACGGTGCCGCCGTAGCTCTCGAGCTCGGTCTTCAGGCGGGCGTGGTACGGCGCCAGCATCCGGCGCACGTCCTCGGGGTCGAGCTGCTCGGCGCGGCCGGTGAAGCCGACGAGGTCGGCGAAGAGCACCGTGACGACCTTGCGCTCCTCGAGGATCGGCGGCTGGTTCTCGCCGGGCTCGAAGGCGGCCCCGCACGCGGTACAGAAGGGCAGGCCGAGAGCCACGACCTCGCCGCACGTCCCGCAGGCGCGCCCGAGCTGGAGGCCGCAGCTCCCGCAGAACAGCGCGCCGGGGCGGTTCTCGAAGCTACAAGACGCACATTCGGCCATGACGCGAACTAGTGTAGGGAGGTTGCAGGCCGAGAACGCGCCGCGCCCCGGTCTCGCCGAGGTCATCGCCGTGTGGACGGGCTTCGGCCTCCTCGCGCTGGCGATTCTCGTCACGTACGCACGCCTGCCGCTCGACGAGCTCTACAACGTCAGCGGGACCGGTTTCGAGGCCGGCGCGGGCCGTGTGCTCGTCTTCGCCGGCTTTCCGACCGCGCTCGTGGCCATTGCGGTCCTGGCCGTCGTCGTCGACCGGCTGCGGACGCGGTGGGTGTCCGCCTTGGCCGTCGTCGCCGCCGTCCTCTGCGCCACCGTCGCCTGGCCGGGCGTCGTCGAGCAGGGCGACCTCGACGCGAAGCCGGCGAACGCGTTCGCCGCCGTGGGCACGCTCATCGCGCTCGCCCTCACGATCCTCGCGCTCACGCGGGGCGGGATCGGCTACCGGCGGCCCTTCGGGGGCGGCTGGGACATCGCACGTCTCGTCCTGGCGATCGTCGTCGTGCTCGCCGCGATCCCGTGGATCGCCGCGGATCTGGGCTTCTACCTCGACGACGTCCCCGGGCTCGGGTCGGTCTTCCTCACGGGTGTCCTCCGGCCGGAGCCGGGCCATCCGACGCTCACCGCCGTCCATCTGGGCCATCACCACGGCTTCGACGGGACGATCCTGGCGCTCTCCGCGATTCTGCTCTCCCGCACGGTCTGCATGCTGCGTTCCGGCTTCCTGCGCACCGGGTATCGGTTCTACGTGTCGCTGATGCTCGTCTACGGCCTCGCGAACGCGCTCCAGGACTTCTGGCTCGAGCAGCTCGTGAAGCGCGGAGCGACCTCGCTCGAGATTCCGACCCTCACGGTCCCGGACGCCTCGCCGGCCTGGGCGGCGCTTCTTGCAGCGGCTCTCCTCATCCACTTGGCAGCCGGGCGCGTAGAAAGGTTGGAAACGTCATCCCAGGAAGGAGTCCCATGACACGTCGCTTTCTGCTGGTCTTGCTGACCGCCCTCGCGCTGGTCGTGGCCGTAGCGGCCTGCGGAGGAGACGACGACGACGAAGGCTCGGAGGAGCCGGCCGCCGAGGAGACCACGACCGAGGACACCGGAGGCGGGGGAGATGCCGGCACCATCATGCTCGCCGCCGATCCCGGTGGAGACCTCGCGTTCGACCAGACCGAGCTCACCGCCGCCGCCGGCGAGGTCACGATCGAGCTCATGAACGAGTCCGGGATCCCGCACAACGTCGAGGTCGAGGGGAACGGAGTCGAGGAGGTCAGCGAAACGATCACCGAGGGCTCGACGTCGCTCACGTTGACCCTGGAGCCCGGCGAGTACGAGTTCTACTGCGCCGTGCCCGGTCACCGCGAAGGTGGCATGGAGGGAACGCTCACCGTCGAGTAGCGTCCCTCGAGTGCAGCTCCTCGACCTCGAGCATCTCGGCCGCAAGCGTGTCATCGCCTCGTACCTCCACGCGGGCGCCGAGCCCGCGCTGGTGGACTGCGGGCCCGCGAGCTGCCTGGAGACGCTCCGCGCCGGTCTGGCGGAGCACGGGCTCGAGGTCGGGGACCTGCGTCATCTCGTCCTCACGCACATCCACCTCGACCATGCAGGGGCTGCGGGCAGCCTCGTCCGGGAGAACCCCGGCCTCGTCGTGCACGTCAGCGAGATCGGAGCGCCGCACCTGGTCGAGCCGGAGCGGCTCGAGCGCAGCGCCCGCCGCCTGTACGGCGAGGACTTCGACCGCCTCTGGGGCCCGCTCCTGCCCGTCCCGGCCGAGAACGTGAACATCGTGGGCGACAGGGTGCTCGACTTCGAGGCCTTTCCGACGCCGGGGCACGCGTCGCACCACGTCTCGTTCCTCGCGCCGGACGGCTCGTGCCTGGTCGGGGACGCCGCGGGCGTGCGGATCCCGCCCTCCCGCTGGCTCGCCCCCGTCTCGCCGCCGCCGGACATCGACGTCGAGGCCTGGGAGACGACGCTGGACGCCATCGAGGAGCGCAGGCCCGCCCGGCTGTTGCTGCCGCACTTCGGCGTCGCCGACGACCCCGAGCGGCACCTCGCCGACATGCGCAGCGCGCTACGCACGTGGGCCGAGCGCGCCCGGGAAGGCTCCGAGGAGGAGTTCGTCCGGGCGGCGGAGGCGGACCTGCTCGCGGAGGCCGACCCGGAGACCGCCGCCGTCTTCCAGCAGGCGGGGCCGTTCTGGCAGTCCTACGCGGGCCTCAGGCGCTACTGGGACAAGCGAAGCGAAACGGCGGCCGCATGATCGGCTACGGTGTTGTCCAGATGCGCCGACCGGCCATCCTAGGGGTCGTCCTTGCCACGCTCGCAACCGCGCTCGCCTTCCCAGGCGTCGCGTCGTCCGTGCGCCTGACACTGGTCGCCGGAGGCTTCGACAACATCACGCAGGTCACGGCCCCGCGCCGCGGAGACGCCGCGCGCACGCTCTACGTCGTGGAGCAGGAGGGCCAGATCTGGAAGCTCAGCGGCGGCACGCGCACGCTCTTCCTCGACATCACCGACCTGACCGTCGACGGCGGTGAGCGCGGCCTGCTCGGGCTCGCCTTCGACCCCCAGTACCAGTCGAACCACATGATCTACATCAACTACACGAACAACAACGGGGATACGCGGGTCGCGCGCTACACCGCGAACCCCGCGCACACCGCCGTGAACGAGAGCACGCGCCGCCAGCTGCTCTCCCTCGACCAGCCCGCCACGAACCACAACGGCGGGCGGCTGGTGTTCGCGCCGAACGGCCGGCTCATCACCGCCCAGGGCGACGGCGGCGGGAGCTGCGACCCCGGTGGCCGCGCGCAAAACCTCAGGAGCCGCCACGGCAAGCTCCTGAGTCTCAACCCGCGCTCGATCAGCTCGGGCTGGCGCATCGACGCGTACGGCCTGCGGAACCCGTGGGGCGTCTCCTTCGACCGCCAGACCAACCGGATGTACATCGCGGACGTCGGCCAGGGCCGCTACGAGGAGATCAACACGATGAGGCCGACGCGGCTCGGGAGCACGCCCGAGAACTTCCTTTGGGACGTCTGGGAGGGTCGTGCCCGTAGCGGCTGCTCGAACAACGGCCTGCGCGGCAACGGCGCCCGGTTCTTCCCGATCTCGGTCTACAGCCACTCCCTCGGTTGCTCGGTGACCGGCGGCTATGCCTACCGCGGCGCGGTGCTGAGCTCGCTGCGCGGCTGGTACGTCTTCGGCGACTTCTGCAGCGGCCGCATCTGGCGCCTCAAGTACATGAACGGCAGGCTCGTCCGCGGCCGCACGCTCATGCTGGACACGAACCTCAACATCACCTCGTTCGGCGAGGGCGTGCAGGGCGAGCTCTACGTGACGCACCAGCCCGGCCAGGTCTGGCGCATCGTTCGCTAGCGGCCGGCGTGCGCTACCAGTTCGTCGACTGCCGGTGGGAGCTTGGGAGCCCGGGGCGCGGGCGCGAGCTCTACCTCGAGGGCCACGTCCCGGGGGCGTCCTTCCTCGACGTCGAGGCTGACCTCTCGTCGCCTCCGTCGACCCCCGGCGGCCGGCATCCGCTGCCGGCGTTGGAGGACTTCGCGCGGGCGGCCGGGGCGGCCGGCATCGGGCCCGGCGTGTTCGTCGTCGCCTACGACCAGGGCATGAACGGCGGGGCCGCGCGGCTCTGGTGGCTCCTGCGGCACTGCGGGCACGACGACGTCGCGGTCCTCGACGGCGGCATCGAGGCGTGGATGGGACCGCTTCGCGCCGGCGAGGAGGAGATCGAGCCGGCGGAGTTCGTCGCGCGGCCGCGCGAGGACGACACGATCGAGGCCGACGAGCTCGAGTCGCGGCTCGAGGACGACCTGCTCACGATCGTCGATGCGCGCCTTCCGGAGCGCTACCGGGGCGAGGTCGAGCCCATCGATCCAGTCGCCGGCCACATTCCCGGCGCCCGCAACGCGCCGTATCACCGACGAGCTGCCCGCCGACCTGCTGGAGGCCGACGGGATCGTCGCCTACTGCGGCTCCGGGATCACTGCCGCCGTCGTCCTCCTCCGGCTGCACCAGGCCGGGCGCGACGACGCGAAGCTCTATCCCGGCTCGTGGAGCGACTGGGTCGGCCGCGGGCTGCCCGTCGAGACCGGCTAGGCGAGGGAGATCTCGACCACACCGTCGAACGCGGGCGCGTCGGGCTCCGTCCGGTAGCGCTCGTAGACGAGCGCGGCGACGGCGAGGTCCTGCACGGCGAGGCCGGTCGAGTCGAAGACGGTGATCTCGTCGGGGCTCTCCCGGCCGGGCGCGTCGCCGAGCAGGATGTGCCCGAGCTCCGTCACGTTCTCGCGCGCGATCGACCCGGCCTCGACGGCCCGGCTGATGTCGCCGTTGTGGCTCGCCTGCTCCCACTCGTCGACGACGACCCGCGAGCGGAGGAGCTCCTCCACCGCGATCTCGGCCTTTCCGGGCCCGTCGGCGCCCATGAGGGACACGTGCTGCCCGGATCGGAGGCTTCCGGGCGGGAAGAGGATCTCGCGTCCGGGCGTGACCGTGGCGACGACGTCCGCGCCGAGCGCCTCGTCGCGCGAGCCGGTGGCAACCGCGCCGAGCTCGTCCGCGACCTCGGCCGCCCGCCCGGCGTCGACGTCCCACAGCAGGACGCCCCTTCCGCGGGCGAGGAACGTCCGTGCGACCGCGCGCCCGTTGACGCCGCAGCCGATCACCGCCGCAGGCCCACCGTCCGCCGCGAGCGTCTCGGCGGCCAGGACGGCGGCCGCGCCGGTCCGCAACGCCGTGAGCGCGCCGGCGTCCAGCTCCGCGAGCAGGCGGCCGTCGGAAGCGTCCGAGAGCAGCACGATGCCGCTGACCGTGGGGAGGCCGCGCTCGGGGTTCCGCGGGAAGGACGTGACCCACTTGACCGCGGCGTAGCCGCCCCCGCGCGCCGGCATCGCGCGGAAGTCGCCGTCCGGCGGCGCCTCGACGTAGACCTTCGAGGGCATGAGCCACTCGCCGCGCGCGTGCGCGAGGAAGGCCTCCCGCACGGCGTCGACAGCTGCGCCGGGATCGACGGCCCCGTAGACGTGCCTGGCGGAGAAGACCGGGATGCTCATGGCGGAAGCGCGCGTATCCTAGGCCCCCGTGCAGGTCACCGTCTGTGACGTGGGCCCGCGCGACGGCCTCCAGAACGAGCAGACGGTGCTGGAGCCGCCCGTGCGCGCGGAGCTCGTAAACCGCCTCGCGGCCGCGGGCCTCCCGGCCGTGGAGGTCGTCAGCTTCGTCCACCCGGAGCGCGTCCCGCAGATGGCCGGCGCCGAGGAGGTGGTGGCGGGCATCGACCGCCGCCCGGGCGTCGTGTACTCCGGGCTCGTCCTCAATGCGAAGGGCGCCGAGCGCTTCGCGGCGACCGACCTCGACTCGCTGCACTTCAACCTCGCCGCGACCGAGAGCTTCGGCCGCGAGAACCAGAACGCCACGCCCGAGGAGGCGCTCGCGGTGCTGGCGGCCATCGAGACGGACAAGCCGGTGAGCGTGTCCGTCAGCGTCGCCTTCGGCTGCCCCTTCGAGGGCGCCGTCGACCCGGCCCGGGTGCTGGAGATCGTCGACCGCGCGAGCGAGCTCGGCGCCGACGAGGTCGTCCTCGCCGACACGATCGGCGTCGCGGTGCCGCGCCAGGTGAAGGAGCTCGTCTCCGAGACCGCGCGCCGCGCGCCCCGGACGGGCATCCACCTGCACAACACCAGGAACACCGGGTTCGCTGCTGCCTATGCGGCTCTCGAGGCCGGCGCGACCGTCTTCGAGGCCTCCGTCGGAGGGCTGGGCGGCTGCCCGTTCGCGCCGCGCGCCACCGGCAACGTCGCCACCGAGGACCTCGTCTACCTCCTGCACGGGGAGGGGGTGGAAACGGGTGTCGACCTCGACGCGCTCATCGCTGTCTCCGAGTGGCTCGAGTCCCTCTTCGGACGGGAGCTCCCCGGCCAGGTCTACCGGGCCGGAGCCTTCGCGCCGGTCTCGGGCTGAGGCCTTCCCGCTCGTCCTCGCGCTCGGCTCGCTGCTCGCCGGCGCCGGGATCCTGCTCGCGCGCATCGTCGACGACGTCCACGGCAAGCCGCTCTTCGAGGACGAGGCCGTCAGCGGCCTGATCGCCGCCCGCCCGCTCGGCGAGGTCATCGAGACGGTCATGTGGGAGCGCGGCGGCGGCCCGCTCCACTTCGTCTTCTCGCACATCGCGCTCGCCTTCGACTCGTCGCCCTTCGCGCTCCGCTGGCTCTCGGTCGTCTTCGCGCTCGCCGCCCTGCCGCTCTGCTGGGACGTCGGCCGGCGCCTGGGCGGGCCCGTGGCCGGCGCGGTCGCCGCCCTGGTCGTCGCCACGTCGTCGTTCCTGCTCGTCTACGGGACGTTCGCGCGGATGTACACGCTGTACGTGTTTGCCGCCGCGCTCGCGGTCGACCTCTTCCTCGTCGCCAACGAGAAGCGCACCGGGCGGTGGGCGTTCGCGGCGGCCGGCGCGGCGTGGCTCTTGCCCGCGATCCATCCGTACGGGGCCTTCCTCGTCATGGCCGAGGCGGCCGTGGCGCTGTGGCTCTGGCGCGGGCGTCCGTTCCGGCCCGCGCTGCCGGCGCTCGCAGTCGGGGTGGCGATGATCCCGTTCGCGATCGCCGACATACGCCTGGCGGATCGCTTCGCGGTGGGGCTCGACGGGGAGGAGTCGATCGCCGCGCCGACGGACGCCTGGGGTCAGCTCGGCCGCGCCTTCTCGGCGACCGCCGGCGGCTCCGGGATCTGGGCGGGGCTCTTCATCGTCGCGCTGACCGCGGGGCTGGTGCTGCTCGTCCGCCGGAACGGCGCCTTCGTCGCCCTGTGCCTGGTCGCCTTCCTGCTCCCGCCGGCCCTGCTCCTCCTCGGCCGCTCGGGAACCGAGCCGGGTCTCTCGCCGCGACACCTGGTCTACGTCGTGCCGCTCGTCGGCGCGCTGATCGGCGTGGCGGTGGCGCGCGCGGTGCAGGGGCGCGGGGAGCTCGTCTCCGCGGGCGCGGTCGTGCTGACCGGCGTCCTGCTCGTCGCCTCACCGTTCGGCGGCATCCGCGACCCGCGCGACTGGCAGAACGACGTGCTCGGCGGAGGGCCGCCCGACACGGCGCTCGGCTCGGAAGACAGGGTCGCGGCCCCCGCTGCATGGCTGAACGAGAACGTCGAGGAGGGCGACGTCCTCTATCCGTATTCGGCCGTCTACTGGGCCGGGCTGCCCGCGACCGGCGACGCCGAGGTGCTGCCGTACTCCCAGCGCGAGCTGATCCTGCGGGCCGTCGACCGGATCGAGCCCCCTGTCGAGCGGGTGGTCGTCTCCGTCCCGCTCGGCGACGGCACCCTCGACCGCCAGCGCCTCGACGAGCTGCTGGGCGACGGCTTCGCCGTCCACGACTTCGACGGCTGGGTGCTGATCGAGGGGACGGGGCCGTACGAGGAGCAGCGCGACGTGCTGCTTGTCATCACGCACGCCCTGCGCTCGGCGCGGGACTCGATCGAGAACAAGAGCGGCCCGCTCGGCTGGTACTTCAACGTGACCCTGGCCACGCTGTGCGGCGCCGCGCGGGAGGGCTGGAGCGACAAGTGCCCGCTCCCGGCGCCTGACGTGCGCTAGCGCTGGGCTCTGAAGAGAAAGGCTCCCGGCTCCAACGAGAGCCCTGTGCAGAAAACCCGGCCGACGCCGATCCCGTCGACCTGGACCGGCAGGTCCGGCGAGCCAGGCGACACGACGAACACATGCCCGCAACCCTCGCCGTCGTCCAGCACGAGGCTCGGATGGCCGGGGAGGTACCAGCTCACCGGGCCCCGGATCGCGTAGGCGGAGCCGAGATAGGAGAGCTCGTGGGCGCCGCCGGTGATCGACACGAGCTCGTCCGCGTCCTCCTCCCAGCCCAGCTCGACGAGCGCGTCGGCGATCTCGTCGTAGGGCGGCGGCGCGAGCTCGACCTCGCGGGCCAGGCCGCCTGCCACGACCAGCACGCACACGGCGGCGGCGAGCCGTCCCCAGCGCTGCGGGAGGGTCGCCGCGAGCGCCGCGATCGCCACCGCCGCGAACGGTGCGCAGGCCAGGACGTTGCGCGCCGTGAACAGGTTCTCTCCGGCGAGCCAGAGGAGGGCAACCATCCCGACGGGCGCAAGCGCGAGGATCGCCGTCAGCCGCCCACGCGGGCCTAGCCGCCAGGTGACCACGCAACCGGCGACGACCGCGAGGAAGACTCCGACGCGGAGAAGCCCTTCGAGCGCCCCGATCTGGACGAGATCGCGCACGTAGAGAGGCCCCGCGTTCCAGCCGAAGGCCGAGTAGACCGCGACCGCCTTGAGGAGCGAGAAGTCGCCGATCCACGAGAAGCGCTGGTTCTCGATCTGCTCCACGAGGGACGGGAGCCAGAGGAGGAAGGGGAGGATGGCCGCCCCGAGTGCCACGGACACCGGCAGACGCGAAGCCCGGAAGGCCGGTGTCGTCCAGAGCCAGGCGACCGCGGCGAGCACCACGAAGGCGAAGAAGTAGTGCGTCAGGAGCCCGGCCGCGGCGACGGCGGCCAGCGCGGCGAGCCTCCCCCACGAGGCCTTCTCGGCGGCGCGTTCGAGGAGCCAGGCGAAGACGAGCGCGAGCAGCGCGTAGAGCGCGTAGGCGCGCAGCTCGGCGCCGCGCAGGACGAGCTGGCCCGCGAGCGCGACGATGAGGCCGGCGAGCCCGGCCGCCCAGAGCGGGAGCAGCCGGCGCGCGTAGACGACCAGGAGCCCGGCGAGCAGCGCGCCTGCGAGGACGCCGATCCCGCGCGCCGCCTCGACCGGAAGCCCGGCCTGCTCCACGATCCAGGCGAGCCCGTACCAGAGCGGCGGAGTCGACTCCGTTTCCTCGACGCGGCCGAGCGCGGCACCGATCGTCGGCTCGATCATGATCCGCGCCGAGGCGACCTCGTCCTGCCAGAGTGGATAGCCGACCGCAGGGGGAATGCGAACCGCGACGGCCGCCGCCGCCGCGAGAAACGCGACGACGATCGTCGCGCGGTCGGGCCCGGGTCGAGCGCTGATAGCGGCCGATCGTAACCGCGCCGTGCATCATCCCGGCGTGCGCGCCCGCCTTCTCGTGACGGGGCTGTTCGCCCTCGCGGCCGTCGTCTCGGCGCTCCCGGCCGTGCTCGACTTCCGCTCGGAGTTCATCTCCACCGGCCTGCCGGGCTACGGCGAGGCGGCCACGGGCGACCACCTCCAGACGTCGTACCGCTTCTGGCTCGTGGGCCACCAGCTCGAGTCCGGCGCCGAGCCGTGGCGGGACCCCTACAGCTACCAGCCGCTCGTCGAGCCGCAGGTCGTCCTGGGCGGGTGGCCCTACGGCTTCCCGTTCTGGCCGCTCGAGGCGCTCTTCGGCCCGGTCGTCGCGTGGAACCTGCTGGTGCTCGCCGTGACCTTCGCGGCGTGCCTCTTCGCCTACCTCTGGCTGCGCGAGCTCGACCTCCCGCTCGCGGCCGCCGCGCTCGGCGGCCTCGCGTTCGGAATCGCTCCGTACCGCGTCGTCCAGAGCGGCGGCCACCTGCTCGGCTGGATCGCGGTGCTCGTCCCACTTGCGCTGTGGGCGTTCGAGCGGTCGCGCCGCGCGGGGTCGCCGCGCGGAGCCCACGCGTGGGGTGCGCTCTCGGCAGCTGCCCTCGTCTCCATCCCGCTCTCGGGCCAGCTCCATCTCGCGCTCGGCGCGCTGCCGCTCGTCGCCGTCTACGCGGCCGTGCGCTACCGGCTCGTCCCGTCGCTCTGGGCCTGGGGAGGCGCTGCGGTCGCCGTCGCGGTGGGCCTCGTCGCCGAGACTGTCGTCATCGAGGGGACGACGGCCTCGGAGGGCCGGGAGCTGGCGGAGGTGGCCGCCTACTCCGCCGACCCGATCGACTTCATCAGCCGCTGGCGCCTCCACGGGCTCGAGCAGTTCGTGTACCTCGGCTGGCTGCTGCCGGCGCTCGCCGTGGTCGGCCTGGTGCTCCTCGCCCGCCGGCAGCGTGGCCTGGCGATCGTCCTCGGCATCGCTGCGCTCGTCCCCGCCCTCCTGGCGCTCGGGACGAACCTGCCGCTCTACGAGACGTTGCGCGACGTCTTCCCGCCGCTGCGCTACCCGCGGGTGCCGGGCCGTTTTCTGCCGCTGGCGACGCTGGCCCTCGCGGCGCTCGCGGCCTTTGCGTGCGCGTGGCTGCTCACGCGCGTCCGCGAAGGGAGGCGGCTTGCGCTCGGGGTCGTCCTGATCGCGCTGGTGGCCGCCGACCTGCTCGTCTTCCCGCTGCGCTCGAGCGCGGCCGACCCGGACAACCTCGCCTACGCCGGGCTGCGCTCGGCGGCGCCCGGGCGCGTTCTCGAATTCCCGATCTTCGAGCGCGGCAAGGGCCAGTTCGGGAGCGTCTACCAGTACTACACGCTCCAGGCACAGCGGGAACGCCCGACCGGGTACTCGCTGGCGCCCGAGGAGGCCTTCGAGTTCACCGACCGCTTCAACCGACTCGACTGCGGCGCCTGGCTCCCGGGCGACCGCGAGGAGCTGGAAGAGCTCGGGATCCGCTTCTTCGTCTACCACGGAGGGCTCTACGAGCAGTCGCGCACGCCCGGCGCCTGGCACGGGTGGGAGGGCCTGTTCCGGGAGGGGCTCGGCATCGTCCAGGGTGGCGAGGTCGTCTACCTCTGGGCGGAGGGGCCCGGCGGCGTGGCTCCGCCGCCGACGATCGACGAGCCCAGCCGCGACGAGCCGATGCTCTGCGACGGCTGGCTGGACGGTGCCCTGGAGCTGGACGAGGGAGCGCTGTGGCTCTACGGGAGCGGCCGGGCCGAGCTCATGCTCGAGGCCGACGCGCCCACGCGGGTGAGCGTCTTCGCGGACGGCCGTCCGCTCGCCCCCGAGCTCGTCGACGGCGCGGCCACCGTGAGCGTCGATCTCGAGGACGAGGGCTGGCACGCGTTCGTCGTCCAGGGCGCGCCCGGCCTCCGGCTCGCGGGCGCGGCCTTCCGCTAGGTAGGCCTGACAACGTGGCCGCCGGAGGTGATACTTCCGGCGGCCACGTTTTCCCGAGGAGGCGCGTAATGTCGGTTCTGATCAAGGGCGGCCGGGTCGTCACCGCGGCGGACGACTACGTCGCAGACGTGTTCATCGAGGACGAGTCCGTCACGCTCATCGGCGAGACCCTCGACGTGCAGGCCGACCGGGTCATCGACGCGGCCGGCAAGGTCGTGCTCCCCGGCTGCATCGACCCGCACACCCATCTCGACATGCCCTTCGGGGGGACGACCTCCTGCGACGACTTCACCTCCGGCACCGTCTCGGCCGCGTTCGGCGGGACGACCTGCCACGTCGACTTCTGCATCCAGGGCAAGGGCCAGACGTTCGGCGAGGCGCTGGAGACCTGGCACGGGAAGATCGAGTCCGCGAAGCCGGTCATCGACGTCGGCTTCCACCTCGCGGTCACCGACCTCAAGGAGGGCGGGACGCTCGAGGAGCTCGCGCGCATGCCCGACGAGGGGGTCACGAGCTACAAGCTCTTCATGGCCTACAAGGGCGCGATCATGGTCGACGACGAGACCCTGTTCCGCGTCATGCAGACCGCCGCCGACACCGGAGCGCTCGTGATGGTGCATGCGGAGCACGGCGACTCGATCGACGTCCTCGTCAAGCAGGCGCTCGCGGAGGGCAAGACCGACCCGATCTGGCACGCGCGCACGCGTCCGCCCGAGACCGAGGGCGAGGCGACGAACCGCGCCGTCCAGCTCGCGCACGTCGCCGGCTGCAACCTCTACGTCGTCCACGTCTCCTGCAAGGAGTCGATCGACCCGATCGCGCGCGCCAAGGAGCTCGGCTGGGCCTCGCACGGGGAGACGTGCACGCAGTACCTCTTCGTCGACGAGACGTTCCTCGAGCGGCCGGACTTCGAGGGAGCCAAGTACGTCTACACGCCGCCGCCGCGCGCGAAGGAGAACCAGGAGCACCTCTGGCACGCGGTGGCGACGGACATCCTCTCCGTCATCTCGACCGACCATTGCCCATTCCGCTGGGCCGACCAGAAGTCGCTGGGCCGCGACGACTTCTCCAAGATCCCGAACGGCGGGCCCGGCCTCGAGGACCGGCTGATGATGATCCACGAGTTCGGCGTGCGGGGTGGGCGGATCTCGCTCAACCGCATGGTCGAGCTGCTCTCGACGAACCCGCCAAGTACTTCGGCCTCTACCCGCGCAAGGGCACGATCGCGGTCGGCTCCGACGCGGACATCGTCGTCTTCGACCCCGACAAGCGCGTCACGCTCTCGGCCGAACGGAGCCACTCGCGGGTCGACTACAACCTCTATGAGGGCACGGAGGTCACCGGAGCGCCGGAGACCGTCCTCGTCAGGGGGAAGGTGATCGTCGACGCCGGCGAGCTCGTCGGCCAGCCGGGCGACGGGCGGTTCGTGAAGCGCGCCCGCTTCGGCGAGCAGCTGACCACGGCCGCGGGCGCGGCCGCCTAGGAAGGAGGACGCATGGCAGTCCCGGAACGGAGGTTCGGCCGCGGAGGGATCACGCTCGGGGGGATCATCGTCGTCCTCGGGATCCTGATCGTGGTGTTCTGGAGCTGGATCGTCGGGATCATCGTGATCCTGCTCGGCCTGATCGCCTTCGGCGGCTTCGTGCGCGGCCGCTGGTACTAGCGCGGCAACGGGCGCGTCCAGCGGTTCGATCGCACGACGGCGATCGTGCGCCGGCGTGACTCGCGGAGCGCAGCCGCCTCGGCGGAGCCGCTCCGCCCGATGCGGGCGAGCTGCCGAAGCCGGGCGCCGACGGGCACGACGACGAAGTCGGGTCGGCGCACGTAGATCGGCACGTAGTCCACGCGGCGCACCGTCACCTTCTCGCCGGCGACGCGCACGCGCGCGACCGCGACGAGCCCGTCCTGGGTCGGCCCTGGGCAGCACTGCGAGGTCTGGGCCGAGAGGAAGTTGCCCTCGCCGTAGACCACGAACTTGCCCCAGAGGCGCCGGATGGGCTGCACGACGTGCGCGTGCTGGCCGACGATCAGGTCGATCACGCCGCTGCGGCGCAGCTGGACCGCGACTCTGATCTGGTCGGCGGTCGGCCGGTGCACGTACTCGACGCCCCAATGGAGGTTCACGATCACGAGCTCGGCGCCGAGCCGTCGCGCCCGGCGTGCATTCCGGATGATCTGTGTCGGCCGGATGAGCTTCACCGACCACGGGTCGGGGAGGGGGAGGCCGTTCGTCCCGTACGTGGCGGCGAGGATCGCCACGCGGAGCCCTTCCACGTCCATGAGCAGGATCCGTTGCGCCTCCCGGCGCGTGCGCGCCGTGCCCGTGTGCCGCAGGCCGGCGCGCCGGAGGGCGAGGATCGTCGAGCGCACGCCCGCGCGGCCCTGGTCAACCGAGTGGTTGGACGCCGTCGTGCACGCGTCGAAGCCCGCCCACTTGACCGCGTAGGCGAGCGCGGGAGGCGTGTTGAAGATCGGGAAGCCGCTGGGCGCACCCGGCCCGAGCGGCGTCTCCATGTGGCAGAGCGCGAGGTCGGCGCCGCGGATCGTGGGCCGGATGGCCGCGAACATGGGGCGGAACCGGTAGACGCCGTTCCCGTTCGCAAGCGCGCGGTCCCAGACCGGCTGGTGGATGAGCAGGTCGCCGGTGGCCACGATCGTCAGCTCCTGCACGGCCGCCGCGTCCTCGGCCGCGACCGCCCGCGCCTGCGCGGGCAGCAGGCAAGCCACCACCACACAGACGACCAGAACCCTCACCGGCAGCCCTCCAGTCGGCACCGTCTCTCCTGCCTTGTGTTCCACACGCACAAGAACTTTCCCGCCACTCTCGGCCGGTGTCCTTCCACCCGCCAGTCCATCCGGAGTTCGTCCTCGCCCTCCGCATCCTCGACGCCGTGGGGCTCCCGTACGCGGACGCCTGGCGCCTGCTCGCGCCGGTCGCCACGCGGCTCGGGATCCCGCGTCCGAGCTATTCGAGCGTACGCCGGATCGTGATCGCCGACCGCGAGCGCAAGCGGCAGAGAGCAGACCAGCTCGACCGGCTCTTCGCCGACCTGCTCACGGGGCGGTTCCCGTATGTGTTCGTGGAACACAAGATCGTCGGCGGGGCGGGGTGGGAGGACGCCGGGCTCAGGCCGTCGCGGTGAGGCCCGGGCGGACCAGGCGCGACGGGCGGCGCAGGCCCGCGTCGTTCACGCTCGGGTTGAGCGGCTCGGCGAGCGGGGCGGCGCCGTAGGAGACTCGCGTGCGCTCCGCGTCCGGAATCCCGTAGAGCGTCGTCCGCTGGCGGGGCGTCCGGCCGGCGGCGCGGATCGCCTCCTCCATGCGCTCGGGCGGCATCTCCTGGCCGTGGGCGGCGCCCGCGGCGCGGGAGATCGACTCGTTCATCAGCGTCCCGCCCAGGTCGTTCGCGCCTGCCTTCAGGGCCGCCTGCGCGCCGTCGAGCCCGAGCTTGACCCACGAGGCCTGCACGTTCGTGATCCACGGGTGCAGCGCCAGGCGGCCGACCGCGTGCATGAGCACGGCCTCGCGGGAGGTCGGGCCGGGGCGCGCGTTTCCCTTGAGGTAGATCGGCGCCTCCATGTGCACGAACGGGAGCGGCACGAACTCGGTGAAGCCGCCCGTCTCGCGCTGCTGGTCGCGCAGTGCGAGGAGGTGGCGCGCCCAGCTCCGCGGCCCCTCGACGGCGCCGAACATGATCGTCGTGGTCGAGCGCAGCCCGACGCGGTGGGCGGCCGAGTGCACCTCGAGCCACTGTGCCGTGCTGACCTTGTCCGGGCAGAGGACGCGCCGGACCTCGTCGTCGAGGATCTCCGCGGCCGTGCCGGGGAGCGAGGAGAGGCCGACGTCACGGAGGCGGGCGAGATAGTCGTCGAGCGGCTGCCCGAGCGTCGCCGCTCCCTGCCAGACCTCGAGCGCCGAGAACGCGTGCACGTGGAGGTCGGGTAGGGCGTCCTTCACGGCCGCGCAGATCTCCAGGTACGTCTCGCCCGTGAACGCTGGGTGGATGCCGCCCTGGAGGCAGATCTCGACGGCGCCGCGATCCCAGGCCTCGCGGGCGCGCCGGACGATCTCCTCGACCGGGACGAGATACGGCTTCCCGCGCAGGTTCGCGGCGAGCTTGCCCTTGGAGAACGCGCAGAACCCGCAGCGGAAATAGCACACGTTCGTGTAGTTGACGTTCCGCGTGACGACGTAGGTGACCTCGTCGCCGCAGACCTCCCGCCGGAGCTCGTCCGCGGCCGTCACGACGGCGCCCAGGTCCGTGCCGCGCGCCTGGAAGAGGGCCGTGACGTCGTCCTCGTCGAGGGCCTCGTCGCCCACGCGGGCGAGCGCCGCGGCGACGCGCGCCGAGGGACCGTGGCCGTTCCCGAGGTGGAGGCGGGGCATCCCGCCCGGCGCGCCCGCGGCCCACAGGCCCTCGCGGGCGAGACCGTCGGCGTCGGCGTGGCGGCGGATCTCGCGTGCGACCCGCGGATCGGCCCAGCGCTCGAGGTCGGCGACGAACTCGGGGTAGATGGGGAGGCGCGCCGCCAGCTCGTGCCCGTGCGCCTCCGTCCCGGCGCGCAGCCGCTCGATCTCCGGCCACGGGGCCTCGGGGTTCACGTGGTCGATCGTGACCGGCGAGACGCCGCCCCAGTCGTCGATCCCGGCCTCGAGCAGCCGCGGGAAGTCGTCGTAGGAGAGGTTCGGCGGCACCTGGAGGTGCACGTCGGCCGGCAACAGCTCGCGCGCCGTCCGCGCCGTCCACAGGAGCTCGTCCAGCGACGGCTCGGGGTGCCCGGCCATCTTCGTCCCCGGCTTCGCGCGGAAGTTCTGGACGATGACCTCCTGGATGTGCCCGTAGCGCTCGTGCAGCGCCGCGATGGCCTGAAGCGCATCGACGCGCTCGTCGCGCGTCTCGCCGATCCCGATCAGGATCCCGGTCGTGAACGGGACGGCGAGCTCGCCCGCGAGGCGGATCGTCTCCAGGCGCGCCTCGGGAAGCTTGTCCGGCGAGCCGAAGTGGGGGCCGCCGCGCTCCGAGAGCCGCAGCGACGTCGTCTCCAGCATCAGGCCCATCGAGGCGGAGACGGGCCGCAGCAGTGCGAAGTCCTCCCGCGTCATCACGCCGGGATTGACGTGGGGGAGGAGCCCGGTCTCGGAGAGCACGAGCTCGCACATGCGCGCGAGGTACTCGATCGTCGAGTCGCACCCGAGCTCGGCGAGCTCCTCGCGCGCGGCGCGATAGCGCAGCTCCGGCTTGTCGCCGAGCGTGAAGAGCGCCTCGTGGCACCCGGCCTCCGCGCCTGCGCGCGCGACGCCCAGGACCTCGTCCGCCGACATGTACGCGCGCTCGCCGCGGCGCGGCGGGTGGGCGAACGTGCAGTAGTGGCAGACGTCCCGGCACAGCTTCGTGAGCGGGATGAAGACCTTCGGCGAGTAGGTGACGAGCTCACAGGCCGACCGGCCTGTGAGCGTGGGGAGGGTGTGTGAGGGAACCGGGAGGTTCCTTCACTGCATCAAAGAAGGGGCTCGTGGGGGAAACATGGTTTCCCCCCGACTGAGCTGAAGGCGAAGGAGGCTCATCGCGATGCGAGGAGGAGCTCGTAGTCCTCGGGCCGGTCGACGTCGAGCGCGAGCGCCGGGTCGTCCACGACCACCGGGTCGAGGCCGGCCGCGCGTCCCGCCTCCAGCATCGTGTCCACCGGCACGCCGAACCGCGGCCGGAAGCCGTTCACGGTCCTGAGCGCGAGCGCGTTCACGCCGCCGTCGCGCGCCGGCGCGAGCGCGAGCGGCCGGGCGGCCGCCGCCAGCGCGTCCAGCGAGCCCGCGGTGACGAGAGGGCAGTCGGCCATGACGACCAGCGCACCTGCCGCCGCCCGGGGATCGGCGAGGGCGAGCGCGATCGCCTCGGCGTGCCCGCGCCCGGCGTCCACGAGCACGTCGGCGCCGTCACGGGCCAGGCTCGGATCTGGCGTGACGAGTAGCGTTCGCGCGATGGCAGTTGCCTCCTCGCACGCGGCCAGCACACGGTCGAGCATCTCCAGGACGAGCCCCGCCCGGGCGTCGTCCGACAGGATCGGCGCGAGCCTCGTCTTCGCGCCGCCGAGATCCTTGACCGGCACGACGGCGAGCACGGCGTGAGCATACCGCCGCACTACGCCGTCCTCTGCGGCGGGCTCGGTGGGTCGCGGTTCGTGGACGCCCTCACGCAGGCCGCCGGGGCCGAGCGGGTGACGGCGATCGTCAACGTCGGCGACGACGTCGAGATCCTGGGACTGCACGTCTCGCCCGACCTCGACACGGTGCTCTACACGCTCGCCGGGCTGCTCGACGAGGAGCGCGGCTGGGGCGTGAGGGACGAGACGACGAACGCGCTCCAGCTCGCCGCGCGGCTCGGCGGGGAGGACTGGTTCACGCTCGGCGACCGCGACATCGGGCTCCACCTCGTGCGCACGCGGCTCCTCCGCGAGGGCGTCCCGCTCTCCGAGGTGACGCGACGTCTCTGCGAGCGGCTCGGCGTCGGCACGACGCTCCTGCCCGCATCCGACGACCCTGTCCGCACCTTCCTGACGACACCTGCGGGCGAGCTCGACTTCCAGACGTGGTTCGTCGGGCGCCGCCACGCGGACGAGGTGCTGAGCCTCCGCTACGAGGGCGCCGAAGACGCGGCCCCGGCGCCGGGCGTCCTCGAAGCCCTCGCGGCTGCGGACACGGTCTTCCTCGCGCCCTCGAACCCGTTCGTCTCCGTCCACCCGATCCTCGCCGTGCCGGGGATCCGCGAGGCGCTGGCGGGGAAGCGGGTCGTCGCCGTCTCGCCGCTCGTCGGGGGAAGGGCGCTGCGCGGCCCGCTCGCGGAGATGATGGCTTCGCTCGGCCACGAGCCCGGCGTGCGCGGCATCGCAGCGCTCTATGCCGGGCTCGCGACGGACGTGCTCGTCGACCCCGCCGACGCCGCGGAGCTCCCCGAGGCGCTCGTCGCGCCCATCGTTATGGTTGACCCCCTGTCGAGAGCCGAGGTCGGGAGAGGTGTGCTGGAGGCCGTCGCGTGATCGGGATCGTCGGTGGGAGCGGGGACTTCGGCCAGGGCCTGGCCGAGCGGCTGCGCCGGCTCGGCGAGGACGTGGTGATCGGCTCGCGCACGCCGCGCGACGACTTCGTCTCGAACGTCGAGGCGTGCATCCGCTCCGAGCTGATCTTCCTGTCCGTGCCGCCCGGCGGCGTCGAGCGCATGTCGACCGAGCTCGCCCGCGACCTGGCGGGGCGCATCGTCGTCAGCGTGGCGAGCCCCGTCGTCTTCGTCGACGGCAAGCCCGGCGCGGCGCCCGGCGAGATCTCGCTCGCCGAGGTGACGGCGCTGGCCGCGCCCGAGGCCCGCGTGGTCGCGGGGTTCCACACGGTGAGCGCGAAGCTCCTGGCCGATCCCGACAAGGCGCTCGACGAGGACGTGCTCGTCTGCGGCGACGACGCCGAGGCCAAGGAGGTGGTCTGCGGGATCGCCGGGCGCCTCGTGGCCGGGCGCGCCGTCGACTGCGGCCGCCTCGAGGTCGCCCGCTGGCTGGAGCCGCTGACGGCGGTGCTCCTGAACGTGAACCGCCAGCACCGCACGAACGCGGGCGTCCGCATCACCGGTCTCCCTGAGTGACCGGCGTCCAGGTCCTGCCGCTGGAGGGGATCCCCGAGGTGCGGCCCGGGGACGACCTCGCTGCGATGCTCGCGGACGCCCTCGAGCGCGCGGGCGGCCTGGTCGAGGGCGACGTCGTCGTCGTGGCCCAGAAGGTCGTCTCCAAGGCCGAAGGCCGGGTCGAGCAGGCCGACGACTACGTCGAGGTGATCCTGCGGGAGGCGCGCTCCGTCCGGCGTCGCCGGGACGACCTGATCATCGCCGAGACCGAGCACGGCTTCGTCTGCGCGAGCGCCGGCGTCGACCGCTCGAACACCCCGGACGACGGCTGGGTCGTGCTTCTGCCCAGGGATCCGGACGCGTCGGCGGCCGCCATCCGGGAGCGGCTGGCCGAGCGCTTCGGCCAGGCGCCTGCCGTGATCGTGAGCGACTCGTTCGGGCGCGCCTGGCGTCAGGGCACCACGGACGTCGCCCTCGGCGTGGCCGGCATGCGGCCTCTGCTCGACCTGCGCGGCACTCGCGACGGCCGCGGCTACGAGCTGCAGACGACGATGATCGCCGTCGCCGACGAGCTGGCGGGCGCGGCCGAGCTGGTCATGGGCAAGGCGGGCGGCGTGCCCGCGGCCCTGATCCGCGGCTACCGCGTCCCGGCAGGCGACGGGAGCGCGCGCGAGCTCGTCATGCCCCCTGAGCGGGATCTGTTCCCGTAGGGACGATCCAGGTCGAGCGCGAGCGCGCGAGCACCTCGCCGTCCGCGGTCAGGAGCGCCGACCCGGCGAAGCGCTTGCGCCCCTCCTCGCCGACGCGCCAGCCGATCACGACGTGCGGCTCGCCCGGCGTCGGCAGCCGGTCGATTGCGGTAGCCATGCGGCCGAGGAGGACGCCTTCGCGCTGGAAGTCGTCCACCGCCCAGCCGCTCGGGCAGTCGAGCGCGGCCCAGACGAGCTCGGGCCCGACGTCCTCGGGCGGCGTCCACGGCGAGGCGACGATCCCGTCCCGGCCCTCGACCGGCCCGGCGTAGACGCGCAGCCCGTCGGCCCGAGCAGGCCCGCAGACGAAGCACGTGTCGTAGGCGTGGTGCTCGAAGCCGGCGTACTTCGCGGAGGCGCGCTCGGCCTCGGCGACCGAGACGGGGGCGGGCACCTCCACGTCGAGCTCGACCGGCTCCGCCTCGGCGACCAGCCTCTCGCCGTCGCGGATCTCGACCCGGCCGTCGTCGCGGACCACCTCCAGCTCCCGGTCGAGGGGAGGCGGCAGGCGCAATGTCACCTCGGCCGTGCCGCCGAGCAGCCCGGCGACAAGCCCGCACGTGTAGCCGCCGTTCCCCGAGTCCGGCGGGCCGTTGAACCGGCCTGGGACGATCACCGTCCGAGGGTCAGCTCGATGTGCCCGTACGGGGGCCGCGGGTCGGTGTAGACGCGCACGCGCTCGTCCGCCTCGGACACCTGCGCGGTGTCCCAGAGCCTGTTCTGGCCATCGAACGTGATCTCCGCGACCTCGGGAAATGCGTCGAGCACCTTGACGCCCATCTCGTGGACGAGCTCCTGGATCGAGGCCGAGTCGAAGGCTGCGAACGTCGCCGTCAGGGAGTCGCGGATCGCCACGCCGTCGGCGCGCGAACCGAAGTCGGTGTTGCGCCAGTGGACGTCCAGATGGACGAAGAGCGGGCGGTCGCGGGATTCGGGGAGCGTCGTGTACTCGTCCCTGACGAAGCCCTCGAAGGAGCTGCCGGTGAGCTTCATGAGCTTGAGCCCCTCGCGGCCGCAGCGATGCTGGAGCGTCCCGTCGCGGTCGAGCGCGAGCTCGGCGACGCCGTAGTCGCCCTCGACGCTCTGGAACGACTGCTCCGAGCGGCGTGCGAACGGCACCTCGCGCGCGGTCAGCTCGATGCGGGCGGCCTGCGGGTACGTGTCCATGAAGCGGCGCGCGAGCAGCTCGAGGAAGCCCTCGAGCGACGCCTCCTCGTACTCGAGCGCCGTCATGTGGATGAAGTTCTTCATCGAGTCGGTCGCGACCACGACCGTGTTGTCGCCTTCGGTGTACGAGGGCAGGAACGCCTCGCCGCGCGCAGTCATCCCGACCTCGGCGGCGAACAGCGTGCGGACGCCGTCCGTCCGGTAGACGGAGACGGCCTCCTTCCCGTAGCCGATCCTCAGGAGCTCCGCCATCGGTCCACCGCGATCGCGACGAGCTCGTCGCAGCCGGTGTCGAGCTCTTCCGCGCGTGTGCGCTCGAGCCGCTCGCGCAGCACCGGGACGATCTGGGCGCGCGGGCGGCGGTTGACGAAGACGACGAAGCGGAAGCCGAAGCGCTCCTCGTAGGCGGCGTTCAGCTCGGCGAGCTCGGCCATGACCTCGGGATCCTCCTCGGCCGGCGCACCCTGCTCCGCGGCGGAGCGCCCGGTCAGCTTGCGCTCCCCGATCCGAGGATGGTGGGCGAGCGCCTCGACCCGCTGCTCCTCGGGCAGCCCAGCCAGCACCTCACGCGCGCGGCCGAGCGGGTCCTCCACCTCCGCGAGCGCCTCCACGAAGCGGCTCCGGGCCTGGAAGAGGTCGGCCAGCTCCTGCACCGTCAGCTTCCGCGGTAGATCGCGCACGAGTAGGGGGCGAGGAGGAGGGGGACGTGGTAGTGGCCGGGCCCGAGCTCGACCTCGACCTCGACGCGCCGGAAGAACGGCGAGCTGGGGTGGAAGACGAGCCGGTACGCGCCCGGGCCGAGCTCGTCGCCGGCGAGCTGCGCGATGCGGCCGTCGTCGTCGGTCTCGCCCGAGGCGACGAGGTCGTCGCCGCGGAAGAGCTCGACCGTGACGCCGCGGGCGGGCTCGCCGCGGCCGGTGTCCAGGACGTGCGTGGAGATGCTCACGAGCCGCTCCGCGGTTCGTGAGCAGGGGGAGGGTGTGTGAGGGAACCGGGAGGTTCCTTCACTGCATCAAAGAAGGGGGCACGTGGGGGAAACATGGTTTCCCCCACGAGAACGAGCCACAGGCGAGTGATGCTCATGTCGCGGGCATCGTATTCTTGGCCGGTGGACGAGCGCGAGCGGTTCCTGATCCGCTACGCGGGGTCATTCGCCCCGGAGCCGATCGCGCGCGCCGAAGGAGCGTGGGTCGAGACCGCCTCCGGCAAGCGGATCCTCGACTTCACCTCGGGCCAGATCTGCTCGACGCTGGGCCACAACCACCCCCGCATCGCCGCGGCCGTCCGCTCCGCGCTCGACGAGGTCGTCCACCTGAACTCCTGGATGCTCTCGGAGCCGGTGCTGGCGCTCGGCGAGCGGCTCGTCGGCCTCTTCCCGAGCCCGCTCGACCGCGTGCTGCTCCTCAACACCGGCACGGAGGCGAACGAGGTCGCGCTGAAGATGGCGAAGATGCACACCGGCCGCTGGGAGGTCGTCGGGCTCACGCGCAGCTTCCACGGGCTCCTCTCGGGGATCGCGTCGGTCAACTTCTCGATGGCGCACGCCGGCTACGGGCCTGTGCTGCCGGGGTCGTTCGCGATTCCGGCGCCGTACGCCTACCGCTGCCCGGTGCGCCACTGCGACGGCGCCTGCGACTGCACGTGCCTCGAGGTCGGCTTCGAGCTCGTCGACCAGCAGTCGGTCGGCTCGCTCTGCGCGCTCGTCGTCGAGCCGGTGCTCTCGGCCGGCGGCATCATCGTGCCGCCCGACGGCTACTTCCGGCGGGTGCGCGAGCTGCTCGACGAGCGCGGGATGCTGCTCCTGATGGACGAGGCCCAGACGGGCTTCGGGCGCCTCGGGACGATGTTCGGGTTCGAGCACGACGGCGTGGTGCCGGACCTCGTCGGCGTCTCGAAGACGCTCGGCGGCGGCCTGCCGCTCGCGGCGACGATCACGTCGAGCGCGATCGAGCAGGACTGCTACGACAAGGGCTTCCTCCACGTCACGTCGCACGTCTCCGACCCGCTGCCCGCCGCGGCCGGCCTCGCGGTGCTGGACGTGATCGCGGAGGAGGGCCTGGTGGAGCGCTCGGCCGCCCGCGGCGAGTACATGCTCGCCCGTCTGCGGGAGCTCCAGGCGCAGCACGAGCCGATCGGCGACGTCCGCGGCCGCGGGCTCCTCGTCGGCCTCGAGCTCGTCGAGGACCGCGAGACGCGGGCACCGGCGGACGCGCTCGGCGCCGCCGTGACCCGCGAGTGCTACGAGCGCGGGCTCTCCATGAACATCGTCCGCTCGCAGGCGCACGCGAACTGCTTCCGCATCGCGCCGCCGCTCACTGTGACGGAGGACGAGATCGACCTCGCGGTCGAGATCATGGACGCTTCGCTTCGTGCTGTGCGCGAGCCTGCGGCCGCCTGAGAAACCGGCCGATCCGGCGACACGGGTACCCTGTAAGCCCCGAGACGCGTTCCGGGGGCCTCCTAGGGAAGGATCTGCGGATGGGGTCGAGCTCAAAGCGACAGACAACGATGGCGAAGATGGCGCGCGAGCGCAGGCTGCAGGAAAAGCGCGAGCGCAAGGCGGAGAAGAAGGAAGCGCGGAAGCTGGCGGCCGCCCAAGGTCTGGATCCGGATGCGCCGATCGACGAGACCGCACCGGCCGAGCCGGCCGAGGGCGACGTGACGCCCGAAGCGGGCTCCGAGCCCCAGGCCTCCTAGCCCGCCGGGGCGGCTTGCGCCGCCCCGTTTGTCAGCCCGCAGTTAGGGGCAGCCGAGGGCACTCGCGTAGGCCTCTTCGACCGTCATCGGCTTGCCCGCTGGGACGGTTCCGTTGGTCTCCATAGCTGCGGCGAACTCCCAGACCACCTCGGGGTAGTCGCCTTCCTCGTTCATCTCTTGCAGGACGGGCCACGTTCTCGAGGTCGACATCGCGTCTACCGCCTCGCGAGCAGCGGCCTCGTCGCCGACGCGGCGGGCGTCCACCCACCGGTCGATCCACGCGCAGGCCACCGTGCCCGTGACCTGTGCGCCCAGCTGATAGCGATCCCGGACGGCATCGGTCGTCGGGATCGACGTGCGGTCGAACCCGGGCGGCAGCGGGATCCCTGCGAGCATGTCTTCGATGACGTCAGCCTGGCTGGTCGGCTTGACCACGCTCTCCGGCATCGCCGAGAGCCAGGTGTCGACGTCGACCTCATGGAGGGACGCGAGCACGGCCTTGAACGCGTCGGCGTCGGAGGCGAGGCCGCGCGCCTCGACGAGGTAGTCGCCGCGCAACCAGAGCGCCACGTAGTCGCTCGTCCCTCGGTAGCGAAACAGGCGCGCCTCGCCATCCGCGGCTGACGCCGTTCCAAGGTCGTCCAGCTCCGCATCGCGCTTCCCGACGGCCTGCGCATACTCGGAGCCGGGCATCCACTTGATCTCGAGCTCCTGGCCGTCCTTGGCGAGCGTCATCTCGCCGTAGTCGACGCTGAACTGGTCGGCCCGGGCGATCTCCCAGCCGTCCTCGTCCACGAGGAGGCGAGGAGCAGCCTCGGCGACCCGGACCAGGGCCGCCGCCCACGCCTGATCGCTCCCGCTGCCCGTCAGCGTGATGCCGAGGACGACCGCGGCGACGGCGGCGGCGAGGGCGGGGGCCGCGAGGCCGAGAACCCGCCGACGGCGCCAGCGGCGGGGCCGCCGGGCGCTCGCAAACTCCGCCGTGAGCGATGCCCTGGCCTCCCGGACGACCTCAGGGGTAGGCCCTCCGGCGTGTGGCCGCGCTTCCTTCAGCAGCTCGATCTCATCTCTCATGGCGTGCACCTCCACGTGCGTGTGCGTTGACCGTCAACGGCTCATTCCCGAAGCCGGCTAGGAGTTCGCGGAGCGTCCGCCGCGCACGGTTCAGCCTCGACCGGACCGTTCCCAGCGGGATGTCGAGCGCCGCTGCGACCTCCTCGTATGTGAGCTCCTCCCAGGCGACCAGGACGACGACGTCGCGGTCGTCGGCCGGCAGCTGCGCAAGAGCGTCGAGGACCTGCGCGCGAGCAGCCGCCGCCGTGAGGCGGTCGTCGCTTCCGTCGAGCTCGTCGCCGTGCCCGTTCTGCGAGACCACCTCGAGCCGCGCGACGGCGCGGGCATGTCGCGTCTCACCGCGCCAGCGCTTCAGCATGAGGTTCGTCGCCAGCCGTAGAGCCAGGGGAGGGCGCTCTCGTGCACGGGGCGGAAACGCATGCGTTGCTCGAACGCGATGCGGAAGACTTCGGCGGCGAGCTCGTCGGCGCCGTCGCGTCCGATGCGCCGTTCCAGGTAGCGGTGGATCGTCGCGAAGTGGCGGTCGAACACCACCCCGAAGACTTCCGGCTCGTGGGATGCCCGCGCGAGGAGCTGGGCATCGCTGCGCGTCTCCTCCATCAGAGGATCATTCCCGAACCCCTGCGAGGGGTTCACGGGGCTCAGTCCAGGAAGCGCGCGGCCTGCACGCGATGCGCGGCCGCGATCTCGCGCTCGTCGGCGCGCGCGAGCTGCCCATCGAGCACCGCCGCCTCGCCGCCGACGTAGACCCGCTCGGCGCGGTGCGGGCCCGAGAGGATGAGCGCCGCGACCGGATCGTCGGCGCCGCCGAACTGGAGCCCGTCCATGTTCCAGACGGCGAAGTCGGCGCACTTGCCGGGCTCGAGCGAGCCGAGATCCTTGCGCCCCAGGACCTGAGCGCCGCCGCGCGTGCCGAGCCAGAGAGCCTCCCGCACGGTCATCGCCTCCGGCCCGCCGCGCCCGCGTGCGACCAGCAGAGCCTGCTTCACGTCGGCCACGAGGTCGCTGCGCTCGTTCGAGGCCGAGCCGTCCACTCCCAGCCCGACCGGCACCCCGGCCTCGATCATGGCGCGCACAGGGGCTACACCCGTTCCGAGCCGGAGGTTCGACGTCGGGCAGTGCGCGACGCCCGTCCCGGCTCGATCCGAACGCCTGCACGTCGGCGGGAGAGAGGTGGACGCAGTGCGCGCACCAGACGTCGCTCGCCAGCCACCCGAGCTGCTCCAGGTACTCGACCGGCCGGCAGCCGAAGAGGCCCTTGCAGTACTCCTCCTCCTCAACCGTTTCGGCCAGGTGCGTGTGCAGCCGCAGGTCGAGCTTGCGCGCCAGCGCCGCCGACTCGGTCATCAGCCGCTTCGACACGGAGAAGGGCGAGCAGGGCGCGACGGCGATCTGCGTCCAGGCGCCGGGCCCCTCCTCGTGGAGCGCGTGCAGGCGCTCCGTGTCGGCCAGCACCGCGTCCATGTCCTCGACAAGGCTGTCGGGCGGGAGCCCTCCATCGGACTCGCCTACGTCCATGGAGCCGCGCGAGGCGACGATGCGGACGCCCAGCTCGCGCGCGGCCTGGATCTCGGCCTCCACCAGGCCGGTGCGCCCGGGCGGGAAGACGTAGTGGTGGTCGAAGACGGTCGTGCAGCCGCCGAGCACGAGCTCCGCGAGGCCGGTGCGGGCCGCCGCGTACTCGGCGTCGGCGTCGACACGCCCCCAGAGCGGGTAGAGGGTCTTCAGCCACGTGAAGAGGTCGGCCTCCTGCGCGCGGGTGCGCGTGAGCGTCTGGTAGAGGTGGTGGTGCGTGTTGACGAGCCCGGGCGTGACCAGCGCGCCGGCGAGGTTCTCGAAGTGCTCGGCGAAGGGCGGCGGGCCGTCTCCGATCTCGACCACGAACCCGTCCTCGGCCAGGATCCACGCGCCGTCGACCTCGGTGCCCGCGTCGTCCATGGTCACGACGTAGGCGTTCGAAAACAGCGTCCTCACGGGCCGTAATCTGTCAGGTCATGGCGACCGACGCGCCGCTCCGACGGGACGTCCGCCTCCTCGGCGACCTGCTCGGCCGCGTCATGGTCGAGCAGGAGGGAGTGGAGCTGCTGGCGCGCGAGGAGGAGATCCGCCACGTCTCCCGGCGGGCACGCGAGACCGGCGACCCCGACGTCCGGGCCGAGCTGGCGCAGGCGGTCGCGGCGCTGGATCTCGACCAGCAGACGAAGATCCTCCGCGCCTTCACGCTCTACTTCCAGCTCGCGAACATCGCCGAGCAGCACCACCGGATCCGCCGTCGCCGCGACGTCGCCCGCGGGGACGGGGCGCCGCGCGAGTCGCTCGCCGACGCCATCGCCCGGCTCCGCGAGGCCGGCGTCGACGACGAGGCGCTCGCCGCTGCCGCCGCGCACGTCTCGCTCGAGCTCGTCATCACCGCCCATCCCACCGAGGCGACGCGCAGGACGATCCTCCGCTCGCAGGCCCGGCTCGGAGCGCTGCTCGCCGACCTGGACGCGGGCGAGAGCGTCGAGGAGCGCGCCGCCGAGGAGATCACCGTGCTCTGGCAGACGGACGAGGTGCGACCACAGCGGCCGCGCGTCGTGGACGAGATCCGCCACGGCCTGTGGTTCTTCGAGCAGTCCCTCCTGGAGGCGTCCGAGGATCTCGTCGCCGCCTACCGCGAGGCGGTTCCCGGCGCGTCGCTCCCGCTCTCCTTCGGCACCTGGATCGGCGGCGACATGGACGGGAACCCGAACGCGGGCGCGGAGACCGTGCGCGAGGCGCTCGCCCGCGGCCGGGCGCTGGCGCTCGCGCGCTATCGCACGGAGGTCCGCGAGCTGGCCGCCGCGCTCGGGCTGACGACGACGCTCGTCGCGGTCTCCGACGAGCTCCTCGAGTCGATCGCGGGCGACGAGCGCGAGCTCTCGACCTACGCGGAGGAGATCGGCGAGCAGAACCGCGACGAGCCGTACCGCCGCAAGCTCTCCTTCGTCTGGTGGCGGCTCGGCAATGACGGCTACCGGCGGGCCGAGGAGCTCCAGGCCGACCTGGACGTCATCGACAGGAGCCTGCGCGCGAACGAAGGCGGGCGCATCGCCGACGGCCGCCTCGCCGACCTGCGCCGCCGGGTCGAGCTGTTCGGGTTCCACGTCGCGAAGCTCGACGTCCGCTTCCATGCGGCGGAGCTCGCGGAGCGGTCGGCGCGGGTCGCGGAGGCCCTCGGCGCGGTCGCCGAGGCGCAGGGCCGTCTGGGTGAGCGCGCCGTCGACACGGTGATCGTCTCCGGCACGGAGTCGGCCGCGGACGTCCTGGCGGCGGTCGATCTGGCCGCTGATGCAGGCGCGCGAGTGTCGCCGGTTCCCCTCTTCGAGACGATCCGCGACCTCGGCGAGGCGCCCGCGATCGTCGAGTCGCTGCTCGACGAGCCGCGCTTCGCCGCGCTCGTGGAGGAGCGAGGCCGCCGGCTCGAGGTCATGGTCGGCTACTCCGACTCGGGCAAGGACGGCGGCTACCTGACGGCGCAGTGGGAGATCTTCCGCGCCCAGGAACGGCTGGCGGCTCTCGCGGACGAGCGTGGGATCGAGCTGACCGTCTTCCACGGCCGCGGCGGCAGCACGGGGCGCGGGGGAGGGCCCACGCACGCGGCGATCCTCGCCCAGCCCGCCGGCCATCCGCCCGGCCGGTTGAAGCTCACGGAGCAGGGCGAGACGGTCTCCTTCAAGTACGGGCTGCCCGGGCTCGCATACCGCAACCTGGAGGCGGCGCTGGCCGCCACGCTCCTGGCCGCGTTCCCCGAGGTCGCCGGCTCACGCCCGCCCGACGGCGCCCGCGAGACCGATCGGGCGCGCTGTCGGCGGACGCGTTCGCCGCCTACCGCGCGCTCGTGTGGGAGGACGAGCGCTTCGAGGCGTTCTTCCGTCAGTTCACGCCGATCGAGGAGCTCGCGCTCTTCGAGATCGGCTCGCGACCGGCGCGGCGGCCGGAGGGCGGCGAGCTCCTGCAGTCGCTCCGCGCCATTCCCTGGGTCTTCGCGTGGACGCAGAACCGCTGCATCCTTCCGGCCTGGTACGGGTGCGGCACCGCGTTCGCCGGTGCCGACCTCGACGAGCTGCGCCGCCTCTACCGAGGCTGGGCTTTCTTCCGCTCGCTCGTCGAGAACCTCGAGATGACGCTGGCGAAGTCGAGCCTCGAGATCGCGGCCGGCTACCTCGACCTCGTCGACGACGCGAGCCTGTACGAGCCGATCCGCGCGGAGCACGAGCGGACGGTCGACGCGGTCAAGGAGATCGTCGAGGCGCAGGAGCTCCTCGACCGCCACCCGGTCGTCCAGCGCTCCATCCACCTCCGCAATCCCTACGTCGACCCGATGAACGCCATCCAGGTCGAGCTCCTCCGCCGCTGGCGAGAGACCGGCGACGAGGAGGTCAAGCGCCCGCTGCTCCGCTCGATCGCGGGGATCGCCGCAGCCCTCCGCAACACCGGCTAGCCCGCGGCCCCACGAACGTCCCAAGTAACAAAGTGTTACTTGGGCTCGGCTACCAGCGGGAGAGCGCGGCGGCCACGTCCTCGAGGCTCGCCAGGCTGTGGCCGCTCCAGAAGTGGTCGACGTGGGGGAGGGCGGCCCGCATGCCTCGGGCCAGCGGCTCGTACGCCGGGTCCTCCTTGAGCGGGTTCAGCCAGACGACCCGGTAGGCCAGCCGCGAGAGCCGCGCCATCTGCTCGGAGAGCAGGTCGGGGTCGCCGACCTCGAGCCCGTCCGAGCAGAGGACGACGACCGCGCCGCGCGCGAGGCCGCCGTGGCCGTACTCGTCGAGGAAGCGTTTGAGGGAGTCGCCGATGCGCGTGCCGCCGTCCCAGTCGACCACCTCGGCGGCCGCCCGCGAGAGCGCCTCGTCCGGCGTCGGAGCCCTCGAGCTGGCGCGTGACACGCGTGAGCCTCGTGCCGAAGCAGAACGCCTCCCAGCGCCGGTCCGAGCGCAGCGCGGCGTGCGCGAACATCACGAGCGCACGCGAATAGGCGTCCATCGAGCCGGAGACGTCGAGGAGCAGGATCAGCCGCCGCGACCGCTTCCGCCGCCGCCGCCAGGCGCGCTCGAGCGGCTCGCCGCCGGTGCGGAACGAGCGGCGGATCGTCTTGCGGAGGTCGGGCGACCCGCCCCGCGAGGGCTCCCGCCGCCGCGTGCGCCGGCGCGGCACGGCGAGGTCGATCCGGCTCATCAGCTCGGCGAGCTGCGAGAGCTCCTCGCGCGAGCAGCGGGAGAAGCTCTTCTCGCGCAGCAGCTCGACCGGGCTCGCGAGCCCGACGTCGGCCTCGGCCTCCACCTGCACGCGGATGCGGATGGGCGGCCCCTGCGACGGCTGCGGCGGCCCGAAGAACGCGCTGAAGATCGCGTCGTACGTCGGGATCTGCTCGGGCCGGGAGAGCAGGGTGGCGCGGCCTGCCCAGTAGAGCTCGCCGGGTTGGAGGAGGGCAGCCGCCTGCGTGAGGGAGGCCACACGGTCGGGGCCGACGGGTAGGCCGGCGCCGCGCAGCGCGCGCCCGAAGCGCACGAGGGTCTCGACCGCTTCAGTCACCAGGGTTCAATTGTCGCCGACACTGAGTTACCCTCGTGGCAATGCTCGGCGCCCGCGCGCTTGCGATCGGGTTCGTCGTGCTCGTCGGTGGCACGGTCGAGGCGGGCGCGCAGGTGGACGACCGGATCGTGTTCGTCTCGACCCGGCCGGCCTCGGAGATCCACGTCATGAACGCGGACGGGACCGGGAGGACGGCGGTGACGCACCGCGCCCCGGCCGGGTTCAGCGCGGTGTGGTCGCCGGACGGCGCCCGCTTCGCGTTCAACGGCTCATTCGGGAACATCGTTCGGCCTCTGGGTGATGGATCGCGACGGAGGGAACGTCCGCTCGCTCGGCTTCAGCCGCCCCGACTCGGAGTGGAGGACCGCGTCCCGGATCCGGACTGGGCGCCCGGAGGCCGGCGTCTGGTGCGTCTCCCACGGGTGGGACATCTTCATAGTCAACCGCGACGGAACTGGACGCAGGCGCCTCACGCGGGGAGTCAGCATCGACGACTGGAGCGCCGGCCTGGTCGCCGGACGGCGTCGTGGATCGTCGTTTACGCGGGACGGCCGTCTCTACCGTATGCGCACCGACGGGACCGGCCTGCAAGTTCCTCGGTCCAGGAGACGAGGCCGATTGGTCGCCGAACGGGAAGAGGATCGTCTTCACGCTCCTCGGTGGCGCGACATCTACTCGATGCGGGCCGACGGGACCGACCGGCGCCGTCTGACGCGGTCCAGGACTGGACGAGTACGCGCCGGCATGGTCTCCGGGCGGCACGCGGATCGCGTATACGCGCGGGTTCGTAGGCGACGTCTGGGTGATGAACGCCGACGGGAGCAACAAGCATCAGCTCGTCCCGGACGCGGCTGCTCCCTCGTGGTCTCCGCACGGCGCCTTCGTCTCGTTCACGAGGACGCGCACCGCACGCCTTCCCCGGTGGCGACACGCGGGAGGTGACCACGATCTACACGAGGCCGGCCGACGGTTCGGCGCTGGCGAGGCGGCGTCCTGACGCCGGAGTTCGACCTCGACGTCGAAGCCTCGCCGGACGGGACGAGGATCGCTTACACGAGCTTCAGGCCGTACTCGACGAGCGGCGTCTACGTCGCGGACGCGGACGGCGGCAACGAGAGCGTTCCTCCACGCCGGGCGAGGGGCCGGACTGGTCGCCCGACGGGACGACGGATCCTCCTCAGATCCGAGGGCTCGCTGTACGTCGTCAACGCCGACGGCTCACTTCCGACGCAGCTGCCGGAGCCGCCCGGTCACGACTTTGCGTCCCTCGAGAGCATGGAGATGGCATCCGGACGGTACGCGCGTCTCGTTCGATCTCGTCGGGCGGCACAGCCTGTCGCGACGTCTACGCGATGAACCTCGACGGAACCGACGTCACGCGCATGACCCGCGCCGACTGCATCCCTGAGCCCTTCGATTTCGACTGGGATCCGACCGGGAGCTCACTCGTCTTCGCCGGATACCCGTGCGAGTTTGCCGACTGCTCACCCGCAAATTCTCCGCGCTTCGGTTCCGGACGGGGCTCCGGCGGTCTTGGCGGAGCTGCCGTTGGAGTTCGACTATCCAGAGCGCATCCGCGCGTGGCGCCGGACGGTGCGCGGGTGACGTTCGTTCGCATCGCCGCACTCTCGGCGTGGGGAGGATCTGGTCGATGAACAGCGACGGCAGCGCGCAAGCGCCAGCTCACCGCGCAACGGCATCGGCGCCCGCCTGGCTGCCGTCCCCCTAGTCGGCGAGTCCGTCTGGCGTCGCCGGAACTCGCGCCATACGATACGAAGCCGTGCTCCGACTTGCGGTCTTCGTGATGGCCTGCAGCGTGCTGGTCGTGGGCTGTGGTGGCGGCGGCTCGGGCGGCAGCGAGGCGCAGACGGTCATCGAGGACGAAGATCAGCGCCAGGCAGAAGCTGCGCTCCTGACCAGCGCGGACTTCCCGTCCGGATGGACGGAATCGGGGGACGACGACAGTGAGGACGGCGAGGACGTCAGCGAGGCCCCGTGCTTCGAGGACATCCAGCCGGATCTCTCCGAGTTGACGGTCACCGGACACGCGGAAAGCGGCAACTTCGAGACCGACGACGCATGGGTCAGCTCCACTACGAGCGTCTACCGGACCGAGGAAGAGGCACAAGAGGCGTTCGAAGGCGGCCGCGACGTGCTTCAGAGCGACGAGCTCGCCGCATGCTTCGGGGACGTCTTCGCGGAGGCGATGGCCGCAGAGGAGAACGACGTCGAGATCGAGGTCGGTGAGGCCTCGACAAGTGAGGTCACGCTCCCCGACGTGGGGGCTCAGCAGAGCGCTGCGCTCCGCGTCGAGATCCCGCTCGACGTCGAGGGGCAGGCGGCGTCGGCGTACGTGGAGTTCATTGGCCTGGAGGAGGGGCGAACGATCGGCAGCCTGCTGACCTTCAGCTTCGTGACGCCGTTCCCAGCCGAAGAGACCGAGCGACTAGCCGGGATCATGGCCGACCGGCTCGGCGGGTAACGGATCTAGCCGTCGACGAGCTCGGGCCAGGCGGCTTCCACCAGCGCCTGCCTTGTGGGTTTTCACCGGAGTGGAGCGTCTCGAAGCGTCCCTTCGGCGGTCGTCCTTCTCCACTCCGCGAAGACACCGCCAGTTGAGTTTCGGTGAGCGCGGGTCTAGCCTTGTTGCAGCGCGCACGAAGTCACGAACTCTGGAGGTGGACGGTGGTGTCTCTCAGTCGCAGGCCGCTGATCGGGATCGCGCTGTTCCTGGCGCTGTTGCTGCCTGCACAGGCCCGAGCGCAGGCAGGCGCCCTGGACACGACGTTCGGCGGCGACGGAAAGGTGCTGACGAACTCGACGCCCGGGTCCGACTACGCAGTCGACCTCGCGATTCAGGCCGACGGCAAGGTCGTGGCCGGCGGCTTCTCGGTCCGCCTTGGAGGTCGAATCGCCCTCCACCGCTACACCGACAACGGAACGCTGGATACCTCGTTCAGCGGCGACGGGAAGGTGTTCACCAATCTCAGTCCTGGGGTTGACTGGGTTGGCGGGATGGAGGTGCAACCAGACGGCAAGATCGTGGTAGCCGGTCGATCCGGAGGCCTCGGCGGGATGATCGCGCTCGTTCGCTACAACCCGAACGGGACGCTGGACACGACGTTCTCCGGCAACGGCTGGGTTGCGACCAACTTCACGACCGGCGATGAGTTTGCGTTCGGGATGGCCTTACAACCAGACGGCAAGATCGTGGCTGCGGGACGGGCTGGAGGAATGGGAGGCCGATTCGCAGTCGTCCGCTACACAGTCGACGGCGCGTTGGACCCGACCTTCTCCGGCGATGGCCGAGTCGCGGTCGACTTCACCCCCGGCGACGACCGCGTGGATCACGTCGTGATCCAGGCGGACGGCAAGATCGTCGCGGCTGGCACAGCGAACTACTTCTCGAACAGCGCTCGCTTCGCGCTTGTTCGGCTGGGCACGGACGGCGTCCTCGACTCGTCATTCAGCGGTGACGGGAAGGTCACGACGAACCTTGTCGCGGGATTCGATGGGGCGTTCGGGGTTGCCGTCCAGCCTTCGGATGGCAAGATCGTCGCGGGCGGTCAGGCAGGGCGACGCGTCGCTCTCCTCCGCTACACGGATATGGGTGCTCTCGACCCGGCGTTCTCAGGCGACGGCAAGGCGTTTGTCGACTTCACGGCGGGCCTGGACTACGCCGAGGAGCTCGAAATCCAGAGCGATGGGAAGATCGTTGCGGCGGGAACCGCGAACTACTTCGGGCGCAATGCGCGCTTTGCGTTGATGCGGTTTGACGCAACTGGCGTGCTGGACGCGAACCTTCAGCGGCGACGGCAAGGTCCTCACGGACATGACGCCGGGATTTGATGCCCCGTTCGGGCTTGCTCTACAGCCGGCAGACGGGAAGATCGTCGTGGCCGGAGAGGCGTCCGGGCAGGGCGGAAGGTTCGCGCTCGCCCGCTACCACGGGAACTGAGGACTAGTCGACGAGCTCGGGCCAGGCGGCTTCCACGCGTGCCTGGTCCTCGCGGTTCTTCACCGCGGCGCCCATCGTCTCCCGCCCGGCGTCGCCGTCGACCGACGTCGCGCCCAGGAGGGAGAGAGCCTGCGCCCAGTCGATCGCCTCCGCGGCGCCCGGGCGCTTGACGAGATCCAAGGCCCGCAACCTGGACACCGTCTCCGCGACCGACCGCGCGAGCGCTTCCTCGACGCCGGGAGCCCGCAGGCGGATGATCTCCGCCTCCCGCTCGACGTCGGGGAAGTCGATCCAGTGATAGAGGCAGCGGCGCTTGAGCGCGTCGTGGAGCTCGCGCGTGCGGTTCGACGTGATCACGACCGCCGGCGGCTCCGAGGCGGCGATCGTCGCCAGCTCGGGCACTGTCACCGTGAAGTCGGAGAGCACCTCCAGGAGGAACGCCTCGAACTCGTCGTCGGCGCGGTCGAGCTCGTCCACGAGGAGCACGGCACCCGCGCCCGCCCGGATCGCCCGCAGCAAAGGCCGCTCGACGAGGAACTCGGGCCCGTACAGCTCGGCGACGCGCTCTCCGGCCGCGACCTCGCCCTCCTGGAGCGCGCGCGCGTAGAGGAGCTGGCGCGCGTAGTCCCACTCGTAGAGCGCCTGCGAGGCGTCGATGCCCTCGTAGCACTGGAGGCGGATCAGGTCGGCGTCGAGGATGCGCGCGAGCGTCTTGCCGACCTCCGTCTTGCCGACCCCGGCCTCACCCTCGAGGAGTAGCGGGCGGCCCATGGACGTGGCCAGGAAGACTGCGGTCGCGAGCCCGCGGTCCGGCAGGTACGACTCGGCCCGGAGGGCCTTCTCGACTTCGGCGACGGATCCGAAAGGCACGGGTGAAGCGTACGTAAGGTTGACCTGGAAACAACTAGGAGCGTAGGAGTATTCTCGCTCCGCACGGACCGCACCTGGCTCCGGGGTTACGGAAGGAGGCCCAACCACATGTACCCCGCGAGGTTCGAGTACCACGCTCCGCAGAGCGTCGACGAGGCGCTCACCATCCTGGAGCGCTACGGGGACGAGGGGAAGGTGCTCGCCGGCGGGCAGAGCTTGATCCCGCTGATGAAGCTCCGCTTCGCCTCTCCGCGAGCGCTCGTCGACATCAACCGCATCGAAGGGCTCGACTCGATCCAGGAGGACAACGGCTTCCTGTCGATCGGCGCCCTCGTCCGCCACAAGGATTGCGAGCGCTCGGACGCGCTCAAGGGCCGTTACGGCGTCCTCGGGGACGCGGCGCCGCAGATCTCCGACCCGATCGTGCGCAACCTGGGCACGGTCGTCGGCTCGCTCGCGCACGCCGACCCGCAGGGAGACTGGGGCTCGGCGCTCCTCGCCGTGGGCGCGCAGCTCGAGGTCGCCTCCTCGGGAGGCACCCGCACGATTCCGCTGGACGAGCTCTTCCAGGGGCCGTTCACGACCAGCCTCCAGCCGAACGAGATCGCCACGGCGGTCCAGATTCCCGACCCGGGGGCGCGCGCAGGCGGGACGTACCTCAAGCTCGAGCGCAAGGTCGGCGACTACGCCACCGTCGGCGTCGCCGTCCACCTCTCGTTCGACAACGGCACCGTCGGCCGCGCCGGGATCGCACTGACCGGAGTCGGCCACCGGAACCTGCGGGCCGAGGCCGCCGAGGCGGCGATCGTCGGCGCCGAGCTGAACGACGACACGATCAAAGCGGCGGCGGAGCTCGCCGCCGAGGCCGCGCAGCCGCGGAGCGACGAGCGCGGGAGCGCCGACTACAAGCGGAGCGTCGTCCGCGTCTTCGTGGAGCGAGGGCTCCGCAAGGCCGCCGAGACGGCGCAGGCCGCCTGAGAGGAGGAACGATGACCGAAGCAGCTGTCGAGACCGGCGCGTTCACGCGCACGGTCACCGCGACGGTGAACGGCACCGCCCGCTCGGCGGACGTCGAGACGCGGCTCCTGCTCGTCCACTTCCTCCGAGAGACGCTCGCGCTCACCGGGACGCACATCGGGTGCGACACGACGAGCTGCGGCGCGTGCACGGTGCTCCTGGACGGGACGCCCGTGAAGTCGTGCACCGTCTTCGCCGTTCAGGCCGACGGCCGCGAGATCACGACGGTCGAGGGGCTGGCCGGCGCGGACGGGCTCAGCGCGGTGCAGGAGGGGTTCCACGAGGAGCACGGGCTCCAGTGCGGCTTCTGCACGCCGGGGATGATGCTCACCGCCACGGCGCTCCTGGCCGAGAACCCCGACCCGAGCGAAGAGGAGATCCGCTGGGCCATCAGCGGCCAGATCTGCCGCTGCACCGGCTACCAGAACATCGTCAAGGCCGTCCAGTACGCAGCCGCGCAAGGGGAAGGAGGGCTAGGGATGGCTGCGACCGAAGAGATCCGCGGCATCGGCCACTCCGTCAGGCGGTTCGAGGACGCCCGCTTCCTCCGGGGCAAGGGGAACTACTTCGACGACATCACGCTCCCCGGGATGCTGCACCTCGAGTTCCTGCGGAGCCCGTACGCGCACGCCCGCATCACGTCGATCGACACCTCGGCAGCCGCTGCCGTGGAGGGCGTCGTCGCCGTCGTCACCGGCGAGCTGCTCGCGCAGCACAACCTCGCCTGGATGCCGACGCTCTCGGGCGACACGCAGGCGGTGCTCGCGACCGACAAGGTCCGCTTCCAGGGCCAGGAGGTCGCGGCGGTCATCGCCGAGACGGCGTACATCGCCAAGGACGCCTGCGAGCTGATCGACGTCGACTACGAGCCGCTCGAGGCGATCACGACCCCGCAGCGGGCGCTCGAGGCCGATGCGCCCGTCATCCGCGACGAGAAGGAAGGGCAGACCGACAACCACATCTACGACTGGGAGGCGGGCGACAAGGAGGCGACGGACAAGGCCTTCGCCGAGGCCGACAAGGTCGTCGAGCTGGACACCTTCTACCCGCGCTGCCATCCGGCCCCGCTCGAGTGCTGCGGCTGCGTCGCCGACGTCAACCCGGCGACGGGCAAGGCGACGATCTACATGACCTCGCAGGCCCCGCACGCCCACCGCACGCTCTTCGCGATCGTGGCGGGACTGCCCGAGCACAAGATCCGGATCATCTCGCCGGACCTTGGAGGCGGCTTCGGCAACAAGGTGCCGATCTACCCGGGCTACGTCTGCGCCACGGCGGCCTCGCTCCTCATCGGCCGCCCCGTGAAGTGGGTCGAGGACCGCACCGGGAACCTGATCTCCACGGGCTTCGCCCGCGACTACCACATGCACGGTGAGCTGGCCCTGAAGGACGGGAAGATCACCGCCCTGCGCGTGAAGATGCTCTCCGACAACGGGGCGTTCTTCTCCGACGCGCAGCCGACCAAGTGCAAGGCCGGCCTCTTCCACATCGTCACCGGCTCGTACGACATCCCGGCCGCGCACGTCGCCACCGCAGGGGCGTACACGAACAAGGCGCCGGGCGGCGTCGCCTACCGCTGCTCGTTCCGCGTCACCGAGGCCTCGTACCTGATCGAGCGCCTCGTCCAGACCGCGGCCTACGAAACGGGCGTCGACCCGGTCGACTTCCGCAAGCAGAACTTCATCAAGCCCGACCAGTTCCCCTACAAGTCGGCGACCGGGTTCGAGTACGACTCGGGCGACTACGGGGCCGCCATGGACCTCGCGCTCGAGAAGCTCGGCTATGCCGACCTCCGCCGCGAGCAGGAGGAGGCCCGCGCCGAGGGCAGGCTGATCGGGATCGGCGTCGCCTCCTTCACCGAGGTGGTCGGCGCCGGACACGGAGCCGACTACGACATCGCCGGCCTGCGCATGAACGACGGCGCCGAGCTGCGGATCCATCCGACGGGCAAGGCCGTCCTCAAGCTCAGCGTCAAGTCGCAGGGGCAGGGCCACGAGACGACGTTCGCGCAGATCGTCGCCGAGGAGCTCGGTCTTCAGCCCGAGGACGTCGAGGTGCAGGAGGGCGACACCGACCACACTCCGTACGGGCTCGGCACCTACGCGAGCCGCTCGACGCCCGTGTCGGGCGCCGCGACCTCGATGGTCTCGCGCCGGATCCGCGCCAAGGCGCAGAAGATCGCCGCCCACCTCCTGGAGGCGTCCGAGGACGACCTCGAGTGGGAGAAGGGCCGCTTCGTCGTCAAGGGCGCGCCCGAGAAGTCGAAGACGATCCAGGACATCGCCTTCGCCGCCTACACCAACATCCCCACGGGGATGGAGGGCGGCCTCGAGGGCGTCTACTACTACGACCCGCCGAACATGACCTATCCGTTCGGGACGTACGCGGTCGTCGTCGAGATCGACCGCGGCACGGGCGCGTGGAAGGTGCTCAGGTGCGTCGCCGTCGACGACTGCGGCGTGCGCATCAACCCGATGGTCGTCGCGGGCCAAATTCACGGCGGCCTGACCGAGGGCTTCGCCATTGCCGCCATGCAGCTGATCGACTTCGATGAAGACGGCAACTGCATCGGCGCGAACTTCATGGACTACCTCATCCCGACCGCCTGGGAGACGCCGAAGTTCGAGCTCGGCGAGACCGTGACGCCGTCGCCGCACCATCCGCTCGGCGCCAAGGGCATCGGCGAGTCGGCGACCGTCGGCGCGCCGGCGGCCTTCGTCAACGCGGTCGTCGACGCGCTCGCCCATGCCGGGGTCCGGAACCTCGAGATGCCGGTGACGGCTGACAAGGTCTGGGCCGCCCTCCAGGAGGCAAACTTGGGGGAGTGACCCCTGCGGACGTCATCGTCGAGGCCGGCCGGCTCGCCGCGGAAGGGAAGCCGTACGCGCTCGCCACGGTCGTCAACGTCGTTCGACCGGCCTCGGCGCGCCGCGGCGACCGCGCGCTCGTCACGCCGGACGGGCGGGTCACGGGCTGGATCGGCGGCGCGTGCTCCGAGCCCTCGGTCGTCCGCGAGGCGCTGCGCGCGCTGGCCGACGGCGAGGTTCGCGTCGCCCGCATGGAAGGCGAGTGCGCGTCGGAAGGAGTCGTGGAGGTCTTGATCGAGCCCGTGGTTCCCGCTCCGCTCCTGGCCGTCGTGGGCGAGAGCCCCGCGGCCCGCACACTGGGCGAGCTCGCGCGCACGGTCGGCTGGCGTGTCACCGAGGACAAGGTCGAGGGCGCGGACGCGGTCGTCGTCGCCACGATGGGCCACGGCGACGAGGATCTCCTCGCCGCGGCCCTGCGGGCCGGGGCCGGCTACGTCGGGCTCGTGGCGAGCGCGCGGCGGGCGACCAGCGTGCTCGCAGGCCTGCGCGACCAGGGTCTCGACGAGGAGGAGGTCCTGCGCGTCCGCGCGCCCGCAGGGCTCGACCTCGGGCCCTCCACGCAGGAGGAGATCGCCGTCGCCATCCTCGCCGAGCTCGTCGCGTGGCGGCACACGCGGCCCGGCGAGATCACGGTTCCCGCCGAGGCGGTCGACCCGGTCTGCGGCATGACCGTCTCAGCCGAGAGCGCCGACCGCCTCGAGCACGAGGGCGCGACCGTCTTCTTCTGCTCGGCCCACTGCCGCGAGCGTTTCGAAGCGGAGCCGGCGCGGTACGCGACGAGAACGCCATGAGAGACGTCCTCGAGACACTCGAGCGCTGGGCGGCCGGCGGGGCTCCGGTGGCGATCGCGACCGTGGTCGGCACCGAGCGCTCGGCGCCGCGCGACCCCGGCGCCGTGCTGGCCGTCTCCGAGAGCGGCGACGTGGCCGGCTCGGTGACGGGCGGCTGCGTCGAGCCCGCCGTCTACGGCGAGGCCCGCGAGGTGCTCGCCGGGGGCGCGCCCCGCCTCAAGACCTACGGGATCGCCGACGAGGAGGCCTTCGAGGTCGGGCTCCCGTGCGGCGGCACCGTCCACATCTTCGTCGACCGCCTCGATCCCGAGCTCGTCGCGCCGATCGCCGACGCGGTGCGCGAGGAGCGGCCGATTGCCCTCGAGATCCGCATCACGGGCGACGACGCGGGCGCCAAGCGGCTCGTCACCCTCGACGATGACGGCCCCGCCGCCGAGCTGCTCGCCCGCGGCGACAACGGCATCGTCGACACGCCGGAGGGGCAGATCTTCGTCTCCTCGTTCGCGCCCCGTCCGAACATGTACGTCTTCGGCGCCGTCGACCACGCTGCCGCGCTGGCCTCGATCGGCCGCTACCTCGGCTACCGCGTCACCGTCTGCGACGCGCGGGCCAAGTTCGTCACGCCCGAGCGCTTCCCGGACGTGGACGAGCTCATCGTCGAGTGGCCCGACAAGTTCCTGGCCAGCGCGCCCGTGGACGAGCGGACCGTCGTCTGCGTGCTCACGCACGACCACAAGTTCGACATCCCAGCGCTCAAGGTCGCCCTCGAGACGCCGGCCGGCTACATCGGCGCGATGGGCAGCAGGCGCACGAACGAGGACCGCGCGGAGCGCCTGCGCGCCGAGGGCGTGACCGACGAGGACATCGCCCGCATCCACGCGCCCATCGGCCTCAAGATCGGCTCGCGCACCCCCGAGGAGGTCGCCGTCGCGATCGCGGCCCAGATCGTCCAGGTCATGCGCTCCCCCAAGCCCCAGGCCCAGGAGGTCCTCGCGCGTGAAGCTCGAGAACTCGTTCCAGGTCGACGCGCCGCCCGAGAAGGCGTGGGCGCTCCTCATGGACGTCCCGCGCATCGTGCCCTGCATGCCCGGCGCGAAGCTCGACGAGGTCGTGGACGACTCGCACTGGAAGGCGACGATGGTGGTGAAGCTCGGGCCGATCGGGCTCACGTTCGCCACCGACGTCGAGCGCAAGGAGGTCGACGAGGCCGGCAAGCGCGTCACGCTCGGGGCCAACGCCCGCGAGACCCGCAACCGTGGCCGCGCGAGCGCGACGATCGAGTCGTCGCTCGCCTCCGAGAACGGCGGCACGCGCGTCGACATCGTCACCGACCTCTCGCTCTCGGGGACGGTGGCGCAGTACGGGCGGGGGATGATCGAGGACATCTCCTCGCAGATGGTCACGAGCTTTGCCCAGTGCCTCCAGGCGCAGCTCGGAGACTCCGCCGAGGAGGCGGAGCAGGCGGTCGCCTCGCAGGCGAAGCCGATCTCCGGGCTCTCGCTCTTCTTCGGCAGCCTTGGGCGCCGCATCCGGCGCCTCTTCGGAAGGAGGTCGTCGCAGTGAGAACGGTCGGGATGACGGTCAACGGAGAGAGCCACTCGGCCGAGGTCGAGCCGAGACAGCTCCTCGTCTACTTCCTGCGCGAGCAGCTCGGGCTGACCGGCACGGTGGTCGGCTGCGACACCTCCTCGTGCGGCGCGTGCACCGTGCTCGTGGACGGCGAGTCGGTGAAGTCCTGCACGATGCTCGCCGTCCAGGCCGACGGCCACGAGATCACGACGATCGAGGGCATCGGCTCGCCGGGCGACCTCCACCCCGTGCAGCAGGCCTTCCACGAGCAGCACGGCCTCCAGTGCGGCTACTGCACTCCCGGGATGGTGATGGCGACCATCAGCCTCCTCGAGGAGAGCCCGAGCCCGAGCGACGAGGAGATCCGGCACGCGCTCGAGGGCAACCTCTGCCGCTGCACCGGCTACGTCAACATCGTCAAGGCGGTCAAGGCCGCCGCGACGGCCTAGAGGGGAGGGGAGATGGCAACCACCGAGGCCGAGACCTACATCGGCAAGCCCGTTCCCCGCAAGGAGGACGCGAAGCTCCTCACCGGCCAGTCCAAGTTCATCGACGACCTGAACATGACCGGGATGGTGTGGGCGTCGATCGTCCGCAGCCCGTACGCGCACGCGAAGATCACGCGCGTGGACGTCACCGCGGCCCGCGAGGCCGAGGGCGTCGTCGCTGTCTTCTCCGGCGCCGACCTCGCCGACGACTGGGCCGCCACGCTCCCGTGCGTCTGGCTCGTCACCGAGGACACCAAGCAGCCGATGCACCGCCCGCTCGCCACCGACAAGGTGCGCTACCAGGGCGACGGCGTCGCCGTCGTGATCGCCGAGTCGCGCGCCCTGGCCAAGGACGCGGCCGAGCTCGTCGAGGTCGACTACGAGGAGCTGCCGGCCGTGATCGACCCCGAGGAGGCGCTCGCCGACGGCGCGCCGATCCTCCACGACGACCTCGGCACGAACCACTGCTTCACCTGGAAGCTCGAGGGCGGCGACGTCGAGGGCGTCTTCGGCAACGCGCCCGTGACCGTGAAGGAGCGCTACCGCCAGCAGCGCCTGATCCCGAACGCGATCGAGCCGCGAGGCGTAATCGCGACCTACGAGCCCTCCCAGGACGAGTACACGCTCTGGTCGGCGACCCAGATCCCGCACATCCTCCGCTTCTGGCTCGCGATCGTCCTCGGCGTGCCCGAGTCGCGCCTCCGGGTGATCGCGCCGGACGTCGGCGGCGGCTTCGGCTCCAAGCTGAACGTCTATGCCGAGGAAGCGCTCGCGCTCGCACTGGCCAAGCGGATCGGCCGGCCGGTGAAGTGGACGGAGGAGCGCTCGGAGGGCTATCTCGCCACGATCCACGGCCGCGACCACTGGCAGGAGATGGAGTACGCGGCGGACGAGGACGGCAAGATCCGCGGCGTGCGCGCCAAGCTCGTGGTCGGGCTGGGTGCCTACCTCCAGCTCGTCACGGCCGGCACGCCGATCCTGGGCGGCTGGGTCTACGGCGGGCCGTACGACATCGAGGCGTACTCGCTCGAGGTCGTCGGGGCGTTCACGACCGCCACGCCGACCGACGCCTACCGCGGCGCGGGCAGGCCGGAGGCGACGTACCTGATCGAGCGAACCATCGACGCGCTCGCCCGGAAGCTGGACATGGACCCGGTCGAGCTGCGGCGAAAGAACTTCATCACGGAGTTCCCGCACACGCTCGCCTCCGGGCTCACGATCGACTCCGGCGACTTCGTCGGCGCGCTCGACCGGGCGCTGGAGATGGTCGGGTACGAGGAGCTCCGGGCCGAGCAGGCCGAGCGGCGCTCCCAGGGCGACAAGAAGGAGCTCGGGATCGGCTTCTCGACCTACACCGAGATGTGCGGCCTGGCGCCGTCGCGGATTCTCGGCGCCATCCTCTACGCGGCCGGCGGCTGGGACGCGGCCACGGTGCGCTGCCTCCCGACCGGAAGCGTCGAGGTCTTCATCGGCACCTCGCCGCACGGCCAGGGGCACGTGACCACGTTCTCGCAGATCGTCGCGGAGCGGCTCGGCGTCCCCATCGACCAGGTGGAGGTCGTCCACGGCGACACCACCACGATGCAGCTCGGCCTCGACACGTACGGGAGCCGGAGCCTCGCCGTCGGCGGCATCGCGCTCTACAACGCCGCCGAGAAGGTGATCGCCAAGGCCCGCGACGTCGTCGCGCACAAGCTCGAGGTCTCGCCCGACGACCTCGAGTACGACAACGGCACCTTCAAGGTCGCGGGCACGGACAAGTCGATGACCGTCCGCGACGCCGCCCTGCACGCCTTCACCGCCCACGACCTGCCCGACGGGATGGAGCCGGGGCTCGAGGCGACCTTCGTCTACGACCCGCCCAACTTCAGCTGGCCCGGCGGCGCGCACATCTGCGTCGTCGAGGTCGACACGGAGACGGGCGCGATCGACCTCCGCCGCTACATCGCGGTGGACGAGATCGGCAACGTCATCAATCCGATGGTGGTCGACGGCCAGGTGCACGGCGGCATCACCCAGGGCATCGCGCAGGCGCTCTGGGAGGAGGCGATCTACGACGAGGACGGCAACCTGACCACGAGCTCGATGCACGAATACCTCGTCCCGAGCGCCGCCGAGACGATCGACTACGAGCTCGACCGCGTCAACGCGCCGAGCCCGACGAACCCGCTCGGCGTCAAGGGCGTGGGGGAGACGGGCACGATCGCCTCGACGCCGGCCGTGATCAACGCCGTCGTCGACGCGCTCTCGCCCTACGGCGTCACCGACGTCACGATGCCGGCCAAGCCCGAGAACGTCTGGCGCGCGCTGCAGGAAGGAGGTGCGAAGTGATCCCCGCATCCTTCGACTACGAGCTCGCCGAGTCCGTCGACCATGCGATCGAGCTCCTCGGCTCCGGCCCTGACGCGAAGCTCCTCGCGGGCGGTCACTCGCTGTTGCCGCTCATGCGGCTGCGGCTCGCCCGGCCGGAGCTGCTGGTGGACATCGGGCGGCTCTCCGACCTCTCGTACGTGCGGGAGGACGGCGACGCGATCGCGATCGGTGCGCTCACGCGCTATCACGACCTCCAGCACGACGAGCTCCTGCGGGCCGAGTGCCCGATCATCGCCGAGTCCGTGGGCACGATCGGCGACCCGCAGGTCAGGCACCGCGGCACGATCGGCGGCTCGGTCGCGCACACCGACCCCGCCTCCGACGCGCCCACGATCCTGCTCGCACTCGACGCCGAGCTCGTCGTTCGCGGTCCCGGCGGCGAGCGGCGCCTCCCGATCGCCGAGAGCTTCGCCGGCTTCCTCCAGACGGCCCTCGACCCGCAGGAGGTGCTGACGGAGATCCGCGTGCCCAAGGTGAGCGGCGGGTGGGCGTACGAGAAGTTCACCCGGCGTGCCCAGGACTGGGCCACGGTCGGCGTCTGCGCCGTCCGGGTGAACGGCGGCGTCCACGTCGGCCTCACGAACATGGGCGCGACCGCCCTGCGCGCGAGCGGGGTCGAGGAGGCGCTCTCGTCGGGCGCCGATCCGGCCGCGGCAGCCGAGCGGGCTGCCGAGGGCACGAGCCCGCCGAGCGACCACAACGGCAGCTCCGAGTACCGCGAGCACCTGGTGAAGGTGCTGACCCGGCGGGCGCTCGAGGAGGCGCAGAGCTAGAGGAGGCGAAAACCAGGGGGCCATGCCCCCGGAGCCGACGTACTTCGTGCAGATCGCCGACCCGGAAGACCCGGAGCGGTGGCACACGGTCGCGCGCGTCGAGGGCAAGGCGCTGGCCGACGAGGTCGTCCGCCTCGCGCAGGGCTCGTACATGCGCACGACGGTGATGGCGGAGTCGCACTACCTCGCGCGCTCGCTCTCGCGCTCGCGCCTCCGCCAGGACAAGCGCCTCGCGCACGCGGAGTGGGAGCTGGGCATGGGCGAGTACCGCCACTACGGCCGTGCGCTCGTGGAACGGGCCCGGACGAACCTCTCGCGGGGGTAGCCTGAATCTCGACCTTCGAGGGTCGCGGTCTCGCGGGACGAGGCCGACACTAGTAGGACGGGATGAATCGGGGTCTTCTCAGGACTGCGGCGTTCGCGCTTCTCTGCGCCGCGCTCGCGCTGGTCGGCAGCGTCGTCGCGCTGCGCGCAGCCGCGCCCGAGTCGCGCGAGGTCACGCTCGGCACGGTCGACGTCCACGTCGTGCCCGCGCGGAGCGGGGCCGTCGACGTCTACGTCCCCGTCGTGGACTGGGGCGTGCGCGCCGAGCCCTATCGCGCGCCCGTCGCCGTCGAGCTCGAGTTCCGCTCGCTCGACCGGGATGCCGCCCTGGCTGCGCTGCGCTCCGGCGGGAGTGCCGATGCGAGCCTCACCTCGCTCCAGGGCGAGCTGCGGGACGCCGTGTCGGACGGCTTGAGGCGGGCTGCGCTCTTCGCGCTGCTGGGCGGCCTCGTCGGCGGGCTGCTGGGCGGCGCGGTCGCCGGGGCGTTCGGGCGGCGTCGCTGGCTGCTCCTGGGGCCTGCAACCGGTGCCGCGGTCACGCTGGCCGCGATCGCGGTGGCGGCCGTCGGCGTGAGCCGCTTCGACTACTCGGCGCTCCGCGAGCCGACGTTCTACGCGCACGGCGAGGAGCTGCCGCGCCTGCTCGAGTTCTCCGAGCGGCTGCTGGCCGACGGGGAGGGCTACGAGGGCTCGTACGGCGACGCCGTCGCGGGGCTCACGCAGCTGATCGCCGTCGCCGGCGAGCAGCGCGGCGACCCGGCGCCGATCGACCGCGCGATCGTGGTCGCCTCCGACCTCCACTCGAACGGCCTCGTCCTGCCGGCGCTCGAGCCGTTCACGTCGGGGAAGCCGGTCTTCATGGTCGGCGACCTCACGCAGCGCGGCACCGAGTACGAGTCCGCGATCGTCCCCGGCGTCGCGCGCCTGGGCTCGCCGGTCGTCGCGGTCTCGGGCAACCACGACTCGCGACCGCTCATGCTGGCGGCGGCCCGCGCCGGGGTGATCGTGCTCACGAGGCACGGCCGGCTGCAGGAGGACGGCACCACGGACGGCGACCCGGTCGTGACGGTCGACGACCTCCAGGTCGCCGGCTTCGAGGATCCGCTCGAGAGCGCCAGCGGCACCTTCGAGGGCCGCCTGCTCGAGCTGAAGGAGAACAGCTTCCTCGACGCGCGCCGCCAGCTCCTGGAGTGGTTCGCGTCGCTGCCCGAGCGGCCGGACGTCGTCCTCGTCCACCGCCACGGGCTCGCGCATGCGCTCCTCGACGCGCTGGCGGAGGACGGCGGGGCGCCGGTGCTCATCCTCACCGGCCATGACCATCACCAGCACGTCGAGACCGAGGGCGTCCATGTTCTCGTGGACGGCGGGTCCGTCGGCGCCGGCGGCGCGTTCGGCGTCGGCGAGGAGCCGTCGGGCTTCGCGCTCGTGCACCTGGACGCGGACGAGCAGGCGCGTGCCGTCGATCTCGTGGAAGTGGAGCCGGCCACCGGCGCCGCGAGCGCGCACCGGGTGGTCATCCCGGAGCTCGAGCCCGCCGACGCGGCCGGTCGGCCGCGGCCCTAGGTCGCAACCGACAGGGAAACCCGCGTTGGAGTGGTCTGCGCGTTGATTACGCTGCACGCGTGGAGGTTCTGACGCCGCAGTCGCTGGAGGAAGCGCTCGCGCTCAAGGCCGAGCGACCGGACGCCGTGCCCATCCAGGGCGGCACCGACCTGATGGTCGAGCTGAACTTCGACCGGGCGCGGCCGGAGACGATCCTGAACCTCAACGAGGTGGCGGAACTGCGCGGCTGGACGCGCGAGAACGGGACGCTCCGGCTCGCTTCGGGTCTCACCTACGCGGAGGCGATGGAGGCCGAGCTCGCGGGCCTGCTCCCGGCGCTGGCCGAGGCCTCGCGGACGGTCGGCTCGCCGCAGATCCGCGCGCGCGGGACGATCGGCGGCAACCTCGGCACCGCCTCGCCTGCCGGCGACGCGCTGCCGCCGCTGCTCGTCGAGGACGCCGAGGTCGAGCTCGCGAGCGCGAAGGGGACGCGGACGCTGCCGGTGTCGGAGTTCCTCGTCGGCCCGAAGAAGAGCGCGCTCGCCGACGACGAGCTGATCGTCGCCGTGCGGGTCACGCCCGTCCAAGGCCCGGCAGACGTTCATGAAGGTCGGCCCGCGGAACGCCATGGTGATCGCCGTCTGCTCGCTGGCGCTGTCCGCCGACCGCGAGCGGGAGGAGATCCGTGCGGCGTACGGCTCCGCCGGCCCGGTGCCGGCGCTGGTGACGGCGCCGCTCTCGGAGTCGGAGAGCTTCCCCGAGCAGGTCGCGGCCGCGTCGAGCCCGATCGACGACGTGCGCGGCACCGCCGCGTACCGCCGGCACGCGCTGAAGGTCCTGACGGCCCGCGCGCTGGAGCGCGTCCTCACGTGAGGATCGACCTCACCGTCAACGGCGAGAAGCGCGACGCCGACGTCTGGGCCGGCGAGAGCCTGCTCTACACGCTGCGCGAGCAGCTCGGCCTCCCGGGCTCGAAGAACGCCTGCGAGCAGGGCGAGTGCGGCTCCTGCTCGGTCTTGCTGGACGGGAAGCTCGTCTGCGCGTGCCTGGTCTTGGCCGCGCAGGCCGACGGCCACGAGGTCGTCACCGTCGAGGGCCTGGCGGAGGAGGGGCAGCTCCACCGCGTCCAGGAGGCGTTCGCCGAGACGGGCGCCGTCCAGTGCGGCTTCTGCACGCCGGGCCTGATCGTGGCGACGGTCGCCCTGCTGGAGCAGAGCCCGGAGCCGACCGAGGACGAGATCCGCGAGGCGCTCTCCGGCAACCTCTGCCGCTGCACGGGCTACGCCAAGATCTTCGACGCCGTGCGCGCGGCCGCCGCCGGCGCCGGGAGCCGAGGCGGAGGTCGGTGACGGGGCGGGGGACGGGAACGGGGCAGGCGAAGCCGGAGCCTCCTACTAATGAGGGGCCACCCCGGGCCACCACCCGCTATGGACGCTAACGGCGAACTCCGCACCCATGGCGCGCGGACCGCTCCGAAACTCGCACGAGACTGCAACGAATGAGCACGCCCACGCCCGAAACGGCCCAGGCTCCCGCCCGCAAGCTCGAGATCGGGCGCGTCGGCGAGAGCGTTCGCCGAGTCGACGCGATCCCCAAGGTCGCGGGCGAGTTCGCCTACGCGAGCGACCTCTTCGCCGCCGACATGCTCTGGGGCCACACCGTCCGCAGCCCGCACGCGCACGCGTTCATCCGCGCCATCGACACGAGCAAGGCGCTCTCGATGCCCGGCGTTCACGCCGTTCTCACCCACGAGGACGTCCCCGGCGAGAAGCGCTACGGCCTCGAGTTCCAGGATCAGCCGGTTCTGGCCTTCGACCGCGTCCGCTACTTCGGCGAGCCGGTCGCGATCGTCGCCGCCGAGCATCCCGAGCAGGCGCGCCGAGCTGCTGAAGCGGTGCGGGTCGAGTACGAGGAGCTCGAGCCGATCACGGATCCCGAGACCGCTCCCGACCGCGAGGCGATCCACCCCGAGGCCTGGACGCACGGCCACGGCTACCGCGACGACCCGCGGCCCAACGTCGTCCGCTCGATCGTCATCCGCCACGGCGACCCCGACGCGCAGGGCGACGTCTCGGTCGAAGGCACGTACGAGCTCGGCATCCAGGACCAGGCCTTCCTCGGCCCCGAGTCCGGGCTGGCGGTGCCCGACGGCGAGGGCGGCGTCGACATCTACGTGGCCACCCAGTGGCTCCACGTCGACCGCGACCAGGTGGCGCCGTGCCTGGGCCTGACGCCGAACCGCGTGCGCATCCACCTCGCCGGCGTCGGCGGCGCGTTCGGCGGGCGCGAGGACCTCTCCATGCAGATCCACGGCGCCATGCTCGCCCTGCACACGAACCGGCCGGTCAAGTTCGTCTACAACCGCGAGGAGTCGTTCGTCGGCCACATCCACCGGCATCCCGCGCGGATCTGGATGGAGCACCGCGGGAACCGCGACGGCAAGCTCGTCGCCGTCCACGCGAAGATCCTGCTCGACGGCGGCGCCTACGCCTCGAGCTCGACCGCGGTCACCTCGAACGCTGCCTCGTTCGCGTGCGGCCCCTACGCCGTCCCGAACGCGCTCATCAAGGCCGAGTGCATGTACACCAACAACCCGCCGTGCGGCGCCATGCGGGGCTTCGGCTCGGTGCAGTCGTGCTTCGCGCACGAGGCGCAGATGGACAAGCTCGCGGACGCCCTTGGCGTCGGGCGCATCGACTTCCGCGAGCGCAACGCTCTCGGTCAGGGTGACGTGCTCCCCACGGGTCAGATCGTCACCGGCTCGATGCCGGTCGCCGAAGTCATCCGGCGGTGCAGCGAGATCCCGGTGCCGGATCCCGAGGAAATGCCGCGCGATCCCATTCGCCTCCCAGGCGGCGCGGGGAACACAACCCGCGGCGAGGGTGTCCGCCGGGGTGTCGGGTTCGCGCTCGGGTTCAAGAACATCTGCTACTCGGAGGGATTCGACGACTTCTGCGCCGCCCGCGTCCGCCTGTTCGCCGACGCCGACGGCGAGCTGGTCGCCGAGGTCTACTCGGCCGCCGCCGAGGTCGGCCAGGGCGTCGTCAACGTCATGGCCCAGGTCGCGCGCACGGAGCTCGACATCGAGAACGTCGTCGTCGCGCCGCACTCGACGGATGGCGTCGCGTCCGCGGGCTCGTCCTCGGCCTCACGCCAGACGTGGATGACCGCAGGCGCCGTCCAGCTCGCCTGCCAGGAGGTCAGGAGCGAGCTCGCGCGCCGCGGCGGCTCGCTCGAGCCGGGTGACGAGATCGACGCCGAGCGCGTCTACCGCCACGTCCGCACCTTCCCCCTCGACCCCGACACGGGCCAGATCGTCGGCGGCGACCGCGCCCACGTCGCCTTCGCCTGCTCGGCCATGCGCGTCGTGGCCGAGGTGGACGTCGAGCTCGGCCTCACGCGCGTCGTCTGGATCGGCACCGCCCAGGACGTCGGCCGCGCGATCAACCCGCAGGCCGTCTACGGCCAGATCGAGGGCGGCACCGCGCAGGGCCTCGGCCTCGCGCTCATGGAGGAGATCCAGACGAAGGACGGCCTGATCACGAACGCGAGCTTCACCGACTACCTGATCCCGACCGCGCTCGACATGCCCCCGGTCGTCTCCGAGCTCGTCGAGGATCCGGAGCCGGACGCGCCGTACGGCGTCAAGGGCGTGGGGGAGCCGCCGACCGTCGTCTCGACCGCGGCGATCGTCGCCGCCCTCCGCGACGCGACGGGCCGTGACCTCGTCCGCGTCCCGGTGCGCCCGGACGAGATCGTCGGCCTCGCCTGAGCCGATCGGCTCACTTTCGACACACCGGCGACACCATGGGTGCGCTTTTCGCCGTTAGCGTCCACAGCGGGTGGTGGCCCGGGGTGGCCCCTTAATCAGCAGGGGTGCGGCTTCTACGTGGACTCGATCGCGTCCACGTCGATCCCGACGAGCTGCCACTCGATGCACTCCGCGCGCGAGACGCGGTGGACGACCAGCGGATCCCGGGACGCGATCTCGCGCGCCTCGTCCAGGCTGCGACAGGGGAGGACGTATGCGCCATCCACATCATCCAGCGGCCTCCCGAACGGCCCGCCGAGCAGGATCGCGTGGCGCTCGATGAGCGAGTCGATGAACGCCTCGTGCGCCGCATCGTGCCGCTTCTCGTCCTGGGCGTTCTCACCGCGTCTGAGGAAGACGACGACGTACACGCCTAGAGCGTGACGACGACCTTGGCGCCGGCGCCCTCGGCCTGCGCCTCCCACGCCTCGGCAACCTGCTCGAACGAAAACGTCTTCGTCTCCACCTCGATCTCGCCGGCCCGCGCGTACTCCAGCAGCCGCAGGTACTCGCGGTGCATGACCTCGCGCGGCGTGCCGAAGTTCGAGAAGCCGAGGATGTTCAGCTGCTTCCCGCGGACGTCGGCCGAGAGGAACGGCGCCGCCGGCCCCGCCGACTGGCCGATGTTGACGAGCCGCGCGCCTGGCGCGGCCGCCGTCGCAGCAGCAACCGCCGGTTCGCCCCACACGGGGTCGATCACGAGCGTCGGCCCGTCGCCGCCGCACGCCTCCTTGAACGCAGCGACGAGATCCTCGGACTCGAGCGAGACCACCGCATCTGCGCCGAGCCGCTTCGCCCGCTCGAGCGCCTCGGGGCCGACGTCCAGCCGCCACGACTCGACCAGCGCCGAGCAGGCGCGCGCCCTGCATCGCCACGAGCCCCACCGTCCCGGTCGCACCGAGGACGAGCACCACGTCGCCCTCACGCACAGGCTCGCGATACGCGACCGGCAGCCATCCCGCGATACCCGCCACGCCGAATGCTCCGGCCAGCACCGGATCGACGCCCTCCGGAAGCGGCACGACGACGTCCTCGGGCACCGAGAGCAGCTCGGCAAGCCCGCCGTCGCGGCGCGAGCCCATCCCGGCCCCGTTGGCCCAAACGAGCGTGTCCGGCGCAAGCGTCTCGGCCTCGACGACGCGTCCGACGGCCTCACCTCCGGGGATGAAGGGGAGAGGCGGATGGCCGCCGTAGAAGCGCCCGGCGCCGACGTTGATCTCGATCGGGTTCAGCGGCACGGCGAGAACGCGGATCAAGACCTCGCCCTCGCCGCGAACAGGATCAGGCGCCTCGCCGATCTCCGGCAGGCGACCGAGCTCCGTGACCAGGGCGGCGCGCACGCCGCCGATTCTACGAAGCCTCGACCGCGCTCAGCTCAGCGAACGATGTCCGCGACGATCCCTGGGTGCCGCGCCCGCCAGTTGGCGAGGTAGAAGCCGAGGTGGAGGCGCGCCTGCTCGACCGTCGCAGCCGGCGGGATGCTCACCTCGACCGTCGTGTCCCCGCTTAGCGAGACGCTGTAGTTCGCCCGCTTGAGGGACGCCAGGAGGTCGTACACGAACGCAGGATTGGAAACCTGAACCGTCATAGCCGCATAGCTCCTTCGCCGCAGTTCCCTGTCTCGGAGTGTGCTCCTGCCTCCGGACGGCTTCAACTACCCGAAAGAGGAGACTGGCCGCGTCTCCCCCGTCAGAGTGATCCCGGCGGGAAGATGGCGGCTCTACGCTGCGTCTTGGAAGTCACTTCCATGAATCTGCGGGATCTACCTCTCGGAAGTCTGATCGTCCGTGACGGCATCGCACATGCCGCGACTGTTCGCGACGCCCTCGTCGAGGCGCAGGAGACCGATCGCCGGCTCGGCGAGGTCATGCTCGAGCGCGGCTGGATCCGCGAGCGCGACCTCGCGCGGCTGCTCGCAGAGCAGGAAAAGCTCGACTTCGTCGACCTCGCCAAGATCGACCTCGACCAGAACGCCGTGGACTACGTGCCGGAGTCGATCGCGCGGCGCGTGAAGGCGATCCCCTACGGCTTCGCGAACTCGGTGCTCCTCATCGCCGTCGCCGACCCCACGGACGGCCGTGGGCTCGACGAGATCCGCGAGGCGGCCGGCCGACGTGTCCGCTTCCGCGTCGCGCTCCAGAGCGAGGTCGAGTCCGCGCTCTACGACGCCTTCGGCGACCCGCTCGTAGCTACCGCGTAGCCCGCCCCGGCGCCGCGCGGTACCGTTCCCGCGTGCCGGAACTCGCGCGACGACTGGCGGTGGCCCGCGGCGACGAGCTCGCCGACGTCGTCATCCAGGGCGGCCAGGTCTTCTCCGTCTTCACGCGCGAGTGGCTCCAGACGGACGTGGCCATCTGCGACGGCTACGTGGCCGGCCTCGGCGAGTACGCCGGCAAGGAGGTCATCCACGCCGGCGGCAAGTACGTCGTCCCGGGCTTCGTCGACGCGCACATGCACCTGGAGTCCTCGAAGCTGCTCGTGGACGAGTTCGCGCGCCTCGTCCTCCCGCTCGGCACGACCGCCGTCGTCGCCGACCCGCACGAGATCGCGAACGTCCTCGGCACGGACGGCGTCCACTGGCTCGCCGACCTCTGCAACGACGTGCCGCTCGACGTGTTCTTCATGGCCTCGTCCTGCGTGCCGGCCTCGATCTTCGAGTCGCCGCGCCGCCCGCTGAACCCCGGCGACCTCGAGGGGCTGCTCCGCCGCCGCCGCGTGATCGGCCTCGCCGAGATGATGAACTTCCCCGGCGTCATCGCCGGCGACCCGCACGAGCTCGACAAGCTCGCGCTCGCGACGACGCACGTGGACGGCCACGCGCCCGGCGTCCTCGGCAAGGACCTGCAGGCCTACGCGGCCGCAGGGATCCGCTCCGACCACGAGTGCTTCACGGTCGAGGAGGGCCGCGAGCGCCTGCGCGCGGGCATGTGGGTGCTCATCCGCGAGGCCTCGGCCGCGCGCAACCTCACCGCGCTCCTGCCGCTGGTCGAGGAGTTCGGGCCGCACCGGCTCGCCTTCTGCACCGACGACCGCGAGCCCGAGCACATCGCCGAGGACGGCCACGTCAACTCGATGGTGCGCGAGGCCGTGGCGCAGGGAACGGCGCCCGAGGACGCGCTCGTCATGGCCACGCTCAACCCCTGCCTCTGGCACGGCCTCACGCAGCTCGGCGCGGTCGCGCCCGGCTACCAGGCCGACATCCTGCTCCTGCCCGACCTCGAGCGCTTCGAGCCCGAGCTCGTCCTCAAGGCCGGCAAGCCGGTGGAGGAGATCCCGCGCGTGGACGTGCCCGAGTGGGTCAAGTCCACCGTGAACATCGAGCCGGTCGCCGTGAACGACTTCCGCATCGAGTGGGAGGGAGGCGCCGGCCGCGTGATCGGCCTCGTCGAGGGCCAGATCGTCACCGAGTCGCTCGAGGACGAGCTCGCCGTCGAGAACGGCCAGGCCGTCTCCGACCCGTCGCGCGACCTCCTCAAGATCGCCGTCGTCGAGCGGCACCTGTCGCACCGGGCCGCATCGGCCTCGGCTTCGTCCGCGGCTTCGGCCTGCAGAAGGGCGCGATGGCCTCGACGATCGCCCACGACGCGCACAACATCGTCGTCGTCGGCGCCGACGACGGCGACATGGCCCGCGCCGTCCAGCGCATCGCCGAGATCGGCGGCGGCATCGTCGTCATCGAGAGCCGCGGCGTGCAGGCGGAGCTGCCCCTGCCGGTCGCCGGCCTGCTCTCGGATGCGCCGCTGGCCGAGGTCGTCGAGGCCAGCGAAGCCTGCCTCGAGGCGGCGAGAGAGCTCGGCTGCAGCTACCCCTCGCCTTTCCAGACAATGTCATTTCTGGCGCTCTCGGTGATCCCCAGCCTGAAGATCACCGACCGCGGCCTCGTGGACGTCGACCGCTTCGAGCTCGTCCCGCTCTCCGTCGACGCCCTGTAATCCGCTCTAAATCAAGGCTTGCAAGCGGCCGATAGGAGGGGCATGTCGGTCGGCCGAGCGTCCCCGAAGCGCGCCACCCTGGACGCCGTCGCGCTCGCAGTCGCCTTCCTGGGCGTCGACGCGCTGATCGTCGCCGCGATCCTCGCGGACCTCGTCGAGCCCATGCAGGGCATCGTCACGATCCTCGCCCTGGCCGCGGTCGTCCTCCTCCTCTACCGCGACGACGTCGCCGAGGCCATCGCAGCGAGCAACGAGAAGCTCGGCCTGGCCGTCGACGACGAGCCGGTCCGCCGAGCCCTCGACACCCTCGCCGGCGAGGAGGGCTGGACGGTCGAGCACGACTTCCTGAGCGCCCACGGCCGCCGCATCGGCACAGTCGTCCACGCCCCGTCGGGCACGTACCTCGTGGAGACGCGCAACCGCGCGTACCGCGTCGAGCACCTAGGCCGAGCGCGCCACCATTCAGCGTGGCTCCACGGCGAGGTCGGCGGCTGGGTCACGCCGGTGCTGTGCCTGGCGCATGCGGGACGACGAGCCGCACCGGCGAGACGGCGTCTGGATCATGGGCGTCGAGCACCTGGCGGAGTGGCTCAGCGGCGCGGACGCCGCCGCGCGGGGCGCGCTCCTCAGAGGGGTAGCAGCCCGACTAGGCGGAGTGCCTGGGTCGGGGCGGCGGCACCTACTCAGTGTGCGTGCTGATCTCGCGCCTGCTCCCCCCGGCGCACGTTCGCGTGGCCCGTCACCCTTGGCGTCCTCAATTCCTGCCCACTCGGGGAGTGGAAGCGCACCTGGGTCGCGCCTACGGTTCGCCGCGGCAGTGAGGGGTCAAATCTGGACAGGTCGAAATGCCGACGCGCGTCGCGAGAGCCGACTACTTCAAGGATCCCTGCGGGCCGAGGAGCGGGGACGATGTCGGGGTACTCTTTGCCGGAGGCGCGGGTGACATGGGACAATGGACACGTCTTGGTGGGGTCGGTGGGAGATCCTCGCGCCGCGATCATTATGCGCCGCCGCCGTGAGCGATTCGGGGCTCCGCTCCGGCTCGCCGCGCGGGTTGAAGTGATCGTGACGGCCGAGTTAGAGCCACTGAGCGTATCGGGCATGCTTGGCGCTACCTCGGGCGAGGGGTGTCGCCCGACGCCGCGCGGATCTCCCTGGATCGCCGCGGTTCGTACTCTTCCACCCACTAGGTGTCGGTTCGAGGGCTCTGAGGAAGCGATGGCCTGGCGCCAGGTTCAACCTCAAATTTAACGTGGAGAGGCCTGTGCAAAATCGACTACCGGTGCGTATGGCGACTTCCCGGACTACTACTACAAGTCCAGCAACCTCTTTGGCTCGTACCTCCTCGGCAAGGCGCCATCCATGTCTCGCGACACTCGCCGGGAGCTTGAGGCGCTCGAGGGCGGGTTCGCTGTCATTGTGCCTCGCCCGAAACCGATCTCACAGCCGAATCGGAGCGAACACGACGAGCTGATTTCCTATGCAAGGAGCTGTCTCTCCGCCGAAGGCGCAATGCGAGTCGTTGCAGCCCTTGCAGCCGCTGAAGGCGTTCCTGTTCCCAAAGCTAACGGTCGCAGTCCCTTTGAGCTGCTCGACGACCTCGCCTTTCGGCACCTTTCGCCCGAAGAGCAGCTGAAGATTCGGATCCGCTTGGAGGACTCTGTACGCGAGATCGCGGTGGCCGATCGGAGGCGCGAGGCCAATCGGCGACCGAGCGGGAAGGAGCCGCGCAGTCCGAACTCAGCTGGAAAGGGAGGTCGGCGGAAAACACAAGACCGCGAGCGCAGGATGCCAGCCGGCCTCTGCGCCATGTGCGGGACGCGTCTGACCGAAGCCGAGCAGCTGCGCTGCCGTGCGGACTTGAAGACTTTCGTCAGTCAGGTGTACTGCACCGAGCACGCTGACAAGATCAAGGTGCTTTTCCAGGGGCAAGGCTGATCCCTGTTATGAGCGACCCCATCGTAAGCTGGGAAGGTCGGGACTCCGAGATCGCCAAGGCTGTCGAGCAATACTCGTCCGAGACGCTCGCCGCTTATCGGGAGGCGCCCCGGTTTGTCGAAGAGCACGCGAATCTGGAGCGTGCAGCGGTGGAAGGCGGCTACGGACGGCGGCAGCTCTTCGAATTGGTGCAGAACGGGCGGACGAGCTCGTCGAGTCGGCCGGCCGCGTACAGGTGGTCCTGACGGAGAACGCCTTGTACTGCGCGAACGAGGGTCGGCCGCTTTCGGTCGCAGGCGTCGGTGCACTTCTGTCGTCGCACTTGAGCAGCAAGCGGGGCGTCGAGATCGGCCGCTTCGGCCTCGGGTTCAAGTCGGTCCTCGGGATCACGACGCGTCCGGAGAGTCTTCAGCCGATCGGGCTCGCTCCGGTTCGACCCCGAGGAGGCGGCACGCCGCATCCGCGAAGTCGTCCCAGAGGCCGCACCGGACACCGGTCCTCCGGATCGCTTTCGCGGTGGATGCCCAAGTCGAGGCGACCGAAGATCCGCTTCCTCGCCGAGCTCATGACGTGGGCGACGACGGTCGTGCGGCTGCCCCGCGACACGGCGGACAGCTCCTGGCTTGGCGACGACCTCGAGCGGTTCCCGAGTCAATTCCTGCTCTTCTCGCCTCACGTCGAGCAGCTCGTGCTCGACAATCAGGAGAAACACAAGCGCCGCACGATCAGCGCGACGCGAGCGGGCGACGAGGTCGTCCTGGAGGACGACGGCGAGTCACGGTGGCGCGTATTCGCCCTGGAGCACAGCCCAAGCGAGGCCGCGAAGCTCGACGCTGGGGCGATGGCTGATCGCGATCGGATTCCACTCGTGTGGGCGGTTCCGACTCGCAGCACCGGGCGACGCGGAGAGTTCTGGGCGTTCTTCCCGACGCTCGACCAGACCACGTTGAACGGGGTCGTCAACGCACCGTGGAAGCTGAACGAAGACCGAACGAGGATCATCGAGGGCCCGTTCAATGCCGAGTTGATCGAGCGCCTGTCCGGGCTGGTCGTGGAGAACCTTTCCGCTCTCTGCTCGGCCGACGACCCCGGCGTTCTTCTGGATCTGATGCCCGCACGCGGCCGCGAGGCAGCGGGTTGGGCGGATGCCCAGTTGACGAATCACGTCAACGAGCTGGCGAAGGTGTCGCGAAGCCTCCCGGACCAGGAGGGGGCACTCCGATTCCCACGCGAGCTCGCGATCCACCCGGAGAACTACCCCGACCGACGCTTGTTCTCTGGGCCGAGCAGCCCACGCGGCCGGTGGACTGGGTGCACGCTTCGGTCGAGACGCGTGAGCGGCGGGCTCGCGTCGAGATGTACACTGGACGGAAAGCCGCGAGCCTCCCTTCGGGAGTGGCTCGAGGCGTTGATGAGCGACGTCGATCCCGTCGTCGGTTGCGTGTCCGCACTGCGGGTCGCCAGCTCGCTTGCCCGGATCGAGCCGAAGTTCCTCGACGCATGTCCGGAAGGCGCGGATCTTTCTCGACGAGACCGGTGCACCGTGTACGGCGGAGGACGGACTCTTCATCCGCGCGCCGATTCCGATCGAGATCGAGGCGCGGTACGTGCACCCCGAGGTCGGTGATGCCGCCGACGAATATCTCAGGAATCTCGAGATACGCAGCGTCGACACCGCACGTTTGCTCGAGGTCAAGGTTCGTGAGAACCGACGCGCCTGGAACTCCGATGACTGGGATCTGTTCTGGGCTCTTGTCCGGGAGACCGATCAACGGGCGACCTTGCAGGTCCTCGAGAAGGCGCGCGTGCCCCCGCTGAGCCTGAAGGTTCGCAACCTGAAGGGCGACTACCACGCCATCGGTTTGCTTCTGCTTCCCGGCGAAATCGCGCATGAGGGATCGGTGGAGGACGCAAAGGCGGTGATCGACACCCACTTTCACAGAGACGAACTTGCAACGTTGAGACTGCTGGGCGCGACCAGCGGTCCGAGCCGTAACGGCGGTTCACGGGCCGAGCCGTGGTTCATCGAGTACCGACGCGAGGCGGAGAACGAATACCTCGAGGAAGTGAGCAGGAGTGGGGCGGCGCCGAATCGTGAGTATCTCGACTTCCGTGACCGGTCATTCGCGGGGCCGTTGACGCCGTTGATGATGCTGTCGCCCGAGACGCGGGCGAGGTACACGAGCGCCGTGCTTCGTGTGGCCGACGACCTCGACGACTGGACGTTCGGGCACAAGACGCAGACCCGCTATCCCGAACGGCCGTGGCCGAACCCCGGTCTGCACATGGTGCGCAAGTACGGGGTCCTCGAGACGTCGCTCGGCCTGAGGCGCCCGGAGTCGGCGGTCGTCATCCGCGCTGGAGGCGTTGTCGGCGGTCTTGCCGGTCGCGCGCCTTCAAGCCTCGGTCGCGGAAGCGCTCGGGCTCCCTGACGATCCGGAGGCGCTCAGCGAGGAGCAATGGGAGGCGGCGCTCGCCGCAGGCATTGGATGTCGACGATGACGCACCATTGGTCTTGTGTACGCGGCCGCGGCTGCCCGAGTCGCGGCGCCCGCACAGATTCGATGCCGCGTCGGCCACGCACACGACGCCAGACCCGCGGAGTTGGTGACGGTCGTGAGTGATCCCGAGCTGGTCGTACTCCTCGAACAAACGGCGGAACCCTTCGTTCGCGTCGAGACCGCCGAGCAGCAGGCCCTCGCTCGTCGAGCGGTGGTCGCTTCGCGACGCGAGCACCGCTGTCCGTAGTGAGGTCGCCGCTGTCGAGAGCGGAGAAGCCGGAGCCTCTCGCGGACGCGTTCCCGATGCTTCGCCCGCGGCTCGACCCCAATCAGCGTGCATTGCTTCTGCAGCCGTGCTCGGAGATCCGGATCGACCGCTTCACCGAAAGCGGGCGCATCAGTGAGCCGCAGCGCATCATCGTCGAGGGCGACACGATCTTCCATCGCGACGACATCGAACAGCGACCGCTGCTCACGCTCGTCGCGGGAAAGGTGGGGATCTCGCTTACCGAGGCCGACGTCGATGCGATTTTCCGAAACATCGCCGCGAGGCGAGTGAAGGAACTGCGCACGGCGATTCGGAAGGCCCCGGACGACGCTTCCAGGCTTCTGCTCGCCGTCGGCGCCGATGTGCTGCGTGCGCGGATACCGCGCGCGGTTCTCGACTCGGTCGAGACGATCGAGGGCGAACTGGACGACTACGGCATCGCCGAACTCGCACTCGTCCTCCACGGCGCTCAGGTGCTCCAGGAGTACTCGGACGTCCTCGAGGAACGCGGGCTCGAACCGCCGCAGACGTGGGCCGGGAGTCGCGCCGCCGTCGCGTTCGCCCGCGATCTCGGGTTCGGAGTCGAGTACGGCGGATTCGAGAACAGGTCCCTGGAGCGCCAGCTCGAGCTGGAGGGACCTCCCGAGATCGGGCCCCTCCACGAGTACCAGGAGATCGTGGTCGGCGAAATCCGGGACGCTGATACGAGGTCGTAGACGGTCTTCGCGGCCTCCTCTCGCTGCCTACCGGAGCCGGGAAGACGCGCGTAACGATCGAAGCGCTGATCGACGCCATGGAAGCTGGCGAACTGGGTTCGCCGATTCTGTGGGTCGCGCAGACCGAAGAACTTTGCGAGCAGGCGATCGAAACGTGGAGCGAGCTTTGGCGCGCAAAAGGCCCGCGCCGGCGGTTGACGATCAGCCGGCTTCGCGCGTCTTTCGAGGCGGAGCAGGCCGAGCACGGGGAGCAGGTCGTGGTGGCGACGGTGGCAAAGCTCGACGCCGGTGTCTTCACGAAGAAGTCGTACGACCTGGCTCAGTCGCGCGACGTGCATCGTCGTCGACGAGGCCCATACGTCGGTCGGCCCCTCGTACACGCGGCTGCTCGAGTGGCAGGGAATGCCGCGAAACGAAGACCGGGCCCCCCTGATCGGCCTCACGGCGACGCCGTTCCGCGGCACCAACGAGGCCGAGACGAAGCGCCTCGCCGCCCGGTACGGAAACGGCGGCTGGATCTTCGAGGCGCTGGGAGGGGCGGACGCCTATCCGCACTTGCAGCGGATCGGGATCCTCTCCCAGGTCGATCACGAGCTCTTGCCGGGCTCGGACATCCGCTTGTCGCCGGATGAGCTGCAGAGACTGAAGGACTTGCGTCGGCTTCCGGACGAAGCGGCTCGACGCCTCGCGGCCGACACGGGCGGAACCGAACGCTTCTCGAAAGCATCACCGGGCTGGACGACGACTGGCCGGTGCTTCTCTTCTGCGTGTCGGTCGAGCATGCGAACACCATGGCAGCTCTCTTGACACGCGCGGATGTTCCGGCGGCAGCGATTTCGGCCGAGACGGGCAAAGGCTTGCGTCGGCACTACATCGAGCAGGTTCCGCCGCGGCGACGTGCGCGTGCTCACGAACTACAACGTGCTCGCCGCCGGCTTCGACGCGCCCCGTGTCCGTGCCGTTTACATCGCACGCCCGACCTACGTCCCCAACGTCTACCAGCAGATGATCGGGCGCGGGCTTGCGTGGCCCGCGCAACGGCGGCACCGAGCGATGCTTGCTCGTCAACGTCGCCGACAACGTCGAACAGTTCGGCGAGCAACTCGCCTTCCACGAGTTCGACTACCTCTGGAACGGAGCGGCGTCCGAGGCAGTCAGCTGACCGTGGCGTGAAGTCTTGCGGTCGGCGGCTCGACGACCCTGGCCGAGCTCGGCCCTGAGGACGTCGTCGTGATCGTCGGCAAGCCTTGCGACGGTCGTCAGGGCGTTCATGAACTCGGCGTCCTGCATGTGATCTCCGAGCAGCTCGTACTCGACTTGGATCTCTCCGGCCGTCGGCATCGAAGAAGAACTTCCCGTACGGAAGGCTGCGGTTCCTCTCGTTCAAGGATCTGAGGACGCGGAACTCGTCCTCGTCGGAAAGTTCGATCTCGTCGAGGACGCACGCGGAGATGTGCATGACCGAGCTCTCGCCGGTTCGTACGGACGACGATCCTGAGGCGAGCGCTGCCGTAGTCGACTTCGAGACGATCGTTGGCTTCGAGCTCGTACGCGATCCCGTGGGCCTGCAGGGCCAAGCCGGGCGAGCTCGATCGTGGACGCGACCATGTCGGAAGCCATCATGCTCAACTCTAGACCGGTTCCGATGGCTCTGACCGATCAGCAGCGGAAGGTCGCCGAAGCGTCGATCGACTCGCGGCAGCTCGTTCTCGGAGGCGCCGGAACCGGAAAGACGCACGTCCTCGTCGAGCGGATCCGGCATCTGATCGCAGCCGAGGACGTCGGCTCCCGGATCGGAGATCCTCGTTCTGAGCTTCACTCGTGCCGTTGTCCGCGAGCTACGGTCGCGGATGAGGCTGCAGGAGGGACACGTGCGCCTGGTGAGACCCGCCACGTTCGACTCCTTCGCGACACGGTTCCTGCGCGAGCTGCCCGAGAGCGAGGTTTCCCCGTTCTGGCGTGAAGCCGACTACGACGGGCGCATCGCCGCCGCGGCGTCGGCGATCGCACAAAGCGACGAGGCGGACGCGATCCTCGGCGTTGTATCGGCACGTCTTCGTCGACGAGATCCAGGACCTCGTCGGAGTCCGGGCGGATCTCGTTCTCGAGATTCTCCGGCATGTCGGCGGGTTCACCGTGCTCGGAGACCCGGCGCAGGCGATCTACGAGTACCAGGTTCAGGACGAGCCGACGGCGACCACTTCGGAGCGAGTTTCTCTCGACGCTCATGAGCGAGCACGAGGACCTCGTCGCTCGTGTTGCTGGAGGAGGACTTCCGCACAAGTCACGACCACGGCGAATTGCTGGCCGAGATCGGCTCGATACTCCGCGACCCGCGACGTGACGCGAACGCGGCGCGGGACCCTCTGGTCGAGATGCTCGCTTCCCTCGACCACGTCAGCTCGTTCGAGGATCTCGCGGTCGCGCTCCGCGGAACGCGCGATCAGACCGCGGTTCTCTGCAGGACGAATGCGGAGTGCCTTCGCGTCTCCCAGCTCCTGTTCGAGCAGGGCGTCGACCACCGGCTTCAGCACGAAGCGACCGAGCGCGTCTTGCCGGCCTGGCTTGCAGAGTTGTTCCGCGGCGTCGACCGCAAGAGGTGGAGCGAATCAAGGCTCGAGAGCTTGGTCGCGACGCGAAGAGCGGAAGGTGTCGAGCTTCCGGAGACCGATGTCGTCATCCGCTTCTTGACGGACGCGGTCGGCGACGACACGGTCGACCTCGATGTCTTCCGCGAGCGCGCTCTGCGTGGAGTGCTTCCGGACCACCTCCACGACGTGGAAGACGTTCCGGTCGTCGTCTCGACGGTGCATCGAGCGAAAGGCCTCGAATTCGACCGAGTCTTCTTCGGCGCGCCGCGCAACGGCGTGCCGGAGGACGAAGTCGACGAATTGCGCGTTCTCTACGTCGCACTCAGCCGGAGTCGCGATGACGTCTGGTCGTTCAAGGCGCCGAACATGGCGCTGTGGCACAAGGCCGACGAGACTCGACGAGCGGTGGGTCAAGTCGAATTGGAACGAGCGGTGGAAGACACTTGGGTGGGAGGTTCGGCCGCGCGACGTCGACACGATTCGGCCTCCGGGTGGCGGGATCGCGAAGGCCGATGTCGCAGCGGTGCAACAGCCGGATTGCGCACGCTCTGCCGCGCGGCACGTGCCGTCGAGCTTCGACTCGTGCACGTCCGAGAGAGCGAGGAGCCGATCCCCTTCTACTCGGTGCTCGTCGATGGCGAGGTGTTCGGCGAGACGAGCGAGCACTTCGGCGAGATGCTGCGTCGGCGGCTGCGAGGACGTGGCGAGGTCAGGTTCCCGCGCCTGCTGACGAACACCTTCGTGTCCGGGATTCAGACCGTCGTCGGTTCGCCGGGTGAAGGCGAGGCCGAAGGTCTCGGCGTAAGCGGCATGTGGCTCGGGCCACGGATCGCGGGCCTCTCGTCCGTCGATTGGTACGCGCGAATGAGTCGGCTCGACCCCTACTACGCGTTTCGGGCGGAGATGCTCGAGCGACTCGCGCGTGACCTCGTCGGCCCCGGAGACGTCGAGGAGACGATCAGCGACTTTCCGTTGGAGCAGTACATCTGCGGGATCCTCTACCCGCGCTCGGAGGATCGCTATCGACCCGGCACAGGACGACGACGTCGCGGAAGGGGAGGACGAGGCAACGTACGCCGATCCGCCGGTCGCGCTCGCGAACGAGAAGTATCCGTCGTCGGCAGGGATGACGTTCGCCGTGGATCTTGCGAGGGCGAAGGAGATCACGGTCACCGCTTCCGCCGCGCTGTACGTCCCCGAGGAGAGCGAGGAGGGCAAGCAATGGACGCGCCGCCCGCTGGCGATCGAGCCGGTGCTCCTGCGTGTCGACGAACCGACGCCGGACCACAGGATCTCGCTCGCCGAAGGCTTGGAGCTGTTCGCTCGGATCCGACCGCGCCGACGAGGCAGGCGCCGTCGCCGTGACGCTGGCGCTCGTCAACACGCGGACCGCGAAACCGGGCAAGCGAGACGGCGACGCTTTCTTCCAACCGACGCTTGTCGCCGAGGCGGCGGACGGCGTGCCCGTCTTCGTCGAGCGAGACGTCGGCAGACCGATCCAGATCGACGACGCCGATCTGCGCTCCTACCGGTTGCTGTATCGCGACGCACGGACGTTCGCCGCGGGACACGGGTGCTCGGTCGACTGGGATGCCGAGGCCGGCGCCGACTACGCCGTCCGGGTCCAGACGACTTTCGTCCCGCACCACGCTCTTGCGGCTCGCCGACAGCAATCCGGATATTCGCTCCGAGGTGCTGTCGTTCAGGCGGCTTGCCGAGGCTCCCAAGGACGAGCTCGTGCGCGAGCTGCACGAGCTCTTCGACGAATACGGCTCGTGGATCGCCGAGAAGGAATCGGCGGCATCGCGACTGCCGCCGGATCTTCGCGAGATCGCCGATCGAACATCTCGAGCTTTGCCGCGCGACGCTCGATCGCATCCGCGACGGGATCCTCGTGCTCGACGACCCGGTCGCGTGGGACGCGTTCCGGCTCGCGAACCGCGCGATGTGGAACCAGCGTGCGCGCGCGGACTGGCTGCGCGACGGGAAAGCCGACGCCCGAGCCCGACATGGAGGGTGCGTACGAGTGGCGACCGTTCCAGCTCGCGTTCATCCTCCTGTGCCTGCGCGGGATCGTCGACCCGAGTCACGAGGACCGCGAGATCGCCGACCTCCTCTGGTTCCCGACGGGCGGCGGCAAGACGGAGGCCTACCTCGGGCTCATCGCGTTCACCGTCTTCCTCCGGCGGCTCCGCAACGAGCCCGGCGACGGCGTCACGGTGCTGATGCGCTACACGCTGCGGCTGCTCACGATCCAGCAGTTCGATCGCGCGGCCCTGCTGATCTGCGTGCTGCGAGCAGATCCGCGCGAGACGACGAGCGACTCGGCGCGACGCCGATCTCGATCGGCCTCTGGGTCGGCAAGGGCGGCTCACCGAACACGCTCGCCGAGGCGCGCGCGGCCATCGACCGACTCCGCAACGAGCCAGTCGGTCGAGGAGGCGAACCCCGTCCAGCTGCACGCGTGCCCGTGGTGCGGCGCGCGCGCTCGGCCCCTGGCAGTACTGAGATCGCGACAGACCCGCCGCGGATGCGGATCCGCTGCCGCGACGAGTCCTGCGCGTTCCGAGGACGGCCTGCCCGTCTACGTCGTGGACGAGGACATCTACCGCTACCGACCGACGCTGATCATCGCGACGGCCGACAAGTTCGCGACGATTCCGTGGCGACACGAGACCGCAGCGCTGTTCAACCGCGGCTCCGACGTCGCCGCCGCCGGAGCTGATCGTCCAGGACGAGCTCCATCTGATCTCCGGGCCGCTCGGCACGCTCGCCGGCCTCTACGAGACGGCGATCGACTTCCTCTGCACGCGAGGACGGCGGTCCGCCGAAGGTCGATCGCCTCGACGGCGACGATCCGGCGCGCGCGAGCACCAGACGCAGGGCCTGTTCGACCGCGAGATGCGGCAGTTCCCGCCGCCCGGCTCTCGACGCGCGCGACTCGTGGTTCGCGGTCGAGGCTCGCCCGAGGACGAAGGGGACGCGGCTCTACGTCGGGCTGATGGCGCCGGGTACGAGCCACGCGACGCTGATGATCCGGACCTACGCGGCGCTGCTCCAGGCGGCGCTCGACGTCGACGGCAGCGACGACGGTCGAGGACCCGTACTGGACGCTGGTCGGCTACTTCAACAGCCTCCGCGTGCTCGGCGGCGCGCGCATGCAGGTCCAGGACGACGTCGCCGACCGGCATCGAGCTGATCGCCGGCGACGGCGAACCGCGGCCGCTCGATCCGGACTCGCGCATCGAGCTGACGAGCCGCGAGTCCTCGGGCGAGATCCCGCGCCACCTCAAGCGGATGGAGCATCAGCTACCCGGACGAGGACGCGCTCGACGTCATCCTCGCGACGAACATGATCTCCGTCGGCGTCGACATCGACCGCCTCGGGCTGATGGTCGTCATGGGCCAGCCGCAGTCGACGCCGAGTACATCCAGGCGACGAGCCGCGTCGGGCGGCAGTACCCCGGGCTCGTCGTCACGCTGTTCAACGCCGCCCGGTCGCGCGACCGCTCGCACTACGAGGCTTCAAGACGCTACCACTCCGCGCTCTACCGCCAGGTCGAGTCGACGAGCGTGACGCCGTTCTCGCCCGCGCGCGCGGGACCGCGCGCTGCACGCGGTCTTGGTCGCGCTCGCGCGCCTGACGATCCCGGGCCTCGCCGACAACGACGCGGCGCGCGCCGTGTCAGACCACGAGGACGAACTCGACGCTGCTCGTCGACGCGATCCTCGAGCGCGTCGAGGCGGTCGACCGGAGGCTGTCGATGCGACCGCGGCCGAACTCGAGCGAATCCTCGACGAATGGCGGACGCGCGCGACGACCGTCAGCCGACCTCGTCTACAACGTCCCGCGATGTCGACAAGACACTGCTCGTCGACGCCGCCGACGAGGCGAGGCTCAGGTCGAACACGCTCCCGACACTCTGGTCGCTGCGCGACGTCGACCAAGAGTCGAATCTCTACCTGGTGAGGACTGACGATGCCGGCGATCAAGGGAGCCGTCCGGCGCAGTCAGCTCGTCACGACGTACGGCGTCGGCGTCGATCGTCGCGCTCGGAGACGAGTCGTTCATGGTCGCGGGGATCGACCGCTGGGGCGTCAGCGAGCCCGAACCTGCACGAGCCCGCCTCGAGCGCGAGCTTCGGGTCCGACGGGTTCGTCGTGCCGCCGGCGACGCGACGGCGCGCGACATCCCGGTCGTCCGGTTCCCGCGCTGGTACTCGTGCCCGAAGTGCAAGCGCCTCGACGACCACCGCCGGCTGACGACCTTCGAGTCGAACGTCTGCGGCGACTGCAACCGCACGCTCGTCCCGTCGCGCTTCGTGATGGTCTGCCCACGCGGCCACATCGACGACTTCCCGTACATGCGGTGGGTGCACGAGGGAAGGCCGGCGAGGGGACACGCACACGCTGCGCATCGAGGCACGCGGCGCGACCGCGTCGCTTCGCGACATCGACATCCAGTGCAGCTGCGGAGCCAAGCGCACGATGGACAAGGCGTTCGACCGATTCGCGCTTCGCGACGTCACGCAGATGCTTCGGCAACGGCCGTGGCTCGGGCGAGAGCAGGAGGAGTGCGACCAGCCCGTTCGCACCCTCCAGCGCGGTGCGTCGAACGTCTGGTTCGGGAGCCACCGATCGGTCATCTCGATCCCTCCCTGGTCCGACGCGGCCTTCCAGCTGCTCGACAGGCATTGGGACATCCTGCGGGCGTTGCCGCGCAGTCGCGCTCGCAGCCGGCGATCGAGGCGATCGGGACTCGACGGCAGGCACGAACTTCACGACGGACGATCTCGTGGAGGCCGTGCAGGAGCGAAAGCGGCGGCAGGAGGGCGCGCCGGCCCGACCTCCGAGGAGGAGATCCGACGCGACGAGTACCGCGCGCTCAGCGCCGGACAGGAGGACACGCCCGGAAGCCAGTTCGCAGCGCACGAGACCGCGGTCGCCGGCCTCGCTCGAGCGACGTCGATCAGCAAGGTGATGCTCGTGACCCGGCTGCGCGAGGTGCGAGCACTGCAGGGCTTCAGCCGGATCCTCCCGCCGGGCGGCCCGGAGACGCTGGCGCCACTCTTCAGCGACGACCCGGGCTGGCGGCCCGCCATCGAAGTAAGGGCGAAGGGCTGTTCCTCGTCCTCGACGACGGACGCTCTCTGAGCTGGGAGCGCGCAGCACGACGTCGTCGAGCAGGACCGCGACTCTCGACCGCCGCTACGCGGCAGCGTGCGCGGCGGTGGGGACAGAGCCCGACCGCGTGATCACGCCGCGGCTCGTCCTCATCCACACCCTCGCTCACGCCCTGATCGATCAGCTTGCGCTCGACGCCGGCTATCCCGCTGCATCCCTCCGCGAGCGCCTGTACGTCGGCGACGACATGCACGGCTTCCTCGATCTACACCGCCACCACCGACTCGGCCGGCAGCCTCGGAGGGCTCGTCGCCCAAGGCGAACCTGCGAGGCTCGAACACGCGGTTGACGTCGGCGGTCGCTCGCGCATCGCTGGTGCTCCGCCGACCCGATCTGCGTCGAGACGGAGGCGCAGGGTGCGGACGGACTGAACCTCGCCGCTTGCCATGCCTGCACCCTCCTGCCCGAGACGAGCTGCGAGGAGATGAACATCCTGCTCGACCGCGCGCTGCTCGTCGGCACTCCCGAGCATCCGAAGCTCGGATTCTTCGCCGACCTGCTCGCCTGATGGCCCGGATGTATCCCGCCGACGATCGCGGACGATCACGGCTCGCGGGCCGAGCGCACGGTCTTCCGAAAGCTCAAGGACGAGACGCCTGACAGCTGGGTTGCGTTGCACAGCGTCGGGCTCGTCGAACCACGCTACGAAGCCCTGGGCGGAGATCGACTTCGTCGTCATCACCGAGGACGGGATGCTCTGCCTCGAGGTCAAAGGCGGGACGCTCGTCCACCGAGACGGCGACTGGTTCCAGAACGAAAGGCGAATGAAGCAGAGCCCGTTCGCCCAGGCCGGCGGCGGAGCGAGCGCGCTCTACGAGTATCTGTCCGGGCGCGTGTCCAGCAGTGCGTCGTTCGTTCGTCGGGCACGGCGTCGTCTTCCCGGAGTCGCCGTTCGCTCACGATCTGCCGTCCGTCGATGCGCGACGATGGTCTTCGACGACTCGCGATCTCGCTCGTCCGATGTCGGCGTACGTCGACCGTCTGGCCGAGTACTGGAAGCACGCGATCGCGACGCGGCGCGGTCATCCGCCGGATGGCCTCGACCGCGCTGCGCGCTCGTTGATCGTCCACGAGCTTGCTCCCGACTTCGAGCTTGTGCCCTCGCTGCGCGCGCGTCTTCACGAGGTCGACGAGGAGCTGATCCGCCTGACGGCGCAGCAGAAGGAGCTCTTCGCGGACTTGTCGAGACGCCGCGCGTCGTCGTGCGCGGTGGAGCCGGTACCGGAAAGACACTGATCGCCTGCGACGAGGCGGTGCGGCTTGCGGAGGACAGGCCGCGAACGCTTTTCGTCTGTTACGGCTCGCGGCTCGCGAGCCACGTCCGCCCGCTACTCGAGCCTGCGGGCGTCCGGGTCGTTCACCTGCACGGGTTGATGCGCGAACTCATCGAGGAGGCCGGCCTTCAGGACCGTCTTCCGCCGGTCGAGCCGCGCGACCTGTTCGACGTCCACTACCCGGAGGTCGCCCTCGACGCGCTGCGAAATGCTCGACCGGTTCGGGTCCGTCGACGCGCTCGTGATCGACGAGGGGCAGGATCTGCTGAAGCCGCCGTACGTGCTCTTTCTCGACGCCTTCTGCGGGCGAGCTCGACCGACGGGACGTGGCGGCTCTTCCACGATCCCAACCAGGACATCTTCCGCGGTGGGCCGCTCGGCGGAGCTCGAGCGGCTGGAGAGCGTCGCCACCTGCTACCGCCTCACGCAGAACTGTCGCAATACGCGCGAGATCGCGATGGCGACGTCGATCCTGTCTGGGGTCGCCGTCTCGGAGACGCTCGTTGCCGAGGGCCCGGACGTGAGCGAGGCCTGGTACACCGATCGCGGTCGCATGAGAAGGCGGTGCTCCAAGCAACTGCGGGAGTGGCTCGACGGCGGCGTCGCGGCCCGGACGACATCACGGTCTCTCGCCCCGGCAGCTTCGAGGGTTCCGCGCTCGCGATGATCGAGCTCAGCCGGTTGCCGCGGCCGATCGTCGACGTCTCTCACGCGGAATCCGACGACGCGAACAGATCCGGTTCTCGACGGTGGCCGGCTTCAAGGGCCTCGAGTCGGAAGCGGTTCTTCTGACCGGATTCGACGACCTGAGCGATCCTGCGACGCTCTCGCTGCTGTACGTCGGAGCGAGTCGTGCGCGGGCGCTGCTCGGCCTCGTCCTCGACGAGCGGTGTCGAGAGGCGTACGTGGAGCGGGCGAAGGACGTCGTCGAGCGACTCGTCGGTCAGTCGTGAGGGATTCGCCAATGGGATCGTGACTATTCACATTGAGCCGCGTGTTCCTACGAACGCGGGAGGAGGCCATCGTGTCCGCAACCAAATACGACCTCGAAACCTGGATCGTGGAGGCCTTGCGAAGCCTCGGCGGCCAAGGAACGATCGTAGATATCTGCAGGTACGTCTGGGAGCATCGGGAGGGGGAGCTGCGTACGTCCGGGGACCTGATTTTTCACGTGGCAGTACGACATCCGGTGGGCAGCCCAGCGCCTTCGGCACTCGAAGGTCTTGCAGCCCGATGAGCATCAAGCTCGCGGGATATGGCCCTCGCGTAGCGGCGCCCAATGGCCTGCGTGACGGACAACACTCAGGTTGAGATCGATCGGACGTGGCTTCGCCGGCGGATCTTGGAATGGTTCCGCCAGAACGGTCGGAGGTATCCGTGGCGCGAGACGAGCGACCCATACGAGGTCCTCGTCGCCGAGGTGCTCCTCCAGAGAACGCGGACGGATGTCGTGGAACGACTGTATCCGCGCCTTATCGCGGTCTATCCGACGCCAGCATCCTTGGCGTCAGCCGATCCGGGCGATGTCGAGACGCTTCTTCGACCGCTCGGGTTCGTGCACCGCACGCGCCGACTTAGTGTGCTCGCGGGAGCGTTGGTTGAGCGCCACGCCGGCCGCGTTCCGACGACGGAACGAGAACTACTGGCTCTTCCGGGCGTCGGCCGCTACGTAGCGAATGCTGTGCTTACGCTTGCGTATCGCCGCCGTCGTCCCTTGCTCGACCCCAATGTGATCCGAATCCTCGACCGAGCGCTGGGAATCACGTCCATTCGTCCGCGCCGCGCGACGACGCTGCGCTGTGGAGTGCTCTCGCCGACCTCGTTCCGAGGCGACACGCGCGCGAGTTCGGGCTTGCGCTTCTTGACCTAGGTGCTGTTGTATGTGCGCGCGAGCCGCGGTGTTACGAATGCCCCCTCCGGCCACGGTGTGCTGCGTTCCGGGCCGGGCGTGTGATCCCAGCGGTCAACGTACAACGTAACTCGGTAGTCGCTAGCCGGTGATTGCGGCTTGACGCTAAGCAACTTGTCTACGCGGCGCGGCGGCGTCAAGCGATCTCGCCAGGGCCTCGGCGAGGTGACGTGCTAGAAGGGGTGGCACCGAATTTCCGACCTGTCTAGCGATCGCGGTCATAGGCTGGCCCTCGGAAGGATGAGGTCATCCGGAAGCTCATGCACCGCGCGGCCTCGCGGATCGTGATCGGCCGGTCGCGCTCGGGTGGAGGTACCGACCTTTCTCGGGCTTGTAGAACTCGGTGCGGATCGTGAACGCCGGCTCTGTCCCACCAGAGTCGCCCGAAGACGTCAGTAGTGCCGGTCGGCTTGTTCCGCCAGCAGGGCGGAACGAGGTCGCCGCGGCCGGCCGATCGAGGTTGCGCTGCATCTGAAAGCGGTCGCCGCCGTCCGGGGCACGGCCTTGTAGCGCGGATGCTCTCGGCCGCGGGATTTCGGCCGACGTGCCATGCCTCCCCGGTCGGCTTCAACGGCAGTCCCTCGACCGCCTCACGGAACGTACGCCAGGCGACAGCCGAGCGGCAGCGCTGTCCGGATCCCCGTGGGTGGGTTCCGGCCATGCGGCGTCGAATCCGCGGGTGCCGACGACGATCGCGCGGCGCCGGCGCTGCGGCACGCCGTAGTCGGCGGCGTTAAGCACCCGACCTTGGACCGTGTACCCGAGCTGCTTCGCCCGGCACTTGAACTCCGCGGTATTCGGCCGTCCGTAGTAGCTCGAGGCACGTTCTCCATCACGAACGCGCCAGCGTCGCTCTGCTCGAGCGCGCGTAGGTAGTGTCGCCAAAGGCCGCGCCGTTCAAAGCCGACGAGGTTCCGGTTGAGAGGCGAGAAACCCTGGCACGGTGGGCCGCCGATCACGACATCGGCGTCTCGGGAACGCGCTCGACTGCTCAATCGGGGTGACACGCATCTCGGCCGCGGGGAAGTTTGCGACGTATGTCGCGGCCGGCGTCGCGTCGGCTTCGACCGCAAAAACTGACTGAACCGGCCGGTGTCATGGAAGCCGCGGGTCATACCTCCGCACCCGGCGAAGAGGTCGATCAACGCATAAGGGGCGACCGACGGCACACTTGCGATCGTACGGTGCTTTCCGGACGAGATCGATGGTGTTAGCGGTTCTCGATCGGACGTGCTGTCCTGTCAAGGTAGGCCCTCGTGCTCAGCTAGCCATGAGCGCCTCGAGGGACCTCACCGCGTAAGCGCTCCAGCTTCGCCGGGCCGACGCCCGAGATCGCGCTCAGCTGCTCGCGTGTCTGCGGGCGGACGGCGGCGATCTCGTGGAGCGTCGAGTCGTGGAAGACGACGTACGCGGGTACACTCGTCCGCTTTTCGCCCGCTCAGCTCGCCAGCGACGGGAAGCGGCTCGGCTTCGCGCCTGCTGTCCGCGTGATCGTCAGCGAGTGCTTTCGCGCGCGTCATTTCGACGTAGAAAAGGCGGCTCTTCGGCCAGGCGGTCGCCTCGCATCGCTTTGCCGTACAGGGAGCTCCTTCTCCTCCAGGCGCGGGAGGAAGACCCGCCTCCCACTCGAGGCCCTTGGCTCGGTTTACTCAGGACGACGCCTCGGCCGTGGGTTTCTGCGCTGAAGCGGCTCGAGCCCAGCAGTCAGAGGCGTCCCTCATGGCGTGCGACGTAGTCGCTCATCGCTGATGGGCAAGCGCGACGGTCCGGGGCAAGAAGAGCTGGTGGTACGGGCTTCGTCGTGTCGAGAATGAGTGTTCGAGCATTAGATCGGGCCGACCCGCCTCTTCGAGGTGCTGGAACCCAGTCGTCGGTCGTCGCACTATTCGTGCGATTGCCGGCACGAGCTCGTTTGCCTCATATGCCCGCTCGATCTGTTGCTTGTATCTGACGGGCGCATACCTCTGCTGGGTCCCGTCGCTCTTCATGTTGGTGACCTCGGTCCGCGCCCGCTCGTAGATCTCCAGGCAGTCTCGATACAGAATCGTCAAGGCCGACTCTGCGTCATCGGCGGTGGTCACTCTCTTACCTCCCACCCGCATGAAACCACAACGTAAGCTCGTACTGCTCTCGCGGCGACAATCGGAGACATGAAATACCAAGGCGGACGCCTGTCCCTCTCGCCGACCGATCTCAACGCCTTCCTGGCGTGCGAGCACCTGACGACGCTCCAGCTCGCCGTCGCCCGCGGCGAGCTCGACAAGCCCTGGCGGCACAACCCTCACGCTGACCTCATCCGGCGCAAGGGGGACGAGCACGAGGCCGCCTACCTGGCCCGGCTCCAGGCGGAGGGGCGCCGCGTCACCACCATCGACTTCGACGACCGCGACTGGGAGCGCGCCGCCCGCGAGACCGAGCGAGCCATCCACGAACGGAGCCGACGTCGTCTACCAGGCCGCGCTCACCGACGGCACCTGGCGGGGGTTCGCGGACTTCATCGAGCGCCGCGCCGACGGCGGCGGATACGAGGTCGTCGACACCAAGCTCGCCCGCCGCGCCAAGCCGCAGCACGTGCTCCAGCTCTGCTTCTACACCGAGCAGCTCGCGCGGATCCAGGGCCGCGTCCCCGCGGCCATGCACGTCGTCACCGGCACGGGCGAGCGCGAGTCCTTCCGGCCGGACGACTACTTCGCCTACTACCGGCGGCTCCGCGCGCGGTTCCTCGACGCGGTCGAGCGCCGGCGCGAGACCTACCCCTACCCGGTCGACCACTGCGGGCTCTGCGAGTTCCTCGTGCTCTGCAAGGAGCGCTGGGCGGAGGACGACCACCTCACGCTCGTCGCCGGCGTCTCGCGGCTCCAGGTCGAGCGGCTCACGGCGGCCCGGATCACCACGCTCGAAGCCCTCGCCGAGGCCGACCCCGAGACCAAGGTCCCGAGCATGCGCGCCCCGACCTTCGACCGCCTCAACCACCAGGCGCGGCTTCAGCTCTACCACCGCCGCACGGGCGAGCACCGGATCGAGTATCTCCCGGAGGAGCCTGACCACGGGTTCGCGCTCATGCCGGAGCCGAGCCCCGGCGACATCTGGCTCGACCTCGAGGGCGACCCGTGGTTCGAGCCGGCGCGCGGGCTCGAGTACCTCTACGGCTGGATCGAGCTGGGCGACGACGGCACGCCGCGCTACGAGCACATCTGGGCGCGCGACCGGGACGCCGAGAAGCAGGGCTTCGAGCGGCTCGTCGACCACATCGTCGAGCGCCGCCGCCGCTTCCCGGGCATGCACGTCTATCACTACGCGCCGTACGAGCGCACCGCGCTCTCGCGGCTCATGGGCCAGCACGGCACGCGCGAGGAGGAGATCGACGACCTCCTCCGCGGCGAGGTGCTCGTCGACCTCTTCCGCGTGACGAAGCAGGCGCTGCGCGCGTCGGTGCCGAGCTACTCGATCAAGGAGGTCGAGAAGCTCTTCGGCTTCGAGCGCAAGGCTGAGGTCAGCGGCGGGGGCGAGTCGGTGACCGCCTTCGAAACGTGGCTCGAGACCGAGGACGACACGCTGCTCGACGGGATCCGCGACTACAACGAGGAGGACTGCGTCTCGCTCTACGAGCTGCACCGCTGGCTGCTCGAGCAGCGGCCGCCGGAGATGCCGTGGCGGCTGCCGCCGGAGGAGCGCGAGCGGAGCGAGGAGGCGGAGGAGCGCGACGCCGAGCGGGCGCGCGTCCGCGACGCGCTCCTCGCCGGCGCCGAGGAGGGCGACCCCGACTGGCTCCTCGCGCACCTTCTCGACTACCACCAGCGCGAGGAGCGGCCGCAGTGGTGGGAGTACTTCTTCCACCGCGGGCTCGACGACGAGGAGCTCCTCACGAACAGGAACACGCTCGGCGGGCTCGTGCCCGACGGCGAGCCGTACAAGGAGAAGCAGTCCTGGTGGTACCCGTTCCGCTTCGAGGCCCAGGAGCACAAGATCCACGGCGGCGGCGTCGACCCGCGAGACCGAGCGCGCGTTCAACGTGCGTCGTGGACGACGAGCACGGGACGCTCCAGCTCCGCTGGGGCCGCGAGCAGGCGGAGGAGCCGCTCCCGACCGCGCTCATCCCGCCGAAGCCGCTGTACGCGAAGGCGCAGCGCGCCGCGCTCCTCCGCTTCGCCGAGAACCGGGAGCGGTATCCGGCCGCGGTCGAGATCCTCGAGCGGCGGCCGCCGCGGGCGCGGCTGGACGGGACGCTCACCGAGGCCGCGCTCAGCCTCGACGGGAGCTACCTCTTCGTGCAGGGCCCGCCCGGCTCCGGCAAGACGTGGAGCGGCGCGCGGGCGGCGCTCGCCCTCATGCAGGCCGGCCGGCGCGTTGGCGTGACCGCCCTGAGCCACAAGGCGATCCACAAGTTCCTCGACGACCTCGAGGAGGCGGCCGTCGAGGTCGGCTACGAGTTTCGCGGCCGCAAGAAGGGCAGCGGGGAGGGGCAGTACGAGAACCGCTTCGTCGACTGCACCGACTCGAACGACGCGATGCTCGACCCCGATCTGGAGCTCATCGCGGGGACGTCCTGGCTCTTCGCGCGCGAGGAGCTCGACCAGCACGTGGACACGCTCTTCGTCGACGAGGGCGGACAGTTCGCGCTCGCCGACGCGATCGCCGTCGGCACTGCGGCGCGGAACCTCGTGCTCCTCGGCGACCCGAACCAGCTCCCGCAGGTCTCGCAGGGGTCGCACCCACCGGGCGCCGAGGCCTCGGTGCTCGGCCACTTGCTCGGCGGCGGACGAGACGCTGCGGCCGGGAATGGGGCTCTTCCTCGAGCAGACGTGGCGGCTGCGGCCGGAGGTGAACGCGTACATCTCGGAGGCGTTCTACGAGGGGCGCCTCGAGCCGGCGGCGGTCACCTCGACGCGGTCGATCGCGGCGGGAAACGGCGTGCGCTTCCTCGCCGTCCCGCACCAGGCGCACAGCCAGGCGTCGCCGGAGGAGGCGGCGGCGGTGCGCGCCGAGATCGAGCGCCTCGTCGGGACGCCGTACGTCGAGGACGGCGTCGAGCGGCCGCTCCGCTACGAGGACTTCATCGTCGTCGCGCCGTACAACGCACACGTCCGCCTGCTGCGGGAGCAGCTCCCCGAGGCGGTGCGGGTCGGCACGGTCGACAAGTTCCAGGGCCAGCAGGCCACGGTGTCGTTCTTCGCGATGGCGAGCTCGTCGGGCGAGGACGTCCCGCGCGGCCTCGACTTCCTCTTCTCCCGCAACCGTCTGAACGTGGCGGTCTCGCGGGCGAAATGCCTTGCGTACGTCGTGGCGAGCCCGCGGCTTCTCGAGACGAGCTGCAAGACGGTGGAACAGATGCGGCTGGTGAACGCGTTGTGCCGCTTCGTCGAAGTCGCGGAAGACCAGCTGAGGCGGTAACACGCGCTGTCCGGGCACGGCCTGCCCGGACAGCGCAGATTCTGATCAGAGGTAGGCGTCCAGAAACGCCTGGGCGGGCGCCGAGTCCACGCGATACTCGAGATTCGGCCCAGCGCAGCGGTAGCTGAACGTCCAAGTGTTGAGCGCGACGATCGTCCCCTCGTGGAACAGGGGGCCACCCGAATCGCCGAAGCAGACGCTCTTCGTGATCTTGAGGAACCGGTCGGGGAAGGCGTCCTGCTTGTGATCGCGGTCACGTCGCGGTAGCTGCGGATGCCGTCGACCAGGAAGATCGCTCTTCGGCGACGCGAAGCTGCCGGTGATGAACTTGTCGACGCCGTAGCCGACGACCGTGAACGTCGCGGTCTTCAGGTTGACCGAATCGAGGTAGCCGGCGTCGGCGATCGTGGCCGGAGCGATCCCCGTTGCGGGCTCGTCGAGCCAGACGAGGGCGATGTCCTCGTGTGGCGGCGCGAGGCAGGCGTGCTTCGAGTTGCCGAAGCAGGGGCCGGCTGTGAGCCATCAGGGGGTTGACGACGATGTGGTCGACGGAGTGGTACACGGAGCCGGCATTCGGAGCCGGTGCGAACGAGATCCGCAGATCATCGGGCCCGAGCCCGTCGTCGCCGACTTCCACGAGGAAGTCGGTGCAGTGCGCCGCCGTGAGGACGATGTCGGGGGCCACGAGTGTGCCGGAGCAGAAGTCGGCCCACTCGTCGTCTCCAACTTGAAGCTGGAGGACTCCGACGTTCGCGAATCGGTTCGCAGTGTCAGTCGTTCCGCCGATCACGGCGCCTGCGGAGCCGGCGATGAGGAACGTCACAGCGATTGCCGCAATGACCGCCGCTGTCGCGAGACGAGCGGGATTGCGCATATCGCCTCCCTTCTCGAGACTTAGGTTGCGCGCGAGGGTACGCCGATCGGCAAGGTGACGCAAGGGACGCGGCGAGTCGCTGCGGCCCCTAGGCTCACGGCATGAGCACGGTCGCCTTCGTCGGGCTCGGGGCCATGGGGAGCCGCATGGCCAGGCGGCTGCTCGACGCCGGGCACGACCTTGTCGTCTGGAACCGTTCCCCGGAGAAGGCAGCCGAGCTCGTCAGGTCAAGCGCGGCGCTTGCCGACAGCCCGGCCGACGCGGCCCTGCGCGCTGACGTCGTGATCACGATGCTCTCCGACCCGGCGGCGCTCAGGGCTGTCGTCGAGGGGCCTGACGGGATCGCGGCCGGGCTCGGCTCGGGCGGCACCCTCATCGACATGTCGACGGTGGGGCCTGACGCGGTGGGCTGGCTCTCCGGCGCGCTCCCGGCCGGTGCGCAGCTCCTTGACGCGCCGGTCCTCGGCAGCATCGCCGAGGCCGAGGCGGGGGAGCTCAGGATCTTCGTCGGCGGAGACGAGCAGCTCGTCGAGACGTGGACGCCGCTCCTGTCGACGCTCGGCTCGCCGCTCCACATCGGGCCGCTCGGGGTCAGGGGCGGCGGCGAAGCTCGTGGCGAACACGACGCTCTTCGGGACGCTCGGCATGCTTGGTGAGGCGCTCGCGTTCGCGGACGGGCTCGGGCTCTCCCGTGAGGCCGCGTTCGAGGTCCTGGCGGCGACGCCGATGGCGGCGCAGGCCGAGCGCCGCCGGCACTCGCTCGAGGCCGGGGAGTACCCGCCGCGCTTCTCGCTCTCCCTCGCGCGCAAGGACGCCGAGCTGGTGGCCGAAGCAGCCGAGGCGGCGGGCGTCGACCTGCGGCTGGCGGAGGCGGCGCGAACGTGGCTGGCCCAAGCGGAGGACGCCGGCTGGGGCGACCAGGACTACTCGGCCATGCTCGCTCACATCCTCGGGCTCAGTAGCCGCTGAAGCGCTCGGGCCGAACCTGATCCTCGGGCACGCCTGCCTCCTGAAGCACGCCGGCGACCGCTTCCACCATGGGCGGCGGGCCGGCGATGAGGTACGTGAACGCGTCGAGCTCGCCCTCGAGGTGGTCGCGGAGCATGTCGGCGTCGATCCGGCGCGTCTCGCCGTCCCAGTCCGGGTCGTCGGTCATCGTCAGCACGAGGCGCAGGTTCGGGAGCGCGCTCTCGAGCTCCTGGAGCTCGTCGAGGAAGGCGGTCGACTCCCGGTCGCGGTTCGAATAGACGAGCGTGACCCGGTGCGGCAGGCCCTCCTCGGCGATGTAGCGGAGCATGCTCCGGAAGACGGTGATCCCGATGCCGCCGGCGACGAACACGTACGGCTGCTGCGTGTCCTCGGGGAGGTGGAAGTCCCCCTTGGGCTGCTCGACGTCCACCTCGGCGCCGACGGGGAGCTCGGCCAGCGAGCGCTTGAAGGCTGAGTCCCGCAGGCGCGTGGCGAGCCCGAGCACGCCACGGTCGTTGGGGGACGTGACGACGCTGATGTGGCGTCGCGGCCCCTTGTCGTCGTCGTAGGGCGGGTCGAGGAGCGTGACCCAGAAGTACTGGCCGGGCGTGAAGTCGACCTCCTCGCCGAGCAGGTCGAACACGACCATCAGCGTGCCCTTGGCGACCTCGCGCTTCTCTTTGACCTTCGCCTGCACACCTTGTCTAGTGAACGTCCGCGACGGTTTCTTACCGGGCCAGCGCTTCCAGCACGTCGTCCGCGTAGCGCTCCAGCTTCGCCGGGCCCACGCCTGAGATCGCGCTCAGCTGCTCGCGCGTCTGCGGACGAACGGCGGCGATCTCGTGGAGCGTCGAGTCGTGGAAGACGACGTACGCCGGCACCTCGTCGGCCTTTGCGCGCTCGGCTCGCCAGCGGCGTAGCGCTTCGAACTCCGGGGTCGGCGCCGGCTTCTCCGCCTTCGCGCGCGCTGCGCCGACCACGCCCAGCTCCGTCAGGAAGCGGCTCGGCTTCGCGCCCGCTGTCCACGTGACGGTCAGCCAGCGCTTCGCTCGCGTCATGCCGACGTAGAAGAGGCGGCGTTCCTCGGCCAGGCGCTCGGCCGTGCGCGCCTTGCCGTACGGGAGCTCCTTCTCCTCCAGCCGCGGGAGGAAGACGGCCTCCCACTCGAGGCCCTTGGCTCGGTGGTACGTGAGGAGCTCGACGCCTCGGCCCTGGGTCTCGGCGCTGAAGCGGGCCTCCAGGTCGCTGAGGAAGTCCGCGACCGACGCGCCGGCCGGGAGCTGCTCGGCCAGGGACAGCAGGCGGGAGAGGTCCGCTTGGCGGGTCAGCTCCTCGTCGCCGAGGCCTGCTGCCGGGCGGGCTGTCCAGCCCTGCTTGCGGACGGCCTCAGTGACCGCGCCGATCGCAGACGCGTCGCGGCGGCTGCGGAGCATGCGGATCGTTCGCTGGGCGGCCTGGCGGCGGATGAACGCCGCGCCCCGCACCTGGAACGGGATGCCGGCCAGGGCGAACGCCTCCTCGTAGTCCTCCGAGCGCGCGTTCAGGCGGTAGAGGACGGCCATCTCCTCGTACGGGACGCCCTCGCCCGCCAGCTGGCGCACCTGAGAGACGATGAACTCCGCCTCCGTCTGCCGGTCCGGCTGCACCAGCGTCAACGGCTCGGGGCCGCTCGGGAGCACCGCTCGCAAGACCTTCTCCGAGCCGCCGAGCTCCGGCACGAGGCGATTGGCCAGTCGACAGGATCTCCGGCGTCGAGCGGTAGTTCTCCTCCAGGCGCACGACCAGCGCGCCCGGGAACCGCTCTGGCATCCCGAGCAGGTACTCCGGCGTCGCGCCCGTGAAGGAGTAGATCGACTGGTAGTCGTCGCCGACGACGCACAGGTCGTCGCGGTCGCCGACCCAGCGCTCCAGGAGCGACTGCTGGAGCAGGTTCACGTCCTGGTACTCGTCGACCGTGAACGCCTGGTAGCGCTCCTGGAACGCCGCCAGCGCGTTCGGATCCTCGTCGTACATGCGCACCGCCAGCTCGAGGAGATCCTCGAAGTCGATCAGGCCGCGCTCGGACTTGCGCGCCTCGTACGTGCGGAAGACCCGCTCCATCACGTCGTCGGGAACCGGCGGCTCGTGGTCGCCCAGCGACCGCCGGTAGGTGTCCGGCGTCAGGCGGCGGTTCTTCGCCCACTCGATCTCCGTCGCCAGGTCGGCGAGCGGGCGGTACCGGAACGGCACCGGCAGCGACCGCGCGATCGGCAGCAGGATCGACGCCTTCGACGCCAGCACCTCGCCGACCGAGCCCGCGAAGTAGTGGAGCTGCGCGAGCGCCGCCGAGTGGAACGTCCGCGCGGGCACGCGCCCGGCCCCAAGCGCAGCCAGCCGCTCCCGCATCTCCGTCGCCGCCTTGTCCGTGAACGTGACCGCGAGGATCTGGTCGGGCGCGAACGCGCCGGTCGCCACCTGGTTGGCGATGCGCCTCGTGATCGTCGTCGTCTTGCCCGAGCCGGCGCCCGCGAGGATGCACACCGGGCCGCGCACGGCCTCGACCGCGCGCCGCTGCTCCGGGTTCAGCCCGTCGAAGATCGCCTCGCCGCTCACCGACCCGAGCCTAGCGACGGCACGCGACGAGCTTCGTCACGGAAGCGTGCGATTAGCATCCCGGCCGTGAGTCACATGGAGCGACGAGGCCCCGCCGGCTCGTACTGGGTCGTCCCTGGGCGGCTGCTCGCCGGCATGTACCCGGACGCGGAGACGATCCCCGAGCTCCGCGCCGCCGGGGTCGACACCTTCTTCGACCTCACCGAGGACGCCGAGCTCGACCCGTACGAGCTAGACGGCCTCGAGCACCGCCGCTTCCCCATCCGCGACATGAGCACGCCGACGCCCGGAGCTGATGGCGGAGATCCTCGACGCCCTCGACGAGGCGCTCGACGACGGGCGGACGGTCTACCTCCACTGCCTCGGCGGCATCGGGCGCACGGGCACCGTCGTCGGCTGCCACCTCGTGCGCACCGGCCGGAGCGGGGAGGACGCGCTCGCCGACATCGTCGCCTGGCGCGGCGACCAGTGGTCGCCCCAGACAGAAGCTCAGAAAGACTTCGTGCGGGCCTGGCGCGAGTCGGGCTAGGCGGCGGTCTCGGAGACGTCGTCCTCGCGGCTCGCGCGGAAGAGCGCCTCGATCTCGCCCGCCGGCACGGGACGGCTGAAGTAGAAGCCCTGGCCGAGGTCGCAGCCGTGCGCCAGCAGGAAGCGGCGCTGCTCCTCGGTCTCGATGCCCTCGGCGAGCGGCTCGAGCCCCAGGTTCCTGGCCAGCTGGACGATGGACGCCGTGAGCACGGCCGTCCCGGAGTCGTCCTCCAGCCCGCCGACGAAGGAGCGGTCGATCTTGAGCATGCTCACCCGCATCTGGTTCAGGCGGCTGAGCGAGGAGTGGCCGGCGCCGAAGTCGTCGATGGCGAGCCGGAGGCCGCGCTCGTGGAGCTCCTCCAGCACGAACTCCATCGAACGGCGCCCGTCGAAGACGAACGCCGACTCGGTGAACTCGATCATGAGCCGGTCGGGGTTGAGGCCGAATGTCTCGATCGTCGCGAGCACGTGGCGCATCGCGGTCGGCTGCCAGAACGACGGCGGCAGGTTGATGGAGACGTAGAGGTCGAGCTCTGCGTCGCGCCACTCGGTCGCCTGGCGGCAGGCCTCCCCGAGTACCCACTCGCTGAGCTTGCCCATCAGACCCGTGCGTTCCGCCAACGGAAGGAAGTCGCCCGGCGGCACCAGGCGGTCGCCGTCCTGCCAGCGGATGAGCGCCTCGACGCCGACGATCTCGGCCGAGTCGAGCCGGACGAGGGGCTGGTAGTGCAGGACGAGCTCTTCCTCGCGCTCGAGGGCGCCGCGCAACCGGCCGGCCATCGAGAGCTGGGCGAGCGGGTTGTCCTTTTCCACCGCGTAGACGAGGTAGCGGTCGCGGCCGCCGTCCTTCGCCTTGTACATCGCCGTGTCCGCGTGCTTGAGCAGGGTCTCGGTGTCCGGCGCGTCGAGCGGGTAGAGGCTGATGCCGATGGTCGCGCTCACGAAGATCTCGACGTCGGAGACGACGAAGGGCTCGCGCAGAGCGCGGCGGATCCGGCGGGCGACGGCCTCGGCGGCGTAGCGGGCGCCTGCGAGGTCGATCTGGCCGTCGGGGTCCTCGGGGCCGGGCACGAGGAGGAGGAACTCGTCGCCGCCGTGGCGCGCGACGACCTCCTCCGCACGGGTCGCACGGCGCAGGCGCGCCGCGACCGCCGAGAGGAGCTCGTCGCCGGCCTGATGGCCGAAGCTGTCGTTGATGAGCTTGAAGTCGTCGAGGTCGACGAAGAGGACGGCGAGTGCCGGCGACCCGTCGACTGCCTGCTCGAGGCGCTCCTGGAACGCAACCCGGTTCGGAAGCCCGGTTAGGGGGTCGTGGTAGGCGATGTGCTGGAGCTGCTGCTGCGCGGCGGCAAGGGCCTCGGCGGCGTGCTTGCGCTCGGTGATCTCGACGACGATCCCGTCGACGAGCAGGCGACCGTCTTCGGTGCGCCGCGGATGCATGCGGTCCCAGACCCAGTGGGTGCGCCCGTCGTAGCCGTTCAGGCGGTACTCGACCTCGCAGGCCTCGCCGCGCTCGATCGCTTCGTAGGTCGCGTCATAGCCGGCGCGGTCCTCGGGATGGACGGCGTCCTCCCAGGCCTCCTCGGGGGTCCGGTCGGCAGGCAGAGGGCCGAGCAGGCTCTCGAGGCCGGCGCCGATGAAGGTGTTGCAGACGTACGACTCGTCCGGCTGCATCTCCATCTCGTAGAGGTGGATGGCGACCGTGCCGGCGACGCGCGCGAGCACGTCGCTCGTGGCGAGTGCGTCGGTGAGCGCGCGATGGTTGTCGTCGCTAGAGATTTCGGGCATGGCTTGGCCTCGGCCGGTGTTGCCTCATCGGCACTCGTGCCGAAAAGGTCAACCCCCCAGACAGAACGCACTAGCATCGTCGCCGTGCGCCCCAGGCCCGACCGCATCGACCGTCTTCCCGAGCAGTACTTCACCGGGCTTCTGGCGCGTGTCGCCGCGGCGGCCGCGCAGGAGGGGGAGGAGGTCATCGACCTCGGCCGCGGCAACCCGGACACGGGACCGCCTGGGCACGTTGTCGAGGCGCTCGCCCGGGCCGCACGCGACCCCAGGGCGCACGGCTACCCGCCCTTCCGCGGCATCCCGGCGCTCAAGGAGGCGATCACCGCCCGTTACCGCCACGTCTATGGCGTCGAGCTCGACCCCGAGCGCGAGGTCGCCGTCGTCCCAGGGACGAAGACTGCGATCGTCGAGCTCGCCCTCTGCCTCGCCGAGCGCGGCCAGACGATCCTGCTGCCGGATCCCGGCTACCCGGACTACACGTCCGGCGTCGCCCTCGCGGCCGCGAAGGAGGTGCGGGTCCCGCTCGACCCGTACGCCGCCTTCGCGCCCGACCTCGACGCAGCGCCCACCGACAACGTCGCCGCCCTGTACCTCAACTACCCGTCCAACCCGTGCGCTGCCTCCGCGCCGCCCGGCCTCTTCGCCGAAGCCGTCGCCTACGCCGAGCCGCACAGGCGCCGCGATCGTCCACGACTTCGCCTACGGCGACCTCATGTTCGACGGCCTCGCGCCGCAGAGCTTCCTCGCCGAGCCCGGCGCGAAGGACGTCGGCGTCGAGATGTTCTCCATGTCCAAGACGTACGGCATGGCGGGCTGGCGGCTCGGGTTCGTGCTCGGGAACGCGGAGATCGTCGAGCGCGTGAACCTCCTCGCGGACCACGTGCGCGCGGGCGTCTTCGTCCCGATCCAGGAGGCCGGCGTGGCGGCGCTGACCGGCCCGCAGGAGAGCGTCGAGGAGCGCCGCGCGCTCTACGAGGCGCGGCGCGAGCGCGTGCAGCGCGTCATCCCGAACACGCGCTCGGACTCGACGTTCTACGTCTGGTGGCCGCTCCCGGAAGGGCTCACGCCGGAGCGGATCCTCGCCGAGCAGCGGATCGCCGTCGCGCCCGGCGAGGGCTTCGGCGCGCAGGGAAAGGGGTGGGCGCGCATCTCGCTCGCGACGCCCGACGAGCGCCTGGACGCGGGGCTCGAGCGCCTCGCGCGCGCCCTCTAGCGGTACCGGTAGACGATCCGGCCGCGGGTGAGGTCGTAGGGGGAGAGCTCGACCTTCACACGGTCGCCGGGGAAGATCTTGATGCGGTAGCGGCGCATCTTGCCGGCGGTGTAGCCGAGCACTTCCTGGCCCGAGTCCAGCGTGATCTTGAACATCCCGTTGGGAAAGGCCTCGGCGACCTCGCCCTCCAGCTCGAGCTTCTCTTCCTTTGTCGCTATCGCGCCACCTCCTTTTCGCGCGTGAGAATAGCGCCGTCGCCTACAGGAAGTGAGCGCGGCGCCACCGGTGCCGAATGGATGATCGAGGTGGTCGTCTGGCCGTACTGGACGAAGCGGTCGAGGATCGGCTCGAGGTCCTCCATCGCGCGCAGGTGGAGCTTCACGAAGAAGCAGTCCTCGCCGGTGATCCGGTAGCACTCGACCACCTCGGGGACGTCGCGCGCGACCTCGGGGATCTTGTACAGCTGGCGCGAGGCGGGGCGGACGCGGACGACCGCGGCGAGCGGATACCCGATCGCCTTGGGGTCGATCGTGGCGTGGTAGCCGGTGATGACGCCGGCGCGCTCGAGCCGCTGGACGCGCTCGGCCACGGCCGGCGGGGAGAGGTTCACGCGGCGGCCGAGCTCGGCCATCGTGAGCCGCGCCTCGGCCTGAAGCTCTTCGATGATCCGACGGTTGGTTTCGTCCAGAAGCTGGTTTTCGTAAGCCATGGACTCACAAGTCCTTCCATTTGCAGGCAGGTGGCCGCCAACACCTTCGGTCGGCCATTCCGGAATCGTAGCCCCGTGGCGACAATTTCTCCATGGAGATGGCGCATCCCGGACGGCTCACACGGCGCGTCGACAGCGTCCCTCCGGCGACGTACTTCGTCGGCAGCGCGGTCTTCCACTACCTCGGCCCGGCGTTCGCCGTGCTGCTCTTCGCGCTCGTCGAGCCGCTCGGCGTCGCGTGGCTGCGGATCGCGAGCGCCGCGCTCGTCTTCGCCCTCTGGCGGCGGCCCTGGCGCACCCTCGCGGCGCTCGACCTCTCCGGCCGGCGCCTCGTCGTGGCGATGGGCGCCGTGCTCGCGTTCATGAACGTCTGCTTCTACATCTCGATCGACCGGCTGCCGCTCGGGACCGTGGCGGCGATCGAGTTCCTGCCGGTGATCGTCCTCGCGGCCATCGGCGCGCGGACGCTCCGCAACGGCGCGGCGCTCGTCCTCGCCGTGGGCGGCGTGTACCTGCTCACCGACGTCCAGCTGACGTCGGAGCCGGTGGGGATGGCCTTCGCGTTCGCCAACGCCGCGCTCTTCGCGCTCTACATCGTCCTCGCGCACCGGGTCGCCCAGAACCCGGGGATGAGCGGCATCGACGGGCTCGCGGCGGCGATGCTGATCGCGTGCGTCGTGGCGACGCCGCTCGGCGGCTGGGACGCCGTGCCCGCGCTCGTCGACCCTGTCGCGCTTGCCGCCGGGATCGGCGTGGGGATCACCTCCTCCGTGATCCCGTACGTCTGCGACCAGCTCGCCATGGCGCGGATGCGGCGGGCGACCTACGCGCTCCTCGTCTCGCTCCTGCCGGCGACCGCGACGGTGATCGGGATCGTCGTCCTGGCGCAGATCCCGACGTTGCCCGAGGTGCTCGGGGTGGCCCTGGTCGTCGGCGGCGTCGGCGTCCACCGGGAGGCCTAGCATCGAGGCGTGACTCTCGGCAGGCGGCTGTTCCTGCTCACGCTCGTGGCCTCGTTCTGCATCACTGCGGCCATCGCGATCGGCACGCTGCTCTTCGCCGAGTTCGACGACACCGCCGCGCGCATCCTCTCTCACGACGACGTTCATGTCGGTTGCGAGCCTGCTCGCTCTGCCGGCCGGCGTCCTCCTCGACCAGGGACGAGCGACCGCGACTCGCATGGACGGTGATAATCGCCGCGGCGACCGCGTTGCTTCTTTGCGATGGTCGCCGTCTGGGCGGCGGAGGACAGCGACTGGGCGTGGAAGCTGGCGCTGACGCTCGGCCTCGCGACGCTCGCAAGCGCGCAGGCGGCCGCGTCGACATCGCGCCGCAAGCCTGACGACGGCCGGTCGCTCGAGTGGCTCTACGGCCTGGCCATCGTCGCTCTCGATCCTGCTGGCCGTTCTGATCGCGGTAGCCGCTTGGAGGGAGATCGAGTCGCCCGGCTACTACCGGCTCGTGGGCGCGACGGCGATCGCAGCGCTGCTCGCCACACTGCTCCAGCCGATCCTCCGCCGTCTCGGACGGCCCGGAAGAGCGGGCACACGAGCTTGTCCTCCGCCTCGACCAACGTGCCGTCAGACGCGGCCGTTGCCGCGGCGGTCGAGGCGCTCGAGCGGCACGGCGTCAAGGCGGACGTGGTGAGCCGCCCTCGCGTCTGAGACACTCGGCGGGTGCCGCTCCGCGCCGCCGCGATCTGCGGGCTGCTCGCGCCGGTGACCTTCATCGTCGGCCTCGTGCTCGGCGACCTCGCGCAGCCCGACGCCTTCAGCCCGTCGAACGACAACGTCAGCGACATCGGAGCGCAGACGGCCGACCAGGCGTGGCTCTACAACCAGATCGCCGCGAACCTCAACGGCCTGCTTATCGTCGGCTTCGCGCTCGGCCTCTGGCGCGCGCTCGGATCCGGGTGGCTCGCGCGGCTCGGCGTCCTCGGGCTGGCTGCGCTGGGCGTCACGCGCTTCCTCGAGGGGTTCCTCCGGCTCGACTGCCGCGGCATGGACGCGGGCTGCGAGAACACCTCGTGGCAGGCCGACGCCCACGGGATCGAATCCGGAATCGCCGCGGCGCTCTTCTTCCTCGTCCCGCCGGTGCTCGCGTTCGCCTTCAGACGGCTGCCGGAGTGGCGCGGGCTCTGGCTTCCGTCCCTGTTCGCGGTGCCCGCGATCATCGCCGCCCAGCTGCTCTTCAGTGCCATCGGCGACGGCGCAGCGGTCCGCGCCGGGAGCATTGCCTGGTTCCTCTGGCTCGGCCTCCTCGCGCTCCGCCTCTTGCGGATCTCGGCAACCGACGCGCGCCTCGTCCCGGCGTGATCCCGGCACCGCCCCCCAGTGCTCAGGGCACGGCGACGAGCGTCGATGGGACGCGGATCGCTTGGCGCCGATACGGCCGCGGCGAACGGGCCATCGTGTTCGTGCCGACGTGGAACATCGTGGACGCCCGCGTCGTCGGGCACCAGGTTGCCGCTCTCCGCCCGCACGCCAGCGTCGTCACCTACGACCCGCGAGGGGCCGGCGCCAGCGAGCGGCCGGCGCGAGGCTACGACTTCCCGTTCCACGCAGCCGACGCGCTCGCGGCTCTCGAGGCCGCGGGGATCGAGAACGCAGCGCTCGTCACCGCGTCGCGTGGAATCAACGCGGCAATCCTGCTGACCGTTGAAGAACCGGAGCGCTTCGACCGCCTTGCCGTGGTCGCGCCGTACATGCGGCTCGAGGCCGAGCCGGTGCCTCCCGACCCCGAATGGCTCGAGGGTCTGCGGACCGACTGGCCCGGGTTCATCGTGCCGTTCATGCACTCGGTCTTCACCGAGCCGGACTCGGTCGAGGTGATCGCCGTGATGATCGGGATCGGCCTCGAGGCGACGCCGGAGGTCGTCGTGACCCAGGAGCTCGAGCTCGACTGGCAAGGGCCCGCTCGTCTCCTCGGGCGGGTCACCTGCCCGACGCTCGTCGTCCACGGCGAAGCCGACGCCGCGGTCCCCGCCGAGCTTGCCGAAGAGCATCGTCGCCGCGCTGCCGAACGCGCGGCTCGAGCTGATCCCCGCCGGTGGGCACCGGCCCGACATCCGCACCCCGGAGCTCGTCAACCCGCTGCTGCTCGATTTCCTCCTGGACCTGTAGCTCTTCGGCCTCGCCGGGGGGAATCGCGTCAGGACCGAAGCCTAAGATGCCCTGGCGCGCATGGCCGAGTTCGTTCACCTCCACGTCCACTCCGAGTACTCGATCCTCGACGGGGCCTGCCGGATTCCGGAGCTCGCCGCCCGCGCCGCCGAGCTGGAGATGCCGGCCGTCGCGCTCACCGACCACGGGAGCCTCGCGGGCGCGGTGGAGCTCTACAGGGAGGCCGGCAAGCACGGCGTCAAGCCGCTGCTCGGCTGCGAGGTCTACGTCGCCGAGGACCGGCTGGCGCAGAAGAAGGGCTACGCGCACCTCACGCTCCTCGCGGAGACGAACGAGGGCTATGCGAACCTGATCAAGCTCGCCTCGGCGGGCTTCCTCGAGGGCTACTACTACAAGCCGCGGGTCGACTGGGACCTGCTCGGCTCGCACTCCAAGGGCCTGATCGCCCTCTCGGGCTGCCTCTCGGGTCGCGTGTGCAAGGCGCTCGAGAACGGGAACCGACCCGAGGCCGAAGCGGAGGTCACGCGGCTCGCAGACATCTTCGGGAAGGACTCGGTCTACCTCGAGATCCAGGACGCCGGGCTCGAGGTGCAGAAGGGGATCAACGTCTCGCTCGCCGAGATCGCCAAGTCGTCAGGGCTGCCGCTCGTGGCCACCGGCGACGTCCATTACCTCCGGCACGAAGACGCGCGTGCACACGAGGCGCTGCTCTGCATCCAGTCAGGGGACACGCTCGCCAACCCGAACCACTGGAAGTTCGACACCGACCAGTTCTACTTCAAGTCGCCGGCCGAGATGGTCCAGGACTTCGCGGACTATCCGGAGGCGGTCAGGCGCACGCTCGAGATCGCCGAGCGGTGCGCCGTCGCCATCGAGCTGGGCGTCATCCACCTGCCGCACTTCCCGACGCCCGACGGCCGCGAGGCCTTCGACTACCTCGTCGAGCTCTGCGAAAAAGGCCTGCAAAAGCGCTACGGAACGGTGACGCCGGAGCTCCAGGACCGTCTCAAGTTCGAGCTGAAGACGATCCGCGAGATGGGCTTCGCGGACTACTTCCTGATCGTCTGGGACTTCATCCGCTTCGCGAAGACGAACGGGATCGGCGTCGGGCCGGGGCGCGGGTCGGCGGCCGGCTCGATCGTCGCGTACTCGCTCGAGATCACCGACATCGACCCGATCAAGTACGACCTGCTCTTCGAGCGCTTCCTCAACCCGGGCCGCAAGTCGATGCCCGACATCGACATCGACTTCTCGGTCTACGGGCGCGACCGGGTCATCAACTACGTGTCCGACAAGTACGGCCGCGACCAGGTCGCGCAGATCATCACCTTCGGGACGATGATGGCGCGCGCCGCGGTGCGCGACGCCGGGCGCGTGCTCGACATCCCGTACGGCACCGTCGACAAGGTCGCGAAGCTCATCCCCGAGGGCCCGAAGGTCTACCTCGACGACTGTATGAAGCCGGGCTCGGAGCTGAAGCAGGCCTACGACGCCGACGAGATCGTCCGCCAGATCGTCGACCTGGCCAAGCCGCTCGAGGGGCTCGTCCGCCAGGACTCGATCCACGCCGCCGGCGTCGTGATCGGCGACCGGCCGCTGACCGAGTACCTGCCGCTCCAGCAGAAGGGCGCCGACCAGGAGGTCGTGACGCAGTTCGCGATGGAGGACGTGGAGGCACTCGGGCTCTTGAAGATGGACTTCCTCGGCCTGCGGAACCTCGACGTGATCGACAAGGCCGTCGAGCTGGTCGGCGGCGTCGACATCACCAAGATCCCGCTCGACGACCCGAAGACGTACGAGATGCTGGCCCGCGGGGAGTCGACGGGCGTCTTCCAGTTCGAGTCCTCGGGCATGCGCGATGCGCTCAAGCTCGTGAAGCCGACCGAGTTCGAGGACCTGATCGCCCTCGTCGCCCTCTACCGCCCGGGGCCGATGGGCTACATCCCCATCTACGGGAAGCGCAAGCACGGCGGCGAGCAGGTGACGTTCCTCGACGACCGCCTCCGGCCGATCACCGAGCCGACGTACGGCATCTGCATCTACCAGGAGCAGTACATGGAGATCGCCAAGCAGCTCGCCGGCTTCTCGCCCGCCGAGGCCGACGACCTGCGCAAGGCGATCGGCAAGAAGATCCACAAGCTGATGGCGTCCCTCAAGGACAAGTTCCTGGAGGGATGCGCGGCCAACGGCGTCACGCCCGGGGTCGCCACGCAGCTCTGGAAGGACATGGAGCAGGCGCAGGACTACTCCTTCAACAAGTCGCACGCCGCCTGCTACGGGCTGATCGCCTACCGCACGGCCTATCTCAGGGCGCACTGGCCCGCGGAGTACATGGCCGCGCTGATCTCCTCGGTGATGAGCACGAAGGACCGCGTGCCCTTCTACGTCGCCGCCTGCGACGACATGGGGATCGAGGTCGAGCCGCCCGACGTGAACGTCTCCGTCGAGGACTTCCGCGTCGTCGAGGGTCGCATCCGCTTCGGGCTCAACGCCGTAAAGAACGTCGGGGAGAGCGCGGTCCGCTCGATCCTCGCCGCGCGCGAGGAGGGCGGACCGTTCGCCTCGATCTGGGACTTCTGCGAGCGCGTCGACCCCGGCCAGGTGAACAAGCGCGCGCTCGAGAGCCTCGTCAAGGGAGGCGCCCTCGACTCGACCGGCTCGACGCGCAGGGGGATGCTCGAGGTGCTCGAGGACGCCCTCGTCTCGGGCGGCCGCCTGATCGCCGACCGCCTCGCCGGCCAGAGCTCGATCTTCGACCTTGGCGACGACGGGGAGGAGCAGCAGGACCGCCGCCAGCACCACAGGCAGATCCCGACCGAGGAGTTCGAGAAGCGCGAGCTCCTGGCGCTCGAGAAGGAGAGCCTCGGCCTCTACGTCTCGGAGCACCCGCTCGACTCCGTCCGCGACCAGCTGCGGCGCAAGACGGACTGCCGCATGTCCGAGGTCGAGCGCCGCCGCGACGGCGAGGTCGTGACCGTCGGCGGCATCGTCAGCGCGATCAAGCAGCTGACGACGAAGAAGGGCGAGCCGATGGTCTTCCTCCGCCTGGACGACCTCTCCGGCTCGCTCGAGACGGTCGTCTTCAACTCCGTCTACGCGGCCGCGCGCGAGCTGCTCGAGGCCGACAAGGTCCTCGTCATCAAGGGCCGCGTCGACCACAAGGAGGGCGAGACGAAGCTGATCGCGCTCGAGATCGCGCCCTTCGAGGCCTCCTCCGACAAGGGCGAGGTGCGGCTACGGCTCGACGCGCGCAAGGCGCCGGCCGGGACGATCCGCGAGCTGGCCGAGGTCGTCCGCAGCTTCCCGGGCGAGTCCGAGGTCGTGCTCGAGCTCGAGACCTCCGTCGGGCAGCAGACCTACGCGTTCGGCGCGCAGTTCAGGGTGCGCCCGGAGCCGGACTTCTACGCCGAGGTGAAGGCGCTCCTCGGCGAAGCGGCGATCAGCTAGCTCGGGAGGCGGCCGCTCTGGGCGCGGGCCCAGGAGGCGGCGCGCTCGCGGCGGCGGCGCAGCTTGGAGGAGAGGCGGCCGAGCGCTCGGGGCTCGGGAGCCGTCGTGTCCGGCTCGGCGTCGACGGGGGAGACCTCGTACGGGTCTCCGCCCAGAAGGGAGCCGACGATCCCGGCCGGATGGAAGTCGAGCATGTCGTGGCGGCGAGGTTTCATGCCTACTTGACGGCCACGGCGCTCGGAATCTTCCCCTCGGTATGAAACGCGTATTAAGCGTGCGTTAGGAGAGCCCATTCCCCCGCTCGGGGGACAACCAAGGATTCGCTACAACCGAAGCAGGAGATACATCAGCGGAAGGAACAGGAAATGCCTGCGGTTGAACTCGAAATCCAAATTGACCCCGAAGCGGAGCTGGTGCGCGCTTGGCGGATCGAGGAGCTCGTGCGTGCCGGCTACACGCCGGAGCACGCGCAGGAGCTGGCCGACCTGAACCACGTCGACCTGCATCTGGCCACGAGCCTCCTTCGCCAGGGCTGCACGCCCGAGCTCGCGCTCCGGATCCTCGTCTAGAGCCTCGCGCTTCCGGGACCGGCGGTACGTACCGCTGAGATCCCGCTCTGTCGAGCCGGTAGTCTCTCGCCCCGTGGCAGTGCTGGGGACACCAGGCTCCCACACGATGAGAGCGATGCCGCCTGGCCGCGCTGCGGGATCGCGCCCAGTCGGTCATCATCTGTTAGGACTCTTCTCGGCTCGATCCCGAGCCCGTCGAGCGGTGAGATCGAGCTCGGCCCCGTGCAGGTGCACGCCTACGGGCTGATGCTCCTCCTGGGCATCATCGCCGCGACCTGGCTGACCGGCCGGCGCTACACGGGCCGGTGGGCCTTCTGGAGCGACCCGCGCGGCGACCTCGTGTTCCGCGTCGCCATGTGGGGCGTCCTCGGCGGCATCGTCGGCGCGCGCATCTACCACGTCGTCACGAGCTGGAGCACCGTCGACGAGGAGTGGTGGGAGCCCTTCGCGGTCTGGGAGGGCGGCCTCGGGGTCTGGGGCGGGATCGCCGGCGGCGTGCTCGTGGGCGCCTGGGTGGTCAAGCGCTCCGGCGAGAGCGTGCTCTACTTCATGGACGTGGTCGCGCCGGGGCTGCTCCTCGCGCAGGCGATCGGGCGCTGGGGCAACTACTTCAACCAGGAGCTCTTCGGCGAGCCGACCGACCTCCCGTGGGGGCTCGAGATCGACCTCGCGAACCGGCCGACGGAGTACCAGGATCCCCTGAGCGCCGGGGTCACGTTCCATCCGACCTTCCTCTACGAGTCGCTCTGGTGCCTCCTGGGCGTCGGCGTGCTGCTGCTGATCGACAAGCGGGTCAACCTCAGGGCGCCGGGCCTCTTCTGCCTCTACGTCATCTGGTACTGCATCGGCCGCTTCGGGATGGAGCTGCTGCGGATCGACGAGGCCCACGAGTTCCTCGGGCTCCGCCTGAACGCCTGGGTCTCGATCGTCGTCTTCGCGCTCGCGGTGATCGCCTTCGTCTGGTCCCAGCGGCGCGCGGAGGGCGGCCGGCCGAAGAAGCGCAGCGAGCCGCCCCCACCGCCCGAGGGGCCGACGATGGCCATCCCCAAGGGTCGCGTCCGGTAGCACGACTAGCATCGCGGCCATGGCGACGGCCGTGCGTGAGCTTCCCCTCGACCTCGATGCATTCGAGGGGCCCTTCGATCTCCTTCTCACCCTCGTCCTGCGGGAGGAGCTCGAGCTGCGCGACGTCGACGTCGCCGAGATCGTCCTCGCCTTCGTCGAGCGCCTGGCCGAGCGGGACGAGCTCGACCTGGAGGCGTGCGGCGAGTTCCTCGTCCTGTCGGCCGCGCTGCTCGAGCTGAAGGCGCGCGGGCTCTTCCCCGACGAGGAGCTCGACCTCGAGGGCCTCGACCCCGAGGATGCCGCGGAGGAGCTGGCCGAGCGCCTCGCGGCCTACCGGCGCTTCCGCGCGGCGGCGGGCTGGCTCGAGGAGCGGCTGGAGGCGGAGTCCGACCGCTTCTTCCGCCTGGGCGCCGCACCGCTCGCGCCTGCGCCATCGCGCCCGCTCGCCCAGCAGGACCCGGCGCAGCTCGTGGTCGCGCTGCGCTCGCTCGCCGCCGTCCCTCCGGAGCCGTCGCTCCGCCACCTCGTCCTCTCGTACCCGCCGCTCTCGCGCTTCCTCGACCGCTTCCGCAACCTGCTCCGTGCCCGCGGCCGCTTCGCCTTCGACAACGAGGTCGACAGGCTCTCGCGCGTCGAGCAGATCGTCGCCTTCCTCGCCCTCCTCGAGCTGCGCAAGCGCGGGGAGGCCCAGATCGCCCAGGCAGGCCCCTTCGAGCCCATCACGGTATGGAACGCCTCCGCCTCGTAGAGAACCCCGTCGACCGCCTCGCCCGGACGATCGAGGCGCTGCTCGTCATCGCCTCCAAGCCCCTGTCGGTCGCGGAGCTCGCGGCCGCGACCGAGGAGGAGGAAGAGCGGGTCGAGACGGCGCTCGGCCTCATCGCGAGCCGCTTCCGCGAGGGCCGCAGCGGCATCGTCCTCGAGCACGTGGCCGGCGGCTACGCCTACCGCGCGGCGCGGGAGGCCGCCGACGCCTGCGGGCGCCTCGTCGAGCGGCCGGTGCAGCGCGGGCTCTCGCAGGCGGCGCTCGAGACCCTCGCCATCGTCGCCTACCTCGGCCCGGTCAGCCGGCCCGAGATCGCGCGGATCCGCGGCGTCGCCGCCGACTCGGCCGTCGCGGGCCTCGTCGAGCGCGGCCTGATCGCCGAGGCCGGCCGCGAGGAGGAGGGAGGCGCCGTGCGCTACGAGACGACGCCGCTCTTCGAGCGGGTCTTCGGGCTGGAGAACGCCGACGCGCTTCCGGAGCTCGACGAGCTCGCCGGCGACGTCGAGGAGCTGCGCACGCGCCTCGAAGACGTCGCCGCCCGCCGCGGGGCCTAACTGCCTTTGACGATCCGCTCGGCTTCCTCGCGCGTGAAGCCTCGGAGAGTCTCCGTCGTCACCTGGCCGTGCTTGCCGAGCTCGATGAGGATCTGGTACGCGGTCTCGTCGTCCGGGGCCTCGAAGATCTCCACGACGTCGTAGCGGCCCAGCGTCACGTAGGCGTCGACCAGGCGGCCGCCCCGCGCCTCGATCGCCTGCTCCGCCTCCTCGACCCGGTCGCGCCAGGCGGGGATGCCGGTCATGCCCTGCGACGTGAACTTCATCAGGGTGATGTAGATCGGCACGAAGTGATCATGACCGCTCACGGCCCCGCGTGAAGGAATCGCCGGCACGGGGCGTCCAAGACCGACGACAGCGACGAAAGGAGATCGATGAGGCTCGCCCTCGCATTCGCCCTGATCTGCGCCGCCGTCGCGGCGCTCCCAGCGCCAGCCGCTGCGGACACGGTCGTCCGCAGCGACGAGCGGATCGGAAGCTTTCGCGTCAAGTCCGACGGCACCCTCGGCGGGGCCAGGAACGCCTTCGGCGTCCCCAGCCGGTCGGTGCGCACCTCGGACGCGACGTGCTCGGTGACGTGGGCTCGGCTCGGACTGCGGATCGGCTTCTACAACCTCGGCGGGCTGCCGCCCTGCGGCCGCGCCACCGGGCATTTCTCCAACGCCGCGATCACGGGCGCGCAGTGGCGGACGGGGAACGGCCTGAGGATCGGCGACCGTGTCTCGCGGCTGCGCACCCTCTATCCGGGGGCGCGATACCGCGCGGACGGGTTCGGCGGCGAGGGCTGGTGGCTCGTGGCGCGCCGCAACGCCACGGGGCCGGGCACCTACCCGGGCCTGCTCGCGCGCACGCGCGCGGGGCACGTGACCGCGCTGGTCGTTCGCTACCCGGCCGGTGGAGACTAGAGGTCGATAATGGCGAGGTGCGCCTGAACGCCTACCTCGCGCGTGCCGGAGTCGCCTCGCGCAGGGGCTCCGAGGAGCTGATCCGCGCCGGCCGGGTGCGGGTCAACGGTGAGGTCGCCGGCCTGGCGACGTTCGTCGAGGCCGGCGACCGAGTCGAGCTCGACGGCACCGAGCTCGCGCCGGAGCCGCTCACGCACCTGCTCCTGCACAAGCCGGCGGGGGTCGTGACGACTGCGCGTGACCCCCAGGGCCGGCCCACGGTCGTCGGGCTCGTCGGCCACGCCCAGCGGGTCGTGCCCGTTGGGCGCCTCGACGTCGACACAACCGGCGCTCTCGTGCTCACCAACGACGGCCCGCTCGCCCACCGGCTCGCGCACCCGCGCTACGGCGTGGACAAGGTCTACGAGGTCGAGGTCGAGGGCGAGCCGGACGACGACGCTCTCCGCCGGCTCGCCGCCGGCGTCGAGCTGGACGACGGGCCCACGGCACCGGCGCAGGTGCGCCGCCTGGCGCCTTCGCGCCTCGAGCTCATCCTCCACGAGGGCCGCAAGCATCAGGTGAAGCGGATGTGCGAGGCGGTCGGGCACCCCGTGACCCGCCTCCACCGGCGGGAGTACGCCGGGCTGACCCTCGAGGGGCTCGCGCCCGGGGAGTGGCGCGACCTGACGGATGCGGAGGTCGGGGCTCTCCGTGCGGCTACCGCGGGATCCTCGACCACGGCCAGGGCCCCTGGTCGCGGTGGGTGAAGACGAGCTCCTCGAGGTAGACCAGCCCGAAGGCGCGGTCGAGGAGCGATCGCCGCCGCTCGTCGAGGAACATGGTCGCCTTCGCCGCGACCAGGAGCGTGACGAGCGCGTACGAGGCGACGATGACCACCTGCTGCACGGTCGAGTACTCGTCGAACGGGTCGCCGCCGCGCACGAGATAGACGTTGTTCACCGCCAGGGCGAGCACGAAGGCGACGCACCCGCGGGCGATTGCCCGGCCCCAGCGCGGCGGCAAGCCCGTCTCCTCGCGCGCAAGCTCGATGTCGAGCGCGCGCATCCCGAGGGTCGAGCCCGTGTGCCAGTAGGCGGCGAAGTACGCGACGATGGGAGCGGCGATCAGGAGCTGCGAGATCGTGATCAGCGTCGCGCCGGGGATCCCGCGCAGGTCGCCGGCCTCCCAGCTCGTCAGCCCGACGGAAGCGAAGACGCCGCCGAAGATCGACCCGAGCAGGTAGAGGATCACGCAGAGCGACCAGTCGATCGCGCCGGCCCCGAAACGGCGGGCCACGCTCGGGTACATGGCCGAGTAGGTGCCGTCGGGCGCGAGGAACACGGCTAGGAGGGTTTGACGGGACGGTGCTCGTCGCCGGGGTGCGATGGTCGTTCCGAGGCAAGGACGCAGGGAGCGTTCGTATCGAATGAGATACGGGCGCGACTGAGGACGCAGTCCTCGGGGCGAGCAGCGCGACCCGGCGGCACTGTCACTGTCTCGTCGAACCCTCCTAGGGCGGGACGAAGCCGACGCGCTCGTGGACGCGGGCGAGCGTCGCCGCGGCGATCGCATGCGCCTTCTCCGCGCCCTGCGCGAGGATCTCACGCAGCCGGTCAGGGTTCCCGCGCAGCTCCCCGTAGCGCAGGCGGACAGGATCGAGCAGCTCGACGATCGCCTCTCCGACCGCCTCCTTGAACTGGCCGTAGCCGGCGCCGTCGAAACGTGTCTCGATGGCCTCGGGCGAGTCGCCGGTCGCGACCGCCATGATCTCGATCAGGTTCGTGATCCCGGGCTTGTCCTCGGCACGGACGACGTCGCGTCCTGAGTCGGTCACCGCCGAGCGGAGCTTGCGCCGGATCGTGTCGGGCGGGTCGAGGACCTTGACGATGCCGAGCTCGGCGCTCAGGGACGTGGACATGCGGCTCGTCGGATCCTGGAGGTCCATGATCTTGGCGCCGATCTCGCCGTATGTGCCCTCGGGGACGACGAATGTCTCCCCGAAGCGCTGGTTGAAGCGCTGAGCGATGTCGCGCGCGAGCTCGAGGTGCTGGCGCTGGTCCTCGCCGACCGGAACAAGGTCGGCGTCGTAGAGCAGGATGTCGGCCGCCTGGAGCACCGGGTAGGTCATGAGGCCGACAGAGAAGCTCGCCTGCGCCGCGGACTTCTCCCGGAACTGCGGCATGCGGCGCAGCTCGCCGTGAGGAGTCATGCACTCGAGCACCCAGGTGAGACGCGGGTGCTCCGGCACGTGGCTCTGGACGAAGAGCGTGCAGACGTCCGGATCGAGGCCCGTCGCGATGAGGAGCGCGGCGAGGTCGAGCGTCGACTCGCGCAGCTCCTCGGGATCCTGCGGGACCGTGATCGCGTGCAGGTCGACGATCGGGTGGAAGGCGTCGACCTCGTGCTGCTGGGCCACCCAGCGGCGGATGGCGCCGACGTAGTTGCCGAGGTGCTTCTCGCCCGTCGGCTGGATTCCGGAAAGGACGCGCACGGTCTCGCCGATTATGGCTCACTACACTAGGTCCCGATGGCAGTGACCAAGCCTTCCTGGACGCCCTCCTCGTGGCGGTCGCATTCGGCGCTCCACCAGCCGGACTGGCCGAGCGAGGAGCGGGCCGAGGCCGCGCGGGCCCGGCTTGCGAGCGTGCCGCCGCTCGTCTTCGCCGGCGAAGCGCGGCAGCTGCGCTCGGTGCTGGCCGAGGCTGTGGAGGGCCGCGCGTTCCTGCTCCAGGCCGGCGAATGCGCCGAGTCGTTCCACGACCTCTCAGCCGTTCACATCCGCGAGAAGCTCAAGATCATGCTCCAGATGGCGGCCGTGCTCACCTACGGCGCCACGCTCCCGGTCGTGAAGGTGGGGCGGATCGCCGGGCAGCTCGCCAAGGCGCGCTCGTCGCCGACCGAGAACGTGGGTGGGGAGGACATCCCGTCCTTCCGCGGCCACATGATCAACGACGACGCCGCGACGCTCGAGGCCCGCATCCCCGATCCCGACCGCATGGTGCAGGCCTATAACCACGCGACGGCGACGCTGAACCTGCTGCGGGCATTCACGAAGGGCGGCTTCGCCGACCTCATGCGCGTCCACGAATGGAACCAGGAGTTCGTCGCCTCCTCGCCCGAGGGCCGGCGCTACGAGCAGCTCGCCTCCGAGATCGAGCGCGCGCTGCGCTTCATGGCCGCGTGCGGAATCGACCTCTCGGCCGAGTCGCAGCTCCACCAGGTGGACATCTGGACGAGTCACGAGGGTCTCGTGCTCGACTACGAGGAGGCGCTCACGCGGCGCGACTCCACGACGGGCGACTGGTACGACTGCTCCGCCCACATGCTCTGGATCGGGGAGCGCACGCGCCAGCCCGACGGCGCGCACGTGGAGTTCTTCTCCGGGGTGCACAACCCGCTCGGCCTCAAGATCGGGCCGACGGCAAGCCCCGAAGAGGTGCTGGAGCTCTGCGAGCGGCTCAACCCGACCCGCATCCCCGGGCGCCTCACGCTCGTCGCGCGCATGGGCGCCGACCAGGTCTACGAGCTCCTGCCGCCCATGCTGCGGGCCGTGCGCGAGGCCGAGCACCCGGTGCTCTGGGCGTCCGACCCGATGCACGCCAACGTCTTCAAGACCGAGTCGGGGTTCAAGACGCGCCGCCTCGACGCGATCATGGCCGAGATCGAGGGCTTCTTCGCCGCCTGCCGCAAGGAGCGCGTCTGGCCGGGCGGCATCCATCTCGAGTTCACGGGCGAGGACGTCACGGAGTGCCTCGGCGGTTCGGAGGCCGTCCTCGAGGAGCAGCTCAACATGCGCTACATGACGCTTTGCGACCCGCGGCTGAACGCGCGGCAGTCGCTCGACCTCGCCTTCACGCTCGCCGAGCTCATGCGCCGCCGCGACTCTCGATCGCAGTAATGGTCGAGCGCCTCGGGATCGTCGGCACCGGGCTGATCGGCGCCTCGGTGGGCCTGGCCGCGAAGCGCGCCGGCGTCGAGCAGGTCGTCGGCTACGACGCGGATCCCGAGTTCCTCGCCGTCGCGGCAGAGCGGGGCGCGCTGGACGAGCCCGCCGAGAGCCTCGTCGCCGCGGTCGAGGACGTCGACCTGGTCGTCGTCGCCACGCCGGTGGCAAGCCTCGGGGAGCGGATCGGGGAGGCGCTGGCGGCCGCCTCCAACGGCTCGACCGTGACGGACGTCGGCTCGACGAAGTCGGCGCTCTGCGCCTCGGTGGAGGACCGCGTGCGCTTCATCGGCGGGCACCCGGTGTGCGGCTCGGAGGCGCGCGGGCCCACGAGTGGGAGCGAGCAGCTCTTCGTCGGCGCGACGTGGTTCCTCACGCCGGTCGCCGAGACGGAGCCCGAGCGCTACCGCCTCCTGCACGGCTTCGTCTCCTCGCTGGGCGCCGTCCCGATCGCCATCGACCCGAGAGCCCACGACCGCCTGATGGCGATCACGAGCCACCTGCCGCACGCGCTCGCCAACGTCGTCCTCAACCACGCGGGCTCCGTGCGCGTGGACGGCCACGAGCCGCTCGGATCGGCCGGCGGCTCCATGCGGGACATGACCCGCGTGGCCGGGGCGAACCCGCGCATCTGGATCGACATCTTCCTCGACAACTCCGAGGAGCTCCGGTCCTCGCTCGTCGAGCACCGCCGCCGCGTGGAGGAGCTCGAGCGCGCGCTCGAGGCCCGCGACGCGGGCTGGCTCGCCCGCTGGATCGGCGAGGCCGGCGGTAACCGGCGCCGCCTGCTCGCGGAGGCCTACGAGGATCCCGGCGCGATGCAGCGCGTGCGCGTGCACGTGCCCGACCGGCCAGGCGTGCTCTCCGGGATCACGCAAGCGCTCGGCGCCGAGAAGATCAACATCGAGGACTTCGAGCTCGACCACCTCTCGCCGGAGCGCGGCGGCACGCTCGACGTGCTCGTCGCCGGCGAGGACTCCGCGCGCAAGGCGGCCGACCTGCTCGAGGCGCAGGGCTACTCGGTCATCGTGTCCCCGGCCTTCGAGGACTAGTCGTGCGCATTGAGCCCGCGGCGGCGATTCGGGGGGATATCGCCGTCCCCGGCGACAAGTCCATCTCCCACCGTGCCCTCCTGCTGGGCGCGATCGCCGACGGCGTGAGCGAGATCGAGGGCTTCGGGGCCTCCAAGGACACGCTCTCGACTGCGGCGGCCGTGCGGGCGCTCGGGGCCGGGGTGGAGGTGGACAGCGACCGCGTGCGCGTCGAGGGCGTCGGGCTGCGCGGCCTCAAAGAGCCGGGCGGGCCGCTCGACTGTGGCAACGCAGGGACGCTGATGCGGCTCCTGCCAGGCATTCTCGCCGGCCACGAGGGGCGCTTCGAGCTCGTCGGGGACGAGTCGCTCTCGACCCGGCCGATGGAGCGGATCGCCGAGCCGCTCCGCGCCATGGGCGCCCGCGTGGAGACCGATGACGGGCACGCGCCGGTCGTCGTGGAGGGCGGTGCGCTCGAGCCCGTCCGCTGGGAGCTCCCGGTGGCGAGCGCCCAGGTGAAGTCGGCGATCCTCCTGGCCGGCCTCTACGCGGAGGGCGGCCCGACGGTCGTCGTCGAGCCGTCGCCGACCCGCGACCACACCGAGCGGATGCTCGAGGCGATGGGCGCCCGCGTGCAGCGGAAGGCGCGGGAGGCCGGCGTCTCGCCGGCGAACGGCCTGCGGCCGCTCCACACCTCTGTGCCCGGGGACTTCTCCTCGGCGGCGCCGTTTCTCGTCGCGGCGACGCTGCTCGCCGAGTCGGAGCTGCGGCTCCACGGCGTGGGCATGAACCCGACCCGCACCGGGTTCCTCGCCGTGCTCGAGCGCATGGGCGCCCGGATCGCGGTCTTCAACCGCCGCGTCGTCGGCGGCGAGCCGGTCGCCGAGCTTCAGGTCGAGCCCGCCGAGCTCGTGGCCACCGAGGTGCGCCCGGAGGAGGTGCCGACGCTCGTCGACGAGCTGCCGCTGTTCGCGCTCGCCGCCGGGATGGCGCACGGGGACAGCGTCGTCACGGGCGCCGAGGAGCTGCGCGTAAAGGAGTCGGACCGTGTCGAGAGCGTGAAAGATGCGCTGCGGCCACTGGGCGTGCACATCGAAACGCGTCAGGATGGCTTCCGGGTTCGTGGGGTGCCCTCCCGCCCTAAGGGTGGGGGCGTGGTGGATGCCGCCGGTGATCACCGGATCGCCATGCTGGGGGCGGTCGCCGGGCTCGTCTCCCGCGAGGGCGTCGAGCTGAGGGGCGCGGAAACCGTCGCTGTAAGCTTCCCCGACTTCTTCGCCATGCTCGACTCCCTCGCCCTCCGATAACCGACCTGGAGCGCCAGTGATCGTCGCCATCGACGGCCCAGCCGGCTCCGGGAAGAGCACGGTCGCGCGCGGACTCGCGGAGCGGCTCGGCTTCAGGTACCTGGACACCGGCGCGATGTACCGGGCGCTGACCCTGCTCGCGCTCGAGGACGGCGCCGAGCTCGACGACGAGGCGGCGCTCGCGGCGCTCGCACGCGACAACCCTGTCCGCTTCGAGGGCGACCGCGTCTGGGTGCGGGGGCAGGACGTGACGGAGGCGATCCGCTCGCCGGCCGTCGACCGGGTCGTCTCGACGGCGGCGCGCCATCCCCAGGTGCGGGCGATCATGCGCGACCGCCAGCGCGAGCTCGCCGACACGGGCGACGCGGTCGTCGAGGGCCGCGATATCGGCACCGTGGTCTGTCCCGACGCGGAGGTGAAGGTCTACCTCGTCGCCGACCCGACCGAGCGCGCGCGACGCCGCCGCTCCGATCAGCCTGAAATCGGCGCGGAGGCTCTCGCCACCGACCTGCGCCTCCGCGACGAACGCGATGCGGTGCAGATGCAGCCGGCCGGCGACGCGGAGACGATCGACACGACCGATCTCACGGTCGAGGCCGTCCTCGACCGCATCGAGCGGCTCGTCCAGGCTAGGGCGCGCGCGTGAACGGCGTCGACATCGTCTACTGGACGGTCGGCAAGGGCATCCTCGCAAGTGCCACGCGGGTGCTGGTCCGCATCCGGTCGTACGGCACCGAGCGGCTTCCGCGCGAGGGAGGCGTCGTCATCGCCGTCAACCACGCGGCCTTCATCGACGTCCCTATTCTCGGAGCCGTCTGTCCGCGCCGGATCGCGTACGTCGCCAAGACCGAGCTCTTCGACTACCCAGGCCTTTCCCAGCTGATCCGTGCGCACGGGACCATCGCGATCCGCCGCGGGGAGTCCGACCGCGACGCGCTGCGCCGCATGCGCGAGACCGTCCGCGACGGCGGCGCGCTCGGGCTCTTCGTCGAGGGCACGCGGCAGCACTCCGGCGAGCCCGGCGAGGCGAAGCCCGGCGCGGCCATGGTTGCGATCCAGGAGGGAGTCCCGGTCGTGCCGGTCGCCATCCACAGCTCCGCGGACTGGAAGGTCGGCACCAGGAACCCGGTTTCCCTCGCCTGGGGGGAGCCGATGCGCTTCGCCGACCTTCCGCGCGGCTCGAAGGGCTACCAGGCGGCGACCCGCGAGATCGAGGCGGAGATCCGCCGGCTGTGGGAGTGGCTCGGGCGGATGCACGAGCTCGGACTGCCCCGCGACGCAACGCCCCCGCGGCGCGAGAACGTGCCCTCGCGCACCTAGTGTCCCTCCGGGCGATACACGCCGGCTTCTGCCCCGCGATCACGCGGCGCCGGAGCACACCCTCGCCCTTACCAAGGCTTCAGTCAGCCTTGGCTGCGGACGAGTGCGCACCCCGGCTTGGTGCTCGCGACCCAGAAGCGGGGCAATATCGCCCGAAGGAACACTTGTGACCGACGCGCCGCTTCTGGGGGCCGTCGCCGTCGTCGGCTTTCCCAACGTCGGCAAGTCGACCCTCGTCAATCGTCTGACCGCAACCCGGGAGGCTGTGGTCTTCGAGACGCCCGGCGTGACCCGCGACCGCAAGGACGTCGTCTGCGAGTGGGCGGGCAAGCGCTTCGTGCTCGTGGACACGGGCGGGGTCGATGTCGTCGACCCCTCGCCGCTGACCAAGCAGGTCGCGGAGCAGGCGCGCCGCGCCGTCGAGGAGGCCGATCTCGTCGTCTTCGTCGTCGACGCCAAGGCGGGCGTCACGCCGGGCGACGAGGAGGTGGCCGACATCCTCCGCCGCTCGGGCAAGCCGGTCATCGTCGTCGCCAACAAGGTGGACGACCCGCGGCGCGACGACGAGGCGCTCGAGTTCCACCGCCTGGGCCTCGGCGACCCGCAGCCGATCTCGGCGCTGCACGGGTACGGGACGGGCGACCTGCTCGACCTCGTCGTCGCCGGCCTGCCGGGCGAGGGGCCGGCCGAGGTCGACGACGATGCGATCCGCGTGGCCGTGCTCGGCCGTCCGAACGTGGGCAAGTCGAGCCTCGTCAACGCGATCGTCGGCGAGGAGCGCGTGATCGTCTCGGACCAGCCTGGGACGACGCGTGACGCGATCGACACCGTGCTCCGCCGCGGCGACACGACCTTCGTCCTCGTCGACACGGCCGGTATGCGCCGCAAGCGCCGCCACCGCCAGGGCATCGAGTACTTCTCCGAGCTGCGGGCGATCAAGGCGGCCGAGCGGGCCGACGTCGCCCTCGTGCTGGTGGACGCGAGCGAGGGGCTCGTCGACCAGGACCTGGCCGTGGCCGACGTGGCGCGGACGGCGGGGGACGCGACCCTCGTCGTCCTCTCGAAGTGGGATGTTGCCCAGGTGGGGATCGAGGACGTCCGCCCGCGGATCGAGAAGCGTCTGCGGCAGAGACCCCCGGTTGCGGCGGTCTCGGCGACCACCGGTCGAGGCGTCGGCAAGGTCCTGGACCGGGTCGAGGAGCTCTTTGCGAAGCACACGGCGCGCGTCTCGACCGCTGAGCTGAACCGGATCCTCCAGGAGCTACGTGAGACCCGTCCCGGGCCGAACAAGAACGGGCGGCGGCTGAACCTTCTCTACGGCACGCAGGTCTCGACGCGGCCCCCGCGCTTCCGGATCTTCGTGAACGACCCGGGGCTGCTGACCCGCGACTACGGCTACTGGGTGGAGAACCAGCTGCGCGACCGCCTCGCGCTCCAGGGCGTCCCGGTGATCATCGACTTCGTGCGCCGCTCGTGACCGCGCTCCGGGTCGTCGTTGTCGGAGGCGGCTCGTGGGGCTCGGTCTTCGCGGCGCTCCTCGCCGAGCGCGGCCACGGGGTCACGCTCGCCTGCCGGGACGCGGAGCAGGCCCGCGCGATCGCCGAGACCGGCAGAAACCCTCGCTACATTCCGGACGCGGACCTCTCCGCCGTCGCCGCGATCGCGCTGGAGGATGCGCCGGTCGCCGACGCCGAGCTCGTCGTCCTTGCCGTCCCGAGCCGCTCCTTTCGCGCGATCGCAGATTCCCTCGCCGGCGACGCGCCGGTCCTGAGCCTCACGAAGGGGCTCGACCCCGAGACCGGCTCCAGGCTCTCCGACGTCGTGCAGGGCCGGCCCGTGGCCGTGCTCTCCGGGCCGAATCACGCGGAGGAGATCGCCCAGGGCCTCCCGGCTGCCGCCGTGATCTCGAGCGCCGACGAGGAGCTCGCCGTCCGGCTCCAGCACGCGATCATCTCGCCGCGCTTCCGCGTGTACGTCAACCACGACCTCGTCGGCGTCGAGCTGGCCGCGGCGGCCAAGAACGTGATGGCGCTGGCAGCCGGCGGCGTGGACGGCTTCGGGTTCGGCGACAACGCGAAGTCGGCGCTGATCACGCGCGGGCTCTCGGAGATGGCGCGGCTCGGGGTCGCGTGCGGCGCGCGCGGCGAGACGTTCTCGGGGCTCGCCGGGATGGGCGACCTGATCGTCACGTGCTTCAGCCGCTACAGCCGCAACCGCCGGGCCGGCGAGCTGATCGCCCAGGGCCGGACGCCCGACGAGGCCCAGGCGGAGATCGGGATGGTGGTCGAAGGGCTCACGACGGCCCCCGTCCTGCGGGAACTGTCGCACCGGGTTGGCGTCGAGCTGCCCATCACGGACGCCATCTGCGAGGTGCTCGGCGGAACGAGTGCCCTCGACCTGGTCTCAGGGTTGATGAGCCGGACGCCGACAGATGAGTAGAGTGAATTCGATGCGCTTCATCCCCGTTCTGCTCGTGGCCGCGCTCCTGCCTGTCCTCGCCGGCTGCGGGAGCGGCAGCGATGTCGGTGCCGCCGCGGACGTCGTGCCCGCGGACGTGTTCGTCTACGCCTCGGTCGACACGGATTTCGACGGCGACGGCTGGGCCGCGCTCGAGGAGTTCGCGGCGCGGTTCCCGAACGGCGACAACCTGCTGCAGTCGCTCGCCGACGAAGTCAACTCCTCCGAGGAGGGCATCGACTTCGAGGCCGACGTCAAGCCCGCGCTCGGCGACGAGGTCGCGGTCGTCGTGCTCGACGCGCCGGCCGAGGACCCGCTCGCCGAGGGCACGTCGGAATCATTCGTCCTCTTGCTCCAGCCCGAAGACGACGCCGCCTTCCAGCGCCTTCTGGAGAAGAGCGACGAGCCGCCCGTGACGGACGAGGTCGACGGGTGGACGGTCGTCGCCGAGGACCAGGAGTCGCTCGACAGCTTCCGCGCGGGCCTCGATGGTCCACGCCTGGACGGCTCCGAGGCCTTCGAGCGTGCGATGGAGGATCTCGACGACGGCGCGCTCGCGCGGGTCTTCGTCAACGGTGCGAAGCTGAGCGAGGCGTACGAAGCCGAATCGTCGGAGAAGCCGCCGGTTGACGCGCTCCTCCCGGGCGGGGAGCTGCCCTCCTTCGGCATGGCGTTCGACGTCGAGTCCGACTCGGCCCGCATCGACGGCCGCGCGGTGTTCGCCGGCGAGAACCCGTTCGCAACCGACTCCTACTCGGCCGACCTTCCCGAGAAGGTTCCCGGCGACGTCCTCGCCTACGTCTCGTTCAACGACCTGGAGAGCGCGTTCTCGACGTTCCGCGACGCTGCCGCCGAGTCCGACCCGGAGGCCGAGCGCCAGCTGGGCATGGCCGAGGCGTTCCTCGGCGTCTCCCTCGAGGAGGACGTGCTGCCGCTGCTCTCAGGCGAGGGCGCGGTCTACGTCCGGCAGGGCGCGCTCATCCAGGAGGTCACGCTGGTCACCGAGATCGAGGACGAGAACGAGGCCATGGCCACGCTCGACCAGATCGTGCAGACGGCGAGCGGCTTGGCGCCGCACCTCGGGAGCCCGAAAACCGTCGAGATCGACGGCGTCGAGGTCCGCGAGCTGCCGGTCTCTCCTCCTCTGTCGCTCTACTACGCGGCCTTCGACGGGCTGCTCGTGGTCACGAGCTCGCAGGAGGGCATCGCCGCCCTGCGCGATGAGAGCGACCGCCTCTCCGACAGCGAGGCGTTCGACGACGCGCTCGACCGCGCGGGCGTCCCGGACGAGACGCAGGGCTTCGGCTACGTCGATCTCCAGCGGGCCGTGCCGCTCTTCCTCGGGTTCGCCGAGGCCGGAGACGCGGCGACCGACGAGGCGCGCGGCTATCTCGAGCCGCTCCAGAGCCTCGTCTTCTACAGCGACCAGGACGACGAGACGGCGAGCTTCACGTTCTTCGTCGGCGTCGAATAGCCGGTTATCGCTAGCCTTTCGGGCCGAATGCCTGCGCGCGAGTTCCTCTTCACGTCCGAGTCGGTCACCGAAGGACACCCCGACAAGGTCGCCGACCAGGTCTCGGACACGATCCTCGACCAGGTCCTCGCCGACGACCCGAACGGGCGCGTCGCCTGCGAGACCCTCGTGACCACGGGCCTCGTAGTCGTCGCCGGCGAGATCACGACGGAGACGTACGTGGACATCCCGCGCGTCGTGCGGGACAAGATCAAGGACATCGGCTACGACCGCGCCAAGTACGGCTTCGACGCGGACACGTGCGGCGTGATCGTCGCGCTCGACGAGCAGTCGCCGGACATCGCCCAGGGTGTGGACACCTCGTACGAGATGCAGCACGGCGACGACGACCCGATCGACCAGGTCGGCGCCGGCGACCAGGGGATGATGTTCGGGTACGCCTGCACCGAGACGGAGGAGCTCATGCCCCTCCCGATCATGCTCGCCCACAAGATCGCCAAGCGGCTGTCGGAGGTGCGGAAGGCCCAGATCCTCCCGTACCTGCGCCCGGACGGGAAGTCTCAGGTGACGATCCGCTACGAGGTCGACGAGCACGGGCGCCAGACGCCCGTCGAGGTCGCCCGCGTGCTCGTCTCCACCCAGCACCGCGACGGGCTCGACGAGGAGGCGCTGATCAAGCCCGACCTGATCGAGCACGTCCTGCATCCGATCCTGCCGCGCGAGCTCTACGACGAGCGCCGCTTCGAGGAGCGCGACTTCGTCCTCGTCAACCCGACCGGCAAGTTCGTGGTCGGCGGCCCGATGGGCGACACGGGCCTGACCGGCCGGAAGATCATCGTCGACACGTACGGCGGCGCCGCGCGCCACGGCGGCGGGGCGTTCTCCGGCAAGGATCCGACGAAGGTCGACCGTTCGGCCGCCTACGCCGCGCGCTACGTCGCGAAGAACGTCGTCGCCGCGGGCCTCGCCGACCGGTGCGAGCTCCAGGTGGCCTACGCGATCGGCGTCGCGCACCCGGTCTCGATCGAGGTCGACTGCTTCAACACCGAGCGGCTCCCGCTCGCCCGCATCGAGGAGCTCGTCCGCGAGCACTTCGACCTGCGCCCGGGCGCCATCCTGCGCGACCTCGACCTGCGCCGCCCGATCTTCGCCAAGACGGCCGCCTACGGCCACTTCGGCCGCTCCGAGCACGACTTCACCTGGGAGCGCACCGACAAGGCCGACGCCCTCCGCCAGGCCGCCGGCCTGGACGCCGAAGTCCCGGCCTAGCTCGGAGAGAACTAGGCGGCGGGGCGGACGAAGAGGCCCGCTGCGGCCCTCTCGCCGATGGCGCGCTCGTCGCCGTCGACCGTGAGGGCGAACTGCCCGGCGGCCGGCTCGGCGCGCCGGAGCTCCACGTTCGTTCCGGGGACGAGCCCCTCGTCGTAGTACCAGTGGAGCAGTTCGCCGTCGTGCTCGGCGAGGCGGACGATCTCGGCGCTCTGGCCCTCCTCGAGGTCGTTCAGCGGCTTCAGCTCACGGTTTTCGGCCTGCTCGAAGTTCACGTCGACGGGCCAGCCGTGCGGGACAGCGGTCGGGGTTGCCGAGCTGTTTCTCGATCCGCTCGACCATCTCGTCCGTGAACGTGTTCCCGAGCAGGTCGGCCTGCACGTGGGCCTCGGCGGCCGTGTAGCCCATGAAGTCGGTGAGGAGCCGCTCGATGATCCGGTGGCGGCGGACGACGCGCTCGGCGACCTCGCGTCCCTTCCCGGTGAGGATGGCCTCCTTGTGCTCGCCGCGCTCGACCAGGCCCTCGCCCTCGAGCCGCTTGAGCATCTCGCCCGCGGACGCCCGCGAGACGCCGAGCATGTCGGCCACGCGAACGGCGAGGGTCGGCGATCCCTTCGTGTCCGGCTTGTACTCCCCGATGGGGAACGCCAGGAAGTAAATCGTCTCGAGATAGTCGTCGACAGTGTGCCCAGCCGCCATCTTCGTGATGATTCTATCCATGCCCAGGTTCGCGTCGGTCGTCCCACTCGTCTCGGCGCGCGGCGTCGGGAGGCCGTACACGTACCTGGCCGAAGGTCTCGAGAAGGGGGCGGTCGTCTCCGTCCGCTTCGGCCGCGCGAAGCGCCGCGGCGTGGTCATCGGGCTCGAGGACAAGGCGCCGCCGGACGTCGAGCCGGTCGCCGTCGAGAACGTCATCGGGGCCGTCCCTGGGCCGCTCGTCGACCTCGGTCTCTGGGTGGCGGACTACTACGGGTCGACTCCTGCGAGGGCGCTCGCGCTCGTCGCTCCGGCCTCGCCGGCCCGGCGCGCCGGAGCCAAGCGGCGCAAGCGCGACGAGGAGCTTCCGGGTGAGGAGGCGCCGGCGACTCTCAGCGACACGCAGGCGCTCGCGCTCGAGCGGATCGCGGCTGCGATGGAGGACGGCGGCGGCGCCCTGCTCCTGTACGGCGCCACGGGCAGCGGCAAGACCGAGGTCTACCTCCGAGCCTGCGAGCAGGCGCTCGAACGTGGCAAGGGGGCGATCGTGCTCGTGCCCGAGATCGCGCTGACTCCGCAGGCGCTGGGCCGCTTCCGCGCCCGCTTCGGTGACCGGGTCGCCGTGCTCCACTCGGCCCTCACCGAGGCCGAGCGGCGCGACGAGCGCGAGCGGATCGCCTCCGGCGAGGCGCCGATCGTCGTCGGCGCGCGCTCGGCGGTGTTCGCCCCCGTCCCGCGGCTGGGGCTCATCTGCGTCGACGAGGAGCACGACGCGTCCTACAAGCAGGAGTCGGACCCCCGCTACGACGCCCGCACGGTCGCGGCGAAGCGGGCCGTCCTCGAGGGGGCGGTCGCCGTCTACGGGAGCGCGACGCCGAGGCCCGAGAGCTGGGCGAGGCTCGAGCGCCTCGAGCTGGGCGGCCGCCTGAGCGGGCCGCTTCCCCCGGTGAAGATCGTCGACCTGCGCCGCGAGGCGGGCTATCCGCTCTCGGCGCCGCTCCTCGCCGAGCTCGGCGCCGTCGCCGACCGCGGGGGCAAGGCGATCCTGCTCCTCAACCGCCGCGGGGTCGCGCCGGCGTTGCACTGCCGGGCATGCGGCCTGACGCTGCGCTGTGCGGACTGCGACGTCTCGCTGACGCTCCACGGCGACGGGCGTCTCCACTGCCACCACTGCGGGCGCCGCGAGCCCGCGCCGGAGCTCTGCCCCGCCTGCGGCGCGGCCGAGGTCGCGCGCCTCGGTGCCGGCACGGAACGCCTCGAGGAGGCCCTCGCCGAGCAGCTGCCGGAGCTCGAGCGCTTCCGCCTCGACGCCGACACCGTCGGCCACCCCGGGAAGCTGGCGGACGTCCTGAACCGGTTCGGGGCCAGCGAGCGGGGTGTCCTGCTCGGGACGCAGATGGTCGCCAAGGGCCACCACTTCGAGGGCGTGGCCCTGGCAGCGGTCGTCGATGCCGACACGGCGATGGGGCTGCCGGACTTCCGCGCCGAGGAGCGCACGTTCCAGCTCGTGACGCAGCTCGCGGGCAGGAGCGGGCGCGACGCGCCCGGACGCGTGCTCGTGCAGACCTACCAGCCCGACGCCCGCCCGATCATCCTGGCGGCCCGCCACGACGTCGAGGAGTTCCTCGCGGGCGAGCTCGAACGGCGCGAGGAGCTCGGCTATCCGCCCTTCCGCCACCTCGTCCGCGTCGCCGTCTCCGGCCCGGGTGCCGCCGCGCCGACGAGGGTCCTCGACCAGCTGCGCGCCGAGCTTGCCCGCACGGGAGCCGAGGCCGACCTGCTCGGGCCGGCGCCCCTCCTGCGGCTCCGCGGCCGCCACCGCGCCCAGCTCCTGGCCAAGACGGACGCCCCTCGCGCGGTCGCCTCCCAGGCCGCCCGCCTACTCGCGGCGGCGGCCCCCGCGATGCGCCGCGACGGCCTTACCGTCTCCGTAGACGTCGACCCGCAGGGCCTCCTCTAGGTTTCTCCCGCCCTGCGAGCCGGAAAGAATCCCGGCAAAACCAACGGAGGACTGCATGGGAATCATCGGCTGGATCATCCTCGGCCTGCTCGCCGGGCTGATCGCAAAGGCCATCCTTCCCGGGGAAGACCCGGGCGGGATCATCATCACGACCCTGATCGGCATCGCCGGCGCCCTGCTCGGCGGCCTGCTCATCAGCGTGCTCGGGTTCGGCGATCCGATCGACGAGTTCTTCGACGTGAGCACGTGGCTGGGCGCGATCATCGGCTCGATCGTGCTCCTCCTCATCTATCGCGCGGTCTTCGGGGCCCGGAGGACAACCAGAACGGTCTGAGCAATTCGGCGCGCAAGTCCCGCAATCCCGCTCCTAGAGCGGGATTGCGCGGTTAAGAACTGGATACATCTATAGACTTTTCTCCTCGTGGGCGAGGTCGAAGGCCAGGTTCGAAGTGAGCAGCTCGACGCCGAGCGTGAAGCCCGGCGCCGCACAGCGCTGGCCCAGATCCGCCAGTACCCGGACCCGGTGCTGCGAATGCGGGCGAACGAGGTCGAGGAGCTCGACGACTCCGTTGCGTCGCTCGTCGAGCGGATGACCGCGCTGATGCAGGAGGCTCGCGGCGTCGGCCTCGCGGCGCCTCAGGTCGGCGTGCTGCGGCGCGTCCTCGTCTACCAGATCTCGGACGAGGATCCCGTGGTTGCCCTCGTCAACCCCAAGCTCGTGTCGACCTCCGAGGAGCGCGAGTCCGCCGAGGAGGGCTGTCTGTCGCTGGGGGCTGCCACGGTCGTCGTCCCCGTCGAGCGCGCGACCTCGCTGACGGTCGAAGGTACGTCGCCGGCCGGCGAGCCGCTGACCGTCGAGGCCGAGGGTCTCGAAGCGCGGGTGATCCAGCACGAGCTGGACCATCTCGACGGCGTGCTCATCGTCGACCGCACCGTTCCGGACGAGCGGCGGGAGGCGCTCGCTCAGCTCCGGCCGCAACCGATCCTCGGGCCGCTCGCATGACCGCGACCTCGCTCTCGGCTTGACGATCGCCGTCGCTGCGACCGGGGACTTCGGCGCGGCGATCCTCGACGGGCTGGCCGCGCGCCGGGAGATCGAGCTCCTCCTCACCAAGCCGGACAAGCCGCAGGGCAGGGGCCGCAAGAAGCTCGCGCCGCCGGCGAAGGAGGTCGCGCTGCGCCACGAGCTCAACGTGGAGCAGCCGGAGCGGCTCAACGAGTTTCCCGGCGACGCTCGTGTGGTCATCGTCGCCGACTACGGGGTGCTCATCCCCGAGAAGCTGCTTGGCGACCGGCTCTTCCTGAACGTGCATCCGTCGCTCCTACCGCGCTGGCGCGGGGCGGCGCCGGTCGAGCGCGCGATCATGGCCGGGGACCGTGAGACCGGCGTCTCCATCCACCGCACGACCGCCGACCTGGACGCCGGGCCGATCGCCGCGCAGCGGCGCTTCCCCATCGGTCCCGACGACGACTCGGCCGTCGTGTTCGACCGCGCGACGCGCGTAGCCCTGGAGCTGCTCGACGAGATCTTCGCCGAGCCGACCTTCGTGCCCCAGCCCGAGGTCGGGGTCACCTACGCGGACAAGATCACGGCCGCCGACCGGGAGCTCGACTGGTCGCTCCCGCCCGAGGAGAACCTGAACAAGATCCGCGCCCTCTCGCCGCACATCGGCGCGCGCGGGCTGGTCGAGGGACGCCGCCTGATCGTGTGGAAGGCCCGGCCGGCGCGTCCCGAGGCGACGCTCGTCGCCGGCGGGATCGAGCCGCTCGAGGTGCAGCGCGAGGGCGGGCGCCGCATGACCGCGGAGGAGTACCTGCGCGGTCGTCGCAAGGTGAAGACCGCACGCGGGGTCGCCCACCGAGTCGTCACGCGCGTCTTCGAGGAGGACGCCTACGCAGACCGGGCCTTCCGCAGCGCGGCCGAAAGTCTCGACGAGCGCGACCGCGCGTTCGCGATGCAGATCGCTTACGGGACCGTTCAGCGGGCCCGGACGCTCGACCACGCAATCGAGACGCTGGGCCGGCGGCCGGTGCGCAAGCTCGATCCACCCGTGCGGGCGGCGCTGCGCATCGGCGCCTACCAGCTCGCCTACATGGACGGCGTTCCGGCGCACGCCGCCGTCGACGAGTCCGTGGAGCTCGTGCGGCGCGCCGGGCTCGAGCGGGCGGTCGCCTTCACGAACGCCGTGCTCCGTCGCCTCTCGCAGGGGCTGCCCGAGGTGCTCGCGCGCCTTCACGAGGAGACGCCTGCCGCGGCCGCGCTCATGCACTCGTATCCGGACTGGGTGGCGGAGACGTGGTGGCGCGAGCTCGGCCCGGAGGACGCCCGGGCCCTGATGCGGCGTCAGAACGAGCCGCCGGAGACCGCCGTGCGGACGCCGGAGGGCCCGAAGGTCGTCGAGACCATCCCGCCCGACTGGCTGGAGAGCGGCTATGCGTGGCCTCAGAGCCGTGGCTCGCAGCTCGCGGGTGCAGCGGTGGGCGCGCGGGGCGGCGAGCGCGTTCTCGACCTCTGCGCTGCACCGGGCGGGAAGGCGACCCAGCTCGCCGCGGCTGGGGCCGAGGTCGTCGCGGTCGAGCGGCATGCGGGCCGCGCGCGAGAGCTCGAGGAAAACGCGAGGCGGCTCGGCGTCGAGCTGACGGTTGCGAACGAGGACGCGCTCGACCTCCCTGCCGGCCTGCGCCAGTTCGACCGCGCGCTCGTCGACGCGCCGTGCTCGGGGCTCGGCGTGCTCAACTCGCGCCCCGACCTTCGCTGGCGCTCCGAGCCGCTACCCGACCTGCAGCTCGCCCTCCTGCGAGCGGGGATCGAGCGCGTGCGGCCGGGCGGCACGGTCACATACTCGGTCTGCACGGTCAACCGCGCGGAGAACGAGGCGATCGTCGACGAGCTTGGCCTCCGGGTCGAGGACATCGGCTCCGAGTGGCCCGAATACCGCCATCCGAGACGTCCCGAGTTCCTTCTCACACTGCCGCATGTCCACGGCACGTCCGGGTTCTTCGTGGCCCGAATGCGCACATAAGCTTCGCGCGTGCCCTGGCGCGACTGGATACGCACGGTCGAGGTCGAGCCGTCGATCTACGCGGCGGACATGGCGCACCTGGGGGAGCAGATACAGCATCTGCTCAACGCGGGCGCGCGCGTGTTCCACTTCGACGTCGGCGACGGGCATTTCGTGGAGCCGATCACGATGGGACCTGTCGTCCTGCGCGCGATCGCGCCTGCGATCCACGCCGCCGGCGGCGTGATCGACGTGCACCTCATGGTCACGAACCCTGAGCACCACTTCGAGCAGATCAAGGCCGCAGGCGGCGACAGCGTCACCTTCCACGTCGAGGCGACCGAGGAGCCGTGGTCGGCGATCAGCCTGGCCCGCTCGCACGGGCTCGCCGTCGGCGTCGCGTTCAATCCCGAGACGTCGGTGCAGGACGCTCTGGCCGCCTCGCTCGGCGCCGACCTCGTGCTCTGCATGAGCATCCATCCCGGCTACTCGGGCCAGGAGTTCATGCTCGACGCGCTCCCGCGGATCCGCGAGCTCAGGGCACAGCTGCACGACCGCGTCGTCGTCCAGGTCGACGGCGGCATCACGCAGGAGAACATCCGCATGGCCTACGAAGCAGGCGCGGAGGCCCTCGTGGCCGGGACGTCGATCTTCGGGCGGGAGGACCTGAACCGGGCCTACCTCCAGCTCGTCCGCGAGCTCGCCGGCGAATGACGGACGCCGAGTACCTCGCCCGCGCGCTCGAGCTGGCGGAGCGCGGCCGGGGCGGGACGGCGCCGAACCCCGTCGTCGGCGCGGTGCTCGTCCGCGACGGCGACGTCGTGGGGGAGGGCTGGCACGAGCGGGCCGGAGGGCCGCACGCCGAGATCGTCGCGCTCGAGGCCGCCGGAGAGGACGCTCGGGGCGCCACGCTCTACGTCTCGCTCGAGCCCTGTGCCCATCACGGCAGGACGCCGCCGTGCGCGGACGCCGTGCTCGCGGCCGGGGTGACGCGGGTCGTCGCCGCGCGTCGGCGACCCGAACCCGGAGACGAACGGCGAGGGCTTCGACCGGCTCCGAGCGGCCGGGGTCGACGTGGAGCTTCCGGGCGGCGAGCTCGAGTGGCGCGCCCGCGTCCAGAACGAGGCCTTCCGCGTCTGGGTGGCCGAGGGGCGGCCGTTCGTCGTCTACAAGGCGGCCGTGACCCTGGATGGACGGGTGACGCTTCCTGGCTCGCGCTGGGTGAGCGGCGAGGAGAGCCGCCGGCGCGTGCACGAGCTGCGCGCGACCGTGGACGCCGTGGTGGTCGGGATGGGCACGGTGCGCGCCGACGACCCGCAGCTGACGGCGCGGGGCGTCGAGGCCGCGCGCCAGCCGCGGCGGCTCGCGTTCGGAAGCGGGCCGCTCCCGGAGGGCTCCGAGCTCGAGCTCGTGAGCGGGCCGCTCGAGGAGGAGCTCGCCCGGCTGGCGGCGGAGGGCGTCCAGTCGCTCCTTCTGGAAGGCGGCCCGACGCTCGCGACGTCGTTCCTGGCCGCCGGCCTGGTCGACAAGCTCATGCTCTTCGTCGCGCCGAGGTTCTCCGGCGCCGGCCCGCACTGGTTGGGCGGCATCGAGCAGCCCCTCGACCTCACGCACCAGACCGCCGAGCGCGTCGGCGAGGACGTCCTGCTCACGGGCTACCTCCGGGAGCCCTGAGCCCGGGCCACTATCGTTCGCGGCGTGTTCACCGGGATCGTGCGCGAGCTGGGATCCGTCGAGGCCCTGGAGGAGTCCAAGGCCGGTGCCCGGCTGCGTGTCCGGGCGCCCGAGACCGCCGGCGGGACGGCGGTGGGAGACTCCGTCTCCGTCAACGGCGTCTGCCTGACCGCGGTCGAGGTGCAGGACGGCGTGCTCGCGTTCGACGCGGTGCCGGAGACGCTGCGGCGGAGCTCGCTGGGGCGCCTGGGCGCCGGGTCGCCCGTCAACGTGGAGCCCGCGCTGCGCGCCGGGGAGCCGCTCGGCGGCCACATCGTCCAGGGGCACGTGGACGGGGTCGCCCGGGTGCGCCGGGCCGACGACGAGGGCCTCGAGATCGAGGCGCCGCCGGAGATCCTGCGCTACTGCGTGGAGAAGGGCTCCATCGCGGTCGAGGGCGTCAGCCTCACGATTGCGAGCCTGTCCGACGACGCCTTCACGGTCGCGCTCGTCCCGCACACGCGGGCGGTGACGACGCTCGGCGCGCTCGGCCCGGGCGACGAGGTGAACATCGAGGTCGACCTCCTCGCCAAGCACGTCGAGCGCCTGCTCGAGCGATGAGGGCGGAGCCGCTCTACCGCATCACGTTCAGCTACCGCGAGACCTTTCGGGCCGGCGACGACGTCCTGCTCCTGGCCGAGGGAACCTGCGAGGGGCGCGTGGCGGGCCGCTTCCGCGGCGCGAACCGCGCCAGGCTCGCATCCACCGGCGCCTGGATCCCGCAGCTCGAGGGCGCGGTCGTGACCGAGGACGGCGCCACGATCCTGCTCCAGCTCTCGGGTCGCGGGCGCCCGGACGCCGATCCGGTGGGCCGCGTGACTGCGGCGGTCACGCACACGACCGTCGACGAGCGTTACGCCTGGCTGAACGACACGGTGGGCGCCGTCGCCGGCGAGGTCTACCCCGGCGAGCGGGTCGTCCTCGACGTCGCCGCGCTGCACTGGGAGCCGCTGCCTGAAGCGCCGGGATACGATCACGGGGAGACATGAGCGCGTCCGTGGACACACAGGCGCCCTTCGCCACGATCGAAGAGGCAATCGAGGACATCCGCCAGGGGAAGCTGGTGGTCGTCGTCGACGCCGCGGACCGTGAGAACGAGGGCGACCTGACGATCGCCGCCCAGTTCGCCACGCCCGAGGCGATCAACTTCATGGCCACGCACGCGCGCGGGCTCATCTGCCTGTGCCTCACCGAGGAGCGCTGTGACGAGCTCGGCCTCAAGCCGATGACGTACAACAACGAGACCCCGTTCGAGACCGCGTTCACGATCTCGGTCGAGGCGCGCGAAGGCGTGACCACGGGGATCTCGGCCGCCGACCGCTCGCGCACGATCCAGGTCGCCATCGACCCGACCAAGGGCCCGCACGACCTCGTGCAGCCCGGCCACGTCTTCCCGCTCCGCGCGCGCCCCGGCGGCGTCCTGCAGCGGTCGGGCCAGACGGAGGCCGCGGTCGACCTCGCGCGGCTGGCGGGCCTCAACCCGGCCGGCGTGGTCTGCGAGATCATGAACGAGGACGGGACGATGGCCCGCGTGCCCGACCTGATCCCGTACTGCGAGCGCCACGGGATCAAGCTCGTCACCGTCGAGGACCTGATCGAGTACCGGCGCCGCACGGAGAAGCTCGTCGAGCGCATGACCTCCGTCCGCCTCCCGACCGCCTACGGCGAGTTCACCGCCGTCGCGTTCCGCGAGGTCCTGACCAACAAGACTCACGTCGCGCTCGTCAGGGGCGAGGTGGACGGTGAGGAGGACGTGCTCGTGCGCGTCCACTCCGAGTGCCTGACCGGCGACGTCTTCCACTCCCTCCGGTGCGACTGCGGCGAGCAGCTCGAGCTCGCGCTCCAGCGGGTCGCCGCCGAGGGGCGCGGGGTGCTCCTCTACATGTCGCAAGAGGGACGCGGCATCGGCCTCCTCGCCAAGCTCAAGGCCTACGAGCTCCAGGAGAACGGGCTCGACACGGTCGAGGCGAACCTGCAGCTCGGCTTCCCGCCGGACGCGCGGGAGTACGGGATCGGCTCGCAGATCCTCGCCGACCTCGGCCTCTCGACCATCCGCATCCTCACCAACAACCCGCGGAAGATCACCGGCATCGAGGGCTTCGGCCTCAAGGTCGTGGAGCAGCTGCCCATCGAGGTGCCGCCCAACATGGAGAACCGCCTGTACCTGGAGACGAAGCGGGACAAGCTCGGCCACCGGCTCCACCACCAGGAGCAGCGCTTCGAGGAGCCCAGCGAGGAATGAACGAGGAGCTGCGCGTCTCCGAGCACGCCGTCGGGCGGCTGCGACTTCCCGAGGGCGTCGGCGTCATCGCGGGGTCGCCGAACGGCGCCCGGCGAGCGGTGGGGATCGTCGTCGCGCGCTTCAACGGCGAGATCACCTCGCGGCTCCTGGACGGCGCCATCGCCGCCCTCGAGGAGGCCGGCGTCGAGCGCGACCGGATCGACGTCGTCCCGGTGCCGGGCGCCTTCGAGCTCCCGCTTGGCGCCATGGCGCTCGCCAAGACCCGCCAGTACGCGTGCATCGTCGCGCTCGGCTGCATCGTCCGCGGCGAAACGCCGCATTTCGACTTCATCGCCGCCGAGGCGGCCAGCGGGCTCCAGCTCGCGGCGCTCGAGACGGGCGTCCCGGTCAGCTTCGGGGTGCTCACGACCGAGACGAAGGCCCAGGCCGAGGAGCGCGCCGGAGGTGCCCGTGGCAACAAGGGCGCCGAGGCCGCCCGCTCCGCCCTGGAGATGGCCGATGTGTTCGGCCGTCTGCGTGCCCGGGCGCCGCAGTAGCTGTCGCTATACTCATCCGCCGATGTCGAAGGTCTGCGCAGTCTGTGGGAAGGGCCCGTCGTTCGGTCACAACCGAAGCCACTCGATGGTGGCGACGAAGCGCCGCTTCAACCCCAACCTCCAGCGGGTCCGCATCCTCGTGAACGGAGCGGTGCGCCGGAGCTACGTCTGCGCGCGGTGCCTGAAGTCGGGCCGCGTCGAGAAAGCGCTGTAGCGCTCGTCGGCGCGGCGCTCGCCGCGCTGGAGGCGAGCCGCACGCGCATCGACGACCTCAACGTCTATCCCGTTCCGGACGGGGACACGGGGACGAACATGACGATGACCGTGCGGGCGGTCGCCGACGCGCTCGAGCGCGACCCGGGCGCGGACGTGGGCCGCGCGATCCTGATGGGCGCCCGCGGGAACTCCGGCGTCATCCTCTCGCAGCTCGCCCGCGGCTTCCTCTCCGCGCTGCCCGAGGACGACGCATTCGACGCGCACGCGCTCGCACGCTCACTGCGGGCCTCGAGCGACGCGGGCTACGCGGCCGTCCGCAACCCGCAGGAAGGGACGATCCTCACCGTCTCGCGGGCGCTGGCCGAGCGGGCCGAGGAGCTGGGCGGCTCGGACATGTCCGTGGAGGACGCGCTCGCCGACCTGGTCGCACACGGCGAGAAGGCGCTCGCGGCCACCACCGAGCAGCTCGACATCCTCAAGCAGGCAGGCGTCGTCGACGCGGGTGGGGCCGGACTGCTGGAGATCGTGCGCGGCGTCACTTCCCACGTCCGCGGCGAGGTGCTCCCGGAGCCGGCGCCCATCCTCGAGGCCATTCCGATGGAGGCCGTCCACCTGGAGCTCTCGGCGTTTCGCTATTGCACGTCGTTCTTCGTCGAGGGCGACGCGGTCGACCCGGACACGCTCGAGGCCGAGCTCCTGAAGATGGGCGACTCTCTCCTCGTCGTCGGGAGCCAGGGCGCCGTCAAGGTGCATCTGCACACGGACGAGCCCGGTGCCGCGCTTGCGCTCGCCACCTCGGTCGGCGTGATCGAGGAGGTGGACGTGAAGAACATGCACGTCCAGACCGCAGAGCGCGAGGAGCGGCTCCTGGCCGTCGAGACGACGCTCTCCGGTGTCGTCGCCGTGGCGGCGGGGGCGGGGACGAAGAAGCTGTTCGAGAGCCTCGGCGCGTCGGTCGTCGAGGGCGGGCAGTCGATGAACCCCGCGACATCCGACATCGTCGAGGCGATCGAGGCGCTTTCGGCGGCCGAAGCCGTCGTGCTTCCCAACAACAAGAACGTCATCCTCGCGGCCGAGCAGGCTGTCGGCGCGACGGCGAAGCCCGCGCGGCTCGTCCCGACGCGCTCGGTGCAGGCCGGCCTCGGCGCGATGGTCTGCTTCGACGGCAACCGGTCGGCCGAGGAGAACGCGGCCGAGATGGAGGAGGCGGCGGGCGGCGTGCGCGCCGGGGCGGTCACGAAGGCCTCGCGAGACGCTGTCGTCGGCGACCTCGCCGTGGAGGAGGGGCAGTTCCTCGGCCTTCTGGACGGCGAGCCGGTCACGACCGGCCCCGTGCTCCAGCCGGTCGCGCGCGAGGTGGTCGAGCGGCTGCTCGAGGAGGGCGCGGACGTCCTCACGATCCTCGTGGGCGAGGAGGCCGAAGGCGTGGACGACCTGCTCTCGTACGTGCAGGAGGCGCACCCCGATCTGGAGGTCGAGGTGCACGACGGAAATCAGCCGCACTATCCCCTTCTGTTCGCGGCCGAATAGACCCATACTGTGCCCGAGGTGCCGGATCCGATCACCGTCGTCCTCGTGGAGGACAACGACGTCTTCCGCGAGTCGCTCGAGCTCCTGCTCGGCCTCGTTCCCGATCTCGAGGTGGTCGCCGCCGTCGGCGACGGGCGCAGCGCACTCGACGTCTGCCTGCGCCTGAAGCCCGACGTCGTCCTCATGGACTACCGCCTGCCGGAGCTCGACGGGGTGGAGACGACCGCCGCCATCGGCGAGGGCTGCCCAAGGACGGCCGTCGTCGTGCTGACGGCCACGGCGGAGACCGAGGAGATCGACGCGCTGTACGAGGCCGGCGCAGTCGCCTGCCTCACCAAGGACCGCGAGCTCGACGAGATCGTCGGCGCCGTGAGGGACGCCGCGGGGCGCGGTGCAGCTCTCCGCTGAGAACACCGCCATCGTCCTCGACTCGACCGCGGATTGCCCGGACGCGCGGGCGCGGTCCGAGAACTGGCGCATGGTGCCCCTGTATGTGCGCTTCGGCGACGAGACGTTCCGCGACTACGCCGACATCGCGCCGGAGCAGTTCTACGGACGGCTGAAGGGCGCGCCGGAGCCGCCCAAGACATCGCAGCCGACCCCGGCCGACTTCGCGGCGGCGTACGAGGAGCTCGCCGGCTACGAGCACATCCTGGCGGTCATGCTGTCGGCGAAGCTCTCCGGGACCCACGAAAGCGCGCGACTCGCCGCCGAGTCGGCCGGGGACGCGCGCGTCACCGTCATCGACTCGGGAGTCACCTCCGGCGGCACGGTCATCCTCGCCGACGCGATCCAGCGGCGGCTCGAAGCCGGAACGACGATTGAGGAGATCGACGCCCTCGTCGAGCGCTTCAAGCGCACGCGCGGCCTGCTCTTCACCGTGGAGACGCTCGAGTACCTCGTGCGCGGGGGCCGGATCGGCAAGGCGGCCGGGCTCGCGGGGCAGCTCCTGTCGGTGAAGCCGATCCTCGCCTTCGACGACGGCGAGGTCGCGCCGCTCAAGCGTGTGCGCGGGCGCGCGAAGGCGCTGGCCGAGTTCGAGAAGCTCTTCGTCGAGGGCACCGAGGACTCGCCGGACCTCCATGTCGGCGTCGGCCACGCCGTCTCGCCGGACGACGCCCAGGGCCTCCTCGCCCGCCTGAAGGCGGCCCGGCCCAGCGCCTCCTACGACCTGTTCGTGACGCTCGGCCCCGTGATCGGCACGCACGGCGGCCCGGGCACGCTCGGCCTCTTCTGGTTCCAGGACGACCCGTCCTAACCGGCCACGGCCGGGGTCTGACCCCGGGCATGGCCGTTCGGGTCACGAAGGCCGCCCGGGATCTGTGGAAAGCGACGGCGGGCTCTAGACCCCGCGGTTGAGCCGTTCCTGCCTCCCGGCCATGTCCTTGTGGCCTGGGGGTAAGTGTCGCGTCCGGACACGTTTGGGGTCAGACCCCGGGGCGTGGCCGGAGGGGACACGCGGCGGCTTCGCCCCCGGCCCTGGGCGGTATCGTTGGCCGCCGTGCAGCACGTGGCGCACTGGGACGACGTGGAGGGCGCGCGCCGCGAGGCGGGGCACATCGGCGGCACCTGGCGCGACCTCGGCTCCGCCACGGGCACGCAGGGTGTCGGTGTCGCCCTGATCGAGGTCGACCCCGGGAAGTGGTCGACGCCGGCGCACGTCGAGGGCGCGTCCGAGGAGCTCTTCTACATCCTCGAGGGGAGCGGCCTCTCCTGGCAGAGCGGGGAGGTCTACGAGGTCGGCGAGGGCGACTGCCTCGTCCACCTGCCGCACCGCGAGGCGCACACGCTCCGCGCCGGCCCTGACGGGCTGCGGGTGCTGGCCTTCGGCCACCGCGTCCGGCACGGGAACACGGTGCTCCCGCGCGCCGGCGTCGCCTGGATGTATCCCGGGTTCGCCGACGTGTCGATCGTCGGCCCCGGACGGGGCCCGTACGTCCGCGAGGCCGCGGCAGGTGAGCCCGAGGTGGGGGAGCCCGCGGAGCGTCCGGCCTCGGTCGTCAACATCGAGAACGTCAAGCTGGTCGAGCGCGAGCACAGTGCGTCCCTCCTCCGCGAGCGCGATCTCGGACGGGCCGCCGGCTCCGTGCGCACCGGCCTGTCGCACCTGACCATCCCCGCAGGTCGCGAGGGCTGGCCACCGCACTGCCACGCGGCGGAAGAGGAGATTTTCGTGGTCCTCGGCGGGGAGGGCACGCTCCGCCTGGGCGACGACGAGCACCCGGTGCGACCCGGTCACGTCGTCGGGCGGCCGCCGGGAACCGGCGTCTCGCACTCGTTCCGAGCCGGTGGGTCCGACCTCGTCTATCTCGCGTACGGCACGCGCGAGCCCAACGACATCGCCTACTACCCGCGGTCGGGCAAGGTCTCGCTGCGTGGCGTCGGCGTCATGGGGCGGATCGAGCCCCTGGGCTACTGGGACGGCGAACCGTAACCGCCGCTCCGAGCGGGTTCGCGGGCAGTGCCGACGCGGCCGACCGCACGGCGCCCGCGCGTCGACCCCGAGGCCTCCGTCGAGACCGTCTCCGGCGTCGGCCCGAAGGTCGCCGAGCGCCTGGAGCGCCTCGGCATCGCGACCGTGCGCGACCTCGTCGAGCACGTGCCGCGCGCCTATCTCGACTGGGAGCAAGTGGCGAGCTTCGGCGACCTCTCCGCCGGGGAGGAGGCGACCGTGCGCTGCACGCTCGAGCGCATCCGCGTACGGCCGACGCGCCGCCGCAACCTGAAGCTCGTCGAGGGCGTCGTCGTCGACGGCGAGGGCGTGCGCGAGACCGCCGTCTGGTTCAACCAGGCGTACCTGGCCAAGCTCGCGCCGGGCACCGAGCTGCTCCTGCACGGGAGCCGGGAGCTCTCGGGCGGGTTCCGCGTCGCCCGCACCGAGGTCCGAGGCACGGGCCTGCACACGGTGGGGCTCGTCCCCGAGTACCGCGCCAGCGAGGACGTGCCGTCGTACCGCCTGCGCGCGCTCGTCGACAACGTGCTCCCGCGCGCCCGCTTCCTCCCCGACCCGTTGCCGGCCCGCATTCGCCACGAGGAGGGCCTGCCGCTCCGCGCCGACGCTCTCACCGCCTCGCATCGCCCGCGCGACCGCGACGAGACCGATGCCGCGCACCGCCGCCTCGCCTTCGAGGAGCTGCTCACGCTCCAGCTCGGGTTCCGCGACCGCCGCCGTGCGCTCGAGGAGCAGGCCGGCGCGCCCGCGCTGGCCGAGGCAGGCGAGCTGATCGACCGCTACTACGGCGTGCTCCCGTTCGAGCTCACGCCCGACCAGCGCTCGGCCGTCGAGGAGATCGCGGGCGACCTCGCCGACCCGCGCCCGATGCAGCGGCTCCTGCAGGGCGACGTCGGCTCGGGGAAGACCGTCGTGGCGCTCTACGCGCTCCTCCGGGCGGTCGAGAACGGCCACCAGGGCGCGCTGATGGCGCCGACGGAAACCCTGGCTGAGCAGCACTTTCTCACCGTCGAAGGGATCTGCAACGACCTCGGCGTGCGCTGCGAGCTCCTCACGAGCTCGGTGCCCGCTGCGCAGCGCCGCGCCGTCCGCGACCGGCTCGCGAGCGGCGAGACCGATATCGCGGTCGGCACGCATGCACTCATCCAGGAGGAGGTCGAGTTTCGCTCCCTCGCCGTGGCGGTCGTGGACGAGCAGCACCGCTTCGGCGTCGAGCAGCGCCGCGCGCTCGGCCGGACGACGCCGCACGTGCTGCACATGACGGCGACGCCGATTCCGCGCACGCTCGCGCAGACGGTCTTCGGCGACCTGGACGTGACGGAGATCGCGCGCCCGCCGGCGAACCGAAAGCCCGTCATCACCGCCTGGGTCGGACACGAGCGCAGCGGCGAGGCCTACACGCGCCTGCGGCGCCACCTGGAGGAGGGCCGCCAGGCCTACGTCGTCTGCCCGCTCGTCTCCGAGTCGGAGACGATCGAGGCCCGAGCGGCCGAGCAGGAGGCCGAGCGCCTCCGCGCCGCCGAGCTGCGGGGCTTCCGCGTCGGCTGCCTGCACGGGAAGCTGAAGACGGCCGAGCGCCGCGAGGTGATGGACGCGTTCAAGCGCCGTGAGCTGGACGTCCTCGTCGCCACGACCGTGATCGAGGTCGGCGTCGACGTCCCGAACGCGACGATCATGATCGTCCAGGAAGCCGATCGCTTCGGCCTGGCGCAGCTCCACCAGCTCCGTGGTCGCGTCGGGCGCGGCGCCGAGCAGTCGTACTGCCTGCTCGTCTCACGCCCGAAGGACGAGCTGACGGAGGAGGCAACTCGCCGACTCGAGGCGCTCGTCGCCACCTCGGACGGCTTCGAGCTCGCCGAGGTCGACCTCGAGCTGCGTCGGGAGGGCTCGCTGCTCGGCGTGCGCCAGTCCGGCTATTCGGACCTCAAGTTCGCGCGGCTGACCCGCGACCGGGAGCTGATCGCCAAGGCCCGGGCCTGGGCAGAGGAGCTCGACGACGGCGACGCCGCGACCCTGGCGCCGCTGCGGGCCGAGGCGGAGAGACGCAATGAGGATCATCGCGGGTTCGCGTAAGGGCGCGCGCATCGCGGCGCCGAAAGGGCTCGACACGCGCCCGACCGGCGACCGCGTCCGCGAGGCGATCTTCAACCTCGTCGGGCCCGTCGACGGCGCGGAGGTGCTCGACCTCTACGCCGGCTCGGGGGCGATGGGCCTCGAGGCGCTCTCGCGCGGCGCCGAGCGCGTGACCTTCGTCGAGTCCGACCGCGAGGCCGCCGAGACCATCCTCCGCAACCTCGACAAGCTCAAGCTCGAGGGCGCCGTCGTGCTGCGCGAGGACGCCGGTCGCAAGCTTGCGGCCGATGCGGCGGGAGGCAGGCGTTACGATCTCGTGCTGATCGACCCGCCCTACGCCATGCTGGCACGCATGCTTCCGACCTTGGCCGCCTACCTTCCCGCCGTCGTGGCGGAGAACGGCATCGCCGTGGTCGAGTCGGACTCGCGCGAGGAGCCCGACCTGCCGCTTCCGAAGCGGACGAGCCGCCGCTACGGCGCCGCGCGGGTCACGGTCTTCGAGGCGGTGCGATGAGCGACTCCCAGCCGGTCACCTGCATCTGCCCCGGGAGCTACGACCCTGTCACGCTCGGGCATCTGGACATCATCCGCCGGACGGCCGGGATCTTCGAGCGCGTCATCGTCGGCGTCGTCCGCGACCCGCAGCACAAGGCGACGATGTTCTCGGTGGAGGAGCGCGTCGGCTTCATCGCCGAGGCCCTCTCGGACGTTCCCAACGTCCAGGTCGAGGTGTTCTCCGACCTCGTCGTCGAGTTCGCCCGGCGCTTCGGCGCGCGCACGATGGTGAAGGGCCTGCGGGCGATCTCGGACTTCGAGTGGGAGTTCCAGATGCACCACCTGAACCGGAATCTGGCCCCCGAGGTGGAAACGATGTACCTGATGTCGAGCCCGCAGTACAGCTTCCTCTCCTCGTCCGGCGTGAAGGAGGTCGCCTCGTTCGGCGGGAACGTCGACGACCTCGTTCCCGAGCCGGTTGCGCGCCGCTTCCGCGAGCTGTTCCCACAGGGAAAGCCCGGCGCACCTGTCAGCCCTCAAGAGTAGACTGAATCGCATGGACGTTCTCGTTCTCATCGACAAGCTGGACGACCTCGTGCACAACGCGAAGGCCGTCCCACTGACCGACCAGGTGCGAATCGACCGCGAGGAGATCTACGACATCCTCGACCAGATGCGCGCCACGATCCCCGAGGAAATCAAGCAGGCACGCTGGATCGTCAAGGAGCGCCAGGAGATGCTGGCCGAGGCCAAGCGCGAGGCGGACAGGATTCTCGGCGAGGCCCGCGAGCAGGCCGTGCGCGAGGCCTCGCAGACCGAGATCGCCAAGCTCGCCGAGCGTCAGGCGCAGGAGATCGTCGAGGAGGCCCGGCGGCAGGCGCGCGAGACGCGGCTCGAGATGGAGGACTGGGCGGACTCGATCCTCTCGACCCTCGAGGTCAACCTGGACAAGTTCCTGGGCGCCGTCCGCAGGGGGCGCGAGCGTCTCCACGAGCGCTCGCAGGAGTCCGTCGTCGCGGGCATCACGACGGACGAGCAGCAGCCGGTTTAAGGCCAAGCCGAACCCCGTCTTCGCTGCGCTACGGTGAAGGCGTGACGACGTTCAACGTCCGCACCGTCAAGCTGCGCCCCGGCGAGCAGTTCCGGGACGTGCGCAGCGTGGACCTCGAGCCGCTCGACCTCGGCGGGCAGCGGTATGTCCCCATCCCGGAGAGCCCGGAGGCCGTAATCACGCTCACGCAGACGAGCTCCGGCCTCGTGCTCGAGCTCGAGCTCGAGGTGCGAATGGTAGGACCCTGCGTCCGCTGCCTGGCGGACGCGGGCGTGTCGCTGCACGTGAAGAGCCAGGAGTACCAGGCGACGAGCCCGGGGGAGTCCGACGAGCTCACGACGCCGTACCTGGTCGAGCACCGGCTCGACCTCTCCGCGTGGGCCCACGACGCAGTCGCCCTCGCCTTGCCGGACAAGATCCTCTGCCGCGACGACTGCGCCGGCCTCTGCCCGGTGTGCGGGCTCGACCTCAACCGCGAGCCCCACGAGCACGAGGGCGAGGTGAGCGACCCGCGCTGGGCCGCGCTCGCCGACCTCAAGGACCAGCTCTAGCTGTCGCTATACTCGACCGCCGCGATGGCCGTTCCGAAGCGAAAGACCTCGAAGTCCCGCCGAGACAAGCGGCGGGCGACGCACACCCTGTCGATCCCTGCGGTGACCGAGTGCCCGCAGTGCCATCAGCCGAAGCGGCCGCATCACGTCTGCCCGACCTGCGGGACCTACAAGGGTCGCGAGGTCGAGCCGCTCCGCACGCCAGGCTCCGTAGATGCCGCCCGTTCGGGTTGCCGTCGACGCCATGGGCGGCGATCGGGCGCCCGAGGAGATCGTCGCAGGCGCGCTGGCAGCCGCGTCCCCTGACGTCGCACCCGTGCTCTACGGCCCGCGTGACGTGCTGGAGCCGCTCGCGGGCGGCCTCGAGATCGTCCACGCCGACCAGGTCGTGGCCATGGACGACAAGCCGTCCGAGGCGGTGCGCGAGAAGCGCGGAGAGCTCGATGTTCCTCGCCTGCCGCGCGGTGGCGGAAGGCGATGCCGCGGTGGTGGTCTCGGCCGGGAACACCGGTGCGATGCTCGCGGCGGCGCTCGTCGAGCTCCGGCGGCTTCCCGACGTCCACCGGCCGGGTATCGCCGTTCCCCTGCCGGCCATCGGAGGCGTCTCGGTTCTGATCGACGCGGGCGCGAACGCCGACGCCCGGCCCGAGCATCTCGTCCAGTTCGCGCACATGGGCGCCGTCTTCGCCGGCGAGATCGCAGGCGCCGCGCGACCGACGGTGGCCCTCCTCTCGATCGGCGAGGAGCCCGAGAAGGGAAACCGGCTCGTCCGCGAGGCGCACGCAGAGCTCGCCGCCGAGCCCGGCCTCGACTTCATCGGGAACGTCGAGGGGCGTGACCTGCTGCGCAAGGCCGCCGACGTGGTCGTGTGCGACGGCTTCACGGGGAACATGGCCCTCAAGCTCCTCGAGGGCACCATCCGGACGACGCTCGAGGCGTTCCGCGAGGAGATCACCGCGTCTACGCGCGGAAAGCTCGGCGGGCTGCTCATCCGGCCGGCGGCGCGCGCGCTGCGCGCACGGCTCGATCCGGACACGTACGGCGGGGCCTACCTCCTCGGCCTGCGCGGCCTCGTGGTGATCGCGCACGGGAACTCGTCCTCGACCGCGATCGCGAATGCGATCCGCTACGGTGCCCGCGGCGTCGTCGCAGGCGTCGTCGACAGGGTCGCCGATCGGCTTGCCGCCGGGGTCGGCGAGGCAGCCGCCCCTTAAATCACGCGGCGATGCGTGGTAGCATCACGCGCCGTTCACGCTGGGTGTCCGAGACAGAGAAAGGCAGGGAGAGAAACCAGATGGCAGCTTCGCGCGAAGAGATCGCCGAGCGGGTGAAGGACGTTCTTGTCGAGCAGCTCGGGATCGAAGAGAGCGAGATCACGGAAGAGGCCTCGTTCCAGGAAGATCTCGACGCAGACTCCCTCGACCTCGTCGAGCTCATCATGGAGCTCGAGGACCAGTTCGGCATCAAGATCTCTGACGAGGACGCTCAGCAGATCCAGACTGTGGGACAGGCAGTCGACTACATCTCGTCGCACCAGTAGCGAGACCTCGGGGGGCTCGCTGCTCGACCTGATCGAGGCGCTCCCGCCCGAGCGCCTTCACCACGCCTTCACGCACGCATCCTGGGCGCGTCGACGGGCCGACTCGTACGAGCGCCTCGAGTTCCTCGGCGACAGCGTCCTCGGCCTCGCGATCGCCGAGGACCTCTACGAGCGCTTCCCGGACGAGGCGGAGGGGCGCCTGGCGAAGATCCGCGCGCACGTCGTCTCGCGGCACAGCTGCGCCATCGTCGGGCGCCAGCTCGGCCTCGGGGAGCTGTTCGCCGGGTACGCCGGCGAGGTCGACCGCGACGAGCTGCTCCGCCTCGCCGCGAACCGCAACGTCCTCGCGGCCCTGGTCGAAGCCTGCCTCGGCGCGCTCTACCTCGCGCACGGGTTCGAGTCGATCCGCGCTCCGATCGTGGAGGCATTCCAGGAGCGGATCGAGTACGCGCTCGAGGGCCATGTGGACTACAAGACCGAGCTCCAGGAAGAGCTCGCCCGGCGCGGCCTCGCTGTCACGTACACCGTGCTCGAGGTCGAGGGCCCGCCGCACGACCGCCGTTTCACCTGCGCCGCGAACATCGACGGCGAGCCCGTAGGGACGGGCCACGGCGCCTCGAAGAAGGCCGCCGAGCAGGCCGCCGCGCGCGAGGCGCTCGAGCGCTACGCAACGAGCGACGGCTAGGCGCCCTCGACCAGGAGCGCGGCGCCGATCGCGCCGCCCAGGTCACCGAGCGCGGCCGGGAGCATCGCGGGCGGACGCTCGTCGACGAAGAGGTGCGGGCGGGCTGCCGCGGCGATCCGCTCGACGAACGGCTCGCCCAGGCGCGTTCCCAGGCCGCCGCCGACGATCACCGCCTCGACGTCGAGCAGGTTGACCGCCGAGCCGATGCCGGCGCCGAGCGCGGCCACCGCCCTGTCCAGGAGCGCCGTGGCCATCTTGTCGCCGTGCTCGAGCGCATCGGCCCAGACGCCGCTCGTGAGGCGGTCGCGCTTGCGCTTCGCCATCAGCTCGAACAGGTCGGTCTTCTGCCCGCGCTTGACGAGCTTCCGCGCGTGCGCCTCCATGGCGCCGCGGCCGGCGTAGGCCTCGAGGCAGCCACGCCGCCCACACGGGCAGCGGGCGCCGTTGCGCTTGATCACGATGTGGCCGATCTCGCCGGCCGCGCCGCGGCCGCGCCAGAGCTTCCGGTCGAGGACGAGGCCGCCGCCGACGCCTGTTCCCCACCAGACTCCGAGGAAGGACGCGTACGGCCTGCCCGCGCCGAGCTCGAGCTCCGCGGTGACCGCGACCTTGACGTCGTTCTCGACCCGGACAGTCGTTCCGAGGGCGTCGCCGAGGGTCGCCGCGAGCGGAAAGGGCTCGTCCCAGTCGGGCAGGTTGCGGGCGTGGGCGACCGTGCCCGCGTCTCGCTCGACGGCGCCGGGGGAGCCGACCCCGAGGCCGCGCAGCTCGTCGACCGCGACTCCCGCGGCCTCGGCCGCTTCGCGGACCGCTCCCTCGATCTTCGCGGCGACTGCGGGCGGGCCCGCCCGCGGTCGGCGTCTCCGTCTTTGCCTCGCCGAGGACGGCGTTGTCCTCGCCGACCACGACGGCCTGGATCTTCGTGGCTCCCAGGTCGACGCCGGCGCGAACGGTCGTCACCGGCTCAGCGGCGGAGCCGGATGGCGTTCAGGTCTTGCTCGGCGATCTCACCGGCACGGGCGGCGACGTCGTCGATGTCGTCGTGCTCGGCGTGGAGATAGCGGCCCGCGAGCGCGTCGAGACGGCCGGAAGCGAGCGCGAGCACGAGCCGCGGAGCGAGCTCGGGCGGCGTCCACGGCGCGTCGTCCGGGAAGCTGGAAGTCAGCTCCGTCTGCACGAGGCCGGGGCTGATGGAGAAGATGGGGATGCCGAGCGGCGCGAGCTGCCCGGCGAGCGTCTCGTTGAAGCGGTGCACGGCCGCCTTGCTGGCGCTGTAGGCAGTCGACTTCGAGCCGGGCAGGTAGGCGGCGCCGCTCGCGACGTTGACGATGCGCCCGCGGCCGCGCTCCAGCATGCGCGGGATCGTCGCGCGGCAGCAGAGGTAGACGCCCAGGACGTTTACCTCGAACACGTGCCACCACTCGTCGGGGTCGACCGTCCAGGCCGCGTCCTCGTCGATCGTGATGCCCGCGTTGCAGACGAGCAGGTCGATGGGGCCGAGCTCGTTCTCGACGCGCTCGACCATCGCCTCGACCTCGGCGCGCTGCGAGACGTCCACCGTGAGCGCGAGACCGTCGATCTCGGACGCGACCTGCTCGACCTGCTCGGGCGTCCGGGCGGAGACGGCGACGCGGGCGCCGGCACGCGCGAGCTCGAGAGCGACCGAGCGGCCGATGCCGCGTCCGCCACCCGTCACGAGCGCGACCTGACCGTCGAGGCGCGTTTCCTCGGCCATCGGGCTCGATCCTAGCGTGACCCCGCATCCGGCCGGGATGTGATGCTGACGGCGTGGGCTTCGAGGACGAGAAGCGGCTCGCGGGTGAGGCGGCGGCCGAGCTGGTGGAGGACGGGATGGCCGTCGGCCTCGGCACCGGCACGACCGTCGATCACTTCCTGGCGGCGCTCGCCCGGCGCGCGCCCACGATCCGCTGCGTGGCCACGTCGCTGCGCACCGAGAGCGCCGCGAAGGAGCTCGGCCTCCCGGTGGAGCCATTCGACGCGCTCGAGCGCCTCGATCTCGCGGTCGACGGCGCCGACCAGGTCGCTCCCGACGGCTGGCTGGTCAAGGGAGGCGGGGCGGCGCACACGCGGGAGAAGGTCGTCGCGGCCGCCGCCGAGCGCTTCGTGGTCATCGCCTCGTCGGACAAGGTCGTCGAGGCGATCTCGGCGCCGATCCCCGTCGAGATCCTCGCCTACGGCGCGGCTGCGACGCTCGCCCGCATCGCCCCGGCCGAGCTGCGCGACGTGCCGCCGAGCCCGGACGGCGGCCTCATCGCCGACTACCTCGGGCCGGTCGACGACCCCGCCGAGCTCGCGGCTCGGCTGTCGGCGACCCCTGGGATCGTCGAGCACGGCCTCTTCGGCCCCGAGCTCGTGTCCGAGCTCCTCATCGGGCGCGGCGACGAGGTCGAGCGCAGACTCGTCTGACGCAGATACGGTTCGGCCGTGGCCTTCATCACCCGAGGCTTCCACGGCCGGCGCGAGGCGGAAGACGACGGCGGGCGCATCCCGCCGGGGCAGTACCGCACCGACGACTTCCCGGTCCTCTCGGCGGGCCCGACGCCGCACACGCCGCTCGAGGAGTGGAGCTTCACGATCGTCTCGGAGAGCGGGGAGGAGGCGGCCCGCTGGAGCTGGGACGACTTCCAGGCGCTCCCGAGCGAGACGGTCACCGTCGACATCCACTGCGTCACGAAGTGGTCGAAGCTGGACACGACCTGGGAGGGCGTCTCCGTGGACACGCTGCTCGCCGACGTGGAGACCGATGCCGCCTACATCACTGCCTTTTCGGACGGCGGCTACACCACGAACCTGCCGCTCGAGGACGTGACCGACGGGAAGGCGTGGGTGGCTTACGGCTACGACGGCGAGCCGCTCGACCCCGAGCACGGCGGCCCGGCGCGGCTCCTCGTCCCGCATCTCTACTTCTGGAAGAGCGCGAAGTGGGTGCGCGGCCTGCGCCTGATGGACGATGACGAGCCGGGCTTCTGGGAGTCGCTCGGCTACCACCTTTACGGCGATCCGTGGAGAGAGCAGCGGTACTGGGGGGACTAAGGGCTCCCGGCGGGATGACGAGCGATCCCCTCTGGCCGCGCTGGGCGGCCCGAGGCGGCGTCCTCAGTCGCGCCCATACCTCTTCGGTATGAACGCTCCCTGCGTCCTTCCCTCGAACCACCCATCGCACCCAGAGAGGGGGTCATCATCCCGCCGGGAACCCTGACTCCGCTCCGTTGGGCGCTGGCCGAGGTGGTCGAGCTCGTCCCGGAGACGGAGCGCGTCGTCAGCCTCGTCCTCGACGTCCCCGACTGGCCCGGCCACCTGCCCGGCCAGCACGTCGACGTCCGCCTGACCGCCGAGGACGGCTACCAGGCGCAGCGCAGCTATTCGATCGCCGCCCCCGCGGACGGGAACCGGGTCGTCCTCACGGTCGAGCGCCTCGAGGACGGCGAGGTGTCGCCGTTCCTCGTCGAGTATCTGCGCCCGGGCGACCAGTTCGAGCTACGGGGGCCGATCGGCGGCTACTTCGTCTGGGACGGGTCGGACGGCGGGCCGCTCCACCTGGTGGCCGGCGGCTCGGGCGTCGTGCCCCTGATGGCGATGCTGCGCCACCGTGCCGCCTCGGGCTCGACCGCGCCCGCGGCGCTCCTCTACTCGGCGCGGACGCACGGCGACCTCATCTACCGAGAGGAGCTCGACCGCCTTGCTGACGAGGACGACGGCCTGACGCGTCGCCTACACGCTGACGCGCGAGCAGCCGCCCGGCTGGGCGGGCTACGACCGCCGGATCGACGGCGAGATGCTCTCCGAGGTGTTCGGAAGCCCGGATCCGGTCGCGACGACGTTCGTCTGCGGGCCCACGCGCTTCGTCGAGGTGGCCGCGGATGGGCTGGTCGGCCTAGGCTACGAGGCGAGCCGAGTTCGCACCGAGCGGTTCGGCCCCAGCGGGAGGTAAGAGATGGAGAGCGCCGATCTCAAGCTCGACGGGAACGCCCCGGGAGGGGAGCTCCGCGAGATCTTCTGCGCGGAGATGACGATCGCACGCTCGACCTGCGCCGCCTGCGGCGCGGTGCGCGAGATGGCGGAGCTGACGGTCTACGCCCACGCTCCCGGAACCGTCTTCCGGTGTCGGTCCTGCGAGGCCGTGCTCGTCCGGATCGTGCGCTCCGGCGAGCGGATCTGGCTCGACCCGAGCGGCCTCAGCTGCCTCGAGCTGCGGACGCCCGGCACCTAGCCGTGCTTCGCCAGGAACTGCGCGAGGCGGTCGCCGACCGTGTCGGCGTACTCGTGGCGGACGTCGGGCGGGAGGGTGTCGATGAGCGCCTGCCAGCCCATCGCGCGGGCGAGCCCACCGAGCACGCCGGCAGGGCGTAGGGCTCGAACCAGCTCGGCCCGGGAAGCGACACGGGTCCAGGGCTCGAGGTAGGCGTCCCGAAAGCGCGTGAGCTCGCCCGATGCAGGGTCGACGCCGAGCTCATAGGCGAGGACGCGCATCGTGACGTGCAGCGAGAAGAACGGATGTGCGACGCAGGCGTCGCCCCAGTCGAAGAACACGTATCCGCCGTCCCACACGAAGACGTTGCCCGAGTGGAGGTCGTCATGCTGGACGCTCTCGGGCAGGCCGGCGCCCGCCAGCTCCTGGCAGAGCCGCGAGACGGTGGGCCCGAGGTCGACCAGGCGCCGCAGGTCGTCACCGACGATCCCGTCCTGGCTGCGGAGAAGGCTTTCGTAGAGCTCGGGGAGGCGGTCGAGCCGCCTGTCGGGGACGCCCGCGGCCAGCAGCCCATCGGCGACCGCTATCGCCTCGGCCTGCAGGTCGGCGTACAGAGCGAGGACGTCGACCCAGCGGGCCGGCTCGCCGAGCTCGCGCAGGCGCATGCCGCCGTCCGCTTGGAGCATCCAGCCTCGAACGCGGTCGACGGCGAGGAGGCGGGGGAGGGTTCTCGGCCGACGCCGGGCGAGGATCTCGATCGCGGCCGGCTCGTGGGCGAGCGCGGGCCCGCAGGCCTTGAACCATAGGTCGCCCGTTCGAGTGGGGACGCGCAACACCGTCGACCACGGGCGCACGTGCGGCTGCTCGATCTTCCCGGCGAGCTCGGTACCGAGCCCTTCGAGCGCTCCGTCGACCCACGCGTGCGCGCCCATCAGCCACACGCGATCGTTCCAGGGAACCGTCGGCTCGGTCACAGGGGCGAGGGTAGTCGGCGGCCCGTCCGTCCGGATCGTCAGACTTCGGGCGCGTTGTTTCTCCGTTCCGTCAGAGTTCGGGGCTTCAAGTCATTCCCGGACCCGGTCGAGGTGCGCCTCGAGCCGGGCGTCGCCGTCGTCGTCGGCCCGAACGGGTCCGGCAAGTCGAACGTGGCCGACGCGATCGTCTGGGCGGCAGGGAGCCTGAGCCCGACCGAGCTGCGCGCCGAGCGCCCCGATGACGTCCTCTACGCGGGGACGAAGAACAAGCCCGCGGCCGACTGGTGCGAGGTCGAGCTGCTCTTCGACAACGAGGCCGGCGACGGGCCGCTCGACGTGGCCGAGCTCTCGGTCGTGCGCCGGCTGCACCGCGGGGGCGAGGGCGAGTACCTCGTCAACCGGGCGCGCGTGCGCCGGACCGACGTCGTCGAGCTGCTGGCCGACATCGGGCTCGCGGGCGAGAAGCACTCCATCATCGGCCAGGGCCGCGTCGAGGAGATCCTCGCCTCGAAGCCCCACGAGCGGCGCGCGCTCGTCGAGGAGGCCGCCGGGCTCGGGAAGTTCAAGCGGCGGCGCCACCGCGCGGAGCTGAAGCTCGCGCGGGTCGAAACCCAGACGGAGCGGGCACGCGACCTCGAGGACGAGGTGCGCAAGCGCCTGCGGCCGCTCGCGCTCCAGGCGACCGCCGCCGAGCGCGCCGAGAAGCTCGCGGGCGAGATCGACATCCTGAAGACGCGGCTTGCCGCGGCCGAGCTCGAGCGCATCGAGCGCCGGCTGGCCGAGGTGGACGAGCGGATGACCTCGGCGACCCAGGATCGCCGCCGACACGACGAGCGGCTGGAAGGCGTGCTCCAGGAGCGGCGCAAGGCCGAGGACGGGCTGGCGGAGGCCGCCGGCAAGCACGAGCAGGCGACCGCGGCGCTCTACCGGCTCCGGAGCGCCGTCGAGCGCCTCGAGCTTCGGCGCGAGCGCGCGGAGGAGACCGCCGCGAGCCTGAAGGCCGACGCCGAGCGGCCCCGCTTGCGGGCCGCGCCCAAGCCGCCGAGCTACGAGCGGGCCCTGGCGGCCGCGAGCGCGTGGGCGCCCGAGCAGGTCGAGCTCGGGGAGGCCGTGAAGCGCCTGGAGGAGGCACAGCGCGAGCGCCGGGACGCATTGGTCGCGCTCTCGGGCGGGGAGAGCTGGTTCGCGGCCGATGCGGCGGCGGCCGCACCCGAGCCGGAGCAGGCGACGCGCGAGGACCGGCTGCTGGCGCTTGCGGGCATCGCGGAGCGCACCGCCGAGGCTCTCGGAGCCTGCGTGCGGACAGCCGGCCGGCTGGAGCCGGCGCTGCGGGCGCGCGTGGACGCGGGCGGCAGCAGGGCGGGCGAGCTCGGGGAGGAGCTCCGCCGGCTCGGAGGCTGGGAGTCGGAGCTGCGCCGGGCCGCTGCCGAGGCGGCCGAGCGGCTCTCTGCGATCGGGATCGAGCGCGCGCGGCTGGAGGCCGAGCAGGAGGAGGTGCTGCGCCGGCTCCCGGAGGACGCCGAGGCCGAGGCGCTCGAAGACGAGGAGGCTGACGCGCTCCGTGTGCAGCTCGAGCGGCTCGAGCGGCGGCGCGAGGCGCTCGGGCAGGTCAACCCGCTGGCGGCGGAGGAGCACGCCCGTGAGAAGGAGCGGCTGGAGGAGCTGACGGAGCAGCGGGAGGACCTCGAGCGCTCGCTCGCGGAGCTCGAGGCGCTTCGCGACGAGCTCTCGGAGACGGTCGAGCGGCGCTTCGAGGAGACGCTCGGGGAGGTCGAGCGCCACTTCGAGGAGGTGGCGGGAACCCTCTTCCCGGGCGGCCGCGGCCGCATCATCAGGGTGGAGGGCGACGAGGACGAGGAGCCCGGGATCGAGATCGAGCTCCAGCCGGCAGGCAAGCGCATCACGCGGCTCTCGCTCCTTTCCGGCGGCGAGAAGGCGCTGGGCGCCATCTCGTTCCTGTTCGCGCTCTTCCTCGCGCGCCCGTGCCCGTTCTACCTCCTGGACGAGGTCGAGGCGGCTCTCGACGACGCGAACATCAGCCGCTTCACGGAGCTGCTGCGCCGGTTCTCCGACCGTGCGCAGTTCATCGTGGTCACGCACCAGAAGAGGACGATCGAGGCCGCCGATATCCTCTACGGCGTGACGATGGGCGAGGACGGGATCTCTCAGGTCGTGTCGAAGCGCCTCGCCGGCGAGCCCGAAGCGCAGGCGCTCAGCGCGTGACGCGCACCTGGGCGGAGTTTCTAGGCGACGACGACGTCGCCCCCGCCGCCGACGAGGAGAAGGGGCGGGGCTGGTTCGGGCGCCTGCGCGAGTCGCTGTCGTCGAGCCGGCAGGCGCTGACTCGCGAGCTCCTCTTCGACCCGAGCGACGAGGAGGCCTGGGAGCGGGTCGAGGAGGCGCTGATCGCGGCCGACTGCGGCGTGCCTGCGACCGTCGAGATCGTGCAGCGCCTCGAAGCCCGGGAGCCTGCGAGCCAGGCCGACCTGCTCGAAGGCCTGGAGGCCGTCCTGACGGACATGGTCACCGTCGAAGGCCAGGAGCGGCTCGCGCTCGACGGGCAGCCGACCGTCGTGCTCGTCGTCGGCGTCAACGGCACGGGCAAGACGACCACGATCGGCAAGCTCGCGCACCGGCTCGGCGAGTCGAGGCGATCGGTCGTGCTGGCCGCAGCCGACACGTTCCGGGCGGCCGCGGAGGAGCAGCTCGAGATCTGGGCCGGCCGCGCAGGGGCAGACTTCGTGGGCTCGCAGCGCGGCGCGGACGCCGCCGCAGTCGCCTTCGACGCCATCTCCGCGGCCGAGGCGCGCGGGCGCGACGTCGTCGTCGTGGACACGGCCGGGCGGCTCCACACGCAGACGAACCTGATGGAAGAGCTGGCCAAGGTGCGGCGGGTGATCGCGGGAAAGCTGGAGGGCGCGCCGCACGAGACGCTGCTCGTCCTCGACGCGACCACCGGCCAGAACGGGCTCCGCCAGGCGAAGCTCTTCGACGAGGCGGTCGGCCTGACGGGCATCGCGCTCACGAAGCTCGACGGCACGGCCAAGGGTGGCGTCGCCGTCGCGGTCACCCAGGAGCTCGGCCTGCCGGTCAAGCTCGTCGGCGTCGGGGAGACGCTCGACGATCTCCAGCCGTTCGACCCCGCCGACTTCGCGCGGGCGCTCGTCGGCGGCGAATAGGCCCACTCACGACACCGCGCCGCGCGCAATTCGCGCGGATTTCCTCGTTAGGCTCGAATCGGGGGGCGCCCCGACCGCTCAGGCCTAGGTTGGAAAGGACATGGCCTGAACGGGCGGAGCGACCGACGCGTCTACCGCTCGATGCCGAACGCGATGTTCACGGTCGTGCGGTACATCGTGATGCTGTCGCCGCTGACCTCGCAGCTCATCGACACGACGTCGGCGCCCGTGATGCCGCGGACGGTCTTCGCCGCTTCCTTCACGGCCACGTCGGCCGCCTTGGCGAAGCTCTCCGGGTGATTCCCGATCACGGTGATGACCTTGGCGATATCGGACATTCCTCGTCCTCCTTCGGTCGGAGTGGAAAAACCACACGGCTACACTTCCCGCCGGCCCATGTTTGACACGCTTTCCGACAAGCTTCAGGCGGCTCTCGGCGATCTGCGGAGCCGCGGCGTCCTCACCGAGGAGGACCTTTCGGGCGCCATGCGCGAGATTCGCCTCGCGCTGCTCGAGGCCGACGTCAACTTCAAGGTCGTGAAGGAATTCGTCGCCCGCGTGAAGGAGCGCGCCCTCGGCACGGACGTCACGAAGAGCCTGACGCCGGGCCAGGAGGTCGTGAAGATCGTCCACGAGGAGCTGACGGAGCTGATGGGCTCAGGAGGCTCGAAGCTCGCGTTCTCCGGACGGCCGCCCACGGTGATCCTGCTCGCCGGCCTGCAGGGCTCCGGTAAGACCACCGCCGCGGCCAAGCTGGCCCTGCTGCTGCGCAAGACAGAGAACAAGTCGCCGGCGCTCGTCGCCGCCGATCTCCAGCGGCCGGCCGCGATCGACCAGCTGGAGCAGCTCGGCAAGCAGATCCAGATCCCCGTCTTCCTCGACCGGACGACGAAGGACGCGGTCGCGGTCGCGCGCCACGGGATCGAGCAGGCCCAGGCGCAGGGCCGCGACGTGGTCATCGTCGACACCGCGGGCCGCCTCCAGATCGACGAGCCGCTGATGGAGGAGCTCGCCGCCATCCGCAAGCAGGTGAAGCCGCACAACGTGCTGCTCGTGCTCGACTCCATGACGGGCCAGGAGGCTGTCGGCGTCGCCGAGGCGTTCGCGGAGCGGGTCGACTTCGACGGCGTCGTCCTCACCAAGCTCGACGGCGACGCGCGCGGAGGCGCGGCGCTCTCCGTCAAGGCGGTCACCGGCAAGCCGATCAAGCTCGCGTCGACCGGGGAGAAGCTGGACCAGCTCGAGTACTTCCATCCCGACCGCATGGCGTCGCGGATTCTCGGGATGGGCGACGTGCTCACGCTCATCGAGCGCGCCGAGGCGGCCGCGGAGGTGGACGAGCAGGAGGAGATGGAGCGCCGGCTCCGCGCCGGCCAGTTCACGTTCGACGACTTCCTCCAGAGCTACAAAATGATGCGGCGCATGGGGTCGCTGAAGTCGGTGGTCGGGCTCATTCCCGGCCTCGGCAAGCAGCTGCAGGGCGTCAACATCGACGACCGGGAGCTGGGCCGCGTGGAGGCGATCGTCCTCTCCATGACCCCGGACGAGCGCCGCCGGCCTGAGATCATCAACGGCACGCGCCGCGCCCGGATCGCCCAGGGCAGCGGCACGACCGTGCAGCAGGTCAACCAGCTCCTGAACGCACGCAAGCAGATGGCGAAAATGGTCAAGCAGATGGGGAAGGGCAAGATGCCCAACATCCAGTCGCTCGCGGCCTCGCAGCGGCGGCGCTGACACGGAACGAAAGGACGGAATGGCAACTCGCATCAGACTGGCCCGCGTGGGCTCGAAGAAGAACCCGATCTACCGGGTCGTCGTCGCCGACGGGCGCTCGCCGCGGGACGGCCGCTTCATCGAGATCGTGGGCCGCTACAACCCGCAGACCGACCCGTCGACGATCGACCTCGACGCGGACAAGATCCAGGACTGGATCTCCAAGGGCGCGCAGCCGAGCGACAGGGTGAAGCGCCTCATGAAGGCCCAGGGGATCTAGTGGAGGAGCTCCTCGCCTATCTGGCGCGGAACCTCGTCGACCGGCCGGACGAGGTGCGCGTGGAGCGGACGGAGCGCGACGGCGCCATCGTCCTGCGGCTGCACGTGGCCGAGGAGGACATCGGCAAGGTGATCGGCCGGCAGGGACGCATCGCGCGCGCCCTTCGAACGCTCGTGCGCGCGAGCGGTGGGCGCCGCCAGGAGCGCGCGCTCCTCGAGATCGTTGACGCCCGCTGACGAGGCGGGTGGAGACCGCTGGGTGGGGGTCGGCCGCGTCGGCCGTCCGCACGGCCTCGCGGGCGCCTTCGTGGTCGAGGACGCGAGCGACGAGCCCGAGCGGTTCGCGGAAGGCGCGACCGTGTACGTCGAGCGCGAGCCTGCGACGGTGGTCGAATCGAAGACGGCCGGAGGGCGCGTGGTGGTCCGCCTCGACCGGACCGTGCGCCGCGGCGCTGTGCTCGAGCTGCCTGAGCGGGAGCTCCCGCCCGCGGGCGAGGACGCGTTCTACGTCTACCAGCTTGTCGGCCTGACCGTGGAGGAGGAGGGAGGCCGCGTCCTCGGGCGCGTGAAGGACGTGACGCCCGGCGTGGCGAACGACGTGCTCGAGCTCGAGGGCGGGATCGCGCTTCCGATGGTTGAGGACTGCGTCCGTGCGGTCGATCTGGAGGAAGGCCGGATCGTGGTCGCTCCCGGCTTCGTGGCCGAAAGCTAATCTCGAACGCTGATGCAAATCGACGTCTTCACCCTCCTGCCCCATGCCTTCTCCTGGCTCACCGAGCAGCGGCCGCTCGCCGCGGTGCTCGGCTCCGAGCTGGAGCTCAAGCTCCTCAACTATCGTGACTTCACGCCGCTCTCCGGCGGGCAGGTGGACGACGAGCCATACGGCGGCGGCGCGGGCATGGTGCTGCGCGTGGACGTCGTCTACGCGGCCCTGGAGGCCGTGTACGGCGCCGAGCGCGACCGCCGTGTGATCGCGTTCTCCCCGCAGGGGCGCCAGCTCGACCAGCCGCTGGTCGACGAGCTTGCGGGCGAGGAGGCGCTGACGCTTCTCTCGGCTCGCTTCGAGGGGTTCGACGAGCGGATCCTCGAGCACGTGGCGACGGACGTCGTCTCGATCGGGCCCTACGTCCTCTCCGGCGGCGAGCTGCCGGCCATGGTCGTCCTCGATGCCGTCGCCCGACGGCTGCCCGGGGCGATCCGCGAGGAGAGCGCGGCGGTCGAGAGCTTCTCGGACGCCCTCGAGGGTGGCCTGGAGTTCCCGCACTACACCCGGCCCGCCGAGTTCCGCGGGTGGCGCGTGCCGGACATTCTTCTGTCCGGGAATCACGCGCTCATCGAGCGCTGGCGTCAGCGAGCGGAGCAGGGAGCGGTCGGTTTCGTGAGGGGGCCGCTCGACCGCATTACGGGGTCGCTGCCGGCGCCGTGGGACACGGTCGTCGACTGGGTGCTGACGATCACGATCGCCGTCGCCGCCGTGCTGGCGATCAAGGCCTGGGTCGTGAACCCGTACCGGATCCCTTCGTCCTCGATGGAACCGACGCTCCACTGCGCCGCGCCCGAGATCGGCTGCCAGGCGGGCGCCTCCGACCGCGTGCTCGCGAACCGCTTCATCTACCGCTTCCGCGACCCGGAGCGCGGGGACATCGTCGTCTTCGACGTTCCCGAGCGCGCGCTCGAGCAGTGTGGCGCCACCGGCACCTTCGTCAAGCGACTCGTGGCGCTTCCGGGCGACACGATCGGCCAGCAGGGTGGTGTGCTGCGGGTGAACGGGGAGGCCGTCCAGGAGCCCTATCTGAACGGCGGCCCGAGGGGCGGCAACTTCGCGCAGAGGCGTCTCGGCGACGACGAATACTTCATGATGGGCGACAACCGCGGCCAGTCATGCGACAGCCGCGATTGGGGACCTGTGAATCGCGACGACCTGATCGGACCGGTGTTTGCCGTCTACTGGCCGCTGACGCGGCTCGGCCTGCGGTAGCAGGAGGCCGTCTTCCTCCGCAACCGGCTCGAATCGCTCCCCGATCCCTGGCCGACTGTCGTCGACTGGGTCCTCACGATCGCCATCGCGATCGCGGCCGTGCTCGCCATCAAGGCGTGGGTGGTCAACCCGTACCGGATTCCGTCGTCGTCGATGGAGCCGACGCTCCACTGCGCTGCGCCCGAGCCGGGGTGCCAGGCCGGGACGTCCGACCGCGTGCTCGCGAACCGGTTCATCTACCGGTTCACGGACCCGGATCGCGGCGACATCGTCGTGTTCGAGACTCCGCCGGAGGCGTCGAGGATCTGCCCGGGCCCGGGGGGTGTCTTCGTCAAGCGCCTGATCGGCCTCCCCGGCGACGAGCTCGAGATCCGCGGGGACCAGCTGTACGTGAACGGCGAGCCCTATCCGGAGCCATACCTGTTCGGCGGCGAGGTGGGCGAGGAGTTCGGCCCGATCACGGTGCCCGAGGACTCGTATTTCATGATGGGCGACAACCGGCTGCAGTCGTGTGACAGCCGCGAGTGGGGCGCCGTCCCGCGCGACAACCTGATCGGCCCCGTGTTCTCGCTGTACTGGCCGCCCCAGCGGATCGGGTTCCGCTAGCCGCTTCCGTCACGCTCACGTGCGCATTTCGGCACGGTTCGTGCGAAACGCGCGCGTTCGGCCTGGTTACGCTCGAAGCGGAGGGAGGCCCGCGGCGGCCCCTCCAGGAACATGTCCACAGAGGCCATGCCCGGCTGGCTGGTCGTGCCATGCCCGCGAGGTTTCGCTAGCATTCCCGCGCGGCTTCGGCCGCCCTTTTCATGACGACGCCCATCGACATCCTCGAGCGCAAGCAGATGCGCGACGACATCCCGCAGTTCAAGGCGGGCGACTCGGTTCGCGTGCACTTCCAGGTGATCGAGGGCCAGCGCCGACGCGTCCAGGTCTTCGAGGGCATCGTCATCAAGCGCCAGGGCGCCGGCGTCCGCGAGACCTTCACCGTCCGCAAGAACTCGTTCGGCGTGGGCGTCGAGCGAACGTTCCCGCTCCACTCGCCGAAGATCGACCGCATCGAGGTCGGCGCGATCGGCGACGTGAACCGCGCCAAGCTGTACTACTTGCGCTCCAAGGTGGGCAAGAAGGCGCGCGTCCGCGAGAAGCAGCGGACCTAGTCGATATCCTCGCGCCCGTGGCGACAGTCCGCCGTCCGGGCCGCAAGCTCCTCGCATACGACCGCCGCCTGGGCGTGCGCTTCGTCGCGGGCGCGGACGAGGCGGGGCGAGGGAGCCTCGCGGGCCCTCTCGTCACTGCGGGCGTCCTGTTCGACTACGAGCGCCTCCGCGACCACCGCGTCCGGCCGCTGGCGCTCCTCAACGACTCCAAGCAGGTTGACCCGGCCGACCGGGAGGAGCTCTTCCGCGCCGTCACGCGGTGCGCGACGCGCATTGCCGTTCGGGTGATCCCGCCGGCGGCCATCGACCGCGACGGCCTGCACCGCTCGAACCTCCGCGGGCTGCGCGAAGCGCTGGCCGCGCTCGCTCCTCCGGCCGAGGCCTGCCTCGTGGACGGGTTCCGGCTCGGCCCGCTCGCACCCGAGCACCAGGCCGTCGTCGATGGGGATACGAAGAGCGCCGCGATTGCCGCCGCCTCGATCGTCGCCAAGGTCGTCCGCGATCGCGCGATGCGCCGTTTTGACGCGGTCTTCCCGGGCTACGGCTTCGCCTCACACGTGGGGTACATCACGCCCGGGCATTCGGCAATCGTCCGCCGCCGCGGGCCAAGCGCGATCCACCGCCGGTCGTTCGACGCGCGCTGCTATGCAGAGCTCGAGGAAGCGGCGATCGAGACAGTCGCACTCGCGGCGGCTCGGGCCTGAGGCCGAGCGGCGCGTCCGCCGCCACTTCCGGCTCCGCGGCTACCTGATCCTCGACACAAACGCGTGGGTCGGCGGCTACGAGCTCGACCTCGTCGTCCGTCGCGGCCGCACGGTCGTCGTCTGTGAAGTCAAGGCCCGCAGCGGGCCGGAGTACGGCGACCCGCTGGAAGCCGTCGGCCCCGAGAAGGCACGCCGCGTTCGACAGGCTGCGGAGGCCTGGCTCGCGGGCAGGCCGGAGCTCGCAGGGCTCGACGTGCGGCTCGAAGCAGTCGGCGTGCACGGCCGCCGGATCCGGCGCGCCCCTTTCGACTGATCCGTCACAGCCTTGGCGCATTCCGCGCGCCACGCGTGCGCGTTTCCTCCCTAGCGTCATGGCGTGCTCGCACGTGCAGTCACTCATGCGCTCGTCGGGCTCGAGGCGCGCCGCGTCGAGGTCGAAGCTCACCTCCAGCGCGGCGTCCCCGCGTTCGCGATCGTCGGGCTCCCGGACAAGGCTTGCCAGGAGGCCAAGGAACGCGTCAGGAGCGGCATTGCGAGCTCCGAGCTCGAATGGCCGCTGCGCCGGATCACGGTCAACCTCGCGCCCGCGGGGCTTCGCAAGGAGGGGTCGGGCTACGACCTTCCGATCGCGCTCGCTGTTCTCGCCGCCTCCCGGCAGATCCCGCCGGAGCGGCTCGCCGAGCACGCCGCGGTCGGCGAGCTGGCTCTCGACGGCCGCGTTCGGCCCGTCCCGGGCATCATCGTCGCTGCCGAGGCCGCTCGGCGCGCCGGTCTCGTTCGCCTTCTCTGTCCGCATGAATCCGCGCCGGAGGCCGCGCTCGCCGGGATCGAGCCGGTTCCGCTCAGGCACCTCGCCGAGGCGGGCGCGTACCTCCGCGGGCGTCTAGAACTGGACGCGGTCGAGCCGGCGAAGAGCGTCGCGAACGGCGGCGGCCTCGACCTGGCGGACGTGCGAGGCCAGGAGCGGGCCCGTCGTGCGCTCGAGATCGTGGCGGCGGGCCGGCACAACGTCCTCCTCGCCGGGCCGCCCGGAACGGGGAAGACGATGCTGTCCCGACGCCTTCCAGGGATCCTTCCGCCGCTCACCCTCGACCAAGCGTTGGAGGCGACGCGGATTCACTCCGTCGCCGGCGTGCTGCCGGCCGGGCGCCCCCTCGTCGATCGTCCCCCGTTCCGCGCGCCGCACCACACGGCTTCCGCGGCCTCGGTCGTCGGTGGCGGGCCGGGCCCTCGTCCGGGCGAGGTGAGCCTCGCCCACCACGGCGTCCTGCTGCTCGACGAGATGCCCGAGTTCCACCGTCCCGTGCTCGAAGCTCTGCGCCAGCCGCTCGAGGACGGTGTCGTATCGATCGCCCGGGCTGCCGGGCAGGCGCTCTTCCCAGCCCGGTTCGTGCTCGTCGGCACGATGAACCTCTGTCCGTGCGGCGCCCGTGGCGATCCGGCCGTCGAGTGCACGTGCACGCCCCAGAAGCTCGCCGCCTATGGCGGGAAGCTGTCGCGCGCGCTCATCGACAGATTCGACCTCGTGGTGCACATGCCGCGTCCGCGCGGAGTCGAGCTCGACACGCGCCCCGGCGAGGCGTCCAGGGTCGTGCGTGCCCGAGTGGTGCCGGCAGCACAGCAACTCGGCCGGAAGCGGCCCAGGCTCGGTGCTGATGCCCGCGCGCTTCTCACTCGCGCCGTCGACACCCTCCCGCTGTCGGCGCGCGGGCGCGCCCGCGTAGCGCGCGTGGCCGCGACGGTCGCCGCCCTGGCCGCCGAGGAGGAGATCGCGGCGGCCCACGTCGCCGAAGCCCTCTCGTACCGAGCTCCGCGGGAGCTGGTGACGTGACGTACCCCTCCGTCACCCGGCGACGGGGTTACCCGCCGCTGCTCGCCGAGCTTCACGATCCACCCGCTCGGCTCTACCTGCGCGGCGGCCCGCCCGAGGTCCTCGCGTTGCCCGCCGTGGCCGTGGTCGGCGCCCGTAGCTGCTCGCCGTACGGTGCGCAGGTCGCCCGCGAGCTGGCGCAATCGCTCGCCGCGGCCGGCGTGGTGGTAGTGAGTGGACTGGCCCGCGGCGTCGACGCCGAGGCCCACAGGGGTGCGCTCGCCGCCGGCGGGCTCACAGTCGCGGTGCTCGGCTGCGGCATCGACCGTGACTATCCGCGGGCGCACGCCGAGCTCGCGCGCAGAATCGCCGAGAACGGGCTGGTCGTGTCCGAGTACCCGCCGGGAGTCGAGCCGTCCCCGTGGCGCTTTCCGGCTAGGAACCGGATCATCGCCGGGCTTGCGAGAGCGACGGTCGTGGTGGAAGCTCGCGAGCGCTCCGGTGCCCTGATCACCGCCGACTTCGCGCTCGACCTCGGTCGAGAGGTCTTCGCGGCTCCCGGAGAGATCACGTCCGCCCTGAGCGCGGGCACGAACGATCTGCTGCGCCAGGGCGCGACCCCGCTGCTGTCTCCCGAAGACGTCCTCGAGACGCTCGGCCTGAAGGCAGCACCGCAGGCTGTTCCGGACGGCCTCTCCCCGAAAGCCAGGGCCCTGCTCGAGCGGCTTTCGGACGGAGCTCGGACGCTGGACGAGCTCGTACGAGCCACCGAAATCGACAGTGCAGGGGCCGCCGTAGTGCTGACCGAGCTGGAGCTCGCGGGCCTCATCGCGGTCGCCGACGGCGTGTATCGCCGAGCGACCGGCCGCGGCCCGCCTCGGACCGTCCGCTCGTGAACGACAACTGAATAGGCCCTCCCGCGGAGAAGGACGGGGCTACGCCGGGAAGGAGCCTGGATCCTCGCAGGCCCTCCTGTGCAGCTCGTCGTCGATGTTGCGGCCCGTCACGATGAGGACGATCGCGCCGTCGACGTCGGCGAGCTGGGGGAGAGCCGCGAGCGCGGCGCCGGCTGCGCCCTCGGCGCGGATGCCGGCCTCGGCGTACGCCCCGACCGCGCGTGCCATGTCGCGCTCGGTGACGAGGAGCATGCGGCTCGCAACCTCACCGAGGACGTCGACCGCGAGCGGGATGGCGACGCGGACGGCGAGGCCGTCGGCGAAGGTCGCACTGCGATCGCTCTCCACGATGCCGCCGGCCTCCCACGACTCGGCCATCACCGGGGCGTCCTTGGCGGCGACGCCGATCCGTAGCGTGTCGGCTGAGCGGGCGCAGACGCGCAGGCCGATGCCGCCGAGCAGCGCGCCGCCCCCAACCGGTACGACGACCGCCGACGGGGGTTCATCGAGCTGGTCGAGGATCTCATCCGTGATCGCGCCGTACCCCTCGTACTGCGCCATCTCGGCGCCGTCCTCGAAGAACGCGAGGCCGTGCTCGTTCGCGTAGCGCTGACCCTCGTCCCTCGCAGCTTCGAGATCGGTGCCGACGAGGCGGATCTCGGCTCCGAGCCCCTCGATCAGGGCGACCTTGGCCTGAGTCGCGCCTTCGGGCGCGTAGACGACCGCCCTCAGCCCGAGCCGCTGGGCGGCCCACGCGGTCGCGGCTCCGTGGTTCCCCGTCGAGGCGGTGACCACCGTGTCCGCGCCGGACTCCTGGTACGCGGTGATGACCGGCAGCGCGCCGCGCCACTTGAACGCTCCGAGCTCGTGCATGTCCTCGCGCTTGAGGAACAGCGGCCGGCCGCCACCGAGCGAGGGCGGGGCGGGTTCGAGCGGGGTCGGGGCGGGGTCGGTCATGCGAAGAGGCGCGAGGGATTCTCGCTGCGAACCGTATCGAGGACGTTCTGTCCGAGCTCTGCGAGAGCCTTGAGGGTCGGGCCCGGGTCGACCACGGGGCGATCGCTTCCGTACACGAGCTGTGTCGCCCCAACGGTCTCCGCGCAGAGCCCGAGGGCTCGGGCGCCGTAGGAGGCCGTGTCGAGATGGATCCTCGGGTGGCTCGCGCGCTTGGGATCGCCGCCGCGCGACTGGAGCCGCTCGAGCTGGATCGGGCCGCCTCCCGCCAGCACGGCGAAGATGACGTCCAGATCGGGGTAGCGCTCGACGCCGTCCTCGAGCCACGAGAAGTACGCCGCCTGCATCTGCGCCGGGTAGTCGACGACCGCTGTCCACCACGCCGGCGCACCGCCGGGGGGAGGGCCCGGCGGGCCCGGATGGACGAAGAGCGGCTGACCGGCGTGGGCGAGCTCGTCCGGCAGGGCGCCGAGGCCGCGAACGACGGCCTGGGCCGAGACACAGGCGCCGGCGAAGCCGTCGAGGCAGCCGCCTGCGGCGAACGCCTGCAGGCGCCCGTCCGCGGTCGCCACGACCTCGCGCATGCCCTCGTTGTAGGCCTCCTCGAGCTCGGGCTCCCCCTCCGTCTCCATGGTGGGGGCGAGGCTGACGACGGCGATGTCGACGCCGTCGCGATCGAGCAGCGCGATTCGCTCGCCGAGATCGTTGTCGCGCTCGTCGATGGGGAACGTGCCCTCGCCGAGCTCGAGCGACCTCCCGACGATCCGTGGCGGCTCCCGGCGGGCCCGCAGCGCGTCGACGAGCTCGCGGGGCAGGAAGTGCTGGTGGACGTCGTAGGCGGGCACGGTCAGCTCACGGTGTACCGCTCGACCGCCTCTTCGTCGAGCTCGAATCCGAGACCCGGGCGGTCCGGGACGGCGAGGAGGCCGTCGGCGCTCGGCCGGACGGGCTCCGCGAGCATGAAGTCGCGGCGCTCGGGCGTCCAGCCCGGCGGGTCGAAGGCAACCTCGAGGAAGGGCCCGCCGCCGACGCCCGCCGCCAGGTGGAGGTTGGTGAGGAGCCCGATTCCGTTCGTCCACGTGTGTGGCGTAAACCAGAGGCCGGCCCCGAGCACGCGTTCCGCGAGCTCCCGGGCGCGGAGGAGGCCGACGGCGAGCACGGCGTCGGGCTGCAGGACGTCGAGTGCGCCTCTGTCGACATACTCGGCCAGCTCCCTGGGCGTGCGCGCCATCTCCCCGCCGGCGAGGCGCAGCCCGGAGTCGGCTCGCAGTCGCGCAAGGCCTTCGACGTCCTCGCCCGCAAGCGGCTCCTCGAGCCAGAGGACGTCCAGCTCGCCCAGGCGTGCCGCGAGCGCCGCGACGGCGTCGTACCCCAGCAGCGGCGCAACGTCGCCCGGCATGCGCCACCCCTGGTTGAGGTCGACCATGATCTCCAGGTCCGTCCCCACGGCTTCACGGACTGCCGTGACCGCCGCGAGGCCGGCCTCCGGCGCCTCCTTGTCGATCCTGACCTTCAGCGCGCGGAACCCCAGCTCGCGGAGGGCGAGCGTCGACTCGGCCCGCGCCCCTGGAGCGAGACGCCCCGCGGTGGACGCGTAGACCGGAATCTCGGTGAGAGCGCCGCCCAGGAGCTGGGCCGTCGGCACGCCCTTGGCCTTGCCGGCCAGGTCCCACAAGGCGGCCTCGACCGGCCAGTAGCGGCCGCCATGAAAGGCGATCGTCTCGAGCACCCGAACGTGGCGCTCGATGTCCAGCGGGTCGTGCCCGACGAAGAGGCCGGCGTAGCGCTCGAAGCCGTCCATCGTGTCCCCAGAGCCGATGCCCGTCACGCCTTCGTCGGTGTCCACGTAGACGATCGTCGCCTCGAACGAGCGCCGCGGCTCGGGATCCCACGCGGGCTCGAAGGGCGGATCCAGCGGGAGGCGCAGCCGCCGGAGGCGGATGCCCGTGATCCTCACGAGCGCCGGAAGAACGGGTTCGAGGGCTCGCCCCGGAGCCCCAGCAGCTCTTCGATCGCCGGGCGCCCCTCCGCGCCGGCGGCGAGGGCCTCTCGGGTCGCCTCGACGTTGCCCGAGTAGATCGCCTCCTCGTCGTCGGCGGCCCAGTCGACCCAGACCGCGGCGATGAGGACGAGATCGTCGACCTCGCCGGCGGGGATCGTTCCGTCGGCGACCGCCTCGAGCACGCCCTGTGCGACTCCGGCCTGGGCGGCGCCCCAGGTGAGCTCGGCGTGCCGGTCGCCGCGGATGTCGGCCTTGTTGACGAAGAGCGTCGCCGGCTTGACCGGCATGTTCGGACGCAGCACGGCCACGAACGGGATGTGGCCCTGACGCGGCGTCGCGAGCGCCGTCGCCCACGCGGTCTCGACGGGGCCTCCCTTACGGCCGAGCACCGTGTTCACGTGGGCGGCGCTGGGACCGCTGCCGGCGAAGCCCTCGCCCAGGAGCGTGCGCTCCGCGAACCTCAGAAGGCGATCACCCCGCGTGCGACTTCGCCCGCGTTCATGGCCGCGAACGCCTCGTTGATCTCGTCCAACCCGTACCGCCGCGAGACGAGCGCGTCCAGGTCGAGCCGGCCCTCCATGTACAGGTCGATCACGAGCGGCATGTCGACGTGCGGGCGGCACGAGCCGTAGAAGCTGCCCGTGACGACCTTCTCCTCCCGTGGGAGCCCCGGCCCAGGCAGGTCGGCGGTCGCGCCGACGGGGGGAATCCCGACCGCGACGACCGTGCCGCCTCGCCTGACGGCGTCGTACGCCTGCGCGACGACGCCCGGGGCGCCCGCCGTGTCGAAGGCGTAGTCCGCGCCGCGCCCGTCCGTGAGCTCGCGGAGGAGCCCGCCGACGTCTTCGCTCGTCGGATCCGCGGCGTGCGTCGCGCCCAGGCCGAGCGCGGTCTCCCGCTTGAAGGCGACGGGGTCGGCCGCGACGATCGCGCGCGCCCCTGCGAGCCGGCACCCGAGGATGGCGGAGAGCCCGACGCCGCCGGCGCCGTAGACGACTGCCGTGCTGCCGGGCTCGACGCGGGCTCGGAGGACGGCCGCGCCGAATCCCGTCATCACCGCGCACCCGACGAGCGCCGCGATCTCGAGCGACGCGTCCTTACGCACCTTGACGCAACAGCTCTCCGGCACGACGCAGCGCTCCGCGAAGGTCGAGAGGTAGGAGTAGTGGTAGAGCGACGTGCCGTTCTGGGAGAGGGCGAGCGTCCCGCCGGGCAGCGTCCCTTCGAACATGTCCGCCATGGCCACGTCGCAGAGGACGCCGCGGCCCTGGACGCAGTAGAAGCACTCGCCGCAGGAGGGGAGCCAGGAGAGGATCACGTGGTCGCCTTCGGCGATCGTCGCGACTCCCGCGCCGACGGCCTCGACCACCCCGGCGCCCTCGTGGCCGAGCACCGCCGGGAGCGGGTTCGGCGTCGCGCCGGTGATCACGTTCCAGTCGCTGTGGCAGACGCCGCTCGCGACGATGCGGACGGTGACCTCGCCGGGCCCCGGATCGGCGAGCTCGACCTCCTCGATGGTCAGAGGCTGTCCGATCTCGCGGAGCACGGCGGCGCGCATGCGCGCGATTCTACGGCGGCGGCGACGCGGGCAAGGTGGAACACAAGCGCTCCTCGGGGCGCGGTAGGCTCGCCCGGATGCGGATGCAGGCCGCCGTGCTGTGGGAGCCGGGTCGCCCCGTCGAGATCCTCGAGGTCGAGCTGGCGCCGCCGCAAGGCGGGGAGGTGCTCGTGAGGATCGCGGCCTGCGGGGTCTGCCACAGCGACCTGCACGTCGTCGACGGCGACCTGCCGGAGCCGCTGCCGCTCGTGATCGGTCACGAGGCGGCCGGCGTCGTGACCGAGGTCGGGCCCGGCGTCGAGCGCGTGCGACCCGGCGACCACGTCGTGCTCGCGCTCGTGCCCTCGTGCGGCGAGTGCGAGAGCTGCCGTGCCGGGCGGCCGAACTTCTGCGAGCAGGGCGCCCGGATGGCCTCGACGGGAACGCTTGCGGACGGCACCTCGCGGCTCTCGCTCGACGGGACGGACTTGCGCCATTTCAACGCCGTCTCCTCGTTCGCCGAGCATGCCGTCGTGCCCGAGTCGGTCGCGGTGCCGATCCGCAAGGACGTGCCGCTCGACCTGGCTGCGCTGATCGGCTGCGCGGTGCTCACGGGCTGGGGAGGGGTGACTCGGACCGCCGGCGTCGAGCCAGGGGCCGGCGTCGCCGTCATCGGCTGCGGGGGCGTCGGGCTCTCCGTGATCCAGGCCGCGCGCATCGTCGGCGCGGGCCCGATCGTCGCCGTGGACATGCGCCCGGACAAGCTCGAGCTCGCGGAGCGCCTCGGCGCGACCGCGACCGTCCAGGCGAAGCCGACCGCCGACACCGCACGGCGCGTACGCCATGCGACCGGGCGGCGGCGCCGACTACGCGTTCGAGGCCATCGGACGCGAGGAGACGATCCGCGAGGCCTGGGACTCGGTGCGCCCGGGCGGGACGGCCGTCGTCCTCGGCATCCCGCCGAAGGGCACGACCGTCGCGATCGACGCCTGGGGCTTCATCAACGAGAAGACCCTCAAGGGCTCCTTCCTCGGCTCCGCGAGCATCTACGAGGACGTCCCGCGGCTCATCGACCTCTACTCGACCGGAGAGCTCCTGCTGGAGGAGCTCGTCAGCGACCGGATTGCGCTCGCCGACCTGCCCGCGGCGTTCGACCGCCTGCGCGCCGGCGAGGCGGTCCGTCAGGTCGTCGTGTTCGACTCGGCCGGCTGACGACGCACGCGGGGCGGCGGAGGCTCCCCCTGGATCCGCCGGAGCTCGTCGACCGGGATGTGGCAGCGGATGAAATGCCCGCGCTCAACCTCTGCGAGGGGCGGCTCCTGCTCCTCGCAGATCGCGCCCAGGTAGCGCGGGCAGCGCGTGTGGAACACGCAGCCCGACGGCGGGTCGGCCGCGCTCGGGATCTCGCCCTCCAGCCGGATCCGCGGCCGCTCCTCGCCCTCGAGCGTCGGCACCGCGGAGAGGAGCGCCTCCGTGTACGGATGGTGCGGAGGGTTGAAGACCGCCTCCGCAGGCCCGAGCTCCATCAGCCGGCCGAGGTACAGCACGGCGATGCGGTCGGCGAGGTAGCGGACGACGCCGAGGTCGTGGGAGATGAAGAGGTACGTCACGCCCTCCTTCGCCTGCAGGTCGGCGAGGAGATTGAGGATCGCGGCCTGCACCGACACGTCCAACGCCGAAGTCGGCTCGTCGCAGACGACGACGCGCGGGTCGCCCGCGAACGCCCGCCCGATCGCCACCCGCTGCTTCAGCCCGCCGGAGAGCTGCACGGGGCGCGCGCTCAGGAGCTGCTCGTCGAAGCGCACCGACGAGGCGATCTCGCGCAGACGCTGCTCGCGCCGGTCGCCGCGCAGGCCCACGAGCTTCGTCAGCGCCCGGCCGATGATGCGGCGGACCGAGAAGCGCCGGTTGAGCGCCGAGTCCGGGTTCTGGAAGACGGTCTGGAGCGCGCGCACCTGCTCGGTCTTCCGCGTCACGACCCTGCGCGCAAGCGGCTCGCCGTCGAGCTCGACGGTCGAGCCGTCGTCCGGGGCGGTTAGCCCGAGGAGGACTCGCGCGAGTGTCGTCTTGCCGCAGCCGGACTCCCCGACCAGGCCGAGTGTCTCGCCGGCGCCGATCGAGAGGTCGACGTCGACGAGGGCGCGCACCGTGCTCCCCTCGTGCGAGAACGTCTTGCTGGCGTGGTCGAGGCGCACGAGGCTCTGGCCGTTGCGTCTCACGCCGCCGTCGGCAGGCGGGATCGAGCTCGCCGTGTACGGGACCTCGGCCGCCTTCTCGTGGAAGTGGCAGCGGCTCGAGTGCCCGTTGCCGAGCGGGTGGAGCGGTGGCTCGTCGGTGCGGCAGATCTCCTTGACGAGGCCGCAGCGGTCGGCGAAGACGCAGCCCGGCAGATGAGCCCCCAGCTGCGGCAGGTAGCCGGGGATCGTGTCGAGGCGGTCGCGGTCCTTGCGCAACCCGCCGCGCGGGATGCACCGCAAGAGCCCGACGGTGTAGGGATGGCGAGGCTCGGTGAAGACCGTCTCCGCTTCGCCCTCCTCGACCAGCCTGCCGGCGTAGAGGACGCCGACGCGCTCGCACATCTTGCGGATGACGGCGAGGTTGTGACTGATGAAGAGGACGCTCGTCCCGAACTCCTGGCGCAGGGCGGCGACGAGGTCGAGCACCTCCGCCTCGACGGTCGCGTCCAGGCCGGTGGTCGGCTCGTCGAGGATGAGGAGCGTCGGGTCGGAGGCCAGCGCCATGGCGATGACCACTCGCTGCTGGCCGCCGCCGGAGAGTTGGTGTGGGTAGCGGCGCATCCCGCCGGCGGGGTCGGAGATCTGCACCTTCCGCAGGATCTCCTGCGCCCGGTCGAGCGACTCGCCCCGGTCGTGGCCCATGAGCCGGAAGACCTCGGCGATCTGGTCGCCGACCCGGATGGCGGGGTTCAGCGCCGCGCCGGGGTTCTGGTAGACCATCGAGACCGTCGAGGCCCGCAGGCGGCGCACCTCGGCCTCGCTCATGGCCAGGAGGTCCTTGCCGTCCGCGCGGATCGAGCCGGACACGACCCGTCCGTTGCGCGGCAGGTAGCGCATGATCGTGAACGCCGCGGTCGTCTTTCCGCAGCCCGACTCGCCGACGAGCCCGTACGACTCGCCCTGCTCGACCGTGAGCGAGAGCCCGCGCAGCACCGGCCTGTCGATGCCGCGGACGCGGTAGACGACCTCGAGGTCTTCCAGCTGGATGGCGGGCTCTGTGGCGCTCATCGCTCGAAGGTCTGCGCGATGGCGTCGGCGATCAGGTTGATGCCGATGATCAGCGTCGCGATCGCGAGAGAGGGGAAGAGGACGGTCCACCAGAGGCCTGCGCTGATGAACGTGTAGTGCTGCTCGATGTCGCGCCCCCAGTCGGGGATGGACGGGTCGGCGCCGAAGCCGAGGAACGCGAGCGTTGCGATGGTGAAGATCGCGTACCCGAGCCGGACGGTGAACTCGACCACGATGGGCCCCATCACGTTCGGGAGGATCTCCGCGAACATGATGTAGGGCGAGCGCTCGTTGCGGAGGCGCGCGGCCTGCACGTAGTCGAGCTCGCGCTCGCTCAGGACGGCGGCCCGCACCGTCTTCGCGATGATCATCGAGAAGACGAAGCCAATGACGAGGATGATCGTCAGCCGGGAAGCGCCGCGGGCGACGATGGCGAGGAACGCGATGATGATCACCGGCACGGAGAGCATCGCGTCGACGATGCGCATCGTGATGTCGTCCACGAGGCCGCGGTAGTAGCCGGTCACGAGGCCGATCGCAGTCCCGACGACCGTGGCGAGGAGCGTCGCGAGCGGGGCGGTGATGAGAATCTCGCGCGCCCCGACGAGGACGCGGGAAAACACGTCGCGCCCGAGCCGGTCAGTCCCGAAGAAGTGGTCGCCCGACGGAGCGCCGAGCTTGTTGAGGATGTCGTCGGCCTGCGGGTCCTGCGGCGCGATCAGGGCGCCGAAGAGCGCGCAGACGACCCAGAAGCCGACGAGGATGGCGCCGAAGATGAACCCCGGCGAGCGCACGAGGAGGCGGATGCGCTCCCCGCGGGCGATCGTCGCCTCGTCCCGGACGGGAATCTGGATCGGGGCGGCCGGGTCTTCGATCGTCGTCATTCGGTGCCCGAGTAGCGGATGCGGGGGTTGAGGAGCGAGTAGAGGAGGTCGGCGAAGAGCATGGCGATCAGGAAGATCGTCCCGACGACGAGGACGGCGGCCTCCAGCACGGGCATGTCCTTCTGGGTCGCCGCCGTGAAGATGAGCCGCCCCATGCCCGGGTAGTTGAAGAGCGTCTCGACGACGACGAGGCCACCGATGAGGTAGCCGGTCTGGGTGGCGACGACCGCGATGGTGGGGAGAAGCGAGTTGCGCAGCACGTGGCGCTTCAGCACCGTGCGCCGGGGGAGGCCCTTCAGCACCGCCGTGCGCGTGTAGTCGGCGTCGAGCGCCTCGATCGTCCCGGCCCGCGTGATCCGGGCGATGTAGCCGAAGAGGAGGATCACGAGCGTCAGTGCGGGGAGGAGCAGGTACTCGAGCTGGGTCAGGATGCTGGCGCCCGCGGGCGCCCTGGCGCTGACCGGGAGGAGGTCGAGCCAGAGCCCGAAGACGAGGATGAGGATGATCCCCGAGACGAACTCGGGCACGACCGAGAGCGAGAGGCCTCCGATCGTGATGATCCGGTCGGTGAGCCGGTCCCGTCGCAGCGCGGCGACGACGCCGCCGAAGATAGCGAGGGGGACGACGAGGACGAACGCGAACGCCGCGAGCTTCAGCGAGTTCACGAGCGCGTTGCCCATCAGCTCCGTGACCGGGACGTTCTGCGCGAGCGACGTGCCGAAGTCGCCGGTGAAGAGGCCGGTCAGCCAGTCCCAGTACTGCGTCAGCAGGCCGCGGTCCGTGCCCAAGCGCTCGTTGAGCGCGTCGACCGCCGACTGGTCTGCGAACGGCCCCAGGATCCGGCGCCCGACGTTCCCCGGCAGCACCTGCGTCCCGAAGAAGACGATGACGCTGAGGAGGAAGAGCGTGATCGCCGCGAGGCCCAGCCGCTTGAGCAGGAATCGTCCCATTCCGCCCCTTACACACTACGACGGCCGGAGCCCGGAGGCCCCGGCCGTCTGACGATCGTTCGTCGGCTCAGGCCGTGAAACCGGCCTTGGAGAGGTCGAACTGGCCCGTCGCCGCGGACACCGCTCCCTGAAGGGTCGGCTTCGCAGCGCTGAGGAAGTTGTAGAAGTACGGGAAGATGATCGGAGTCTCCTCGAGCAGGAGCTCCTGGATCTGCTTGGCGACCGTCCGCTGAGAATCGACGTCGAGCGCGGCGACATACTGTCGCACGAGCTCGTCGTAGTCGTCGTTCTTGAAGTGCGCCGAGTTCCAGACCCCGAGCTTGGGATCGCCCGCGAGCGCGGCGGTCAGATAAACGTTCGGCACCGGCCGGTGGCCGTAGTCGGTGATGCCCATCACCGAGTCGAGCCAGGTCGACTTCCCGAAGACGCCGTCGCCGTAGTACGTGCGCGGCGTCGGTGATTTTCAGGTTGATCGTGACGCCGATCTCCGCCGCCGCGTTCTTCACGAGCTGCGCGAGGTCGGGGATCTCGAACCCGTCCCAGGTGTCGAGCTGCACCGTGAAGCCCTCGGCGCCTGCGTCCGCGAGCAGCTGCTTCGCCTGCTCGATGTCCTGCTCCCGCTGCGGGACGGACGGATCGGTCGAGGGGTAGAGGGGCGCGAACGGGCTGTCGTTGCCGATCTCCGCCCGGCCCTCCCAGAGCCCGTCGACGAGCGCGTTCCGGTCGATTGCCAGCGCGATGGCCTGGCGCACACGGTTGTCCGTGAACGGCTCCTTGTCGGTGCGCATGTGAAGTTGGCGGTGCGTTGCCGTGCTGATGCCGATGACCTGGACGTCGGGGTTGTCCAGGAGCGCCGCGCCGCCCGCGACCGAGAAGTGCTCGAGGAAGTCGACCTCGTCGCCCTGGAGCGCGACGATCATCGGCGCTTCCTCGGCGTAGAACCTGACCTCGACCGTGTCGGGATTGGCCTTGTCGCCCCAGTACGCGTCGTTGCGGACGAAGGTCGCGCCCTGCTGCGGCGTGAAGCTCTGGAGCTTGAACGGGCCGGTGCCCTCGAAGGTCTGGCCCCAGTCGGCCGGGTCGAGGTCGGCCGGGATGATGATGGCGTTGTAGTTCGCGGAGCTGACGAGCGTCGGGAAGTTGCCGTTCGGAGCGTCGAGGTTGAAGACGACGGTCGTGTCGTCGGGCGCCTCGATGTTCCCTGCCGAGAGCACGCCGCCGAGCGCCGACTGTGCGTTCGCGGAGCCCCCGTCGGGATTGATCAGCTTGTCGAAGGTCGTGACCACGTCCTCTGACGTGAGGGCCTGGCCGTTGTGGAACGTGACGCCGGAGCGGATCGTGAACGTCCAGACCGATCCGTCCTCGTTGGGCTCCCAGCTCTCCGCGATGCGAGGCTGAAGCGCGAGGTTCTCGTCGGAGAAGGACAGGTACTCGCCGGTCGCGCCGAGCATGCCCGCGCCACCCTCGTCCTGGACGAGGAGCGGGTTCGGCTCGGTGGTCGGCTGAATCAGGGCGACGCGGATGGTTCCGCCGGGCTGGACTGCGCCCGCGGTCGTCTCGGCGCCTCCGGTCTGGGCTCCCCCGTCGTCGTCGTCGTCCCCGCCGCAGGCCGCTGCGATGAAGGAGAGGGCCGGCAGCGACATGCCGACCACCGTCCCTCGTCGCACCAGCTCACGTCGGGTGATCCTGCCGGACACATACTCGTCGATGAGGTGGTTCTCGAGCTCGGTGCTCTCGCGACGCACCTCGTCGATCCGGCGCTGTGTTTCATCCATGTCGGCTCCTTCCCCGAAGCTGTGCAGCGGGTAAGCGGTGGTTAATAGCTCATCACCCGGACACAATCAATCGTGCCGCTCCTCGGCTCTCACCGGCTCAGACGGAGGCCGGGGCCGGAAGTTGGGGGAGGCGCTCGAGCAGGAGGGAGACGAACCCGGGCACGTCGACGTCGACCGCGACCCTCGCGTTCGGCTCCGGGAGGGCGGTTCGGCGGCGCATGTCGACGACCGTCCGGCCCCGGCAGATGCCGTCCGAGACGTCGACCTGCACGTGCCGCTCGACCGTCTGCACGAGGTCGGGCCGGACGACGTGCGCCATGGCCAGCGCGTCGTGCACCGGGCACCCGCCGTGGTCGTAGGCCTCGCGGTAGAACGCGCCGTAGAAGTCGAGCATGGACGCGACGGCCGCTCCGACAGGGCCCTGGGGGCGAAGCTCGTCCGCGTGCTCCGGCCCGAGCACGGCGCGGTTCGTGACGTCGAGGCCGACCATCGTCACGTCGAGGCCGCTCGCGAAGACGTGCGCGGCCGCCTCCGGGTCGATCCAGATGTTGAACTCGGCCGACGGGGTCATGTTTCCTTCGGCGATCGCCCCGCCCATGAGGACGATCCGCTCGATGCGCTCGGCGGCCTCGGGACGCTCGGCGAGGAGGAGCGCGACGTTCGTGAGCGGGCCGAGCGGAACGAGGGTGACCGGGCGCTCCGAGGCGACGAGGCGCTCGGCGAGGAAGTCGACCGCGTGCTGCTCGGCGGGGCGAGCTCGCGGCTCCGGGAGGTCGGGGCCGTCGAGGCCGGTCTCGCCGTGCGCGTCGGCTGCGACGACAAGCTCGCCGACCAGGGGCTGATCCGCTCCGGCAGCGACCGGCACATCGCTGCGCCCGGCGAGCTCGAGCACGCGCAGCGCATTGACCGTCACCTTGTCGATCGTCTGGTTGCCGGCGACCGTGGTGACGCCCAGGACCTCGACCTCGGGGCTGGCCAGGGCGAGCAGGAGCGCGATCGCGTCGTCCTGGCCCGGGTCGCAGTCGACGAGCACGGAGATCACGCGAGAACGGCCTCCGGGATCTCGACGGCGACGGCACGGCCGTCACGCCCACTTGCCAGCAGCGCGTCGACGGTGAAGGCAGTGATGACCGACTCGGCGAGCGTCGGCGCCGGCTCCGCCTGGCCGCGCGCGGCGGCGGCGAAGGCCTCGAGCTCCAGCCCGTAGGCGTCCACCGCCTGTGCCGGAAACCGCGCATCCTCGACGAGTCCCCAGCCGGTGCTCCGGCTCGCCACCACCTCGGTCGGGAAGTCGATCCTCCACGCGACCGGGAGCCGGACGTGGCCGTGCGTGCCGTTGAGCCGCAGCTCGTGGTTGAAGTCCGCCCGCATGGAGCTCTCGATCGTGCCCACGATCCCGTTGGCGTACTCGATCAGCCCGAAGACGCGCGAGACCGTGCCGTAGCGCTCGCTCGTGCTCGTGAGCGCCTGGGCCCGGACCGGCTTGGCGCCCGCGAAGCGGTTACAGGCGTCGACGCAGTAGCAGGCGATGTCGTACGGGGCTCCGCCGCCGAGCTCGACGCGCTGGCGCCAGTCTCGCGAAGCGTCGTCCGGGGAGCTCTCCTCGGGGTCGAAGATGCTGAAAGCGGCGTGGATGCTGTCGAGCGCGCCGATCTCGCCGGCCGCGAGCAGCTCGTCGATGCGGGCGACAGCCGGGTGGTGCCGGTACATGTAGCCCTCCGTGACGAGCGCGCCCGCCTCGCCCGCGGCCGCCCAGATCTCGAGCGCCTCGGCCCCGCTCAGGGCCAGCGCCTTCTCGCAGAGAATCGCCCGCACGCCTGCGTCGAGGCAGCCGAGCACCTGCTCGCGGTGGAGATTCGGCCAGGTCGCGAGGAGGACGCCGTCGAGCTCGTGCTCGGCCACCATCTCCGCGTAGTCGCCATAGGCGCGCTCGCAGCCGTGCCGCTCCGCCCAGTCCTCCGCAACGTCGAGCCGCCTGTCGGCACAGGCGACAATTGCCACCTCGGACGAGGCCGCGGCGCCGCGGGCATGCCGCTCGGAGACACTCCCGCAGCCGACGATCCCGAGCCGGAACGCCACCTACGCGGAGAGCGCGCCCGAGCGGATCAGCTCCTGGAGCGGCTCGAGGTCGGAGACGAGGGTGTCTCCCTCGTCGAGGAAGGGGACGACCTCGCGCACGAGCGCGTGGGCCCGCGCCGTGCCCGTCCCGAGCGCGGCGGGCCGGCGGAGATCGACGGCCTGGCAGTCGACGACGAGCTCGACGGCGACGAGCGCCTCGCCGAGCTGCACCATCTCCCTCAGCCTGCGTGCGGAGAGCGGCGCCATCGTCATGCGGTCCTCGATCCCCTCGGCGTGGGTCGAGGTGACCGCCTCGAAGGAGACAGGCTGGGCGAGCAAGCGCGCCTCGGCCGTGAGCCCCTGTGCGGTGACGCCGAACTCGCCCAGCGAGTTCTCGGCCAGGCCCTGCCGGGGCGCGAGGAAGTCCGGCAGGCCGGTCAGGTGGCCCTGCATCAGCTTCTCCGCACGCTCGCACGCCGACGTGAGGGCCGACGCGAGCACGATACGCAGGAAGTCGAGCGCCGCGGACAGGGGCAGGATGTCGAAGTTGGCGACCGAGACGATGCGGTCCTCGTCGGGGACGAGCAGCGGGTTCTCCTGCGAGGCGTTGAGCTCGATCTCGAGCTGCCCGCGGCCGAAGCGGAGCGCGTCGCGAAGCGCGCCGTGCACCTGGGGGAGGCAGCGGAAGGAGAGCGGGTCCTGGAGGTTCCGTGCCGCGCCGGGCTCCCAGAGCGAGCTGCCCTCGAGCAGGCCGCGCAGCGCGGCGAGCGACTCGACGATCCCCGGGTAGGGCCTGACCTCGCCGATCGCCGGGTGGAGCAGCGTCAGGTTGGCCGCGAAGGCCTCGAGGTCGAGCGCCCCGGCGACGTCGAGGGCCCCGAGCAGGCGCTCCAGGTCGGCGACCGCGAGCGCGGCGATGCCGGTGGCGAACCCGTTCGAGTTCATGAGAGCGAGGCCCTCCTTCGCCTGCAGCTCGGCGTCGGCGAAGAGGCCGTGCGCGAGGTCGGCCATCGCCGGGAGGTCGGCCTGCCCGAGGGAGCCGAGCATGCGCACCCGGGGGTGCTCGCCCGTGTTGAGCGCGGTCAGGATGCGCTCCGCGATCTCGGGACGCACGCCGGTCGTGCCCTTGGCGAGGGCGTTCGCGAGCCGGAGCATCGTCGCCCTGACGATCTCGACCGGCGCGTCCGGGCCCGCCCCGACGAGGTGGTTGGCGATGAGGGCGCGGTTGAACGAGGCGATCTCGTCCGCGGCCACGCGCACCTTCTTGCGCGCGCCCACGCCGGTCGTCATCCCGTAGACCTCGTCGCCGCGCTCGAGCGAGCGCTCCACGAGCGCCCTCGCCTCGCGCATGCGCTCGACCGCGTGGGGCGCGAGCTCGACGGGCGCGTTCTCGCGGGCGACGCGGACGAGCTCGTCCAGCGTCAGGCTGCCGCCGTCGAGGACGACCGCCATCAGCCCCAGACCTCCGCGGCCGTCTCGGCGATGGTGGCGAGCTTCGCGCGCTCGTCCTCGATCGTGAGCGCGTTGCCGAGGATCGACGTGGCGAAGCCGCACTGCGGCGAGAGGGCGAGCCGCTCCAGGGGGACAACCTTGGCCGCCTCCCGGATGCGCCCGACGAGCTCCTCGACCGTCTCCCGTCGCGGCGTCTTCGTCGTCACGAGGCCGAGGACGCAGATCACGTCCTCGGGCGCCTCGACGAGCGGCTCGAACCCGCCGGAGCGGGCGTCGTCGTACTCGAGCAGCAGGCGCTGCGCCTTCACGCGGCCGAAGAGGCGGCCTGCGAGCCAGTCGTAGCCTCCCTCGACGAGCCAGCGGCTCGCCTGGTTCCCGCGGCAGAGGTGGAAGCCGAACGTCACGCCGGGATGGTCTCCGATGACGATGTTGTCGAGCTCGAGGCCGAGCTCGAGCCAGCGGTCGGCCGGCCAGCCGCGGCTCTCGTAGAAGTCGCGGTAGCCGGGATCGAGGAGCAGCGGGTAGTGCGGCGCGTCGAGCTGGACGTAGGTCGCGCCGAGCTCGACGAGCTCCTCGACCTCCTCGCGCAGGATCTCGGCGACGGCGCCGAGGAACTCCTCGAGCGTGGGGTAGGCCTCGCGCGAGCGCTCGGGGTCGTAGAAGTTGGCGAAGAGGCTCGGGCTGGGGAGCGTGACCTTGAGCACGCGGTCGGTGCGGCTGCGGGCGTAGGCGATTTCCTCGCCGGAGAGCGAGCGGCGGCGCTTCAGCGGCCCGACGACCGCGATCGGCGGCCGCTCGACCGTCAGGTCGCCGATCTCGTCCGAGTGCCACTCGCCCCAGAGGAACGCGTCGATGTCCCACTCGCCGAACCCGTCGACGGCCGCCGGGAGCTGGCTCTGGAACGAGAGCCTGCGCATCTCCCCGTCGGTGACGACCTCGAGCCCGGCGTCCTCCTGGAGCTTCAGAGCCTCGTCGACCGCCCGGTCCTCGGCGCGCTTGAACTCGGCGCGGGTCATTTCGCCCGCCTCGAAGCGTTCACGAGCCTCGAGCAGCTCGGGTGGGCGCAGGAGGCTCCCGACGACGTCGGTTCGGGCAGCGAGCACGCGGGTAGCGTATGCCTACCGGTAGCATTTCCGGCGCAGGTTTCGCTTTATGAGAGACATCCTCGTCCTCTGCCCGCAGGAGCGGGACCTGAAGGCAATTCGAGCAGCGGGCCTCGAAGAGCGTTACCGGGTCCATTTCGCCGGCTCGGATCTCGACCAGCTCGAGGACTTCGATCCGGCAGCCTTCCTGGACGAGTGCGAGGGCCTTCCGGCCGACGCGGTCCTGGGCACGAAGGACCAGTCGGCGCTCCTCGCTGCTCTCCTGGCCGAGCGGCGCGGGCTGCCCGGGCCGAGCCCGCAGGCGCTCGTCGCCTGCCAGCACAAGCCGACCGCCCGCGAGATCCAGCAGCGGGTCGCGCCGGAGGCGACGCCACGGTTCGCCGTCATCAACGGCGACCCCGCCGTTCGACGTCCCGTTCTTCGTCAAGCCGGTCGTCGGACGCCTGTCGCAGAACGTGTTCCGGATCGAAGATCCTGACGACCTGCAGGACCTGCACGAGATCGACCGCTACACGACACGCTATGCAGAGATCGCCGCCCTGGCCGGCGCAGATCCGGCGGCGGCGCACGGCTTCATGGCCGAGGAGCTCCTCTCGGGCGCCGAGGTCACGCTCGAGGGCTACGTCCACGGCGGCCGCGTGACGACGATCGGCGTCACCGATTCGATCAAGTACCCGGGGACCTTCAGCTTCGAGAGCTTCGAATACCCGAGCGCCCTCCCGCGCGAGCGTCTCCAGGAGCTATCGGATATCTCCTCGCGCGTGCTACCGGCGTACGCGTTCGAGGGCGGTTTCTTCAACGTCGAGTTCTTCGTCCCCGAGGACGGTCCGGCACAGATCATCGAGGTCAACGGGCGGATCGCCTCGCAGTTCGCGCCGCTCGTCCAGGCCGTGCACGGGCGCTCGACCTACGACGCGCTCTTCCGGCTGGCGCTCGGCGAGGATCCGGCGTGGGGGCCCTGTGAGCCGGACGGCGTGGCCGTGAGCTACGTCCTGCGGGTCTTCGAGGATGCGCTCGTCGCCGCCGTCCCCGATCCCGACCCCGCCGTGGAGCTGCTCGTGCGGCCGGGGCTCTACCTCTCGGAGCAGGGCGTCAACGACTCCCACAGCTACCGGCTGGCGATTCTCTACGGGGTCGGCGAGACGCGCGACGAAGCCGTCGCGCGCTGCCGCGAGCGCGCGCGGGCGCTCAACTTCCGGCTGGCGCCGGCGCCTGTTCGCTGACGGCGGGCTCCGCCTCGCCGCGGGCCTCGCGGTTCGAGATCCCGATCCCGCCCACGGCGGCGCCGGCAAAGGTGAGCGCGGCCGCGAGCAGCATGCCCGCCCGGAACGCGTCGACGGAGGCGTCGTAGAGCTCCTGCGACCCCGGGTCCCTCGCGAGCGGGACGGCGTCGGCGTCGTCCGTGCGCGACTCGAAGACGAGCGTGATCACGAGGCCGATCAGGGCGATGGCGATGAGGCTCCCCAGGCGAGACACCGTCGAGTTGACGCCCGAGGCGATGCCGGCGTAGCGCTCTGGCGCGGACTTCAGCGCGGTCGCAGTGATCGGCGCGACCATCATCGCCAGGCCGAGCGAGAAGATCGCCAGCCCGGCGATGCCCGCCGTCCAGAAGTCCGACTTGTCGTCGACGAACGTGAAGACGAGCGTCCCCGTCCCCATCAGGGCGGGCCCGACCGTGAGGTAGAGGCGCGGCCCGTGCTTGTCCGCGAGCCCACCGAACCGGGCCGCCAGCAGGATCATGATGATGCTCGAGGGGATGTTCAGCAGTCCGGCCTCGAATGCCGTGAAGCCGATGAACTGCAGGTAGATCGTGAAGAACACGAAGAAGCCGTAGAGCCCGGCGTACACGAGGAAGGTCTGCGCGTTCGCCACGGCGAAGTTGCGCACGCGGAAGAGCTCGAACGGGAGCATCGGCTGCGCGACGCGTTGCTCGACCACGACGAACGCCGCAAGCGCGGCGCCCGAGCCCACGAAGGCCCACCAGACTCCTCCGAAGCCGCGGTCGGCGCCTTCGACGAGCCCGTAGGTGAGGAGCCCGAAGCCCACGGCGGCCAGGGCCGCTCCCGGGAGGTCGAGCCTGCCCTTGCGCTCGGGCGGCGCCTCGTCGCAGCGCCCAACAAGGGCGAGGAAGACCGTGGCGGCGGCGAGCGGCAGGTTCAGGAGAAAGATCCAGCGCCAGGAGACCCACTCGACCAGCGCTCCGCCGGCCGGCGGCCCCGCGATCGTGGCGACGCTCGTGAACGACGTCCACAGCCCGATCGCGCGTCCCGAGTCCGCGCCGTAGACGCCGCGGAGGAGCGCGAGCGAGTTCGTGGTCAGGAAGGCGCCCGCGACGCCCTGGAGGGTGCGCGCGATGATCAGGATGGCCTCGTTCGGCGCCGCGCCCGCGAGGAGGGAGGCGAGCGCGAAGCCCGCGGCGCCGGCGATGAAGACACGCCGCCGGCCGTAGCGGTCGCCGACCGCTCCGCCGACGAGGTACAGGGACGCGAGCGCCAGCGAGTAGGAGAGGAAGATCCACTGCTGGCCCGTGAGGCCGAGGTCGAGGTCCTCCTCGATGGTCGGGAGGGCGACGATGACCACCGTCGCGTCGATGAACGCGAGCGACGAGCCGAGGATCGTCGCGGCGAGGGTCAGCCGTTTCCGCGTCTCGAGACCGAGCGTTTCCACGGCCGGAGGATACGCTCACGGGATGAGGCGCGGGGCACTTGCAGGGGTCGCGGCGGCGGCTGCGTGGGCAGCGGCCGAGCCGCTGGTTGCGAAGGGCTTCAGCCCGCCCCCGGGCTACTCGGACGTGCGCATGCTCGGGGGTCTACTGACCCGCGGATCGGGCTGGCGCGCGGTCGGCCTCGGCGCACACCTGGTGAACGGCGCCGTCTTCGGCGCGGCCTTCACGGCGGCCGGGGGCCGCGGCTGGCGGCAAGGCCTCGTCGCCTCCCAGGCCGAGAACCTGGCGCTCTGGCCGGCGATGGCGATCGTCGACAGGCTGCACCCGGACCGTCGGAGCGGGGCATGGCCGCCGCTTATTTCGAATGCCCGTGTGTTCGGGTACGAGGCGGCCGTGCACGGGCTCTTCGGCGTCGTGCTGGGCGTGCTCGCGGGCGCGCCTCAGCGGTCGGCTGAGTAGTCGCCGTCCTGCACTGCAGCGTTGATGGAGCGGTCGAGCTCCGCATCGCGCATCCATCCAGCCCGCACCCGAGGCTTCACTTTGTCCTCGCGCTTCGACCGGGTGAGCCGCGCCGGCAGAATTCTGGGCAGCTTCTGCTGGTTGCGCTTCATGGTCACGTGGTTCCCGGCGCTGCGACCCGCAAACAAGGTTAATCCTGGAAATCCGCGCTATTAATGGCCGTCGTGGAAACTGAGCTCGCGATCGCCTCCCGGCGGGAGACGCGCCGGTACGACCAGAGGCCGATCCCGCCCGAGTTCGAGCGCAGCATCCTCGACGCCGGGCGGCTCGCCGGGAGCGCGAAAAACAAGCAGCCGTGGCGCTTCCTCGTCGTCGAGACCCCGGCCGTCCGCGAGCGGCTCGCCGAGGCGGTCTTCGAACCGGGCAACGTGCGCGGCGCGCGCCTGATCATCGCCCTCATGGTGTCCGGCAAAGGCCCCACCTCCTTCGACGCGGGCCGTGCGGCGCAGAACATGCTCCTGGCCGCCTGGGACCTCGGCGTGGGCGGCTCCCCGAACGGGATGCCCGACCGGGAGTCGGCCGGCGAGATCCTCGGCGCCCGCGAGGGCGAGAGCCCGGCGATCGTCCTCACGTTCGGCTACCCGGCGAAGCTGCGCGACCCGTCCGCGCGGACCGCTGACGAGTGGAGCGAGCGAGCCAGGCGCCGCCCGCTCGAGGACCTCGTCGAGCGCATCTAGCCCCGCCGTTAGGGTCTCGCCATGAGCTCGGCCGAGGAAGCACTCGCCGCCCGGGTGGGGGAGGCGATGTGGGCGCGCGACAGCGCCTCGCAGGCACTCGGGATGACGCTCGAGGAGGTGCGGCCGGGCTATGCGCGCGTCCGCATGACCGTGCGGAGCGACATGCTCAACGGCCACGGGACGTGCCATGGCGGCCTCGTCTTCGCGCTCGCGGACTCGGCCTTCGCGTTCGCCTGCAACTCGCGCGACGTGGTGACGGTCGCCGCCGGGTGCTCGATCGAGTTCCTCGCCCCGTCGCGGGAAGGGGACGAGCTCGTGGCCGTCGCGCAGGAGCGCTCGCTCGAGGGTCGCAACGGCGTCTACGACGTCGACGTCACGCGCGCAGACGGCGGAGTCGTCGCCACGTTCCGGGGCCGGTCGGCCGCGACCCGCGCGACGGTGCTCGGCGACGCGGCTCCCTGAGCCCGCGTCGTCCGAAGTCAGCAGGAAACTTCCGGCGTACACGACGGTTCGCCGTCCCAGTCCTGGAGGTCCCGCATGGATACGTGGCAGAAATACGCGGCGGAGCTGATCGGCACGTTCGTCCTCGTCTTCGGGGGGTCGGCGGCCCTCGTCTCCGCCGGCCTCACCAGCTCTCCGTCTCTCATCGTGGCCGCCCTGGCCTTCGGCCTGGCCCTCCTGGCGGGCCTGTACGCCTTCGGCGAGGTCTCGGGAGGCCACTTCAACCCCGCGGTCTCGCTGGCGATGTTCCTGGACAAGCGCCTGCCCAGCAACGAGCTGATCGGCTACTGGATCGCGCAGTTCGCCGGCGGGATCCTGGCCGCGATCGCGCTCTGGATCGCCGTCGACACCCGCGCCGAAGTGGCCGCCACGTCGACCTTTCCCGGCGCCTACGGGGACGGCAGCGCCTTCTTCATGGAGCTCCTCTTCACGGCGATCTTCGTCGGCGTGATCCTGCAGGCGAGCGTCAGCGGCCGCTTCGGGGGCAGCGCTCTTCTCGCCATTCCCCTGGCTCTCGTGGCCGTGCACCTGGCCGTGATCCCCTTCAGCGGCTCCTCCGTGAACCCCGCGCGGACCTTCGGGCCCGACCTCATCGGCGGCGAGTGGGACGGCATCTGGATCTACCTGATCGCACCGCCGCTCGGCGCGATCCTCGCGGTCTTCGTCCACCGAACAGTGTCGGGCGGGGCGAGAGTCGCAGCGGAGAGCCCGGTCGCCGAGGTGCTCGCGGAGCCCGACGCCCAGAGCGACCCGCCGCTGCCGCCGAGATGATCGGAGGGGCGGGCCCCGCCTCGCGCGGGGCCCGCCCGCCCTTCTCGCTAGCGCTCGACGCGCACGACGGAGAACGGCTGGGTAGCCGGGTCCATGACGCCGAAGCGCGCATTGACGGCGTAGAGGTACTTGCCGAACTCCGCGATCGTCGTCGGGACGTCGAAGTCGGAGTCCGTGAGGAGCCCCGTGATCGTCCCGGAGGCGAGACCTCGCGTGAGCTTGATCACTGCGATCTGGTTCATGCGGTTCTGGACGACGTAGAGCGTGCGGCCGTCGAGCAGGATGCCGTCGCCCTGCATGACGTTGCCGCTGCCGCCCGTCAGCTCGATCAGATCTGCGACGCCGGTATCCGCCTCGACCGTGTAGAGGCGGCCGAGGTTGGACTGGACGATCACGAGCGTCTCGCCGTCCGGCGTGGCGTCGATCCCGTTGACGTTGAAGCCGGGGCCCATCATGAACTCGCCGGTGAGGGGCACCCGCTGGACGTCGGCCTGCGACCCGAGCTCACCGCCCGGCCCGATGGGCACACGGTAGAGCACCGCCTTCTGGGACTCGGTGAACCACGCGGCGTCCTTCGTCACGATGACGTCGTTCACGAACGTCGGCGGGCCCTCGGAGAGCTGGTAGGACGCGAGCGTCGCCCCGGTGCGCGCGTCGTAGACCCAGGCCATGCCGGTCGGGCCGCCGGCGACGAAGATGCGCTGGCGCCCGTCGACGTCCACGCCGATCGCGGCACGGCCGGACTGCGCCGGCACGAGCACCTCGCCCTGGCCGGTGCGCAGGTCGCCGCGGTAGACGGCGCCCGTCGGGATCGACCCGACGTAGAACGTGTGGCCTCCGGCGATGTCGATGCCCTCGGGCTGGAAGCCGGTCGGGAGCGGAATGACCTCCGGCCAGTCACGGGCGCCGGATGCCGGCGTTGCGGCGAGGACGAGCGCCCCCGCAAGCACGCTGAGGATGCGAAACACGGTCAATTGAGAACCTCCCTGGTCCCTGGTCTGACGACGTCGTTCCCGGTCCCCGCCGGGAGCGAACCTCACCCCTGCATACGCGCCCGTCGGCCGATCAGATGGCGGTTGCACCTGTGACTAACTGCGACCCGAAGGCTCCGTCTAACTAGCCGTGGAAGGCTCCGCCGTGCGCATGGTCCGGGGCCGGCTCTCGACGGGGGAACGCAGACCGCATGACCGGCGACCCACGGGGGCGCCGGTGAGCCCGTTCTCGCTCGGAGCCTGCGCCTCGTCCTGAGGCGGGCGCGGCACGATCGGCTGGTCCGGGGGTTCCCTCCGCTTTCCCCGCCCCGACCGGGCCGAATCATGGAAGCTACGGTCGTGGTCTCCCGCTACGGCCGCCCGCTCGAGTTCGGCGTCTTCGTCGTCCCGACGAGCGATGACCTGGAGCGTGGCAGGAGAGCAGGCTGCGATCGCCGACGAGCTCGGGCTTGACCTGGTCGGGATCCAGGACCACCCGTATCAGTGGCGCTACCTCGAGACGTGGGCGCTCATCGCCGACCTGTTCGCCCGGACCGAGCGCGTGCGCTTCTTCCCGGACGTCGCCAACCTCCCGCTGCGCGGCCCGGCGATGATCGCCAAGCAGGCGGCGTCCCTCGACGTGCTCTCCGGCGGTCGCTTCGAGCTTGGCCTCGGAGCGGGGGCGTTCTGGGACCCGATCGCCGCCATGGGCGGTCCCAGGCGCTCTGGGGGCGAGGCGCTGCAGGCGCTCGAGGAGGCGATGCACATCATCCGGGCGTTCTGGAGCGGGGAGCGCTCGATCTCCTTCGCGGGGGAGCACTACTCCGTGAAGGGTCTGCATCCGGGCCCGCCGCCGACGCACCCGATCGGCATCTGGCTCGGCGTGGGCAAGCCGAAGGCGCTCGCCCTCACCGGCCGGCTGGCGGACGGCTGGGTGCCGTCCCTCTCCTGGGCCACGCCGGACCTGGTGCCCGACATGCAGCGCCGCGATCGACGAGGCAGCCACGGCCGCCGGGCGCGAGCCGTCCGAGATCCGCCGCGTCCTCAATGTAAACGGGCGTCATCCGGGACGGCGCCGCAGGCGAGCTCGTCGAGGGCCCGCCGGACCACTGGGTCGAGACGCTCAGCGGGTTCGCAACCGACCTCGGCTTCGACACGTTCGTCTTCTGGCCGACCGAGAGCCCGGTGGAGCAGCTGGTGCGCTTCGCGCGGGAGGTCGTGCCCGCGCTGAAGGGACTAGCGGGCGTAGGCGGCCCGCGTCGTCGGCCGCAGGAGCCACAGGAGCCCGACGATGGGGAGGAGGAGCGGCAGGAACCCGTAGCCGATCCCGAAGGACGACCAGACCGTCGGGAGCGGGAACCAGTCCGGCTCGACCAGGCTGAGGGTGCCGACCACCAGCACGCCGGCCAGCTCGAAGCTCACGCAGGCAACGGCGATCCGCCATGCCCGCGCGTCGCGCCGGCGCAGCATCGTGAAGGCGACGATGTACACGGCCGCCGCGGTCACCGAGAGCAGGATGGCGAACGGCGCCTCGTCGAAGCGCGTGGCGAGCTGGAAGAGGGAGCGGGCGCTCGCCGCGACGGCGAAGAATCCGTACGCGAACACGAGCGCCTGGCCTACGGTGCCGGGGCCCCTGGTGTCGTCGACCGTCACGCGGGCAGAGTCTCGCAGAGGGCTGGGTCGATGAGCTCGGAGCATGTGCCCGGTTCGATGCGCACCTGCGCTACCGCGTCCACGCGTAGACCGGCGCCGACATGTGAGACTGCCCGGGATGCAGATCGGCAAGCCCGGGGATCCCGTCAGCCGCCTCAGCCAGGCCTATCCCGACCGCGTGGAGGTGCGCGGCCGCGACCTCGCGACGGAGCTCATGGGCGAGGTCACCTTCACGGAGTACTTCCACCTCCTGCTGACCGGTGAGGAGGCGACCGAGGAGCAGCGCTTCTTCCTCGACCTGCTGCTGGTGGCCATCGCCGAGCACGGGATGATGCCGACGAACGTCGCCGCGAGGATGACGCTCGCCGCCGACCCGGACTCTCTCCAGGGCGCTGTCGCTGCCGGGATCCTCGGCGCGGGGCCGGTCGTCCTCGGCACCTCGGAGGAGTGCGCGCGCCTGCTCGCCGCCGCGCGCGAGCAAGGAGCGGAGCCCGCCGCTGTCGCCGCGGAGGTGGTGCGGGACATCTCCGAGGCCGGCGGCAAGGTCCCGGGGTTCGGACACCCCGTGCACCGGCCGCTCGACCCGCGCGCCGAGCGGATCCTCGAGCTCGCCGACGCCCGCGGCGTCAGCGGTCCGCACGTCGCGCTTGCGCGCGCATTCGGCCAGGCTGTCGCGGAGGCCCGCGGCGAACCGCTGACGATGAACGTCGCCATGCCGATCGCCGCGGTCATGCTCGACCTCGGGTATTCGCCCGACGTGGTCAAGGCCGTGCCGATCCTGGCACGCACGGCCGGCCTGCTCGCCCACCTGGTCGAGGAGCAGGAGAGCCCGCTGGGCTTCTACCTGGCCGGGAAGGCCGAGGAGGCCGTCGAGTACGAGCCGCCCGATGCTCGCGCCTGAGATCGAGGCGCTTCCCTGGGCCGAGCAGCTGGTCATCGACGACCAGAGCTACCGCGCGCAGCTCGCCTACCTCTTCGAGCGCTCCGGCGTTCTATCGCGAGAAGCTGACCGCGGCCGGCGTCGCCTCGGCCGAGGACGCGGGCGGCCTCGCCGACATCGCGCGCCTGCCGCTCACCGAGAAGAGCGAGCTCAAGGCCACGGCGAACGCGGAGAACCCGTTCGGCTCGCACTTCTGCTCCGACCCGTCCGAGATCGTCCGCATCTACTCGACGAGCGGCACGACCGGGACGCCGAGCTACCTCCCGCTCACGGCGAGCGACCTCGAGAACTGGGTCACGGGCTCGGCGCGGAGCTACGCGGCGTCGGGCGTTGCCGCGGGCCAGCGCATCGTCTCGACGTACAACGCGGGCCCGTTCGTTGCAGGGGTGGCGCTGACCGCGTTCGAGCGCATCGGCCTCTGCCACGTTCCGGTCGGCACGGGGAACACCGAGCGCCTGCTGCTGGCGATCGAGCTCCTCCAGCCCGAGGCCGCGGTGCTGACGCCGTCCTACGCCGCCTATCTCGCCGAGTCGGCGCTGGAGCGGGGGCTGGACCTGCGGGAGGCGAGCGTCGAGCGCGTTCTCGTCGCGGGCGAGCCGGGCGGGGGAGAGGCGGCCTTCCGCGCCAAGCTCGAGGAGGCCTGGGGGGCGCGGGTCACCGAGGCGATGGGGATCGGCGACATCGGCCCCTCGCTGTGGGGCGAGTGCGAGGAGCAGGACGGCATGCACCTCGGCGCTCGCGGCTTCGTCCATCCCGAGCTGATCGACGCCGGGAGCGGGGAGGCGCTCGAGCTCGAGGACGGCGCCGCCGGCGAGCTCGTCCTCACGCACCTCCGCCACCAGGCCGCGCCGCTCCTGCGCTTCCGCACGCGCGACCACGTGGAGGTGCGGACGAGCCCCTGCGCGTGCGGCCGCACCGGGCCTCGTGTGCGCTGCGTCGGGCGCACCGACGACATGCTGATCGTCCGCGGCGTGAACGTCTTCCCCTCGGCCGTCCGTGAGGTCGTGAGCGGGTTCGCGCCCGACGTGAGCGGCAACGTCCTGGTGCGGCCCCAGTCGCCCGGCGTGAAGCAGGAGCCGCCTCTTCCGGTCTCGGTCGAGCTCGCCCGGGAAGCGAGCGACGATCCTTTGCTCGCGCAAGCAATCCGTGAAAGGATCCGCGCCGTGCTCGTCGTCCAGACGCAGGTCGAGCTCGTGCCGTGGGGCAGCCTCCAGCGGAGCGAGTACAAGTCGAAGCTCCTGGAGCGATAGCCGTGTCAGGCGCGCTCGCGACGACCGTCGTCGGCAGCTACCCGCAGCCGGACTGGCTGATCGACAGGGAGCGGCTGGGCGACCGGCTCCCGCCGCGGGTCCGTGCGCTGGAGCTCTGGTCCGTGGCCGAGCCGTTCCTCGAGGAGGCGCAGGACGACGCGACCCGCCTCGCCGTGCAGGACATGGAGCGCGCCGGCGTCGAGACCGTCACCGACGGCGAGATGCGGCGCGAGAGCTACTCGAACCGCTTCGCCACGGCGCTCGACGGCGTCGACCTCGACAACCCGGGCGTCGCCATCGACCGCACGGGCCACGAGAACCCCGTCCCGCGCGTCGTCGGACCGATCCGCCGGACGAGGCCGGTGGAAGTCAGGGACGTCGAGTTCCTCCGCGGCATCACCGAGCGCCGGATCAAGATCACGGTGCCGGGCCCGTTCACGATGACCCAGCAGGCGCAGGACGACCACTACGGCGACGAGCGGAGCCTCGCGCTGGCCTACGCCGAGGCGGTGAACGAGGAGTTGCACGACCTCAAGGCCGCCGGCGCGGACGTCGTCCAGATCGACGAGCCGTACCTCCAGGCCCGGCCGGAGCCGGCGCGCGCCTACGCGCTCGAGGCGATCAACCGGGCGCTGGAAGGGGTCGAGGGCGAGACCGTGCTCCACACGTGCTTCGGCTACGCCCACATCGTCAAGGACAGGCTGTCCGGCTACCCGTTCCTGCGCGAGCTGAACGACTGCGCGGCGACGACCCTCTGCCTCGAGGCGGCGCAGCCGGACCTCGACCCGGAGGTGCTGAGCGGCGTGAAGGACAAGGCGATCATCCTCGGCGTCCTCGACCTCGGCTCGACCGAGGCGGAGACGCCGGAGCGCGTCGCGGCCCGCATCCGCCGGGCGCTCACCGTCGTGCCGCCGGAGCGGCTCTCCGTCGCTCCCGACTGCGGGATGAAGTACCTGCCGCGGCGACTGGCGTTCGAGAAGCTCCAGGCGATGGTCGCCGGGGCGCGCCTCGTCAGGGAGGAGCTCTGAGATGCGGAAGCTCCAGAGCCAGGGCGTCCACCACATCACGATCGTCGGGGCCAACCGGCAGACGTCGATCGACTTCTGGGAGGGCGTGCTGGGCATGCCGTTCGTCTTCGAGCAGCCGAACCTCGACAACGAGTCGGAGAGCCACCTGTACTTCGATCCGGGCGACGGGCGGCTGATCACGGTCTTCACGAACGAGGAGCGCGAGCCCGACCCGACCAGGACCTCGACGGACATCGGCTGCGTGCACCACATCGCCTTCGCGGTCTCGCAGGCGACGTTCAAGCAGGTGGTGGAGCGGCTCGACGAGCGGGGAATCCGCCACAGCGGGCCCAAGGACCGCGGGTTCATGGACTCGATCTACTTCGAGGACGCGCTCGGGCTGCTGGTCGAGCTGGCGTCGTACCGCTTCGAGCCGCCGGTCGGGTTCACGCACGCCGAGGTGCTGCTCGAGTCCCACAAGCTGAGAGTCGAGCGCGGCGACTACAACATCGACCAGCAGCACCTGGCCGATGCCATCGAGGCGCTCGTCGCGCGGTCGCGAGAGTCGTTGTCCGAGGACCGATCACCCAAGGACCCGTACAGCTAGAGAAGGAGGAGACCATGGCCGGCAACACGCTGAGCATCCTGAAGCCGAGCGTCAACAACCTGACCGTCCGCATCTTCGTCCGGGCAGCCGGGCTCGAGTTCGAGGAGCTGGACGTCTGGGGCAAGAAGAGCACGCCCGAGTTCCTCTCCAAGGACCCGGCCGACCTGACGCCGCTGCTCGAGGAGGAAGGGCTGCCGAAGGGCGCGCTCTGGGAGAGCTGCGCGATCATGCAGTACCTCTGCAACAAGCACGGCCTCGACCAGTTCTATCCCCGTGATCCGGGCGAGCGGGCGATGGTCGACAGCGCGATGTTCTACCTCATCGGCACGGTCTATCCGCTGCTCGCGCGCGCGACGTACCCGACGCTCGGCTTCACGCAGTACGCGGGCGAGGCCGCCACGTCCGACGCCGACGACGCCGTCAAGGCGAAGGCCGCGAAGGACGCCGAGGCTGCGCTCGCCGGGCCGCTCGAGGTCTACAACACGTTCTTCCTGGCCGGCCGGAAGTTCATCGGGGGCGACAACCCGTCCATTGCCGACATGCGCTTCGCGGCGACGCTCGAGTTCCTGCGCGCGATCGACTACGAGCTGCCGGCGTGGGCCGAGGACTACATCGGCAACATGGAGGACGCCCTCGGCGAGGCGTACACCGAGCCGGCCGCCGACGTGCGCGGTTACGTCGCCAGCGTGAAGGGGTAGCGTCGGGGCGAGGCGCCCCGTGCGCACGCTCGTCGTCCACAACCTCGTCTCGCTCGACGGCTTCTCGGCCGGCCCCGGCGGGCGACCTCATGGCGCTCCCGTTCGACCCGGCGTTCGACGAGGCGTGCGCCGAGCGGCTGCGTGCCGCGGACACGCTCCTGCTCGGCCGCACGACGTACACGGGGTTCAAGAGCTTCTGGCCCTCGGTCGCGGATGACCCGGAGGCCAACCCCGTGCACCGCGAGATCTCGCGCCGCGACAACGAGATCGAGAAGGTCGTCGTCTCGGACACGCTCACGCCGGAGGAGACCGAGCCGTGGCGCGAGACGACGGAGATTCTCAGCCGGGCGAACGCGCACCGGCGGGTCGCCGAGCTCAAGCAAGGCGACGGCGGCGAGATCCTCGTGTTCGGCAGCAGCACGCTCTGGAACGACCTGCTGGCCGCCGCGCTCGTGGACGAGATCCACCTGATGGTCGGGCCTGTCGCCCTCGGGGACGGCGTCTCCGCCTTCGTCAGCAAGCCGGACGCGTCGCTTCGACTGCTCGAGGCGCCGCGCACCTGGGAGGGCTCGGACAACGTCCTCCTGCGCTACGGCGTGAGCATAGGCCGCGATGAATCTGCCCGGCCGATCCGGTCTAACCCAGAGAACCCCGAGAAAAGGAGCCGACATGAACGCCATCACTCCATGCCTGTGGTTCGACACCGAGGGCGAGGAGGCGGCGGAGTTCTACACGTCCGTCTTCCCGAACTCGAAGATCGTCGACATCTCGCGCTACGGCTCAGCCGGGCCGCGAGACGAGGGAACGGTCATGACGGTGGACTTCGAGCTGAACGGGCAGCCGTTCATCGCTCTCAACGGCGGCCCCGATTTCACGTTCAACGAAGCCATCTCCCTCGAGGTGATCTGCGAGGACCAGGAGGAGGTCGACCACTACTGGGAGGCGCTCACCGAAGGCGGGGAAGAGGGCCCCTGCGGCTGGCTGAAGGACAGGTTCGGCCTGTCCTGGCAGATCGTGCCGAAGCGGCTCTACGAGCTGCTCAAGGATCCGGACCGCGAGAAGTCCCAGCGCGCGATGGCGGCGATGCTCGGAATGAAGAAGATCATCATCGAGGAGCTCGACCAGGCCGCGGCGGCCGCGTAGGGCTCGTCAGCGCGTCACGCCGACCAGGGTCCCGCCCGCGACCACGAGCAGGGCCACGACGATCAGTCGCCTGCCGATCAGCTCGCTGCGCCCGATGAAGATCGCCGCGAGGACGACCGTCCAGAGCACACCCGTGCCCGTGAGCGGCGCCACGACGGTGACGCGGGCGCGGTCGAGCGCCTCGAAGAGCGCTCCCTGACCGATCGCGAGCACGACCCCTGACGAGGCGTAGGGGAGGAACGCGTCCCGAAGGCGCTTGAAGGGCGACGGCCGCCGCAGGAGGTTCGCCACGAGGAGCAGCGAGCCGCCGAGCATGACGACGGTCGACTGAGCGAGCGGATCGACGCTCACGTCCTCGCCGACGGCGCGCGCGATGTTGTCGCGCAGGCCGAACCCCGCGGCGACGGTCACGGCGAGCACGGCGCCGTAGGCGCGGTAGTCGGCGGGCCGCTCGCCCTCCAATGCGAGCACGACGCCGCCCGCGACCACGAGCAGCGTGCCGATGGCGAGCGCCAGCTGGAACGGCTCCCCGAAAGCGATGACCGCGAAGAGCGCCGAGAAGAGCGGCGCCATGCCGAAGAGGATCCCGGCGCGCGACGCGCCGGTCGCACGCACCGCGTGGACGACCATGAGCAGCGAGAGGCCCGGCACGAACGCGCCGAGCAGGAGGAACGGCCAGAGCTCGCCGGCGTCGAAGGCGTCGCCGGAGCCGAGCGCGAACGGCGCCACGACGACGAATGCGACGAGCGTGATGATCGCCGAGCCGGCCTCGATGTCCTGCGAGCGCGCGAGGCCGCGCCGCGTGGTGATGTTGAGCGCCCCCAGGAAGAGCCCGGCGACGCACGCGAGGAGGACGCCCGCCAAGGAGCTGCTAGGTCAGGGTGAGAGCCTGGGGGACGGACGTTTCACGAGCCGGAGCAAAGGGTACGCGCCCGAGCGTCAGTCAGGGTTCGCGCCAAGGGGGACACCATGTGGAGCTCGAAGCTCATCGCCGCGGTCGCGGTAGCGACCGTGGCATTCGGTACTGCAGTGGCTGGGAGCGTCGTCGCGATCGAGACGCCGAGCGACGAGGAGGCGCTCCAGGCGACTCGAGGGCCTGCGGACAAGGGCGTCGAGGCACGGGTGAACCGCCTGCTCGCCAGGATGACGCTGGAGGAGAAGCTGGAGCAGATCCAGCTCCTGCCGGACTTCCTCGTCACAGAGGAGGAGGTGGAGGCAGGGCTCGGTTCCGTTCTCAGCGTCACCGACCCGGCGAGGATCAGGGAGCTCCAGGAGATCGCGGTCGAGGACTCCCGGCTGGGGATCCCGCTCCTCTTCGCCTTCGACACGATCCACGGCTTCCGGACCGTCTTCCCGATCCCGCTGGGCGTGGGCGCGAGCTTCGATCCGGAGGTCGCCTTCGACGACGCGTCGTTCGGCGCGCGCGAGTCGGCCGTCGTCGGGCTCAAGCAGACGTACGCCCCCATGGTCGACGTCTCCCACGAGCCCCGCTGGGGCCGGATCGCCGAGGCCGCAGGCGAGGACCCGTACCTGAACGCGGTGCTCGCCGCCGCCCGCGTCAAGGGCATCCAGGGGCGCGACTACAGCGCGCGCGACAAGCTGATCGCCAGCCCGAAGCACTTTGCGGCCTACGGGCAGCCGGAGGCCGGCCGTGACTACAACACGACCGACATGTCGGAGCATCGGCTCCGCAACATGTACCTGCCGCCCTTCAAGGCGGCGATCGACGCCGGCGCCGACACGGCGATGTGCTCGTTCAACGCCATCAACGGCGTGCCGGGCTGCGGCAACGACTATCTGATGAACGACGTCCTCAAGGGTGAATGGGACTTCGACGGCTTCGTGGAGGGCGACTGGACCGCCGTCGCCGAGCTCCGCGCCTGCCCGCCGAAGAACCCCGACTCCGGCGAGTGCGGCCACGGCGTCGCCGAGGACGGGCCTGCGGCTGCGGCGCTCGCCCTGAACGCGGGCGTCGACTCGGAGATGACGAGCACGCTCATCCGCGACCACGGCGAGCAGCTGCTCAGGGAGCGCCGGATCAGCATGAAGCGGATCGACGACGCCGTGCGCAGGATCCTGCGCGTCAAGTTCCGCGCCGGGCTCTTCGAGAACCCCTACTCGCAGTTCCTGCCGGCCGAGGCCGAGGCGCAGATGCTCAAGCCCGACGCGCTGGCCGCCGCGCGGAACGCCGCGAGCCGCTCGATGGTCCTGCTCCAGAACGAGGGCGGCGTCCTGCCGTTCGATCCCGCGCTGGACACGGCCGTGATCGGCCCGCTGGGCGACAACCAGCACGACATGCTCGGCCCCTGGTGGGGCGCCGGGCGCGACGCCGACGTCGTGACCGTGCTGGACGGCGTCGACGAGCAGAACACGGGCACGACCACCTTCGCCCAGGGCTGCACGCTCTCCAACACCGAGGCGCCGCACGTCGACCCGGAGGGCTGCGGCACGGACGCCGGCTTCGCCGAGGCTGTCGCCGTCGCCTCGGCCGCCGACCAGGTCATCCTCGCCCTCGGCGAGACGCGGGAGATGAGCGGCGAGGCCAACTCGCGCAGCACGCTCGACCTGCCGGGCAGGCAGGAAGAGCTGATCGCGGCGATCAAGGCGACCGGCAAGCCGTTCGCAGTCGTGCTCTTCAGCGGCCGCCCGCTCGCGCTCGAGAACATCGTCGGTGACGCGCCCGCGATCCTGCAGGCGTGGTTCCCCGGCGTCCAGGCGGGTCCCGCCGTGGCGGACGTGGTCTTCGGCAAGGTCAACCCGGGAGGCAAGCTCCCGGTCACGTTCCCGCGCCGGCTCGGCCAGACGCCCATCTACTACAACCACGAGCGCACTGGACGCCCGTGCAACCCCGACGTGAAGTGGAACTCGCGCCACCGTGACATCCCGAGCTGCGACCCGCAGTTCGTGTTCGGGCACGGGCTCAGCTACACGACGTTCGAGATCACCAACCTGCGCCTCAGCTCGACCTCCGTCTCCTCGAAGGGGAGCCTGAAGGCGTCCGTCGACGTCCGGAACACCGGCAGCGTCGCGGGCGACGAGGTCGTCCAGCTCTACATCCACGACCCCGTGGCGACGATCTCGCAGCCCGTGCGGCGCCTGCGGGGATTCGAGCGGGTGACGCTCGCGCCGGGCGAGAGCCGGACAGTCACGTTCACGCTCGACCGGAGCGACTTCGGCTTCTACGACAACCGAGGGAAGTTCGTGGTCGAGGCGGGCAGGATCGACGTCTACGCGGGGTCGAGCTCGAAGGCCGAGCTGACGCAGTCGTTCACGGTGAGATAGGAGCCGATGTAGCGTCTCGCGCGTGTTCGCGTACGACCGCGACGTCGCCGAGCGTTATCCAGGGATCCGGGCGGGCCTCGTCCACGCGACGGGGCTCGCCAACGGCCCGAGCTCACCTGAGCTGCTCGAGGGGTACCGCGTCGAGCAACGAGCCGCAGCCGAGCGGCTGAGCGCGACCGCGCTCGCCGATCTGCCCTCGATCGTCGCCTGGCGCCGCGCGTTCACGGCGTTCGGGGCCAAGCCGACCCAGTACCGCAACGCAGCGGAGGCGCTCCTGCGCCGGCTCGACAAGCATGGCGACATCCCGTCGATCAGCACGCTCGTCGACCTGGGGAACCTCGTCTCGATCCGTTACGCGATGCCGGTGGCCGTCTTCGACCGCGCGCAGGTCGCCGGCTCGATCACGGTCCGTTTCGCGGAGGGGACCGAGCCGTTCACCGATCTCGGCTCGAGCGAGACGGTGATGCCCGAGCCGGGCGAGGTGGTATTCGTGGACGAGGAGGGCGTCGTCTGCGCCCGCCGCTGGTGCTGGCGCCAGAGCGCGCAGAGCGCCACGGGGCCGGCGACGACCGAGGCGCTCCTCGTCGTCGAGGGCCAGCACGACGCCGCCGGGCAGGACGTCGAGGCGGCTGCCCGCGATCTCGTCGCGCTCCTCGCAGCGCATCAGCCGGCGAGCGAAACGAGCTCGCGGGTGCTGTCTGGCCGTCCAGCGGTCGAGCTCCGCAGCGCCGTCCCCGAGGACGCGAGTGCCCTCGCCGAGATCTGGCGCCTCGGCTGGCGCGACGCGCACGAGGGCTTCGTGCCTCAGGAGCTGGTGACGGCACGCACCGACGAGTCGTTCAGGACGCGTGCCGCCCACCGTGTCCCCGACACCACGGTCGCCACGGTGGGCGGTGCGGTCGCCGGCTTCATCATGGTGGTCGGCAGCGAGGTCGAGCAGGTCTACGTCTCGGCCGACCATCGCGGAACCGGTGTGGCGCAGGCGCTGATGGCGGAGGCCGAGCGACAGGTTCGGGCGAACGGCCACGGCAAGGCGTGGCTGGCGGTCGTCGCCGGCAACGCGAGGGCGAGGGCGTTCTACGAGCGTTCCGGCTGGAGCGACGAAGGGCCGTTCGACTACGCCGCCGCGAGCGAAGGCGGAACGATCGTCGTCCCCTGCCACCGGTACACGAAGGCCGTCTAGCCGAGCTCGGCCAGACGCTGCTCGAGGAAGCGCCGCTCGGCGTCCGAGTGGACGAGCTCGAGCGCGCGCGCATACGCCGCCTGGGCGTCCTCGGCGCGGCCGAGCCGGCGGAGGAGCTCGGCCCGCGTCGCGTGGAGGTAGTGGTAGCGGTCGAGGTCGAGCCGGTCGACGAGCTCGAGCGCGGCCTCGACGTCGCCTGCCTCGGCCATGGCGGCGGCCCGGTTGAGCTCGACGACGGACGAGCCCGTGAGACGGGCGAGCTCGCCGTACAGCCCTGCCAGCTGCGGCCAGTCCTGCGGCTCGTCGGCGTGGAGAGAGGCGATCGCGGCCTGCACCACATAAGGGCCCCGGCCTCCCAGGGCCAGCGCGCGGTCGAGCGCCTCCCGTCCGGTCGCGATCTGGTCGAGGTCCCAGAGCGTGCGATCCTGGTCGCGAAGGAGCACGACCGTGCCCTCGGCGAAGCGGGCGTCGCGCCGGGCGTCGTTCAACAGCATCAGCGCCAGCAGCCCGTGCACCTCGGGCTCGTCCGGCATCAGCTCGGCGAGCGCCCGCCCCAGCCGGATCGCGTCGGTCGCGAGGTCTCCGCGCCCGCCGTAGCCCTCGTTGAAGATCAGATAGACGACCGCGAGGACCGCTGCGAGCCGGTCGGGGAGCAAATGGGCGGGGGGGACCCGGAACGGAATCCCGGCCGCCTTGATCTTGCGCTTGGCGCGGACCAGCCGCTTCGCCATCGTCTCGTCGGGGACGAGGAAGGCGCGGGCGATCTCGTCGGTCGTGAGCCCGCCCAGCGTCCGCAGCGTGAGCGCGACCTGGGCATCGAGCGCCAGCGCCGGATGGCAGCAGGTGAAGACGAGCTCGAGGCGCTCGTCCGGTATCTCGGTCTCGTCGATGGTGTCCTCCATGGCCTCCGGCCGGTCGAGCAGGCGCGTCTTCTCCGCAAGCGTGCGATCGCGGCGGATGCGGTCGATCGCCCGGTTCCGAGCGGTGGTCACGAGCCACGCGCGCGGGTTGGACGGCGTCCCCTCGCGCGGCCAGCGCTCGGCCGCGATCGCGAACGCCTCCTGGGCGGCTTCCTCGGCGAGGTCGAAGTCGCCGAGGAAGCCGATCAGGCCGGCGAGGACACGTCCCCACTCGTCGCGGAAGGCCTGCTCGAGGATCGCTAGCCCTCCTTGAGCGGGCGGACCTCGATCGCGCCGCCCAGCCGGGCCGCGGGAATACGCGAGGCGAGCTCGATCGCAGCGTCGAGATCGGCGGCCTCGAAGAAGAGGTAGCCGCCCAGCGCCTCCTTGACGGCGACGAAGGGGCCGTCGGTGGTCAGCGTCTCGCCCTTCTCGACGCGAACGGTCGTGGCCATCTCGGGCGGCTCCATCCAGGCTCCGGGGGTGACGCCCGGCGTCTCGTTGATCGCCTGGTAGTCGGTGTAGACCGCCCTCTGCTCGTCCTCCGAGAGGCGCTCCCATTCCGGCGTCCCCGGCAGCGGGGTGTCGCCCTGGTGGATCAGCAGCAGGTACTTCATGGCTCCTCCTTGTCCGAATGGTCGCCTCTGAGACGAGCGGCGGGACGCCGAAAGGACACCCTGGTCGAAAATGATGGCGCCACGTGGTGTACGGCTAGCGGAGCGCGGCGGCCAGCTCGCCGAGCCGGCCGACCATCTCGACGTCCTCGTGGACGAGGTGCTGGAGCATCGCTCGCTCGACGCCGACCGCCTCGTATTCCCGGAGCCGCTCGGCGACCTGGTCGACCGTGCCCGTGAGCGGTGGCACCGCGCCCTCGCCGAGCAGCTCACGGAGGTGCGCGACCCGGTCGCGCGCTTCCGCCTCGTCGCCACCGACGACGCAGCCGATCATCATCGAGAACCGCAGCGGCGCCCTGCCCGCCTCCCGAGCTGCCTCCGCCACCGCTCGTCGACGCTCGCGCGCTTCCTCGACCGTCGGGAAGACCGTGTTGTACTCGTCCGCGAAGCGCACGGCGGCGCGCACGGTCCGAGGCTTTGCCCGGCCGCCGATGATGATCGGCGGGCGCGGCTTCTGGAGCGGCTTCGGTTCGATGTCGTCCGCGTCCGACCACTGTCGGTTGATCTCCGCCAGCTGGCGCTCGAGCTCGTCGAGCCGCTCCCGCACGCTCGGGAACGGGAAGCCGTACGACGTGTGCTCGTCCTCGAACCAGCCGGCGCCGATCCCGAGCTCCGCCCGCCCGCCCGAGATCCGATCGACCGTGACGACGGACTTCGCGAGCACGGACGCCGGCCGGAAGGTGACCGGCGAGACCATCGTGCCGAGGCGCAGCCGCTCCGTCCGGCCGGCGAGCGCCGCGAGCGTCGCCCACGCGTCGAGCGAGCCCGCGGGCTCGCCGCGCACGATCGAGCGGTAGTGGTCCGAACGGAAGAGCCCTTCGAGCCCGGCCGCCTCAGCCGCGAGAGCGAGGGCGAGCCACTGGTCCCAGTCGACGCCCTCCTGGCCCTCGATCATCAGCGAGATGCGCACGCCGGGATTCAACCATCGGTGGCTCCGTGCTCGGCGAGCCAGGCTTTCGCGACGCGCTTCTGCGCCCGCGTGAGCCAGGCCTCGACGACCAGGTCCTCGAGCTCGTCTCGGTCGAGGCGGGCGAGGTCGGGGATGCGGATCAGCACCGCCGCGTAGCCGTCGAAGTGCGGCGTCGTGAAGTAGACCCCGCGATCGTCCGCGAGCATGAGCTCCTTCACGCCGAGGTCCGCGACGCGGAACATCAGCACGTCGTCGAGGCGCTCGCCGGTCTCCGGATCCACCGCGTCGCGGCGGCGGCTGCGATGGAGGCAGAAGAACTTGCCGTGGACGAGGTACGACGGCCGCCCGTCGTCGGAGACCTCCTTCGTCGCCTGCGGGAGGGAGAGCGCGATCTCGTCGAGGTCGGCCAGCGTCGCCACGTCGGTAACTTTGCCACCGGCTGACTAGCCGACTCGTGCGAGGACGAGTTCGAGCGGCCGCGGGACGCGCTCGAGGTCGAGCGCCTGCACGAGCGCCTCCGCGTACCGAGCCTTCCGCCCGCTGTGCGTGCCGAGGAACCGCCGCAGCTGCGCCTCGGTCGTCCAATCTCGCTGCGCGGGCTGCTTCTGGAGCGTCCGGAACGACCGCAGCTCACCTTGCGCGGCGACGACGTCCTCGACGGCCGCGGCTCCCAGAGCGCGGATCAGCTCGTCCTCCAGGTCCCGGACGCAGACGAAGAAGCCGAGCCGCTCCATCCCAGGACGGTCGAGGCCCGAGCCGAGCCCTGCCTGCTCGAGGGCCCGCCGGAAGTCGTCTTCCTCGCCGGCGTCGCAAAGGCCCGCGAGCCTGACGCCGAGCCCCTGCGGGCCGTAGCGTCCGAGAGCGCTCCGGATGTTCCCGGCGCCTCGGATCGCGACCACGGCGACGCCTTCGGCGCCGAGATCCCGCTCGCGGCGAACGGCAAGTGTCTCGACCGCGACGCGGTCGCTGACGCCTTCGACGAGCACGACTGCGCGCATCCGCGCAGCCTATGCCGGGTTGGTCAGCC